>JAEPNO010000009.1 GCA_017643365.1 Balneolaceae bacterium | reverse complement strand
AATAGAAAATAATATACCCTGCGGACTTAGAAATGCTATATTTAAAAGAAACTCAAAACGTTTAGGACACTATTGATTTAAAATTTATAATTCCCGCCGCGAAGCAAGGGCAAAAATAATTATCCACATTGCTGTTGATAAGCCCGCTTTTTAGCCTTATTTTTGTAGGCTCTGAAACTGACGATTAATCCTGTTTAGATAGAAATAAAGATTCATGTTTGAGAATCTATCCTCCAATTTAGATAAAGCATTCCAAAGCCTTAAAGGCGAAGCGCGTATTACCGAGGTAAACATTGCCGAGACTATACGTGAAATTCGTCGTGCCTTATTGGATGCCGATGTGAACCTGGAGGTTGCTCGTCAGTTTACGGCGGACGTTAAAGACAAAGTGCTTGGTTCCGATGTTCTCACCTCAGTAAATCCCGGTCAACAGTTCACAAAAATTGTGTACGACGAACTGGTTGCTACTTTTGGTGGAGAGAAATCGGATATAGCCACAGCGCACGTTCCGCCAACCGTAATTTTAATCGCAGGTTTACAAGGGTCGGGTAAAACCACTTTCTCCGGAAAGCTTGCCCGATATCTCAAGCAGGAGCATAAAAGGAATCCTCTTCTTGCTGCCGCCGATGTTTATCGCCCTGCTGCCGTAAACCAGTTAAAAACGCTCGCTACGTCTGTCGACGTGCCGGTGTATTCGATCGAACAAAAAGACCCTATCCGGGTTGCCAAAGAAGCCGTTGCGATGGCGAAAAGTTTGGCTATGGATACGGTGATCATCGATACTGCCGGTCGTTTATCTGTAGATGAGCAAATGATGGACGAGATTGCGAATATCAAAGACGCAATCAAGCCCGATGAAATCCTGTTTGTTGTAGATTCTATGACAGGTCAGGACGCTGTTAACACAGCAAAAGCATTCAACGATCGTATCGATTTTGATGGCGTGGTTCTTACCAAGCTTGATGGTGACACCCGTGGTGGTGCCGCTCTCTCAATCAAATCGGTAGTTGACAAACCAATCAAATTTGTAAGCACCGGCGAAAAGCTGGATGCACTATCGCCGTTCTACCCTGACCGTATGGCTCAGCGTATTTTGGGGATGGGTGATGTGGTTTCACTCGTTGAAAAAGCTCAAAAAGAATTTGATGCTGAGGAGGCCGATCGCCTTCAAAAACGCATCAGCTCTGAAAAATTCGATCTGGAAGATTTTCTGGATCAAATTCAAAAGATCAAAAAGATGGGGAACTTTACTGACCTCGTCTCTATGATCCCCGGCGCCAGCAAAGCAATAGAAAATGCAGATCTCAGTGATGACGCTTTTAAGCCCATCGAAGCCATAATCTATTCTATGACGCCGGAAGAGCGTCAGAACCCAGGAATACTCAACGGAAGCAGACGCCGAAGAATAGCCGCAGGTTCTGGCACCACTGTTAAGGAGATCAACGATCTCATTAAACAGTTTGAACAAATGAAAAAGATGATGAAGACCATGTCCAAAATGGGCAAAATGGGTAGAGCCATGCAAGGTCTTAAGAATCTGCCATTTGGCAAGTAGAAATTGACATACTGGAGCGTGGTTAAATAACCATTTATTTGATTGTCATGTCGAACGAATGTGAGACATCTAGTGATCTATAAAATGGAATTTTAGATTTCTCTTTCGGCATACGCCGAATTCGAAATGACAAATTATTATACCAAGCTCCTAAAGAATAGATAACAACATAACTCACTGGAGATAACCATTGATTAAAATCAGACTTCAACGTAAAGGGCGTATTCGTCGTCCTATTTATCATATCGTAGTTGCCGATAGCCGCTCACCTCGTGATGGCCGTATTATTGAGCAAGTAGGACGATTTGATGGCGTTACCGAAAAGAAAGAGACCATACTGAACGAAGACCGTATCATGTATTGGTTAGATACCGGAGCTCAACCAACCGACTCCGTACGCAAAATTCTTCGCACCGAAGGCGTGCTTTACAAGCGTCACCTTAAAATGTGGGGCAAAAGCGACGAAGAGATTGAAGCAGCAATGCAAGAGTGGAAAGCATACCGCGATTCTAAGCAAGGCGAAGAAGTTACTCGTCGCGATCAGGTAAAAGCTGCACTAGCTGCCGAAGAAAAAGAATTCAAAAAGCAGGTTGAAACCAAATCAGCGGAAGCTGCAAAAGAAGTAGCCGAAGAAGCTGCTGCTGAAGCAGAAGAAGTTGCTGCAGAGGAAACTACTGAAGAAGTGGCTGAGGAAGCTGTTGAGGAAACATCAACAGAAGAAACCGAAGCCGTTGAAGAAGTAGCAGAAACTACCGAAGAAGCTCCGGCTGAAGAGCCTGTAGTTGAGGAAGTAGCAGAAGAAGCACCAGCTGAAGAAGAGAAGAAAGAAGAAGAGCCTGCTGCAGAAGAAACTAAAGAAGAAGTTGCCGAAGAGCCTGCTGAAGAAGCAAGCGAAGAAGCCGCTAAAACTTCGGTTGATATGACTGCAAAAGAAGCTGCTGATCACATTTCTAACACAGATCTAGCTGATCTTGAAGGATTTGTAACCGATGCTGAGGAGCGCAAAACTGTGCTTGCAGCTTGGGAATCTAAAAAAGCAGAATAAATAATTAAGGCTCCTATGGTTGCAGGTGCCAGTACATCACCTTTTACTTCGATTGGCTTTGTGGCCAAATCGCACGGACTTAAAGGCGAGCTAAAGATTCAAACCGAAGCTATAGCTCCTGAAGAGTTTGTGAAACTTGAACTGGTGTACATGCAAAACAACCGTGGAGATTTTTTTCCGTGCCGTGTATCTCATGTGAGAACCGAAGGCGCGGATGGCCGTTTTTCGTTCTTTGTACATTTTGACCATATCGCTGATCGTAGCGCTGCCGACGCCCTTCGTGGAAAGTCGATCTTTGTTGAAAATAAGATCGCAGAGCAAATGCAACTCCACCTGGAAGCAGAAGCCAGCTACATTGATTACGAAGTCATCGACTCTAACAACCAATCAAGAGGATTGGTTTACGATGAACTGGACAATGGTGCTCAACTTGTAATAGTTGTTGCCACTACTTCCGGCTCATTTATGATTCCTTTAGTGGATCAATTTGTGGAATCGATTGATGACGCATCAACTACGATCCGGTGTAGAAACTTAGACCTGCTGGAGGATTAATACCTATGCGTATTGATATCATTTCGGCAGTTCCGGCATTACTTGAAGGGCCACTCAATCACAGTATCGTAAAACGTGCGCGTGATAAAGAGTTGGTGGAAATTCATGTGCATGATTTAAGAGACTACACCGAGAACAAACACAAAAAAGTGGATGATTACCCTTATGGCGGCGACGCCGGAATGGTGCTAACTCCACAACCCATTTTTAGCTGTATCGAACATTTAACTGCGCAACGTAGTTATGATGAGCTCATATTTACTGCCGCCGACGGGAAGGTGTTTGATCAAGGAGATGCGAATGAACTTTCGTTAAAAACGAACATCATAATCCTTTGTGGACATTACAAAGGCGTAGATCAGCGAGTAAGGGAAGCTCTAATCACCAAAGAATTTTCGATTGGTGATTTTGTGCTCTCGGGTGGCGAATTGCCGGCAATGGTTATAACTGATGCCATTGTTCGATTGCTGCCCGGTGCCATTGGCGATGCCGAAAGTGCATTAAAAGATTCCTTTCAGGACGGAATGCTGGAAGCTCCGGTGTATACCCGGCCTGCAAGTTTTAAAGGAATGGATGTGCCGGAAGTGTTACGCTCGGGTAATTTCAAGAAAATTGAAGCCTGGCAACAAGAGCAATCCCTTAAACGGACAAAAGAACGACGACCGGATTTATACAATCAGATTAAGAAAGAATATTAACAAATCAATCTCACATGGGTGAGATTAAACAATAAGAACCATGGATAAGCTAAAATTAGTTGAACAATCGCTCGTAGCTGATAATCTGCCAGAATTCATCGCCGGCGATACAGTGAATATTCACTATCGCGTAAAAGAAGGTGAGAAAGAAAGAATTCAGCAGTATCAGGGTGTTGTTATTGCCATGCGTGGCAGTGGCCCAAACCGCACATTTACTGTACGTAAAATGAGTGGTAACATTGGCGTTGAGCGTATTTTCCCGTTCAACTCACCATTTATTGCACAAGTTGATGTAAAACGTCGTGGTAAGGTACGTCGTGCTAAATTATTCTACTTGCGCGAATTACGTGGTAAAGCTGCTCGTATTCAAGAGCGCGATACCAAAGGCAAGAAGAAGTAATTTTACCATTACTTTAAAATGTTAGATTAGCTCAAAACCTGAATTCAGGTTTTGGGCTACTTGCATTGTACTCCTCACACCTACCCAACACATTTACCATGAACATTATATTATTCGGACCTCCCGGCGCCGGTAAAGGTACGCAAGCAGCAAAACTTGTTGATGAATACAATTTGCCGCACCTGTCAACCGGGAATATTTTCAGAGCAGCCATCAAAAACGAAACTCCTGTAGGCTTAAAAGCGAAGTCTTTTATCGATGCCGGCGAGTTAGTTCCAGATCAAGTAGTGGTTGAAATCGTAGCCGAAGCTCTCGAAGAAGACACCTACTCTAACGGTTGCATTTTCGATGGTTTCCCTAGAACGGTATTTCAAGCCGAATCGCTTGATAAAATTCTGAATGAAAAAGGTACCGGTAAAGCTCAGGTAATCGCATTAACTGTTCCTGAAGAGGAGCTCGTTCGTCGAGTACTTTCCAGAGGGGAAGGCCGAAGCGATGATACCGAGGAAAGCCTAAAGAATAGGTTGAAAGTGTATCAAAAAGAAACTGCGCCGGTACTTGCCTATTATGCCGATCGCGGACAAGCCAAAATTATTGAAGGTACCGGAGATGTGAACGATATCTTCGCCCGAATTAAATCGGCTCTTTCCTAACACCTTTTTAAAGCCCTCTTTTTAGATAGAGGGCTTTTTTTATTTCAGCTCCTCAAGTAATGATTTAGTTGCAGGAATAGCACCATAATTTACCGCCTGACTTAGAGCACTTAGTAAATTCGAAATCGCCTGAAGTTCATTTTTATACCAACTTTCAAATGCTTCCTTGTTGATTTGAAAACTGGTATTCCTGTGTTCTAAATTCAAGATTGTTTAATCGTTGCTGCACTCGTGTGATCAAATTTGAACCCTCGTCTAAGTTTCTAAGATATTGAGGCGTTATCACCGAAAAATTTAGCTCTTCAAACCCTGCACGAATTATCAGCTGATTATTTACAAAGGATAAATTACGACGTACACGAAATTGAAAATTTGGATTATTTTGCGATTGAGAAACCAACGTATCAATCTGCGTTTGAAGACGTTCTATTTTTGCTGCTCCAATTTCCAAATTCATCAAAAAGGTTTCGTAATACCTAATCTGATTTTCCTTCAGCTGTCGATCCTCTTTCACGGTGTCTAAATAAAACGCTCCCGACACACTGATAAACACCACAAAAAACTCAGCAAGTAGAAAAGTCCACGATCGTTTTTTATTACTTCTCATATCCACCGCTTAAAATGGTAACTGAAGAAATAAAAGTGCGGCAAGTGCTCCGCCAATAATTGGGCCAACAACGGGGATCCAGCTATAGCTCCAATCGCTATCACCTTTACCTTTAATGGGTAAAATGAAATGTGCAATTCTCGGACCTAAATCACGAGCAGGATTAATTGCATAGCCTGTAGTTCCCCCCAGCGACATCCCAATTACTACAACCAGTAATGCAACCGGTAACGCATCTAAAGCACCTAATCCAACTTCCGGTGCAGCCATATATAACACGCCGAGTACCAACACAAAAGTTCCGATCGCCTCAGAGATCAAGTTTGAAATGGTATTTCGGATAGCCGGAGCCGTACTAAAGGTTGCTAGTTTTAGATCGGCTTCTTCCGTTATATCGTAGTGATCTTTGTAGTGAAGCCAAACCACACATCCGCCTAAAATAGCGCCTATCATTTGTGCAAGGATGTAGCCCATCACGAGGTCCCAAGAAAATTTACCGGCTAAAGCTAAACCGAGGGTCACAGCAGGATTGATATGCGCCCCGCTGATTCCTGCAACTACAAACACAGCAACAAATACCGAAAACCCCCAAGCTAGAGTTATCACAACCCAACCGGCTCCGTTACCTTTGGTGTCCTTTAATAACACGTTTGCTACAACCCCATTCCCTAATAAAATGAGTAGAAAAGTGCCTAATATTTCTCCTAAATATGCTTCCATTTTTGATCTTTTAAGTTAGAGTATATTCTTTTGCTAGTGCTTTAAATTCCGCTACTTCCTGTTTAACCCAAGTCTGATCTTTACCCAATTCACGGGCGAGATACTCGGCAACTAACTCGGCAGATTCTAACGCAGCTTGTGCATCAAGCAATAACATTCTGGTTCGTCGGGATAAGATATCGTCGATGGTGATGGCCATTTCATTTCGGATCGCCCAAATAATTTCAGCTTTTACATAGGGTAAATCAGAGTGGATTTGTTCTCCCAGTTCAGGATTTTCTTTAATCAATTTCTCAATTCCCACTCGATCCGAGCCATACACATGCAGATGATCGTTCATATCTACATTTTTGAGCCAACCATGAATTCGCAAATCTTCGGTAACACACGGCGTTTCCTGTAATCCTGCAACCAGCACGGCTTGATCGATGGTATCCTCGGCCATCTTGCGGTAGGTAGTCCACTTGCCCCCGGTGATAGTTACTAAACCCGATTCATTTACCTGAAGATGATGACTTCTCGAAATTTCTGAGGTGGATTTAGAATCGCTTGGTTTAACCAACGGTCTCAGTCCTGCAAATACGCTTTTCACATCTTCACGTGTAGGATCTTTTGATAAATATCGAGCAGCATGTCGAAGCACGAATTCAATTTCTTCCTCCAGAGCTCGTGGTTCTAAATCGGGTTTATCGATGGGAGTATCTGTGGTGCCAACCAGTGCTTTACCATGCCAAGGAACGGCAAACAGAACCCGACCATCATCGGTATGTGGGACCATTATAGCTGCATCGCCTGGTAAAAACTCTTTATCCAACACCAAGTGAATTCCTTGTGCACATTGGATGATGTTTGAATGATCTTCGTCATCCATTTTCATGATGGAATCGGTAAAAATACCAGTCGCATTAATTACTACACGAGCATTAATTTTGTACGATTCGCCATCAATCATATCCATTGCAGAAACCCCTTCAATTAGTCCGGCTGAATTCTTGAGCAATCCGGTCACTTTCATATAATTGATGGGAAGAGCGTTGTAATCCGCTGCTGTTTGGGCGAGGTTTAATGCCAGCCGTGAATCATCAAATTGGCCGTCGTAATAAATGGTGCCTCCCAATAAGCCTTCCTTTTCCAGTGTTGGAATTTTTTCAAGCGTTTCTTCTTCACTCAGGCTTTTCGATTTCTTGATGTTCAGCTTGCCGGCCAGCATATCGTACACCTTCATCCCCACACCATAAAACGGTCCGCTCCACCACTTATAACTTGGCACGATAAATGATTGGTGGCTCACCAAATGTGGAGCATTTTGAATAAGTAAACCCCGCTCTTTCAATGCTTCAATCACCAACGACACATCTCCTTGTTGCAGATACCGAACACCACCATGCACCAACTTTGTACTGCGACTTGAAGTCCCTTTGGCAAAATCGTGCATATCTAACAAAACGGTAGTATATCCACGAGAGGCTGCATCCACCGCACAACCCAAGCCAGTAGCACCACCACCAATAATCACCACGTCCCAGAATTGATTCTGATTCTTTATTGTATTTAAAAAGTGGGCACGATTCATAGTTTGGTGGTTAAAATATTTAATCCTTTCAAGCTTTCTGACCTCCTCTGCCTGCGGACCGAACTGCACTTCTGCAGACAGGTCTGTCTCCTCCAACAAGCATAATTAGTACTCGTTGTTATGGTTTCGAGTCATCCAGAAAGTCCTTCCCCTTATTAAAGGAGAAGACAGATGGGGTCGTTAATTTTTTATCTGTACTTATTATCAAATTTCTCGAGTAGTAAAACAATTCTTCAGTTTATTATTTAAAGTTTAATTCCGTTTTATTGACCTCCTCTGTCTCCTCCTACAAGCAGGAGGAGAACTCGTTGTTATAGTTTCATGTCATCAAAGAGTCATTCCCCGCCAACTGGGGTCTTTTAAACACTTTTATCCATTTTCGACAATAAACTTAATCTCAGTTGTTTTAAAACTTCATCCATTTTTTCGTTGATGTCTTCGTTTGAAAACCTTAGTAACTCAATTTCATTTTCTTTTAAAAAAGCTTCTTTATTCTTGTCAGATGCAATTACTTCTGGCTTAAGATGAATCTTGCCGTCAATTTCTACAGCTATTTTTAATTCGGGAAAGTAAAAATCCAATATATACGGACCAATTCCATATTGTCTTCGAACCTTCAGATTTAGAAGCTGTTTACCTCTTACCGCATCCCAAAAATGTTGTTCAGCCTCTGTAGAAGATTTCCTTAGCTGTCTACGAAGCTCTTTAGTATGAATGGGGTTTCTAAATGTCATTCATTTTTTTGTTGTTGACCTCCAACAGGCAAAAGGTGTATTCGTTGATATTGTTTCGAGCCATCTAAAGAGTCCTTCCTCCGCCAACTGGCGGAGGAAGACAGATGGGGTCGTTTTATTTCGGCTTTTAATTATTATTGAATTTGTTTCTTTTCATTTTAAAATCAAGAGCAAAGAAAATGAAATTGAACAATATTCGCGTTTTCTGACCTCCTCTGTCTCCTCCAACAAGCAAAAGGAGTATTCGTTGATATAGTTTCATGTCATCTAAAGAGTCCTTCCTCCGCCAACTGGCGGAGGAAGACAGATGGGGTCGTTAATTTCCATTGTTTATTCAATCCATCCTTTACTTTTCTGAACGGCTTTGTTCCATTTATGAAGCAGCGTTTTCGCTTGGTCTTCGCTCATCGATGGTTCAAAGCGTTTATCTTCCTGCCATTGTGTTTTGGTTTCATTAGTGTCTTTCCAGAAGCCGACCGCCAACCCGGCTAAGTAAGCGGCTCCGAGTGCCGTGGTTTCCAGCACTTTTGGTCGGACAATCGGAATTTGCAGAATATCCGACTGAAACTGCATTAAGGTATCGTTAACGGTTGCGCCGCCATCAACCCGTAATTCTTTGATCTTAATTCCTGAATCTGCTTCCATCGCAGAAAGCACATCTTTTACCTGATAGGCAATGCCTTCGAGAGCCGCTCGGGCAATGTGGCCGGCCGTAGTTCCACGGGTTAAGCCAAACATCGAACCACGCGCTCGCTGATCCCAATGTGGCGCTCCCAAACCTGCAAATGCAGGAACTAGATACACTCCACCATTATCCTTTTCGGTTAGTGCCAGCTTTTCGATATCTCCCGAAGACTTAATGATGCCCAGTCCATCACGTAACCACTGTACCACAGCGCCGGCTATAAAAATACTGCCTTCGAGTGCATACGTTGTTTTGCCGTTTAAGCCATAACCAATGGTCGTGAGTAAGTTGTTTTCTGAAGTGATGGCTTCTTCCCCAGTGTTAAACATGATAAAAGACCCTGTGCCATAGGTGTTTTTGAGCATTCCGGGTTGGATACACATCTGACCAAACATGGCGGCTTGTTGATCGCCCGCTATACCGGCAATGGGTACTTCGTGGGCAAAAATGGTGGTTTTAGTGTGGCCATAGACTTCGCTCGAGCTTTTTACTTCGGGCAACATGCTTGCGGGGATATTCATCAAATCAAGAAGCTCTTCATCCCATTTCCCTTCACGGATGTTATACAACATAGTTCGGGAAGCATTCGTCACATCGGTGATATGTTTTTCGCCATTAGTGAAATTCCAAACCAGCCATGAGTCGATGGTACCAAAAGCCAATTTTCCTTGTTCTGCTTTTTCGCGAGCTCCATCCACATTTTCGAGAATCCATCGAACTTTAGTGCCCGAAAAATAACTGTCGATGATTAAGCCTGTTTTGGCTTTAAATTTCTCGGTCCAGCCTTGCTCTTTTAGCGAGTCGCAATAATCGGAAGTCCGGCGATCTTGCCAAACGATAGCATTGTACACCGGTTTTCCGGTTTCTCGATCCCAAACAACGGTGGTTTCGCGTTGATTGGTGATCCCAATAGCAGCAATATTTTTTCCATTTGCACCGACTGCCGAAATAGCTTCAGCTACAACTCCCGCCTGGGTTTTCCAAATCTCTATTGGGTCGTGTTCCACCCAACCATCATTGGGGAAGTGTTGTTTAAATTCTTTTTGGGCTACCGATTTTATGCTTCCGGTATGATCGAACACAATGGCACGTGAGCTGGTGGTGCCTTGGTCGATGGCTAAGATGTAAGGTTTACTCATTGATGACTCCATTTTATTAATCACGAGAATATGATTTAAATCAGAGTCATTCTCAAATTATGTATGCCTAGATATCGGGCACAGCCGGAATTTCGTTTAGTGAATTTTTGAAAGCTTGTAATCCACAATTATACACGTATTCAGCTTTCCAAAACTCAAAGGTACTACACGTTTTTCTTGGGATGTTCACCAACACATCAGGTGGATACACTTTAATCATCAAATCTTTAAGGCGATCCTGAGTGAGCACAAAGGTGCTTTCCATGAGATCAAACACGGATAACGAATCCCCTTTTTTGGTTTCAAAACGTGTTTTTTGAATGATGTTATCCGGAATTAGTTGCTCGAACCATTTCGGGGATTTTTCTTCATCCTCTACGATCTCATCAATTAAGGGATTCCCGAATGAATTTAAATCGACGGCCACTAAGGTTGCATCTTCTCGTTTCTTCATCACATTTAAAGGTAGAGGATTCAAAATTCCACCATCAACCAGTAAACGGTTTTTATGCTCAACGGGTACAAATACACCCGGAATAGAAACTGAAGCCCGAAGCGCTTTATATAAATCACCTTTCTTAAACAGAACTTCTTTGCCTTCGCGAACATCAGCGGCAATGGCAGTAAACGGAATCTTAAAATCCTCAATATTCAGATCGCCTGTCATCTCTCGATGTTTGGCAAATATCTTTTCTCCTTTTACAAAGCCCTGTTTTTTGAACGTGAAATCGGTGAGATCGAACACCTGATTCCGATCGAGTGAAAACAGCCACTTTTTGTAATCCTCCAGCTGTCCTGCAGCATAAATTCCACCGATAACGGCTCCCATCGAACAGCCAACTATTTCTACAATCTCATGTCCGGTTTTTTCCAATTCTTCTATAACGGCAATGTGTGCAATTCCTCTCGCACCACCACTTCCCAATACTAATTGAATCTTTTTTTTCATGTTTACTCTTGATTTTCGATACACCCCGCATTTTGGCGGGCAAACTCAAACATCTCCCAATATGGCGGCAGATAGTTTTCTTCTTGTTCAAAGTTCCGGATATCCTGATCGGTCATTGCTTTTAATTCGGCATGACGATTAATAAAAGCATCACTTTTTAACGCTTGGGTGGCATTCATCCCTTCCGGAACCGGTCCCTCTTTACCCCTCAAATTTTGTACCAAGCTGTAGCCTTTCACCAATCTGACAGCCGGTAAGATCCAGTAATTGGGCTTAATCTCTACTTCCATTTCGGCACATTCCAGCATGGCATCAATTACGGCATTGTAGAGATGATCTTCGTACAATGCTTCGGCATCCCTCCACTCGGCTACTACCGATAATTTTGGATCGTATTCCAGATCAGATGGCATTTGAGTAACAAAGTTTTCAACACCAAAAGTGTTTAATAAACGGATAACTCCTTTTGAGGAAATTGTCGATTCCGATTCCCAAAGTTTAATTCCTCGGTTTTTGTACGCAAACGAACCAACTTCAGAGCAGAACATGGCTTCGGGATCGAAAAAATTCATTTTAAAATCGTATGGAATGTGGCGCTCCTGAACTTCCTCGAACATATCTTTGGCTGCAAGATGTGGAAGCATGGGGTTAGCTTCTAATTCGGGTAAATCCGCACGCGGACGTAACACCATGAATCGTTGTTTACCATCGTTCATGTATTCTTCTGCAGATGCAACAGCTACTCCACGTTCGATGTGTGCTTCGATAAGAAAAGCCTCGTTCGTTTCAGCATCCACATAAATGAGTGCCACATGTGAGAAGTTGCCGGGAAAATCATTTCCACGCGAGATCAATGCCGATACTTCAGCTCCACCTCGAGATACCAGTAAATCGCCGCTATGCACTTTGATACCAAATAACGTTGTGGATGGTGTTTGAGAAGGTTCTTCGGTTACATGAATCACAGGTTCAATTTCATTTTTTGATTGAAGAAGTACCTCTTCGACCGTAGCCCGCATCCCAAAAAGAACTTTATATAGTGCTGCACGAGTTTCGAATTGGTTTACATCCCATTGGATCGATGACTTTTTTATTACCCTCCGAGCCCGATCATAAATGGAAAAGAATCGAGGATCTTGATTAGCCTGAGCAGCAACATAAGGAGCCAGCTCAAAAAACTGATTAAGCAAAAGATCAAGTCGTTGATCAGTGGCCTCAAAAGATTCTTTTTCAAATTCCTCTAAGAGATTGTTGATAGATACAATCCCAGCATCAACCATTGATTCAATTTCAGTTGATTCAGCAGTTCGAACTTGTTTGAATTGCTCCTCAAGGTCATTCCATCGCTCATCCTGATTCCACACAAAAGGTGTTTCTTCTCCCTTAGTTTCGATTTGAATATCCGACGAGTTTGGGATGAGTAGGAGTCCATATAGAATGGTTAGAGTCCCAATGCTGTAAAAGATGATTTTTTTCATGAATTGAAGGTAGTAAATACAGCGATGTTTTTATACGAAGCTATAAAAAATCAAAGTTTTTCGCGTGAAGGCGGGAGTCTAAATTTGATTATATCTCCTTAGTTTGTCATCTCGAACGGAGTGAGAGATCTAAAGAAAAAGTCATCCTGAAGATACTTCTGAAGGATCTAAACGGATAAAAGGGCAAAACATAATCCCCTGCAATCCAATATACATCAACGCTGATTCTTTAATTGAATGCGAATGATTTCACTATCTCTCTACCTGTTCATATCCTACTCCGCCATCCGGCGAATCTGGACGACCCGTTAAACATCCTTTCGAACCCATCATCCATCACCAAAGCTGAAAGCATTATCGATCCTCACTTACAATAACAGAGGCTACTCTTTGATTGGATTTTTTACTAGTTAAAAAGTCCTTCTCCTTTAGGAGAAGACATTTATGCACCGAAACTCATTATTCGAGTGCAGGTGTAGATGAGGTGTTTCTCTCTTAATTGTTGATTTCTACATTTACCAAGTGAAGGACTTCATCCTCGTTCCAAACCACCCCGTCCACCATTCGGTGGCCACCCCTCCAATAGAGGGGAATTAGAAAATCATTGTTATTCAAAGCGTATTTAATTCGAGAATGTATGAAGTCATCATCAACGAGTCCTTCTCCTTTAGGAGAAGACATTTATACACCGAAACTCATTATTCGAGTGCAGGTGTAGATGAGGTGTTTCTCTCTTAATTGTTGATTTCTACATTTCCCAAGTGAAGGACTTCAGTCCTTCACATAAATGCCACATTCTAAACCACCTTCAATATCCCATCTTTAACATCAACCAAGCTTTCAACTTCCGAAAACTGATCGGCTTTGTTTCCATACACCATCAATGGAACGGCATTTCGGGTGTGAGTTTTTACCGACAAATCTTCCAGATTACCATGATCGCTGGTGATCACTAAGGTATCCGATGAATGCATGTTTTTGAGGATGTGATACAGAAATTCATCCAATGGTTTTAACACCCGCTCGGCATCCGCTTCACTTTTATTGTGGCCGGCTTTATCGGTGAGATAATATTCGTACAGCAACAAATCGTACTCCGGAACCACATTTAATAATCGTTGCGCTGCATCGGTTGCTGTGATTTTCGGGATGTTGATATCCAGCCGATCGCGCCAGGCATTTTGAACAATCTCGGCGGTGAGTGCTTCTTCGGTTTCAATTTCTTTGATGGAATTGAGTCGAAGTCCCGCTGATTTTGTCATTAAAGTGGTGCAACTCCATCGGTTTCTTTTTTCTGCGATTTCGAAAAAGATGGGTGGATAGGCATTTAAGAAGTACGGCGTTTTTCCCATTTCTTTAACGGCATGAAAAACACTCTGCTCTTTCAATAATGGTTTGATGCCCGAATGTGGATACGGCCCAAAATGCTTGCCTATTACTTTACTTGCATTTACTCCGGTAAACATCGTAGTCTGACCTGTTCCACTTTGGGGCAATCCTTCCACTTCTAAATTAGCATCGATGGGTTTGAACAAATGATCAGGTTGATGAATGATTTTAGGATCTTCAAAAAAATCTCCATCGGAAAGAATCTGAAAGCTCTCGTAATTTGAAATCGAAAATGGATTTTTAGCCCCTCGTTCTCCGAGTCCAACACCATCAATAAAAATGAAAATAACCGCCAACTTACTTCTCCAATATCAAGGTAACCGGACCGTCGTTTATTAAATGCACATCCATCATCGCTCCAAATTTGCCACCTTGAATCTCCAGATTCGAATTCGATTTAAAGTACTCGATCATTTGCTCGTACATGGGTTCGGCTTTTTCCGGTCGGGCTGCAGCTATAAAACTGGGACGAGTTCCCTTGCGGGCATCTCCATATAAAGTGAATTGAGAAACCACGAGAATTCCGCCTCCTACATCGCTGACAGATCGGTTCATTTTACCTTCATCATCCTCAAAAATGCGCAGTTTAAGAATCTTATCGCACATCCAGGATAATTGATCGTTGGCATCATCTGCATGGATGCCTACCAACAACAAAAGTCCGTTTTCTATAACACCGGTGATCTCGTTACCCACGGTAACACTGGCTTCTTTCACGCGCTGAACAACTACTTTCATAAGGGAATTTTATGTGGATTACTATGTGGATAGAGTTCGTATAACATCGGGATAATTCAAAATCCCAAAAGTTCTAAACAAGTTTCCACAAAGTTCTGATCTAATCAACATCCAAAAAGAATAACTTTTGATGTTAACTCGAATTTGGGCGGTGTTATGTACAATGAGTGTGTGCCTGTGGAGAACATTTTTAAAATTTTTGTAAGTCGTTAAAAATAGACGTTAGATTTTCAACATTGCTATCCACATTGTTTGGTCAAGCATTGTTTAAAAAAAAGAAAAGTTTGTTATCCACAAATCCACACTGCCTATAACTATAAACTAAATTTAAAAATCTAATCATGTTTGTAAGAAAGGGTGTGGAAAAGATTTAAAAATTCATCCCTTTACACTCTTTGAAGAATCTTATATTTCTTGAAAGAAATTTAAAAAACGCATGGACAGAAAATTTCCAATAGGCCCTTTCGACTTAAAAGCAGTTTATACCCTTGAAAACGTTCCCGCATTGATTGAAGAAATCAAAACGTTGCCTAAGAAAATTCAGAACGAGTTGTACTATGCCGAAGTGGATCAGCTGAATACCCCATATCGCGAAGGTGGTTGGACGGTTAAGCAAGTGGTTCATCATATCGGAGACAGCCACATGAATGCGTTGATGCGTTTTAAGCTGGCCTTAACCGAGGATAATCCCACCATCAAACCTTACGATGAAAATGCGTGGTCAAAAACAGCTGACTACATCAAAGTTCCGATTCAGGATTCGGTCGAGTTTATTACCATCATCCACAAAAAATGGGTGGCTTTGTTAGATGACATGACCGATGAGGATTTTTCAAAAACGTTTGTGCATCCCGAGGGCGATTATCCCACCGATTTACTTCACACCTTAGCCATGTACGTGTGGCATGGCAATCATCATTTAGCTCACATCAAATTAGTTACCAATCCACAATGACCAAGAAGCAAATTACCTACAAAGACGCCGGAGTTGACATCAAAGCCGGAGAAGAACTTGTAAACTCCATCAAAGGCATGGTGAAAGAAACCCACAGCGACGCCGTACTTTCCAACATTGGTGGTTTTGGTGGATTTTTTCGTCCCGATTTAACCGGATTCAAAAAGCCGGTGTTTGTGAGTTCGGTGGATGGCGTAGGCACCAAGTTGATCGTGGCGTTCAAAGCTGGAAAATACGATACAGTTGGCCAGTGTTTGGTGAATCACTGTATTAACGATATCGCCGTTTGTGGCGCGACTCCCCTTTTCTTTTTGGATTACTTTTCTACCGGTAAGCTGGAGCAACATGTTGGGGTTGAAGTGATTCGTGGCTTCGCAACGGCATGTAAACAAAATGGCGTTGCTTTGATTGGTGGCGAAACGGCCGAAATGCCGGATATTTACGGTCCCGGTGAATTCGATCTGGCCGGAACCATCGTAGGCATTGTGGACGAAGAAGAAGTTATCAACGGAGCGGGAATTTCCGAAGGCGATGTATTGATTGGTTTCAAAAGTTCGGGTTTACACACTAATGGTTATTCCTTAGCAAGAAAGGTATTATTCAGCGAATACGATGTGAACGATTATGTGGAAGAACTTGGCTCAACAGTAGCCGAAGAATTGTTGCAAGTCCACCGATCGTATTTACCGGTGATTTCTGCTTTAAAAGGGATGGAAGGCGTAAATGGATTTTCGCACATCACAGGCGGTGGAATGGTTGGCAACACCAAGCGAATTCTACCCGAAGGCTTAACGCTGGATATCAATTGGGATGGCTGGGAACGTCCGGCTGTGTATAAAATGATTCAAGAAATCGGGAATGTGCCCGAAGAAGATATGCAAGCAACTTTCAATCTGGGGATTGGTTTAGTGGCAGTAGTTGCTGCCGATCAGTTAGATGCGGTAAAAGCCAAAGCAGCCGATCTTGGTGAAGAAGTGTTTGAAGTTGGGAAGGTGGTCAGTAACCAATAATCAACAAGCGCCATAGACATCCCTTTTTGAAAATATTCAACATTCAATTAAAGAATTTGAATCCAGTACTTTACTTAAAAACAGCGGCGATTTGTTCCTTTTCGATTGCACTACTTCACGTTGCAATAATGATTGTTGGCGGTGAATGGTATGTGTTTTTTGGAGCCGGACAAGAAATGGCTCGGTTGGATGAAACAGGAAGTTGGTATCCGAAAATAGTTAATTCTGTAATCGCTGTTATTTTTAGTATCTGGGGATGTTATGCCTTATCCGCAGCTGGAATGATTAAAAAACTTCCATTCCTTCGAACAGTGATTCTTTCAATTTCCGGGATTTTGATTCTAAGAGGGATCTCCGGATTCATTCTACCTTTTACAAGTACTCACCCTTTCATCCTGCAAAACTCAATCCCTTTTTGGATGATTACTTCCGTGATCAGCACTCTGTTAGGACTTTTATTTCTACTCGGGCTGATAGGTAGATGGGGATATTTTAAGAGGTAACGTCCAACTAAAATGAGTAAGCGCTCCACTTGCTAGAAGCGCAAGGGTTATTTTTTTCAATGTCCTTTCAGATGGCTCAGTTCGCATATTCATTTTAGTGTATGTTGTAAGTATTTTATTGTCTATCATTTAGCCATGACTCTATTGATGATAAGAATCCATCACACCTCTCGTAAGGTAAATTCTTGTCTTGGAATTCATAGAAACCTCCGGTTGTACTTTGAAATAAATTATGGTTACAATTAGGAAATGATTTAATGGTCAAATCAGTATTGAAACCAAGCGTTCTTTCATATAAAGACTTGGTTTTTGTCCAGTCAACGTTCATGTCCTTTTCGCCAAACAATGCCAAAACCGGACAATGTATATTGGACAAGATTGAGTCAAAGTCCTTGATATATATTTGCAACCCAGTTTTCTTATCTAGTTCCTCTTTCATAAAGGTATTTTGATAAAAATAATAGCCTTCTTCTGTTATTCCTCCATTGGTAAATCTTAGCCAAAACTTATTTTTTCTGAGATTCGGTGTAGACTTCTGATAGGTCTCAAAATCATCTCCCGAATGGCTTATTTTCGTCCCCTCTACCCATTCACTAACAATTAGGGCAATGGAATCCTTTGGGAGACCATCAATGCGTAAGTTTTGCTTTAGTAAATATTTAAAATTTTCTTTAGCATCTACTCCGCTAACAGAAATCCAGAATTTAATATCTCCGTATTGACTTATCACGATAGGATTTATCCAACCGGCTCTGCTGATTCCCCACAAACCAATTTTTTCTGATCCTAATATTTGCTTTTCTTTCAACGTATTGATTGCCGCAATAACTTCAGACGCACTACTTTGCACAGTCTGATTATAGTTAAAAGTGCCACCACTTTTTCCACATCCCATTTTGTCCCACATGTAAGTGGCATATCCTGTTGAAACGATTGTTTCTCTAACATCTGAATACCACTCCTGAGCTACGGCATTTGTTGTACCCGATCCGTGAACAATCAAAACAATTCCCCTTGGTTTTTGGTGTTTAGGAAGATCTAATACTCCGTTTAAAACCACTCCATCAAATTCAAATTCGAACACTTGCCTTGTACTTTGTGCACTTGAATAAGTATTGAAAAGAAAGAATAATACTATTATGGTTAAGATTCTGTTCATGCCGATAGTTACTTACAACGGTCTCGTATAAGAATAGTTGCGGGTTTGCGTGCGAGGATTTTCCGCAGGAAAATCAGACGTAGTAAACTTGCAACTACCTTTGGTTAAGCCCAAAATTGAGCAATTATTTTTATACATTGTTGGCAGTAGTTTTTATTTCAATCAGTTTCTCGTTTTCAATTCGAGCACGTTTATTGCTTAAAATCTAATCAGTAACTCTGCGCCATCCGACTGCTAATCCGTTTTCCACTTCCATTCCAACACCTTTAGCAGCGACTTTACCTTTAATCAGCCACGAAACATCGTAGAAGTTTCCAGTTTTTTCAATTACAAGGTCATATTCATCTGAAAAATCTCCATTCTCGAAAAAATATCTAACGTGATAATTTCCAACATATCCACTTTCTTTTGGTCCACCTGTTGCTATTCCAGGACCACTATAAGCATTGCCATAATTCCATCTTGCGAATAATGTTCCTGGTGTATTGCTTTTTGTATATAATACAAAACCAATATTCAAGAGTTCTTTGTTTTCGGAATTAGAATTGTCTTGGGAAAAAGATGAGTTAGGAAAAATAGCAAAAGTCAAAACCAATAAGAGTAATTTCATTGGTGCAATTAGTTGTCGATTTGTTTTCATTATATTTTGTTTAATGATTAGTATTCTGTTCAAATTACTGCCAACGTCTAGCTAAGCACAGTCGGCTCAGCCTTTCAAATGTCTCAAAAGTATCTGATCGAGATGCACTTTGCAAGTAACTAAGTAAGCCGATTGGGCTTAGCGCCTGTTACCAGCTTTATTTAGTCGCTTTGTTCTGAAAAATACCTTGCTGTATCAATTAGAAATTTTGAAAGTTCAGTTTCTAACTTCGAGTATTCTGGTGTTCGTTCAAATTCTTGCCAGCAAATATTTAGTGCCTGCGCCTCGTTAGATGCTAGCCCTTGGTTCACCATTTCTTGAAATAAGGCGTGATGATCCGAATAGTTTAAAGCAGTTGTTAGTTGAGCGTTTTGATGATTATTTAAATAGGATTTCACGAGAAATTTTTCAGGGGCAGTGTATGGGTATAGAAAAAAAGTGTGTTCCGTTGGGTTGTTATGGTAGTGAGAATATTTTGGGTCATTTTTATAATCTCCATCAAAAACACAGCAGTATCCCATCTTAATTCGCATTTGAGGATAGATTTTTTTATGTCTTATGTAATCTTCTTTAACCTCATTGATTGCTCCTGATACTATTATGTTGACGAGCCTATCAAAGTATTTTCTAGATTGGTTGATTTTAAGAAGTACGTTCTGAATGATAAACTTCGCTTCTTCATCCTCGCAGTAAAGTCTGAAAAGAGGATAAGCTCTTGAATCCATTTTCGAAAAAGCGGCATTAACTGAAATAGAAGATATTGCTTCATATCCTCCACTCATGGCGATATCAATGAACTTTCTTGATTTCTGAGGGAATGCAGACATCAAGGAAGGTGAATGGGTTGTAATTATAAATTGCTTCTTATGATGCCATGAAATGTATTGAATTACATCTGCCAATCTCCTCTGAATATTAGGATGAATTGCAGCCTCTAACTCGTCAATTAAAATCATTGAATCATGGGGAGCTTCAAAAATGTCAATTAATATATTGAGCAAAGATTCTTCTCCTGAGGCAGCATTATAGCTTGAATATGGATCATTTGTACCAACGTTTACAGGGGTAATTAAATACGCGAGTTTATTAACATGCGATCCAATTTTATAAATTTCAACAGGATCAGTTATCTCGAAAATATAGTGAAATGCCTGCTCAATATCTGTGTTTAGCCTTGTGCGTGGAAAACTGGCAATTTTTCTAATCAAGCTGTTAGAAAAATTCCTTGCAGGTAGGAGTCTATCTAGATCAATTAAACGAACTTCTTTATCTCTAATCTGTGCATTTATTCTTGTAGTATCCTTACTTGCCTTTCCTAGTCCCGTCCATGATTTCTTTCCAGCAGCTCGTTTTCCTTCTCCTTCTCTATTGTCTGTCCCAACCCTCCAGAAAAGTTTATAGGAATAGCTTCTATTTGCTGATTCGTAGGATGTGAAATTTAATACATCTCTCCATGTATGTCTTCTAAATACAGTATCAGGTTTTGTTGAGTCATATTTCATGAAATTTTCATGACTACATGCAATGAGTAAAAGGAGGCTAGTCTTACCGATCTTGTTTGTTCCAGAAATTACCGTTACAGAATGATCAAACGAAAATTCCAGATTGTTAATATGTCTAAAACTCTTGATGTTAATCTTATTCAGAAAATATCGAAAGCTGTTCTGGTTGCCAGAGAATGTAGAAGGGTCATACTTCAGTAAGTTGTTTTTTGCAGTCTTTACATTTTGAAGGTTTAGCATGATGAGTACATTGCTGGTAACGGTTTGTGTAAAATGCGTTTTAATGCATTTTTACACAGTGTTACCATACGTTCTGATTTCCCAAATAGTGTACTCAATAATTCCGATTCTATATTTATTTGTATGTCCGAAATAAAACTCATTATTCTCTTTAATGATATCATTGTCGGAATTTTGGATGATATCTAACTCCGTACTATCCAATTTGTATTCTACTCCCGTTTGATAAAAGTCTTGGAAAGATTTAAATGTCTGGTTGAACTTTCTATTGTAGTAATTATCATCAGGATGAAAAAGGTTTTTATGGACTAAAAGCCGAGCTCTATTCAGGTTAAATTTTAATGGAACTATAACTCCTAAGTAAGAAAAATCAATTTCTTTAAGAGATTGGGAATATCCCAAATCAGCTAAGTTTTCAATATTGTAACAGTAGGTTAAATCAAGCTTTTCGAGTTCAGTGAATTCCCCTATTGAATTCAAATTTTTAAGGTTATTACAATCAATAAGTCTTAGATATTTCAACTCTTTAAGGGTAATTAATTCTTGTGTTGAATGTAGATCAAAGTTTGACAGACATAGTCTTTGTAGTTTTTTGAACTTTAGCAATGGAATAGTCGAATTGACATTTTCATACCTAATTGTCAATCCTAACAGGTCTAACATTTGATTTAATTCCTTTTCTGAAGGGTTGAACTCCGAAAACCTTGAACTAATTTTCGTTCCCGTTAATGATTTGTAGGCATTATATGGTCCTTTAGTAATTATTTCTTTTTCTATTTGTTCAAAGTCAAAACCAAAATTATAGAATAGGTCGAAGTTAACCAGAAGTGACTTCTTCCAGTTCTTTGATAAATTATCCCACCATTTTCTGATTTCGCTCATGTTTTAATTTATGTATGGTAACGACCAGCTAAGCTCCGTAGGCTTGGCCTGTCAAATATCTATAAAAGTATCCCTTCACACTGCCCTTTGCAAATTGCTCAGTTAGCCTATGGAGCTTAGCATCTGTTATAGCCTTGTGGTATTTATTCACCGTTTGGAATGTTTTTGTCTTTGCAGTATTTCTCGATTTCCGTGTCACTCTCAAAGTAGTCATCACAGAATTCATCCAGTTCCTTTTCAGTTGACTTGTAGTATCGTTCCTGGGCAGTTAGCAAGCGATCTGTCTGTTCGATAAACTGTTCAAATTCCTTGTTGATCTTGCAAAGTTTGTCAATAGTCTTGAAGTCTAGGTCTCGATATGTTGCTGGAAATAGAATTTTACTTTGATAAGGGTTAGCGTCCAATTCGATGATTCCGATTCCAAATGACTGATTAAGTCGTTCCATTTCATCCGATAAACTGTCACTGAATTCAAATGCTACGAGATATCCATAGTTCGCCCAGCTTGAATTGGAGACAGCTTGGAAATAAGCCTTTTTAAGTTCCGCATCCGAGTTAATCTCTTTCTTGATTTCATAGGAACTTAATTTGAAGGTGTCAACTCGGTTGATCGATTTCAGAAAATTCTGGCTTACCTTTGTTTGAAGGTTGAGAAACTTAACTCCAACCATATCCGGATGTGTCCATATCTGGTTGTTATCTTTTCCGTATTTGGACTGTTCGTGAAATATGGTTTTGGAATAAATCTTGGTGTTTTTGAGATAGCTGCTTAAAAGTTTGTGCAAGTCTCTCTCATTGTACGATTTATAGCTGATTTTTTCAACTTTGACAGAGGCCGTCTCAGTAGAACCCGAAAGAACCTCAATTCCTATATCTTGTTCATTTTTGGTTAAATAATATGAGTAAGTTCCTCCTGCTTGTTTGACTCTTTTGACCCTTGAATCTCCATTCCTAATGAAATCACCTAATAGGGCAGAAACTGTTGAAGGAGGTGTTTTTGCACTTCCGAAATCATAGTAATTATTCTTAATGATGTGATCGTGAACCTCCATGTAATTGGTCAATCCGCCAATCTCATCAAGGCTTTTTAAAATGGCTTCTTTTATTGTCATGGTTTCAATCTTAAATCTCCTTATTCCATCGGGGTAGGGTTCCGTAAATATCCAGATGTTTTTTTAGAAGATGTCTTTCTAGTTCTCTTGGGCAGTCTTGATATTGGTTGTCGTGGGTTACATACCAATAAACATCCAAAGCCTCAATATTTTCAAATTTCATTTGGTAAGGCCATGCGTGTCGTCTTGGAGTTTTTCCAAATTGATGACCGTTCACAATCCTGTCCTTGATTCCACCAAGACCAGCTTTTCGGACGAACATTGTTCCATCTGCTTCGATTTTACCAGATCTTCCAATGTAGATGAGTTCAATCCGACCATTCTTCAAAGCATAGACAACATACACTCCACTTTTATTAGTTGGGGCGTTGCATTCTTTCTTTAGGTTGTCCGTTGGCTTGAAAAAGAAGTGATTGTTGTGTTTGTATTTTGCTAGTTCGTCAAACATGAAATTATTGAGGAATCTTTTTCCGTTCCGACCATAGGCTATAACATTGGAGTAACACGCATTGAGTTCATGTTATCCCCATTACATGCTTAAGTGTTATGCGTGTTATTCTTATATTTTTTAAGGGTATGCTTAATAACGGTGATTTTTTTAGCAAGCACAATAGTTAGCGCTATTCAGTAGGAGGATAGCATTAATGGATACTAAGTAATGGGTTAAATCATGGAAGAGGTTGATAGATTGAGTGTTCTAAAATTAATCACCAATTCTCTGCTCAAAATCTCATCTACGACAGAAACGAGGGAAAAATCATTAGCGCCTAAAGAAAGTGAATTCGACTACTTCAGCCTACTACCTATTTCCTAAAAAACTATTCTTGCTAATGTAAATGGTGTAGTTTGTGAGTGCACCTCCTTAAAAGGATGCAATCAACCAGCACTTCTGTTGATAATCCTTTTATCTGCAAAACATGCCTTTTTATAACGATGAGCGATGGCTCGGGTGGCTAGATCTTTTAGCTACCGATGATTATGTAATTATTGACGATGGTATTTCTATCGAGTTATTTGAAACCATCCTGCAATTTTTTGTTCGGATGGAGGAAAACGATCAATTAGTGAAAGCCGGAATAGGAAGATTGGATAAACTAATGGTTAAAAGTGAAATCAGAGGTGATTTTATTCATTGGTTGGATTCAGAAATCGATACCGATTTGAATCTATTTTTCCTGCTGATGGATGAACTGAAAGACAATCTCAAGAAGTTTTGTTATTTATCGCTGTCCGATTCTGAATTCCATATCGCTAAATACCCAATAGGCTCGCATTACCATAAACATTTGGATCAATTTAATGAACGGAGTAATAGGCAAATTTCTGTACTTCTCTATTTGAATAAAAACTGGAAAAACGGAGATGGTGGTGAGCTAAAAATCTATTCCAAAAATGGAGCTACACTCATCGAGCCACTCGCCCGACGTATAGTGCTTTTTAAAAGTGCTGAATTAGAACACGAAGTGCTTACTACCCATGTGGCAAGATATAGCCTAACAGGTTGGTTGCTTCGTAAATAGATTTTAGTCAATTCTACTTTTCAGATCCATTCTGTCGTGCAAGATTCTGGTAATTTCTACCTGATCTTTGGTGATAATTCTATAGAAGATGATATGTCGATTCACTTGTAAACCAAGTAAATCAGCTCTAATTGAAGGGTATTTTAATCCTATAGTTTGTTGATCTGCAATGAGATCAAAACCGGATATCAGTTCCAGAAAGTAAATATCAGCTTGTTCTTCTGACCAAGTATCAAAAGTGTAGTTCCATATATTTGAAAGGTCTTTGACAGCTAAACTAGTGAGTTGATAGCTAGCCATTTTTTTTGGCTGTTTTTAACTTTTCTAAATGTTTGGTTGGATTAAAATCTTCTACGATTCCGCTTTCAATACCTGCATTTATAGCATTTTTTAAGGCGATAACTTTATGTTCTTCTTCTTCAAGGAGCCGTAATCCTGCACGAATTACTTCACTCGCATTTTTAAACCGTCCGTTGCTTACACTTTGCTGAACAAAGTCATCAAAGTAGTTTCCAAGTGATATAGATGTGTTTTTTCCCATGATTGCAAAGATTTCCGATAAATATACCAAAAATTGGTAATGCTTAAAAAATTCTCTTCCTTAGGAGATTACTTCTGAACTACTATCATTTTGAAATCGGTTTCTGATGTATGACCGGTTTCGCTTTCTTCAAACCTGTAAGTGAACTCCTTTTCGACTAATCGAAGAAGTTTATTTTCAAAGTCGATGGCCTGGTTTAGAATCTGAACTTTGTTTCCTGTATTCGGCAAGCAAATTACGGCAATACTTCCACTTCGTAAATCTGAAATTATTCTCTGTATCAGTCCGATTTCCTTTTCCCGATCATTTTTGGCGAAATGAAACATACTATCTAACAACACGATGTCGAATTTGTGAAAACGATCGAAGGCGTAAATATCCTCAACCTGTCCTACCAAATCTAAACCTTCGATTTGGGCAATTTGGTTCATTTGCTCGATCCCGGTTTTTGAGAGATCAACGCCCGTAATCGAGTAGACAAGTCGAGCCAATGGAACAGCATCTCTACCTTGTCCGCATTCCAAATCAAGCACCCTTCATTTTTTGGGATAATCAGTAAAAAACGCAATTAATACAGGATAGGGCTCCCCGAACAAGTTTTCTGTCTGATAATATTTGTCGTAGGAAACGGCGATGTGGGGTTTCTACATCAACTTAAAGACGTTTTAAAAAGGAAGCTTTTTATTGAGCTTAGTTCCGTCCTTTTTTTATAAAGGCGGTAATACAAAGGCATCTATTAGTTCGAGCATTTCTTCATTAGGTTTTATCCATTCAGATTTGCCATTTCTTTTCATACTTCCAATATGATTAATTGTAGCGCCCAATGTATAGAATGGAATATCTTCATAATCATATTCAGAATATTTATACCACTCCAAATCTTCGATTCTTCTATTCAAATATGCAATGCATGATTTGTCATTATTGGTAGGGTAAAATTCAAATGAGCCAATAAATTTTTCGAATTTGGTTGGATCTACATTTTCTTCAAAATTGATTCGATTATCATCTTTTAAATATTGATTCATTATCTGATCCAAAAAACTAAATCTTAAAGACTTAATTTTATTAGCGTTTATATCTGGTAATACGACAGTATATCTTGTTTTGGTGTGCGTTAATAGCCAACATTTTTTGTTTTCTATAGTTAAGAAATGTGCGTTCCAAGAATTGATGTGGGATTCTAAACCCTCTTTTTCTGGAAGAGGTTTTAAATCAATTCGGCGATACACTTTTTTAATTTTACCCGATACAAATATTCTGGTTTCCATTCGGTGTTTGTCTTGAGAACTCCATCAGTGTTAACTGAAATATGTTCATTTATATCGTTTCTTGGCAACTGACTTTCTAAAACCTTTACTGGTTTTGAAAAACCTCTTCATTTAGGTTCCAAACTCATCACATAATCGTAACTCTCGTTTAAAAGCTTAACTGCTAGATCAGTGTCACTCAGCATCTCATCGGTAATAAGGATATAGCCACGCATTACCGAATTGTAGGATTTAAATAAAGTGGTGTTGAATTGCTTCAGGTAGGCTTCCTGTACTTCTTTCGAAAATCGAATTCCGATTTCTCCGGCTTTGTTTAAGGTCGAAAACATGTGTCCGTTAGCTGTAGTACATGGTACCGATTTCCCCTTCCGTTCGAACCTAGGACATTGAGCGATTAGTGCATCATATAGTTTAAGTTGCTCGGTAAAATCAGGCATGATTTTCTCCTTTAAATTGATACCACAATAAGAAAAATATCGGTTTATCATCCAATCCTTTAACCCTTCCAGTGTACTAAACCCTGGAAGGGTTATGAAAAGGAAGGTTTTTCCAAACCCTGGACGGGGTAGAAAAAAAAGCATCTTAAACAGATTGCCCGAAAGTCAGAAGGTTGTTATCCGGATCAAGCAGCGAAAATTCCTTTTGTCCCCATGGTTTAGTTTCCAGCGCACCATTTGGATGGATATCTGTTTTATTGGCCAACAATGAGTCATATAATGATTCAATATCATCGGTTCTGATATACACCTGTCCATAATTTTCTTTTGGGTCAAGATCTTTGAATTCAAAAAAGTGAATTTCGATTCGATCTTTTTCTAACATCAGATACCCGTCGTACTCGATTGGACTTATAGGTTTAAAGCCCAATTGATCAACATAATATGCACGGGTTTGTTGTTTATCTCGCATAGGCAATTTGGGATGGATTGCGGTGAGCATATCAAGATGGTTTAGGTGTTTAATCAACTAACATGATCCAAAAATCATTATAGATAGAAAATGGTAGTTATTCTAATCCATAGCCCTTCCAGGGTTAAGGAATGGAAGTCGAGATTGATGAGTTAACGCTCATACCTTGTAAAAGCCGAATAAGATATGGTGTTGTATTACGGATTCCGTAAAACAATGCCTATGTTTCAGGCTATTAACAAAGACTATTCAACAAAAAGACTATTTCAATAACCCATGAATGTATTCATCAAGAGCATTAATCTATTACTCGCATTTTTAATGATTGGCAGTGCGACGTTAAATGCCCAGCAAATGCAAATGCCTCAACCGGCACCCGCTAAAAATGTAACCGATAACGAACTCGAGCAGTTTGTTGAAGTAGCTAAAGAATTTCAGGAAATCAGCGTAGCCACCGATCGTATGTTATTTGCCAAACTTGAAGAAGTTGGGATGAGCGGTCAGCGTTTTCAGGAAATTATGATGGCTCGCCAAAATCCAAACGCACCTGAAGTTGAGCTTACTCCGCTCGAAGAATCTACCATCGAAAATATGCAATCGTTTTTACAGCAATTGTCTATGTCGATGCAGCAGCAGCAAATAAAAGCAGTTGAAAATTCTGAACTAAGTGAGCAACGATTTCAAGGAATTGCCATGGCATTGCAAACGGATCAACAATTAGCCGAACGATTTCAGGTACTGATTGATCAGTAACCAACAACGATCTTATCGATTTAAAAACCTAACCAATGTGTTAGGTTTTTTGTTTACGTACTAATTAAGTAGCTCAATTCTTTCCCAGTATATAGGTTTTGAATACATAGTTCCATGGAGTGAAAGCAAAGGGAATAATCATAATCATAAATATGGCCGCCCATTCGGCTGTGTCTGATCCGGCTAATGTTCCTGCCTTCCACATCGGAAAAGCCACAAATCCCAGCCACAATCCTTTGTACAAAAACATAAACAGCATGATTGGCAACATGCGCAATGTGTGGATCATCCCTAACCCACTTAAAGCGGTATAAGCGGCCATAGCACACCATGCAATACCAATTTCGTTATCCCAGGGACCCGGGTAGGTGATTAATTCAGTCCAGGCGTCTTTTCCTGCGAGGAAAAACATCAGCCCAAAAAAGAGTTTGAGAACATACACCTGAATGAGACGAACGCCGTTGTACTTGCTAGAGGGTTTAAATAGCTGTTTAATAAAGTGCATATCCGGGGCCTGAAATTATAAAAGATTCTGAGTTTTGCAGGCGACGTGTACTCAGCTTTCCGGAAAGAAGTTTCTAAAAAAATCCCAGCTTCAAAAAAGCCGGGATTTTTGGTTTCATGAAAAGGGTGCTTTTTAATCCTCAGTGATAAATCGCTTAACATCCTCATAAAACTGCACTAAATCGGGGATTCGAGTATAAAACATATGTCCGGCGTGGTAGTACGTCATTTCGATGTTTTCCTTGAGCTCATCCGGTAAATCCATATGCATGAATGTGTATTCGGTACCGAAAAACGGAGTGGCTAAATCGTAGTAACCATTTTGCACCTGTACTTTCATTCCGGGATTCTGAATCATCGCTTCCTTTAAATCATCCACGGTTTGCGGACTAGTTGGGAAATATCCGCCACCACCTCGACTCCAGTCCCAATTAAAACCGGGTAAGCTGTAGGCCGAGAAATTGTACTTTTTGTCTTTCCCGAAACCAAGCTCGTTATGGTAATAATCCATAAAGGCCATCTGGTACGGCGGACTAATCGCCGAACTTTGCGGGTCGTATTCGGCAAATCCCGACATCGGATTCATTGAATATCCTTTATAGCGAGAATCCAATCTCCCAACGGTCATTTCATTGTCGTTTAGCAGTTCTTTAAAGAACGCAAATGCAGGAACACGTAAATTCGATTCATCCAAATAATCCCGATCAAGACCCGTGTATTCTACCAACTTGTTTAGCACTGCATTGCGCTCCGCTTCGTGCAAGTCATCGCCTTTCATCAATGCCAGCGTGAATTCGTTTGTGGCATAGGCTCGAACTTCATCCATAAAAGCTTCGAAATCTTCGGCTTTGTTTGCCAGTTGATTATGATACCAAGCAGTTGCCGCATACGATGGCAAAAACAAGATGTACGAGGTATCATCATAAGCACCGAAAGTGATGGTTCGCAAATCCAGCACATTCGAAACCAACACGATTCCATCCAGGGCAATGCCATAGGTGTTGTTTAAATAGGGAGCGAGTCCTGCCGCTCGAAAGGTTCCGTAACTTTCACCAAGTAAATACTTTGGCGATGCCCAGCGACCGGTTTGGGTGATGTATTCGTTTATAAAATTACTGATGGAAGAGATGTCGCCATCAACGCCCCAGAACTCTTTGTTTTCATGTTCGCCCACTGCGCGGGAAATGCCCGTTCCAACCGGATCAACCATAACCAAATCGGTTACATCCAGAATGGAATATTCGTTATCGGCGAGTGTGTAACCCGATTCGTTAAAGTTGGGATCGTCGAGTACCACTCTTCGCGGACCAACTGCGCCCATGTGCAGCCAAATGGATGAAGAACCGGGTCCGCCGTTAAACACAAAAGTAACAGGGCGTATGCGTTTATTGTTAACATCGGTACGGGTATAAGCGATGTACCCAAACTGAGCGATAGGTTCATTTTCCCGATTTTTGATGTTCATTGTAGCCGCTTTGGCTTCGTATTTCACATCCTTTCCATCAACTTTGATGGTGTGCGAAGTTACGTTTTGTTGTTCCTCAGGTATTGGTTTTGCTTCTTTTTGCTGATCCTGTTGGGCAAAAGTAGCCGAATGAATCGCAAACAAAATCAGTACAAGCCATAGAGCAGGTTTTTTCATGTGTTCCCCTTTTTGTGATTAGAATTTTCCGCTGTTAGAATACTAAAAATATTCAGGAAATGGGATGTTTACACATCGGGATTAGTTTGTGGATGGAGCTCCAATTTCATTACGATATCGTATTGTTCATCGCTACCTAAAGTAAATACACATCGGTCATGTTCGGCAAAGCCATAGTTCTTATAAAAGGCTAACGCTTTGTTGTTGTGCTCCCAAACGGTAAGCCAAATAAAGGCGGCTTGCTTTGCTGATGCTATATCTAACGCTTTTTGGAAGAGTTTCTTCCCAATCTTTTGCCCTTGATAATGCTGAAGCACATAGATTCTTTCAATTTGCAGGGCTGACTCTGTTTTAAAGAACTTTTGGGAGCTACCCACATTGATTTTCAAATACCCCACGACTTGATCTCCCAATTCTGCGAAATAGAATTCCGAGTTCTCAGCCTGTAACTCCTCGCTCAATTTCTGCTTCGAAAAAGCCGTACTTAGGTACTCATTCATATCAGACTCGGTGTTATCAGCGGCAAAAGTATCGATAAAGGTTTGCGTACTGATCGCCTGAAGCTCATCGAGATCAAACAGAGATATTTTTTTGATGGTCAGATCCACTATTAGTAAAAAGTGAGTAGGTTAAGAAGGTGGGATGAGAACAAGTAATCGACCAAAAAATGATTAATTACTTATAAAGGTCGTTGGGTTTTTCATCATTATTTAGATAGATCGTTTTGATATATAATCTCAGCTTCAGAAATCAATGATTTAGTTATTGATATATTCCAAGCTTTCATAGTTTTATGCCAGCGTTTGTACTTTAAAAACAATTGCCAATCAAGTTGAATAATATTTTCCAATTGAAAATCATCGTCAAATTTTACAATTAGTACGAACTCAAATTTTTGTTTGTCTATTTTCTCAGAATTAAGAGGTTCAAGACCGTAAAATACACCTGTTAATTTTCCCGATGTAGATTTAATACTATATCTATCACCGTTTCTACTTATTGCATCAATGTTCTGAGTACCTGCTGGTGCGGCTTGAAGATTTGACATGCCAGCTGTGTTATTAAAATGTTCTATTGCTAAATATTCACCTAAATCACCTAATAAATTTTTAGTCCGAATTACGCCACGTTTTTTTAGTTGCTTTATTATTTCAGAATATGCTTGAATTAATTCGGTTGTATTTAGCTTGTCTAAATTCATTCCTATATCATTTAAATGCCAGCAAAGATTAAGTTATACGACGTAACGGTTTATTTCTAACAATGGAATTTAATTAACAAAATTCAAGCTAATCCAGCTCTACCCTTCCACATATTCTTTAATGAAATTTTGTTCCGCTTCGGTTTCGCCAATTAAAATCAGATCGGAGTTTTCGGGGATAACTTCATTTGGCTTTGGGTTAATCACCTGTTTTCCATCACACGAATATGCCACCACATTACAACCTGTTTGGTAACGAATGTTGGCTTCAACCAGCGTTTTTCCTACCAATTTTTGCGGTGTTTTCAGGCTGAATACATTCAAGCCCTCGGCAATCATAATGATGTCGTTTTCTTCGTAGATATTATAAATGGCGTTGGCCCCCATCGAAGCGTACGACATCACAAAATCGGCACCGGCGCGGTGCAGGGAGTTCACATTTCGTTCCAGCGTAGAGCGAGCTACAATGTGGATATCAGGACGTAAATGCCGACAATAAATGGTGAGATAAATATTGATGTCGTCTTGATTGGTGGAAACAATAACACTGTGTGCAGTATCAATTCCGGCTTTTTTTAAGGTATTCAGGTCGTTGGCATCCCCTAAAATAAAGTTATGCTCGTTTTTAATCCGCTCCGGGTTTTTATCAATAATCTTAAATCGAATATTCCGCCGTTTCAGGTGAAATGCAGCGGCTCGGCCTACACGTCCGCCCCCAATAATAATAACCGGCTCATCGCTAACGCCATAAATTCCGAATAACTCATCGTACCGGCGCAACTGTTCGATAGATCCGGCCATCATCAACACCGAATGGTCATGAATCTCAGTATCAGGATGCGAACCTTGAAAACTACCGCGTTCCCAAATCCCCACAATGTTAATCCCCAAGCGTTCGCGTAGTTCTGATTCGCGCAAGGTTTTTCCCACAAGCGGGGTATCGTGGGCGGTAGCTTCCGCAATAATAATGTCACCTAGGCGACCTATGGTATGAACGCGTGCATCTTGCCCCAGTGTTCTGCGGGATAAAGCGCGTCCCAACAAATTGCCCATGTGCAAAACATGATCGGCACCCGCAAGCTTTAGAATATCAACAGAATCATGCGAGTTTGCGGTAGCTACAATTTTAACCTCTTTGCTAAAACCGCGAACGGTATGCGCCACGTTGGTATTAAACATATCCGAACCATTTGCCACCACCATTGCTGCTTTATGGATCTGCATTTTGGTATAGGTTTCGGGATTGTCGGCATCGCCAAGCATTACCACATAGCCTTCGTCGTACAAATCCAGTGCACGCTGCAGTTCAGAAACCAACAGCACATATTGTTTCTGGTACTGTTTTAACTTTTCGATGAGAGTTTTTGTGATGGGATCGAAGGAAGTAATAATTACGTGATCCTCAAAAGTATCCGGGAGTTGGCGGGGAGCTCGAGCTCGGGATTGAGCTTCCATCCAAGGAGCGTAGAAAAACTCGATAAAAGTAAAAGGGAGCATTATCAACAATACCACAATGCCTGAGCCGAGTACAATCATTGAGAAAAATCGGCCGAGATCTGAGGTAAAGGTGATATCCCCAAAACCGAGAGTACTCATGGTTACGAGCGTCCAATAGAAGCCGGTCATCCAGCTGTGTTTCTGCCCTTCCATTTCCATGATAACGTGAAAAAGCACGCCGTAAAGCCCGATCATTACGAACAGAATGACGAGAAACTGAACCAACCGTTGGATGTTGGTTTTTGATTTCTTATTCGAGATAAAATAGGTGATTTGGGAGGTGAAGAACTTCATAGACTGCCAATATTTAACACATTACCGAATAAACAAAATATTGAATTCTGTTTTTGGGAGAATCTGAATGTATTTGGCCTTAGAAATATTGACAATTTATAAAACGTGGCGTGCGAATGGTTAAAACCATTCACTTGATAAAATATCGCCTCAAATAAATCGGGTAGTTTTTACCAAGTGAAGGACTTAAGTCCTTCACGAACACGATGGTCTTCGGTGATCTTTTGTTTTACCAAAAAAAACAAAACAAATATTTTCACAAGTGTTGATAATTCTCAGAAATAATTCAATAAGTCCTCTCCCATAGCATAGGGGAGAGACAGAGATGGGTGAATTTCCCGATTGGACAAGAAAAACATCATTAAAAACCTGGTTGCGTGCGAATGGTTGAAACCATTCACTTGATAAAATATGCGCTCAAATAAACCGGGTACTTTTTACCAAGTGAAGGACTAAAGTCCTTCACAAACAGAGTGGATTTCGATGAATTTTAATTCTTATTAAGCATGGCCGCATATTGATTGTCATGCTGAGGATACTTCCGAAGCATCAACGTAAATACAGAATCAGCAAGAAATGAAGTGTTGGTTCAAAGGTCTGCTGATCCTTCACTACACATTATAAACCGAGTTACTTCGCAGCAAAGCAGATATCGGTGATCAAATCTTTCTCCGGCACTTCGCCCGGCATATTATGGTACCATTCGAATGGGTGAATTCCCTTTTTAGATGCGAACTCCTTACCACGCTGCATATTCATTTGAGCACTCCAAGCACCCCCAATGTGAGTGTACGCACCAACATGGCGAACTACATGAATATTTGTAGCAAGAATTGAACCATTAAACAAATTAGCCGGCAGTGTATCAACGGCGGTTTTTACCCCTAAACAAGCAGTATAGGTACATTCCATTTTGCGCATGTTCCAATCATGATAAATACCAAAAGCACCTGCTACTTCAATACCGGCCGATTCAAAATGCTTAGATAAAGCGTCGAAGTCGGCAGGCATAACCACTCCAATTTCAGCAATTGGGCAGGTTCTTTTTATACCTACATAATTTGCACCGGGAAAGGATTGCACGCCATTAAACTCCAGCTTCGATTCTACTTCCCCTTTTTCAATGTAATCCTTTAGCAGATTTAGACCTCGTTCATAATCCCTCCCTACAAAACCTTCCATCATCTTTTTCATCCAAAACATGAAAAATGGCAGGGAGCTGTCCATAGTCCAGGTTACATTGGTGTTTTCGCCGGCTTCATCTAAGTGAAAGGAAACTTTAGCCTTTGATTTCTAGGGCTTCAAAAAAGTGAGGTCGTAATCGATTTGCTGATTTTCAACTTCTCGGGTGATGCTCATATTACCTTCGCCGGTTCGCTTGCCATTCCACTCGTAATACTTTGCATCGGTTGCGATATTAACATTAGCATCGGGTTCCATAATCAACCAAGGCGACCATTTTGGCCAGTGGTTAAAATCGTTCAATTTGGAATAAACGGTTGCTGCATCGGCATGGATGGTAGCAGTACGAGAGACATTCATTTTTGGCATGGCACGCAGGGGTTTAGAAAAGATTATGTGTGCAATGTATGTAAACAGGAATATTTGTGCAAAATCATTCTGTTTTAGAAAAAAAAAGCCAAACATTGAGTTTTAACATAATCGAAACCCAATGTCATAATCACATTACTAATTGCATCAAATCGAACGTAAATGTATAATTAGGGTTTGATTTCGAAAGTAAACACAGATTCTAGTGAAGTATCGAACACAGCGGCAATTTTAAAAGCTACTTCTAGCGATGGGGAATATTTCGCGGCTTCGATGGCGTTAATGGTTTGACGCGTAACCCCAACTTTGTCGGCCAGTTCTTGTTGAGTCATTTCATTATTCATGAATCTCAACGTCCGAATATTATTCTTGATTATACCCTCAATCATGTTAGCTGGTTTTACGGTATTGATAAATCATTACAACCCTCTTTGCTGCACTTGCAATAAACAATGTTAGAAAAAGGAAGTGAAATACCGTCATCGGGTTAACAACTTTGCCTATTTCTTCCACTACAGTGCCGATTGTATTTGAGATAAAAAGGTGAATTAAGGTGATCATAACACCAACAACCAGAATTGAGTATCCGGTTTTATGGCCCTTTCCTTCAATCATATAATCGCGCTCATCTTTTACCACTTTTCGGTTACTCTCGCTGATCTCTACAATGATCTCAACAATTACGGCAATCCAAAAAACATTAAAGAATATCTTGAACAGGTTAGATGAAAAATCAGGGACCGAATCCGGCCAACCGAAAACCATGAGTACATAAAAAACCACTACCGAAGTTGTGGTGCCTAACGAAGTCCAGGATAAAATTTCAGATCGTGACATATATTCTCCATTTAGTTTGATGTCAAGCAAACCATACGCAATGTAAAAAATATGTTACACCGTGTAAAAATTTTTTTCACGGACACCGTTTTCTTCTAAATTCCTTTTTGATGGGTTCCAGCACTTCATCAATTCCGTTAATTTTTATCTCATACATAGTAGAAAGGTATTGCCCCAGCTGCCCATTCGGAAAACCTTCGCGACTAAACCACTCTAAATAATGAACAGGTAAATCGGTTACATATCGGCCTTCATATTTGCCAAAGGGCATACGGGCTTGAACTAAATGAATAAGAAATGAAGAATCGTACATGGAGTAATCGCATCAATATGTGAATGAAGATAGCGGATAATTGTATACATTTATACAGGCAAAATTCGAGAACTATGCGTGTGAGAACACTTTCTTTTCTATTTCTTTTTACGATCTCAATGGGTTGCGAAGACCTTTTTTTTAACGTGAACAACGAAGATCCGGTAACCGCAATCATCCAGTATGATACCCTCATCATCAAGAATAACCTCCCTTTTGATATCTATTTCTTCGCAGTTGACCAAGAGACATCGTATGTGATTGATTGGATTCCCGTAGAAAGTGAGGAAAACAGAGTCAAGGCCGGGACCTACAGAAAATTTTCAACCGAGGTGATTATGGGATATGAAGAAGGAAAAACAGCAATCGCATTTTTTTGGGATGGGGACGAATATTGGAACACGCTGATCATCGAAGAATATCCTGAATTATGACCCGGAATATTCTTTTAAAAAGTGTGTGCATAATTTGCTTTCTGAACGCATGTTCGCTTTTTGAAAATGAACAAAATTCCCGACCGGTTGATGCTCTCATACATCAAGAATCGCTGGTAATTAAAAACAATCTCCCACACTCAGTGTATTATTTTGCATTAGATCAGGCGAGTTTGCCGTTAATATTATGGGCGCCGTTTGTATCGGATGAAAACAAAGTAAATGCCGGAAGTAATACCTCGATACCAATAGATCAGCTTTTATCCATTAATGAAAAAGGACCAATCGTTGTTTTTTATTGGGATGAAGACATTAGCGAAATCTTTAACATTGTAATTGAATAAAGAGTCGATTTAAGGAGTACTCTTTCGTAGTTTCTATTAAAAATTGGAGTTATGCCGATAGTAAAATTGATCGAAATTGCACATGGTCGCAGTGGCGACAAAGGGAATGGAAGTAACGTGGGTATTATAGCCCGCCATCCCGAGATTTATCCTTTTCTAAAAGAGAAGCTCACATCAGATATAGTTAAAGAACACATGAAATATGTGTGCAAAGGTGAAGTAGAGCGTTATGAATTACCAAACATCGGGGCATTGAACTTTATTCTAAATGAAAGCCTTGGTGGCGGAGGAACGGTATCTCTAAAGTTAGACGCTCAAGGCAAAACGCACGCCTCTCAAGTGTTGAGAATGGATATTGAGGTTCCGCAGGAATTGCTAGACTTGGTTAGCAAAAACTAAGTCTGATATCTATTCGCCGTAAAATCGGATCGGGATTTCAACTTTTACTACATCCCAAGAAAGGCCAAGGGTAGTCATCGAATTTTGAACATCATCAAAAGCGATAGTGAATGCTTCCATGGGTTTGTCTAATGAAATGGTGGGTACTTCAAAACGAACATAATCCCGCCGGTCGTCGTATTCGAAAGCTCCCCACTGCCCTAATTCAGAGTTTAGAATTATCGTCCATTCATTTTCGTACGGGATGGTAAACAGGCTATAAGTTCCGGCTTCGATCACATTATCAGCCATTAAAACAGGACGGGTAATGGTGATTTCGGTTGCTTCATTGGCTCCGGTTCGCCACACTTCGCCAAAGGGTTCCCAATTGCCAAAAATGGTTCTTCCTTTTCTATATGGTTGACCGTAAACAACTTTAATGTACGTGCCTTCGTGTTTAATACTACTGATAGAAATGGGGCTTTTCCGGTTGCCAACCTGATCGTATGACGAGTCTTGAGAATCGCCGGATTTGCAAGCAGTAAACCCAAACAAGACAACAAAAAATAGGTAGCTGATTAATTTCATGGCTTTAAAATGTACCTAGAATGAAATCGGTATTACCCGATGATAAATCAAAGGATAAGCCTACTCCAAAATCGAGCGATAAATTACTGATTTTGTACTGTAAATGGAGCCCGGCACCTACCACCGTTGTAGATGTATTTAGTGGATTGGCCTGCTCGTAATCGGCAAGTGTATGTGTAAACACACTTATATAAACCGAACTCACATAAAATGGAATAAGAAGCCCACCATTATCAGGATAAGCTAGCGGGATGGTATAACGCGTACTAAATCGCCCGATAGAACTGGAAAAGTCAAAAGCATCGCTGTTAAAGCCCATTGGTATTATAGTCCCGTTGCTGAATAATCGCCGATCGGATTGGTTTAAAAATTGGGCAGATACTTTAAGAGATTGGTTGGTTTTACTAAATGGTGCCCAGAAAGCATTTAATCCGTAATAAAATGCATTGCGCTTGTCGAGTGGTTCCGGGGTAGTTTCGAATTGATCGGTTTTAAATGCAATGGAATTGCTATTCAAGGATTGCTCGATTTGTGCAAATAATTGAACTCCCGAAGCCGGCTGAATATCGCGGGATCGTTGCAACACTCTTAAGTTAAACTGCAAAAATGCACCAAGTTTATTTTCTTTAATTCGATTAGTTGCCGGGTTGTTATCAAGCTGATAATACCGGGAATTGTTGAGAGTAAATCGAGGCCGAAAATAGAAAGACGAATATCGCTCTACATCATCAAAATAATATTCGTAGGTAGTAGAGATTCCGGTGCCAATATCTTCAACTAAAAATGTTTCGGTAAGTACTTCATCTTCGAGCCTAAAGCGAGTAGAAAAGTATGAAGGCTCTCGAAAGGTGAATACACTAATTCCCGGCCAAAAAGTTTTATTCGTATAAGTTAGATTGTACCAAGCCTGGTCCTGTAAAGCGGTAACTTCAATATTATACATCTGGCTTTGCAACACATCGGTACTGGTAATTTGTGCTCCCCATTCATTAGTGCCGCTTTTATCTTTAACAACCGGTAAAATTGCACGCGGTTTCAGCCAACGTAAATCAGAGCCATACGATTTTACCTCCCAAGTCTGACTTTCATCGAAGAACTCATCACCCATAATTGGGGCGTTTAATGCACTGGTTAATTCAACCCCATTTAACAACATGGCGCGTTGGATAGGCTTATTTAGAAAGTCATTGCGATGTAGAGTGATTACTTTTTGCTCTTCCTCATCTTGAAGAACCAAAGCGATGGAATTTCCATCCGGCGCGTATGATGCCTCAAAAGCATTGTATGGATAATTAGTTAGCTGAGTGATGGAATGGGTATCCAAATCGTACTCGAAGATATTCATCGCCGGATAAGCATCTAGCGTAAAAAGCAGTTTATTTTCGGTGGGATGCCATTGCGGATCGTGGATTGATCCGGCGCGAAAAGCTAAATCCGGGTTACCATCTAAATCATCGGCTAAGGTAGATTCGGCTGTAATCCATAACGCCTGAACACCCCGTTGATTTATGAGAACGGCCAGTTTATCCGTGCCATTTTTTGATGCTTTTATTGCAACCGGATGTCGGTTCTCAAAGCGTTTAATAACCTCAGGTTCTGTACCATTTAACTTTACGATGGAAGCGATATCGCCATCGGGCTGAAGTGCTAAAACCGATTTGGAAGTTTTTGCTGGAGAAAATAAGCGAGCATTATTCGTTAAGCGGAAGTCAGAACCGGTTTGCACATTGAGCCGAACTAAATCAGCGTTGTAGCTATTGAAGATTCGGTTTTGAGCAAAGTATTCTGCAAAAATTAACTGATGGTTTTCAGGATCGAAATCGTAATAAAAATCTGAAACTACAAAATGCTCGCTTAGTTTCTTGTGGGACTTGTTTTCGGTATCAAAAATATAAAATGCAGCGGATGAATTGTATTGCCTAGAGTGATACAGGATCTCGGAATCGGAAATCCAAATTGGTCCGCTTTGCCGAACTCCTTTAAACGGTGAGCCAATAAAGTTGAGCTCATCCATTCCGGAAAGAATTGAATTTAAGCGCCCCTCTTCTTCCGCCTCTTTATCTGCTATATACTGATCGTATAATTCGCCGGGCCATTTACCGGTTACATTTTTTAAGGCGTACCCATAGCCCATAAAAAAGAGGTTCTGATGAACCTCTATTGCTCGCTTCGATACATTATCGCCATAGGTTTGATGCAGCCACTCGGTAAATGTAGAACCGCCAATGTAATGCCGATTATTGGGGAGTGTGTAATCAGAAATAATGAGGTTTTGCCCCATACTCCAAGTGTTGCTGCCGCTTAGGTTGGCGTTGAACTGATTGGTGAAATAGGTATAATTTGATCGGCCTGATTGCGGTCGGATACCTTGCTCTGATTCGTGATACACAGCAAGACCCTCGTGTACACCCAGCGGCGGAAACATGTTAAAAGATCGGCGGATATCAGGCGAAAGTAATCCGAAGGCACTCGCTAAGGAGAAATTATTCGTAACATTGGTATGGTTGGCATGCACAAGCTCGTGGGGTAAAACCGTTTCGAGCCAAAGTCCCGATTGGGGATTTAAGCTTTTTCCTTTAAAAGGAGCCAAATCAACTTCTGATCTAAAGTTAACCGAAGAGACAAAGCCATTGGTAAGGTCGTTGTAATTACTTAGTACAACGGGGAAGTTTCTAAGCTGCCCTCCGGTTAATTCGTAAGATCGGGCGTAATGACTTTCTAAAATACGAGCCGATTTTCGAGCGATGGCTTCATCACCCGTGGCAAAAATAATGCGGAAATGAGGACTTTTGAGTTCCTGCCAATTTAAACCCGCAGGGCGATGTTGCGTGAAGTACAATTGGTTCTGCGCCTGAGCAGAACCTGCGAAAATTAGTACAGCTATAAATGCGAGATAAAACTTTGACATAAATGGCACTAGAACCCGGGTAAGTAGTTATATATTGCCCAGAAATGTGAGAACGCACCTCCGATCACAAATAAATGCCAAATTCCATGATGACCAAACCAAGTTGGCGCAGGATCTGGTTTTTTGAGCCCATAAATTATGGCTCCGATGGTATAGAAAAGCCCACCGATAATTATCCAAAGTGAAAAACCTTTAGGCAAAACTCCCCAAATTTGAGGGAAGATGATTACAGCAACCCAACCCATCAGTAAATATAAACCGGTTGAAAACCATCGGGGTGCGTGCAACCAAAATACTTTCTTAAGTACGCCAATTGCGGCAAAAATCCAGATTCCGAGTAGCATACCTAATTGCCACTTGCCATCCAGTGCAATGGCACAAATTGGAGTGTACGAACCGGCAATTACCAGATAAATCATGATATGATCGATCATGCGGTAAATTTCTTCGGTACGTTCCGAAACCTGAACCGTGTGATATAGCGCGGACGAGGCGAACATCAAAAAAACGGTGATGCCATACACAATGAACGACAACTTGTATGAAACCGGATCGATGGTGGAATTTTGAATAAGTAATACAGTTCCGGCGAGCGCTACTAACGCTCCAAAAAGATGTGTGAACGCATTAAATGGCTCCCGGATGGGAAAGAGATATTTTTTCACTAAGCAATTTATTTGATGCTAAGTTACGAAGAACTTCCAATACAAAAAGGTTAACGCAAACCCTGTAATAAATAACATGCCGAACCAGCTTAATAATTTCAGCCAGAGTGCAGGTTTTTGATCATCGGGAAAATGCTCGGAAAAAATGAGTTTGTAATTGATGTACGCAAAGATCGGCCCGGCTAAAAAGGACATGGTAGTAGCTAAATCGACCATAAAGATGAATTTGCTGCCCGCCAGATATAACACAAGAAGTGAAATAATGGAAATTATAATGAGCGTGCCTTTGTACGATTTCGCAAATGGAGTTGGAGAGTCTTCGGCATTATTGAGGGTTAAAATATGCGAAACTGTGCGTGGATAGGCATCGGTAACGGTAAGCGTAGTGCTGAACATTGCCGTGAATGCACACACGATAATGATCCAATACGCCCAATCTCCCAAGGTTTCGGTATAAAGGCTAACTAAAGTGGTGGCAAATTGTGAGCCACTAATTGCAAAGTCCTGACCGGTTCCGAATAAAATCAATGCACCCAGCGATAGAAAGCCCAAAGCCATAACGGCTGCACCAATATATCCGATGTTGAAATCGGTGAGTGACTCGCTCAGTTTTGGGGTGTGTCCGGTTTGTTTGATACGTTCCAAAATCCACAAAGAATGCCAAGCAGAGGCATCGATCAGGATTGGCATCCATCCCATCAATGCAATCAAAAAGGAAACACCGCCAACCGTCCAAATGGTAGGAGGTTCTGGTCGCGCAGCACCACCTGCGTTAGTGAACGCCACGATAACCGCGATAAGCGTGGATATTGAAAGGACAACAATTATCACCTTAATGGCTTTATCAAGCGCTGAATATTGGCCGGCGCCCAAAATGGCAATACAAATAGCCAAAATTATGGCACTCCACAGCAAAGGGTTTAGAGTGATTCCGGTAAGCTCGGCGGCAAGACTTGCAGTCACGATGGTCACTGCAGCTTGAACTACACACATGGTGAGCATGGTAAAGCCACTGAATGTGTATAGCGCCCATTTCCCCAACCGCTGATAACCGTGAATGATGCTTTCACGCTTAGTTATAGTGTAACGCGGACCAAATTCGAGGAATGGATATTTTGAAATGTTGGCTAGTAATACCGCCCAAACCAAGGCAAAACCAAACTCGGCACCTGCCCGAGTTGATTGTACAAGATGAGAAACGCCAATCGCAGCCGCAGCCAAAATTAAACCGGGGCCAAAGGCATACTTTAGTGTTGATACCGCTTTTGATTTAGTCTCCGCCATACTCCGAAATTTTATTTTCGAAGAGTGTATCAATTAATTTGGTATCAAAAAAGACTCATAAAGTACATAACACAAAAAGCAGTTATAAAAGAGTCTCGAAATGTGCTAAAACGATGGTTTTGAGATAAATTGCACCAAAGACGCGCGCTATCACGATTTCAAACTAAAGATTGGTTTTAATTCATCAGGTTGGAATCTAATTGTTAGTGCGAGCAGTTATTTTTCAGCATTTTTCAATTGCAACAGGTACAATACTTTGCTATTAAAAAGGGATTCAATTAATACTATCTATGAAAACATACTTTACACTCTTATTCGCTCTTCTCATGGTTGTGCAAACGAATGCACAAGTCACCCTCGATTACTATTTGCCTGAGGGAGTTTCGTATAACGATGACATTCCAACACCGTTTGAGGTTCTTAATCAGGAAGTAGGTGAATGGCATATTCGCCACGATCAATTGGTGCAATATATGCATGCAATTGCGGAGGCTTCCGATCGCGCCACCATCGTAGAAACCGGCCGCACCTACGAAAACCGGCAGTTACTGTCGTTGGTGTTTACATCGCCCGAAAACCACGCGCAACTCGAAGAAATCCGTCAGAATCACCTTGCCCTCGGCGATCCTGAAAACTCGGATAATTTAGATGTATCTAATATGCCGGTGGTTGTACAGCTCAGCTACAGCGTGCACGGTAACGAGCCTAGTGGTTCTAATTCATCGTTATTAACGGTTTATCACTTAGCAGCTGCCGAAGGCGCTGAAATCGAAAACATGTTGGATAACGCCGTGATTTTGGTTGATCCAAGCATCAACCCGGATGGTCTTGCTCGTTTTGCGCACTGGGCTAATATGCACAAGAGTTTAAATACGCTGGTTACCGATCCTGAGAGCCGCGAATACAACGAAGTTTGGCCTCGCGGACGTACCAACCATTACTGGTTTGATTTGAACCGCGACTGGATGCTGGTACAACATCCCGAAAGCAAAGGACGGGTTGCCCGTTTTCAGGAATGGAAACCAAATATTTTAACCGATCACCATGAAATGGGATCGAACTCAACCTTTTTCTTTCAGCCGGGGATTCCCAGCCGTACGCATCCATTAACGCCGGAACGTAATCAGGCACTAACAGCGAGTATTGCAGAATATCATGCCGAAGAGCTCGACAAAATACAATCCCTTTACTATACCAAAGAAAGCTTCGATGATTATTACTACGGAAAAGGATCTACCTATCCGGATGTTCAGGGAAGTATCGGAATTCTGTTCGAGCAGGCTAGTTCAAGAGGTCATGCTCAGGAAACTATTCACGGGGTGTTGAAATTTCCTTTTACCATTTTGAACCAATTCACGGCAACGCAATCTACCATAAAAGCCGCGGTTGATTTACGGGAAGAGTTGCTTGAGCATTATAGATTGTTTTATAAAGAATCTGCTCGAGCAGCATCGCGCTCTACGATAAAAGCCTACGTTTTTGGAGAATCTGCCGATCAGGCTCGTACTTTCCACCTGGCAGAAATGATTAATCGTCACAGCATTGAGGTGTACGAATTAGGCGAAGACGTGAGCTTTGATGGCGAATCATTTGAGGCCGGAAAAGCATATGTGGTTCCAACCGATCAACCACAGTATAAATTGATAACCGCCTTGTTCGAGCGCCGAAATACCTTCACCGATAGTTTGTTCTACGATGTTTCTGCTTGGACGATGCCTTACGCTTTCAACCTGCCTTTTGCTGAGTTAAACAACCGCTCATTTAGTAACGATTTATTAGGCGATCGTTTTGATGGAAACATGCCACAAAACGGACAAATTATTGGCGGCCGCAGCCGTTATGCGTACGCATTCGAATGGGATGAATATTACGCGCCTCGTGCTCTGTATCGATTGTTAGATGCGGGCATCAAGGCAAAAGTGGCAACACTTACGTTCTCTGGTGTAACCGCTCAGGGCGAAAAGAACTTCGATTATGGTACCATTTTAGTGCCGGTTGGTATTCAGGATGATGAGACGGAAGTTCATCGAATCATGAATGAAATTGCTACCGAAGATCAAATCAAAGTGTATGGGCTAAACACCGGACTTTCGTCAGGCGGCATGGATCTGGGTAGTAATAATTTTTCCAATGTTGAAAAGCCAAGTGTAGCAGTTATTGGCGGTAACGGAACCAATTCGTACGAAATCGGCGAAATGTGGCACTTGATGGATCAACGATATCATATGCCGCTCTCGATCATTGATCAAAGTGATTTGGGTGGTGCAGATTTAAGCCGATACACCGTGTTGATTATGACCGGTTATTACTATGGAAATCTATCTAGCGGTACAGTTGATAAAATTAAAGATTGGGTACGCGATGGTGGCGTTTTGGTAGCTATGAAGCAAGGTGTGCAGTGGGCTGCCCGCAACGACTTAGCCGACGTTACTTTTGTTGATGACGATGAAGACGTGGACGAAGAAGAAACCGAAACTCGCCCGTATGTGAAACAGGGGGCCGATCAGGGCGCGCAGGTGATTGGTGGAACCATCTTCAACGCAAAACTAGATCTTACGCATCCGCTTGGCTACGGCTATAACGATGATGACATCACCGTTTTCAGAAACAGCACCATTTTTATGGAAAAAGGTGAAAATCCGTATTCAACGCCGCTATATTATTCTGATAATCCACTTGCCAGTGGCTATGTATCGGATGAAAACGCAGAAACACTTGCCGGTACAGCAGCCATTGTGGTTAGCCGATACGGTGGCGGAAAAGTGATTGCCATGACGGATAATCCGAACTTCCGCGCGTTTTGGTACGGAACCAACAAGCTGTTTGCTAACTCCATCTTTTTCGGTCCGAATATCCGATCAAGTTCAGGAAACTAAACAGCCAACACATTTATTAAATTACATGATGGAAAGCCCGGGTTTTACTCGGGCTTTTCTATTTCTGGATGGATTCGGCTCGACATTAACACCATCAAAAGTGAAACAAATACGCCGATAAATGCGGCCACAGTATTTCTGATGATATCCAGCGTATCGAACACTCTGTTGGGTAAAAAGTATTGGAGGCATTCGTCGATGATTCCAAATAAAACGGTGATTATAAAAGCGAGAAGCGCTGCTTTAAGTAAATTGTGATAACGCTCTTTTATCGCGTTAAAGATCAATACGCCAACCAATCCATATTCGAATAAATGAGTGCGCTCGGCCGGACTAATTCCCGATCGGGTAAATAGCATTACCAATCCAACAAAAATAGTGAGATAAATCAGCCAGTTAGAAAGCCGGACGTTTTTTGAGATCCCAAACCCGATCATCACCATTCCTGTGACGACAAAACATCCAACAAACAGATAAGTGAAAAGCTGCTTTTCGATAAATACATCAGCCAAAGAACCGGCAAGCCCAAGCGTGGCGTAGATGGTTGCAACAACGGTAAATGCAGCAATCCAGTAGTTGCGTTCTTTTTTTGATGTGGGCTTGGGCATAATGCTGCCTACAAACTTTCGGTGTATGATTTGAAATTATCTAAGATAGCTTGCCAACCGTCGCGCTGTTGTTCGGCCGTATGTGTGTCCTCGGTATCAAAATGTTCGGTCACTTTGGTTGAGTTACCGTCGGTGTGGAATTCAATGCGAACGATACGATCATCAGCCAATTTGTAAGCGATTAATTTGTGGCGGTCGACCTGAGTGTAAGTGCCCTCAAAATCGAAGCCCATGCTGCCATCTTTAGCTTCCATCCGCGAGCTGAATGTGCCGCCAACCCGAAGGTCGTTTGTAGCCGTTGGACATTGCCATTCATCCGACGCGAAGTTCCAGCTGGTGATATGCTCCGGCGCTGTCCATGCATTCCAAACGGTTTCGATTGGGGCGTTAACCGTGGTTGAAATTGAGATTTTCATTGACTAAATGTTAAGTGTTAAAGTTTAAATGCTAAATGGTAGAGCAATCCAAGAATATGGACAATTAATTCTTTACTTAACACTTCATTGGCTCAAAGCTAGATAATGAGTTTCGATCTGAATTGAAATCGTAACTCTTTATTCTGTACTCGCATATTCGTACTTCAATGTTCGAGGTTCAACTGTTCAACGTTCGATGTTCTACAACCACCCCGCTCCGACTCCTTCGGCAGGCTCAGGAACCGTCGGAGCACCCCTCCACCGGAGGGGAATTGTCTACAATAATTCGTAGCTCGTGAATCCTAATTCCCATATTCGTACATCAATCGTTCAAAGTTCGATGTTCCTCTACACCCCTCCCCATCCGCCGGTTGGCGGACGGTACTCCCCTCAAGGGGAGACTAATTTGAGATCGTAAAGCGTAAGTTTATATGACACTACGCTTTCGCTCTGTGTGACTTAGTGTAGAGAACTCGTACGGCGTAAATCTTTACTCGCTTAATCGTACTTCAATGTTAGAGGTTCAACTGTTCGAAGTTCAATGTTCTTCAGTCTTCCTCCTCCATCCCTAATAAATGGCGATAATCGAACGAGCCTTCGGGCATGGTTTTTAGGTTTTCGATTAGCATGATGGCTCGATCGATGCGTTTTTGTATGGACTTCACCCCATCCACATAATTGAGGATATACCGCTGCTGACCGGCAGTGATTTTCTCAAATGCTTTAAGTCCTTCGCGATCCTGCTCCAGCAAAGCCTCGAGTTCTTCCGGCATTTCTGCACCGTATTTTGAACGATCCAGCTCGATGGTTGCCGAAACTTCATCGCCAATAGTTATGCCCCATTTCTTTTGTCGCTTTTTGTTAATGATAATCATACCTCGACCATCGCCCTTTCCCATCAAGCCACAATGAATCTGTTCATTCCCGTTAATCGAGCAAAGTAGCCGAGTACCAAACCCACCGACTTCTTCCACAATTTCGGGTGGAACGGTAATGTGTGAGTATCCTACTTTAGTTTGAGGCTCTAAATAGCTGTTAAAAGTGATGGGCTTCATATCCTTACGATAATAGAAATTGAGTTAACTCGAAACGTGTGCCATCATTTTTTTCCATCGAATAAAAATTATGATGCCAAGAAGAGTCAGCAAGCAGGCTGTAAAAAATGGGACCATCCACATTTGTTCAATCTCGATGTTTAGAGTTATGATCAGGCTCCCAATCGAAATGAAACCGGCAGCTATTGCGTAGGCAAGCTCGTCATAAAACCAGGCATAGGGCAGGAAATGTGCACCGGTAATAATGCTGAATGTCATGATAAAATAGTCCGGAGATTTGAGTAGGATGAAGATCAAAAATGGAAAATAAAAGAGTTGGGCTACATTTATCCACATTCCTAAAGGCTGAAGAGGATTTCCTTTGATTTTCCAGGTGGTAGCGTAAATCTTTGAGAAACCAAACGCCAAGGGAAGCATCAACCCACTTATCATAAAAGTAAAGATGCTTTTGTTGTACGCAGATTGTTCTAGCAGCCAGATTGCAGAGATGGCAAACCATAATATCGATGCGGCCGTGATAAAATCTACGCCATTTTTGGCCTTTTGTTGAATTTCGAGTTTTAGCGCGGCTAAATAGTTTTCGCTGGATGAGTTTTGCATAAATCGGTAGTATGTTGCCCTTAAAATTTGAAAGACCTACGGGATAGTTTTAGTTAAGATGCAGGAAACCAAATCCAAAAAACCCTGGCCCACCAAAGATGCTATGACCCAGATTTATGAGCAAAATCTGTGGGGTGGTGAGGCAGGCGAATACTTTTCCGGCGAAGGATCGCATCATCCAATGTATGTTCTACCGTATGTAAAGGTTGTTTCCGATTTCCTTAACCAATTTGATGAAAAACCGAGTGTCTGCGATTTAGGATGCGGCGATTTCAATGTAGGGAAGCAGTTGTATGAATGTTCGAGCGAGTATATTGCGGTGGATATAGTGCCGGAATTGATCAACAGAAATAGAATGCTGTACAAAGCCGAACATCTCGAATTTCGGTGTCTGGATATCGCGAAAGATGATCTCCCGATTGCGGACGTAGCCCTGATCAGAAATGTGTTGCAACATTTGTCTAATACCGAAGTGCAGGCAGTAGTAGACAAACTGAGTCGGTTTAATTACGTGATCCTCACCGAGCATCTTCCCGAAGGTGAGTTTACTCCAAATATCGATATCATTTCGGGACAAGGAATTCGCCTCAAAAAAGGCAGTGGCGTCGATATAACCGCACCGCCTTTTAACTTCGATTTTGTAAGAAGGGAAGAGCTGCTACGAATCCCGTTTGAAGAAGGAAAGGGAGAGATTGTTACGACGTTGTTCAAAGTTTAAAAACAGAAGCACAACAACAAATGAACTGGTGGTTTTATAAGTATTCCGAATGGCTCGTTCGGAACGAGATTAACTACGGTGGGGAAACTATGTGCCCTTGACATTGTCCTATTTAAAGATATAATACACTTTCTAGGTTTAATATTATTTTTGACGTAGTAAAATCAAATTTGAACTCATTTTCAAAATCTAAACTAGGTACCAAGTGATTATTACTTGCTTCATAAAATGAATACATCTCTGATTGTTTTCTTAATTCTGATAAAGTATTTCTCGCGATGGTTTTTAATTTACTTTCTTTAAATCCCTTTTTACCAAGTTCAGCCTCAATTTCGGAAATATCTATTGTTTCATACCGCTTATAAGTTTGTTTAAGCTGTTCAATAGTTTTGAGATTAAGAAATGAGAGGCCAAAACCTGTTATATTTTTGATATCTGCAGATACTAAATTCTCTTCAATTAATTTCTTGGTCAAAATAATCGAACCATACTCATCAGTTTTCAAATTTGAAATATTTCCATAACTGTTTCCCTTTTTTAAAAATACCCGAATGTGAATTAGAATATTGTCAATGGGGTATTTTTCAGAAGCAATTACGATTTTAATCATAAGTGTATAACGACCCTGCGTTTCAGCGGCGCAGGTTCTCGGTTTTTGTTGAAGTAACTGAATATTTTTCTTGGCTACAAGCCGAAGTGAGAACCCTACTCGCGTCCGCTTGTCGAAGATCCCCATGTGGAAACGCTTCTTAGCAGTACGGATATGGATTTAGTTAATGTTCTATTTTTAAAGTGTCTGCCCAAAACTTAGTAGAATCTTTGAATTGGTCAATTGTACTTAAATAAAATTCTTTTTTGTCGCTATCGAATTCAACTTCAAGTCTATTTTTATAAACGGCTCTTCCAAAATATTCTTTCGTTTTTACTTCCCATTCAATTATGGGTAACCAAGGAATGGTTTTACTTATTTCAACTCTTTTCCCACGATAATCTGCAAGGGCATTTCCAAGAGAAGTTTCTTTGTAAATAAACCCAGTGTCATACCAAGTTTCTGCATCTGTTTGATAATCTCCAATCCCCAGCCCAATACCTAAAATTCCTAAAGAACCTGAGAAATACCCTAAGCCAAAAATTAAAGCCATTCCGAATACTGCCAAAGATTTGATTGCTTTTGTATTATGATAAAATGCCCTCCAAAGTAAAATTGAAATTAGTAGATATGGAATTGTAAAGAATAGCCAGTCTAATTCTGTTGATGTTGTAGAGACATTAACTAAATAACCAATGATTGCAGTGAAGGAGATTACAGTTATTGTGCCTATAATTCTATTTCTGATAACCTCATTAGGTTTAGTAAATTGGAAAAGTAGAAACCCAAGAATTGGATAGGCCCAAATTGCGACAAGAATTATAGTGAATTCAGTCATATTTTAGATTTTCTGTACTGCTAACATATTAATTATGAACTATTTCATCGATCATAAATGTATATGATTCATCCCAATAATGCACCTAATCAACTGAAATGATATTGCTTGAGGAATGAATAAAACTCACAATGAACATTCAAATAAATCGGCTGGATTGGATTTGGAAACTGCTTGTTAGCATGCGAAGTTAGTTTACTAAGAATCTGCAATAGCAACGGATTCGAAGATTTTATTGAACGGATTCCAATTACTATAGTGTTCAAATACCTCTGGATAAACACGTTTCAAATTAGTCACACTTTTAGCAATGCTTTTAGAACCTTGTTTTTCTGAAGCCAGAACTTGAAGAAGCATAACGGCTTGAATATTTGCAGAGTCTATATCTTCAGCTAAATTTTTAAATTCCTCTTTTACTTCATTTGTTGGAGCTCTGTATTCATTCAATAAAAGATCGGATCGTTTCAATACTTTGTCATACTCCTCATTTGTAAAATCAACGAATAACTCTACTACATTAATACTGAGTGAGTCTTTATTGCAATATTTCAAAAAACTATCATACCTCTTATGTGGCTCACTAGAGATGTTTTTTAGAGGTAATTCTACATTATATCCTAACCATGCTATCAGCCCACTATTTAAAAAAACAGTCTCTAATGTGTCATTCTCTTCATTAACTACATGAAACATCTGAAATTGAAAATTGGATCGTGTATGTGTCCTCCAAACTGAAGTTTTAATTTCTTTAGTATGACCGGGCCTAATTACATCACTTTCAATTGGATGTTGTCCATATCCTTCAGCTTGATGCCAAATTACCTTTATTGATTGGTTGTAATTATTTGAGAATGGCACCTCCCACACATAAGAACAACTAATTAGAATACATGTGAGAAACAATATTGCAGTTATTCTTTTCATCTATCGAGCAAGCATGCTAACATATTATTTATGAACTATTTCATTGATCATAAATGTATATGATTCAACCCAATGATGCACCTAATCAACTGAAATAATATTGCTTGAGGAATGAAAAGTATTCACTTGGTAAGTTCAAATAAATTGGCGAGATGGTATTTAGAAACTGGAGATACTAATAAAATAGGTCATCCAGAGCGAAAGCGATGGAACTGAACGGATAAGTGGTTCATAATTTACTACATGCTACAACTACCAATCAGCGAAAGAAGCGTATTTATAGTCATACATTCGTCTAGATCCTTCTCCGCCAGCCGGCTGATCTGAATGACTTTATTTTGTCGACATCAGAGTCTGATTAAAAAAATCCTTCATTTAAATCAGAAAGAGCGCCAGTTGATATCGCACTGAGTAATCTAAGGCGTCCTTCCCCTTTTGAAAGGGGAAGACAGAAGGGGTTTGAAAAAATCGAACAGCCTCAATGCATATTAGATTGTTTATTGAATTCCCGAGATCACTTCTTCCGCCTCCTTCGACATGCTCAGGAACCAGCGGGATCGTGAATGGATTCAAAAAGGGCTGTAGAATTGTTGGCGGAAATAGCGAGATGAATCTTGAATGTCCCCTCCCTCACTTGAAAATTGCCTATTCCTTGTTGAATATTGGTTATTGAATTCCCGAGATCACTTCGCTCCGCTCGTGAATGGTTGGCAAATTCACTACCTGAAACCCGAAACCCGAAACCCGAAACCCGAAACCCGAAACCCGAACACATCAACTAATCAAATTCCCATCTTCATCCCATTCAGCCGTAACTTCTCGCTTCGATTGATCCACGCATTTCGCCAGCCACTCCGGTTCGTATGCTAAGCCGTGTTCTTTGAGCACCTCATCCGGCACGCCATCCCAAATATTCGGACGATTACCCACATATCCCAAATCATCGAAACCCATTTGTGTGGTGTAATAGCCGGTGAGAGTTAAATTTCTGATATCTCGGAAGAAATCTACACCGGGTTGATTCTCTTCGGTTGCATTATCCGGATAGGCGATCTCGTCAAATATCTCAATCTGTTGTTCTTTTGTAAGCAACACGAAATCGTAGCCAAACTTTTGTTTAGAGTAGCCATCCATCCAAATAATTCCATTGCGGAATCTATCTTGCCAACTTGGAGCATCTTTCACCATAAAATCGATGAAGGCAGGCACATGCGCATCCGAGGCTGAGCCCGCAGTTTTGGTCGCCGGCAAAATCAAATCACACATCACCGCAACGGTTTCTAATTCGTGATCGGTTAAGAAATTTTCTCCAAATAAGTCTGCGTCGCGTTGTTTTTCTTCTATGGTTCGTCCATAAGAACTGAAATCGTAGACGTCCTGTAACTTTTCACGATCTTCTTTACGTGGCACACATCCGGTAAGCACTGCGCCTGTTCCTAAGGCTCCGATCAACATGGTTTTAAGGGATTCTCTTCTGTCCATAATCAAATATTTTGCTTTTTAAGTTGATCTACGATGTACTCACTGGCCCGCATCGAAAGTGCCAGGATGGTCCAGGTCGGGTTCTTATCCGCTTGCGATACGAACACACCCGCATCAACCACAAACACATTCTCGGCATCGTGCAGTTGATTGTATTTATTAGTGACCGAAGTGGCCGGATCATCGCCCATACGCGTGGTACCCACTTCGTGAATGATCACACCGGGATTCATCAAACCATAATCCGAATCGGCGCCCGGCTTATTTCCGAGCTTGATAGCCCCCATCGCATCAAAAATATTCTCGATGGTATCATGAGCATGCTTTGCCTGGAGTCGCTCGTAATCGGTCCACTGATAATTGAATTTCAGAACCGGAATGCCCCACTGATCTTTAACCTCGGGGTCGAGTTCGCAATAGTTGTTGTATTGAGGCACACTTTCGCCTCTCATTGCGATGCCCATCACCGAACCGAAAAATCGTTTCACATCTTTTCTGAGTTTATCGCCGTAACCGCCTACTGTATCATTGAAATGCGAGTTTAAATTGGTCGTGTCGAAACCGATTCCATATGATGGCATTCCCATTCCGCCCCAAATTTCTAAGTGATATCCGCGCGGAAAATCGAGCTTGGCTTCGTTCAGCCACCATGGCGTGTACACGTGAAGCCCGCCCACGCCATCTTCGTTATACATGGTTCGATCCATGAGTTCCGGAACCAGTGCGGCAGCGCCTGTACCCGTCGAATCGTGTAAATATCTCCCGATCATGCCGGAGCTATTGCCTAATCCATCGGGATGAACCGAACTTTTAGAGTTTAGCAGGATGCGAGCGGTTGAACATGCCGAAGCACCGAGTACGATCACTTTTCCTTTAATTTCTTGTTCGCTGCCATTTTCTTTATTGATGTAAGAAACGCCGGTTGCTTTTCCGTCGCCATCGGTCACCACTTCTTTGGCCATCGAGTTAACATAAAGGTCAACCCGACCGGTGGACTTTTGAGCCGGAAAAATCAAACAGGTTCCTGCGCTGAAATCGGCATAAATCTGGCAAGCGCGATTACATTGATTGCAGTAGAAACAAACGCCGCGGTCGTTATTCAGCCGTTTGGTTAGAATAGAAAGGCGTGAGGGAATGACCGGAATCCCCGCTTTTCTTGCGCCTTTGATATAATACAGTTCATGCAATCTTGGTTTTGGTGGTGGCAGGAAAAAACCATCCGGCTCATTAAAAATCCCTTCCTTGCTACCAAATACGCCGATCATTTTATCAACTCGATCGTAATAGGGTTTCACATCGTCGTAGCTGATGGGCCAGTTGTCACCGAGGCCGTCCCAGTCTTTTCTTTTAAAATCGAGCGGACCAAATCGCAATGAAATTCTACCCCAGTGATTGGTTCGTCCGCCCAACATTCTGGATCTAAACCAACCGAAATTTGTGCCATCGGCTTGGGTGTACGGCTCGCCATCGATATCCCAACCGCCGTAAGCGGCATCGTAATCACCAAAAGCGCGGGTAGAGCCATAACCACGGCGTGGCGATTCCCATGGTGGTCGCAATTGCGTTCGATATTGATCCTGTGCAGGATCAAAAAATGGACCTGCCTCAATAATAGCGACGTTCAGCCCTTGCTCGGCCAGTATCTTCGCCGACATCCCACCACCGGCGCCTGATCCCACAATTACGGCATCATATTCTTTTCTGCTTTTGATGATTTCCATCTATTTATTCCCCCGATTTAGTATCACATTTCGAAATTAAGTTAGAAAAAAAAGTGTGGGATGAAAGCTAATTATACATAGCCTCGATTTCGGCTAGCTTTTCATCAATCATTTTCCGCGATAACCACTCACCACTCACCATTACACCAGAGTGATTTCGAATAGCATCTAAACTTTCCAGTGGATTGGAGTCCATCAAGATAAGGTCGGCTCGTTTTCCTACTTCAATGGTCCCGAAATCATCTTCGTTAGCGAAATAGTCTCCCACGGCCTTGGTTCCGGAGTGGAGGATTTCGTAGTTGCTCATCCCTGCTGCCTTCATAAATGGCAATTCTCTATGGATTGAAAACCCGGGCACGCTAAACAGTTGCGGGGCATCGGTTCCCATCAAGATTCTAACTCCGGCATCGCTCATCGCCCCAAGCAATCGCTGACGTAATACTGCGTGCTCTTCGGCTTCCTCATAATTCAAATTTGGGTTTCCTTCGATGTTATTGGCTACAAATCCGTTATAGTTATCACGAACGGCTTGCGGGATGTATTTCAGCTCGTCGTAGTTTTGCATGGTTTCATAATCCGCGGCACCAATGATGGTTTCCCAAAGAGCTTGAGTTGGCACAATCCACACGCCATATTCCTTCGTTTTTTGGATGATTTCATCCATTTTCGATTCGAGTTCGACACCTTCAAAAGCTTGCAAGTACGAAACATACCCATCAATGTGATCCATTGTTTCTTGCCCGGCTTCGATAGCTCTATTTATGCCCACCGCTTGTGGAACATGTCCACCAAATCGAATACCCAGCTTGTTGGCTTCATCCGCCATGGCATTGTATTCTTCTAAAGTTAAGCCCGGATGAATCTTTAATAAATCCCAGCCTTCGTCCACTTGCTGGCGGACTTTCTCTCTGGCTTGATCAAGCGAGCTCACTGAGTTTCCATTAAAACTAGGTCCTGCCAGATATAAATTGGGACCGATATATTCGCCGCTTGCCACCTTTTCTTTCAGCTCAAGCTGATGATCGTAGCCCAACATGCCCCGAACAGTGGTTATCCCCGCAGATACATACAAAAACAAGGTTGATTCCACGTAATCCTCATTAAAATATGCGGGAAAATTTGCCGGTGGATGAGTGGGTGGCACGTGTCCATGCATTTCGGCGAGCCCCGGGATTAGGTATTTGCCGGTGCCATCGATAACAGGAGTATTTGGGCCGAACTTAATTTTATTGGCATCAACAATTTCCGAAATCCGGCCTTCGGTAATTATGACGGTTTGATTTTCTTTGATCAGCCCGTCTTCTGTCATGGGAATCACATGAACATTTGTGAAAGCATAGCTGACTTTCGATTCATCAACATAGTTCTGTCGATCGTTAAGCATCACAATAAAAGCGAGTGCAACAGCTATCGGGATTAGTAGGAGGGCGAGTATTTTTTTCATGGCAGCATGGACTTGGTTTCATCGAAAGAAAAGAATCCATCTAAGCTAAACAATGAAAAAATGAGAGATTGATGATTTTTTACCGAACGAAGGTTTTCCAGGCGAAAGACTTAAACCATTCAATCCGTAAAAGAGCATCGCTTGAAGTTAATCCGAACTTTTTTCGCCTAATCGTTTTGGATGATTATCTGCAGCCTGAAGTTCGTTAAAAGCTTGCTGGAAATTATCCATCAACTCCATGTATTCTTTTGATTCAAGCACACGCTGTTCCAGTTTTCTTGATTTCAGCGTCTCATTCCGTGCGTATTTAGAAAAACGGTAAAAATGAAAAGAAACTAATTCGCCATTCTCATCCTCTAAGTAGATTATTCCCTGCTCATCAACCGAACGAAAAGAAAAAACGTATTGGCCGGCGCCGGCATTCGAACCCGCATATTTTTTAAAAGTACCCCAGTCGAATTTTTCACCGGATAACGCCTGAGCAATATTCCAGCAATTAATGCGATCACCTTCTTTCCAGTGCAGAATTTCAGGGTACCAGGTGTGTGGTGGTACGCCCCTCTTTTTGTTTCCGAAAAATTTCATTCTTCTAGAAGTTTTGTGTCTTCTTCGTTGCTTGATAACTCCAGGTATGCCTTTTGGAATTCTGAAATTAATGCCATGTACTCGCTTGATGTATCAAGATCAGAGTAAATATTTCGGTTGGTTAGACTAAGATTCTCAGCTTTTTTAAGGAATTTTTTTAAATCTACCTTATGAGCAATTTCATCTTCTTGATCTTCCACGATTATAGATCCATCTCTTGTAATCCCTTTGTAAACGTATTTCTTAGTGAATTTCCCCGTCTCGATGGCATTTAACTTAGAAATAATGTTTTTCGCGCCAACATTTCTCGCTTTGATGATATCGCCTTCCTGCCAGTGTAATATTTCCGGAAATTGAAGATGAGGTGCTTTTGTCTGTTTTGAAGAAAATATGCCCATGGATTAATTAATTGCCCTTAAAAAGTAATTGAACGCCTTTACTAAATGAAACAGGATTTGTTTCGGTGGATTGATCGTAGACAGGCAAAATAAGGGTAGCTTTATAAAAGAAATACAGACTTATTGCCATTACTGTATGTGCCAGATCCAGATGATTGAACCAAACACTGATGCCGATTTCGCTGGTGTAGAAAAAGGCAGCTAAGGTGGCAAAAAGGGTGGCTCGGCAAATGAGTTTACTCCCTGGATTTTGCGTCTGCATGAAAATATAAAAGTGAATGGGCAACACGATTAAGCCTAAGCCATAAGCCGAGTGGACTTGAATGTAGAAGAAGTTAAGCGTGCTAAAAGTGATAACGGCAAAAACGAGCAATTCTACTACGTTCGCAATTTCTAAAAAACGGGCAAATCTGCGTTTTAGCAATGGAAATGCGTACATAATGGTAGCCCGTTCAATCGAAGAGACGGCTAGCATGCTGATCAACCAACCGGGTAATTTCCATGCGAGCCCAACTTGAGCCTGAAAAGCGTGACCCAATAATCCGCCTAAAAAAGTAGCAATCGCCATAATCAAAAAATACCAGCGCATATACTGATGCACTTTACCGGCCAAGTTTTTCTTTCGCAGCTTGAGGTAGGCAAACAAGCATACAGCGGTGATCAGGAAATCGGTGAGGGTAACCACCGGCTCCATAATCGTGATATCAAAAAGCTCTATGGATGGTTGTCCGCTTGGGGATTTCATGAGGTAATTAGGAATATGAAATATAAAATTAGGAGTAACCTATTTTGTAAAACGTATTATGGTAGTTCACGTTCCGAAATCAATTAAAGCTCGAACATCTCAATAAGAATTCTGGAAGTAGCTATTTGGGCTTTTCTTGATATCGTTCCTAGTTTTTTAACAAGTCGGCGCTTATCAACCGTTCGAAGTTGGTCGAGCACAATTTCACCAGATTTACCCTGAAATGTTAAAGCAACACGAGTCGGGTAGTTCTTAATTGTGGAAGTAAGTGGCGCAATAACTACTGTCTTTAGATGTCTATTCATCTCGTCAGGCGAAATAATGACACATGGTCGAGTTTTTTTAATCTCCGAACCAATGGTTGGGTCTAAAGCAACCAAGTGAACCTCGAAACGTGTTACCATGTCCATTCTTCTTCATCCCAATCATTGGATAAATAAGGCACAGTTTCTCCAACAGATTCACTATCTGTGGAAAAGCCTTCATCCCAATTTGCTCTTGGGGTAATTGTTGATTGTAAGATGATTCTATTATCATCGAGGATGAGTTCAATATCATCCGACAAACCGGCTTCTTCTATCATTGGTTTCGGGATCCTAACGCCCTTCGAATTCCCAACCTTGATTAGCTTTGTTTTCATCTGATTCATTGATTATTTGCACTAAATGTAATTACAATGAAATTACATTCAAATTAGAATCACCCTCTATTCAGCCTAATTCAAACGTAGTTGATCAACTCAAAACTAAACACTCAACACTCAAAACTCATTACTCACTTCAACTCAACAACCGTGCAGCCGGCGCCGCCAAAGTCTTCGTTGGCAAGAGCGTACGATTTAACTTCGGAGCGATCACCCAAATATTTGTGAATTTGTTCTTTTAAAATCCCGGTTCCCTTGCCGTGAATGATCTCCACTTGATTCAAACCTCTAAATACGGCCTTATCTAAATATTGAGTCACCTCATCAAGTGCTTCTTCGGCTCGTTTTCCTCTAAGGTCTAAACGTGGTGATACCGCGCCTTTTAACGATGAGTCGTTAATAATTACGTTGGCGCGACCCTTTTTTGATTTATTCTTCTTTGGTGGTTCAACCTTAACCAGGTTTTTGTACTTCGTTTTCAATCGAAGACCATCTGCCTGAACGGTTGCGTTGTTGCCTTTTAATTCTACCAGCTGACCGGTTGTGTTTCCATCCAAAAACCGAACATGATCACCCACAGCAGGTTGCTCGCTACTTTTCACGAACTTAGCCTCTCGCTTTTCTTTTACTTCTTCGAGGGATGATTCAATCTTATCCTTCTCTTGCTCAATATCTTTGCGGATTTCCTTAATCTGCTTTTTACCGGTCTTTTTCTCTTCAACTATCTTCTCAACCGCACGCTCAACCTTTTGATTCGCTTGATCCATGATGGATTTTGCTTCTTTCAGTGCTTTTTCGCGAATCTTATCTCGCTCCCGATTTAAGGATTCCAGCTTTTGCTTGTAACGATTCTCATTCACTTGAGCTCGTTTTAAGATTTCCTTGTTCTTCTCTTCAAGCTCTTCGGCAGATTGGGTTTTCGATTCCAGTTCCGCAATTAAGCCTTCCATTTTACTTTTTGCTTCGCCAAGCAGTTCTCGAGATCGAGAAAGAATTCGCTTATCCAGATGCATGCGCTCTGCAATTTCAAAGGCGTAACTACTGCCCGGAATTCCCTTTTTAAAACGATAGGTAGGCGAAAGTGAGGCCTGATCAAACTCCATCGAGCCATTGATGGCGTTTGGATGCTCGTGGGCAAAAACTTTTAAAGCGCCATGGTGAGTGGTCACCAAAATCTTGCAATCGTATCTCAAAATGTATTCAATAAACGACTGGAATAGTGCAGATCCTTCATCAGGATCGGTGCCGGCAGCGGCTTCATCAATTAAAATGAGGCTATTTTCCTGCAAACGATGTTGGGTTTCCCGCATCCATTGCAAACGCGATGAAAAGGTACTCAAATCATTCTCAATCGACTGATCATCGCCCAGATCAACAAAAACGCCGTTAAACACAGGCAATTCCGAAATTGGATTAACCGGAATGGCATATCCCGATTGATTCATCAACACACAAATCCCCATGGTTTTCATCGCCACCGATTTCCCACCCGCATTCGGACCGGTGATCATGAGGCAGTGTTCGTCTTCCGATAGCTCAAGATCGAGGGGAATGACCTCTAAGCGATCTTCTTTTTTGAGAGATAGATTTTTGAGCCGAAGGTTAGGATTGAAAGCCTCTTTCAGTTTAGTGAATCCGGTATGAGAAACAGAGGGAATTTCTCCTTCTAACTGAATGCTCACCTTGGCTTTGGCATATATTACATCCAGCTCCGCCAATGTTTCAATATTTACGGAGATGTATTCCCGATTCACCCGAATGTGGTTGGTGAGTTCCTGAAGAATCCGTTCAATTTCTTGTTGTTCTTCGGCCTGAAACTGTCGGATTTCGTTATTTAAGTGCAGTGCTTCAACCGGTTCCAGGTACACCGTTTGTCCTGTCGATGATACATCATGAATGAAGCCCTGAATCTGCCGTTTGTATTCAGCTTGAATGGGTATCACCATGCGACCGTTTCTGATGGTAGCGCCCTCATCGCTGGCCATGCCGTCTTTAACTGCGTTACGCATCATTTTGTTGATGGTGCTTCGTAACTCATTCCGTTTTGAGTTCAAGCGCTTTCGAATGCTTTTCAACTCCGGTGAGGCATCATCACGTAGTTCACCATTTTCGGTGACTTTTCCTTTAATGTGATTCTCCAGCTCTTTCTGGGGAATCAATCGTTCGGAGATTTCACTAAGTACCTGCGCCCGTTCTTCTTTTTGTTTGATGAACTTCTTTATCGTTCGAGCAGTTACGCTGATTTTCAAAATGTCGCGAAAGGCATATAAAGGAATGATGCTACCATATGCTTTGGCGGTATCTAAGTGATCTCGAACGTCGGGCAGTTCGTCCATCGGAAACACTTCGGGATCGCGAATGATCGCCATCATCTCACTTGTTTGAGCCAAGAGCACTTGTACTCGATCTTTGCGATTGGTAGGACGGAGCTCTTCAATCATCTCTGCAGAACGGATGGATTGGGCGGCAGCTAAGGTTGCCTCCCGAACTTGTTCATAGCCAAGTTTTTCTAATACGTTTTCGGGATAGAACTCCATCAAAGAATAAGTTAAGAAACCCCTCCCCGACCCTCCCTTTTGAAAATGGGAGGGAGCTCAGTTAAGAACTCAATACTAGATTGAGAAATCGGGAGCAGGATTATGTTATCAGTCTTAATTCAAAAATTGTAGATTGTACTGGAAGATAAACCTAATTCTTGGCCTATGAAATTCCCCATTTTTCAAGTTGATGCATTTACCGATCACGTTTTTGGTGGAAATCCCGCTGCGGTAGTGCCCCTATCAAGTTGGTTGCCGGTAGAAACCATGCAGAAGATCGCCATGGAGAACAATCTTTCTGAGACAGCTTTTTATGTGGAGGAGCATGAAGCCTTTGGTCTTCGGTGGTTTACGCCCGAAGTTGAAGTGGATTTGTGCGGGCATGCGACGTTGGCAACTGCACATGTTTTGTTTAGCGAGTTGGGTTTTGCCGGTAATGAACTAAAATTTGATACGAAAAGTGGTCGGTTAACGGTAAAAAAAGCGGACATCGGATATTCAATGAACTTCCCCACCGATGACATGCCTCAGGTGGAAGCTCCACCGATTTTATTCCAAGCATTGGGAATAAAACGAACCTCTAAAACTTATCGTAGCGATGATTATATGGTTGTTTTGGAATCGGAAGAAGAAGTTGCGGCGCTGGAACCGGATTTCCGATTTCTGAAAGAGGTTGATGCTCGGGGAATTATCGTCACTGCACCGGGCGAGAACGTTGATTTTGTTTCCCGATTCTTTGCCCCTCAAGTGGGCATCGATGAAGATCCTGTTACCGGATCCGCACATACCAAAACCACACCATATTGGGCAAAGGAACTGGGGAAATCAGAACTGTTAGCCCGTCAAATATCAAAAAGAGTGGGAGATCTAACCGTTCGTCATTTAGGCGATCGCGTCGAAATTGAAGGTCAAGCCGTTACTTTTCTAAGAGGAGAGATTGAGGTTTGAGAAATATAGAATTAGGAATTACGAATAAGGAATAGTTCATAAATTTTGATCAATCAAAAGTAGCAACTCTAGAAGAAGAAGTCCCCTCTAGAGAGGGGATTTAGGGGTGTGTAATTCACAGAAAATGAAGCTAATTTAAATACATGGAACCATTCATTTTACTAATAATCGGGGTATTTGGTGGCTTAATTGCCGGTTCAATGGGGGTTGGTGGAGGAATCATTTTCACTCCCGTTCTTTATTTCTTGTTCGATGAAGCCGGCGTTGAAAACCCGGTTCAATGGTCAGTGGCAAGTGGTTTGTTATGCACGTTGTTCACCTCAGTAAGCAGTTCTGTTCGGCAGTATCTGAACAAAAACCTTTATATAAAAGAAGGGTTGATGCTTGGGGTATTCGGTGCGATTGGAATTTCCTTCGGAAAGTGGATTCTAACTTCCGAATATTACGACAGGGAGCAATTCGTAATCATTTTCAGCGCGGTTCTATTTTTCGCCGCTTATATGATGTTCAAGCGTGGCAAAATCTCTCAAGAACTTACTGAAGATGAATCCGATATGGATTTTAAAACGAAATCAGCAGGAACGGCAGGACTTTCAGGTGGATTAGTGGCCGCTTTAGCTGGAGTGGGCGGAGGTGGAGTTATGGTGCCAATCATGAATTTGGTGTACAAGCAGCCTTTCAAAAAAGCGGTGAGTATTTCTCACCTTGGGATGTGTGTTCTTATCACAACAGGATTGATTCAATTGGCACTGGTTGATGTCAATAATCAGGGAATATCCCCGTATAATCTGGGATATGTTGATATCGGTGCGGCGCTTCCGCTGGCTATAGGTGGATTAGTCGGCGCTAATTTCGGAACGATCCTTAATCACAAGCTAAAACAGCAATATTTACAGTGGGGATTCGCTGTACTTGCCGTAATTATGGCCAGCCGATTACTTTGGGGCGTTTTTGGGTGAGCTGTAAATCTAAGTAGTAGTTTAAAAGTCATTCAGATCCGCCGGCTGGCGGAGAAGAATCAGCAAAAAAACATGAAAATCGAATAATGGTAGCTTAAATCTAATGCAGCAATATTAAAATACCCGATGCTTATTCAGCCAATCGTATAATCTATTCGATAATTTTAGCTTTCTCTCTACCCATCGACAAGCGCTTTTCAACGGCAAGGAGTATTGGAGTAACAACGATAATCACCACTAAAGTAGCTGCGTGGGCGATGGTTGCAAAAGCAAGTCCAGTAGCCTCGGGCACCGCATAAAGGTAGAGCAATGCAAGCTTGATGAATATGTGATAACTGCCAACGCCGCCGGGAGTTGGAATCGAAATACCTACCGCAGAAACCATGGTTAATATAATTGCATCGGTGTAGGAAAGGTCGAAGACGTTCGTCATATCAAACATGAAAAAGGGGATGTACGTCATGGTAATGTAGCACACCCAGATCAATGCCGTATGAAAAATGAACAGCGGCCAGTTTTCAAGTTCTCGAATAGCCAGAATGCCTTGAGCAAAATTCTTAAAGCCTTCGCTTAGCTTTGCGAAAAACTGACCCAATTTATTTTCGGGAGAACTCAATTTGTTCAGCACAAAAAAGATCAGCACCCCACCGGCAAGTAAAATACCACCGTATAATGCCACGGCTTTTATCAAGCCAACATACACTTCGGGATCAGTTACATCGGTGCCAAAAAGGTTTGAAAGTACCTGAACATCTGAAATCAGAAAAATACCAACCAACACCAGGATGAAAAGCATACTCAATACATCCACAATGCGTTCGAGCACAACTGTACCGATCAATTTAGAGTTACTTTCATCAAGTTGGCGGGCAACATAAACGGGACGTGTAATTTCGCCTAGTCTTGGGAAAGCAATATTGGTGAGATAGCCAAACATCACTCCGGTAAACAAAGTAGAGCGATGTGGAAGATTCGCTTTGTCTTCAAAAAGCATGCGCCAGCGTTCAGCGCGGATGAAATGGGCAAATAGAGTCACTCCTGCAAATGGAAAAAACCAGCCCCAACTAGCTCCTTTCGAAGCTTCTACAATCTCCGAAAGTTCAACATCTTTAAAAGCGAACCACAAAAACCCCAATCCAACGAGCAGACTTATGCCAACCTTTACGTATTTGTTCATATCAGTATCTCATGTCAACGATTTCGGCATCTTCGGGATGAGTAAATTCAAAGATCGAAGAGTTTTCGGGGATGAAGGCGCCTTCCGAAAAAGTGGTTATAATTACATTATCGGCGATGTCGTAAGCCGTAATTTTTAAAGGCAAAAGCTGAGCATTTACTTCAATTTCTACAGTAATAAAAGCGGCAAAATCATCGGTGGTGATGAGAGTGATTTTCGTTTTACCGTCGCCCAATGGCTCTTCGCTGGCTGTATAAGTTTCGTCGATGCCACTTAACATACGTGATGGTGCAAAATCGTCTTCTTCAGCTTCGTATTCGCTTATGATCACCCGGTTTCTTGATCCGTCGTACACTTGCGAAATCTCCCCGTCCACCACGATAGTTTGTTGGGCGCTTTCTAGTTTATAACCCACAGCATTAATCCAGATGTTTCCATCGGTACGTGTGGTTTCTTCGGTATAAGAATCTAAATAGACATGCTCGAATTGTCCTTTAAAAACTTCACCGGCATCAAAACGGGCTTTTAGTTGATCAAAAACTGGAGTGCTTTGTGCCTGAACCTGAAAACTGGCTCCAATAAAAAAAAGCACAATTAGTAATGAGCGTTTATAAGTCTTTAAGTCCATCCAAAATCTCTTGTAATTCATCCTCGTCTTGCACGAGTACGTCGCGGGCAGTACTTCCTTGATATGGTCCAACAATCCCTGCATTAAATAATTGATCTATGATTCGTCCGGCGCGATTATAGCCGATTTTTAGTTTACGCTGTAAGAGAGAAACCGATCCCTGTTGATGTAATATCACCACTTTGGCGGCCGTCTCGAACATATCGTCTATGTCTTCTAACGGATCAGGGATGCCTCCATTGTCCTCTTGAATTACCGGCAGATAAAATGGTTCCTTATATCCTGCTTGTTCGCCTACAAATGCGTTGATGCGCTCCACTTCTTCGGTGCTTACAAAAGCGTTTTGGATGCGAACCATACCCGCTCCGTTGGTATACAACATATCGCCCATTCCCACTAATTGATCCGCTCCACCAACATCTAAAATCGTTCTCGAATCTACTTTCGAGGCCACTTGATAGGCAACACGAGCAGGGAAATTCGCTTTGATGGTACCCGTAATTACGTTCACGGATGGTCGCTGCGTTGCTACAACCATATGGATACCAACCGCCCGAGCAAGCTGAGCGATACGGGCAATCGGCTCTTCAATTTGCTTTCCGGCTGTCATCATTAAATCGGCAAGCTCATCAATAATTACTACGATGTACGGCAAGTGGCGGTGACCAAGTTCTTCATCCAGCTCGCCGTCCTTATATTTTTTGTTGTAAGCTTTAATATCGCGAACGAGCGCCATTTTCAATAAATCGTAGCGATCGTCCATCTCTTTACACACGCTGTTTAGCGTATCGAGTGCTTTGGAGGTATCGGTGATGATCGGCTCATCGGCGTTAGGTAACATCGCCAGAAAATGATTCTGAATATTGCGATACAGCGAAAGCTCGATCTTCTTCGGATCGATCATCACAAACTTCAGATTGTCGGGATGACATTTGTATAACAAACACGTGATGATAGTGTTGATCCCGACCGATTTACCGGAACCCGTAGCACCGGCCACAAGTAAGTGAGGCATTTTGGTCAAGTCCATCAAAAACACTTCATTCTCGATGGTTTTACCAAAGGCTACCGGAAGTATCATATCCGTTTCAACGAACTTTTTGGTGTTTATCACTTGCTTAATGTATACCGTTTCGCGTGTGCTGTTTGGAACCTCGATCCCAACAGCAGATTTACCCGGAATAGGCGTCAACATCCGCAATCCTTTTGATGCGGTAGCCATTTTTAAATCGTTCGAGTAACTCTCAATCTTGCTGATTTTAACATCCGGAGCAGGTTCCAGCTCATACAAAGTTACGGTTGGACCAACGATCGCATTAATACCCACAATTTCAATTTTGTGGCGTTTCAGCTTGTCCAGAATAATACGCTTGTTTTCTTTGATCTCTTCCAGATCAACTTCATTGCCTTCATTTGGCGGCGTGTTCAGCAAATCTACGGTCGGGAATTTGTATTTGATAACCGGGACTTCCTTCGCCTTTTCCTGATTTTTTTTGTCCAGCTCTTTGGCATCGGCCTGTTCTTCTTCCTCGCCTTTAAAAATGGCCACTTCTAAATCGTCGTCCTCAGTGACTTCAGACTTGGGCTTTTCAAGGCTGGCTCGCGGACGGGTATCCAAGGTTTTCACTTCAGCTTTTGCTTCTTCCAATCGCTTTCGATCTTCTTCTTCCGATCGTTCTACAATTTCATCGATGGATGGGGCAGGGGTATTCTCTTCGGCTGTTTTCTCTGGTTTCGCAGCTGCTTTTTCTTCCTTCTTCTTTGCCTTTTCTTTCGATTTCTCTTCTTTAGCAGCTTCTTGCTCTTCTTTTTTGAGCTGAAGTTCGGCACGTTTTGCAGCAATCCGTTCTTCGCGTTCAGCCGCTTTTTGGGCTTTGCGTTCTGCTCGTTCTTGTCGGTTTTGCTCCATTTTTTCCTGCATCTGCTCCATCCACAACTTCAAATTGTCGATGGTTTTTTGCAGATCACGCTCCACAAACAGCAATAAGGTAATCAGCATCAACACAGAAAGAATAAAGATCGAACCAATTCCGGTGATGTTTTGCAAGATGCTGGCAAAAGCAATTCCGGCTCCGCCAGACCAGATCGGATCTTCGATGCCGGCTTCGTTGGTAATCAACCAACCCAGAAATGTTGAAAGCAACACCATCCCCCAAATCGAAAGCACGTTCAGGTATGCGTTGTCGCGAAACATTCGTCGGCGAAAGGTATGCCAGCCGTTATAACCAACTATCAGCGCAAACAAAAGGCTGGTATAGCCAAACAGTTTATACACTAAAAAGTGCGAGATATAGGCGCCTACCGGACCTAGCCAATTTTGCACCATTCGCGAAGTGGCATCGGGATTGAAAAGATCAGAAAAAGAAAGTCGCTGAGCGTATTGGTAATCTTCGGCGGTATACGAAACAATGCTTAAGCCCAGAAGAACAGCGATGGCAATTACAATAATGCCAATGATTTCCATTTTTCGTCCGGAATCAAGCGGTGTTGATACAGGTGAAGTATGTTGTTTTTTCTTAGCCATTTAAATCTGTGATGAGACCGTCGCGCATGCCGGGCAACACATCGAAAGCATTGAGATTACAACAGAATTCGATGTCGTTTTCGGGAACTAAATTGCGCAAGCGATACGCATGATCGCTGCCTCCAATCGTTTCCTGAATTTGATCTTTAAACTTCTCGTAAAGACCGAATGCTATTTTTGCGCCGTCTTTCGTTTTTTCCGGTAGATTACCCTCAAACATATGATAAAGTAGCGAACCTGCAAAAAGAGTATCCTCGAGCGCCAAACGACCTCGCCAACCCGAGCAAATCAACACCACTTCATCGTCGTGCTCTTTCAAGGCGTCCAAAATATTTTGTTGATTAAGAAACGACCCGATATAAATCCGATTCGCCAGCGCCGCTTTTTTGATCGCCTTGGTGCCGTTTGTGGTATTGAAAATCAACGTTTTGTCGGCTATAGCTTCTTTGGTGTATTCCTGTGGAGAATTCCCTAAGTGATAGCCTTCGATTTTAGATCCGTTTTTCTCGCCACACAACAAATAATCGTTGGTGTCCATGGTATGAGCGATTTTTACGGCGTCGCTCATGTCTTCAACAGGAATCACTTTTTTGGCGCCATTATGAATGGCCGTGGTTATAGAAGAAGTAGCCCGGAGAATGTCGATAATTACGGCACTTTTCCCGCGCAAGTCTTCCTCTTGAAAAGCTTGTACCGAAAAAAAGACGTCGATGTAATTGGATTCTGGCATGAGTGGGTTATTTACTGATAAAAGGTGGCTTTGTTATAGTAGCCGGGGCAGATTTTTTGCGGATCGAAATATGGATAGTACCACCGTCTTTTGCGTGATCGGTGGAAACAAATCCCATTCCAATTCCCTTACCCAGTGTTATCGACATAGTTCCACTTGTCACAAATCCGATGTCATTACCTTCTGCATCGGTAATGGTGTAGCCATTTCGAGGGATTGAACGTTGGTCTTCCATCACAAAACCTACCAAACGACGCTTTAAACCGGCTTCTTTTTTAGCAAGCAGTGTTTCTTTCGCCACAAACTCGCCCTTATCGAATTTGGTAATCCAGCCTAAGCGGGATTCCAGCGGGTGTGTGCTTTGGGTGATGTCGTTCCCGTAGAGCGCAAAACCCATTTCAAGGCGAAGGGTATCGCGAGCGCCCAAGCCGCAAGGTTCGATGCCGAACTCTTCTCCCGCTTCAAAAATGGCGTTCCAAACAGCGGCTTCGTCAGCGTTTTTGTGCTCGAAGTAAAGCTCAAATCCCGGTTCGCCGGTATAACCCGTTGCGGAGATAATCATAGAAACCCCTGCCAGTTCACCGGTTTTAAAACTGTAAAAGCCGATTTCATCCAAGTTGGTATCGGTGAGTTTTTGTAGGGTAGCCTTCGCTTTTGGTCCCTGCACGGCAAGTAATGCGTAGTCGTCGGAGCGATCAACCAGTTCCGCACCCATAGTATTTTGGGATTTAATCCAGGCGAAATCCTTATCCACATTGGCGCCGTTAACAACCAGCATATATTCGTTTTCGGCCAGCATGTACACAATCAGATCGTCCACAATGCCGCCATCGGCGTAGCACATACATGAATATTGCGCCTTACCCGGAAACAATTTTGAGGCATCGTTTACGGTAACTTTTTGGATAAGCTCTAGCGCCTTATCCCCGGAGATGAAAAACTCGCCCATGTGCGATACATCGAATACGCCCACTGCATGCCGTACGGCTGCGTGTTCCACTTTAATCCCTTTGTATTGAACCGGCATTTCGTATCCGGCAAACTCTACTATTTTGCCTCCTGTTTGATTGTGGAGGTCAAAAAACGGCGTTCTTTTTAGCATGTACCTGTTTAAAAAAATGTAGTAATGGTGCAGGGCGAAGTTAGTGAATTTTCAACTAACGAGAGGAGAACTTTCTAAATCAGTTGAACTTACCTAATCCTGCTTCAAAACTTTGTCTTTCACAAATTTTTCAAGTTCCCGTTCAATCGTTTTTCGGGTTACAACTAACATCCAACTATCTACAATTGAATAAAATTGACGGATATAATTTTCTGACATATACTCTCTAACCTGAGCTTGTTCTTCGGTTAACAACATGAGAGATTCATTTTTTAAATTTGAATAGAAAACCTGTCCATCTTTACCGCTTTTGATAACTCTCTCGGGAAGAGAATTTAAACTGGTAATAGAAATAGCAAAGTATTGATCATCGATTTCTTCTGAAATATTGATCAAAAACATCATATGCTCTTTCTCGCTTAATTCAGCTCCATTTAAAATCATTAAGTCGTTAAAAAGCATCCTAACAGATGTTAATAATTCAATATTTGAGCTGTTGTTCGCTACGAAGGTTGAATTAAATTGGTAGGATTGTTGACCAATTGCGATAGAGTTACTACTAAAAATAAAAAGTAGAATAAGGCTGAAAGCTTTGATGTAGTTCATTGCGTACTATTTTTGGATTATTTGTTTTTAAGAGACAGTAGAAATTCACATAAATTAATATTTTAGCTCTAATTATTGATCGGTTGTAAAATATCAAAACAAGGAAAAAAAGAAAGAATTAATATCATAAATCTAAGGTTGGTTGTCAGAAACAGATCTTATGAAACACTATTCTAAAACTTCTATCGAAGAGATGCCTTCTCGGGCGCGGGCACATTTTATGAACTCGGTAACCGGCTTTAAATCCTGCAACTTGATCGGGACTGTATCGCCGGATGGAAAAACGAATCTAGCTATATTCAGCTCGGTAACCCATTTGGGGAGTAATCCGCCAATGCTGGGCTTTGTGCTACGTCCACACACGGTTATGCGCAACACCTTCGACAATCTGAAAGAAACGGGAGTATTTACAGTAAATCACGTGAGCGGTGAGATGATCCGTAAAGCTCATCAGACATCGGCGAAGTACCCTGCGGGTGTATCTGAGTTCGAGCAAGCCGGACTAAGCGAAGAATATCGGGAAGAATTTGAAGCGCCCTACGTGGCAGAAAGCGCCATCAAAATTGGATGCCGCTACATAAACGAATACTATTTGAAAGAAAATGACTGCCGATTCATCATCGGAGCGATGGAACACATTTATCTCCCCGAAGAGATTGTAAGCGAAGATGGCTTCATTAATCTCGAAAAAGCAGGAACCGTTGCCGCTACCGGATTAGACGGCTACGCTTTACCCAAAATTCTGGACAGGTTTAGTTATGCTCAGCCGGATGAGGAGGTTGAGTCGATATTAGTTTGAGCATTTGTTCTGATGTATTGTACAAAGGGTTCAGCTTGATAATCAAACATGTACCCTTTTTCATCGGCCTTTCTAATTTTCGCCTGAATTAAATGGCCACCCCGGAAAGTTTCGTCTTCCAATGGATACAACCAATCTTCGACATCATTAAATGAAACCGATTGATTGGTATAATCATTTTCGAGTTCCCTATTGAATTCCTTGATGAGTAAAACATTGAACGTTTGAGTTTCCCGGTTTACTGATTCAACAATGGCTTCTGCACGAACTACTTTGCCATTATAATTTTTGAATTTAACAAGCAGTAATCCGTAACTCTCTTCAGTTTCAAGCAACTCTAAAAATTCATTCAGAGAAGATTTGGCTAAGGAAACCGCTTCTTTATAATAGTTATCGGTCGGCTTAAAAAAGCTTTCATCACTATAATGAATGATGCCCTTTGATAAATGCCAGCCATGATAGATAAACATATAAACTAAAAATAATTGCGGGATATTGATTAGTTCAAGTTTAACAGTAGGGTCAAAAATTAATTTATAAATCAATGCACTACCGCCGAAAAGACCTAATAATACAGCAACATAGCCAAGCCCCATTTTTAAATATCTGATCATTTAACTCTTAATTTGATTCAAGTTCATTTTCAATATCAAAATCATCGTCTTTGAACGACATGATTTCAATTGATGTGGCAAATGTAGTCCAAACGAAATCCCCTTTTTTAATGATGTATTTGAGAGGTAATGCGCCGTTGGTTGCTTCCAGATAATTCGACCATTCACCAAATTTATGCTTACTGAATACCGTTTGGTTTACTGAAAGCTTTGGCGCGTACCAATATTCGGTTTCAGAGCTTTCTGTTTTTACAATCAGCTTTTTGCACTCATAGCCCAAAATGGTTTCAGTCTCGTCAAATTGTGTGATGGTTATTTCGTTTGCAGTTGCATTTGAAGCCTCCATTTTCATTACCTGATCACCCAAAACGAAGTAGTACAAGTTGTTAGCGCTATTGTAGAGTTGTTTAAACGTTCCGTTTTCGTCGTACGATTTATAGCTGTGTTCGTTAATGAAATAATGCTGTTCACGGCCATATTGCTCAGCCATCATATCAGAAACATCCACACCGGTTTCGGGATTTATAAAGGTGTATTCGTAAACGATTTTGCCTGTGAAATTCGAATCTTGAGCTAGTACTACGCATGAATAGAGACTGAAAAATAGTAAAGCAATTGCCCGCATATAACCCTTTTATTTTTTTAGATATAATGCGGGATCAACAAACTCACCATCTTTGAGGATACTGAAATGCAGCATGGGTGTAACTGAGTGCACAGGTATCCCGGCCACGCCCAAAACATCATGTTGCTCAACTTTTGTGGCCAAAGCTAAATTATCTGAAACTTCGCTTAGTTGACTGTAATGTGTTTCAAATCCATTACCATGGTCTATAATTACCTGATACCATTGTTCATCAATTAACTCTACCGATTTGATTGTGCCGGCTGCCGAAGCAATGATTTTCGAATCAGGCTCAACCTGATAATCAATTCCGTTATGAAAACGAGTTGTTAATAATACCGGGTGTGTTTTTTCCCCAAAGTTACTCACAATAGGTACATCTTTATCAATGGGTGGTTCAAAATTGACATCAGAAGAGTTAAAAGTACCGGTAATAAAAAGGATGATCACAAAGGAAACTAATTTCATAATAGAATCGGTTAGTTTGAAAAGTATGAAGTTAAGGCGAACTCAATGTATTGAATGCGTGCTAATAAATGAAATCAAATTCCTTAGATCGATATTCAAAGTTCGATGTTCCACTGTTCCACATTCTTCCTGTGATCTCCGTATCTTCACCCTATCCAAAAAAATTCAAGAACTAGTTAGTTAGATGTCCATTAACAAGGAACAAGTAAAAACCGCATTAGCACACGTTCTGCACCCCGAAGTAAAGCAAGACCTGATTTCGTTAGATATGATTCAGGATCTCATCGTTCAGGATAAATATGTTTCATTTACGCTCGAGATGCCGGCTCAAAACGATGCTCTTGCCAGCGAACTCAAACAACGATGCGAGGGCGCGGTTCATAAATTCATCGATCGTGAAGCCATTGTAGATATTCAAGTTGGAATAAATGTATCTAAGCGACAAGAAGCACCGAAACCGGCGGAGCCTCCCGCTCAGCCACTTTCGGGTGTGAAAAATATTATAGCCGTCGCTTCTGGAAAAGGCGGCGTGGGTAAATCTACCGTTGCGGTGAATATTGCAGCAGCTCTGGCGCGAACCGGCGCAAAAGTTGGTTTGATGGACACTGATATTTACGGCCCGAGCATCCCAACCATGTTCGATTTATTCGAACGGCCGAACATCACCACCCAAAAGAAATTGATTCCATTGGAAAAATACGGCATCAAAATGGTGAGTATGGGCTTTTTGGTGGATGTGAACCAAGCGATGGTGTGGCGCGGACCAATGGCTACGAGTGCTATCCAGCAGTTTATGAAAGACGTGGAGTGGGGCGAATTGGATTACATGATTCTGGACCTGCCTCCGGGAACGGGCGACATCCAACTAACGATTGTGCAAACCATTCCGCTTAGTGGAGCGGTGATAGTTTCGACTCCTCAGACCGTAGCTTTAGACGATGTGCGCAAAGGCGTGGCGATGTTCCAAAAAGTGAAAGTACCCGTGCTTGGCGTGATCGAAAACATGGCGTATTTCACCCCTCCGGATATGCCGGATAAGAAGTATCATATTTTTGGAGAAGGAGGCGCTACACGACTAGCCGAAGAGTTAGCCGTTCCGGTTTTAGGAGAAATCCCGATTGAGCAACCGATTCGCGAAGCCGGTGACAACGGGAAACCGATTGTGTTAGCCGATGAGCAGTCGAACGCAGCCCACGCTTTTTATACGGTGACGTCCAACTTGCAGCAACAGCTGAGTTTGCGTGAAGCTGAGGCAAAACCGAAGGTTCAGATTTCGTTTAAGAGCTAACAGGTTCTTCATATAAACTTCATACAGAGCCTCTAATTTTAATTGAAAATTGGTTAAAGAGGTATCGAGATGATGTTAGAGAAGAAGTTTGAAAAAATAGACGTGGCTATTACCGGCTGGATGGCGAATAACGCATTGTTGATAATGCGTATTGGTTTGGGTGTGATTTTCCTCTGGTTTGGGGCACTAAAATTCTTTCCGGGACTAAGTCCGGCCGAAGAGTTGGTGCGAAATACCGTTTATTTTGTCGATCCGGATATGTTCATCCCGATTTTAGCCACCTGGGAAGTACTAATTGGCTTGGGGCTGATCGCCGGAAAGTTCATGCGAGTAACGCTGCTACTGTTGTTTCTGCAGATGCCCGGAACTGCACTCCCAATCGTTTTACTCCCCGATGTAGTTTGGACACAGTTTCCGTTTGGATTGACCCTCGAAGGGCAATACATCGTTAAAAACCTGGTGTTAATCGGCTCGGCGCTGGCTCTGGGCGCAACAGTAAGAGGGGGGAAGTTGGTGGCAGGATAGTTATTGGTTAATGGTTATTGGTAGATAACCCCAAATAACCATTAACCAAATTCCAATAACAAATTATGGGAAGATTCCCATTTGTTCGTACATGATTCCGATCTTTTGAATGGCATTGATAAATGCTGCGGTTCTGAGATCGTTAAGGTTATGTTGCTCGCGAATTTCAGTGATTTGATTGTATGCGGTAATCATAGTTTCTTCCAATCCGGAATCTACTAAATCGGCCTCGCCCGCTCCGTAAGTTAGACGTTCTAAATCGGCAGTATTATATGCTTTGCCGGAGATGCTTTCTAATTCGCGTACAATTTTAAGCAAGCTGCCCTCATCGAATTTTTTATTCATTCGACCATAACGAACGTGCTGAATATCCTTTAACCACTCGAAATAAGAAACTACCACGCCACCCGCATTCATGTAAGTATCGGGAATGATAAGTGCGCCACGTTCTTTCATCATTTCGTGAGCATCGGCAGTAACAGGACCGTTTGCCGCTTCAGCAATAATCTTTGCTTTAACTTTGTTGGCATTTTCGGCTGTAATTTGACTCTCGAGTGCAGCAGGGATCATAATGTCGCAATCCATTTCGAAAATCATGGAATTATCAGACAATTCTTTGCTGGTACCAAAGCCAATAATGCTTCCGGTTTCTTTACGGTAAGCCATCAATGCTTCTAAGTCGATTCCGGCCGGATCGTAGATAGCACCTTCGATTTCGGCAACACCAATTAGCTTTGCTCCCGCTTCGGTCATGTATTTTGAGGCATGATAACCCACATTCCCCAAACCTTGCACACAAAATGTTTTGTCTTCAACGCCCACTTCCAAACCAAGGGCATCCATATCTTTCTTAACATTTAATGCTTCGCGGATTCCAAAATAAACACCACGGCCGGTAGCTTCAGTACGTCCACGAATTCCGCCCTGCGAAATCGGTTTACCGGTAACACAAGCTTCAGCATTTAAATCGTCTTTCATCTGGCGGTAAGTATCCAGAATCCAGCCCATTTCGCGAGCACCGGTACCATAATCTGGTGCAGGTACATCAACGCCAGGGCCAATAAATCCTTTTTTAACAAGTTCGAAGGTGTAGCGGCGAGTAATTCTTTCGAGCTCAGATTCAGAATAAGAGCGAGTACTTATTTTTACCCCACCTTTAGCGCCACCAAAGGGTACATCCACCAATGCACACTTGTACGACATCAATGCTGCAAGAGCCATAGTTTCGTCCTCGTCTACTTTATGGCTGTATCGAATCCCTCCTTTGGTTGGCATTTTATGATGGCTGTGCTCCACGCGCCAACCCTCAATTACCTCAACCGATCCGTCGTCTCTGCGCAATGGAAAAGACACGTGATACACGGTATTACACATTTTAATTTGGCTGAGGATCCCTTTATCAAACTTGGTATAGGCAGCCGCCTTATCGAAATTCTTATTTACCTGCTCGAAGAAATTATATTTTGCCATTATTCTGTACTGATTTCACTTAATTAAAATGAGCAATCAATGGTCGGGATATTCTAATTGATAAACAATAGAAAAGCGCTTTTTCTCTTAATTACTCAAAGGGAGAGCTACATGAAGGTGATCGGCTGTTCCCACATGCCTTATCGTCTTAAAACCTAAAAGATTTAATCCCCACTCTAACGATACATTACGAATTTCGGAATGCCCAATGGTTCTTAAGTCGATTGCATGTACAAAACCGGTCTCTTGTTCGTAATGCATTGAGCTTTGCAAAGGGGTAAGGCCCATGGCAATGTAATCATCTTGAGTGCGAGAAATGTCGGTAATTACGAGTTCATTATCAGCAAGAGTAGTGCTGGTTACCGCAACGCGAAGTATTGGGTGAAGCGAACGGTAGACATCGCGAATTTCATCCGATTTAGCATTCACACTGTTTAGGTATAACAAGCCATAGATAATAAAACCGCCTACCAACATTGAAATTGATGAAACACACAATTTCGCCATCAACTTTTTGTTTTTCACTTTTCTGAACACAAAGAAGAAGAGCAGGGATAAAAACAAAATACAAACCCCGGTTCCGCCCAATAAAGCACCCCAGGCATTCCACTGTTCAGAAATATTTAGGTGAACGGCGGTTCTGATCAGAATAAAAAAAGGTAAGATGACCAAGCTGACCGCCATAAACAGAAAGCCGGTTAGGTAATAACCAATGCTTCGGCGCTTTTGTTTTGTGGAAGGTTTTGATGAAATACTCGAAGGTGAAGAAAGGGTATTCGGGTTGAATTGCTCCTTCTTCTGTAATAACCACTCGATATCATTTTGCGACACTTTCTGCATGGGATGGTACACGAGTTTTTATGATAACTGTTTCGAGGAATCTCTACGCCCATGAATAACAGCTCAATCCCTTCTGCAACAATAATTAACAAAGTTAAGAGCTATAGTTCGTTGCTCGCTTCATGGTTTTGTTTATTTTCGATACGAATTCTAACCCAACCATCGACCATTGAAGTATTCTTTCCTAGCCATTCTAGTCCTTCTTTTCGTTGCAAATTGTGCACAATCTGATCTTGAAAAAAAAGCCAGAGATATCCACGAAAGGGTGATTACTCTTGATACTCATGTGGATATTAATACCGCTAATTTTACTGCAGATCGAAACTACACTATGGATCTTCCGATTCAGGTAACGCTGCCAAAAATGGAAGAAGGCGGACTCGATGTGGCATGGCTGATTGTGTACACCGGCCAAGATACACTTAGCGAAGAAGGTTATGCCGCTGCTTATGAAAATGCGATGGATAAGTTTAATGCCATTCATCGATTAACAAAAGAAATTGCTCCTGATCGCATTGAGCTGGCTACCACATCCGAAGATGTTCGTCGGATTGCAGCTTCCGGTAAAAAAGTAGCCATGATTGGCATCGAAAATGCATATCCGGTGGGAACCGATTTGGGTAGAATCAAAGAGTTTTACGATCTCGGTGCTCGATATATGTCGCTTTCACATAATGGTCACAGCCAGTTTTGTGATTCTAACACCGGCGAACGGGACGATGTGTGGTTGTACAACGGTTTAAGTGAATTGGGTAAGGAAGCCATCAAAGAAATGAATAAATGGGGCATGATGATCGACTTATCACATCCATCCTATGAATCGAATATGCAAACGATGGATTTAACGCGCGCTCCGGTTATTGCATCGCATTCTTCGGCTAGAGCACTGGACCCAAGTGTGAGTAGAAATCTGAGCGATGAAGAATTGATCAAATTAGCAGAAACAGGCGGTGTAGTTCAAACAGTGGCATTCCGTTCATATTTGGATTCAGAGAAACATGCTGCATATCAAGAAGCGGCCGATGAGATCATCAATCAGGTGATGGAAGAAGAGGGATTCGAGCGTAAGTCATGGGGAGAAGTCCGCCAAATGCCCAAAGATGAGCGAGACGCGTACATCGCCAAGTACCGCGAGATTCAGGCGATGGCACAGCCAAGAGTGGAAGCTGAAGTTGAAGCCCCACCGGTAGCAGTTAGCGATTTGGTGGATCACATCGATTATATGGTAGAATTGATTGGTATCGATCATGTGGGTATAAGCTCCGATTTTGATGGAGGCGGCGGTGTTCATCAATGGATGGATGCGTCAGAAACGTTCAACGTAACTCTTGAGCTGGTTAAGCGCGGTTATTCGGAATCGGAAATAGAGCAACTTTGGAGCGGAAACCTACTTCGAGTATTGGATGAAGTGACAGCAATTGCTGCGCAAATTCAGGCTGAGGGGTAAGGGGAGAGTTACATAGTGACTGAGTTACAGAGTGGCAAAGGCACTGAGGGACAAAGGCGCAGAGGCACAAAGCTAATTATTTCTATTGCTGTAATCGCGAAGCACTTAAGTACTTCGCTTAATAAACTTTTTTCGTGGTTTTGTGCTTTTGTGGCAAAGATTGATTTACTCACTTTTTTATTTAATATCGCGGGACTAAAGTCCCTACTTGATTATGACCGTGCTGGATCGAACATAATTAAGCAAGGGTTTTAACTCTGCGAGTCAAAGTGCGTTGCAATCTGAGTTTGAGATTCCTGCTTTCGCAGGAATGACTTGTTTGGTTTTCTGTGGTTTAATGCCCAAAAACCTTTTTCTGTTTCTGCTGCTGTAATCGCGAAGCACTTAAGTACTTCGCTTGATAAACTTTTTTTCGTGATTTTGTGCTTTTGTGGCAAATATTGAATTACTCGGTTTTTAATAAATACCGCGGGACTGAAGTCCCTGCCTGCCTTCCGAAGTTTTAAACGTAGGTTGGCTTGATTATAACCGTGTTGGATCGAACATAAACAAGCAAGGGTTTTAACCCTGCGTAACAAAGTGCGTTGCAATCTGAGTTTGAGATTCCTGCTTTCGCAGGAATGACTTGATTGGTTTTCTGTGGTTTAATCGCGAAGCACTTAAGTACTTCGCTTGATAAACTTTTTTTCGTGATTTTGTGCTTTTGTGGCAAGTATTGAATTACTCGGTTTTTAATAAATACCGCGGGACTGAAGTCCCTGCCTGCCTTCCGAAGTTTTAAACGTAGGTTGGCTTGATTATGACCGTGCTGCATCGAACATAAACAAGCAAGGGTTTTAACCCTGCGAACATTCATGTGCTAATAGCTGAGTTTGAGATTCCTGCTTTCGCAGGAATGACTTAATTGATATTTCGTGGTTTGGTGTCCAAAAAACCTTCCGTGATTTAGTGTTTTCGTGTCGAAAAGTTATTCAAATTATATGTATAATATATGTCATGAAAAGGGAGGACACGCTTCGGAAAATTATCCATGTTGATATGGATGCCTTCTTCGCTGCTGTAGAGCAACGGGATAATCCGGAATTGCGTGGAAAGCCGGTTATTGTTGGGGGAAAACCCGGAGGTCGTGGCGTGGTTTCTACCTGTAGTTATGAGGCACGAAAATTTGGCGTTCGATCAGCCATGCCCACCAACGAAGCTTATCGGTTATGTCCGCACGGTATTTTTGTTCGATCCAATTTCGAAGCCTATAAAGAAGCCTCAACAATCGTTCGAAACATCTTTTTCGAGTACACCGATTTGGTGGAGCCTCTTTCTTTGGATGAAGCCTATCTCGACGTGACCGAAAATCACAAAGGAAATCCGTCGGCCACTTTAATTGCAGAAGAGATTCGGGCACGAATATTTGAAGAAACACAGCTCACGGCATCGGCGGGCGTAGCGCCCAATAAGTTCGTGGCTAAGATTGCTTCCGATTACAACAAGCCAAATGGGTTAACGGTTATCACGCCCAACAAAGTTGAAGAATTCGTAGAGCAGCTTGAGATCAAAAAGTTTTTTGGGGTTGGCAAAGCAACGCAAAAGAAAATGCATGCCTTGGGGATTAAAACCGGCGCCGATTTAAAGCAGTGGTCGGAGATTGATTTGGTGAAAGCGTTCGGAAAATCAGGCCGATATTATTACCGAATTGCACGCGGTATTGATGATCGGGAAGTGAAGCCTCATCGAACCCGAAAATCGTACGGTAAAGAGCGAACCTTCTCGGAAGATGTAGGCGATTTGGATTGGGTGAATACCTTTCTTGATGACCTGGCAACACAAATCTCGGATGGAATGCGGAAAATCCCAACGGCGGGGAAAACCATCACGCTAAAAGTGCGCTACAAAAATTTCGATACGATTACTCGGAGTCATTCGCTGGCCCATTACACAAACAAAGCCGAAGAAATTTCAACCGTCGCTAAGCAATTATTGGAACAAACGGAAGCAGGCACGAGAGAGATTCGCTTACTCGGAATTTCATTATCGAATTTAAACCTCATCGAAAAAGAATATTGGGAGCAACTGGAGTTGGGGGTTTAGGGAGGCGTACATGTTCGGGTGTTGATGTGTTGGTGTGTTTAGGTGTTGATGTATTCATGTGTTGGCGTGTTAAAGTAACTTTTGGGCAAATTTTAGCCGAACACCCGAACACCCGAACACCCGAACACCCGAACACCCGAACACCCGTTTAATCATCCCTTTTATCATTCAATTCCATCAGATATCTGCCATTTGTGATATGCAACGTATCCTCTTCTTGTTGAGGAAATGAAGTATTGATTCGTTCAGTTAAGTAGACAGTCATCTCAAAAGTACCCGAAATAGTTTTTCGCCCATCTTCTAATTCTGTCAGTTCAACTGTTAAAAAGCCATCACTATCTACAGGCGTTTCAAATCTGGTAATAACAACGTCACCTTCTAATTCAGTATATGACCCAAGCGGAACCCTAAATCCAATTTCTTTAGTCAAAGAAGAGTCAACACTTAGTTGGTATCTATTGTTATCATCATCATAGATGATTGAAAAAACTATTTGTTCATAATATGATAATATTTCGTCATGATAATAGCGACCACCAAATTCAAGAAACGAGTATCCACGCCAAGTCTCAACTCCTGCTTTAAGGCTATAAGCATTAAAGGGCTCACCGTTAATTTCTGCGTAAAAATACGCATCAATAGGCGTTAATGGTTTGGGCTCCGTATCGAATAAACTGCAGCCCGAGTGGATAAGATGAACAAGGAAGAGTATTTGGTAGATATTTTTCAATTATTTATTCATCCCTAAAATCTCTCAATTCTAATAAATACTGCCCATTTGTGATGATCAGGGTATCCTGTTCTTGTTGTGGGAAAGCAGTTTCTATTCGTTTATTCAAATATACCGTCATTTCAAAAGTGCCGGAAATGGTCTTTCGCCCATCTTCTAATTCTTCCAACTCTACGGTTACAAAACCATCACTTTCATGAGGCTTTCTAAAATGAGAAATGACCACATCGCCATCATTTTCATAATAGGCTGCAGATGGTATGTTAAAACCTAAATTTTTAGTAAGTGCTGAATCTAGCTGTAAAGGATACGTAGTTGTAGTCTCGGTATAAATTATAGAAAAAGCCACACTTTCCCTGTAAGGGAATAGTTCTTCAGCGTAATAACTTCCGCCAAAATCAAGCATTGAATATCCATTAGCTGAAGTAATAGCTGCATTTCCACCGTTTGCATCAAAACGTTCTCCGTTTATTTCGGCATAAAAATAAGTTTGTATGGGTTCAAGCGGTTTGGACTCCGCATCGAATAAACTGCAGCCCGAGTAGAAAAGAAGAACTGGGAAAAGTATTTGGTAGATATTTTTCAATTATTTATTCATCCCTAAAATCTCTCAGTTCTAATAAATACTGCCCATTGGTAATGACCAGGGTATCCTGTTCTTGTTGTGGGAAAGCAGTTTCTATTCGTTTATTCAAATATACCGTCATTTCAAAAGTGCCGGAAATGGTCTTTCGCCCATCTTCCAATTCTTCTAATTCAACCGTTACAAAACCATTGCTGTCTTCTGGGGCTTGATAATCTGATATGATCACATCACCATCATTTTCATAATAAGCACCAACAGGAACATTGAAACCTACTTCATTCGAAAGCTCTGAATCAAAATGAAGAGGATAGTTGATAGTAGCTTCATTGTAAACCACAAAAAAAAGGACTTTTTTTCTAAATGGGTATAAGTCATCGTAAAAATAGCTACCGCTAAAGTTTAAAAATGATTTACCATTTGATGAAGACATTGATGCACTAGCTCTGTTTGCATCATAACGTTCTCCATTAATTTCAGCGTAAAAGAAAGTTGGGATGGGCTCCAATGGTTTGGGCTCGTTATCGAATAAGCTGCAGCTGGAGAGAAGGAATAATAAGGAGATAGTTCTGAAAACATTATACATATAACTAGATACGGTTCGATATCAATAAAAGTATTCGAGATTGTAAATTACCATAATATACAAGCTAGCATTAAGCCCACATGATATAGTAATTTAAGGAAAAATACCTGTGTCGATGCCGAAATTTCATTATCGAAAGAGAGAATTGGGAGCAGCTGGAGTTGGGGGTTTAGGGGATCGGACGTGTTCTTGTGTTGGTGTGTTTAGGTGTTGATGTATTCATGTGTTGGCGTGTTAAAGTAACTTTTGGGCAAATTTAACCGAACACCCGCCATTAGTGGTAGAGTCATTGTGAGGTGTATATGAAAGAAATATTCTACACTTTAAAACTATCGGGAAATGGCGCTCGTCTTACCCTCGAAATCAACAAAAGAGAAAACGAAACTCTACGTTGAACATGAAATGACACACATGGAAGATGCACAACTGGTTCAGGATTTTTTGGGAGGCAATCATCAGGCTTTTAATAAGCTGATTGGTCGGTGGCAGGATCGCATTCATCACTTTGCGTATCGCTACTTTGCTAATAACAATGACGCCGCAGAGATCACCCAGAAAACCTTCATTAAAGCGTACCAAAAGCTGAATACGCTGGAAGATGCCGGCAAATTTGGATCTTGGTTGTATCGCATCGCTAATAATTTGTGTCTGGATGAATTGAAGCGTGTTGGCAGAAAACGGTCTACATCGCTGGAAGCACTTAAAACGGCTCCCCAATCCGAAACAGAACGCGCCGCGGATAGTGCCTTAATGAGAAACGAAGCCATTGTTCTTTTGCATAAAGCGTTGCTTCAATTACCCAATGAACAGCGGATGGTGGTAATTATGAAAGAATATGAAGGACTGACCTTCAGAGAAATTGCAGAAATTTTAGACGAATCGGAGAACACTATAAAATCAAGGCTGTATTACGGCTTAAGGGCTTTGAGAAAGACTTTTGATTCGTGGAATATCAACAAAGAGGTGTTTAGCTATGACTAAAGAAGAAGCACGCGAGCTTTTTATCGATTTTATGTACGGTGGGCTCGATATCGACACGCAACAACAACTGGAAGCATTTGTACAGCAGCATCCCGATTTAAAGGATGAACTGGACGGATTGATGGAAACACGACAAGTGCTTCAACAAATGCCGGTTGAATCGCCAACCGAACAATTTGTAATGATGGATCCCGCGGTAGCAAAAAGTTCGTTTCGTTCTTCCTTCGAAAAACTTTGGACCGCACTCAGCCCAAAATCTGGATTCGGCCGAGCCGGTTTTGCTGTTGCCAGTTTTGTGTTTTTATTCATCATCACCGGAAGCCTTACGAACCTGAATTTTAGTATGCAGGATGGTGAAATTTCCCTCCGATTTGGCGAACAGCCACCCGCGCAGGTTGGATATAGTGCCGCTCAGGTTGAGATGATCATTAATCAAGTGCAGGCCGAAAATGCGGAATTAGTGGCCGAGTTTGTGCAGGCAGCACAGGAGCAACAAGAAACACAGTTCCAGCAGACCTTAGCAAGTTTTGCCTCTTATTTGGATGAGCAGCGAACCTCAGATCTCGAGCTGATCGACTACAGCTTGGCCAACCTGCAAGAAACTACCTACAATCGCTTTGTTCAAACCGATCAGGTGTTAGGCGAAATCATAGAAACTGTAAGTTATAATCAATAAGACCATGAATCATTTAAGAAAAACAATACTGATCGGCTTGTTGAGCATCCTTTTTGCTCCAACCCTATCAGCACAAAATATTGATGCGAATCGCATGAACCGCGACATCCGCATTATGGAAAATATCCTTTCTGAACTGTTTCGAACACAAATCGAAACACCAACCGCAGAAACCTTAATTATTGATCGGGGCGGATTTCGTATGCGCGGCATTAGGGGCACCTATCTGAATGGATATGGCATCATTTTTATGATTAATCGCGAAGATCCATTTGCACCAAAAATGCACGTTACCGGACAAGGTAGCTATAGTTTTTTCTACAGCACAGATTCTGAAACCGGGGACGCATCAAAAGAAGTAGATGAAACAACGATAAAACGCAGAATCACTGAGTTTTTGATGGATTATGCATCCACCATTGGCCAATTAGAAGACGACGAGGAGGTGATGGTAATTTATGGCGCAAATACCGGAGGCAGTGGCTCATTGGCGAGGTATCGAGTAGCGCTGAACGGCAATTTTGTTGATGAAGAACCGGCGAAAGCACTTCCCGTTATTTCAGGCTCGGTGACCGTTAAAGATTTGAAAGAGTACCGACGTGGTGGTTTAAACGAAGCTAAAATGAAAGAGAAAATCTCTTTTGCATCCAGCGAAGGCAAAGAATACATGGATTTGAAAGTGATGGGAAACATCTTTGAAACCGCATTTGACGAATCAGATAACGGATTTAGAATGTCGGGCAAACCTAACTACTTATTGCTAGATAACTTTGGTGCAATTTTTAGTTTTGATACGCGCTACTCAGATCGTGACGGTGTATTTAGAGTTTTAAACAACTCACGAATAGTGCTTCAAAATATGAGAAGAGATCAGCAGCGGGCGACAAGTGTTTCAGGTAATAATCTTTCTGAAGAAGAGTTGGAAGCCGCACAAGAAGAAATTAAAACGAAGATCATTGAAGGGTATGCGGATATGATGTCGAATGTATCGGAGTATTTGGTTGATTATGGGCGCACATTAAGCTCGGTTGATTCAGATCAGCATATTTTAATCAGTATGAAAGTATCTGCTTCAGGGATTGAAGAGGTTCCCGAACGAGTGGATGTTCAGATTAAGAAATCCGTGCTCGAGAGTCTAGATCGCGGGCGTATTAGCCGAGATGATGCGATTAAATCGGTTTCGGTTACCGAATATTAATACCGCGAAAAATTGAATGTAGGGTCAAATCATGATTTGACCCTACATTAAAATTTAAACACACAAGAAGTTTTCATCGCATCGGCTAATTTTAGGAGATACTCCTCGGCCGGAATTTCGATGCAACCGAATGTATTGCCAAGATGCTCGGTGTAGTACTGGGCATCCCAAAGCGTAAAGCCATTATTCTGTAAGATCTGATGCAAATAATACATGGCTACTTTGTCGGCCTCGGGTTGATACTTGAACATACTTTCCGCAAAAAAGGCAGACTGAATATGCACCCCATAAACGCCCCCAACCAATTCATCGTTTAAGAAAACTTCAACACTATGTGCATGCCCCAATTGATGTAAATGCTCGTAGGAATTCAGGATCAGATCATTGATCCAAGTATCTTCTCGATCTGCACAGCCTTCCATCACTTTTCGAAATTGAGTGTCAACCTTTACGTCGAATGTTTGCTTGCGAATGATTTTTCGAAGATTGCCGGATACATGAAAGTTATCTACAGGAATGATCCCACGTTGATCGGCCGTGTACCATTGGATTTCATCCGAATGACGAGAATCCCCCATCGGGAAAAACCCCTTTGAGTACGCGTCAATTATGGTATCTGGGTGGATTATTTGCAAGAGTTAGATTTGAGGTGTGAGGTGTGAGGTTTGCACAAGTTAGCTTTGAGCCATGAGATTTGAGAATTTAGCAGCTACAGTTTTCAATTAATCAATTTCTGAGCATAGCTATAGAGCATCTTTTGAATTTCTTCGATTTCAGTTTCTAACATGGCCTGCACATCTAATTCTATGAATCCAAGTTTAGAAGAAATAATTACCTGAGTATGTAACTCATATAAAGAGCCGTAAGATATATCAAGAAAATGCTTGAATTCTTTCTTTGACGTTCGAGCTGCACCTTCAGCAATATTTGAAGATATAGAAATAGAACATCTTCTCATTTGTGAAATTAAACCATATCGCTCAGTATCTGGATAATTCTGAGTAATGGAATATATAGTTGAAGCTAATTCAACTGATCTTTTCCAAATATGTAGCTCTTTGAATTTTCTCATAGCTCATAGCTCATAACTCACACCTCATTTCTACTTTCAATAATTACAAAACATCAAGAAATCACCGGAGCCAATAGGTGAGCCCGGAGGTGGCGAAAGTGTTCTTGGCGATTCAAACTCAGCCGGATCATCAAGATAACTATCGATCATCATGGCGGCTTGTTGAGCGATCACATCATCGTCGCGATCTTCTAGCATTTCCATCAATTCTACCAATTTACCAAACACGATAGCTTTGGTTAGCGGATTCGCTTGGTTTGATGCATGCAATTCAATCAGATTTACAACCACTAAATGATTCACCACTTTTTGAATGGCATCGTGATAATCATCGCCCAAACGGCTTCCCCAAGTGCGTTCTATCGTTTTGTCGGTCATTTCTTCCAGTCCCAGGTTGTTATCTCGAGCGTTTTGCTCTACCAGCCGGTTTGCTCTTTGTGGATGAAACATCAAGCCCAAGCTCGCATCGGCAGCGGTTTGTGCAATCGAAAGTGCATCCAAAGTTGGACCGGTATTGCCACTAAATAATTCACGGGTGTTTCGCATTCCTGCCGGGCGTGGCGGGATTAGTTCTAACAGGTTCTCTGGCAATGCTAAAACTTCAGGCTCGATGGTTGAAAGCATCACTTCTAAAGCGCGGCGTTGTGTTCTGGCATCTACCACGCTCAAGTTAGGCTGATTGTCGCCCTTTAATTTGTAGTAGTAATCAACGCCACCGATCAACTTAACGGTGCCTTCCAGCTGGTAACGATGGAACAGGTAAATCGGCACCAATACATCTTCAAGCTTACTCATGGCGGTTCCTGCAGGGATGTTCGCTTCTCCAAAATTGCTGAGAGCAATTTCACGAACTTCTAAAATATGGCGCATTTGGGCTACGGGATCAGATCCATATTCCCATAGATGTCCGTATGGATGAGCCCCACCTTGCGGACGTGCATCCGAATCTGAAATGTATTTCAAGCCATCGGTATGTGCGTTTTCTAAAATCTCATTCAAGGCTTCAGCCTCATCCACACCATCGGGAAAATCCTGATAACCAAACGCGATGGTCACTTTATCCCAATCACCCATTCCGGTTTCGTAAGCATCACTTAAATCAAGCTCACCGTTTTTGATGTCCACTTTCGGATGCGGATAATCCATCACCGAAGCGCGATCGTTTACACTGGCCGCAAAGTTGTGATAGATGCCAAGCGTGTGCCCGATTTCGTGTGCAGAAAGCTGACGAATTCGTGCCAATGCCATCTCCATCATTCGCGGATCTTCTTCAGCACCCTCTTCAAACGGAGCGAGTAATCCGGTGGCAATCATATAATCCTGGCGCACTCGAAGCGAGCCAAGCAACACATTTCCTTTGATGATTTCGCCCGTGCGAGGATCAACTACCGAACCGCCGTAAGACCATCCCCGTGTTGAGCGATGCACCCAATTAATCACGTTGTAGCGAATGTCGAGCGGATGAGCATCGTCGGGCAGTACACGCACCTGAAAAGCATCTTTGTATCCGATAGCCTCAAAAGCTTCGTTCCACCAGCGGGCGCCATCCAGCAAGGCAGATCGCACCGGCTCGGGCGTGCCGTTATCCAAATAATAAATGATGGGCTCCACCGCTTCGCTGATTTCTGCTTCCGGATTTTTCTTCTCCAAACGATGACGATTGATGTATTGAATCAGCATGGGCTCGTCGATCGGCGACGCATAATCCATGAATGAAGTTGGGTAGAATCCGCCACGTGGATCGTACATGCGAGGCTCGTAATTATCGTCGGGCAACTCAACAAACGAATGATGTTGACGAACGGTGATACTGTTTGGGGATGGTACCACAGAGCGCACTTGTCCGCCGGGATTACTTCCCGCAAAGGTAAGCATAGTTTCGAATTCGGTATTTTTGGGGAAGTTGAACGTGCCTTCCTCGTAAATGGTAGAGCGGTTTTTGTCGAGCGAATAATTGCCTTCACCACGTCCTCGAAGTCGACCGATAACATCATGAGCATCGCGAATTAAAAAAGGTGTAAGATCGATCAAATAAGAGCCGTCGGAAGCGGCTTCAATGTTAAAAGCGGCCAGCACGGAAGATGCGAATGCCTCGCGCACCGATTTCTTTTCGAGTTCGTTATCAGAGCGGGCGATGTAATCAAGATTTGGTTGAATCAGGAATAATTTCGGGCCACGTTTTTCAAAATAAACCACACGTTGTCCGCCTTGTTGACTTCGATCCAGCCCGATATCGTTCGAGCCTACACCAGCCGCCAGATAATTGGCATATAGAAATTCGAAATTAAGCTTGTCTACTTCTAACCAAAGCTTGGCTTCATTGTCATCGTAAAAGTAATCGAAGAAACCTTCGGTTTCGGTAAGTCCATCTGTTTTTTCGGCGATGGATGGAGTTTGTGCCCAGAGATTGGCGGAGAAAAGGATCCCAAAAAGGAAAACGGTGATTCGTTTCATGATTCGCAGGTATTGTTGCAGATTTGTTGATGCGATAAGAAAGCAGATTCCGCAATGAGTTGAAACGGTTGTTTGGGATTTTTACAAGTTGGGCGGTAGAATTTACTGTGGTAATTGTTATCCGGTCAATTCCCGTTGGGACAATTCATGTAAGGACAATTCATGAATTGTCCATACGAATTTGAATTCAACCTTCGGTCACAAATTATCAATACGAACTGGTGATAGATAAAAATTGAACGAGATAGAATGATTGCCGATGTTCATAGGCAAAATGTTGTCTAACCAATCAGTGTTTTATGGGTATTTTCGATAAAGTAAAGTCAATCGCAAGAAAGTTAACAGGCAGTTCTGCAAAAGTGTTTGTGGATTGCGATCCCATCAAATTTGGAGAACCCTTTGAGGTTCGCATCAAAGCTGAAATTAAAGACGAAAATATCAGCATTGATCGTGTGTATTTAAATGTGGTGGGCACGGAATTAGTGAAAGCCCAAACTTCGGATCAAGTGCGAAACAGCGACGGAAGTACACGAACCCAAACAAGAACGGTAGAATTAAGCCACGAAACTTATAAAGATGAAATCACGGTAAAAGGAGCTTCGAATTTGGTAGCCAATCAAACTTATGATTGGAAGATTCAGGTGGAAATACCGGAAGGTTCGCTCCCGATTTATCATGGCTTCAATGCTCGTCATGGTTATTACGTACGCGCCGGCTTAGATATGAGTGGCAACGATCCCGATTCGGGTTGGGTGGAGTTGAAATAAATTTTTGCACCGGCTAATTCGTAACAAAATCACAGAATATTTTTGCCACTAAAGCACTAAACCACGAAATATCAATTAAGTCATTCCTGCGAATGCAGGAATCTCAAACTCAGATTGCAACGCGCCTTGTTTCGCAGGGTTAAAACCCTTGCTTGTTTATGTTCGATCCAACACAGTAATTACCAAGCCAACCTACGTTTAAAACTTCGGAAGGCAGGCAGGGACTTCAGTCCCGCCATACTCATAAAACCCCGAGCGCTTCAATATTCGCCACAAAACCACGAAAAGAGATTTATCAAGCGAAGTACTTAAGTGCTTCGCTTTACAGCAAAAGAATTACAAAAAACATCAGGTTTGTCCTTTCGAGTGAGCGCATGCGAAAGAGAAATCTAACGAGCGCTTTAAAATCTACACTTTTAGATTTCTATTCCGATTCATCGAGTGAGCGCCAATGGCATTCTTAAGGATAAACCTACAGTTCGAATTAGTGGCTTGCTCTTTAGATCTCTCTCTACGTTCGAGATGACAAAATCTGAATTAATAATGGTTTACCAGGCAAGTTGAAGATAGACTTTGTGCCTCTGAGCTCCTGCCCCTTTGCCCCTTCTTCAAACTACTCCGTATTAACCAACGCATTCAAGAGCTCCATGTCCCAGGCGCCGGTGTTTGCGTTATAAATTCCAAATCCGGAGGCGAACTCCCAGTAGTGGTAACTCATGTTGTTTTCGAGGGCAAAATGCACAATGGCTTCTGTCCAGCGAGCGCGAGAGGGTGAATCCGCTTTGCTGTAAGCACCAAACTCACCAATATTAATCGGCACGCCGCGATCTTGTCCCCAGTCCACTATTTGTTGAAAGTGATTTTCAACGGCCTGAACTTCCTGAGCTGTGCCGTCCCAGGTTGTACCAACCCAAGGATCAGAACCATCCACCCATTCGGCGCCTTGATGTGTAAACTGAAACGGTTCGTAATAATGCACGGTCACAATAAGGTTGCTGTCGCTGGGGATTTCGAGCTTGAGTAATCCCGGAATCCCGCCCCATTCAGCCGCGCCAATCACCACAGTTCGGTTCGGGTTTGTTTCACGGATGATATCCAAAGCTGCAGGCAGTAATTGATTCCAAAGTTCAGCCGTAAGCTCGCCATGGGGCTCATTCAAAATTTCGAAAAGCACTTCTTTAGGTTGGTCTTTATAGCGATTTGAAATTTGTGTCCATATCGATAAAAACTTATCCCGTTCTTGCACAGGTTGTTCAAAAATTTCTTCGTAATGATGGATGTTTATAATCACCATCAAATCGTTGTCAAGCGCTTGCTCTATCGCCCAATCAACACGAGCAAAAAAGGTTTCATCGATGGTAAAAGGGGCATCGGCTGTAGTATGGGCGCTCCACCGAATCGGAATACGAACACTACTAAACCCGGCGGCTTTAATTAACTCAAAAAATTGAGGTTCCAATGTTACCCCCCACTCGCCTTCATTGGGAGCTTCGAGTGCATTACCGAGATTTATTCCACGACTTAAAGCGGCATTCTGCTCAAATGGATCAAGAGGCTCAGAAACACCGGTATTGGTATTAGATGCGGAATCTTTACAAGCAGTAAATAATAAAACAGAACTCAGAAAAAGGATAAAAAAGCGCGTCATATCAATGAATAGTCGTTAGATGATTATTGATAGTAGCAAGAAGCATCACCGAAATCAGTTAGAAAAAAATTCTCATATGGTTTATGACAGTTTATCCACAAAGTCGAGTTTTTCCCAGGGGAATTTTTCCCGACCAAAATGTCCGTAAGTCAAACTGGTTTAAGCGTCCGCTTTGACCAAATAGAGTAAGGCTCTAGAAATAAATTGGACTAGAATACATAGGCCTCAATTAATTCTTTAGAATCATTATATATATGTAAATAACTAAGTCCCATACTTACCACCCCTGGAGTATCAGATTGGCGTATAGAAATAGCTACAAAGTAGAAAGTGCCAACTTTATAATAAGTGGTACTATAAGCGTGTTCCCCGAGGCCGTTGTCTTCTGTTAGTGCTTCTTGGTATAGGTCGTTAAACGTACTACAAGCACTAGTATGAACCAGATCATTTAAAACGGTTATCTGAGAGATAGTTAAATGATCTGTATCTGTATCAGCTCTCTCTTGAGACCAGTATGATTTGGTTAAAAAGTTTTCAACAATTGTTCTATGCTTTTCATTTTCAGTTGGGCAGGCTGTATTAAATAAAAAGCTGTTTGCGAATCTAGATGCCTCGGTTTCAGGGATAAGATTTTGAATATCATGCACAGTCTGAGTAATAGTATTTGTAAATATTAAAACATTACATAATAGTGAGAGGATAAAAATCTTAAACATCATTTTATGACAACATCTCTTACTCGGCTCCAATTATTGATGCCCAAGTTACTTGAGCTATCTAAATCCACCAAACAAAAAAAGACCGCCGAAGCAGTCTTTAGAATTAACAATTTTGATGCGATTTAAACCAATCGATCCACAAAATCGAGCTTCTCCCAGGGGAATTCTTCCCGACCAAAATGTCCGTAAGCTGCGGTTGGGCGGTAAATCGGGCGCAGTAAATCGAAGCGTTCGATGATACCTTTAGGCGTGCAATCGAAAGTGTTAGCAACTAAAGCCGCTAGTTCAGTATCCGATTTCTTTCCGGTACCGTAAGTATTTACCGAAATCGAAACCGGCTCAACAACCCCAATGGCATACGCGAGTTGCACCAGGCACTCATCCGCCAACTCGGCAGCAACTAGGTTCTTGGCAATATGGCGAGCTGCATAGGCCGCGCTACGGTCAACTTTCGAAGGATCTTTCCCCGAAAAGGCACCGCCACCATGGGCACCAAAACCACCGTAGGTATCCACAATGATTTTTCGCCCGGTTAAACCGGTATCGCCATGTGGACCGCCGATCACAAACTTACCCGTCGGGTTGATGTGATACAGCGTTTCGTCGTCTACCAAATCCATTGGCAACACTTGTGGTATCAAAATCTTTTTGATGTCGGCATGGATTTGCTCTTGCGAAACACCTTCATCATGCTGAGTAGAAAGCACGATGGTATGAATGCGTTTAGGCGAGCCATCATCATTGTACTCAATGGTAACCTGACTTTTAGAATCAGGTCCCAGATAGGTCATTTCCTTTTTTGCTTTGCGGATGTCGGCCAGTGTCTTCAACAAATTATGCGACAGCTGAAGGGGCATTGGCATAAACTCGGGCGTGTTGTTGGTGGCATAGCCGAACATCATGCCTTGATCGCCGGCACCATCGCGATCTACACCTTGGGCAATATCTTCGCTTTGTGTGTGGATAGTAGAAAGCACACCGCAACTTTCCGAATCGAAACGATAAGATGCTTTGGTGTAGCCAATTTCTTTAATCACTTGCCGAACCACTTCTTGCACGTCTACGTAAGCTTCGGTGGTTACTTCGCCGGAAACAACGGCTAGCCCCGTAGTTACGAGGGTTTCAACGGCAACTCTTGATGATGGATCCTGCTCGAGCATGGCGTCGAGGATGGCGTCTGAAATCTGATCAGCTACTTTATCCGGATGTCCTTCTGAAACAGACTCTGAGGTAAATAATTTCTTCATTCTAAATTTAAATCTCGGGTTAGGTACTTTCGGTTACGAAGAGCGCAAAAGGTACGAAGAAAATTCAATGATGTGCGAATAAGGTTTGCAGATCAATTACTCAACATTGATGGAATAAATAGAAATCGAATAAAAATGCTGTAAACTATTTTGAGCAGTCAGCTAGTATAGAGAGCTTTATTGAAATTTAGCACCCACTATTCGGATAACTTTTTATTGAGATACTCAGGATTTCTTCTGCAGTCCAAAACAGCTGATATTACTACTTCTTCATCCGTAACTTTGTAATAGATTGCGTAAGGAAATGTTTTAGTTAGTTTTCTATGATACCCTTTAATGATTGGATGAATGCCAGCCTGAAATGTTAGGTCATCAATCTCACTAAATAAGGTTGCTTTAAAATATTCAGCTAATCCTTCTTCACGGGTGCTGTAGAATTTATATCCTTCTTTTATATCACTGCTTGCAGACTTAAGAAGTCGGATTTTCACAGATCCATTGATTTTTTGAACGTTTCCCAATCAATTAATTCTTCCTCGCCGGCAGAATATTTCTCTTCTCTTTCTTTTAATATATCTAGATGCCATTTCGGAGATTCAAACTTGTCGGAGCTGCGAATATCTTCCCAAAGTTGATCTAACAACTGAAGTTTTTCAGAATAATTGAGCTGTTCTATATCGATTAATCCTTTCATAAATAGAATTAAAGAAATTCAATAATTAACTGCTAGATGAAATATTCAATCATCCGTGTTGAAAAAGCTATGGTAGTAGTTATCTGCATATAACGGTACTTTTGAAAGAACGACAACTTCACATTGAATTCGTAGCATGGACTTTATTTCGATTCTGGACCTAATCGGAACCTTCGTATTTGCCATCAGTGGCATTCGAATGGCAGCTCGCAAAAACCTGGATATTTTTGGCGCGGCAGTTATCGGTTTTGTAACTGCTATTGGAGGCGGAACCACTCGCGATATCCTGCTCGGTAGCCAACCCGTAACCTGGATGGGAAATATGCTGTATCCAATCGTGATTTTGTCGGCCATTCCGTTCACTTATCTCATCCGCAATCACTTTAAAAGCATCAACAAGCCGCTCTTTATTTTTGATACATTGGGAATCGCACTATTCACAATAAGTGGGATGGAAAAAGCGCTCGACTTTGGGCTCAATCCGTTTATGGCTGCCACTATGGGAATGACTTCAGCCGTAGTTGGTGGGATCATTCGCGATGTGCTCTGCCGTGAAGTACCACTTATTTTCAGAGAAGAAATCTATGCTACAGCCTGCCTTACTGGAGCCATGGTCTTTTACATTGGGATTGAATTCAACCTTCCCGAAATCGCGAATTACCTACTCACTACTTCTGTAATAGTTGGCATTCGAGTAGCTGCTATAAAATTCGATCTGCAGCTGCCCAAGATGAAGGCGTAGTTTATTATTTGCCGACCGGATCGTTGGGACAATTCCTGAATTGTCCTTACATGGAGCTTTGATAACACTTTTTTGTGGTTACGCGAAAATCACCCCCCAAACAAATCCCCGTCTTTGCCGCCTTTAGTTGCTCCGAGATATTGATAGGCCTTAGCCGTGGCAACACGCCCTTTTGGTGTACGTTGCAAAAAGCCTTCTTTGATCAAATACGGCTCGTACACTTCTTCAATAGTGCCTTTGTCCTCGCCTACAGCCACTCCTAAGGTGTTCAAGCCAACTGGTCCGCCACTGTAATTTTCGATGATGGCACGAAGCATACGCACATCCATCTCATCTAAACCATTCGAATCTACATCCAAAGCGTTGAGTGCCTTATCAGCCACTTGCTGGTTGATGGCGGTGAGTCCATCCACCTGAGCAAAATCGCGGGTACGACGCAGAAGTTTGTTCACGATGCGAGGCGTTCCCCGACTACGACTGGCAATTTCATGCGCGCCGGCTTCATCAATCCCAAAATTCATGATGTGTGCTGATCGGAGAGCAATACGTTGCAGCAACTCCACGTCGTAATAATCGAGTCGGATGTCGATGCCAAATCGCGCCCGAAGCGGAGCGGTTAGCATGCCTTTTCGAGTGGTGGCACCTACGAGTGTAAAGTGATTCAAATCGATTTGGATGCTTCGCGCATTTGGCCCCGAATCGATCACGATATCAAGCTTAAAGTCTTCCATCGCCGAATACAGATATTCTTCGATCACAGGATTAAGCCGATGGATTTCATCAATAAACAGCACATCACCTTCTTCCAAATTGGTAAGCATTCCGGCAAGATCGCCGGGTTTTTCGAGCACTGGTCCGGTGGTTGGCCGAATTGTGCCGCCCATCTCTTGCGCAATAATGTACGAAAGAGTGGTTTTTCCCAAGCCCGGAGGCCCGGAAAGAATTACGTGATCTAGGGCATCGCCACGCTGCTTAGCCGCTTTAATAAAAACACCAAGATTGCTTATAGCCTTTTGCTGGCCTATAAATTCGTTTAGGCTGGCCGGGCGTACCGATTGTTCGAAAGCGTCTTCTTTTTGCAGAGGATTAAGTAATGGGTTTTGCACAAAAACTGAGGTTTTCGGTGTTTACTTTTACTTTAAACGATTATACTTAGAATTGCTACGAATTGCCCAAGTAACTTTAAACGTTCAACATGGAAAAACCATCTTTTTCGCCCGACGAACTCCCATACGATCCAATCGAAGAACAGAAGAAACGACGGGGCGATAAAATATCAAATCAAAAGAAAAACGAGATTTTAAAGGAAAAGGGTTTGCATAAAGACAAGAGAATGAGTGCGTTAAAAATTTTTGGTGGCGATTACTTTTTTAACTACGAATTGAGTTGGTTAAAGTTTAACGAACGAGTGCTGGCCGAGGCTCAAAATGAGAAGAATAAATTGCTTGAGCGGGTAAAGTTTATCGGGATTGTGTGCTCCAACCTCGACGAATATTTCCAAAAACGGGTGGGTGGTTTAAAGCGGCAGTACCACGCGGGTGTTAAATCGTTGAGTGTGGATGGCATGTCGGTGAGTGATCAGCTGGAAGAAGTGCGACAAGTAGTTAAAAAGATGATTGAGGACTACCGAACCTGCTTTTTTGATGATTTAAAGCCGCAATTAGATGAAATCGGGATTTGTATAAAAAATTATGCTGAACTAACCGATCGGCAACAAAAGACAAGCGACGAGTTTTTTAAAAAAGAGATCTACCCAATTGTTACTCCTTTGGCAGTGGATGAATCTCATCCATTTCCTTTTATATCTAATCACAGTTTGTCGTTTGCGGTTGAGTTACGAAACCCCGAAACCAAAGAAGAATCGTTTGCGCGGATTAAGATTCCATCAAACCGAAAGCGATTTGTTCAGGTTTTCCGCCGTGGTAATAAGGTTGTGTTGGTTCCCATCGAAGATATTATCCGCCAAAAAATGGAGTCCTTTTTTCCGGGCATGGAAATCCTATCGGCTCATTTATTTCGGGTAACTCGGAATGCATCGCTCGAACGCAACGAAGAAGAAGCCGATGATTTACTGGAAGTGATTGAAGACGAACTTCGTGAGCGAAAGTTTGCCTCAATTGTTCGGCTAGAGCTTGAGAAAACGATGCCTGAGCACATCAAAAAGTATTTGTACAAAAATCTGAATGTTACTCAGAAAGACGTGTATCAGATGGAGGGCATGATCGGGTTGGTGAGTTCGTTCGAAATCGCAAACATTCCGGGGTTTTCGCAACACAAAATCAAGAATTGGTCACCCGTTCTTCACCCGGCGCTTTCGCATCCCATTGATGAAGAACCGCCAAGTATGTTTGATGTGATTAAGAAGCACGAATTTATGGTGCATCATCCCTATCACAGTTTTGAATTATCTACTCAGCGATTTATAGAGGAGGCTGCATCAGATCCTAAAGTGCTTGCCATAAAGCAAACGTTATACAGAACTTCGCAAGATTCGCCATTGATGCATGCCTTAATGCGCGCAGCAGAAAGCGGTAAGCAAGTGGCCGTGTTAGTAGAAATTAAAGCCCGCTTCGACGAAGAGCGAAACATCCAATGGGCTCAACAACTTGATAATTATGGCGTGCATGTTGCCTATGGTATTCCCGGCTTAAAAATTCACACCAAGCTTACCATGGTGGTACGCGAAGAGGAAAATGGGTTAAAGACTTATTGCCATATCGGGACGGGAAATTATCACCCCGGAACTGCGCAGTTGTATGAAGATTTAGCTGTTTTTACTTGCGATGAAGTGCTTGCATCGGATGTAACGGATGTGTTTAACTTACTTACGGGATATGCCCCGGGACAAACCTTCGAAAAGTTGATTGTTGCGCCAAAGCATATGCGTCCCCAGATGGAGGCATTGGTGGATTTCGAAACGAACGAAGCTCGAGAAGGTCGCCCAAGCCGAATTATTGCAAAGATGAATAGTTTAGAAGACCCGCGCATTATTCAGAAATTATACGAAGCCTCGCAAGCGGGAGTAGAAATAGATTTAATCATTCGGGGTGTGTGCCGACTTATCCCCGGAAAAGAAAACCTCAGCGAAAATATTCGTGTTTACTCCGTAATTGGTCGTTTCCTTGAACATTCCCGCATTTTCTATTTTCACCACGGTGGCGAACATATTTATGCGTTGGGCTCCGCCGATTGGATGCATCGTAACCTAGATAATCGTGTTGAGGCCGTGCTGAAGATTGAAAAACCTGAGCTCAAAAAATATCTGCAGTTTTTACTAAGTATTTACCTCAAAGATAACCAACAACGGTGGGTGCTTGATACTGAAGGCAATTACCACAGAGTGGAAAAGAAAAAAGGCGAGCGCAAAATTTCTACCCACAAAGTGCTAATGAATCACACCGCCGACAGTATCGACCCGATTCCGATTGCATAAAAGCACGACATGGTTACTGTCCTACTTCTTCAGCTTGAGTATATCCTAAATCGTAATTTAGTTTTTGAAGGAGCAGGAAAGCCGGCTTTCTAAACACACCATCTAAGCTGTATGCCTCCATGATGGCTGTTCGGGCTTCTTCGAACTGCCCGATATTTACCAGGGCATTACCAAGGTACCAGTGGCTTTTTTCTTCGATCATTCGGCTGTCTTCAACACGTTGCAGTGCAAACTCGAAGGCTACAATGGCAGAATCGTACTTCGATTGATTATAGTAAACGATCCCTTTGTTTAAGTATGCTTTAGAGCCATAGGGTTCGTAATCAAACTCGCTGATCACTTCGTTAAACAGAGTTAGCGCTCGCTCATCATTCCCGGATACGAATTCGCTAAAGCCTAGATTTAGAATCGAATCGGCCGCCGTAATTTGCATCTCTTTAGAGCGTACACCGTCAGATGTTTCCAGCTGATCAGCCGAAATATCATTAAGTACAAATTGTTCTAAAGAGCTTTTGCTTGGTATCTGAAAAATCTGAATAAATGCAACTAACACAAGTACCGCCGCTGCAACCGCGTGCCAGGTCCAGCTTGGCATTTTGCGAATCGTAGCACCGGTTTTTGTACTTCCGGCAAGTTCCTGCTCAATGATGGTTTTAACGCCAACTTCAAGCTCTAACTGATCTAATAAATCCGGTTGTTTAGCAAACTCTACCCAAAGCTCTTCAATTTCATTTTCTGCAAGTGTGCCTTTTACGTAGGCATCTATTTTTTTATGTATATCTCTATTGTCACTCATAATAATTCTCGTATTCAGAATGTGTCGTTTTACTCACATTCTGTTATGTAAGATCGTTTTCAGAGGAACTCCTTACACTAAACAGCTAATTTTTTTTGGCAGCAGTCTTTTAAGATTTTTAGAATTCGATGTTTTTTGGTCCAAGCATTGTTTACAGAAATCCCAAAATGATCGGCAACTACGGCGGCTTCATCTCGGGGATTATTGAACCAATATTGGATATATTTTTTTAAGTCAGGTTTTAACAATTGCATACATACGGCTAGTACACGTTGTTTTTCAGCCTCTAGAAGCTTAATTAACTGGTCGCCTTCGATAGCATGAGATTCCGGTATTTCCTCGTAATTGGATTCTCTATCCTTCTTCAACATCTTAAAATATTCATGCTTTGCCGTGGTAAACAGGTAGTAAATCACCGAATTTGGGTTCTCAATTTGATCATTTTTAATCTTTTCGGTGGCTTGAATGAGCGTGTTTTGTGCGCAATCTTCTGCATCGTGATGGTCGGCCCCCTGCCTGACTTTCAAGAATTTTATCAGCACACTCATTATGATGGGAACCATTTCGTTAATAACGGGTTCATCATCTTTTTGAATGGCATAAACAAATTTTGAATAATCCATAAATTGTTAGGGGCTTTGGGCGCAATAAAATAACATTCAGGTAATTAAAGAAAACGATGAATTTAAGATATTTAGCCAGTAATTTAGAGCATGTATCGAGTTCAACTAAATAACTTCGAGGGACCTCTCGACCTTCTCCTCTTTTTCATCAAGCGTGACGAACTGGATATTTACGACATTCCGATCTCGTACATCACCGAGCAATTTCTGGAATTTATCCACTTAATGGAAGAATTGGATCTTGATGTAGCTAGTGAATTTGTGTTGATGGCCAGTATGTTAATGTCGATTAAAGCCAAGATGATGTTGCCACGCGTAGAAGGCGAAGACACTGACGAAATCGACGAAACCGATCCAAGATATGAGTTGGTGCAGCGCTTACTTGAGTATAAGAGGTACAAAGAAATGGCCGAAAAAATGTCTGACATCGACGAGGAAACACGCAAGAAATACACGCGTGGTTTTTACGATGCCGATCAAGTAGATAAACGCGCAACCGGTGAAGCTCTGAAAGATGTGACTATGTTTGACTTGATTGGAGCTTTCAGAAAAGTACTAAGCGACATCGAACGAAAAAACATCGTTCATAAAGTTGAAAAGGTTAAAGCAACGATAGAGCAGCAAAGCGAATTTGTGTTGCTAACTCTCCAGAATCGTGGGCGCCAAAATTTTAGCCAATTATGCCATAACATTAAAAGTAAGGTAATCGTAGTAGTTACGTTTTTGGCAGTACTTGAAATGATAAAAGAACAACAAATTAATTTATTCATCGGCGACGAACCCACTGATTTTTATATAGATCTAAAGCCGGTGGACGAAATTATCTCCGCAAAACTAACGTAGAAAAATGCAACGCAACTTACGCTCACTCATCTTACTTGCTGCATCGCTTATCCTGGCGTGTAGCAGCTCAAAGCAATCCATAGAACTTCCTGTTCCTGATGTAACCGATTTCCAAAATACTATCACTGAAGAAGGCTTGCTGCTTGATTTGTCGGTAATTGCCAGCGACGAAATGGAAGGGCGCGATACCGGCAGCGAAGGTTTAAAAAAAGCAGCCGACTATTTAGCGCAACGATATCAAGAATTAGGTTTAGAGCCTGTTGGCGACAACGGCACCTACTTTCAACACTTTAACCTAACAGGAAAAGTATTCGAAAGCATCACATACTCGGTTCATAATGCTGATGGCGAACTTGTAGATGAGTCTACCCATAGCGCAAATGAAATCGGAAACTTTAACACCTTGCTAGGTGGCGACGGCGCCTTTAGCGGAGATCTCTTTTTTGCAGGATATGGTATCAGTGACGAAAGCATTGGGATCAACCATTTTGAAGGTAATGTAGATGGAAAGTGGCTTGTTATTTTCTACGATCGAACGATTTCCAATTTTATGGCCATGCAAGACGCAATAGATCAAGGCGGAGCATTAGGTGCGATATTGATCATCGGAACCGACGAACAATCCTTCGATGATCAGGCAACACGGCTTCAAGGTGAGTTTGGTGAGTCGGCGGGGTTAAGTTTAGAATATTTGTCGGATGCAGAGGCTGCAGCTCCATTTAACCGAATCCGCCCAACGTTGGCAACACAATTATTTGGCCTAGACACCTTGGAAGAACTAGCCGAGTTGGAAGCCGAAATAAAAGACTCTCCCGATGCTTTCGAGGGCTACGAGCTGCAATTTAGTTTATCGCACTCAGCAGAAGTTGAAAATGAAGTAGTTGAAACCAAAAACATAGTTGCATTCTTAGAAGGAACCGATCCGGTACTTAAAAACGAAGTGGTTGTGCTAAGTTCGCATTATGATCATGTGGGCATAAGTACTCCCGACTCTACCGGCGATGCCATTTATAATGGTGCCGATGACGATGGAAGTGGAACCGTCGGTTTGTTACACGCCGCTCAGGCACTAGCTTCTGCAAAACAATCGGGTGCGGAGATTAAACGTAGCGTATTAATTCTTCATGTGTCAGGCGAGGAAAAAGGCCTATTGGGTTCAAGATATTATTCAGATCACCCCATCTTTTCGATCGAAAATACGGTTGCCAATTTAAATTCTGATATGATTGGCCGTCGAGACAATCAATTTGCCGACAATCCGAATTACATTTATGTGATTGGCGGTAAGATCATTTCAAGCGGTTTGCAGGCTACCTTAGAGCAAGCCAACGCAATGAGTGTGAACCTGGAGTTGAGCGACCGTTATAACGACCTCAACGACCCCAATCAATTTTACCGACGTAGCGATCACTGGAACTTTGGCCGATTAGGTGTGCCGTTCATCTTTTTCTTTAATGGAACCCACGCCGATTACCACCGCCCATCAGATGAGATCGAAAAAATCGATTTTGAAGCGCTGCAAAAGAGAACCAAGTTGATCTTTATGACTACCGCATTACTCGCTAACGACGATGATCGACCCGTTGTAGACAATCAACAATTCATCGAAAAGACAAGAGAAAGCGAAGAATAGAGCTGATCTGTTATTTTCCGTTTAGTACAAACGGAGCCCAATGAACCGGATGATTGTAGTAAGGGTGCTCAATCATCTGCTTCTTGGTTTTTTGAAGCGCCAACATCTTAAAATCTACTATATCAGATCGATATAAATTGGTATACATCAAAGCCAAGTCGAGCAAAGAAGTTTCATCATCTTCAATTTCATTCAGGTTCTCGTAAAACAGATCCATAAAAATCGGGGTGCTTCGATCAAAAATATTCCACAAGCTCACCATTACCGATGATGCCCCGGCAGCTAAAAACGAGCGTTGCAATCCCATCACACCCTCTCCATTAATAATTCGCCCCACTCCCGTATTACAGGCGCTTAGAACCACAAGATTAGCGCGCAAATCAAGCTGAGATATTTCGCGAGCATTGAGGTACCCGTCCTCACCAAATAAGGTTTCAGTTTCTGTTTTTTTGGATAAGATAAGTCCGCTTTGATCAGGCACCGATTCGTTTATGTTGCCGTGAGTAGCAAAGTGTAGATATCGATAATCTGATAGCGTTAAGTTTTTGAATGCCGCTTCGGTTACCTCTTCGTTTTTAAGAATTTTTGATCCGGGAAAACTGGTGCGGATAGAATCGATTTCGGCTAAAGTATAAGGCAACGTTGAAAAGGAATTTTGAGATCGGGCAACGGCTAGATCATCACCGGATTCGAAGCCCGAACTCGCCAAGCCAAGCATATCTCGCTCAAAATCGATGGGTAGATTCTCTTGAATTACGTTTAGCACCGAAATTGATGGGGTGTATTTTATGGCAAATTTCTCGATGAGGTATTGATCCTCCAACATTAACGCTTCAAATGGTAGCAAATGTAACGGTCCATCGGGGATGATGATCAAATGCTCGATTCCGTCCAGCTCGTTCAATATCGGCTGAAGCAATTGAGTTGTTAATGTGTTTGAAGTTTGGCGAAGTTGTTCCTCATCTTGTTGGAAAATAATCGCAGTTCTGAATGCTTCAATAGCATCAGTGAGTTGATTTCTTGTATCAGGATTGGGTGCCTCAAAAAACTTAAAATTATCTCTACGGATCACAAAAGTGTAAAGATCGTTCTTGGTAACTCCGTAACTGATAACCGCCGTTTTATTATCGAGCATATCCTGAGTTTCTTCAAGGGTAGTTACTTCGGGATACTCGATTTGCTGTATACTAGGATTGGCTTTAATCAATTCATCCTGCAACTCTTGATATTCCAGTTCAAGCTCTGCGATTTGAAGCTCGGTGGAGTTATCATCATTGATTGTTGCAGTCTCTTCTTGTTGAAATAATCGGTCGATTTTTTTCTGCAATTCTAATAATCGGATGGATGAGGGATTGTCGGCATCAAACAAAGAGAAGAACCGGCGCTCATAAATTTGGTCGAACAATGCGCGTGATTTCGCTCTCTCAAAAAGGTTAAAAGTACTAGAGTAGTTGTTGTTATGATTGGCTTCCCAGCTTGCAACCGTGTAGTAGAAATGCTGCCAGTTCGCATTTAAAGAGTTTTTGAGCGTACTTGATTGCGTACTGATTCTTCGGTTCTCAAGATTATCTATCGTGTTGTATGCATAGAAAAAGGCACTGTCGGTATTTACCGGTTCAAATAAGCGAGCCATATTCATTTCGGCTCCCATTTTATTAACAAGCCAACCTGAATCAGTGCTGCGTAAAATTAACCGGTTATAGTTCAGTTTTTCAGAATGTGAAATGATCTCATCCGGAAACTTGAGATACATGAAGTAAATCTGTGGCTTCAAAACAGCGAGGTCTTCATCAATTAGCCCGGTTGCTTCTGCTAGATATGCACTTGCCCGATCGTAGTTTTGAAGCGCTATTTGGACATCAGCTTGTTTGAGCAGTAAAAATAATTTATAACGGTCGGTCAAAATATCTAAATCTACATCTGATAAAAGTAATTCGGCCGTTTCGTATTCGCCCTGCCGAAAAGCTATTCGTGCAACCGCAATTTCTAACGCTGCAACTTGTTTCATTAAGTTAATTTCTCGGTAGATGTCGATTGCTTCGTTAAAATGGAGAACTGCTTGGCTGTATTCTGCCAGCCCGTAGTAAATGCGTCCAATTATTTCATAAATAGCAGATAGTTGATGCAGGTCTTTCGTCTCTTTTGCCAGAGAAAGCCCCTCATTTGCATACCGTAATCCTTCGCTATACCTGTTTTCATTAATTAAGTCGTTGGCTAAATAGATTGCGTTATTAAGTTGATCTACTTTTCTCCCTGTTTTCTTAGCCAGTTCGTAAGATTTTTCGAGATAAGGTACGCCCTTGGCCGGAGCTCCCAGATATTCATACAAGCTATAGTAGGTGGTGTATAAAAGTGATTTAGCACGGTCGCTGTTTTCCGGAACTATTTTTTCAGCTTCTTTTAAATCTTGAAGTGCCAGCTCGTATTTGTCTATTTCAATATATGCAATCCCTCGGGAGGTATATGTTCGGGCTAAATACTCCCATGATTCTGAGGAGAGGTAGTAGTTTATCGCTATCTCGTAGGTTGTTAGAGCTTCATCAAATTGATCGGTTTCTAAGTATACATTTGCCAGCTGATGGTATTGTAACCCAAGCTGCTCTTCGTTCATATCTTCACCATATTCCTCGATAGTATAGATGTAATGGTCTATAGCTTCTTGATACTTATATCCGTTTTTATAACTCAATGAAATAGAAAACAAAGAATAATAAACCTTAGAAAATTCGAGATTTTCTCTTAATGCTATTTCAAGCGTTTGTTGAAAGATGGGAATAGCTTCGTCATATTTGTAGGAATAGTATAACTCGTCACCCTTTTTGAAGAGCTCATCAAACTGATCCGCAGCATTTTGTGCAAATACTGCCGAAGTGCTTACACAAAAAACTGAAACGGTATAGAGTAGTTTTTTTAAGAAGTTATACATGTGATTTCATTGCCTTTCATGGTAATATCACGTTTATTTATGGAACTCCAAAAACGAAATAAACAGGACAGCTTATGAAATTAGAAAAGATCGCACATATGATCCCCGGAGGCGGGGGAGATGATCCACCACCACCACCACCAGGTCCACCTAATGATGGCGAAGAAGTAACAGAACCATAAATTATTATAAAAAGCCTGCTATATGCGGGCTTTTTCTATTCGCCAAATAAAGCGTTTACAAAGGCAACTTTATCAAAAACTTGAAGGTCTTCGATCTTCTCACCTAAACCGATGTATTTAACCGGCACCTTTAGCTCATTCGAAATCCCAATTACGATTCCACCCTTTGCCGTTCCATCCAATTTGGTAAGTGCCAGCCCGGTGATGTCAACCGTTTCGGTAAAGGCTTTGGCCTGTTGCATAGCATTTTGGCCGGTGGATGCATCCAGCACTAGTATAACCTCATGAGGAGCGTCTTCAACCACTTTGCTCATCACGCGTTTGATTTTACCTAACTCATCCATCAAAGCTTTTTTGTTGTGTAGTCGTCCGGCAGTGTCGATTAGTGCGATGTCGGTTCCACGAGCTTTGGCGGCTGAAACAGTATCGAAAGCAACTGCAGCAGGATCGGCATTTTGGCCCTGCTCAATGATGGGGACATCCGCACGTTCGCTCCAAATTTTAAGCTGATCAACCGCAGCAGCACGAAAGGTATCGGCAGCGCCAAGCAAAACGTTTTTGCCGGCGGTTTTATACATGTAGCTCAGCTTCCCAATAGTGGTTGTCTTGCCCACTCCGTTCACGCCTACAATGAGCACAACATGAGGTTTGTTAGGTAATTCGGCATCAAACTCTGCGGGTTTATCGGCGCTGTTTTCTTGCAGCAGAGCAATGATTTCTTCTCTCAACATCGTTTGAAGCTCAGCCTGAGTTACAAACTTATCGCGGGCTACCCTTTTTTCGATGCGGCCAATAATTTCGATGGTGGTTTTAACGCCCACATCCGAAGTGATCAAAATATCTTCGAGTTCGTCGAGCGTGGCGTCGTCAACGGTGTCTTTGCCGGCAAGGGCTTTGCCTAATTTATCAAGTAAACCAGAACGGCTTTTTTCAACACCTTTATCGAGCGTTTCTTTTTTCTTGAATCCTAGTTTTTCAAATAAACCCATAATGCTAATTAAATTGTGCTCCCATCATAATACGGCGATATCGGTTAAAATAATCCAGAAAGGAAATGGTCATTATTAGTACCGATAAGCCTAATAAAAACTGATGAATTTCGGCCGCGTCTCGCAGAAAGAAAACAGCAAGCCAATAGGCTGAAATAATGTTCACAGAAATCTTTCCACTCATGGTGCTCATCGCAACTTTGCCGTATTTAATTTTGATGAAAGTCGATCCTAAAATAATGAGCACATCGCGCACGATGAAAAAGATCAAAAACCACGTAGGTACCCATCCCAGCCAAACCGTGTAAATAAATAACGCTCCGGCGCAAAGCTTATCAGAGATTGGGTCGATCATTTTACCCACTTCCGAAATGGTGTTGGTTTTTCGTGCGACCAATCCATCCAAATAATCAGAAATCAAGCCATATATCAATAATACAATAACCTCGGTGTTGTACATCAGGTTGTTTCGATAGTGGATGTAGACCACAGGAAACACAATAAAAACCCTACTAAACGAAATGAAATTCGATATAGTAAATACTCGGCCAGAGACCGTTACTTTATTTCCGTCGATATTTTCTGTGATACCCAATGCGTAGGATTATTTCCGATATTAGAAGCTGAAAGTTAAAGCCATTATTTAGATAAAACCACTATGAAACACGCCCAGGAACTTGTAGAGAAAAAGAGGTCATCGAAGCAGGTTTACGATGGCAATTTACTGAAAGTGTATGTGGATGAGGTACGCTTACCGAATGGCGCAACTGCTACTCGTGATTGGATTAAGCACCCCGGCGCATGTGCTGTTGTACCGATTTTTGATAACGGCGACATCCTCTTAATAGAGCAATATCGCTATTCATGTAAACAACTTTTTATTGAAGTGCCGGCCGGTAAAATCGACAAAAATGAAACCCCTGACCAAACAGCTGAGCGTGAACTCAAAGAAGAAACAGGGTTAGTAGCTGATCAGATACATTATATCGGGCACTTTTATCCTGCTATCGGGTATTCCGATGAAGTGATTCACATTTACGCTGCAACGGGTATCAGTATGCAGCAACAAAACACCGATGCCGATGAGTTTGTAACACTTACCAGAACGCCATTTACAAGTGCTATGAACATGATTGATACAGGTAAAATCAACGATGGAAAATCGATCGTTTGCCTTCAGCGAGTTTGGAGCTGGTATCAACAACGGGATCAGTTAAGGAGCTTATAACAAACCCTCTTGTTGCGCAAGCGCAAATAAAGAGCCGTGCATATCATCTTTTGCAACATCTCCACGACGAATCAGCTCCTCCATTTCATCACCACTTAGCATCAATACACACCCCATCTCGTTTAGCACAGTATCGAACATGCGCGGATCGGCATTCGTGAGTTTGGCTAAGTCAATTCCGTTTTCATTTTTAACCAGATCAATGAGCAGGTAATATTTGTCTTCGGCGTTATCGCCAAATTGAAAGGTTTCGAGCGAGGTATCTTTAACGGTTCGCATGTTGTTCAATAAAATCTCGGGCTTTAATAATTTCTACAATTTCGTTGGTGGTGCGGTTCACAATCTGCACCTGAAACAAACTAATGATAGGCTGTTCATTTAAAAGCGACAACACCTCATCGATAGTTTCGCACTCTTCCGTTTCGCTCACTAAATCATTCACTCCCTGCACCACATATTTTGGTGTTTCTTTTTTTGGTGATGACGAAGTCGTTGGCAGCTCCTGTGGTTGTTCAAAATATTCTCGAATTGCGTCTTCAGTAACGTACCAACTTACGCCCAGTTTACGTCCTCTTATTCTCCCATTTCTGATGTACGAACGGAGTGTCAATTTCGACACGCCCAGCATCTCATGCAGATCATCAACAGAATAAAGGGTTAGTTCTCCTATTTTACGTGGCATGTATCTCTTTCGATTATGACTAGTCTTTTAGTTTTAATGGGCGGTAAATATAGATCAAATTATTGTTAATTATCATTACTTATACAATATAAATTTGATTTGGTCGAGGGCCGCTTCCCGCCGTATATTAGTGCCAGTTACTCAAAAACAAGGCTAGCAAACTGCTGGCCTTTGTTGTATCTGCCGCACAAATATACTAACCTGTATCTCATCTAAACGGCTCTAATCACTTCCAATTTATGCGCGTAATTTACCTTGCCATACTTAGTTTATTCGTATCGGCATGTGGAACTACCGGTTTGTACATCGAACAGAATTCGCGGGATTGGGAAAGTAATCCTCCACCGGAAAACGAAGAAACCATTTACTCCGTATATCTTCTGGGCGATGCCGGCGCCCCGGATCTCGAAAATGATCCAACCCTAAACTTGTTTGAGCGGTTTCTGGAAGAAGCTGATGAAAACAGCGCCGCAATCTTTCTGGGCGATAACATCTACAATTATGGCCTGCCCGATTCAACTCATCCCAGGCGGGATTTTTACGAACAACGATTAAATGCGCAACTCAATACAGTAACTAATTATAAAGGCCGTGTGGTTTTTGTGCCCGGTAATCATGATTGGAATAACGGATTAGAAGGTGGGCTTGAGACGGTTAATCGCCAAGAAAAATACATCGAAGAATATCTGGATAGAGGGAATACCTTTTTGCCTGATAATGGCTTTCCCGGTCCGCATGAAATTGAGCTAATGGACGATGACGAACACCCGGCACTACGCCACGACATCCGCCTGGTAGCTCTAGACACCCATTGGTGGCTGCACGATTACGAAAAATCTTACGGCGATAACGGCGACTTTTATGTAAACGATGCCGGCGATGTGATTAACGAATTGCAGGATATTGTCCGTGATCGGAAAAACGATTATTTGATTGTGGCCGCACATCACCCGCTTTACTCCAATGAGTCGCATGGTGGTTACTTTCCGCTGAAAACCCATTTTACGCCGCCGATTTTTGGTTCAATTTATGTGCTGTATCGAAAGCTATTCGGGTACATTCAAGACATTCCGCATCATCGCTACTCGGCCATGGCGGATGCATTCAAAGGTGCCTTCAGCGAAAAAGAAGACGTTATTTATGTGTCGGGGCATGCGCATACGCTTCAATATCACAAAAAGACGAAAAGTAAGCGCTACAACACGCATTATCTGGTTAGTGGGTCTGGTTCAAAAACCGATTATGTGGCCAACGGAAAAGGAGCCAACTTCGCATATGGTGGCAATGGCTTTATGATTTTAAAATTCTACACCGATGGTTCAGTTTGGACGGAAGCTTGGGCGCCGAACGAAGATGGAAACGAAGGCACGCTCATTTATCGAACCCAAGTGCAGGAACCCAATTCTGCAATCGATGAAACAGAGACTACCGAAAATCGAGAGCAAATTCTTGCGAATACACCAACCACGATAGCTGCAAACAAAGAGTATGACCGAGGCGGTAAATTGTATAGAGGTTTATTGGGAGAAAATCGTAGAGAGATGTGGTCGGTGGAAGCAGACTTTCCAGTTTTTGATGTGATGAAAGTAGAAGGAGGATTGCAGCCGGTTCGATTTGGAGGTCGTGGGCAGTCGAACACGCTTCATTTAGATGGCGAGGATGATAAAGAATTTGTGCTTCGATCGGTGGATAAGCAAGCAGGAAAAGTTTGGGATGAATCGCTGAAAAAGTCCTTTGCACTGGAAGTAGCTCAAGATCAATTTTCGATGCTAAATCCGTACGCAGCATTAGTTGTTGCTCAACTTGCAGCACAAAGCGGTGTTTATCACACCAATCCCCAATATTTTGTGGTTCCGGATGATCCATTACTCGGTGGTTATGGCGATTTGATGGCAGGAACGCTGGCATTATTCGAACGCAAACCCGATAACGATATGAGTGATTTGGCTTCGGTTGGGCGACCAGAAGAAGTGCTTTCTCATCTCGATTTTATGCGTGAAGTAGATGGCGATATCGATCACCGGGTAGATCAAAAATTATTCGCTCGCTCTCGACTGTTCGACATGTTAATTGCTGATTGGGATCGCCATGCTGATCAATGGCGATGGGGAGCGTTTGAGCCGGATGACGAGCAAGGTAAAATTTATCGTCCCATCCCGCGCGATCGAGACGTGGCGTTGATGAAGTTAAACGGCTTGATTCCAACTTTGGCTAAACTTGGTCCATTTGTGCAATACCAAAATTTCGATAAAACGTACGGGCACCTGAAAGGAATGAATCAAAACTCACTTGGCTTAACCCGAAGGTTCACCAATCAGATCGATGAAAACGGTTGGGTAGAATTGGCGTTCGAAATCAAGCAGAGCCTGACTGATGAAGCCATCGAAGAAGCGGTGCGGGCGTATCCGCAACCCATTTTTGAGGAGTTTGGAGAAGAAACCATCGAAATACTGAAAGCGAGAAGAGATTTACTGCCCGAAATAGCTCTCGAATATGCCACCTTAATTAATCAAGTGGTTACAATAAACGGAAGCCATAAACGAGAACGAGTGGTGATAAACATCACCAACAAAGATTCGCTTCGAGTTCAGGTTTTTAAACTTTCGGGCAAAGGAAAGCTTCGAGAAAAGTACTACGACCGAACTTTCAGCTCCGATCTAACCAAAGAAGTGCGCGTGTATGTGATGGGTGGTGATGATGAGTTTGTATTGGATGGAAACAGGAAATCGAATATAAAACTACGATTGGTTGGTGGTTCCGGCGAGGATGTTTTTGTGGATGAAAATCCGGGCATCAAAAGAAACCTTCATGTTTACGACACCGACATCTCAAACCCCGAAGCCTTCAAAAGCAACGCTGATTTCAACCTTTCAGACGACCCGGCAATCAATCAATATTACTACAAAAACGATTTTCAATGGAATTCGACGCAAATAGGATTCTTCTTTGCCTTCAACGATGACGATGGAATTTTTATCGGTGGCGGACCAAAATTTGTGAAGCATGGTTTTAGGAAATCCCCGGCGCAAGAACATTACATCAGGGCGAATTATGCGGCCATAACCGGCGCAGCAAACATCCGCTACAATGGCGCATGGAATGGCTTCACTAAAAACTGGAATGGAAACATTGATGGCAAAGCCCTGCTTCCCGAAAGTTATCGTTATTTCTTCGGTCTGGGAAATGATACACATCGCGAAGAGCAACTTTCCTCAGAATTTTATCGGGCTCGATTAGAGCAATATCAAGTACTAGGAAAGGCTAGCATTAACGTGAGGAATATGTTTTCATACTTCGTTGGGGCCGGGCTGCAATTCACCAAAATTGATGATGTGGAGGGTGAATCCAGCATTTTGAATGAGCCTCGATTGGGTATCAATCCGAATATATTTTCAAACCAATATTATGGACAAGTAACCACGGGTGTAGTCCTAAACGATATCGACAGTTCGGCAAATCCGAAACATGGTTTTAGAATTTCGCTGAATAGTTTGGCTAATTTAGGGATGAACGAGGCTAGCAAATCTCATCTACGCTTAACCGGAGAATCTGCATTTTATGTTACTAGCCCTTCAAAGCGACAGTTCACATTTGCAGGACGTTTTGGCAGTGAGCACATCATCGGAAACTTTCCTTTTTATGAGGCAAACACAATTGGCGCTAGAAGAACGATTCGTGGATTTAATAATCAGCGGTTTTCGGGCAGAACAAGCCTGTATACCAACGCTGAATTACGCATAGAACTCGTTGATTTTTATAGCTACATATTGGGTGGCAAAGGCGGAATTCTCACTTTTGTCGATAGCGGGAGAGTATGGACAGACGGCGAGGAATCCGACACTTGGCACAAAGGTTATGGTGGCGGAGTTTGGTTCAACGTTTTCGATCAGTTTTTGATAAGTGCAACCTATGGCACCTCTGGCAACGAAAACAGTTTTGAAATTAAGGCAGGCTTTTTCTTTTAGCTTCCGACGGCACGATAATTGATTATATTTTGATTGTTTAGTACACCAAACAATCGAGCCAAATTGTATTAATGCCCGAGAACAGAAACATACGATTACTTGCTGCCATCATGTTTGCCGACATGGTTGGCTATACCAAATTGATGCAGCAGGATGAAGCATTGGCAAAAGAGCTGCGCGATCGCCAACGGAAGGTGGTAGATAACTACATCGCAGAGCATCGCGGACAAGTAATGCAGTATTATGGGGATGGGACTTTAAGCATGTTTGGTAGCGCCATCGAAGCGGTGAATGCTGCGAGAAGTATCCAATTAGAACTGCAAAAAGATCCGGAAGTACCGTTGCGAATCGGCATCCACTTAGGCGATGTTGTGTATGATGATGAAGGCATTTTTGGGGATGCAGTTAACTTAGCGGCTCGCGTTCAGGGTTTAGGGATTCCAGGTTCTGTGATGATGTCCGGCAAAGTGTTTGAAGAGATCAAAAACCACCCGGGAATACGCGTTGAGGCTTTTGGCGAACACGAATTGAAAAACGTGTTTCAAACCACAGGTATTTTTGCCCTTGCAAACGATGGCATTAAAGTGCCCGAGCAACGGCACATTCAAGAGATTACGGGTTCTTATCAAAATAGCGTAGCGGTGCTGCCTTTTGCGAACTTCTCGGGAGATCCGGCCGATGAATATTTTAGCGATGGGATAACCGAAGAAATTATCAATGCGCTCGTAAAAGTTGGTGATCTTTCGGTGACGTCCCGAACATCGGTTTTTGCTTATAAAAACACGTCAAAGGACATCCGCCAAATAGCTAAAGAATTAAACGTAGCTGCGATTCTAGAAGGTAGCGTTCGAAAAGCCGGAGACCGCATCAGGGTTACTGCACAGTTGATTAACGCCGATGATGGATTTCATATCTGGTCGGAGAATTTCGACGGTGAAATGAAGGATATTTTTGGTGTACAGGATGAAATAGCAAAAAAGATCGCCGAAAAATTAGTAGCAGATTCCTTCTTCGATTCTTCGGGTAAATTATACGAGGCATCCACCGATAGTGTAGTAGCCTACAATCATTATTTGGAAGGACTATACCATTGGAATAAGCGAACGCCCGAGTCGGTTCGTAAAGCCATTACAGTTTTCGAGCATGCCATAAACTATTGCACAACATATACCAACGCATATTCAGCACTAGCAAATTGCTATAGTTTTTTAGGTGCGATAGGTCATTTACCAGCCAACGAGGCTTATAAGCAGGCCGAAGAGTATGCCATTAAATCGGTTGAGTTAAACAGCACCCGGGCAGAATCTTATGCGGCACTTGGCTTAGTAAATTTATTTTCGAAGTGGAATTTTGAAGTAGCTGAAGCCAATTTACGAAAGGCGATTACGCTTGAACCTGAATATTTAGATGCACGAATTGGGCTTGGCTATTTATACCGGGCAACAAGCGAGTTTGATCGAATGATTCATCACAATAAAGCGGCTTGTCAAATCGATCCTTTATCGCTACCTGCAAAGTTAGAATTAGCTCGAGCATATGTGTTGCTTGGCGATTATGAAAACAGTGAAGCATTGTTTCACGAGATACTGGAATTAGATCCGCTATTCAGAGCAGCTTTCGAAGGTATTTCGATGATTTATCTGGAAAAAGGAGACTTCGATAACGCCCTTAAATACGCACGTAAGTATTTAAAACTGGTTAAAGAACCTAATACCGGAGGTGCATTTTTGGGATACATAGCAGCCATTCAGGGCGATATGGAAGGTGCGATCAAAAACATCGAAAAAATTAAAAAACGAAGCGAAGAAAAACCTCACCTGGATTTATCACTCGATTTTGCCTGTGTATATGCGGGAATGGGTGATGCTGATACAGCCTTCAATTATATTAACGAAGGCATTGATAAAGGCCTTGGCGCAATGATATTTTTTGATTCTATGATACCTTTTAAGAACTTGGTTTCAGATCCACGTTACCAACAGGTTAGAGAACGGATTGGGCTCCCAACGTTGAAAATGATGAATGCATGAAAAAAGAAATCGGAGTGTACATCGATCGAACCTACAAAGTGGTTCGGCAGGATCTGATCAATAGATTTAAAAAAGCAGGCATAAATATTACGCCCGAACAATGGGTGATTTTATCGAAACTCAACGGATCAACTTTGAGTCAGGCCGATTTAGCCAGCGAGAGCTTTAAGGATAAACACACCGTTTCGCGAATCATCGATTTACTACAAAAGAAAGGGTTCGTCACCCGAAGCCAAGACCCCGACGATGGTCGCCGATACCTTGTTCAACTCACCGAAAACGGTAAATCAGAAACAAAGCGAGCCCAAGAACACGTGTATGCTTCTCGCGAATTAGGCTGGGAAAACATCAACGAAGATGAATACACTCAACTGCGTACTTTGCTCGATAAAGTGTTCAATAGCTATTCGAAAGGTTGAGATTTCTCAAGATCCACTCTGGTTGTGAAGGACTTAAGTCCTTCACTTGGTAAAACCAGCTAATTTATTTGAGGTGATATTTTATCAAGCGAATGGGGTTAACCATTCGCGCACCACCAGGTTTTTTATTGATGTTTTTCTTGGCCAATCGGGAAATTCACCCCTCTCTGTCTCTCCCCTATGCTATGGGAGAGGACTTTTTGATTTAGTTTTTATGTTAATCGACTGAAGTGAAATTATTAGTCTTAGTCATCCAGATCCGCCGGCTGGCGGAGAAGGATCAGCAGAACTTTGAATTAACACTTCATTTCTTGCTGGCTCGATCTTATCGTTGATGCTTCGTCCCGCTATTGCGGGATCAGCATGACAATCAATATGAGGTCATGCTTAAAAAGAATTAAAATTCATCGAAAACCACTCTGTTTGTGAAGGACTAAAGTGCTTCACTTGGTAAAACCCACTGAATTTATTTGAGGTAATATTTATCAAGTGAATGGTTTCAACCATTCGCCCATAGAGTGGGTTTAAATTAACCCAAAGCTATAAAAAAAGGCGATTTGCTTTCACAAACCGCCTTCCGAAGGTGGATGAACTTCTTAAACTGTTTTAAAGCGTTCCGCGCATTTCTTGCTCGCGTTCAATCGCTTCGAATAGTGCTTTGAAATTTCCTTTACCAAAAGAAGTGGCTCCTTTGCGCTGGATGATTTCAAAAAACATCGTTGGTCGAGCTTGAAGCGTACGAGTGAAAATCTGAAGCAAGTAGCCTTCATCATCGCGATCAACCAAGATTCCAAGTTCTTTCAGTTTGTCGATTGGCTCGTCGATTTTTCCTACTCGCTCTTCCAATACATCATAATAAGTAGTTGGAACGGTGATAAACTCGATGCCTCGATTGCGGAGCTCGGTTACAGTATGCACGATGTCATCGGTTGCAACGGCTACATGCTGTACACCGGCACCTTCGTAAAAGTCGATGTACTCATCAATTTGTGATTTCTTTAAACCGGCGGCCGGCTCGTTAATCGGGAATTTGATTCGACCATTTCCATTACTCATCACCTTACTCATTAGAGCAGTGTATTCGGTGGAAATGTCTTTGTCATCAAAGGATAAGATTTGCTTGAAACCGAGTACATCTTCGTACCACTTAACCCAAGTATTCATAGCCCCAAGTTCAACGTTACCCACCATGTGATCTACGTATTTAAGCCCAATCGTTTCTGGATTGTAATGCGAATCCCATTTTCTGTAACCGGGTAGGAAAGTGCCTTCGTAATCTTTGCGCTCTACAAAAATGTGAACGGTATCGCCGTAGGTGTGAATTCCTGCTCGAACCACTTTACCATGGTCATCCGATTCGGTTACCGGCTCGAAGTAAGATTCCGCTCCACGTTTTACAGCCTCGTTATAGGCATAAGCCGCATCTTCTACCCAAAGGGCAATCACTTTTACGCCATCGCCATGCTGATCGATGTGCCTTCCAATATCGGTGCCACTGTGTAGTGGTGAAGTTAACACGAGGCGGATTTTATCCTGAACCACCACATACGATTCGCGGTCTTTCAATCCGGTTTCTAATCCGGCATAGGCTAGCGACTGAAAGCCAAATGCTGATTTATAAAAATGAGCGGCTTGCTTGGCGTTGCTTACATAAAATTCTACGTAATCGGTGCCGAGAATCGGCATAAAGTCTTGTTCTTGGTCTACAACAGGATCAGTCAGGGTTTCCATGGGCTTCTCTTTGATTTACTTATTTAGTTGCTATAACAACTAATTTAAGCTTTCTGAAGGACTAGGAAAAGCGCTTTTATATTAAGATTTTATTTTAAAGTCGTCATTCCGGACTTGATCCGGAATCTCCAGTGATTAGCCAAAAAACCAGAGGGGCAAAGGCACAAAGTTACTAAGTGACAGAGTTGCAAAGTGAAGAAGCGCCTCGACCAAGATTAAAGCTTGGTAGGCAAGTCATCAAGAGCGAATGCGATGGATCTTCACAGTTCAGTCCAACCAAAACTAGTTTGTGAAGACTCATCACTTCGTTCTGAGTGACTATTATGAATTGAATCTGTCTGACGGCTTGAGTCCGTCTGACAGATGATTGAATGTGCTACTTTTATAAATGGAAGCAGGAGCATTGGAACGAGAGCAACAAAATTATTCATTATTACCAACCAAAGTCATCTCCGCCTCTTTAAGTACATCCAAAAACTCTATTGATGTCTCAAAATAAGAGAGATTCCATTTCGCGCACTCTTCCCTGATCATCGTGCTATGACGAATCATATTCTCAATATGATCTTTGATGTACGCATCCGATTCTTTGATCAGCCAGTCATCAACTCCGGTGCTATATGTTTTGATCTGGTCGAATTTTAAGTTGGGATCGACATCCGCAAAACCAAGAAACACTGCCTTGGTCTTTCCCGGGTATTTCTTTTTGAGTTCGATGAGTAATTCCGGCAGCATAGCCTCGCCTTCGATCACATAATCTATGTCGTCGTAAATCAAGTTGTCGATCATACCCTTCAAAAAAGGCCACATTTTTCTAGCGATTTCATCCGGCATTAATAACGGGTGAATCCCATATTCAGGGATGCCATTGTAGAATCCCATCATCAACCAATCGAGCGATAGGTATGGCAAATTTTTTTCGGCCTGTAGCTTTTGGGCAAGCAATGTTTTTCCGGATCGAGAAGCGCCACTGATTAGATAAAGCATGAATGTGTGATAGCTGATTTAAGAAGGAATATAAGATGCCAAAGGAAGAAAGGGGCATAGGGACAGAGGTACTGAGTGACAAAGTGAAGAAAAGTCAGCATTTTGCCTTTATTCTATCCTGAATCATGTTAAAAAAGGGTGAGGTCGAAAAAAAATGGAAGCAGGCGCTACTGTAATGCGTTACTCAAACTCGAGCTTGGGAACGAGAGGAAGAATCCTCATAATTCTGTTTAGCCCATAATTAGATTGTGAAGAATCCTCGGTTCCTCGGAGTGACTAATTAAGCATACATCCGCTTGAACCGTAACATTTTTCAGATCCTTTGCTTTCCTTTCGAACTAGCGGATGCTTACGCTAGGTGGCGAGGGTGGGGAAGAAATCAAGATTATAAATTCAATTTGATAAATATAAATAGTGTAATTAATACGATAATTATAAATTCAATATCACCATATCTGATTTTCTTATTTCTTATGGTAGGATCATTGTTCTTTAAATTAAGAATTGTAGTGATCGCCATAAAAGAAAGAGGCACCAAAAAAAGTAGCAAAGCAAACTGAATTACATCTATTTCATACTTGTCCAAATAATCAATTAGTTTCCTTGCTAAGAACTGTCTTTTTGTTTCCATCTCATAATCGGGTTTATTTTTATGGAGTTACTTGCTGAATAACCGGTCCGATTAAAGGTGCAACAGAGGGTGTTATGGGTCTTGAACCTTGTTCACCAATTGTGCCTTAACATTATTCATATCCATTGCTTTCCTTTCGCATAAGCGGATGCTTACGCTAGGTGGGGTAAGTCACAGACTTAAAACATCATTGGGGGGCAAGATGAGGGTATAATTTCGTTTCTCATATTTACAAACTAAAGACCACAATAATTATGGAAATTATTAACAAAAATACTAACCCGATAGAATAACTTAGTGAGTCATTTTTCACTAATTCAATATCAGAAAATGTTTTATCTCCATTATAAAAATATTGAAAGCTCCTTTTTTCCTTTTGTGCTAATCTATTATATAGATAACGGAGTAAAGCACCTATAAATTGAAAAATTAACCCTCCTAGCATATTATATATGTTTAATGGTTTTAACTGCGATCACAATAACCTCGTAACTGTACTTGCAGGATTATTAGCAACATAGTTATCCTCGTTCCGTAGCTCCAATGCGGTACATTTTTGGGAGCCTGCTCCCATTCGATTCTGGTCCATCAATCTCTTTTCGATCCAAAAAAGGTGATAATCTCACTAATTATAGTCCCCAAAAAATGCACTTTTCGAATAGTAACACCAGTATTCCGGTCATTCAACAAAACCAGTGTTAACAAAATTATAGTGAATATATTCTAAACAAGTCTCCTTATTCCATCATAGATTCCATCAAGTTCACGAGATGCTGGTTTCCCATTTGTTGGGCAAAAGTGTAAGCCGAAAATACGTTTTCATCTTCCGAGTGAAATTCTGCTCCTTCGTTTATTAACATCTCAGCAAAATCGGTGTTGGAGTACATGATCGCCCAAAGCAATGGCGAGCCACTATTAATTACATCTCTGTGATCGATTTCCGCGCCTGCTGCAAGTAATTTTTTGCCGATGCCGGTGTCGCCACCAATTGCGGCCCCAATTAGCGGTGTTAGTTGATATTCATCTCCGGCCCGGTTTACATCGGCCTCCCATTCCAGTAATAAGTCAACGATTTCTTCATGACCAAACCGCGCCGCAAACGCCAAGGGAGTTTGTCCCACTCGGTTAAACTGATTCACGTCCGCACCATTTAGGATAAAATTGGCAACTATTTGGGTGTTTCCGTTAGATGCGGCTATTTGAAGCAACGGATTTCCTAAACCATCGGTGGAATCTGGGTCCACTCCCTCGCTAAGTAAATCAAGCACAACCGGAATATTTTCTTCTCTCACGGCTTGTAATAATTGCATGTTTTGATCGGAAAGGTCTCCCATCAAATGGGTGGAGCGGAACACGTGCAGTACAGAGTCGGCATGCCAAAGTCGGGGCACCACATCAGCAGCGTTGCCATGGATGCTTTCAAGAGTTAAATCGGCACCGGAATCGATCAACAACTCCATCTGATCAACATGACCGTAATAAGCAGCCCAATTTAGCGCCGGATCGAGGTTGCTGTCCACAATATTCAAATCGGCATTGTTGGCGATCAAGAGTTCAGAAAAATCAGTTCCCGGTTGCGAAACGGCGTACATCAGTGGAGTACTTTCCAATCCACCGATTCTTTGCTTGTTTACATCCGCGCCGGCATCAATCAATCGCTCGAATGCGTTTAGGTTGCTCGCCATAATCGCCTGATGCAAAGGAGTGAATCCACTTTCGTTTGGCAGATTGGGATCGATGTCTTGTTCTAATAAATGCGCCAATATTTGGTCTGCTTCGTGGACAATACTCTGATGTAGATACTGAGCTTCGTTGTCGGTATCGTAAGTGGAAAGCAGTGTTGAAAGATCATCTTCAGAGAAGATTCGTTGCAACTCCTCCTCTTGTGCAGTTACTGAAATTGAAAGACTAAATAGCAGAAATAGCGAAGCAATAACGCGTGATTGAATAGAACCCATGAATGTACCCGTTTCAAAAATTGATGTTGTTCAAGGTGGAAACGTCGAGAGTATGAAAATCTTATATGGGAACAAAGAGCCTTATATCGAAAGGGGTTGACAGCACCTTTATTTGAGTTTCATCCACAAAAAAAAGCCACTTCCATTTCTGAAAGTGGCTTCATCAAAACAAGATGAAATTTATCTGTTAATAGGCACGGCCGGATTTTCGATTTCGCCAATTACTTGTTCGTATTCTCCATTCCAGATGGCTTGGAGTTTTTCGAGCTGTACGTCCACTTTAGCCGCTAAATCTTCGAATACGGCATATTGCTGAGCCGTTGGTCGCCCAAAACCGGTTGCAACCGTACTCTTTAATGCAGCTAATTTGTTGTTCAGTTTGATTGGGAAATTCAGCACATCCTGAATGGCTTCTGCCTTAGTTTGCACCAATTCCATCTCGATTTCGCCAATCGCTTTTGTGAGTGCTTTTACGCGCTCAGCCAACTCTTCGTTCGAGATTTCCGACATCATTTCGTTGATCTCTTTTGTAGCGGATCGAATTTCATTAATGGCTTTATGCGTAGTATCTAACTTCGCGTTGATGGTTTGCGCCAACTCAAACTGGGCAATTAAATCTTCCTGGCTTACATCTACCAAACGAGGATCTTTTTTCACTTCAAATTGTTGTTCGCCAACCATTTCGTCGCCAATAAGCATGCGAACGGTATAAGTTCCCGGCACGGCTAACGGTCCTGAAGTATTACCCGCCCACAGAATTTGGCGGCCATCTAAATTGGTAACTCCCGGATAACGAAGGTTCCAAACAAATTTATTAAGTCCGGCTTTATTTGGTACTACATTAGGTCGGGTGCGATCTTCTTCTTCAAAGAAAAGAGGAGATTCTTTCACCGCGCGACCCCGGGTATCTTCGGTGCTGGAATAGGTTTGAATGGTGTTGCCACGCATGTCTAGAAATTCCAGTTTAATTTCTTCGTCCTGCTTTTCATCCAATTTGAAAAATACAACAGCACCATTTTCCGGGTTTTGACCTACTAATGGACCACCATTAGAACCGCCGCCACCAAATAAATATGGATCTTCTGGATCAAAAAGGTGATGATCAGCATTTGCGATATCTTCGGTCATTTGGTGTAACACAGGCAGGTGATCAAGCACCCAAAATGAGCGGCCTTGAGTCGCTACAATCAAATCTTTATCACGCTTGTGTACCGCTAAATCGGTTACCGGAGTAGCCGGCAGATTTAACTGAAATGGCTGCCAGTCGTCGCCGGCATTAAAAGAAACATACAATCCGGTTTCGGTACCTGCATAAAGTAAACCTTCAACATTTGGATCTTCGCGAACTACACGGGTAAAATCTTTGGCAGGAATGCCATCGGTAATTTTATCCCAACTACGGCCATAATTGGTAGTGCGATAAATCATCGGCTGGTAATCCCCAAACTTATAACGATTGGCCGCAAAATAAGCGGTGCCCGGATCGTGTTGCGAGGCATCTAAAATACTGATCATAGATTCGGGTAAGCCGCGAGGAGTTACATTATCCCAAGTTTCGCCATTATCACGGCTGATATGGATTAAACCGTCATCCGATCCTGCCCACATTAAACCGGGTTCGAGCGTAGATTCAACAAAGGTGAAAATGGTGTTATAATACTCAACCGAGGTATCATCTTTTGTGATTGGACCGCCCGACTCGCCTTGCTTGGCTTTGTCGTTTCGGGTTAGATCCGGACTGATGTCTTCCCAGCTCATTCCCTCATCGGTAGAGCGATGTACGTATTGCGAAGTAGCATAAAGCACATCAGGATTGTGTGGGGAAACGATAATCGGGAACGTCCACTGGAAACGATACTTCAATTGATCGGCACCTGAACCCATTGGGTTATCCGGCCAAATATCGATGCGATCGTTGAGGCGAAGTTTGGCATCGTAGCGCGAAAGTGATCCGCCATAACAACCGCCATAAGTTACGTCATGATTTTCAGGATCAACTGCGATGTAGCCAGATTCACAACCGGCAACTCTCCACCAATCGTCTTCGTCGATTCCAAACCCATTCGTTCGGCTCATAATCGCGAAGGTAGAGTTATCTTGCTGCGCGCCATAAATCATGTACGGGAATTGATTATCAACCGCCACTTGATAAATTTGAGCAGTTGCAGATGTGTGATAAGACGTCCACGTTTGGCCGCCGTTATAACTAACCTGCCCACCACCGTCATCGCCAATTACCATGCGTTGCGGGTTGTTGGTTGCAATCCAAAGATCGTGATGATCGCCGTGAGGTGTAGAAATTCTGCTGAAGGTTTTACCGCCATCAATCGATTTCCAGAAGCCTACATTCAGTACATAAAGCACATCTTCGTTTTGTGGATCAGTGATCACTTTTGAGTAGTACCAAGCGCGTTGGCGTAAATTTCTATCCGCGCTTACGCGAGTCCAGGTTGCCCCGGCATCTTCACTTCTAAACAATCCGCCGCCACGGGCGTTTTCTACAATAGCGAACACTCGATCGGAATTAACCGGTGAAACGGAAACCCCGATTTTGCCGATCATACCTTTTGGCATTCCGGGATTGCGAGTGATCTCTTTCCAGCTTTCGCCGCCATCAGTACTTTTAAATAAACCTGAGCCTTCGCCACCGCTACTCATTTCATATTCGTTACGATAAGCTTCCCACATTGCAGCGTACAAAATTCGCGGGTTGTTTGGGTCAACAGCAATATCAACCGAACCTGTTTTGTTATCGCGATAGAGCACTTTGTTCCAGGTTTTTCCGCCATCGGTAGTTTTGTAAACACCACGATCGGTGCTTTCTACATTGCCAAATAATTTACCCATGGCTGCAATCCAAACTACATCCGGGTTGGTTGGGTGTATTTCGATGTCGCCAATAAATTCTGTGTTACCTAAGCCCAGATATTCCCAGGTTTTTCCGGCATCGGTAGAACGATACATTCCGTCACCGGCGCTCATATTTCCACGGATATCGGTTTCACCCATTCCAACGTAAATCACGTTCGGGTCGGAATCTGCTACGTCGATGGCGCCAACCGATCCGGTTTTAAAATATCCATCCGAAACGTTTTCCCAGGTATTTCCGCCGTCAACGGTTTTGTAAACACCGCCACCGGTAAAGCCAACATAATAGATGTAAGGTTGATCGTCGTGCCCGGCAACTGCAACCGAACGGCCACCTCTAAAGGGTCCGATTTCTCGGTATTCCAAATCCTGAAAAAGAGAAGATTCGTAGGTTGGTGAGTCGGTTTCGGCACCATGGCCAAATACCTGTGCTTGTAATGATTCTGCAGTACACAGAGCAAGTACAAAGCAGATTGCTAGACTTAAAAATCGCTTCATAAGTATCCCGTTTATTTTAAATGATTAGCGCGAAGAGCGGTTAAGAATTACCGAAGGTAGCTATTCAGAATCAAGACTTGGGTAAAAAATTGTGAAGGGGATGGGCTTCGTTTAATTAAACACGAATCGGAATGTAATAGAGCCCCATTGCACGGTTTGTGGAACCCCGCCCGGCAAGCGAGAAAAACGCCAGGTTCGTAAAGTACTCATCACTTCGCGTTCCAGTTCCGGGCTCATTTTTTTGATAGGAATAATTCGGCCCACAGTTCCATTCGGGCGCACTTCAAATCGTACAGTGATAACCGCTTCGGTGTTTGCTGTATTGGTGGGAAGTGGTTGTACCATAGGTGCACGTTCGATGTCGCCTTCCCATTGGAGCTCATAGGGAGCGGTTTTATCATCATCATTTCCCAGACCTTGATCAGAATCGGTTTCTCCGGTTGATCCTTCCACATCGCCACTTTCCTCGGCTCCTTCCTGTGTGTCGATGTCTTCTTGAGCAACCGGTGCAATTTCAATTTCTTCTTCGGTGTTTTCTTCAGCCGTTTGCGTGGGATCAATTTCTTCGGTTACCGGCGTCTCGATGGCTTCCTCAATTACCTCCTCCACTTCATCGGGTAAATCAACCGGCTTGGTGTCTTCTTGTGCCTCGGTTTCGGGAATATCTTCGGGATCAGGAGTTTCCTCGGTAGGCTCCTCGGTTTCAACTTCCGATGGATTGGGGCGTGTGGCAACTTGTTCGTTTTCAACTTCGGAGAACTCGGTTAAGCGACCAGTCTGGAACTCCCCGAACTCCACTTCAATAAAAGATGGACGAATATTTCGCCCCATATCAATGGTGATCCAAAGCGAAATCGCAATAAGCAGTCCCGCAACACCAATGGTTGCTATCAATGCTCTTGAGTCGTCTTTTGTGAACTGTGGTTGCATAATTTGTTTAGAGTGAGCCTTGCTCGGTAGCCATCACCAATTTTAGGTTCAGCGCCTTTCCTATGTTCAGAACACGAACCGCGTCGTCTACCGTTGCATCTTTGTCTGCCCGTAGTACGATCATGCCTTCGGGTTTAGTATTTCTTGCTTCGCGGATGGCGCCTGCAAGCGAGCCTCGGGCGGTTAGTTCTCCTTCAACATAAAACTCACCCTCGTTGGTTATAGCCACCGAAATATATTCAGCCTGTGTAACCGCTCCACTTTCTGCTTTGGGGATGTTCACTTGAATGCCAAAGTTGGTAACAAACGAAGAAGTGAGCAGGAAGAAAATCAGTAACAACAACACAATATCCGTCAACGACGACTGCGAAAACAGCGACAATGGGGTTAGTCGTTTATCTCCTCTTCTAAAATCGCGTGCCATATCAGCTTTGTTTTTTTGGAGCCGGAGATTGAAGTAGATCTATGAAATCGGCCGACGCATTTTCGAGTTCAAAAATCGAACGGTTGATTTTACCCAGTAGAAAGTTGTAAAAACCGAATGCAATCAAGCCCACAATTAAGCCTGCAGCAGTGGTAATCAACGCTTCCCAAATCCCACCTGCAAGTGCGCTTGGATTTACATTCCCTTGCAGCGATTGAATATCCATAAAGGCTTCGATCATACCGGTAACGGTTCCTGTAAAGCCAATGAGTGGAGCTACACCGGCAATGGTTGCCAGCCAGTTCATTCGTTTTTCTAGAAAGAAAATTTCTTTTTTACCAGCATTGTCGATGGCGTCTTCGATATCGCGAATAGGGCGACCAAGGCGTTTAATCCCAGCTTTGATGATTCGCGCCAGTGGTTTGTCGTACTCTTCGCAATAAGCAATGGCGTCGGATTGTTTTCCGGTTTTCAGCATGCCCTCGATGGTTCCTAAAAACCGTTGAGTATCGGTATGCGAGCGAGAAAGTGCACTCCATCGTTCAAAAATCACATAAAAAGAAATCAGAAAAAGGATGAAAATAGGGATCATCAGAATACCACCTTCGATCATTAAGTCGAAAAAAGTGATGGTTTCTCCCTCTAATGACGTGGCCAGAGAATCAACCGAGGCGATTGATTCCTGAATCATAAGAAATGCGTTGTACATGTAGATGATTAATTAATTTTTTTGATGAAGTAGTTATCAGGTAAAAGTGATTCAATGTCTTCTGCGGCAACAGCGGCGTCGAATAGCGAGGCAAACTGCCCTAAACTTACTCTCCATAATGTGCCGTACCGTTCGCTTTCGATGGGCACTACCATGGCTCTGTAACCATCATCCAACAGCTTTTGTTGCTCTGAACGTGCATTTTGTTGATTGCTGAGCGAATACATCACAATCGTATAGCCATCCATGCCGGCTTCAGATAATGTGCCTGTTAAACCATATTTGGCAACATCGTTGCTCGTGGCATTCTCAATCAGCCGGGAATTTGTTACTTCAGGTTGAGTCGGTTGTTCCACCGGAGCTGGTGCTTCTTCCTGCGGAGTTGGTTCGGCCGGTGGTTCCTCATTTGTAGAGGATTCTTCGGCAGTTGTTGTTTCCTCAGCTACCGGCGGTGGTGGCGAAGTTTGAGTTGCAGGCTGTGAAGTAGTTGCTACTGTTGTAGAATCTGAACTAATGAAAGGAATAGAAATAATGTTGAAGTAGCCCAAGCCTACAACACCGCCACCAATTACAACCAGAACAAGAACAATCCATAACCAGGTTGGTGCGGGTTCTTTATTCGAAGTAACTACTTTCTTTTCTTCTTCCGGCTTCTCAGCTTTTGGTTCTTCTTTTTTAGGTTGATTAGGATCGTTGGTCGTAATGTTTTTGATCACCGGTACAATTTCGGTGTCGTCAAACTCTTCCATGCGCAGCACGCTCTCATCCACCTGATCATCTTCTAGATTCAAGAATGGATCTTCGAAGTCCATTTCGTCGTCTGTTTCAACTTCTGCCGGCGATTCCGCATCATCTTCTAATTCATCCAGATCGAATTCCGGAAACTCATCTTCTTCACCCAATGGGTCGTTCAGTGATGGTTCATCATCTTGTTCGCTGATTGAGTTAAGATCCGCCGAGATAATATTGTCCTCATCGTCGGTGTCGGAATCTTTAGGTACCTCAGCATAATCGATCACCACATCAGAATCTTCAAGATTCAATGTGTCTTCGGTTACTTCCTCGGATTCTAAACCGTCGCTTTCCATTTCAGCAAAAACATCATCAAGAAAATCGTCGGTGTCTTTTTCATTTTCTTCCGAATCTGTAGAAGAATCGCCGCCCATAAAAGCCGCAACTTCCGAGTCTAGATCTTCTAGGCCAGAAGAATCGTCATCGTCGTCAAAAATGTTATCTAATCCACTGAAGTCATCCTCATCGGAAGTATCTATAACATCACCTTCTTCATCGGCCGGTTCTTCATATTCTTGCCCCATTAAGCTCGCAAAAAGCCGGTCAGCGCTTTCTGTTTCTTTGTGGGCTTCAACTCCCCACATTTCCGGGCCGGGACCTTCAGCCGGTTCTAAATCTGGATCTTTAATATCATCGTCAATCAGACCGGCAAAGCGAGTGCCCAGATCTTTGCCGACTGGTTTTTTAGCCTCTAAATCAATTTCGTTCGCATCATCATCATCGTCATCAAGTCCTTCAAATGGGTCGTCGAAACTTGGAGCGGGCTCATCTATTTCGATGGGCTCCATTCCTACATATTTAAAATTGATTTCAGTCTCCAGCTCTTTCGAAGGAATAAACATCACTCTATTGCCCAGGCTGCTAAAAATCCCAAAACCTTCAATTTCGTAAGCTTCATCTTCGCTAAGCGATTGCTGTATTTCGGCAACCAAAGCCTTTAGTTGTTCTTCAGCTTTTTCGGCGTCTAATCCAGAAGCTTCAGTAAGTAGTTCAAGTAATTTTTGATGATCGATATGCATGATGTTACCTCTCCATTTCCGCTACAAACTCGATAGTGTCGCGAGGGGGCATCATAACTGTCTTTCCATCTATTCTTTTTTCCTGATGTTGGCTATGGTGTACCGCCTTAAAAGTACCTAAACCCGAAATCTCCACCGAGTTTTTCATAATAATTTGATCGCGCACAACAATACTAAATGCTTCTAAAAACTCTTTTTTCATACTCACAATTTTAAAATTATCCCTCCGAAGAGCTGAAATGGGCGCTCTTCATAGCCGTCCCATAATTCGTACTTCTGTCCCAAAATATTCAATACTTTCGCATAAACACCAAACCTATCCGAAAATTCGTATTCGGCTTTTACATTAACAAGGTTGATTGCACTTAACTCTCGATTGTTGGTTGGTGCTCTGCGTTTGCCGATTACATCCATCCAAGTGCTTATTAAAACTCCTTTTTTGATGCTATAATTTAACGATGCAGTAACGCCAAAACGCTCCTCATACGGGATGTCCTCGCCGGTTGAAAGCTTGGGGCGACGTGCATAAATCTTAGCATCCAGCCAAAACTGCTCAGGCTGTAACTGCTGGGTTATTCCGCCAAATAGCTCAAGCGTATTCGATTTGGCATAATTTAGCGTGTAAAACAGCGCGTAATCTTGCCCGATTCTGGTTTCCGATGCACGGCTGTAAAAAGCCCGGTTTCTGGTAATCTGATAAGAAATACCCGAGTACACGCGATTTCCTTCAAATAACTGGAGCCCAACTTCGCCAAATGCTTTCGACTGATAACTGTGGCGCAGCAAAGTGTGGTTGCTTAAAAAGCGATTAGTTTGATGATGCTCTTGCAGAGAATTAAATAATGGGCCGCCTTTTATGCCACCTTTCAGCATTAAGGCATCTTTTAAGTTGTATGTGAGCTCTGCTTGCGGTGCGATGTAAACCTTATTCTCAACTCCATCGCTTACATAAGCCAGGTTAACAGCCCCCGACGCATGCATATTAAAATTGATCAGCTTTTTGTACTCAGCACCGATTTCGCCAAGTATTACGTTGTTAGAAGCTGTTGAACCACCAGCATAGGTTCCTGCGGTTAAGTTCGCATTAATACCAAGTGTTTCGTACAAACGTGAGCCCGGCCAATATTTTTTCACCTGCGCATGTACATACTGCTCATTACTTGTACCTGAAATTAACGAGCCATCATTTCGGGTTGCGGTATCACCGGCTTTTAAGTCGGCCTCGAAATGCGAAACGGTAAGCTCTGCCGAAAAGCCTTCCAGCGAGTTTTTAGTTTGATGTAAATTGGTATTCCAGCTAAAGCCCAGATAATCTTTACGAGCTGTTTCTCCGATTACATCTTGGTAAATAGGTGCAAGATTATACATCCGGTTAAAGTCGCTGAGAAAACCGATGGATGATTCGATGGAAAGATCTCGCTTTAGTTTTGAATTAAAACGAATATCGCCATCCATAAAACGAAAACTGGAAAGTTGATTATCAAGATGCCCATCGGAGGCCAGCATCGAAAAATTCCCACTTAGCGATGATTTTGACCCCAATCCTTGAAAAAAGTACGCATCGGTTTCGGGCGTTGTAAAAGAACCAAACCCACCTTTTACATAAATATTTGTTCGATTTGGAGTTGGCAGCACTGAACGTGCAGGTGGCTCGGGGCGGTCGAGTTGCGTGATCGAAATATTGGCGACGGCCTGATCGCGCGATTCCATAAACGGCATTCGATTGGGATCGATTTGAAACACGCGCGGCTTTGGGTTGAAGCCAAGTATGGGTTGACGTCTCAACCCGGGGAATCGAGCCCTGAATTCACTTCTGATCTCAATATCCTGCGGATTAATCTCCGGTAACAAGGTATTCTGCGGACTTGAACCACCCGATTGTGCATAGGTAGCCGCCGTAGTAAAAATGATGAATGCAAATAGAAGTGATTGTCTGAAAATCATACAGAAAAGCTTTCTAGAATGTACAAATTTTTTGATTGAAGGATGAATGATCCTTTTCGTGTTCAAAAGATACCTCAGCGCCTACATTGAGTTCCAACATTTACTAGGTAAAAAGCATAAAATCGGATGCCGGACTATCCGTTGTTAGAGATTTCCGGCACTTTTCATTCTTTCAAAATAATCGCGGGATGCAGCCATTACTTTTGGTGATAAGAGTATGGCCACAGTCATAGTTGGGATACTCATTAAAGCAAACATGCCGTCGGTAAAATTCAAAACCGCGTTGATGGTAGCTACCGACCCGAAGATGATTGCCACAGCATAGAAATAGTTGAAGTACTTCTGTTTGTCGGCACCAATTAAAAAGCCTAGGCACTTGGTTGAATAGTACGAATAGGTAAACAACGAGCTGAAGCCAAAAATCAACACACAAAAAATAAGCAAGTAAACCCCAAATGGACCAATAGCCTCTTGAAAGGCTGAAGCCGTTAATGTGATTCCATTCAACTCGCCGGATGTCCAAACATCGGTAACCAAAATGGCGAGGGCAGTCATTGTACAAACGACAAGGGTATCAATGAAAGGTCCCATCATGGCCACTAAACCTTCGCGTATAGGTTCTTTGGTTTTAGCAGCCCCATGAGCAAGAGTTGCCGTACCAATACCGGCTTCGTTTGAGAAGGCAGCCCGTTTAGTTCCGTGCACAATTAAACTTCCCACCACTCCACCAAAGGCCGCATCGCCATTGAAATATGCACCTTGAAAAGCATCTGTAACTATGAGCACTAAATAATGACCAAGTACATCAATGTGAATGGTTAGAATAACAAGTACGCAACTCACGTAAATTAGCACCATAGCCGGCACCATTTTAGATGCAACTTTACCAACGCGCTTAATTCCACCAAAAATTACGATCGAAACGATTGCAAGAATCACCAAACCGCTAATTAAATCGCTGGTGAATGTGTTTGCGGGATCGGTGATACCATTCGGCACAAGTACAAAGTCGCGAACAATTTGCGTCACCTGATTTGCCTGAAAGATTGGTAATGGCCCAAATAAACCGGCAATTGCAAAAAGAGCAGCAAGCGGCTTCCATTTTTTTCCAAGCCCTTCAACAATCATATACATGGTTCCGCCTTGAATGTCGCCATTGGAATCTTTTCCGCGATACATGATGGAAAGCGAACATGTAAAGAACTTTGTAGCCATCCCCACAATGGCGCTAATCCACATCCAAAAAACAGCGCCGGGTCCACCAATCGCAATGGCAACGGCCACACCACTTATGTTACCTAAGCCAACGGTTGCCGCCAAAGCTGATGAAAGTGCCTCAAAGTGACTGATATCGCCGGGATCGTCAGGGTCGTCGAATTTGCCCCTCAGAATCTCAATGGCGTGAAAGAAATAACGATAAGGGGTAAATCGTGAGTAAATAAGAAAGTATAATCCACCACCTACCAGTAGAATAACAAGGGGAGTTCCCCACATAAAGGATGAAAATGCGGCCAGCGCGCGATCTATAGTTTCCAGAGCAACAGGGTTTTGGTGATGAGTTTGATTATAAACAGGGCAAAACTACTAAAAGTTGTCCTTAGTCTGTAATGATCTTAGAAAATAGATGTAATCAGTTGCAGGAGCTTTATATCCGTTTTTACTTAACAGGTACAAAATTTGTGCGCGGTGATGCTGCCCATGAATGATTACATGTTCAAAAATGTCTTCAGCGGCTGTAGAATATGCGTTCCCTTTCAGGTCGTGATATTCGATAATTTCTCCGGCCTTTTCGGTTATTTTGCTTAGCATGTCGGTGCTATCGTTCAGCAGGCTGATACATTCTTCGATGGTATAAGTGCCCCAAATCTGAACAGATTCTTTGATGCCATAAACTCGGTTAAACCAAATTATCTGTGCTTTAAACAAGTGCGCAAATAAGCGGGTGAGTTCGAATTGTAGTTCTTCTTCAGCTACCGATTTAATTGAATTCAGGATCAGAGTATTCGCCCATATATCGTAATCAATTTTTTGGGTATCCATGATTATTGATTAACTGTTAAAGCCAAAAAAACCGGCTATACCATTAATTACAAACTGAACGCCTATCGCCAAAGCAATAAAACCCATCATTCGGGTAACTACAATCATGCCGCTTTTTCCAATTACTTTATTTAACCAAGGCGCCACACGCAAAATACCCCACGCCAAAAATGCGGTTAAAAACACCGCTACGGTGTTTAAAATGTAATCGCTGGTGCCGGTAGCTTGCGAACCAAAACCGATTACCACAGCGATACTTCCCGGGCCGGAAAGCAAGGGCATTGCAAGCGGGCTAAACGAAACATCTTCCTTTTCCATGGCAGCTTCGGTGTCTTTTTTCGAGAGTTTTCGTCCACCTGTTTCCGGGTTCATCATAGAAAAACCTGCGCGCATAATTACAATACCACCGGCAATTCTGATTCCGGAAAGACTAATTCCGAAAAAGGATAAAATGTAGGTACCCATAAATAAGAAGGTTACCAGAACAATGAACATATAAATCGCCGATTTACGTGCGGTTCTGATTTGTTCTGCCGGGGTGTGATCGTCCATCAATGATAAGAAAACCGGCATAGCTGCCAACGGGTTTACAACCGAAAATAACGATGTAAAACTAGCTAACAGTAACGCACCGGCTCCCATAAAATCGGTGGAAAATGGTATGATATCGCTTAAAAAGTCCATGCTTATAAGATACAGAGATTTTGCCGAAAAGAAGGGGGGGAGTATCAGAATTTCCAAACCTTAACTTTTCTAGTATTCTTATTCTTATATTTTGCACTCACTCAAAAAAACAAGAGACTTATGTCAACCACTCAAACTATTAGCTTGCTCGATAAACTCATTATCCACACGAAAGAAATTTGTGATCGACCGGTTACCAGAAATGAAAAGCTTTTTGCTGTTTGTGAACTTTTAGCTGATGAAGTACCCACCTTCGATTGGGTTGGGTTTTATTTAGTTGCAGATGACGCTGAAAACGAGTTAGTTCTTGGTCCATTTGTTGGCGAACCAACTAATCACACTCGCATTCCATTTGGAACGGGGATTTGTGGGCAAGTGGCGCTTTCGCACGAAACCTTTATTTCGCAAGATGTGCACGCTGAGGATAATTACCTTTCTTGTAGCATGCATGTTCAGTCAGAAATTGTGGTACCTATTATGGTTGATGGCGATTTTGTAGCACAATTAGATATCGATTCGAACACAAAGAATTCGATAACCGACGAACAATCGGAAGCTTTAGAGAAAATTTGTAAAATGCTGAGCGCTGAATTTTAATTTAAACCTTGGGGTAAACCATGAGTACTTATTCATTAACCGACGAAACTTCGATTGACGTATTAATATTTTGGGTTGAAAGCGCCGATGGTAGCATTTCGTTTGCCGAGCAAACAGCGGTGAAGCGCGTGTTGGAAAACATGAAATACGACTTAAGCACCTATCATAAAACGCTAAGTCATTTAGGGAGCATGAGCACCAGTAATTTGCATACTATTGTTGATGAAGCCATCAGCCATATAAAATCCCATTTTTCTGATGACGGCAAAAACTTGGTGTATAGCCTACTAGAGTCGATTGCGAATTGCGACTCAAATATCTCGAAAGCGGAGCAGGAAAAACTAAGCAGAATTAAATCTGAGCTTGGTATTTAGTTAACTACCAAACCGGAAAAGTTGTACGAGATTTCATCATCCACAGCGTTTTCGATGCGATCTATATTCATCTTAATGGGCATTCCTGATTTTTTATCCCATTCAAACTTTGCTTTGTAAGAAACCGGAATTTCAACGATCCAGCGATCGTAAAACTGCGATATTGTGTGGAATAAATCCGGATAGGATTCGAGAATTTGAATTTCTTCGTCGCCTTGGTTCAACGTATATGGCTCGCGGGTTTCAACATCGAGCACTTGAGATACCGTATCGTCTTGTATAACAACAATCATTTGATCGGTAAAAGCACAGAAACACACCGCTTGATAGGTATATTCGTAGTTTGATAGGTCTGCGTTTAGCCAAACTTGCTGCGCGTCTTTCAACTCATCAACAACTTGATTGTTTGAGCTGTTGATATCGCAACTTAGAATGAGCAGGCAAAGGAGTGGCAGGTAATGGAAATACTTCATGCTAATTTTTTTGAATAAAGTAACCTAAAGTTCAGACAGTTAATCCTGCATAAGAATGTGAGTCATTTAACTGAGCAAGTACTGTCGGAAACAATACTCACTTCGCTAATTTCTACCGGAGTTATAATCTTCGTGTAACCGGTGGATCGTCGGTTAGCATACCATTCATCACGCAGCATGCCCGTTACTTTCACTTGAAATAACAGTTCGTTTTGCTGTTCAATGACTGTGGGAATGCCTTTACTCGAAATCAAGTCGGTCATGTTTGCATCAAATCTCCATTGCTCATTCAATCCGCATGGAATAAATGCCGAACCTTTTAAGCCGTTGGTGATTCCGCTGTAAGTATTATAATTGATCGGTGGCACTAAGTTATTTGCGATCAACCGCAATTGTGCTGTTATAGCTAATACATCAAGTGCTTCGGGAGTGCCGGTGTACAAATCAGGGTTTTCATGGCTGATGGTTCTAAAATACATGCCTTTTCTTATTTGAAATACCATGCCCCAAAGTTGCCCGTCTTCTGCCGGTGAGCTTTCTAACTGAGATCCATCGGGTAAGGTCCAAATATTTCGCTGTTCCAAATTTGTATATGTTCTTCCCCAATCATTACCGCTGTTAAATTTTGGGATGCAAAACTCATACGGGCCGGCACGTTCGAACTCATCACAAATGGTACTCAGATATTCGTGCATATTTTTTTCTGGTACGGCGCTTTTCGAGCTTCCATCTAGTGGCCAAAAAAGTATAGCGTCGCCCGGATTCTTTTTCCCGGGTGAGATGCGGAATAAATGATATGGGCTGGTTTCAGAATAAATTGCAATCTGAAACTCCTCATCTACGCTTGTTTCTTCAGCGCTTGAAAGGTTATTCCACTCTAGAGCTTCAATAATTGGAGCCGGAAACTCGTTGATTCGCTGCCCATCAATACCGGCGGATAAATCGGTATGCTCAACGGTGGTTATTGGATGCGTTGATCCACATCCAATCGCAATCAAACCAATAAATAACACCCCCGTTGATAGCTTCATAACAATGTGTTTAATTAAAGCCCAAGGTAATCTTTGGCTTCTTCTATCGACATTTCCATTTCTTCTCTAATTATATCAATAGCCCCTTTAGTTTGCCCTAATTCTAGCAGGATTTGAGCTCTGTTTTTAGGCGAAACATCGATCCCTAAACCGGTAATAGATTTTACTTCCCCAGCTAATTCTTCCACATTGTAATCGCTACTCAGCATGTAAGAATCGGAAAGACTTAACTCGCCTTTTTTAGTTAGAATTTTAACGAGCATTTCCTTCGTGTTTTCATCGGCGCGTTCAATTTTCACTTCTTCGATGTCGTAAAAAGGAACGGTTCCTTTTTTTGCTCTGAAATACTTCCGTTTCTGCCAACGCAACTCCCCATTTTCATTATCAAACAAAAAGCTAGAGCTTTCATAGATAATGATGCCAGCAACACCAAGCACAACTCCGGCAATTACAAGGCCAATAATTTGTAGCGAAAATATGTGCAGGCCTACTATAGCCCAAAAGTATACGATGCCGAAAAAACAGCAAAAAGTGCCAAATAACGCCAAATATGACATCCAAGTAAATGAGATGTCTACCTCAATATTTCCGTTTTCGTACCGCTCAATATTCATAAAACAAGATATTTATTCTGTACTTACACCAATGTCTTCAACATGAAGGTTTACTGCATGATTAACACGCAAACCAAAAACACCATTGGCATCTAATTCTAAGTCATTTGCATTTATCGTCGCAACTTGCTCACTATTAATAAAAAAGTTCATTGTATTGCCATCAACCTCTACAGCTAAGGAATTTAATACCGATGAAACTTCAGGGTCGTCATAAATTTTTATCTGATTTGATGCCGTCCAACCCTGAACGGTTTCTGTAGTTTCACCTACTCTCTTTTTTAATAAAAAGTCGCCGGTATTTCTTATCAAAAAGTAAATGTATTCATATTCAGGAGACTTCATGCTTTTTCCTCCAAAAAACAAACCATATCCCTCTCGGTTTCTACCATTGGGATTAAAAAGGTGTAGATCAGTGTGGATGGTAAAAGAATCTTCGGCGATAAAAGCAGGATGCCAAAAAATACCTCTTGGCCCAGTGGTGAGATGCCAGCCTGGAGTCATGTTTACAAAATAAATGCCTTCATCTTCAGCATTATCGGTAAGCACCACAGAGTCGTTCGGGCTGTCTAATCTAAACTCCCATCCTTCGGGAACTTTCAAGTTTTCGCCTTGCGGAACTGTAGGATCAGGCATGGTTTGGGCATTTGCAAAACCAACCGTTAATAATAAAATCAATAAAGTAGTTAGCGCTTTCATAGGTTTGTAATTTTATACGTTACAGATTTCTACGCCTTGCCTTAGCGAAGCAAAAACGTTGTCATTGGTTGGAATAAATTCCTGAGCTATATATCCATCGTAACCGGTTTCTACAATAGCTTGCATAATGGCTTTGTAGTTTAATTCTTGAGTCTCATCGATTTCGTTACGCCCGGGAACTCCTCCGGTATGATAATGAGCGATATAGGGATGATACTTCCGAATGGTAGCAATAATATCGCCTTCCATTATCTGCATATGATAAATATCGTACAGCAATTTAAAGTTTGGAAGCCCAAGTTTTTCACAAAGTGCAACTCCCCATTCTGTATGATCGCATTGATAATCGGCATGATCAACTTTCGAATTCAACAACTCCATGCAAACTGTTAACCCGTATTCTTGTGCCTTTTTGACAACGGGCTCTAGCCCAACCGCACAATGCTCCAAGCCTTGGTCATCAGATATGCCATTTCGATTACCGGAGAAACAAATCACATTGGTAAAACCGGCATCCGCCACTAATGGAAACAGATCTAAATATTCTTGCTGGAGTTTTTTGTGCAGATTTGGATTGTTGAAGCCATCCGTTAAGCTCAATGGCACACAATTTACCATCGCACAGGTTAATCCATATCGTTTTACCGTTTCATAGTCGGCGGGATTGATCAACTCTACCGAGCTTATTCCAATGTCGATGGCGGCTTCGCATAATTCTTCGAGCGATTTGCGGCCATAAGGCCATCGGCATACCGAGTGTTTTATTGATGAGATAGAAACCTCAACTACACGCTCTTTTGCGTCAACAGAATCTGAGACAAGTCCTGCAACGGCAACGCCTGCTAACCCTTTAATTGCATCCCTTCGTGATACCGCCATAATGAATTTTACAACTCGGTTTTTTTAAAATTGTAAGCGTTTCTATATACTCAGCAGAATAATATACTTTAACCATTTTTGCACTAACGATTTATCCTCACTCTATATGCGATTGAATCTCAAATCAAAACAAGAAAATACCTACGATGCCATTGTAGTTGGAAGTGGCATTAGCGGAGGCTGGGCCGCTAAAGAACTTACCGAGAAGGGACTAAATACTTTGATGTTGGAACGAGGTCGGCAAGTAAAACATATTGTTGACTACCCTACTGCAACCAGCGATCCCTGGGAGTTTCCTCGCAACAATCGCTTAACACCCGAAGAACTCAAAGACTACGAAAAGCAAAATCGAACCGGTTATGCTATTCGGCATTCGATAAAACACTGGTGGGTAAAAGATACCGAGCATCCTTACACCGAAATTCAGCGTTTTGATTGGATGCGTGGTTATCATGTTGGTGGAAGATCGTTGATGTGGGGACGGCAATCGTATCGGTTAAGCCCCATGGATTTTGAGGCCAACGCCAAAGATGGAATCGCCGTGCCGTGGCCGGTATCGTACGATGAAATAGCACCTTGGTATGATAAAGTTGAGCGTTTTGCTGGCATTAATGGGAAGAAAGAAGGACTCCCGCAATTACCTGACGGCCAGTTTCTCCCACCAATGGAAATGAATTGTGTGGAGAAAGACATCAAAAAAAGAATTGAGGCAAAATTCAACGATCGTTTGATGACCATCGGGCGATCTGCGAATTTAACTCGCGCTCATAATGGACGTGCATCGTGCCAGTATCGTAACATGTGTATTCAAGGTTGTCCGTTTGGCGCTTATTTTAGCACCCAATCTTCAACGCTTCCGGCTGCTATGGCGACGGGAAATCTAACCCTTCGACCTGACTCGATTGTAACTGAAATTTTGTACGAGCCGGAAACCCAGAAAGCAACCGGCGTTCGAATTTTGGATGCCGAAACCATGGAATACAAAGAGTATTACAGTAAAATTGTATTCCTTTGTGCTTCAGCGATAGCCTCAGCGTTTATTTTGATGAACTCAACCGAGCATTTCCCCGATGGCATGGGCAATGCTTCCGGCGAACTCGGCCGCAATATTATGGATCATCATTTAAATGTAGGTGCTTACGGAACTGTTGAGGGTTTTGACGACATGTACTATTACGGTCGTCGCCCGAACGGGATTTACATTCCACGATTCAGAAATATCAACGAAAAACACCCAGACTTTATACGTGGATATGGATACCAAGGTGGGGCGAGCCGTACCGGTTGGAAGAAGAATATTGCTGAGATCAGCATTGGCGCAAAAATGAAAGAAGAGGTTAACGAACCGGGACCATGGCAATTTGGAATTATGGGCTTTGGCGAGTGGCTGCCTTATCATGAAAATAAAATGTACCTAACCACCGAAGTAACCGACAAGTTTGGGCTGCCAACGGTGGTTTTTGATGCCGGCGCCGGTGAGAATGAGATGAAAATGCGTGAGGATATCAAAATCGCTGCCGCTGAAATGCTGGAAGCGGCCGGACTTAAAAACGTGGGCACTTACGACGATGGCATTGCGCTTGGGAAAGGAATCCACGAAATGGGAACTGCCCGTATGGGTGCCGATCCAAAAACATCGGTGCTTAATAAGTGGAATCAGGTACATGATGTTAAAAACGTATTTGTAACCGACGGCTCGTTTATGACTTCAGCAGGCTGCCAAAATCCTTCGTTAACCTATATGGCATTTACGGCTCGTGCTGCCGATTACGCTGTAAAAGAACTAAATAAAGGAAATTTGTAAGATGAGTGATATCACAAAAAATCCGATTAATCGACGAGAAGCACTAAAGCGTACTGCACTTTTACTGGGTGGCGTTGTAAGTGCCCCAACGGCACTTGGTTTTCTAAACGGATGTTCAGCAAATGCCAATGCGGAAGGATTTCAGCTACTAAACGAAGGGCAGGCAAAGCTGGTAACCTCTGTTTCGGACATCATTATACCAACCACCGACACGCCCGGCGCTGCCGAAGTTGGAGTTCCCACTTACATCGACGATATGGTGATGAACATGTGGGGAGAAGAAGACCGAGAACAGTTTTTAGCTAACCTTAAAGGTTTTGAGCAACGAGCTAAACGTGAAATTGGAACTTCGTTCAATGATGCGACGCTAGAGCAACAAACTACTTTTGTAAACGCAGAACACGATCGCGTTTTTAGAGGCAATGTAGATTGGGACGCTCCCCGACCATTTATTTGGCAAATGAAAGAGCTAACAATCAGCGGTTATTTTTCTACCGAAGTAGGCATGACTCAAGTTCTGCAATACATACAAGTGCCGGGGCGGTTTGATGCCTGCTTACCTTTTGAAGAAGCCGGCGGCCGCGTTTGGGCATATAATATGTAGCTTGCAAAATCCCTTTATCATTTCTTCATTTATCTTTGGTAGTAATTACTATCTACTCGTTATAATCTAAGTCCGTTGTATAAGAAGCAGGAGGTTGTTATGGCAAAGAGAGTTAGCCAAATGATAGAAGAACAGGTTCATTTCTGGCGATTGAATAATTCCGCAGATCGTACTCCCAGGCCCAAAGGCACTGTGTTTCCGGTAATTACAATTTCAAGAGCCTACGGTGCAAAAGGTGCCAAAATTGCTCAAATGTTAGAGGCTAAAATCGGGTTTAAGGTTTGGGATAAAGAAATCCTAAATGTGATAAGTGAAGAATTGGGAAGTTCGGTTGAGTTTTTAGAATCCTTAGATGAACATGCTCAAAACTTAGTTGATGACACCATTTTTGGCATTTTAAATCAAAAAAGTACGAATCTGAACTACCTGCTCTATTTAGTTCGCGCTGTGCAAACCATCGAAAAGTTTGGCAACGCGATAATTGTGGGGCGAGGAGCAAATCACATCGTTCAAAACCAGCTTGCCTTGAATGTGCGCACTGTTGCTCCGATTTCTCACCGTATTCAATCACTTTCAGAAAGCCGCCAAATAAGCAAAGAAGAAGCACGAGCTATCCTCTTAACAACTGATGAAGATCGAGCGGAATTTACTCGCGTGAACTTTAATAAAGACATTAACGACGCTTCTAATTACGACCTTACTATAAATATTGCCACGTATAGCCAAGAAGATGCAGTGGCAATTATTTGTGATGCCTATGAGAAGAAGACGGGCATTAGCATAACTGAGTTGATGCAAACTTAGCGCACAATCTGTTGATAAGGCAATCTATTTACAGCCAGTCAACGATGTCATCTTTGTGCTCAACCTCTACGTATTTCTCGAAGATCTCGTGAAGGCTGGAGTCTTTTTGAAGCTCCCTGCGGCTGATTTCATCCAGGTAGGCGATAATCAAGCCGTCGTGCAAAATGGCAATATCGTCGCATAGATTTTCAACCACTTCCAGAATGTGGCTAGTTACGATGATGGTTACGCCTTTTGCTTTCAGTTTACGCAGCACCGTTTTCATCCGTTCGATGGAAATCACATCAACCGCCTCGAAAGGCTCATCCAAAAACATCACTTTGGGTTCTACCAAAACTGCAGTTACAAAAGCGAGTTTTTTGCGACTTCCTGACGAAAGTTTATTCACCTTAATCTTGGCAAAATCTTTGATTTCGAAGAAGTCCATTAACGAGTAGGCTTTCTCGATCAATCCATCTTTGCTGATTTCGTAGATTTCACAAACATATTCGATGAATTCGAGACTGGTAAATTGCTCGAACAAAAGTGGCGGCTGAAGTACTGATGAAATTTGCCGCTTAATGTCGAGCTCATTCTCGGGAGTAAGTTCAAGTCCAGAGATCTCAATCGATCCGCCCTCGTAGCTAAGCAAGCCGGTTAACACACCAATTAATGTACTTTTGCCGGCGCCGTTCGGCCCAATTAATCCAAAAATGGAGCCTTCGGGTACCTCGAGACTCAAATCTTTGAGTACAACGGTGTCTTCGTAGCGTTTTTCTAACTCGTTTATGCTTACGGCTTTGGCCATGTTATTTTTGCTTTCGATAATAATTGATGGCATATCCGATGGTAAACAAGCCATAAGCCAGCAACACCAATTGCAGATTCGACATATTGGCGATATTTACCAATTCACGATCACCACGAATGAATTCCAGACTGAAACGAAGGAGCGCGTATCCACCGGTGTGAATGAAGAAAATAAGTGGTGATTTTTTATCACTCTCCCAGATTTTATTAAACACCCAGAGAACTATTCCTAGCAACACGAAATCGCCAAACATCTCGTACAATTGAGTTGGATGAAGAGCCGCCGAAACTGTGCTCGCCTGATCTACCAATCCGTTCTGATATGACCATTGCCACGCAGAGCTTGAAATTCCGTATTCGGTTTCCAAGCCGGGGATCATGGTTCCATATCGGGGAAATTCCATCCCAAAAACCGACGATGTTGCGGTTCCATGGGCGTCGCCGTTTAGGAAACAGCCAATTCGCCCAACAGCTTGCCCGATTAGTAAGCCCGGAGAAATCAGCGAAAAATATTCGAAATAATTGAGTTTTTTGCGGCGCACGAACAACAATCCGCCAAGCATACCACCAACTAAGCCACCGGTAATGCTGTTTCCGGCACCGGAAAGACTGAAAAGAATGGCAGGATTGGATAAAAAGAGGTCCAGATTCCAAAATAGAAAATGGGAAACACGTGCACCAATTAATGCACCTATAATCGACCAGGTAACAAGTCCATCAAATAGTTCAATTTTACCACCGTACTTTTTAACTCGTACATAAGCAATGTATACGCCTATTGCGATTGAGATCAGAAAATAGATGCCTTCGTAAAAGTAGATGGTATTAAAACCGAGGTCGAGGTGTATTGGTAGCATAAATCAGTGTTTTAAAAATTCCCCGAAAGGTAGCAATTATAGATCACTCCAAATACGTATGAGTATTCTTTTTTTGAAAAGATTAACAAGTACGTCCATGTGTCCCCATAAATATATGCCAATAATTCCAATTACAACGCTCATAATGGTGATTCGATACCATTCCAATCCATTTAGCGGCACAAATACCATGTAGCCTACGGTGAAAATGGTAAACGAAATGGCAAAGGTTACTTTTTGTGAGATGATGGGGTGCTTATAGCTAAACGACGAATACACCGCTTTTTGATATTGATAGTACGAACTCCAAATGAACAACAGCATAAAACACAGAAACATAAAAGTGTTTCCCACAAAAATATTCAATGGTCTTCCAATTTGTGGAATGAATACAATCTCCAAAATGGTGATAAGATAAAACACCAGAAGTGGTAAGATGATAACACCCAGAAACCGTTCTTTGAGTTGTTTTTCGAGCTTAACGGGAAATTGTAAATGCAGTAGCAGTTCCCTGTTTTCATAGCCGTACATATTGGCCATTCCCATGGCAAGTAAAGCAACCGGTATACCTGCCAAGATCGTAGGTATTGCGATGGTTTGAGCGATCTCGTAATTCACATTTAACAACAAAGGCACATACACAATCGGGATTATTGCCAAAGTTAGGAGCTGCAATTTGTTATAGGGATGAATCATCACGTAGTAATAATATTTTCCGGCATTATTACCTAGGATGCGTTGCAACACTTTCCACAATTGGCTGGATACTTCTTCCACCTTTTTTAGTGCCGGGCGGTGAAGTCCGTCGCAGGTTTTATTGAAGTGATCAACAATAATCAACCCAATAAGAATGGCCATTAAAGCAGCGTAAATGGAGGCATTAACCAAGCCGTAATCGAGGTTGGCAGCCTTTGTAAGTAATCCGCCGGGCATCCAACCAAGAAAGGCATTAATGGTTTCGATGCGTGGGACGATGCGATACAACAAGCGAACATTTTCGGTTGATACCATTTGAACCAACTGGAACAGGCTAAATACAAGAATTACGAATCCAACCACTACGGCTATAAAGCGACGCTCAATAATCTGCAAAAAACGATGTTTGATGGAGTAGATGAGAACATAATTGAGGATCACGCCGAGGATTGCCACCGGAATTTGATACCAGAAATCGATTTGGATCATCAAAAAAACCAGCCAGGTAAAATTATAGATGATGTTTACAGGGTGGCAAAAACTGATGATAATCATGTACCGTGCTAGCCGCTTGAGCGGAAAACCGAAACCCAACAGCTTTCTGTTTTCTTCGATATTGAGTAAGCGCAGGTTGGTGAACGAGAAGTGCATCACCCAATAGGTATTCGCAAAAACCAGCAATATAAAGCTGTACACTTTTGGGGTAAGCCATGGGAGCTGAGTGGCCATCCACGGATCGGTGTCCATCAAAACCACAACAATTGCTGTTCCGATAAGATTAACCAGCATCACGCCTAAAAACATGATATAGCCAATCATCATCATCAGTTGAAACCGATTCAGGTTCGATAGAAATATGCGCCAGTTTAGTGAGAGTAGTCTAGAAAACATCCTTTAAAATAATTGCTTCGCCAGTGCTATGAGTTTAGAATGCCTTAATAATTACAGAATTAATTGTAACAAGTTAACTTATAGAAACTGTTACCCTTGAATCACATATTATAAGATAACATTCCAATGATCGTAAAGAGGTTATATCCATGAAAAACAGAGCAACCTATTTAGTATTGGCTTTCACTCCAATCATTTTCAGTTACCTAATTGGCGCATATGTTGATGAAGTATTTGGATTGTGTTTATTAGGTTTATATTTATTTGTATACCGATCCTTCTTAGATAGCAAGCGACTTTATAATCTCGGCGAGATCTCAGAAGTTGAATTTCGAAAATGGTGGGTGCCCTTTTATAAGTCTTGGTGGTATCCTATCACTCATTTTAGAAAACTGTACCTCAAGTAGAGAATTTGGAGCATTAAGTTTATTCCACAAAAAAAGGGCGACAAACTGCCGCCCTTAATGGTGAGTGATATTAAATCAAGTTTTCAATTAAAACTTTAAGCCTACGGTTACACTAAACGCTCCGTTTTTGGCATCACTTTCAAAACTTGAATCTTCAATATTGGTGATACCCGCTGTATAACGGAAACCGATTTGCGCGTTCTCGGTATCAAAACCAATTCCAACAATCGCACCAAAATCGGTGGGTTCTGTTTCGTCTTCAAAATTGATGGCAAAGTTCTCGTTCTTAACCTCAGAGCTGGTGGTAAACGATAAATACGGTCCGAAATAAACGTTTGGGGTTGTATTTGACTCAGCGGCAAAATCGAACTTTAACAATACCGGAATCTGAATATAATCTACCTCAAAATAGGCGTCAGAATCTTCAATGTTTGAGCCATATTGCGCAAACAATAACTCCGGTTGTAATGAAAGAGGTGAGTTCTCAACCGGAAGATCAAGAAAGGTACCAAATACGAAACCGGGTCGGTATTGGGCGTCATTAGCATCATTAAAAGTAGCAAAGTTAACACCACCTTTAATACCTAATTGCGCTCGTTCCTGAGCGCTGGCCGACTGGCTTAGTGTAAAGGTGAATAGTAAAATGAAAAGGCTAAAAAACAGGGTTTTTGTATGGTTCATAATGTGTTTGGTTATTTATTGTTTCGGTACTTTTAACCCTCCAACCAACATTATGTTCCAATATTTATTCGATCTTACTCCCCGATGTATTCCTTCAAAAACTTTCCGGTATAACTTTCTTCTACTTCCATAACTTCTTCGGGTGTGCCAGTAGCAACGATTTGCCCGCCCCCGAATCCACCTTCAGGACCCACATCAATAATCCAATCTGCGCACTTGATCACATCCAAATTATGCTCGATGATAATGACCGAGTGTCCCGATTTTACCAGCTCGTTAAACGAATCCAGCAATTTGGCGATGTCTTCAAAATGCAGTCCGGTTGTGGGCTCATCAAAAAAGTAGAGCGTATGTTCGGTTGAACTTTTGCTCAAGAACCGAGCTAGTTTTACCCGCTGAGCTTCTCCACCCGAAAGCGTTGTAGCTGATTGACCAAGTTTCAGGTATCCAAGGCCTACATCTTCCAGCGGTTGTAGTTTATTTACGATGGTTTTCTCATCCACAAAAAAGTCCAGCGCTTCCGAAATAGGCATTTCTAATACATCGTGAATGTTTTTGCCACGGTATTTTACATTCAGAACATCTTTGCGGAATCGCGTGCCGTTGCACACCTCGCAAGTAAGTTCGATGTCGGCCATGAACTGCATCTCGATTTTTTGAACACCCTCGCCTTGGCATGTTTCGCATCGGCCACCCGGCACATTAAATGAAAAATGCCCAGCAGTGTATCCCATAATTTTGGCCTGACGAGTGGATGAGAACACATCCCGAATTCCATCAAAAGCCTTGGTGTAGGTAGCAGGATTGGAACGCGTTGATCGGCCAATCGGACTTTGATCAACCATTTCAACGTTGTGGACAGCACTCAAGCCAAACAAATCGGTGTATTTTCCAACTTTCTGATTGTAGGAACTAATATGCTTTTTGATGCCGGCATACAGCGTATCGTGCACTAAAGTCGATTTCCCCGACCCCGAAACGCCGGTAACTACCACCATTTTGCCAAGCGGAAATTCAACATCCACATTTTTGAGATTGTGTTCGCAAGCTCCTTCTAAGGTGATAATTTTCCCGTTTCCTTTTCTTCTCTTCTTCGGGATTGGAATCTCTTTTCGACCACTCAAAAACTTACCGGTTAACGAATCGGCTTTTAGGATATCTTCGTACGGACCTTCAAACACAATTTCGCCACCATGAACTCCGGCAAATGGTCCGATATCCAAAATATTATCGGCAGCTTTCATCATTTCCGGATCATGCTCAACCACCAATACCGTATTTCCAATATCCCGCAGCGATTCCAAAATCTTGATCAAGCGATCGTTATCCCGCGGATGCAAACCAATGGTCGGCTCATCCAGCACATACATGCTCCCAATCAACGAACTGCCCAACGCATTCGCCAAGTTGATGCGTTGCGATTCCCCACCACTTAACGTATTTGCAAGCCTATCCAGAGTAAGGTAATCCAGCCCAACTTCGTCAAGAAAGCGCAATCGTTTTTGGATTTCGTAGAGAATCTGTCCGGCTACTTCCTGCTCGTACTTCGTCAATTCCAGCGTATCGAAATATTCGCGAGCATGGCCAATCGTCAACTCTGAAACTTCGCCGGCATGCATATCGCCTACGCGAACGTACTGCGCATCTTTTCTAATTCGATATCCCTCACACTCCGGGCAACGGCTATATCCACGATACCGCGAATATAAAACCCGCATATGCACTTTGTAGTTTTGAGATTTCACCTCGTCAAAAAACTTCCAAATGCCGATGTACTCATCTTTCCCTTTCCAGATGATACGCTTCACTTCTTTCGACAACTCGCGATAGGGAACATCGATAGGAAATTTTTCTCGAGCAGCCACTTTGATCAGGTCTTTCAGATTGGCGCTAAATTTGGGAGAATCAAACGGCGCGATACAATTGCCACGAATGCTCAAGTCGTGATTAGGAATTACCAAGTCTTCGTCGATACCCGTTACTTTTCCAAAGCCTTCGCATTTCGGGCAAGCGCCAAATGGATTGTTAAAGGAGAACATTTGCGGAGTCGGTTCAACAAACTCCATCCCGTCAAGTTCAAAACGTTCGCTAAACGGAAGCTCATCACCACCTCGCACTTTGATCGCACATCTTCCCGAACCTTCACGAAATGCTGTCTCCAGAGAATCTGCAAGTCTTGAAATTACAGCCTCATCGTCTTTCAACACCAAACGGTCAACTAATACCCGATACTTTGCGGCTTTAAATTTCCTGAGATCTACTTCCTCTTCCGACAGTTCCAACATCGATTCATCTTCGATATTCAATAATCGCGTGAGCCCTTTTTCTTTGAGCACTTTCAGCTCATCGCCAATCTTCTTCTTTTGATGATGCGGAATCGGAAACACCACATAAAACCGAGTGCCTTCCTCTACTTTTTCCTTCAATTCTTTGATCGCTGTGCGGGGAGAATCCTTTTTTACCGGCTTGCCCGATTTTGGAGAATAAGTGGTCCCAACGCGAGCGAACAGCAATCTCAGGTAATCATAAATTTCGGTGGTGGTACCTACGGTTGAACGAGGATTGGTTGTCGTGGTTTTTTGCTGAATCGCCATCGCCGGCGATATGCCCTGCATGTAATCCACATCGGGTTTGTCCATACGCTCCAAAAACTGCCGCGCATAACTCGAAAGACTTTCCACATATCGGCGCTGACCTTCAGCGTAAATGGTATCGAACGCCAAGCTGGATTTCCCCGAACCGGACACACCGGTTACCACCGTGAGTTTATTTCGAGGGATTTCGACGTCTACATTTTTGAGATTATGCGTTCGCGCCCCTTTAATAATAATCGGGCGTTCTCCAGTAGATTTTTTTGTTGATGAATCAGCGATTTTGGTATCAGACATGAAGGAATTCCGGAAATTTCAGAACCTGAAATATACAGTTTTGCGGGCAGCTTCCCGACTTCGATTGTCTAAAAAATTTAAACGCAGATTAGTTCCTATGAATGAGCGATATCCAGTGTTTTATTTAATCCTAATACGAAGAATAAGATTATTCCCACTCCTCTCGCCAAATGATTTCTCCATCTGATTTTAGAATGATGGCTTTATCTCGGCTGGTAAAAAGCAGAGAGTCTGAAAACTGCGAAACCCTTTGTATAGCCTCAGCGTGTGGATGCCTGAACTTATTTTGTCGTGCCAGCGATATCACTGCCAGTTCCGGAGTTGTAATTTCCATAAGGTCAAAACCACTGCTTGTTTTGCTACCATGGTGACCTACTTTCAGTACATCGGTATCTACCAAATCTGCATAGTTTTCTAGCAATCGTTCTTCCTGATCTTCCCCGGCATCCCCCGTGAACAAGAATTCTGTTTCGCCATAAATTACTTCCAGAATTACTGAATGCTGATTTGGATCAGAATTAAACTTGCCACCTTCAGGTGCTAAAACAAGCGCAAGAATCGCCGGATCTATGTGGATGCGATCACCTGCTTTTACCGACCTAATCGGGATCGATAACTCTTCTGCTTTTTGGATGTAGGATTGATACAGATTCGACTCATATTCAAATCCCGAGTTGTAAATGGTATCGATAGCCACGGCTTCCATGATATCGAGAATGCCCCCGATGTGATCTGCATGTGGATGACTCAACACCACGGCATCTAGTTTTGTAATGCCCTCAGCTTTCAGGTGTGGGATGATCACCGACTTTCCGCTATTGTAGCCGGGAGACCAAACCCCGGCATCAACTAGAATAGTTTTACGATTGGGAGTTTGAATTAAGGCAGCATCCCCCTGGCCAACATCAAAATAGGTGATGGTAAGCACGCCTTGTGTTGATGAAGAAAAGAATGCCGAAAGTTGAACCGCACATCCTAAAAAGAGTGTCGCAATGCATAATTTCCATTTCAATTCCGGTACGCGCCAAGCAGCAATGGTCCAGATCAAAAACAACCAGAAAGGGAACATCAGAATAGAAATGAGCTCAGTTTCATACCACGCCCATTGAATTTCGGCCGCAAATAACACAAAGGAATTCATTAGAGATAGAAATGCATCAAAAGGCTGGCTTAGCCAAAAACCAAGGCCTGGAACTAACAGCGAAAACAATAATCCTAAAATGGCCAAGGGTACTAAAAGTCCTAAAAATGGAACAAAAAGCGCATTGGCAACCGGACTGATGACAGAGATCTCCCCAAAGTAGAATACCTGAAGTGGATACAACCCGAACTGCACAACGATGGATACAATCACAACCATCAGCGGTTTAGCGTACCATTTGATGCGCAACCAGAGCGGTAACCAATGTTGTAAGGTCGGGAGCACTAGTAAAATGATAAATACTGCAGAAAATGAAAGTTGAAATCCGATCGAGAATAGCTCGGTGGGGTCGAAAATTAGAATACACACGGCAGCGGCGGCGGTTAAATTGATAGACTTTGACGATTTGTTGTAGAGTTTGCCGATGGTTAGAAAAACGGCGGTAACCGAAGCTCTGAGTACCGAAACGGTGAAACCGGTTATTCCGGCATACAGAAAAAGGATGGTTCCAAGTATCAAAACACCAAATACTTTTCCGTATTTCCATTGGCGGATGGTGGGGATCAAAAACCAAAGTGGCGCGACTATAAAGCCTACATGTAAACCGGAAACTGCCATGATGTGTGAAAGTCCTGCCCGGGCGAAAGCTTGCCTGGTTTCGCGATCTAAATCTTGTTTAAAACCGAGTAACAGTGCTTTGGCCAAAGGAGCCGTGTGCTCTTGATAAAACTCCTCGATTTTCAAACTTGCTTTATTTTGCCACCATGCCCAATTCAATTTATTGTTTAAAGTTGAGATTTCGACTAGTTCATCCACTTTAAGCTGAACATGGATATTGCGCTGGCTCAGATAAGATTTGTAATCAAACTCGTGAGGATTTCTCTTTTCGGCGATGGGTAATATTGTGCCCGAAACTACGAGAGTATCACCATTTTTAAACTCAGGTTGCCCTTCAAATAACAAACGGACGTTGTACTTTTCGTTAGTATGCAGCGAATCTTTTTGCGTGAAAATCACCTGTGAATCGCTTCGTTTTTTGCCCTGTGAATTGATTGAAGAGCTTTGCACTACTACAGTAGCTTCGATGGATTCCCATGGATGCAGGTTCAGCCATTTTTCTGTGATAGAAAGCTGATCATTTTCTGTAATTGCGATGCGAAACCATCCAAAAACAACAATCAACAACAGATAGAGCAGAGTAGAAAAACGGGTTAATGTAACATTTAAAGAAAGAACGTTAACTTTCTTTATCCCCCATAATGCTACACAACCCGATAAAAATAAAACCAGCGGCAAGAAATATCCCCCCGAGAAAACCTTCCCTAAAAGAACCCCCGAAATAAGTAGTAATACTATTCGAATCGCTGGATATCTTGAGAAGGGAAATTGATATGTTTCCCTACTTAACACATGAGGTATGATCACTTTCAGAAGAAGTCCTTACAAAAAATCTTTAGTAAAGAGATTTTTTTTTACTTTTCGCCCTTTAGAGCTATTTAATCGTTTTAGTTTGCAGCAAAAAAAATCTATCTATGAGCAACATTGCCCTTAAAGAAGTAACCAACCGGCAAGAATTACGGGCGTTCATAGATTTCCCATTCCAGCTATATGCTGACTCTCAACTTTGGGTTCCGCCATTAATAAGAGACGAGTTGGATACCTTCGATCGTACTAAAAACCCCGCTTTCGAATATGCGGATGCTCGACTTTGGCTGGCTTATCGTGATGGGGAAGTTGTAGGTAGAATTGCCGCAATTAAGCATGGCCCTGAGTTGGAAAACGAAAAGAAACTACGGTTTGGCTGGATTGATTTTATCGATGATTTGGAGGTTTCTCAAGCGCTGTTAACACAAGTAGAAACTTGGGCATCAGAATTGGGTGCAACTCAAGTGCATGGCCCACTTGGGTTCAATGATATGGATTTTGAGGGGATGCTGATTGACGGTTTTGAAGAACCAACAACCATCGCAACAATTTATAATTTTCCGTATTACCCACAACACTTAGAGCAACTGGGGTACACTAAAGCTGCCGATTGGCTCGAACTACGGGGCGATATAAATCAAAAACCAACGGATAAAATTAAACGGACTGCAGACTTTGTAAAACAAAGATTTAATTTACGTACTGTAGAATTCAAGTCATCTAAGGATCTTAAGAGTTACGGCATTAATTTTTTTAATGCTGTAAATAATTCATATGGTGATTTATATGGATTTTATCGATTAACACCAACAGAATCCAAGTATGTTGTCGATAAATATTTTAGTTATCTATCCCCCAAATACATTTCTCTAGTAGCTGATAAGCAAAATAAAGTAATTGCTTTTGGTGTGGCCATGCCTTCACTTACTGAAGCATTTAAAAAGGCTAAAGGACGATTGTTTCCGTTTGGTTTTTTACATATTGGGAAGGCAATGTTATTTAGTAAAAACTTAGATTTGTACTTGATTGGAATCGTGCCTGAATACAAGAACTCAGGAGTTGTATCGATCATTTTTAGCGAACTTTGGGAGCGGTTTTGGAAACTTGGCGTTAAAACATTACATGCAAACCCTTTGCTTGAAACTAATGAGCGCATGTTTAATCTCTGGAAAACACTCGGTGGAGGTGACAAGGACATTAAGCGAAGGCGCTGTTTTATAAAAAGGGTAGGTGATAATGATTGATTTATCAGATTTTAATGTAATTTTAAGTACCATTCCTCATAAAGAGCCTTTTAGGTTTATCGATTCAATCGAAGAGTTAGATGAAAATTATTGCACAGGAACCTATCACTTCAAAAAAAACGAGTACTTTTACTCGGGGCATTTCCCCGGATTACCGATAACACCAAGTGTTATATTAATTGAGTGTATGGCACAAATTGGGCTAATTCCATTAGGTATGGTGAACCTAGCGAAAGTTGACCCGAAGGTTGATTTCGAAAGTATAAAACCCATTTTTACAAATTCAGAAATAAAAGTGGGAGCCCCTGTTTATCCAGAAACCACAGTAACAGTTGAGGCTAAAAATATCTATTTTCGATTAAACAGACTCAAAACCAAAGTTAAGATGCGAAACGAGCGGGGCGATGTTTGTTGCTCTGGCACGCTTTCCGGCATCTTTCTACCCAACGAGAGTATCAAAATTTGAATAACCGAGTAGTTATCACCGGACTTGGCGTAGTATCGCCCAACGGAACAGGAATTCAGGAGTTTTATTCAGCTATACGAAATGGCAAGTCGGGAGTGCAATCAGATGAAGCGCTTAAAGCACTGAACTTTCAATGCCAGGTGTCTGCTAAACCGGAGTATGACAATGCGAAGCTGAAAGAAATTTTACCTGCAGGCTTGTATATCAAACTTGAAAACGAAGCAATGAAATATGCCTGCCTTGCCGGGCATGAAGCTTGGTTAGATTCGGGGCTGCCTTTCACACCAAAGGATGAAGACCCAGACTGGGATACTGGTATAGTATTCGGAGTTGGTGCTTTGGCAATGGATGAGTTTATTGGTGGAAAATTTGAGATTCTCCAATCCGGAAATCCCCGAAAAATCGGCTCCCGTGTAGTAGAACAAACCATGAACAGTGGAGCAGTTACTTATTTGAATAAAATGATAGGTTTCGGAAACATTGCTACTGCAAACTCTTCGGCGTGTGCTACCGGAAGCGAGGCGGTAATTATGGGGTACGAACGTATTAAAACCGGAAAAGCGAAGCGCATGCTTTGCGGAAGCACGGAAAGCCAGGGCGTTTTTATTTGGAGCGGATTTGAGGCTTTACGCATTATTTGTTCCGACTCAAACGAGCACCCTGAAAAAGCTTCTCGGCCATTGTCGGCTAATCCAGGAGGATTTGTACCCGGTACCGGTTCCGGTGCATTAGTACTTGAATCTTTGGAAAGCGCAATCGAACGTGGTGCAAAAATTTATGGCGAGATTGTTGCCGGCGATCTCGTAAATGGTGGGCAGCGTAACGGTGGTTCCATCACCGCAAATAGCCCTGCTGCAACGCGGCGAGTGATGCATTCAACTATGGCAGAAGCAGGAATTACAGGTGAAGACGTAGATTTAATTTGTGGCCATTTAACCTCTACAATTGGAGATGTTCGCGAAATTGAAGCTTGGTCAGAGTCATTGAATAAAGCTGGAAAGCACTTTCCACGAATCAATACACTTAAGTCAATGATTGGGCATTGCCTAGGTGGGTCAGGGTCGATTGAAATGGTCGCAGCGACATTACAATTATATCATCAGTTTGCACATCCGAATATAAATATTGATAACTTACACCCCGAAATTACCGAAAAGATAGATCCAGAGTGTATTAATTATACAGAACTGGATATGCCGATAAATTATTTGATGAAAGCAAGTCTTGGATTTGGTGATGTAAACAGCTGTATCGTTTTAAAAAAGTGGGATGCAAATGAGTAGCGAAATTATTGAGAAGTTAAAAGCTATTATCGAACCTTACCTGGATGAAGATGAAGTGAACATTGACACACTCACGCCTGAATCGCACCTTATACAGGATCTTGGCCTCGATTCATTTTATGTGATCGACGTGGTTATTGATATAGAAAATGAATTTGATATAAATATAGAAAACGATCAAATAAGCCAATTTGAAACCGTTGAGCAGGTAGTTAAGGTCATCCAAGCCAAACTGGATGAGAAGTGATCCTAAGCATTGCATGGGTGGTTTTTAGCGTCTACGCGCTACTGGGAATCTTTATTATTTCCGGCTTGATCCGTATACCACGTACTAAAGCAATTGAAAAGAATCTCCCGACTGTTTCACTGTTAATCTCTTGTCGCAATGAAGAAGAGGACGTTGCCGACTGCTTACAATCGCTCACTCAACTCACCTATCCCAAAGAAAAGCTGCAGATTATCTTAATTGATGATCTCTCTACCGATAACACCCCAAAAATTCTTCAAGACTTTGCAAAAGCTTATGATCACGTTGAGTTTTATTCTGGGGATGAATTCCCGGAAACACATCTTGAAGCAAAAGCGCGAGGAATAGCTCGTGCTGCGTCTAAAGCAAAGGGCGAGTGGCTATTTATCACAGATGCAGATGCAATTGTGCCCCGAAATTGGATACAGCATATGCTGTACCGAACTACAGAGAATTCAGGGTTGATTGTTGGTACCACTGTAACCATCAACAAAACATTTTTGGCTACGCTTGAGAAAATCGCCGGAGTTTTTACCATTCCCGTTGGCTGGGGTTTAGCGGGATGGGGAATTCCAATAAACGGACTTGGCCCAAACATGGCAATCCGCCGTGAGTTTTACGAACGCCACGGCGGTTTGGAAGCTGCAGAATTCAAAATTGCTGAGGACCATGCGCTTTTTGGTATGATGAAAAAAAACGGCTACGGCATCCTTCATCACATGGACGAAAACATCCAGATTAAACTTAAGCCGGTTAAAAAATACTCTCAAATTGTAAGTCAGCAGCGGCGGTGGATAAAAGGTGGTTTTGAAGGGAGTTTACTTGAGAAAATATTAATTGCATCGCTCCTTCTATTCGCAATGACGTTCTCTCTTTTTTTTATTTTTGTGATCATCGCTTATCCTAAATACGGGCTGATTTTTGGTGCAATTAAATTTGTGACCGATTGTGCTGCATATGGGATGTTGAGTGCAAAAACTAGAAATAAAGGCCTCATTTGGCTGATTCCTCTTACCTTTGTGTACACTATCATTTCTTTTATCTGGCTTCCAATCAGCTTTTTGTTTAAGCGCGATATTGCGTGGATGGGCGATGGTTACAAAGTGGAGTACAAGTAAGGCTTCTGCCCACAAAAAAGCCCGAAATCTCTTCCGGGCTTTGCATCATAAATAAATCTTACTGCTTATTCAGCCGGTACAATTCTATGTATGCCACCTCTCGTGGTTCCAACGTAAATGTAGCCATCCGGGGCTTGCTTAACACTTCGAACACGACCAATTCCACCAAGTTTTTCAGTGCGACCGGTTACAGTATCGCCGTCTAAACTCACCAATTGAAGTTGGGCAAATTTGAGTGAACCAACAATCAAGTGTCCTTTCCAATCCGGATACATATCGGAAGTAACAAAGGTCATTCCTGATGGCGCAATCGACGGATCCCAATAGGTGATTGGCGGTTCCATTCCTTCTCGATAAGTTCCTTCCGCAAACGAAGTCCCACTGTAATTAATACCAAAGCTCAGAATTGGCCAGCCGTAATTGGCTCCCGGTTTGATGATGTTGATTTCATCTCCACCTCGCGGACCATGCTCATGCGCCCACATCACACCTGAAACAGGATTCATCGCCATGCCTTGTGGATTTCTATGCCCATACGACCAAACCGCCGGTTTTGCCCCATCTTGACCAACAAATGGGTTGTCTTCCGGAATTCGACCATCATCATGAATGCGATACACTTTCCCGCCGTCTTTGGTGATATCCTGAGGTAATTCATCACGATTTCCACGATCCCCAATCGTAAAGAATAAATAGCCGTCTCGGTCAAATTCGATGCGGCTACCATAATGCTGACCTCGCTTACTGTTGGGAGTTGCCTTGTACAACGTTTCGATATCCGTTAGCGCAGTGCCCTCTAATTTTGCACGGATAATTGCCGTATTTGATCCATCGCCTTCGCCGGATGAAGAGGAATACGAGAAGTAAATCCATCCGTTTTCGTCATAATTCGGATGCACATCCACATCCAAAAAACCACCTTGGCCGTTTGCGTCAATATCGCCGGGCAGGTTGTCAACGGTAGACACTATTTCGCCATTTCTAACCAAATACAGCGAACCGGATCGTTCGGTAACCAGCATATCGCCATTGGGAAGCCATGCCATGCCCCAAGGAACGTCAATTCCTTCTACATACAATTCGGCTTTGTAATTTTCTTGAGCGTGTATTGGAGTCAGCAAAAAGAGACTCACAATCAAAAAGATAAAAGTGCTTAGTGATTTCATAATGATGGATTAGTTAAAAATGATGGTTCGGTTGTCGGTTACCAATGTTTTGTGCTGTATGTGTTTCCAAACCGCTCTCGACAGCACCAGCGTTTCAAGATCGCGTCCTTTTCTTACCAGGCTCTCAACGTCATCGCGGTGGGTTACACGCACAATGTCTTGTTCGATGATCGGTCCCTCGTCTAAATCTTCGGTTACGTAATGGCTTGTAGCTCCGATGATTTTTACGCCTCGCTCGAATGCCGAATGATACGGCCGGGCTCCCGGAAATGCAGGTAAAAATGAATGATGAATGTTGATGATACGATTGCGCCATGCATCGATAAAATCGCCCGAAAGAATCTGCATGTAGCGTGCTAAAATCACCAAATCGATGGAATGTTGTTCCAATAATTGCTGCTGAGCCGCTTCTTGTTCTGCTTTGTTTTCTTTGGTGATGGGCAAGTGATGAAAAGCAATATCGAATTTGCTCGCTACTTCTTCTGCTTCAGTATGATTACTGATGATGAGTGGAATTTCAACGTCCCATTCGTTGGTTTGCCAACGTCCGAGAATGTCGTACAGGCAATGCAGTTGTTTGGAAACGAAGAGCGCGAGTCGTTGCGGCTTTCCTGTAACATAAAACTTCCAGTTCATCGAAAATCGTTCAGCAAGAAGCTTCGCAAAACGTTGCTCGATCTCGTTGGTGTTCAGATCGAAATGTTCCACATCCCACGAAATCCTCATGTAGAATTTATTACGAACTGTATCAGTATGTTGATCTAAATCGATGATGTTACCGCCATGCTGATGCACAAAATCAGTAACCGCAGCGATGATACCGGGCTGGTCTTCGCAGTGGATAAGTAAAATTACTTGTTGATTTTGCTGCATAGAAATTAGATCAATATAAAAATCGGCGAAGTTCGTCTACGTTCATAAAACCGGTTTTTGATCGGATCAGGTTTCCTTCGGCATCAATTATTAACGTGCCCGGGAAAACATACACGCCATAACTTTGGGCCCACTCGCGCGACATCACTTGCTCGCCATTAAAAGAAATCAACTCTTCCGAATTTCCATCAACCTTTGCAGGAATATACCCGGCATCCAACACGGCGCGCACGGTTGAATCGGGATACACTTCGCGTTCCATAGCGCGGCAGTATTTACATCCCACTTCGTACACGTCCACCAAAATCAGCTTATCGGTTTCTTTGGCTTCTTCTTGGGCAGCCGCTAAGGTCATCCAGTCCGGCGCGTTTTCAATCTCGATAGGGGCCGTAGATTTTAACGCGTTAAATAAATAGATGCCAATAAATACAGCGATCAATGCCGTAATAATCAGTTTCTTATTCATAATTTTCTATGGGGATAATTCGGGGTTCTGATGTGGCTCAAAGTTCTTAGAATGTTAAAATACGGAACATGAAGCTCATTCTTAAGTAATTATTGTTAGCAAACATAAACTAACAATGAGGTTAACAATGAAAAAACTAACACTATTTACTTTTGTACTCGGCTTGTTTTTATCGACTGCCGCCGTTGCACAAATTTCTGATCCACACACTGCGTTTAAGAAGCATATCAACGAGGTAGTACAACAAGTTGAACAAACGGAATCAGCAGAAGAAAAAAGAGCGCTACTAAATAATTCCCTTACTGATTTGGTAGAGACGATTGAACAAGTTGAAAACAAAGAAAACGTTCCTGCTGAGGATAAAGCTCAATTAGCTGCATTCAAAAAAGATTTAATGGACAAAAAAGCAGAGCTAAATGGCGATGCCGGTTTTACTCAAGTGCCTGCCAATCAGCTTAACAACTTTGCAAACTTTGTGCAGCAAGACATCGAGCAAGCCGACCGCGTGGTAACATTAAGCCTTACCTCGGCGCTGTTAATTGTACTTATTCTTTTACTCCTGTAATTAACAACACGCACTGCCTGTATGAAATCAGTACACTCATATCACATTTTATTATTACTGATCGTAGCTGGAATTTCAGCTTGTACGTCGGTTAAGCCGATCACTGCTGAAGTTCCGCCATCAGGCAACCCTGAGTACTCGTTGATTTTCATGATTCATGGCGATGCCAACTATGTATTTCATGAAGAAGGAAATCAAAAATATGCCGACCAAGAAGCTCTACAAAATGCTTTCGATATTGCCTTAGAAGCCACAAAAGGTGAAGTATTTATCTTTCATCAAGAACCTGAAAATCGAATTTTAGGGCTTTTACCCAAGAAAGATCGCTTCTATTATCACTACCAAAACGGAATTCTGGTTGATCACGGCAAATACTCACCAACCGATGCCGGTTTCGATCAAGAAGCTGCGATTTATCAAGCCAAGGCACAAACCAACAAAAATCAATATTTTTTCTATTTCGGGCATGAGATCCCCGTAACTGATTCGGCCGTATATCATGCTTCGTTGTCCGGTCCATCATTTAATGCGCGTGAATTTTCGAACGATCTTTCGAAGTTTGGGGAAAGCATCAAACTCACGGTGTTATCCAGCTGCAATAATGGAAATCCTGCAATGATACGCCAACTCGCGGACAAGACGGAAGCCGTGGTTGCATCTCCGACCGAGCTCCATCTTTCTTATTTAGATGTGGATTCTGTACTTAAACTCGAAGCTGATCCAAACCAATCTCCTCTGACGATTGCCGAACAAATTGCAGCAACATCTTTCGATCGACTTTCAACCACTATGTACACGCCGGTTTCAATTTCGGTGTACGATCTGACCTTAGTTTCGGAGTACGTGGATGAATTGTACGAACCTTATCAACAGTATTTGGAACAATCTAAAACAGAAGGTTTCATAGCTGCCGAATCGTTCGATTGCAGCACCATTCCCGGCTATCCGAAAGAATTATCCTCCAAAGGTGTGAAGGTGTTTTACCGTCCTGCAAAATTCGGAAAAACTGCTCGCGATAAATCCCATTCGGGATGGGGATGTAAGTAATAATCTCTATCTTTCATGAAATCAGATTTTCATGGAACCCATAGATTCTTACAAACTCGGCAAGGTGCAAGTTACTGTAGTAAAAGCCGACCGCCCCAATAAATTGCTCATCCAATGTTTCGATGGCGAGTTCAAATCCGAATTCACCGTTAGCGAATACGAATTCAAAAACTACCGTCGATTAATGAATCAGCGGATTACTGAGGCGTATAAGAATACTGAGAAGGAAGAATGAGGCATTTCACCAATAATTGGGTTTAAACCCATCACTTGGTAAAGGATATCAATCAAACCACCAGCGCAAACACTCCGATAAAACTGAATACTGAAGAAGAATCTTTAGGATGACTTTGTAGCTGATATTAAGCTCTGTATATCCATCAAAATTAGAGCAAAGAACTTTGTAACTAGCTACTAAACATCCCACACTCTGAGTTGAGCAGGGATTGATGAAATTTTGCAAAGCATCAGAAAAGCGATACATCGGTCGCGGGTAGCGACAATCGATGTTTTGTCTGATGCGGCTAATTTCGGCCCGGAGCAAATCAGTGGTGGTGGTTTTTGTCACTTTTGTCCACACAAAAGTGAGTAAAGAGAAATCGAAGAACCAAAACAGATGACAGGTGCAATTGAAGTAAACATATTTCTAGTTTTATCAACGTTGATCAAATCACCTATATAAAATTGAAGCAAGCCACTTAATCGTTTAGATGCTTCTACGCCAGTCGGCGGATCAGCATGCCCCTCTCTTGGTAAAGGATATCAATCAAACCACCAGCGCAAACACTCCGATAAAGCTGAACACCGAGAGAATCAGCCCAAGCATAAAAATGTTGTAGGAAATGCGGAGTAACGTGTACTTTTTTGCAAGCACCACGCCAAGACCGTGGATGTCGCGGGCCATGTTGTCGTAAAGTCGAGTAGAATCTTGCATGAGCTCCTCCATGCCTTCCACATAATCGGCGCGGGCCATCGTGTGGAAATTTCCGAAGAAGAGAATGTTGGCTTTGTTCGCCCGAACGTCGTCTAAAGTAACCGGCTCTTTACTCACTCGCGGACGAGCAGACAACACCGCATACACCATCGAGCCCAAACAGGTGAGCAGCAACACTGCCGTTGGGATTAGCAACCAGGGATTGGAATCGATTTTTGGAGAGATGGACGCAATGATGATCGAAATGATAATCCCGTTAATGGATATCATGATGTTCGATTTGTTATCGGCAATGGCGCTTAGTTCGATGTGGGTACGATAGGAAGTCCGAAACATATCGGAAACCCCACGTTTTATTGAACCTAATTTAGGTTTGTCTTTTGAGCTCATGAGTGAATTTTTAAACTCCCCAAATATAGATAATTCGCAATGAGAAGTTACAACCAAGATTTTGGATCACGACGTGTATTGAGTACTGCTCGAACAATTACTCTTTCTTGAGGATTGTCAACTTGATAGTGCACCATAAAAGGAAACCGAATTAAAGGTAAGCACCTAACGTCTTTGTATCGTATTTGGAAAAATGGTTGTTCAGATAAAAAAGTAAGTTTCTCGTTCAGTTCATTTTCAAACTCTAAGCCAAGTCCACTTTGAACTTCATTGTAATAATCGATGGCTGATTGTATTTCAGCGATAGCCCTTCTATCAATAATTAATTGATAGTTTGCCATTTACTTCTTCTCTGTACGAAGTTTTTTACGAGCCTCTTCCCATGGGATTAAATCTTCTTCCACCGAACTCTCTATTCTTTCTAGCACTATTTTTTTATGGGCTTCTGAAATCTCGAAATCGTTTTCTAAACCAAGCTGATCTAACAACTCGATAACAAATCCAAGCTTCTCATCAGGAACTTTTACTATGATTTCTTTCATTGTATTGATTCAATTGTCCTTAAAGATAGTTTTATATCAAAAAATTGCAATCATTATATCTGAGATAAAATTAGTTGCTATAACAACTTTTTTCTGCCTTAATGCTTCGAATTCGATATAATTCAGCATTGCCTAACCAACTTAAAGAAGAGACTCATGCCTATTTATCATCGCTTAGGAAAAATCCCGCCCAAGCGGCATACGCAATTCCGCAAACCGGACGGAAATTTATACTACGAGCAACTGTTTGGCACCATCGGTTTCGATGGGATGTCTACGCTTTCGTACCACATTCACCGACCAACCATGGTTGCAGAAGTTGGGTCTGCCATCGACGTTTCGCCGAAAGTGGCCGTGGGCAATAACATGAAATCGATGATGCTGAAAGGGCTCGATGTTGCTCCCAAAGACGATTATCTGGATGCTCGCGAAGCGATTTTAACCAACAGCGATGTGACTCTGCATCTGGCAGCTCCGAAGAAATCGCTCACGGAATATTTCTACAAAAACACCGATGCCGACGAGCTGATTTATATCCACAAAGGAAGCGGTACCCTCCGAACTTTTATCGGAAACATCGAATTTGTGCCCGGCGATTACCTGTTGATTCCACGCGGGGTGATTTATCAGATTTCCTTTAACGATGAGAACAACCGGCATTTTATCACCGAATCGAACGTGCCGATTTACTCTCCCAAACGTTATCGAAACTGGTTTGGGCAATATCTGGAGCACTCGCCGTACTGCGAACGTGATTTGAAGCTTCCGACCGAATTGGAAACCCACGACGAAAAAGGCGAATTCCTGATCAAGATTAAAAAGCAGGGGATGATTCACCAACTAACTTACGCTTCGCATCCGTTTGATGTGATTGGTTGGGATGGATACAATTTCCCATATGGCTTTTCGATTTATAATTTCGAGCCGATTACAGGGCGGGTTCATCAACCGCCACCGGTGCATCAAACTTTCGAGACTTCCGCGTTTGTGGTTTGCTCGTTTGTGCCTCGTTTGTACGATTATCACCCGAAGGCCATTCCGGCGCCATACAATCACTCGAACATAGATTCGGATGAGGTGATTTACTATGCCGAAGGCGATTTCATGAGCCGAAATCACGTTGAAGAAGGCTACATTTCGCTGCATCCGGCGGGCATCCCACACGGACCGCACCCGGGAGCCTACGAAGCGAGCATCGGCAAAAAGGGAACCGATGAATACGCCGTAATGGTAGATACCTTCAAGCCGTTGCAAGTCACCGAAAGTGCACTGCGCATTGATGACGGCGTGTATTACCAATCCTGGCTGGATAAATGATCTGTACGATCGATTCGTGAATCGACCAACTAAAATTTGACAATCAAATCGTAGGTGCAATTCGTGAATTGCTCCTACAGATTTATAAATAATTAAACCGTACGGCCGATTCATGAATCGGCCCAATCGTTAAAATATCACAAATGAACACCTGGCTTACTATTTCTCCCGATTCTGACTTTTCAATCCATAATCTTCCATTCGGAATTTTCTCAAAAAATGGGGGGTCAAAACACGTTGGCGTGGCCATCGGAGATTATGTGATCGATTTGGGTGCTGCCCAAGAACTAGGTGCTTTTGATGGGCTAAATGTTACCAACGATGTGCTCGAAAACGACTTTCTAAATGACTTCATCGCTTTGGGGAAGCCGACAACCAACGCTGTTCGTCTTAGATTGCAGGAGCATTTGTGCGATGATTCATCTCCTTTAAAAGATTCTGATGCACTCATTCCAATGAATGACGTTCAAATGCATCTTCCGGTAAAAGTAGGCGATTACACTGATTTCTATTCCAGCATCGAGCATGCCACCAACGTAGGTAAAATGTTTCGTGATCCCGAAAATGCGCTGCTTCCAAATTGGAAGCACTTGCCCGTGGGTTATCATGGACGTGCGTCGTCGATTGTGGTTTCCGGAGTGGATATCCATCGCCCAAAAGGACAAACAAAACCGCCGGAAGGAGATCCGGTTTACGGACCATCACAACGCATGGATTTTGAACTGGAGATGGCGTTTATCGTTGGGAAACCAACCGAGCTCGGCGATCAGATTACTACTGAAAACGCAATGGATCATATTTTTGGGATGGTGCTTTTCAACGATTGGTCGGCGCGAGATATACAGAAATGGGAATACGTGCCGCTCGGACCGTTTTTAGGTAAAAGCTTTGCTTCTTCTATTTCACCGTGGGTGGTAACCATGGAAGCTCTTGAGCCTTTTAAAGTGGCCGGACCGGAACAAGATCCTCCGGTTCTCGATTATTTGAAAACAGACGGGGCGTTGAATTTCGATCTAAATCTGACCGTAGAAATTGAACCGGATGGCAGCGAGCCGACAGTGGTTTCGAATTCGAATTTCAAGTACATGTACTGGAACATGGCGCAGCAATTGGCGCATCATACCGTGAACGGTTGCAACGTAAATATTGGTGATATGATGGCGTCAGGGACGATTTCGGGCAAATCACCGGATTCGTATGGTTCAATGTTGGAGCTTTCCTGGGCAGGGAAAAACCCGGTGAATTTAAACGATGGCAGCGAACGCAAATTCCTGAACGATGGCGACACTGTAACCATGAAAGGTCATTGCGAAAAAGATGGAACGCGGGTTGGCTTCGGTGAAGTCCGATCAAAATTATTACCGGCGAAATGAACATCAAATCCTTCGATCCATACGATATTTCCATCCCGGAACGGCAAGGCATTCTAACGTCGGCGGTTGGGCCTCGCCCGATTTGTTTTGCCAGCACCATCGACAATGCCGGAAACATCAATTTGAGTCCGTTCAGCTTTTTCAATGTGTTTTCGAACAACCCGCCGATTCTGATTTTCTCCCCTGCACGTCGCGGCCGGGATAACACCACGAAACACACTTACGAAAACATCAAAGAAGTGCCGGAAGTGTGCATCAATATAGTGAATTACCCGATGGTGGAGCAGATGTCGCTGGCGAGCACCGAGTACGAAAAAGGTGTAAACGAATTTGTGAAGGCCGGTTTTACGGAGATTCCATCCGAAAAAATTAAACCGCCAAGAGTGAAAGAAAGTCCGGTTTCTTTTGAATGTACGGTTGATCAGGTGATAGAACTTGGAACCGAAGGCGGAGCCGGAAATCTGGTGATTGCACGTATTCAACGAATCCATCTAAACACCGATTTTTTGGATGAAAACGGCAAACTTGATAACACTAAACTCGATTTAGTTGGTCGATTAGGCGCGAATTGGTATTCGCGAGCGAATGTAGATGCCCTGTTCGAAATACCAAAACCGCTGCAAACCAAAGGCATCGGCGTGGATCATCTTCCAAAACACGTGCAGGAAAGCACCGTGCTTTCGGCCAATAATTTGGGTCGGCTAGGAAATATCGAGCAGCTTCCATCCGAAGAAGACATTACCGAAGCCAAGCAATTCCAAACCGTTGCCGCGGCTTACAAACAGTTTGAAGGCTACGAACTTCGAGATGAAATCCATCGCCTGGCAAAAATCGAAATTGAAGGCGGAAACACCGAAAAAGCTTTAACCATTTTGTGCACCTACCATGGCTGATCACGCTGATATTCTTTGGAATCCAAGCAACGAGTTTGTGCAAAATAGCGGACTGAAAAAGTACGAGCGCTGGTTGGAAGAGGAATTCGATCTACGGTTTAAGAACTACGAAGAGTTTTGGCGCTGGTCGAACGATCATTTTGAGGATTTCTGGGAATCGTTGTGGAAATATTTTGAGGTGATTTCCCATTCTGACTACGAGCAAGTGATCGACACTCAGTCCATGCCCGGAGCCAGGTGGTTTACCGGCGCAACGCTCAACTACGCCGAGCATATTTTTAGGATGAAATCGGAGGATCGTCCGGCACTGATTTTTGCAAATGAAGCGTGTGATCAACGAGCGCTAAGCTGGAAGGAATTGGAAGCTCAGGTTGCTTCAATTCAGGAATTTTTACGATCAAAGGGCATCCAAAAAGGAGATCGGGTTGCGGGATATTTGCCCAACACGCCGGAGACGATCGCCTGTTTTCTGGCGGTGAATTCATTGGGAGCGGTTTGGAGTTGTTGTTCGCCCGATTTTGGCATCAACACAGTAATCGACCGATTTTCGCAGATCGAGCCCAAGCTCTTTTTTACCTGCGATGGATATCAATATGGCGGAAAACGCATCAATCGTTTGGAAGAAGCCAAGCAAATTGCCGATGCGATTTCATCCATCAACGCTGTGGTTCTTATCCCCACCTTAAACGCTGATGCAACGCTTGAAGGCGCTACGATTTGGGATGAGATGATCGCTACAAGTGCGTCCGAAATCACTTTCGAAGCCGTCGATTTTAACCATCCGATTTGGGTGTTGTATTCTTCGGGCACCACCGGCAAACCGAAAGCGATCACCCATTCGCACGGCGGTGTGTTACTCGAGCATCTTAAATACATGCATTTCCATAACGATATGAAGGCCGGTGAGCACTTTTTCTGGTTCACCACCACCGGCTGGATGATGTGGAATTTTCTGCAAGCTTCGATGTTGGCCGGCGCCGTTCCTGTACTGTTTGATGGGAGTCCGGGAAGCCCTGACCTAAACGCACTTTGGAAACTGACCGAAGAACTCCCGATTCATCATTTTGGAACAAGCGCTCCGTATTTGATTGCCTGCATGAAAAAGGAACTCACTCCGGGTAAAGATTTCGATCTTTCAGCACTTCGTTCGATTGGCTCAACCGGAGCACCCCTTCCACCCGAGGCCTTCGATTGGGTGTACGATCAGGTTAAAAAAGACGTGTGGTTGTGCAGCATGAGCGGTGGCACCGATGTGTGTACGGCTTTTGTGGGTGGAATTCCCGACAAGCCTGTTCGTCGCGGTAAAATTCAAGGGCGAGCACTCGGTTGTGATCTTAAAAGTGTGGACGAAGACGGAAATCAGGTGGTGGCTTCACTCGGTGAAATGGTGATTTCTAATCCGATGCCTTCTATGCCGATTTACTTTTGGGGTGATGAAGATCATGCGAGATACAAAAGTTCGTATTTCGAAAAATTCGATGGGAAATGGTGTCATGGAGATTGGATTCAAATCGACGAAGACGGCAGTTTACAGATTTTTGGTCGCTCTGATGCTACCCTCAACCGGAAAGGAATTCGAATTGGAACGGCTGAGATTTATTCGGTGCTGGATCGCATTCCCGGCGTGCAGGATTCGTTGATTGTAAACCTCGAAAAGAAAGACGGCTCGGACATCATGCCGCTTTTTGTGGTGATTGATACTGATGAAAACAAGATGCAGTTGTTCGAGACGATCAAAGAGCAACTCAAAGAAGAATGCTCGCCGCGACATGTACCCGATGTGATACTTTCGGTGGATGAAATCCCGTATACGCTAAGTGGCAAGAAAATGGAAGTGCCGGTAAAAAAGGCACTCATGGGCCTCGATGTGAGCAAACACATGAACCGCGATGCCAGTCGCAACCCGAAAGCCATGGATGTGTTTGTGGAGCTGGCGGGGAAGGTTTAATAGTATTGGCACCGAGACTGTTTATTTAAGTGTGTCATAATTACTATAGACACATGACTAAGAAAAAAAGTGAAGAATCCCCATTAGATG
>JAEPNO010000008.1 GCA_017643365.1 Balneolaceae bacterium | reverse complement strand
TAATACCTGTTAATCATTGGGCAGCAATATGTTACTTATAATTATAACATGCTGTGCTTCCCTAGACCCTTATCAATTATCAATTATCAATTATCAATTAAGGATGTGCTATCCTGATGACTCACGCAAATGCACATTCAATAATTGGTCACCGCCTTTTGCAGAATTTGTTTTGACCCCGACTCACCATCCCATTCATTAGGGGATTGATTTTCGCTTTTGTAGATTCTTAACGGCTGTTAGAATCTTAGCTAGCATGCAGTAAGAACAAATCATGCATTGTCCCAACAAAAATAAACGAACATGAATGATAATTTAACACGCTGCGAATGGGCGGAGGATACTTTTGAGGAGTACATCCGCTACCACGATGAGGAATGGGGAGTTCCTGTTCATGATGATCGAAAACATTTCGAATTTCTGATTTTGGAAGGAGCTCAGGCGGGATTGAGTTGGTCGACTATTCTTAAACGACGTGAAGGATACCGAACTGCCTTCGCCAATTTCGATCCCGAAAAAGTAGCCAAGTTTGATGAAGCCAAAATTCAGGAATTGCTGCAATTTGAGGGGATCATCCGAAATAAGCTTAAAGTGCGAAGTGCAGTTTCAAACGCCCAACGATTTCTGGAAGTCCAGCAAGAATTCGGCAGTTTCGATGCCTATATCTGGGATTTTGTGGATGGGAAAACCATCGTTAATCACCGGAAAAGCATGAGTGACATCCCGGCAACTTCGCCCGAATCGGATGCCTTAAGTAAAGATCTAAAAAAACGAGGATTCAAATTCGTGGGCAGTACTATTATGTACGCCCATATGCAAGCTTGCGGATTAGTGAACGACCACACCGTGGATTGTTTTCGGTTTGAGGCAGTGTAGGAAACGAATTATCATCCAATACATGAACCGGCTGAACATCTACATATTAATTCAGTTAGTATTTCTGTTATCATCTTGTGATAGTCAAAATACTAAAATACCTGATTTTGAAATCCAAGTATTATTTGCTTTAGATTATCCGCAATTGATTGATTCTACAACATTTGATTCAAATTGGTCTGACCCATTATCAATTTCTAAAAATCTAATCATTAAGAACGAAAGTGATACAACTCAAAAGCGCTCTTTAAGAATTGATTATGGACCAACTGATATACCTAGAACTTTCTATTTTTTTACTTTTTCAACAATTCCTGATTTAAACGATCCAAACTTAAAAATTAATAGCCAACCTAAAAAAGCAAATCATATTAATAGTATTTTTAATCTCATCTTATCGCCTGGAGAGGGATATTATATTTTTATGATTGAAGGTGTTGGTGATGTTCCATATGCACCAATGATTATTTATGAAATTAAAGATGATGGTTCTAAAGAAAACGTATATACGTTAACATCAGAAAATGCCATTACAACAGAATTGCCCAGTTTAGAAGTTACCGCAAATCATCTGGACTTAGATATTCCAAAAAACATGAATGTTTTTACTAAGTTTGAAACATTAATCATCTCCGAAACTGAGCAACATATTCCATTACTAATATTAGAGGTTAACAAAGATCATTTTTTTGCACTGAGTATTAATAGTAAAATCTCACGAATTACACCATATTTGCAAGCTATTGACGATAAATTTAGGATCCGTTTATACACCATAGACACTAAAAATATTTTCAATTAGTAATTTGACAATTACTCAGAACCCAAATATTCATACTTGATTAAGTTAACATAATTGTTAACTTTCTAATGTGAGAGAAATCAAGTTCTACAAGACTCAATCCGGAAAAATACCAGCAAAGGAATTTCTGGATTCCCTAAGTTCTAAACATGCACAAAAAGTTCTTTGGGTGCTAGAATTGGTCGAGCAGATGAAACAAGTTCCAGTTCAGTATTTCAAGAAACTCAAAAGTACCGACGATCTCTGGGAAATTCGGGCGCGTGTTGGTTCAAATAGTTATCGAATACTTGGTTTTTTAGATAATGAAGAGTTTGTTGTTCTAACTAACGGCTTTTCAAAAAAATCACAGATAACACCAAAAAAAGAAATTGAATTAGCTGAAAAACGAAAGGCTGATTATTTGTTTCAAAAAGGAGAATCATCATGAGTGACCTTCAAGCTTATATCAGTGAAAGAAAGAAAAATGACCCTGAGTTTGCAGATAGATATGAGGTAGGCTTTAGGAATTTTAAAATCGGCGTACTTTTGAAGCAAGCAAGAGAAAAAGCAGGGCTTACACAAAGCGAAGTAGCAGAACAACTTAATACTAAAAAAACCGCTGTTTCCAGAATAGAAAACCATGCGGAAGATATTCGCCTATCAACCTTAGAAAAGTACGCGAATACCTTTGGAAAAAGGCTTAAGATCGAGCTCGTCGATTGAAACAAATATGACTTACTTTGTTCTTTTTTGAATGTGCTAGTTTCCCTTGTTACGAACGTCCTCGTTCATAATGCTTACCTGATGCTCCAGCTTCCATTCTTTCTTGGTAGTTTCAACTACGCTGGGTTTTTCTTTTCGTACTTTTGGCTTGACCCAAAAGTACACAAAAGGTCAAGCTACGAATTATTGATGCGCCTCGATTGCATTCGCTGGATAAATTCGATGGTCCTTGTTCTTCCGATGAATTTTACAAGAATATGACCGGTGCGAATTTATCTCCCGCCATCCGGCGGTCGCTCTTTTCATCTCGCCTTTCATCATCAATAATTCTAATGCTTTCTGGAATGCTGATTACCCGCTATCACGAGGAGGCGTGGTTGATTAATTGTTCCGAATATTCTCGACGACGTGATCTCAGAATTTCAATAACCAATATTCAACAAGGAATAAGCAACATTCAAGCATAGAAGGGAGATACTTGAATTTAGTGTGCAGCTTACTTTTTATTAGGCCAACTAATAACTAGCTCAACATTAAAGTCACACTGAGTGAAAGCGAAGTGTCGGCCTAACTCACGTCCTATCATTATACCGTGATTTAAGGGATTATTGGATTAGCTTGATTTTGAACGTGCTTTAACCTCGAACATAAACAAGCAAGGGTTTTAACCCTGCGATTTAAGGATGAGAAATGATTTTTGATTCTTGATTCAATATTCCGCTAAAAGCTACCTTTTCACTCGTTACGAACGTCAACATTCGTAATGCTTACCGTAAGCCTGTATGCCGGCAAAGGCAGGCTCCAGCTTCCATTCTTTCTTGGTTGTTTCAGTTACATTGGGGTTTTCTCTTTGTCCTTTTGGGCCGCCAAAAGAACGAAAAGCTCCCGGCTACGAGCACCGATCGGCGTTCCTTCCGAGCTAGCTAAATGAATTCAATGGTCCATCACTTTCATCTCAAACATACTGCCCGAGCCGGTGTGAATTCATTTACCGATGTTCATCGGCCGCTATCTCTACACTCTCTGTGCCCGATCATTGCTCTAAGGCCGGATTTATTCTAGTTCCGAACGACCCATTCACGATCCCGCCGTTTCCTGAGCATGTCGAAGGAGGCGGGAGAAGTGATCTCAGTATTCATGTAGCTACACCAAATGATTGCCTTCATACTAATGATCTTTTTGTTGATAGTACTATCTTGTTCGCTCGATAATATGTCATAGCTTTCAATTTGCAATCAAGATCAAAAAAAATAATTCAGACTAGTTTCGGCTATCTGCTTGGTATAGTTGGGGGCTTTGTATTCCCCGCCATTCAGTTATTCTTAGTTATAAATTATATGGAACAAAATATTGATCCTGGTATGGTATTAGATAGATTTGAGTTTTTAAAAAATGATTTATGGTTTGCTTTAACCATTTACCCAATATCTGCTTGTTTCGTAATTCTTGTTTTTTGGGTAAATACCAAAATAACCTTTAAGGCTGCCGACATACTGGATTCCATTTTCAATGATAGCAAAAAAACCTCAAATTAAAACAAGGTATAACATGCGATTCCCCTTGTGGATCCACTCTTTATAGCTTTTAACTAAACCAAAACAGATCCTGTGCCACTTAAACGCAGGGTCGTTATACCCTCTTAAGTGGCATTCCTATTGAAACCTGTGGACAGAAGATGAAGTACATTATTTTTAGACAAGTCCTTATTTTTTTCATTTCATTTATTTCAGCATTTACACTATATGCCCAGTCTGATATTGATAGTCTAAACAGTTCAATAGTACGATTATCACCTGATGCTTTTACTCAGCTTCCGGTGATGATACGAGAAGATCTTAAAAAACGTGAATGCACCGTACCGCAACTTTTTCAAGAAATGGGTTCTAATGTTATACATGGACATTTTTATAATGCAAAACAGACAGACTGGGCCGTACTGTGCTCGATAAATGGAACTTCCTCAATACTTGTATATCAGAACGACCGGACAGATTCTGTAAAATCCTTTGCCAGTGAAAAAGATGATTTATTCTTGCAGAGCATGGGAATGAAGCCTAAAATATATGCTTTTTCACGAAATCTAGAGATTGCAGATACTTCCATGATCCGTAAATTATATTTTTATTATGATGATGGTCCCGAATTACCACCATTGAATCATGTAGGAATTAATGATCAATTTTACAATAAAGGATCAAGTATTTGGTATTATCATAAGGGAAATTGGATTGAACTACCTGGAGAAGATTAGAAAGAAATGCTTAGTTATCTCTTAGAAAGTAGTGGGTATAACATCTTTAAAAAGGACAATGTCAAGGGCACATAGTTTCCCCACAGTATATGTTACGTTCTGGAGATATTCATTAAGGCCGTTTGTCGTCTTACCCTACTAATGGCGAAGTCGGTTATTTGATCTTCACTGACGCTTCCGGCGTCCAAACATTTTTACGGGCTTTCCCTCGTTACGAACGTCCACGTTCGTAATGAATACCGGAAGCTCCAGCTTCCATTCTTATTGAGAAGCAACAATAACTCTAATGCTTATTGGCAGCCTAACACAACTGAAACCACCGGTTAACTTCAATACTGATAATGTAGCCACTGAATCTAATACTGCGATACCATCTAAATTTTTTGTACTGAATTTAGTACATTAATCAGGACGGTAAATAAATTCTTTTCACATGTCTCATATTCAACTGGATCAAGATATTCGATCGCTTTCCGATTTCCGAGCAAATGCTTCGGCCTTTATAGAACAAGTTAAATCTGAACGTAGACCACTTGTTATTACCCAACACGGTAAAAGTTCGGCAGTATTGATAGATGTGGAGGATTATCAAAAAATGCTGGATAAAATTCAGTTATTGGAAGAACTCTCTACTGCTCGCAAAGAATTAAATAATGGCGAAGGGTTAAGTCATGAAGAATTTATTCGTGAATTGAGAACTGAATTTTAAAGATGAAAATAATTTGGTCGCCCATTGCAAGATCTAAAACGCGAGAAATTCTCGAATACATTTCTAAAGATAATCCTGATGCCGCTTTAGCACTTATTGACCAAATCGAAGAGAAAGTCCAAAATATTAAAGAGAATCCTGATGTAGGCAGAATATTACCCGAATTACATAATCAGAACATTCGGGAAATGGTTGTCCATAAACATTATGGAGTAATTTATGAGGTGTTTCAGAATTCTATCGAAATATTGACCATTCGGCATTTTCGGCAAAATTTCTCCGGTTTTAAACTATAAATCGTTGTTCGACTAACAAGCCATTCCACAATTAATCAAAATAACATGCAAAAAGTAGTCGTATTGGTGGATGTTCAAAATGTGTATTACACCACCCGGCAAATTTATCGTCAAAACTTCGACTACAACGCTTTTTGGGCACATTGCACGGCAAATCGTGAGGTCATCAAAGCCATTGCTTATACCACCGATCGCGGCGATGAGAAGCAAAAACAGTTTCAGAATATCTTGCGTGCAATTGGTTTCGAAGTAAAGCTCAAGCCATTTATTCAACGTGCAGATGGCTCAGCAAAAGGTGATTGGGATGTGGGTATCACCATCGATGCATTGGAATATGCGAAAGATGCTGATATTGTTGTGCTGGTATCCGGAGACGGTGATTTCGCTTTGCTGGTTAATAAAATCCAAAATGATTGTGGCGCAAAGGTAGAAGTCTACGGCGTTGAAAAACTCACTGCCAACGCACTTATTCAAGCGGCTGCAAAGTATATACCTATCGAGGGTGAGTTACTTCTGCCAAAGAGATGAACCCATTATCAATTATCAATTATCAATTATCAATTAAAAGGATAAGACATCGATTTTTTTCTACACATAGTTATGTGTAATTTTACAATAAAAATCATGCCTACTAATTTAGCCATCGACGATAACCTGATTAACGAAGCCAAGCGCATTGGCAATCACAAAACTAAAAAGGCTGTGGTTACCGAAGCATTGAAAGAATATATACAGCGTAGAAAGCAGATGGAGATCAGTGGCCTTTTCGGCTCAATTGTTTACGAAGACGAATACGATTATAAAGCCGAACGGAAGCGATCTTGAAAGTACTGGTTGATACAAGTGTTTGGTCTTTGGTTCTTCGCCGAAGTAGTTCATTAAACCTTGAATATCAAAAGATTCTCGAACAACTAATTTCTGATTATCGCATTCAGATGATCGGACCAATTCGACAGGAATTACTTTCGGGAATTAAAGAATCTCATCAATTTGAACTTTTAAAAGAGCGACTTGCCGCCTTTCCTGATTACCCGATTCAAACCAATGATTTCGAACTTGCAGCAAAGTTCTTCAATCTATGTAGAAAGAAAGGTATTCAGGGTTCTAACACTGATTTCCTCATTTGTGCAATCGCAGCAAATAACGATTGGGAAATTTTTACTACCGACAAAGATTTCGATCATTTTCAGGCTTATTTACCTATTAAGCTGTATTCGGTTTAAAACCGAAATGTATAACTCACTTTTACCACACCGGCCTGATTGATGGTTTCGTAGCGACCAAGCGGGTTTTCTTCCCAATTGTGATTATAAACCAAGAATAAATCGGAGCCGGGGGTGATGATCCAACGGAGTCGGTTATTCAGTCCGATTTCTTCGCTTAAATTATCATACTGAACATTTAGTGTCAGAAACAGCTCTGTGGAAAGGTCCCAGATTCCTTCGAACAGAAATAAATTCGTATTGAAATCGCCTTCCGGAAGTCGAATCATACTTCGTTCGAAACTTGGAGTAAGCTCAATTCCCGGAACAGGTCGCAATCGCATACCGGCCTCGATCTCAGTATAAGTGCCCGACCAATACCCGCCATACTCAACTTCTAATTCTCCGGAAAGTTTTCTGAATTCTGCGGTTTCAATGCCAACTTCAGTAACCCAATTTGCATAATCTCCGGCAGGTATGATGATCGTACCATCACGTAGAATATCGAAAGGCACTTCCAATAGCTCATAATTTCGAGCAACATCTACGGATATTTGTTCTCCGGATGAAAATTGCACTTCGCCAAGGGTAAACACTAAATCCTGAGTGAGTAAAGTGAAGTCTAAATCCATCAAATGTTCAAAGCGAATTCCCCACTCCACTTGTTCGATTACATCGCTGTTAGAAAACTGTGGAGCAAATCCTATTGAGGGTTGCAATCGCCGGAAGCCAACACGTCGTGCGAACCCAACCGCCGGATCAAACGCATCCCCAAACTCACGGTAAGAAACATGCCCAAACCATGGACGATTCGGAAAATTCAGGCGTAATCCGCGTGAAGAACGATCCAAAAAATCAGATGATTCATTTAAAGCTGAATTGGCATTGTGAAATACAAAAAATGCCTGAAATTGAAGGTTTTTATCCCCTAAAAAGGAAGAGGTAGCAAGCTCTAAATCTGAACCAAATGTTTGTAACCCTTCAGAAAAATCATTTTCTCCTAAGAATAATACATCTTCGGACCTTCGTGTGTAGATAAATCCAATCGTGCTTTCCGTTCCAATATTTCGTTTTACTCGAGCGACTGTAAAATTCTCAGCGCTATTTGTACCACTTTCTCTTGTTCGAGCCTGTAAGAGTGCCAGGTTATTTTTTCCGACATTTCCCAACAAACGAGCGCCAAAAGTGATCGGAATCGGATTTCCTTCATTCAAACCTATTCTGCGACTGAAGTATGGATCGATTCCACTGCTTGGCGCAAATGAATAAATATTCGCTCCCTCCAGAAAGAAATCGCGTTGCTCGGGAAAGGCGATCGCAAATCGAGATAAGTTTACTTGTCGCTGATCTACTTCTGCTTCGGCAAAATCGGTGTTAAAAGTAAGCGACGCTTTTAAACTCGGCGTAATACTATAATTGATGTCTACCCCGGCATCCGGGCTAATTTCGGTGGATGAACTCGTTTCTACGACTTCTTTGTTTGCACTCAAAATCCCAAAGGGCACCACTTCCAAACCCAAGCCTTGTGAAACATCTTCCAAACCGGTGAGCACTCCGGCATTTTGTGGTCGCGCAAGCCCTTGATTTCGTCGAAACCCGGTCCAAAGTGCGGTTTCATTTTTTCTGCGGATAACACGCATAAAGTTCACGCCCCATTGCGAGCTGTTTTCATCAAAATTTAGCGAACTGAAAGGGATTTTAATCTCTGCCGACCAGCCAAATTCTCCAATATAAGTTCTCGCATCCCAGATTCCATCCCAACTCAGATTGATCCCTCCGCCCTGACCGGTACTCACCAATCCATCCGTTCGCATCCCGTTTGGGTTGATCTCCATGAAATAAGCATTCCGTTGATCGTTGAAGGTGTCGAAAATCCACACAAAGCGTTCGTCTGCCGTAATACGTTGATCTCTTCGTTTCTGAAACGCTTTAATTTGATCGGGCTCGGTGTCGAACAAAATCACACCGATGTATAAGTTTTTATCATCGTAAGCGATACGGACTTCCGTTTTTTCCGTCGCCGGATCACCCTCTATGGGCGCTTGCTGCCGAAAGCCGGTTGCTGCAGGAATGCTCTGCCAAAACGATTCATTTAACTGCCCGTCGAATCTGAAATCAAGCTGCTCGCTGTTACTAAGCTTCACCGATTGAATGCTCTTCTCAACCGAACCATAGCTTTGAAATGCATACAGTTCTTGGCTGTTCATCAGCAAGAAAAACAAAAGAAAGACAATACTGATCGATCGAGATGTATTCATACCTGAATGGTTAGCTTAGATTTTGTACTCGAAAATAACTGACATCCGCACTCACAATAGTAAAATTTTGTGACCACTTGGGTTTTGGTTAATGGTTATTGGTTATTTGAGTTCGAATATTCGAAGTTCAACTGTTCAACTGTTCAATTGTTCATTTGTTCATCTGTTCTCAAAATCTTCTACATTCTGCCCATGCAAAATCAATCTACTTCTTTTCAAAACGAGAAATTACCACGTCAACTAGGCATGTGGGGAATTTGGCTGTTGGTTGTAAATGGCTTAATTGGAGCGGGGATTTTCGGATTACCAAGCGGAGCTTCAGCACTTGCCGGCGATTACAGCGTGTGGGTGTATGCCATTTGCGCTTTATTGATACTCCCCGTAATCCTCAGTTTTGCCGAAGCTGGCTCTTATTTTCGTGGAACAGGCGGTCCTGTGCGATATGGAACCGAAGCTTTTGGTTCGTTCATTGGTTTCCAAAGTGGGTGGCTGTACTACATGGCCCGACTCATTTCCTTCTCGGCCAACTCCGTTCTTTTGGTAGAAAGCATTGGTTACTTTTTTGCTCCCGCAGGTGAGGGAATTGGTCGTTTAATTGCCCTGGCCTTGGTTTGTGGTGGACTCACTTTCGTGAATGTACTCGGCTCGGTAGAATCCATTCGATCGTTGGCAGTTTTTACGGTGATCAAATTCTCGGTTTTGATCCTGCTGGTCTTTGGTGGTTTGGTGATGTTGGGATCAGAAGTAGTTCCAAGTTTTGCACAAACCGCTCCTTCTTTTACTAATCTGGGCGCTGCCACTCTTTTGCTTATCTATGCATTTGTGGGATTTGAAGGCGGAGTCGTTCCTGCCGGTGAGACTAAAAATCCCGAAAAGGACATGCCGAAAGCGTTGATTCTAGGCTTAGTCTCCATCGTGATTTTATATATGCTGATTCAACTGGTTGCCGAAGCTGCTGTTCCCGATTTGGCTTCTTCTGAATCACCGTTATTGGATGCTTCATCTGCTCTTTTTGGAGAATTTGGAGCCATTATTCTGATGATCGGAATTGTGACTTCCGTAACAGCTAATTTGATGAGTAATATGTTTTCATCACCACGACTAACCTATGCTCTGGCTTTGGATAAATCGCTACCCGGCTGGTTTGGTAAGGTTCATCCCAAACTACTTACTCCTTCAAATTCGGTTCTCTTTTTTGGTGGGATTGCCTTTGTTGGCGCCGCGATGAGTTCTTTCACCGTGCTTGCAGCTATGACGGTATTATCACGTTTGTTTCTTTATATCATTACGTGTGCGGCTATCCCCAAACTCCGATCAAAGTTTAAATCCGAAAATAGCTTTGTGTTGAAAGGCGGTTATCTCATCCCGATTCTCGGAATTCTTGCTTGCGTCTGGCTGATGTTTCAAGTCAGCTTTACCAACATCTGGATGACGGTTTTGTTTATTGTTGTTGGTAGTGGGCTGTATTGGATTGGCAGTCGTGGAAATTAAAATCTGGTTTCTGGTTTCTGGTTTCTGGTTTCTGGGTAATATTGTTTTATTGCCACAAAAACACGGAATCACAAAATATTCGATCCTAGAATATAGACTCCCATCACCACCAGAAAATAGCCGAAGCCTTTTTTCAGGGTTTTTTGAGGGACGTAGCGCCCAACTCTTCCGCCAACAAAACTACCGATGATTCCAACCACGGTAAAGATCCCGAGAAGCTCCCAATTTACGTCCAGACTTTCCGACTTAAGTACGTCGAGGTATTTATAAAAGCCCAAACTGCTCTTTGCAGCGATAATAAAAAGACTTGTTCCAACGGCAACTCTCATATCAAGTCCGGCCACGAGTACAAGAGCGGGGATTATTAAAAAACCGCCACCAACGCCTACTAAACCGGTAATCACGCCAACAACAAGGCCTTCAGCAATCAACACATACTTAGAAACATTGAACTTTTTCTCTGGATCGGCTGCCCCTCCATTTTTGATCATCATTCCGGCTGCGAGAATCATCACAACGGCAAAGATCAGTAACTGAGTTGTTCCACTTAGATAGCTGGATAAAGCCGCGCCACCATAAGTTCCAGCCATACCGGGTATCCCAAAATAGATGACACTTTTCCAGTCAACTTCTTTGCGAACTGCATAGGGAATCATGCCAACCATGCTGATTGCAGCAACGATTCCGAGCGATTCTGCGATAGCTACTTTTTCCGGTTCTCCTACTAGATAAACGAGTACAGGTACCGTTAAAATGGAACCACCGGAGCCAAGCAGCCCCAGTGAAATTCCGATTAAAAGAGCACCCAAAAGAGCCCAAAACATATTATGCCTGTACCAATCGGTTGGTACGCTCTAACCAAGGCTCCACCAAGTCATCTACATAATATACAGTATGACCTTTTCTTTCGAGTAGTGAACTCGCTGCAGAAGCCCTTGCTCCTGATTTACAGTGCACGATCACAGGTTGATCGGTTGGCACTTCATCCATTCGATCTAGTAAGCGAGTATGCGCAATATTTAAAGCTCCTTCGCCGTGACCTTCGTCATATTCGGTTTTCTTACGAACGTCCAACAAGGTATAACCACCTTTTTGAAGTAGTTCATCAACCTGATCGAAATTTACCGTTTCTGTTGATTCCAGTTCAACACCGCTGTTGATTAAATCGGCAGGTGTAGCAAATCCTTTGATATTATCCAGCCCAATTCTGATCAAATCAACCACTGCTTCATCAACTTTCGACTCATCGATGATTAGATAGATATCCTGCTCGTCGGTTACATACGAACCCGCAATGGTATTGAAGGTTTTGTTCATGATAGCCAGAATGGATCCTTTCAAATGTCCCGACATATACTCGGTGCGATTTCGGGTATCGATCACAACTGCATCATCGCCACTTGTAGCATCAACAATCTCTGATATTGGCATGTACTTTGGTTTAGGTAACTCACCCAGAACTCTTGGGCCAAGTTTATTGTCACGCTTCATGCGAGCAAAATAGAGTGGTGGTTCAGGCTGACCATCTAAAATAAAATCAACAAAACTTTTTTCGTTGATAGCAGATGCAATCGATTGATTAAACTTCTGCTCATAACCAACCGTTGATTTCGGTACGGCTCCAAGTGCTTTTCCACATGCAGAACCGGCTCCATGTCCGGGCCAAAGCTGTAAATATTCCGGTAAAGCTTTAAACTTCTCCAGACTTTTGTACATCACTTTTGCGGAGCCTTCCATTGCACCGGCTTGACCGGCAGCTGTTTCCAGCAAATCGGGTCGGCCTACATCCCCAACAAATACGAAGTCGCCGGAAAGAATCCCCATGGGCTGATCGGTTGAAGCACCATCCGTAACTAAATAGCTAACGTGCTCAGGGGTATGCCCGGGGCTGTACACTGTAGTAAACTTGATGTTTCCGATGTTGAATTCATCGCCATCTTTCAGTAGCTGGTAATCGTAATCGCTATTAATGATGTACTCATATTTCCAATCGGCATCGCCTTCGTCAGATACATACACTTTGGCACCTTTTTCAGCGAATTCTCTTACTCCAGACAAATAATCGGCGTGGATATGTGTTTCAGCAACAGCTACAATTTTCAATCCATGTTTTGTAGCTAGTTTTTCGTAGCGTTCGATATCTCGCATCGGATCAACCACGATGGCTTGTCCATTTCGCTGGCAACCAATTACGTATGCATATTGCGCTAACTTCTCTTCAAATATTTGTTCAAAAAACATCTTCTTATCCTAGTAAATTATAAAAATTAGTGAGGGAGTTTGCTTTGCAATACTCCATAAACCCCTGCCCCGGCAATTGCCGCTAACAAAGGCACAATAAAAATCAAATAACCTGTTCCGATTAAGGCGTACAACGGTCCCGGGCAGGCTCCAACAATCGCCCAACCTAGGCCAAATAATGTTCCACCAATAATATAACGGGTTGTTAGGGTATTATCCTTAGGTTTAATCGAAATTTCGTTGCCCTCGATGTCTTTGATATCCCATCTTTTGATGATCTGCGTTCCGATAAGACCAACCAAAATGGCTGATCCAATTACGCCGTACATGTGAAACGCATCGAACAAAAACATTTCCTGAATACGAAACCACGATACTACTTCTGATTTGATCAGAATAAATCCAAATATGATTCCTGCTGCTATAAATCTCATGTTTCTCTTAGTTTAAAATGATTGGTAAAAGGAAATAGGTACTGATGATTCCGCCTATGAAAAACCCGATTACTGCAATCAGTGAGGCTTTTTGTAGCGTAGCCAATCCTGTAATAGCATGGCCTGATGTACACCCCGAGGCATATCGTGTACCAAATCCAATTAATAAGCCGCCCAGTACCAGCATGATTAATCCCGGCGCGGTGCCAAGTACTTCCCAGTTGAATAACTCAGCCGGAACATATCCACTGAAGTTTGTGATACCGAGTTCTCGTAAGTGAGTAACGGTGCTTTCGGCTAATTGAATGGTGTAGCCTTTGGGCGTAAAAAATGAGGCCAACACGCCACCAAGAATTATTCCCAGTGAAAGTTGTAAATGCCATTTTCCTTTGGTTTTCCAGTCGTAATCGAAATAAGGAAACTTTTTAGGTAACACCGCAGCACACATGTGCTGAAAGCTCGATGAAATTCCAAATGTCTTGTTTCCTACAATCAAAAGTAGTGGCAGGGTTAGCCCGATTAACGGACCTGCAACGTACCAAGGCATAGGTTGTGATAAATAGTCTAACATTGTTTGTGTGATGTTTGATTTTTTTTTGTTGCTCAAGGATAAGAAGAAGTGTTAACTTGTTACAACATGTTATAACAAGAAGAACACCAAAATATTTTGATTGATTCCAGCATTCCACGACATCAGCAAATAGCTGATCACTTGCGTAACGAAATTTCCACCGGAGAATTTAGTGCCGGAGACAAGTTACCATCCGAAAAACGATTATGCGATTATTTTAAGGTGAGTAGAATTACCGTTCGGCAGGCGTTAAAATCACTCGAAAACGATGGCTTGATTTATAAAAAACAAGGTCTGGGCGCTTTTGTTCGGGATGAACCTGCTACACCAAACCTGGTACAGCTTACCGATTTTAACGAGGATATGCGTCGGGCTGGGCTAAAAAGTTCTTCTAAACTAATATGGCATGGCAAAGTTGACGGTGATGAACGCATCAACACCATACTAGAAATTCCGCCGGAAAAGGCATTAATGCGTCTCGATCGAATTCGATATGCCAACCAAACACCGGTGGCTTTCGATAAAACGTGGCTACCGATCAGTTATGGCCATTTGCTGCTTGATCAAGATTTGGAGCATCGAACCATATACGAGATTCTTGAAGACGAATATGACATCCCCATAAAAGCCGGGCGATATTCCATTTCTGCTTCTCTGGCGACTTCAGAAATTGCAAAACATTTGAATTTGAATGAACATGACCCAATTCTAGAGATCAATCGTTGTTCAAGAACGATCGGCGGTAAAAAGGTGTATTTCCAAATTCGGTATAATAACCCGAAGCACATTAATTATGAGATGGAACTCTTTCGTTCTGATACCGAAGAAGGAAGCTCAAAAAATGGGCTTCCTCTTAAAGAATTTTGTCCCAAATTTAAGTTCTGAATGCGTTTCCTTCGGGCTAATTAATTCGGATATTAACATCAACAAAAACAATTAAACAACTTACCAAAGCGCATGAGAATATTGGCCAGTAAGCTACTTTGCCTTCTTTTGATAGTAGCCTTTCAAACTAAACCTGCACATGCTCAGTCTCTCGATGAATTCGAAAAGAAAGTAACTGAATTTACTTTAGATAATGGGCTTCATTTTATAATCATTGAACGTCATGATGCTCCTGTGGTGAGTTTCTACACTCAAGTAAATGTGGGTGGAATCGACGAGCCGGTTGGCAATACCGGAATTGCACACATTTTTGAACACCTTGCTTTTAAAGGCGATCACTATGTAGGAACTACCAACTGGGAAGAAGAGAAGAAAGTCATCGACCAAATGGATGACGTGTACAAAGCTTGGTTGTATGAAAAATACAAACCAAACCCGGATACTGCTTTTATGGCCACAAAATGGGCCGAGTTTGAAGCACTTCAAGAAGAAGCCAAACAATATGTTGTAAATAACGAGTTTTCGAAAATAATCGACCGAAATGGTGGCGTTGGGATGAACGCCAGTACCAGTTGGGATAAAACGGATTACTTCTACAGCTTGCCATCAAACAAAGTTGAGTTATGGTTCAGCCTTGAGTCTTCGCGATTTATGGAGCCTACTTACCGTGAGTTTTACGTAGAAAAAGAAGTAGTTCGCGAAGAGCGACGTATGCGTACCGAATCTAATCCTGTGGGACGCTTAATCGAGGATTTTCTTGCCGTTGCTTATTCGGCTCATCCTTATGGTCGCCCGATTGTAGGTTGGAACTCCGACATTACAGCAACTACTATCGAAGACGCACACGAGTTTTACGAAACCTATTACGTGCCTAGTAACATCACCTTTGGTATTGCAGGTGATGTTGACCCCGATCAAATGAAGAAATTTGCGGAAGAATACTTCGGCAATTTCAGAGGAGAAGGTAAAGTTGCACCTCCGGTAACTACGATTGAGCCGGAGCAACGTGGAGAACGTCGGGTTGTATTAGAAGGAAGTGCCCAACCGATATTAGTAATGGGCAACCATACAGTATCGGGAAATCACCCGGATTACGAAGCGCTTGATTTATTAGGTAGAGTTTTAAGCTCAGGACGTACATCCATTTTATACAAAAAATTGGTTGAAGAAGAACAACTAGCACTACAGGTTCAAAACATTGCCGGAATCCCGGGCACTCGTTATTCAGGGTTATTTATTACGCTTGGTGTGCCAAATCAAGGTGTGGAACTAGATACCTTAGAGCAAGCAATTTATGCCGAATTTGAAGCCGCTAAAGAAGGGTCGATTACAGCGGAACAACTGGAACGTGTTAAAACCAATTTAAGAGCCAACACCATTCGTGGGCTAGCTAATAATACCGGCTTAGCCATGGGTTTTGTAAACACACACGTTGAGCGTGGCGACTGGAGAGATGTTTTTAATCGCCTAGAGCGATACGATGCCGTTACCCTCGAGGATCTGCAACGCGTTGCAAAAAAATATCTAACTAAAAAAAGCCGAACCGTTGCTCGCAACGAGAAAGTTGACTCCTGATTTATCCAAGATTTTAATTATAAAGTTATGACTATGAAACGCACACTATTAACAGTATGTATGATTTTAATCTCGGTTTCGGCGCTAGCACAAAAGCGTTACGACGAGATTAAATTCCCGGAATTGAACGAGTTTGAAAAAACAAAAGTAGAAGAGTTCGCCCTCGATAATGGCATCACTTTCTATTTGGTTGAAGACAAAGAGCTACCACTAATTCGAGTTAATGTTTTGGTAAAAACCGGGAGCTTATTAGAACCTCTCGAGAAAACAGGACTTGCAGGAATGACAGGGCAAGTTATGCGAAATGGTGGATCTGAAAATTACCCGGCCGACGAACTTAACTTGTTGCTGGAAGATAAAGCCGCATTTATCAGCACTTCTATTGGCATGGGCTCGGCAAATGCTAGCATGAATGTTCTTAAAGAAGATTTCGACGATTTAGTGCCCGTTTTTGTGGATTTAATTCGAAACCCGGCTTTTCCACAGGACAAGATTGATCTGGCAAAAACTCAGCTAAAAACCGGTATTTCGAGAAGAAATGACGAGCAAGCTCAGATTGCTAATCGCGAGTTTTTCAAGTTGATTTATGGCGATAACAATCCATACACCAGCCAAATTGAATACGCTACTATCGACGCGATTACCCGTGAAGATCTCGTTGATTTTCACGAACAAGCGTTTACCGGTAACAATATGATGATTGGCGTTATCGGCGATTTCAATACCCGCGAGATGAAGCGAAAATTAGAAGCAGCTTTCGGAAACATCGAGCCGGGTTCAGAAACGAATCTTATCTACCCGGAAGTGGATTACAACTATCCATCAACCGTGAACCTGGTTGACAAGCCGGATGTAAATCAAAGCTACATTTTTGCCGGACATATCGGTGGACTTCGTGAAAATCCTGATTATGCCGCGCTTCAACTTATGAACGAAATTCTGAGTGGTGGTTTTTCCGGTCGATTAATGCAAACTGTGCGATCAGATCTGGGACTTGCTTATGCAGTGTTTGGCAGTTACTCAAGCAACATCAATTACCCCGGCGTATTTTATGTAGGTGTAATGACCAAAAGCTCGACTACGGCAGAAGCCATCGATGCCATGTTGAGCGAAGTAGAAAAACTTCAGGTAGAACCGGTTCAACAAGCAGAACTTGAAGAAGCAAGAGAGCGAATGTTGAACTCTTTGATTTTTCGATACGACAGCAAGAATAAGATCTTGAATCAACGCCTAAACAACGAGTATAATGGCTTACCTGATGATTATTTCGATGAGTATGTTGAACAACTTAAAACGGTTTCAAGTGCCGATATTCAACGCGTAGCTAAGGAATATTTACAACCGGATCAGGTTCAGATTTTAGTTGTAGGTAACAAAGCTGAAATCGGTGATCAACTATCAAAGTATGGCACTGTGAACGAAATCGATATTGAAATTCCATTACCAGATACCGGCGAAGAAAAAGTTGCAGGTGACGCTGCTGCCGGCAAAGAGTGGTTGAATAAAATGGCAGATGCTATTGTAGAACCGGGAACAGAGATCACCAGCATTTCTGTAAAAACCCAAACTATACAAGATTCTCCGATGGGGAGCATGACTTTAGGCAACGATGCGGTTATCAACTATGATGAAATCAGCATGATGGCAAACCTAACCACTCCGCAAGGCGAAATTGAAATGGAGCTTAAAAATGGTTCCGGTGTTATGAAAATGATGGGACAAGAACAGCAACTCCCACCAATGATGACCAAGCCGATGTTTAATGAAATCAAAAACAGCTATTTGAACATTGCTCTTAAAAAAGATCAATTTATGGCCGAATATTTAGGCACTGAAGAGGTTGAAGGCAAAGAGTATGGAGTATTAAGAGTTGATGGTGAAAACACTGTTACTTTTTTAATTGATCCCGATACCGGACTTCCATTCCTTTCCAGAACCAACGATTTGAATCCTCAAACGGGAGCATTCGCCACTAACGAAACTCGTTACTCAAACTGGCAAACAAATAATGGTTTAACGTATGCACATTCGACCGTTAGTTTCTCGGATGGAAATAAAGTCTCTGAAACTACTACGGAGTCTGTTTCAATTAACTAATTGAGTATTACTTCTATTTCGAATTCAAAAGCCGATAATTTTTTGTCGGCTTTTGTTCTTTATGGGCGTTTTCATTAAATACTAGAAAAAGCATTTGATCATGGAAATTTGGGACAATGAATATCCTACTTCGTCGGAATATGTGAACTTCTACACCGGTTATGTAGAACTGGTTGAAAAAGGAAATATCATCAACATATTGAATTCCCAGATGCACGAGTTGTATACTTTAATCAACACTGTGCCTGGCGATAAAGCATTTTACGCTTATGCACCGGGAAAGTGGACATTAAAAGAGGTAATTGGGCATTTGATTGAAACCGAACGCATGTTCAGCTTTCGGATTATGGCAATCAGCCGTGGAGAGAAACAAGCATTACCTGGCATGGATCAGGACGAATATATGGCCAATAATATCTACAACTCCAGAACGCTTGCCAATCTCTCAAATGAATATTTAGCCGTACGGGTTTCCACCATTCATTTGCTTAATAATATGTCTAAAGAGATGATCAATCAAAAAGGCAAAGCAAGTGGATTTGATATTACCGTGCGAGCTCTGGCATTTATCATCGCCGGGCATGAACGCCATCACATGAATGTGATCAGGGAAAAATATCTTACTGATTAGGCCGCAATTTCTGCCCGTTTTTTCTGCCCTTTTGCGATGATCTTCGCTACTAAGTCATATTCATCAGATATTTCTGAAACGGTCAACTCTTTGCCATTTTTAAGCCAGTTACTAACGGTTTGATTAAACTCTTTGCCGATAGAATGCACAATGTGAGCACCCATTGGTTCAAGGGCTGCAGCATTACACAGTTGCTCATATTGGTTTTTGATGGGGATAGTGAGTAGCTTCTTACCCAAAAACATGGTTTCTGAGGTAGTTTCAAATCCCGTTGAAGAAACAACACCCAAACAATGTTCGATGCTTTCTAAAAAGGTATCTTTACCAACCGGACGAACCCACACATTGCTTTTTCGATATTCTTTCTCGCAGCCCGGAGCAAATATGTGCCATTCTACTTCCTTATTCTTCTGAAAGATTGTACTCAGAAATTCGTGATCGTATGCCGGTAAATACACCGTTACATGATCACCACTGGACGGATTTAATTCTTTAATCTTACGACGGATGATAGGCGGTTCGATAAAATCATCGTATCGCTGATAATGCGACCCCACAGCCTCTGTAAATGGCGCGAAATGCTTCAAAACACCTTCAGCAACCAACGATTTACGCTCCGGGCGGGGAACCAGATTTGATGCAAAAGCCGCCTGATGACTGATGGCAACACATGGCATATTTGCTTGTTGAGCCGCCCAAGCTGTAACAGGCTCAAAATCGTTGATCACAAAATCGTAATCTTGCAACGGAAGCGAATGTAAGTCTTTGATAAAAGTAAATGGATGCACATTTAACGCAGTTTCCAGAAAATCGACACTGCCGTTACTATCGTAGGTTAGGCTAATTCCGCGCTTTTTATACTGAATAGCGCCATCCAAATCCATATGAAAATTATAGCCGCTGATGAGTACATCCACTTCGGCAAATTCTCGCAATACCGGCAATACCACTCGAGCTCTTGTTATGTGTCCATGCCCGGTGCCTTGTACGCCGTATAGAATTTTCATCCTATTTTAAGTTTTGAGTTCATTGTGTGCGGCTGCATCATACGAGTAATCTTAGGATTATCTTTTATCATCGTATCCCGATCGTATTTGTACAAATTCCATTCGTTACCATCGTATTCTAAAGCGGTCAGATTTTCGACCCAATCGCCCGAATTCATGTAAATCACACTCCCCTTCTCGTTTTCGTAACCTCGAATTTTTGGTTGATGAATATGTCCACAAACCACATAATCGTAGCCTTCATCTATGGCCAGCTCCATCGCTGTTACTTCAAAATCGTCGATAAAATTAACGGCTGTTTTTACGCTGTCTTTTATTTTTTTGGATAACGAAATCTTACCATACCCGAATTTCTCGGATACTTTGTTTACCCATCGGTTCAACAAAATCAACAATTCGTAGCCTTTGCCACCAAGCTTGGCTAACCATTTTGAATACTTCATGGTTACATCAAAAATATCACCATGGAAAAACCACACTTTTTCGCCGTTCATCTCAAGCACTAGTTTATCGCGAATGAAAAGTGGACCTAATTGCAGGCTCGATACTTTTCGCAAAGTTTCGTCGTGGTTTCCTGTGAGGTAATAAATATCAACGCCGTTGGTCATTAAATTTATCAGCGTTCTAATTACATGCATGTGCGATTCCGGCCAATAATATTTTTTGAATTGCCAAATATCCACAAAATCGCCGTTCAGGATTACCCGCTTCGGATCGATAGAATTTAAATATTGAACCAGCTCAATGGCATGGCAACCTACCGTTCCCAAATGAACATCGGAAATGACAACGGTATCTACTGTTCTTTTCATAGTCTGTGATGATTTTCAAGCCAAAGTTCTCACTTCAATGTTAAGCCACTATGCTCTGTATGTTAATTTTTGGTAACAATGCACCTATTTTTTGATCTCGAAAAAAGTGACTTACCTTCCTGTAAACTAACCACGGAATTATGGCCAAAGAATCAGCAAAGAAAATTGTACACATTCATTTACCAAAAGATGAACCTTTTCAAACTCATCTCACCGCCGGCGAACATCAGCTAATTGCAGATGAGCCCGAATCGGTAAAAGGAGGCAGAAATACCGGTCCCGACCCTTACGATTTATTGTTGATGGCGTTGGGATCATGTACGGTAATGACCATGAAAATGTATGCAGGACAGAAAGGCTGGCCTTTGGAAGATGCCTATGTTGAATTACGCCACGGTAAAAGCCACAGTACCGATTGTGCAAATTGTGAAAAGCCTTCTTCAAAGATTGATAAAATCGAAAAAGAAGTAATTCTAAAAGGCGATTTGTCGGATGAACAAAAGGATAAGCTTATCGAAATTTCCAAGAAGTGCCCGGTTCATAAAACCTTGCTTTCTGATATCGAAATAGAAACCATTCTTGGCACTATTTAATCAAAGTCATGCTTTTGGTTTCAGCTCGTCTTCCGGCTTGCAATCTATACACATAGGTTCCAGTCGGTAAATTTGAGGCGTCAAAAACGAGGCTGTGTTTCCCTGCTTGTACTTTTTGATCAATCATGGTTCGGATTAACCGCCCTTGTACATCAAACACCTGAAGGCGAACCACTGTTGTTTGCTGTAACGTGAAAGAAATGGTTGTAGCAGGATTAAACGGATTGGGATAATTCTGATGCAATTGAAAAGATATAGGTCCGGTAGAAGATTCGTTGTTAACGGTATTCGGAACATCTAAAAACGGTACTTTTTCGTGCTCACTGCCCAATGCTGCTTGAGCATCTTCCTCACTAATTCCGAACCAATCGCACAGTAAAGTGAGATAAACCTGTCGGAAATCGTATTCGTGGATCAGGTTGTCGTATTCGTCCAGATTGTTTTCTTCAAGCTTCGGATCTTCTCCGATTAATCCACCCTGAACGGAATCCCCAAAAACAAACAATGGTGCAGCTGTTCCGTGATCGGTTCCGGCAGCGCCATTACTAATTACACGTCTACCAAATTCCGAAAATGTTGCAATCAATACTTCTTCTGATCGGCCATCGGCGGCCATATCGTTATAGAAATCACTTACTGCGGTACTCAACTCGTTAAGTAAGGCGGTGTGGTCGTTCAGCTGATTGGCGTGAGTATCAAAACCATCGAGGCTTACCAAAAATATTTTTGTACCCAAATTTCCTTTTATCAATCTGGATACAATGGAAAGACTTCTGCCCAGATTCTCGGAATTAAACTCCACTTGATTAGCACTTTCGTCGTAGGCGTTCTTGATGGCTTCCGCATATCGGAACGAGTTATTTGCCTGAATTCTCATAAAGCGCATTTCGTCGCCGTAAACCGTTTCGGGCAGATCATCCATCGAATAAATTACACCGTTTTCTACCAGGTATTCCAAAATCCCGACATCGTTCAGCGTCATTCCCATATCTAAGGCGTCACCTTTAAATAGCAATGATGATGCGCCTCCAATTTGTACAGCAAGTGGATTATTTGGTGGATTCTCAACAAAATCAGGGTTTTCGTTGGCCAGATGTCGACCTAACCAACCGGTTTGCAAATATTCGTCGTGATCGCTGGCACTCAGCCAAATATCGGTGGAGCGGAAATGCGAAAGATCGCCACTTGGATAACCTACACTTTGGATAACGCCCATTTTACCTTCTTCCCAAAGCGGCATTAACGATTGCATGGCCGGGTTCAATCCCATGGTATCCGATAAGCTTAGGGCCTGATTTTTAGCCACAGAGATATCACCACGGTAATTGTAGTACAAATCATTTTCGACCGGAACTACAGTGTTTAAGCCATCATTTCCACCATTTAGCTGGATGAGCACCAACACTCTATTGGTTTCAAGACCGGCGAGTTTTCGAAATAAAGACGAACTTTGGAGTGCTTGAACCGGCGTGTTGCCCAACACAAATGCGCTACCGGCAGTAAATAGCCCAAGCCGACGAATGAAATCTTTACGGCTACATAAATCGTGGTGTTCGTGGTGGTGATGCCCATCAGCAAGCCTGCTTCCTTTAATTCTATTCATGAAACTGCTCCTCTACATTAACTGATATTCCGGAAGTTGCCGTAGATGAGCCAAAAGACCCAAAACACGCCAATATGCACCGCTGTTATTAATATCCCACTCGTAATCTGGAATGCCCGCAAGCAAAATATCGGGCAATTGATTGCGTTCGGTTTCCGGTAAATCCACAGCAATCATGTATTCTGCTAAGTCATAAGCTAGTTGATACGGATCTCCTGCATTACTCATTCCTTTCGCAATGGCAATTGGATCGATGCCATACACATTATCGTTGTGATACAGGTTTGCGAGCGTAAAATTCCATCTTTTGGGTAAAGTTGTAGTGGAAATCCACGATCGATATCCAGGCCAACCGGCTACATTAACCGGACTTAGTAAAAACTGACCTAATTCGAATAATTGATAAGGTTGCCAGCCTTTCAGGTCGCCCGCAACATCTTCACCGGTCTCAATTTGCATTCCCAACATGTACTCAACCGGACTTTTAATCATCGCCCCCAGAAAATCAGCATCAAAGAAGTGCTCGCTTTTCAGTAGCGTTCGTATCACCGGTTCAAGTTCAAATCCTTCGTTGATAAACAGCTGCGCAAGCTCCTCAATTATGGCGTCGTTTGGCGTTTCGTACACAAAATACTTATAGAGTTTTGTGCAGATAAAACGTGCGATTTCCTCTGTTCGCTCTTCAAAAATTATGTCGATGGTTCGGGAGTAATCAAAGCGCCCTTTTCTACCAAAAAATTCTTTGGTTCCTCCATCGTATAAATCAGTATTAAAATGCGCGGTAAGTTGATTCCAGTTGAACCAATAACCGGTTAAGGCTCGAGCTATTTCCCGAACGTCCTCTTCGGTATAATTACCGATTCCCATCGTAAAGAGTTCTAAAAGCTCGCGCGCATAATTTTCGTTAGGATTTCCAACCCGATTTTCAATCCCATCCAGATAAAAAAGCATGGCGTCTTCTTCACCGATGTAGTGCACAAAGGTTTTGAAATTGCCCAACGCATGCGATCGAAGCGCCGTAACATATCGATAGGCCATGGGCGCGTGCTCATATTTACCGATTTCCGTCACAAAATGATTATGCCAAAATAAGACCATTTTCTCTCGAAAAGGATGCGCCTTCATTAGGTCAGTCCACTCCGTTTGGTATTCGATGTATCGGAAATAATTATCCTCGAAATATTGCAAAATAGCTTCATCACCCATGTCCCAAGGTGGCACTTCATCTTTCCATTCGGGCGCGTCGGGCATTGGAGCGTTCAAAGCATCATCAATTAAGCGATCAACCATTGCCGTTGGGTTTTCATCCAACAAAGAATTTATTTCAGAAAAGTGAGTGCCAAATCCCATTCTTCGCATCACATGAAATACTCTTTTTTTATTCCACGGCATATCCTCGGAGGGAACATATGCTGCTAAACTCGTCGATAGACCTTTCGCTCGTTTGTTGGGCGAGAATGCTTTACGCTTTTCTCTAGGCTGATGAATTTGTTTTACTTTCTCGTGCGAAAGATCGTTTTCAAACATAAACTACTCGTTATCTGGAATCTGTAATAATAAGAGCAAATTTTTCGTGATTTGCTACAACTTGACGATCTGCAATAATTTGGTAACCTTTAATGCGTTATGGGTCATACATTTAAAAAACAGGGTATGAAGTCTGCATTATCATTTTTGTTCCTCACTTTTCTATTTACTAGCTGTACCATGTTCAATGGCTTGTTCGAAGAACCCAATCGCCTTTGGATTGAAGTAGCCTCCGCCGAACGGCAATGCATCCCGCCAGATTATACATCGCTGGAAGATGCTATCAATCAACTTGAGGATGATGGAATTGAAGTTTTTGATAAGGATGAATTGAATCTCGTTGTTTGCCGTGCTTGCTCCTGCCCAACCGGAACCATTTATCGTGCATACATCACTGAATCAGATTTAGACGATGCAGAAGAGCTAGGCTGGTCCCGTGCATCCTAAACATAGATAACTAAAATAGCCCCACACTTCGCCGATCTCTTTTCTATATTCGACAAAAAAAATACTCGATGACGAAAGAAGAGATCATTAAAAAATTGCATGACCTCGATGTTAAATACATCAAATTTGGGGTTTTTGATATTGATGGCGTACTTCGTGGAAAACTTATCAGCAAAGAAAAATTTCTAAAAGCACTCGAATCGGGGGTAGGTTTTTGCAACGTGATTTTCGGCTGGGATGTCAACGATCAATGCTATGATAACACCGAAGTAAGTGGATGGCATACCGGATATCCGGATGCATTTGCTACCATCGATCCTTCAACTTTTCGCAACATTCCCTGGCAAAATAACCAACCATTTTTTCTTGCTGATTTCGAGTCTGCACCCGAAATAGCGGATGTTTGTCCACGCACCTTGTTAAAGCGCATCCGAAAAGAAGCGATCGAATTGGGATTTCAACCTAAATTTTCTTCCGAATTTGAGTGGTTTAATTTTGCTGAAACTCCTCGGTCTTTTCACGAAAAGAATTATCAAGATCCAACTCCACTCACTCAGGGAATGTTTGGTTATTCCGTACTTCGTTTTTCGCAACAATTCGAGTATGTGGATCAATTGTTTAATCAACTTCATGATTTTGGGATACCGCTGGAGGGATTGCATACCGAAACCGGGGACGGAGTTTATGAAGCTGCCATCACCTACGATGATATTCTGATTTCTGCGGATCGAGCTGCGTTATTCAAAACCGCAGTTAAAGAAATTGGTGCTTCGCATGAAATCATGCCGAGTTTTATGGCCAAATGGAACCCCGATTTGCCGGGTTGTAGTGGGCATATCCATCAAAGTTTGTGGAATGGAGCAGGAAATAATCTGTTTTTTGATAAAAATCAGGATCATCAAATGAGCAGTGTAATGAAGCATTACCTTGCCGGGCAATTGTTTTGTCTCCCGCATATTCTCCCCATGTTTGCCCCAACAACCAATAGCTACAAACGCTATGTTGAGGGTTCATGGTCGCCAACTTCGGTAAGCTGGGGCATCGAAAACCGAACCACTGCCTTGCGGGTGATAAATCATCAATCGGAGTCGATGCGGGTTGAACATCGCGTACCGGGTGCAGATGTAAATCCGTATCTAAGTATGGCTGCGGCCTTGGCTTCCGGACTGTATGGAATCAAACACAAACTGGAGTTAGAGCTACCGACTACCAAAGGAAATCAGTATTCAAAAAAGGACGCTTTAAAACTTCCCGATTCTTTAAAAAAAGCTACAAAAGCCATGAAAGATTCTGATATTGCAGGCAAACTTTTTGGGGCAACATTTGCGGATCACTTTGTTAAAACCCGCGAGTGGGAATGTGCTCAGGAAGGTCATAGCCAGCCAAATTGGGAAATGAAACGCTATTTTGAAATCATTTGAGACGCCATGACTTTTATCGACTTTAACGAAATTGTGAGTGATGCATGGAAGGCGTACGACGATTCCCGCCCGATTGTGTTGATTGAAGACATCAGCGCAAAAGTATCAACCAATCACGTGTACCGAATCACTTTAAAGGATGGGTTTTCGGTAGTTGCAAAGCTTTCCTATTTCGGATTGTACGATCACTTTGTGGAAGATCATGCCATAATTAACGCGATGGCAAACAATCTGCCCGAGCCTTTCGAAAATTTTTTAGCAAGATCGCTATTTAAGGGAAAGGAGTTATTTGTTCACCGTTATAAAACAGAGCTTATAGATGCGTGGGTTGTGTTTTATCGCCCCGTTAAAATCCTGAACAAGTTACCTCGCAAGCTTAACAATGAACAAATTGTTCGCTTGGGAAAGCAAACCGCTCGTTTTCATGAAGCCTGCCTGACCATCAAGAATAGTTTGCCGGATTCTTCAAAAACCATGATGGTGGATATTGAAGGACTTGAAAAAATTCTGGAGACTGATGAAGGTCGTTTCCAATATCGTATGCATCTGGATTTTATTAAGGAGCAATGCGCTCTTTTTAAGCAAAATTATCGAGCGCTGGAAGCCAACACCCTCGAAGATATTCCTGTGTTTGTGGATTGGAACATCGGCAATTTTTCGGTGACGGATAATCTACAGTTATTCTCTCGCTGGGATTATGATTGGTTCAGAGTTAGCAGCCGAATTATGGATTTCTACTTTTTCAGTCGTGTTGTTTCTGAAGCCGGCGATCAAACCATATTCAGTTACAACATCGATGTGTTGATGCAGGATCGGTTTTTGATGTATCTGCAAGCGTATCATAAGCGCAATCCACTTACCGAACGTGAGATTTTATTCTTAAAAGAATGCTACCGTTTTTTCTTACTCAATTACGTGGTTAAGTATGGCACCTATTTCTTTCACGAAATATTCGCTACTCGATTACAGAAAGAAACTTTAGAAGTGCACCTGCCTTCCATCGAAAAGAAATTTAACCCTTCCATCCTATTAAAAGCATTGAATTTATAACCATGGATTATCCTTCATTTTTTGAAATTGCAAAAGACTTTCGAGTGATTATGCTCGATTCATACGGAGTGGTTAAAAATCATAACGGATTAATAGAAGGTGTTGGGAATACCATCGATTGGATTAAAAACGAGGGTAAAACCTTTCGATTACTTACTAACGATGCCTCCAGAAGTCAGCTTCAACAGAAGGAAAGTCTGGGCAGATTAGGTTTAAAGAATATTGAGCTCCACGAGATTGTTACTTCCGGCATGATGGCCAAGCAGTTTCTTGAGCAGAAAATAACCGAGGGGAAAATTGCCTATCTGGGCACCGAAAATTCGGCCGAGTATATCCTTCAATCGGGCCTGGAACACATTGCCGTTCGTGATATTGATATTGAAAATCTGGACGATATTTCCTGCTTTGTATTTCTGGATGATGAGGGCTTTGATTGGAACCGCGACATCAACAAAACCGTGAACATTTTGCGCAAGAAAACGATGCCGGTGATTCTAGCCAATTCGGATAAATTTTATCCCGTTTCTCACAATGATGTTGCTGTTGCAACCGGAGGTATCGCCAAGTTGGTTGAAAGTATGCTTAACCGAAAGTTTATCCATTTTGGTAAGCCCGATTCCCAAATGTTTATGTATGCTTACGAGCAACTGGTAGATGAAATCGGCTTCATCGACAAGAAAGAAATTCTGATGGTGGGTGATACTTTAGAAACCGATATCCTTGGTGGCAACAAGTTCGGTGTACAAACCATGTTGGTATTATCCGGTAACACACGTGCCGATAAAGCCCAACTACAAATTCAGAGTAAGGGGATTATTCCGGATTTTATTTGTAAAAGCGTTATTTATTAATTTACCTTGCTTCGAAGGATTTCTAGATACTTGATGAAATCCGAATCATGCTAATCCTATAATCCCTTAAATCAGGGTAACCTTTAGATTTTAACTTCAGTTTATTATACTAGACTGAAATCATTAAAAATTATGGAATACGGGGAATTGACGCATCAAATTATAGGATGTGCTATGGAAGTTCATTCAACATTAGGAAATGGATTTCAAGAGGTAATTTATCAGCGATCCTTAGCGTATGAATTTGATCAACAGGGTTTAAGTTATTATCGAGAATTCGATATGGACATCTTTTATAAGAAACTACACGTGGGCAAAAGAAGAGTAGACTTCCTGGTTGAAGATCAAATTATGGTAGAATTAAAGGCAGTCATTCAACTCGAAGACGTTCATTTAGCCCAAGCTATGAATTACCTAGAGGCGTACAAGCGTCCCATCGGTTTATTGATAAACTTTGGATCAAGAAGCTTGCAGTTCAATAGGGTACACAATAACAAACTCAAACCATGATTCGAAGGATTACAAGATTGCCTTGATTAATCCAATTCATGGTAATCTTACAATCCCTTAAATCAGGGTAACTGAGCCCTCTCCCATGCATTCATCTTTCACCATTTATTTGAAGGATTTATAGATTGCATTGATGAATTCGAATCTAGGTAATCCTACAATCCCTTTAAATCGGGGTAATCGAGCCCTCCCCATCTCATCAACATTAAACCATGATTTGAAGGATTTATAGATTTACTTGATGAAAGCCGAATCATGCTAATCCTATAATCCTTAAAATCAGGGTCTTTATTGGCTTAGTCTATGGAGCAATATGGCTGCTCTTTTCGCCTGCCTAGGAAACTGATTGATGTAACCAAGCTCATTTACCGTGTGCCCGTCGGTGCCGCTCATCCCTAATGCATCAATGGCCATATCTACATAAGTTGCTGTGAAAGAGACATCCGCCGCTCCGGCTCGAAGTGGATTTACCGCAACTACTTCGCCGAATCCAAGATCTTCACTTACTGCACTGTATATCTCTAATAATTCACGGTTTCCATCGGTGGGTGCCATTGGTGGATAGCCTTCATCAAACTCGATTACCGCTGAAGTTTGTGGCAAATTTCGGCCCACTATTTCGCGCATTTTATTTTTCACACGTTCCTCTTGTTCTGGGGATAATGCACGTAAGTCACCGGCTACAATTGCGGTTTCAGCCACAACATTCGTTTTTCCGAACGTGGTTCCACTACTTGAGCCATCATCATGGGTTACCGTGGTTCCACCGATGATTCTACCCGGATTGAAGGTCAGAAATTCTTCGCTCCTCAATTCTTCGTAGAAAGCATTCAATATTCTGGATACTTCAAAAATAGCGCCTGCCCCAATATCTTCACGGAAAACTTGAGAAGAATGCGCTGGAGTACCTGTTACGGTAAGTGTCCATCCCATTGCGCCGCGACGTGAAATATTTGCCGTTTTTGGGTTCCCATCTCCGTTCTCGAAGCCTAGCGAAATATCTGCCCATTTTGCAGCATCGATTAACGCTTTTTTGGATAATGACAATGGCCGACCACTAAGTTCTTCGTCGCCGGTCATCACAATCCGGATATTCATGTCTTCCAATTCGCCCACTTCTTTCAAGGCTCGGAGCGCTTGCAACATGATGATATTCCCGCCTTTCATGTCGGCGATTCCGGGACCTTTCGCAGTGGTATCGTTCACCATTTCGTAAGTTTGGAAAGGACTATCAGGCTCAAAAACCGTATCTAAATGCCCAATCAGTAAGATTTTTGGGGCTTCATCAGAACCATAGTGTTCCGCAATCAGATGACCGGCTCGATTCCATGTTGAACCTTCTTCGAAATAGGCGTTGAATCCCAGCTCGCGGAAATGTGGAAGCATATGCTCGGCCGTTGCATGAACTCCTTCAAAGTTCATGGTACCGCTGTTAATATTTACCGATTCGATCAGCAACCTCATTCCGTCTGCATTTATTTCATCTATATGAGCAGCCATTCGCTTTTCTACATCAGATAACTGAGCATTTACATTTGCTGTTAATACTATGGTGAACGCAACTACAATTAATTTTTTAAACATCCTTACTTATTTTTTTTTCTACTGCCAAACTTAGACTAATGATTCCGAATAATATTGCTATCGATATATTCGCTTGGTTTGAAATCATTGAATAGACTTCTTCGTTGGTAATATTTTTATAGATACAAATTATAGAAATTAAAATGTATATAATAACATAGCTGATCGTAACCCATTTTTTAGTTTGATCATTGCCGATAGCAACTAAGGTTTTAGAGATACTTTCGCCTTTAGACCTGCTTATTCCATAAGCACCAGATACTACACTACCTATTAATGCAGACAAAGAGCCGGCAAAAGTTTGATATTTTTCAATAGGTGGAGAGTCTGAGTAGAAAGCATCAATATACAGCCATGCAAATGCTAAAACTGCAATTGATGAAAGAGTAAAACCGATAGTTTTAAGTACATTATCATCCATGATTAACCCCAGATTAGTTTACTTTAAGAAGATACTAATAAGGGGTTTATCAATTTAATTATCAACCATTTCTTCAGTTTCGTATTCAGACATTGGGATGCACGAACACATCAGGTTTCGATCGCCGTAAGCATCATCAACCCGAGAAACGCTAGGCCATAATTTATTATAGCGGAGATGTTCAAGTGGAAAAATGGCTTTTTCAACCGAATAAGAACGCTCCCAGTTGTCAGAAACAGCGACTCTCATGGTATGTGGGGCATTTTTCATCACGTTATCGGTTCGATCAGCAATGCCTTCTTCGATTTCACGAATTTCGTTGCGAATGCCGATCATCGCATCACAAAAACGATCCAACTCTGCTTTACTCTCGCTTTCTGTTGGCTCGATCATCAACGTGCCCGGGACCGGGAAACTCATAGTTGGTGCATGGAATCCGTAATCCATCAAACGCTTGGCTACATCTACCGATTCGATTCCTGCCGATTGCTTAAACGGACGAAGATCGATGATAAACTCATGCGCCGATCGTCCGGTTTTTCCTGTGTATAAAATTGGGTAGTGGTCGTCGAGCCGATCTTTGATATAGTTTGCATTCAATATTGCACGCTGTGTAGCCTCTGTTAAGCCGGTTTCGCCCATCATTCTGATGTACGCGTACGAAATCGTTAAAATACTGGCACTACCAAAAGGCGCTGCAGAAACAGCCGAAATAGCTTGATTCCCTCCGGTTTTGATAAGTGTATGTCCTGATAAAAACGGAGTTAGATGCTTTGCCACACCAATTGGACCCATTCCCGGTCCACCACCACCGTGAGGAATACAGAACGTTTTATGCAGATTCAGATGGCAAACATCAGCACCAATTTCGCCCGGACTAGTAAGCCCAACCTGTGCATTCATGTTCGCGCCATCCATATAAACTTGGCCGCCATGCTTATGAATGATCTCACAAAAATCTTTAACCTTATGTTCAAACACGCCGTGCGTTGATGGATAAGTGATCAGTAAAGCCGCAAGTCTGTTGCTGTACTTTTCAGCTTTTTCGGCAAGGTCTTCGCTCGAGATGTTGCCATGTTTATCGGTCGCAACAACTACCACTTCCATCCCCGCCATAACTGCACTTGCAGGATTTGTGCCATGTGCTGACGAAGGAATCAACGCCACATTCCGATGATGATCGCCTCTGCTTTGGTGATAGGCACGGATTGTCATCAAACCTGCATACTCACCTTGAGCGCCGGAATTCGGTTGAAGTGAAACTGAATCGAAGCCTGTAATTTCTGATAACCAATCCACTAGGTTTGTAAACATTTCGTGATATCCTTCCGCTTGATCTACCGGAGCAAAAGGATGAATCTGACCGAATTCAGGCCAGGTCACCGGGATCATTTCAGTGGTTGCGTTCAACTTCATCGTACAAGATCCCAATGAGATCATAGAATGCACTAGGGAAAGATCTTTGTTTTCCAACTGCTTCATGTAACGAAGCATTTCGTGCTCGGTTTGATACTGATGAAATACAGGGTGATCCATAAAAGAGCTGGTGCGAGTTAACTCCTCCGGAAAGTGAACTTCTACTGATGCCGCCTCACTTGCTAAATCAAAATTTGATTCGATACCAAGTGCTTTTGCAAACACATCCAATAGAAGCTGTACATCTTCCAATTCTTTGGCTTCATCGAATGCTATACCAATTCGTCCGTCTTCGAAGTATCTGAAATTAACTTCGGCCGCTTCAGCGATCTCTTTCAGATTTGGTGCATCAACAATAACTGTAAGAGTATCAAAAAACTGTTCGTTTTGAATGGTTACTCCAAGCTCTTCCAAACTGGCTTTTGCAAGCTTCGTTAACCCATGAATTTTAGATGCGATTTTTTTCAATCCCTGAGGTCCATGATAAACACCATACATCCCCGCCATTACTGCTAATAATACCTGCGCCGTACAAATGTTTGAGGTAGCTTTTTCACGGCGAATGTGCTGCTCTCGCGTTTGTAATGCCATTCGGTACGCCGGTTTACCTTCAGCATCTTGAGTAACACCAATAATTCGGCCCGGAATTTGGCGTTTATAGGATTCCTTAGTTGCAAAATAAGCTGCGTGGGGTCCACCGTATCCCATCGGCACACCAAAACGCTGAGTGGTTCCAATAACTGCATCAGCACCCATTTCGCCCGGAGGTGTAAGCAAGGTTAAGCTTAATAAATCGGCGGCAACAACCGCTTGAACTTGATGTTCGTGTGCTGCAGCAATGATGTCAGAATAATCTTCTACCGATCCATCAGTAGCAGGATATTGTAGTAACAATCCATATAATTTTGGATCGGTTACATCCAGCGTTTTGTGATCGCCAACTACCACATTTACTCCGATTGGAGTTGCTCGAGTCTTCAGAATATCAATGGTTTGCGGGTGGCAAAGCTCGCTCACAAAAAAGGTATCAGCTTCCTTACGTTTAGCGCCTTTACGCTGGCCAAGAAACATACTCATTGCCTCGGCTGCAGCAGTTCCTTCATCTAACAGTGAAGCATTTGCCAGTTCCATCCCGGTTAAATCGCTCACCATGGTTTGGAAATTAATCAACGCTTCCAAACGTCCTTGAGCGATCTCAGCTTGATACGGTGTGTAGGCGGTGTACCACGCCGGATTTTCCAGAATATTTCTGAGTATCACTTTTGGCACATGGGTATCGTAATAGCCCATGCCAATAAATGATTTGAACACCTTATTTTTGGAAGCCAGTTTTTTGAATTCAGCTAGAAAATCAACTTCGCTGATCGCCTCAGGCAAGTTCAACTTTTCCGACAATCGTATGCCATCGGGAATCGTCTCATTTATAAGTTGATCCATTGAATCGGCGCCAATGGTTGCTAACATTTCTCGGGTGGCAGTTGTGTCGTTTCCGTGATGACGGTGTGCAAATTGCTCCTTCTCAAAGTTGATACTCATCGAGATTGAATCCTAATTTTTAGATGCTGATTTGGTAGGTTTATGCCCTTGTGAACAAGCAAACAATTTTAAATAAATACAGTTCCGGCAGAGCATTTTAAAATACAGAAAATCAGATATAAATAAGCGTAAAATCATTTCCTTTGAATGAAGAATCTCCGTTATTTAATAGCTTTGAAATTCAATATATCGGTGGGTACTGTATTCAACAGAAATACATACAGTAATCCAGCAAAAAAACGAGGTTCTTATGAAACGATTTTTTCTTCCGCTCTTTCTTTTGATGGCGGTTTCACTCTTCCACATTAATGCATCTGCTCAACAGGCTCACATTGTGGTTGAGCCAACTGCTTTAACTTTAAATGTAGGCGATGAAGTGCAGCTAACTGCCAATGCCATCAGCGCAGATAATGAAGTTATGGCTGATACTGTATTGTTTTTCCTACAAAGCCGACGAAATCGACGGGCTATCGGCGTAACCCGCGATGGCTATATTACTGCGTACAAACCCGGAACTTTTGGAGTCAGCGCTCGAACTTTTGGTGATAATCCTCTCCGCCATGATCTCGAAATTACTATTGCCTATCCACCGGTTACTAAAGTTGATGTTAAAGGCATACCTACCAATTTATACGCGGGAACCTCACTGAAAGTAGATCCAACTATTATTGATGCTACAAATACTCAGCGAGATAATGTTGAATACACCATTTCATCTTCAAAAAGGGATATTGCATTTGTTGATGATTTCGATCAATTAAAACTACTCAAAACGGGTAAAACAACCTTAGAAATTGAAGCGGAAGGTGTTTCAAAGTCGATCGAAATTGAAGTAAAAGAGAACCCCGTTACTTCCTTGGATCTGACTCACAATTACAACGATAAAACTATCAGAACCGGAGATGTGGTTACATTTTCAGCAACTCCGAAAGACCGTCGTGGTCGTACAATTAGCGATATGCCAATCACCTATTCGTACATTGTAACTCCCGACGACGATTTAGGTCAGGGTTCGTCAGCGGTTATCGAACAATCCGGAAAATTTGTTGCCAATCACACCGGTACTTACACTGTGATGGCTCGCTCTGGAAATCAAATTGCGGAAACCACGTTCCGAGTAGTTTACCGAAACGTTCAACGCCCAATCGAAGTAGTAGGCAAAGGCATTGTGCCGGATGTAAAAACCTCTGACCTCTGGGTTTGGGAAGGTGTTGACGGTCGCGATTACGCCGTTACCGGAACCTGGGGCGCACGTGGCGAAGCCTTTTTCTGGGATGTCACCGATCCAACCAATATCCACACCATCGACACCGTGCAAGTGGACGCAAGAACGGTAAACGACGTGAAAGTATCAGAAGACGGAACCATTGCTGTAATCACTCGCGAAGGTGCCTCGAATCGGAAAAATGGTATCATCATTTTGGATGTAACCAACCCACGTGATGTTAAAGTATTGAGTGAATACACAGATGGATTAACCGGCGGTGTGCACAATGCGTTTATTTACGAAGATCATGTGTATGCGGTTAACAATGGTCGAAAGTACGACATCATTAACATCGATGATCCTTCAAACCCTTACACAGTTAGTGTAGTTGAACTTGATACTCCCGGTCATGCCATCCATGATGTGTGGATTCAAGATGGTATTGCTTATTCATCGAATTGGGGCGATGGCGTAGTTGCGATGGATATCGGAAGCAACAGTAGCGCAGACATGCCGGGTGCCGGTGGTTCTCCTGAAAATCCAAAAATGTTGGGAAGCTACAGCTATCCGAGTGGATGGAATCATGCTGCATTCCCGTTCAAAAGTAAGTCTACCGGCGATTTCTACATTGCTGCGGGTGATGAAGCTTTTCCTTACGGACTCAACATGAACGGCCCAAATCGTGCTGCAGGCTGGGTTCACTTTGTGAAATTTGATGGTTGGGATAATCCTGAAGAAGTAGCGCGCTATCAAGTGCCTGAAGCAGGATCGCATAACTATTGGATCGAAGACGACATTCTTTATGCCGCATTTTATAATGGTGGCTTGCGCATTGTTGATATTTCTGGAGAGTTGATGGGCGATCTTTATCAGCAAGGACGAGAAATTGGTTTATTTCTCCCAACCGATCCTGATGCAGCAATTCCAAACTCGCCATTTACCTGGGGACCTCAACCTTATAAAGGACTTATTTATTTGAGTGATTGGAATTCAGGAATCTGGGCAGTTAAAATCGGGGAGTCAACAGCACGAGGCACCAATTGATATGATGTTGAGAGTCCTCTTTATCGGATTAATTGCTTGCACAAGCTTTTTGGCACAAGCTCAGGATTACTATGTATATGTAGCCGCCGAATCGGAAGATGAAGTTCATTTGGTGCACTTTAATGCTGAAGCCGGAAAAGCCACAATCGCAGAAACCATTCCGGTTGGGCGCTTCCCTACCGAAATTGATGGACCGCACGGAATTACCGTTGCCCCGGATGGAAAACATTGGTTTGTATCGATTGCGCATGGTAATCCTTATGGTTTGTTGGCCAAATACGAAACCGGCACCAACAAACTTGTAGCCACCACCGAGTTGGGGATGTTTCCGGCAACCATGGAAATTTCACAAAAAACAGGTCTTCTTTATGTAGTAAACTTCGATCTGCATGGCCCAATGCGGCCAAGTAATTTAATGGTGGTTGATCCCGACTTAATGGAAGTTTTGGATGTTATTGATACCGGAGTTATGCCACATGGATCTAGAATTTCTGCGGATGGAGCTTACAACTATCACGTGTCGATGATGAGTGATGAACTAATCGAAGTAAGCACTACAACGATGGAAGTAACCAGGAAGTTGAAACTTACGGATGGCATGGAATCTATGGCATCTGGTGAAGATCATTCCATGCATCAATCGTCAATGAACTCTTCCGGAATGAATCACGATGAAATGATGCATTCACCTGTTGAAAAACCAACATGGGCTGATCCTCATCCAACAAAAGATTTCGTTTATGTTGCTGCAAATGGCTCTGATGAAATCCTTGAAATCGAACTTCAATCCTGGACAATAACTCGCCGATTCCCAACAGGAAAAGCTCCTTATAATTTAGAAGTTTCAGCGGATGGAAAATGGTTGGTAGCAACTTATAAAGGCGAAGGTGCAACCGGAATCTGGAATCTTGAAACAGGTAAGGAAACCGCAAAACTCGCGAATACTCGCCGTGTTTCTCATGGGGTTACCATCAGTCCGGATAGCAAATATGCTTTTGTATCGGTTGAAGGAATTGGTGGCGAACCCGGTTCGGTTGAAGTCATCGACATAAAAGGAAAACGAGTTGTCGACTATGTTGAAACCGGTAAACAAGCCGGAGGCATTTACTTTTGGAAGATGGAAAATTAAAGCTGTTTCAAGTAAATGGCGTGACTAACGTTCTTCCCTTCTTGATCTAATTGAACTATCGTTTCTTTATCTAGAGGTTCAATTACATATCCTAGTTTTTCTGCAATACCGATAATTAATGGCTCGAGCCTGCCTTTATCGGTATTAAATTTCACGTATGCACCACCTGTACGAAGATCGATTTTACGGATAGATCGGCCAATCATGTCTGCGCAACGAATTACTTCGGTGGATGAAAACGACTCCTTTCCCGTAATTTTTGGTGGCTTAAATTTTTTGGTAGAAATACTCATGCTCTGAATTTCACCCGACCGTAATTCAGGCTGTAGCCACTCTAACTGATGATCTAAAGCGGTAATGTAATAGGCCAAATACCTACTGTTTTTATTTTCGATACGGAAGCTCAGGTCTGCAATCCAAATATCTGTTACTTGCTCAACATCAATATCAAACCAAATGGAAGGTTGCTCCATCTTTAACACCACACCATTCCCTTCGTCTTTGTTTCGAACATATTTTACCGGGAATGTTTGATTCAATGCCTCTATTGAAACATCAACTTCATTTGATGGCTGCACGCTTAAAAACAGCTCGTCATCTTCAACCGAGATGAAATCGGGCGCACTATTTTCTACTTCGCATTCTATAAATTCGAGGCGCAATAAAATGCGTGCTCGTCCATCCTCTATTGGTTTAGAGAAGGCCTCTTCTATGACCGTATTAATATTCATGACACAAGTTAGTGCTCTCGCTGATAAATTGTATCGCTCTAATATTAATATTATCTAATAAAACTTAAGTTTATGAAATTCGATCCGATAGCATTTTTTTCGAAAACTCTTTTATTTCATCTCTAACCTGCCGGAAAGCGTTTAGCACTTCTTCTTCGGTACCGGTTGCTTTCGCAGGATCACTAAAATTATGATGAATCTTTTCTGCTGAGGTTGGAAAAACCGGGCAACTTTCCCGGGCATGATCACACACGGTAATCACCACATCAAATTCTTCGCTCATGTATTCATCGATGTGATTTGAAGTATGCGCGCTGATATCAACATCGGCTTCGGCCATTACTTTTATCGCTTTGGGATTTACACCATGTGTTTCAACTCCGGCACTTTTCACTTCGATGCTTTGGCCTCCCATCGATGCGAGCCATCCGTGCATCATCTGGCTTCGGCAGCTATTGCCGGTACATAACACTAAAAATTTCATTTTATCACCAATCCGTTTTCAATTTCATTACGTATTCAAGTTAAACAGCTAATATTATTATACAATTAACATGTCAGCCACAGCTCTTATTTTTACCGACAATTTTATCACCAATGCAACCTTAAGCGATATTTTATCAAAACTGGGAGTAGAAGTAATTTCTGTTACTACCGATTGGAACAAAGCCAAAGATGTTCTTCAAACCTATTCGCCTTCGCATGTATTCATCGATTATCAATCGCTTGATAATGCCGAAGACGCTTTAAAATTGAGTAGATTTTTTCACTCTATTTCAAACTCTGAAGTTACATTTATGATGCCGGATGATGCTAAAGAATTTGTTAACAATCACCTGTTGAACATCTTCAGCACCAGCACTCTTTCAACTCCCTTTAATACACATGAAGTGAAGAAAGTTATATCAAAAGAGGCTATTAGTTACTTCTACGACGCCGAATATTAATCACTCTATTATTTTAGCAACATGCTGATGCTCCTACTAAAGATGCAGGCTTGCATTGTGTATATGTGGGTAATAACTCAATGGTGACTTCATCATCATTTTCAATCCATTTTACCCCGTGAACTGAAGTTCGATACGATGAATTACCGAATTCAATTAAGAGCTCTGTATCACCGTTTAATGTCATTTTACGCTCAACAACATCAACTATATCTATTACTTTAGCAGTGTTCCAAATAGCTGTTTTTCCGGATCGTTCGTTTTGCCAAAGCTGAACAACTGTTTCATTATAGGTATGATTGTTTCCACCACAATCTGTCGATTCAACTTGTACATTTTTTATTTCTGTGATGTGTAAGTCGCCGGTTAATATTTGTCCGTCGTTTAATTGAAATCGAAGGCCTTTATCTGCTTTATGTAATTGGTTTAAAAATTCTGATGTCTTCATTATCGTATTATTGCGATTAATTAGTTAAAAAAATAGTTCAACAGCAGTTTACATTAGCCGGAGTAGCTAAAAAATTGTTTAACTGTTTCGTAAGCTCATTCCAGGCATCCACATCGATGCAATAGCACACTGCATTTCCATCGATTTCGCCTTTAATAAGTCCTGCTTCTTTTAGTGCTTTTAAATGCTGACTAACTGTTGATTGAGAAAGCGGCAATTCATCTACAATATCCCCACAAACACAACTCTGCTTTGCTGCAAGATGTTGCAAAATTGCTATCCTGGCTGGATGCCCTAATGCTTTAGCCGTTGCAGCCAAACTGTTTTGAGTAGTAGTAAAAGCAAATGACTTTGATTTTCCCATATCGCAATATTACGATTAAGATGATTTAATTACAAACTAAAATTCGTAGCTCATCAATACTGCAGATTCGGCACATAATTCTCTGCATTGCCTAGTTTGTTGAATCGTTGACGGAGCCAGCGCTCTATCGCATGCCTTAAACCCTAATCGAGAGAAAAAACCGTCGGCTGAATCGGTTAACAAATAGATGGTTTTCTTCCCATGTTTGAAAGCGTATCTACCTACATATTCGGCTAACATGGTTCCTATACCGCAGGTGCCTTTACTTTTGGTTACCGCGAGAGATCGTAGAAGTAATGCATCGTCGTATTCTTCAATGCCAACACATCCTAAGAATTCATCTGTACTGAAATAGCCGAACAAAAGTACGTTGTGTGAGCTTAAATCGTCGGTGGGAAGCTTATAATTTTCAAGTAAGCTTTTGGCTAATGGAAGTTCATCTGGTGAAAGTTTTCGTATCATTGTAGCGCATTTATTGGCCAATGTAATAAAGTGATTGCTTCCATTTCGTCTAAATCATTTACGGTAAATGTTTTTCCACCAGCGCCGGATGCCGCAGTGATGGATACGGTCGATAATTTTTTGCGTTTTTGAAATGGATTCATCGAAATATCAGAAACCTGAACACGATTTCTTTTAATGATGGCGGTTGTGCGAGCGAGATTTCTATACTGCATTAAAATGGTGTGCTGTGCGACTTTGATTCGTGCATCTTTGTATTCGAGCCAGCCAAAAAGCGTAAATGGAATTACTAACAAACTCAACATCCACGCCCAATCCCAAAATAACCATAGAACCGGAATTGCTATAAGTAACAGATAGTTAGGTTGACGCATATATCGGAAAAGTGCTCGTTTAGGTGGAACGATAGTTTCACCGCTTTCAGGCATCTCATTCATAAATTCTTCCAAAAAAGAGGATAATCGATCACGTTTAACGAATGGTAGCAATACAATAGACCGATCGTTTTCTTTTTGTTCAAATCCGGCACTTTCTACATATAACATTCCATATCCAAAAGGTTGCCGAAGTACACCTTCAACAAACCGAAAAGCCTGTACTCGATCGAAAGGAACTGTGATCTGCTTGCGCTCTAACAGCCCGCTGGTGATCAGAAGCTCCTTATCCTTCTTTTCTATTTTGAAATCGCCATAACGTAGAATTACTCCTATAAACGACAGGATATACGAAATCATCAGTATGAAAGCGATGGACCATAGCACTACCGTAAGTTGACTGATTCCAGGCAACAAACCGAACACATAATCCATGTTTTCTTCGGTGATGAACTGATCTAACTGTCCTGAAACCGCCCCAAGGATTGAAGCAATCACCCCGAAATTTCCGGAAGTAAGGGCAGCGAAGAATAAATCTCGGTTTGATAACACCCACATCTTTGGTGGACTAGACAACTCAGGTTTTTCCTGTAATTCTATTTCTGAGGTCTCATCAGCCTTTAATTCTGCACCTTGCCTGTTTTCTCTAAGTAAAGTGCGTAGTTCTATAGCTTCATTTCTGGTGATGGCACTTATTGTAGCTTTTTCGGTACCACCACCGGCTGTTTTAATTTCAACTTTTACGAGACCAAACATTCGCTGAAGCAGCCCTTCGGTGATATCAATCACTTGAATTCGATCTTTAGACAGATACAGTTTTTTTCGAACCAATACCCCTTTATTTATCTGTAGTTCGTCATCAATTACTCGAAATTTAAACCGATACCAACTCACCACTCCTAAGATGAAAGTAGAAATGGCACCGAACAGAATAATCATCCAAAAATAATCGCCGGAATTACGCGAACCCAGCACCACAAAAATGATAAATGGAACAATATTTTGCCTGATAACCACAAACAATTGGGTTACTGCCGCAATAGGATGTTGGCGCCTAAATTCAGACATCTTCTTTTACTTTGCGCACCAAATCTGAAATAATTTCGCGTAATTCTACAGCCCTTTCTTCATTTAATGCCGGTATTTCGTGGGTAGTTGCAGCAGTTGACATGCTGATGGATGAAAGCCCGTACTTTCGATAAATCGGTCCCTGCCTGGTATCCACATGCTGAATTCTATTAATCGGCACAATGGTTCTTTTAGTTATGATGATTCCCCTTTGCATATCAATGCCCTTATCGGTCACATCATATTTCCAGCGTTTCCAACGTATTTTTGGAAACACAAAAATCATCAAACAATGAAGCATTACAGCAACCGGACCTGCGATAATTGGATATAACATACTTATATCTCCATCGAGTTTGTAAATCAAGTAGGCTAGACCGGGAATCGCATAAATTATCGCCCCAAACAACAGAGCGCTTAGCTTCCAGGCTTTAATAGCATTCTCGTCGATTCTTTTTGATGGCTCGGTAGGTAGTTTATTTTCCGTGATTTCAGGAAGATCCATGAATAGAATTTCTCTTTTCGGTTACACCAAACATAAGTATCAATCCTATGATAAGCATCAGCAGAATTACACTCATGCCCCAACGTTGATCGTTCATCATTAAGGTTACCCAGCCAAACAGCATCGGGCCGGCAAAAGAAGTTACTTTACCTGACAAAGCAAAAAGGCCATACATTTGATTTCGCTTTTCTTTTGGTGCCATTCTACCCATTAACGTCCTACTGGCAGATTGTACAGGGCCAACAAACACACCTAGAAGTAGCCCCCAAATCCAAAACCAGAATTCTGTTTGAACAAAGATCACGGCGACAACCGGAACTATTAGCCCAATTAACGACCAAAGAATGGTTTTTTTACTTCCCGATTTATCATCCAGCCAGGCGAAGCCGTACGCACCTAATCCAGCAGTTAAATTTAAAGCGATACCAAAGTAAAAAATATCGGCCGTTTCGAAACCAAAAGCACCGGAAGCATACACACCACCCATAGCAAAAATGGTAACTAATGCATCATTGTAAAAGAGGCGGGCAATTAGAAATTTGGAGATATTTTTTTCGTGTTTAAGAGCCTTTAATCCTTCCCAAAGTGTAGAAAATCCATTGTTAATTGCTTTTTTATATCCCATTTTGCGAGAAGGAACGTCCGGCGTTTTAAGGATAAAAGGAATCATAAATAGAGCGAACCAAAGTCCGGTAAATAAGAACGTGCTTCTTGTGTGTTCTGCATTTTCAACATCGAGCCCAAAAAGGTCTCCGCCATTTAAAAAGAGAACGAAGTACCCAATCACAAGGCATACAATTCCACCTGCAAAACCCAGGCTCCATCCCCAACCACTCCAACGGCCAATTTTTGATGGTGGCGCTAAATCGGGTAGCATTGCATTGTAAAATATTAGCGACAGTTCTGCACCTAAGGTTGCAAAAAAGGTGAGCACCAAAGCGTATCTGATAAAATCTGTACTTGGTTCTGCAAACCAAAGTAAACTGGTACAAATAATCGATAAGGCAGAAAACACATACACCCATGGTTTTCTTGGCCCGCCAACGTCGGCTATGGATCCTAAGATAGGCGCTAAAATTGCAATCACGAAGCCTGCAAAGCCAATGGTAAACCCCCATTGCGCAGCCCCGGTTGTTTCATTTTCGGCTATGGATGAGGCAAAATAAGCTGCGAAAATGAATGTTTGCACCATCACAAAAAATGCACTGTTCGCCCAATCGTAAAATGCCCAAGCTACTAACCCCTTGGGGCGTTGAGCGCTATCCTCTATTGTAGTTTTTACCAAAGTGCATCACTCCTAAAATTATCAAAGTCAATTCTACCATATTACGAGATGGTTTCAAAACCAAAATAAGTTACATAAATATACTTGATATATTAATGCTCGTGAACGATAATGCATTAGATACTATATTTTTATCTCCTTCATCTTTAAGAAGACGTTTGTATGAATAGTTCGGGCATCGAGCAAAATAAGATTGAGTCGATCGTTGGTGAGTTTTTACTTAACAGTAAACATTTTGGTTGCCTTGTTATCGATCAATCAGGCGAGGTTCTTTTAACAAATGATTCCTTTTTTTCGATTTTTAATGGAATCAACAAGCCATTTAAAGGTAATCACTTAAGCTCTGCCATCCATCAAAATGAACAAGCCCGTGTTAAAGATGCCATTGAATATCTATTTGAGCATGAAGAATTAGCTCAAAGTGAGTGGAAACTTCTTTCACACACTAACGACTATATTTATGTGGATATAGAAGCAAGCGTATTTGAAGTTAATGGCCTTAAATATGCTATGGGCATATTTATTGATAGAACCGACAAAAAAGAATTAGAATTTGATCTAGAGGAGCAATCACGCTCGGCTAAGCTATTAAACAACAAATATGCACTAGCAATTAAAACAGCTAAGTTAGGTATCTGGACGTATGATATTGCCTCTGATCAACTTGAATGCAATAGTGAAATTCTTGAGATGTACGGCCTTTCTGAAGACGAATGGATTACTAATTTAGACGGGTGGCGAACATTTATTCACAAAGAGGATATTGATGCTACCAATAACGAATTAGCTAAAGCCTATGGTGGCGAAACCGTTTATAATGTTCGCTTTAGAATTGTAACGAATCAAGGCCAAACTAAACATATAACTGCCTCAGCGGCACCTGTTTTTAATGATGCCGGCGAAGTAGTAAAAATTTATGGCGTTAATTTTGACGTAACAGAATTAGTTTCGGCCGAAGTTGAAATAAGTAAGCGTGAACAGCAGATTACAAATATTACCAACCAGATTCCCGGTATGGTTTATATTTATCAATTGTTACCCGATGGCACCGACCGCTTTGAGTTTTTAAGTGAAGGCGTGGAACTAGTATATGGTGTAAGCCGCGAACAGGCATTAGACAACATCAATTTGATATGGGATCAAATTCACCCCGATGATTTAGAAGGCTTATCTAAATCGGTAAAAGAATCAGCTGAACACCTAACTCCTTGGAATACTTCATACCGTATAGCTAATACCGAAGGTGAAATCAGATACATTCAAGGCTCGGGAACTCCAACCAAATTAAGTGATGGCACCGTACAATGGTATTCTATAGCAATTGATATCACTAAACAATTCAATCAGCAGGTAGAACTGAATGAAAGCCTAAAGCACTTAAATCTGATTTCCGACAATTACCCTGGTGTAATCTACACCTATGCTCTTCATCCGGATAGCTCCGATGAAATTACGTATCTGAGTAAAGGAATCGAGACTATTCATGGTATAAAGATTGAAGATGCAATAAACGATATTACTTTACTGTGGAGCCTAATACATCCTGACGATGTTACTAATTTCAATAACTCTATTGCTGAATCGGCTCAAAAGCTTATCCCGTGGGAGATTCAGTTCAGAAGTAAAGTTAAAGATGGTAGTTACCGATATTTCCAAGGTTATGGAAAACCAACAAAGCTTGATAGTGGCACTATATTATGGAGCAGTATTTCGTTTGATGTACACGACCAAGTTATTGCCAGAGAAGAATTAAAAGCCCAAAAAGAACAACTTGAAAGTATTACTGACCAAATCAATGGTGTAGTATTGAAGTACCAAGTATCACCCGATGGTACTGATCGAATCACATATATCAGTAAAAGAGTGAAAGAGTACTGGGGGGTAAGTGCTAATGATGTTCTTGAGGATGTAAATGCCGGTTGGGCGAGAATAGTACCCGAAGATTTTGAAGCAAGCCGAACAAGTATTAGCAATTCAGTGCTAACGTTAAGTCAGTGGAATCAGAAAATACGTTTCATTTCCGAAACCGGTGATATTAAACATATGCAAGCTGTTGGTAACCCCATAAAGTTAGATAAAGGCATTGTAGAATTCGATATAATTCTGATTGACATAACCGACATCGAGCTAGCTAAAAAAGATATTGAAGCGAAGCAACGTCAACTCGAAATTATAGGAGATCAAATACCCGGTGTTGTATTTACCTATTTTAGAAAACCAGATGGCACCGACGGGTTTAGCTATTTTAGCGATGGTTTTGAAGAACTACACGGATTTGAAAAAGCAGATGCACTTGCAGATTCTAAATTGATATGGGATCAGGTAATTCCTGAAGACGTTCCTCCATTCGTTGATAAATTAATCTACTCTGCAACCAACCTTACAAAATTTGATGTTCAGTATCGGATAAAGCTTCCAAACGGGGATATCAAATATCTTCACGGCTTTGGTTCTCCTACAATGACAGAAGATGGCACAATCATCTGGAATGCCGTAAACCTTGACATTACAGAGCGCAAAGAAGCCGAGCTACAAATACAAGAGAAACAAAAGCAACTACAAAGTATTACGAACCAAATACCGGGTGTTGTGTTGCGCTATCAGTTCCTGCCAGATGGCTCCGATAATGTATTGTATGTGTCGGACGGTGTTGTAGACTTGTACGGCATCACGCAACAAGAAATCTATAATAACACAAATAGACTTTGGGAACGCATACTTAGTGAGGATAAAGATGGGCTAAAACAGTCTATTGAAAAGTCTGCTAATTCCCTTACTAAGTGGGAATATGTATTCCGGTATAAAACGGTAGACGAAAATATCGGGTACCTTCATGGTTTTGGAACCCCGGCCAAACAGGACGATGGTTCGGTAATATGGGATAGCATTATTATGGACAGCACACAAAAAGTGATGGCCGAACTTGATGCTGTTCGATCTAGTGAAAAACTTCGTTCACTAATAAATGCGTCGCCATTAGCCATTTATCAGCTTAACTCTGAAGGGATTGTCACAGATTTTTGGAATCCTGCGGCTGAGAACATTTTTGGGTGGCTCAGAAAAGACATAATTGGAAGCAAACTCCCAATAGATACAGAAAATGCTAAAGATGAGGTTTTTTCCATACTCGAGACCATTAAAATTGAACGCCAGCCAAAACAATTCTTAACTACCCTTAAAAATAAATACGACGAGCAGTTAACCTTAGAAATTACAGCCGGTCCATTTTTTGATGACAAAGGTGAACTAACCGATTTATTGATTATAGCAAACGATGTAACCGAATTGCAGGAGTACAGAAAAACTCTAGAAATGGCTTTAAAAGAAAAAGACATCCTGCTGCAAGAAATTCATCATCGCGTTAAAAACAATTTGGCTATTGTTAGTGGGCTTCTTGAGTTACAAGCTATGCGAGATGATTCTGATAAAGATATCAGTATGATTATTGAGGCCAGAAACCGAATTCATTCCATCGCAATGGTACACGAACAGCTGTATCAAGACATGGATTTCAGTCACATTAATCCTCGAGAATACTATCGTAAGCTGTTAGAAAAGCTTCAGGCAAATACCACTTCTGATCCTTGTGATATCGAATACGATCTCGTTTTTGATATCGATAAAATCAACATAAACCGTGCGGTACCTCTCGGGCTGTTAATTAACGAATTGTTCACTAATTCGATTAAATACGCTTTTAAAGATGGAGCCGGGAAACTAATTCTGCATTTCAAGCAAGTTGGCGACCAAATTACTATTTATTACGAGGATAACGGGCCCGGATTTGTGGTAGATGAAATCAGATCTAAGAACACTATTGGGTGGCAGTTAATTGAAACGCTACTACTTCAACTCGACTCAGAGTACACCATTGATACAGATGGGCGTTTTATGTTGGAATTCGTTTTTACCGAAGTTATGCATGGCTCGCAAGGGCATTTCCGGTAAAATTCGTTAGTCTCCAATAAATTTATAGCCAAATCCATGCACGGTTACAATGTGTTTTGGATATCGGTTATCGGGCTCCAGTTTTTGCCGAAGCCACGCGATGTGAACATCTACTGTTCGGGTAGAGGGCAATGCATCATAGCCCCATACTTCATTTAGTAATTGATCGCGACTCAAAATCATATCCGAGTGCTCAACTAAAAATCGTAATAGCTGAAATTCTTTTGCTGAAAGCAGCACCTCTTGCCCACTTTTTGATACTCTCATACTTTTGAAATCAATTTCAACATCAGCAAAAGCATAATGTTCTTTAGTGAGCGAATTAGCAGATTGCTTCTTTTTCCGAAGCTGAACTTCGATCCGGGCCAGCAATTCCATCATCTCAAAAGGCTTTTGCATATAGTCGTCGGCGCCAAGTTTTAATCCAAGCACTTTATCCACCACTTGCCCTTTTGCGGTAAGCATAATTATGGGCGTTTCTACATTTTGCTGGCGTAAATCTTTACAGATGTCGAGCCCATCTTTTTTCGGCAACATCAAATCAAGAATAATAGCATCATAGTTGTCTGCCAATGCTTTTTCATAACCCGTTTGTCCGTCTGAAGCAGTTTCTACTTCATACCGCTCTTCAACAAGCCGATCCTGGATGGTCATAATCAGACCTTGTTCATCTTCAACTAATAAAATTCGTCCTTTGCTATCCATAATTACTTGTGCAAGGGTATTAACAAGGTGAACGTACTTCCTTTACCCGGTGTGCTTTTTACGGTGATATCGCCTTCGTGCTCTTTCGCTACTCGCTCCACTAAACTCAAACCGATACCATTCCCCTTAATCTGCTGCGACACTGCATATTCAGCTCTATAAAATGGCTGGAAAATCTTCTTTTGTTCATCATCGGGAATCCCAATACCAAAATCCTGAATCTGTATTCGAAGTCCCAAACCCGATCTAAATGATGTTTCATCAACTCGAAAAATCACCTTTCCACCATCTTCGCTAAATTTAATAGCATTACGTAATAAGTTGGTGATGGCAAGAAATAATGCGTCTTTGTCGGCTTGTACAACCGGTACTTTAGAGATGTTTGAAAATTGAAATTCAATATTTTTTTGATCAGCAATCGGTGTCAATTCTTCCAGTATTTGCTGCATTAGTGTATCAATGGCTACATCGCTAAAGTTGTAAATCTTTTTGCCGGATTGAATGCCTGAAAACTCCATAATCTGATCCACCATCTCACTCAGCCGTTTACTTTCCGCCAACATAAGTTGAGCATACTCTTGCTTGCGCTCTTCGTTTTGAATCACCCCTTCGCTCAAATTCTCTGCTGCTGATCGGATGACCGTAATTGGAGTGCGAAGTTCGTGAGAAACCCCGGCTACAAACAGCATTTGCTGTTCTGCCAATTCGCGAGAACGCTGGGCATAAATAATAATCATCACCCCGCTAATTCCCAGCACTAGTAAAATGCCAAAACTGATGGTTAGATTTCTATTCCGTGTTTTACTTACAAACTCATCCAGCGATCCCGCCTTAAACGAAAGCCAAAGTTTCCAGCCCGTTTTCGACACATTACCAACAAAAGCGGTAGTAATACTGGTGTCGCGAATGGTTGAGTCAAAAGCTTCGAAATGTGGACTTTTGTTCGTCAAATCAATGTCAATATCGGAGCGTTCTTCTTCACTTAAAACACCTCGATTTGCGCCTCTTTCTCTGGTGATAATGCGCTCGCTATGGGAACTGAAAACACTAAAAACTACACTATCTTCTTCCATTTTTCTTGGAGCTGAATCTGTCTCTAAAAACATCAAACTAGAGAAATTTAATCGCTCCAAATTTTTAGAAAATTCAGGAGTTTCTTGTTCGCCACCATCACTAAAATAGTGTTGATTATCATCTTCATTTACAATTGCCAACTGATATTGATCCTGATATGAATCGCCTAAATATCGTGAAGCAATTTCAGGTATCAACTGCTCTTTAATAGCATCATCGTTTAAACGAATAAGTACGTAGTCATCCAGCTGATCGATGCTTAATCGTACTTCAAGATTTTCAACTCCTTCGTTTCGGTTCAATGTGATAAAATCGAGTACTTGTACCGGAATTTTCAAAAAACTGGGCGATCCCAAATCAGGAAAGTTCGAAAGTGGCATGCTGTTCGTTCTGCTGTCTGTGATCGAATGTTCATCAAGCCAGGCAATTAATGCCGTGTCAGCTTCTATCTCAGAAACCTCCATCAATTCGATATCAGCCTGATAAATAGAAACGAGATCCTCTCGATCTTTAATGAGATACACATTATCTACAATCGAATTCTGTTGTTCGGTTGTATACCACTGAGCAACATTTTCCAAAAATCGTGTTTCCAATTCTTGATCAGAATTATCAGAATTAGTTACCTGCAAGCGAAAGGCGCGATAAACCTCCGAAAATGCTTCGTTAAAATCGCTAATAAAATTCTCGGTGGAAGCTTCAATTCCTTCGTTTAATCGTTGGCGTTCGGCATCGCTTACACTCCCCAGCCAGCTATACTGCAGCACAGCCAACGTAACTAGCGCGCCAACTATTACCACCAAAAAACTATATGTAAACCATCGGTTTTGCATTCCTAAAAGTAGGTGCTTTATACGCTAAGTGAAAAGATTTAGCATCGATTTAACATCCTTAACAAACATTTTGCCAGCCCTTAACAACTCGATGGGTTTGCTTTCGAATATTGCCATCGAACCATTAACCAATTCGAAATCTATGAAATTCACCCATGTTTTAATGATCTCTATGATCGGAATTATTCTAGCCGAACCATTAGCCGCCCAAATTCAACGCAACATGACGTTCGACGCCAGTACTAGTTTTATGCTTCGTGAACTAAGCGCCATGATCGTTCAAAACGAGGAAGGTCTTCAAGTAGAAATGATCATGGGGAGAGGCAATACCAGTGAAGATCCAATGACCGACGAATTAAAGCGTGGTGATCTGATCATAATGATGAATGGAAAGCGCGTTTCAGACGCATCAACTATTCGTGAAGTGTACAATTCGCTGCCAGAAGGGGAGGAAATAAAAATTGGGGTACGCCGTGGCGATACGCGATTTATAGTAAATGCTCAAAAAGGTGACGTTCCCGAAAATGCGTCTGGACAAATGGTACTTTCGTTCGATATTAGTGATGGTGAACCTCCTACCATGCTACCTGAGCTAGGTCTTCTAATTACTCAAAATGATCAGGGAATCGAGATAATGTCGCTGCTGGAGCCGCTTCTTCCTGATGAGCTTAAAGCAGAAAATATCGAAGGCTATTTCATCACTTCCATCAACGAACGAAGCTTCGAAACGCCACTTGGAATTCAACAGTACTTAGCCTCGCTTAATGTTGGCGATGATATCCTTCTGGAAGTAGAAAAAGACGGTAATGCCTTAAGCCTGACACTAAAGAAACAAGAACCACGCGGCAATGTGCGCATGAGTATCGACAATTAAATTATGACGAATTTAATGCGATTATCCCTTTTTGTACTGGCTTTCTTGATTCTGATTCCTATTGAATCTCAGGCTCAGAGTCCATTCCCAAATGCCCGAGACGATTCTTATCCGTTATTGGGATTGAAACGAGCCAAAAGTACGTATGATAGAGCGAGCAATGAGCTTAATCGGAAAAAAGCACTTTGGGAAAAAGATCTAATCAGCCCCGAAGAATACGAGACAGCCTTAAACACCTTTCAAGATGCGGAAGTAAATTATCAGCAGTCGCTGCTGGTACTTCTATTCGAGCAGCAATTTGTGAGCATAAAACGAGCGCTAAAAACTCAGGGCGATGACAACGTAAAACGGGTTCGGGTTACCCTCGAAAACACCACCAGCGCTACCGAAGAGTTTGCTCAAATCGTGAACATGGAAGATGAGTTGTTCCGATCACTTCAACCGGATGTGATTCACAATATCTATGTGTCGCTGAGTAACGACGATGGTGCTATCATCAGCTCACCCTACGAAATAAAAATCGATCAGCTTAAAAGTGGCGTACCGGTTACCGTAAATTTTGATCTGCTTCAAGATTTGGATGAAGTGACGGTAAACATCATCTACGGCAACGGTGCTTCCCGAAATCCTAAAGTGTTTTTGGAAAAAGATGCATCCGCAAACAAAGTGCTGATACAATCTGAACGGTTTTCGCAGGAAGTAGAATTGGGTAATTCTGCCACTTATGGTTTGGGTTTAGAGCTTTTCAGTGGCTCGGACGACACTTACAAGCTGGAAGTAGTGAACCTGCCTGCATCCGTTACCCGATATTTCAACGAACAAGGCGAGCAAGGGCGCATTAGTCAGATAAAATTCACCGAATCGAAGAATACCATTCAAGCCAATTTGCAAGTTTCGTTGCCCGATCGGCCTACCAGCGATGTGATCATGGATGCACCCATCGATTTTTATGTAATGGCGGTTCCGGTCACAAAATTGGATCAATTTTCGGCACATCAAGGCGCATGGACTGAAGAAGATATTCGTGCTTTAGATGTCGGATTCGTTCGCCTGGAAATGATTCCTCGAGGAGTTGGAAGGTTGGTAATCAAAGCCCCTCAATTATATAACGAGCTTGAGGATGAAGGTCCAGTTGAGTTCACTTTTGAAGTTGTAAATGAAGGTACGCGACGGCTAAATAATATCGAATTTGAGCTGAGTGCTCCTTTTCAATGGGAAAAACGCATCGAACCTGCTGTGATTCCGGAACTTGGAATTCGAGAAGAGTTGACCGTGAAAATGTATCTCACACCCCCGACCGACATCAGTGTTGGGCGATATGAAACCCGGTTACGATCAACCTCCCTATCCGACAATCAACCCGTAAACGCCGAGGACAAAACCTTCACGGTTCAAATTGCAGCGCAGGCCAATGTATTCGGAACAGCGTTCATCTTGCTGCTCATTATCGGGCTGGTAAGCGGACTGGTTTACTTCGGAATTAAACTCTCGAGGAAGTAAAACAATCTTCAATTATGGACTATGAAAACCACTGTTTTTCATATAGAGCGAAGCGAAAAATCTAACATGATCACAAACATTCATCGCGCAGAAGATTTTTCAAAATTACTCGAAGTAGCACAAAATCAACATTCTAATCTGGCATTAAACATCACACAATCATGCAAAATACAACTATAAAAGCAGCGCCACTTTTGGAGGCAATCAACCTTTCCAAGGTATATGAAGACGGTGTTAAAGCCCTCAACGCACTTAATGTAACTGTTCGAGAAGGTGAAATTTACGCCATGCTCGGTGGCAACGGCGCAGGAAAAACTACCACCATAAATATCTTTCTGGATTTCATCCAACCCACTTCCGGTCAGGCACTCATTCATGGGGTTAATGCCAACGAACTCCCTTTAGAAGCCAAAAAGCATGTCGCTTTTGTTTCTGAAAACGTGCAGCTATACCCCAACTTCACGGCAATGCAAAATCTGGATTTCTTTGTGAGGTTAGGTGGTAAATCCAACTATAAACGCGGTGATTATGAAAACGCATTGATTCGAGTTGGCTTACAATCGGATGCGTTTGATAAAAAACTCAAAGATTTCTCGAAAGGGATGCGCCAAAAGTGTGGCATTGCGATCGCAATTTTGAAAGATGCACCGGCTATCCTGCTCGACGAACCAACCTCAGGACTCGACCCAAAAGCCGGGAAGGAATTCACTCGTTTGATCGCCGAACTTCGTGATGAAGGAAAAGCAATCCTCATGAGTACGCACGACATTTTTCGAGCCAAAGAAATTGCTGATTTCGTGGGCATCCTCAATAACGGAGAATTGGTTGCTGAGAAAACCCGTGCCGAACTTGAAGGCGTAAATCTGGAAGATTTGTATGTGGAATACATGGCCGGATATATGGACGAAGTGGCGGAAAACGGGTCTTCACTTGCTAATAATTTAAGTGAAGCCTGATAAAACACTCCTCTCAACGGGAAACTGTAAAAACGAAAGATTCATAAACTCATAGCCAAGCATCATGTTTAAACTCATTTTTTTAAAAGAACTGCGCGACATCATTCAGAGCAGCAGGTTCACCATCAGTTTTGCGGTGTGTTCGGTGCTTATCATTCTTGCCTTTGTGATGGGTGCCCAAAACTATCTGGCAAGCAAGGCACAATACGATGCAGCCATTCAAGAAAATAGAAATCAGATTGCTGCCAATACCGAATGGATGATGGTGGAGCATTCGATCATGTTGCCGCCTCAACCACTTATGACTTTGGTAAACGGAGTGTCGAACGACATTGGGCGCAATATTTCGATGAGCGGCCGTGGGGAACTTCGATCAGAAAATACTCGATTTAATGACGAACCAATTTTCGCTGTTTTCCGATTTATGGATCTGGAATTTATCTTTGGGATCATCCTTTCCCTGTTTGCCATCATTTTTGCTTACGATGCCATCAACGGCGAAAAAAACCGTGGCACTTTAAAACTCTGCTTTGCCAATCCGGTTTCACGGGCCGGTTATATTGGCGGAAAATTAGCCGGTTCTTTTGTGGGCCTAAGCGTGGCCTTACTAATTCCCATTCTTATAGGATGTGCTTTGTTACCAGTTTTGGGGGTTCAACTAAGCGCAGATGAATGGCTTCGACTTGCGCTAATCCTGATTGCCGGCATTGCCTATTTCGGCGTATTTCTCGCCATCGCAATTACGATTTCGGCATCCACCGTAAAACCTTCCAATGCTTTTCTAATTGGTTTAGTGGTGTGGATTTTCGCCGTATTGATCATTCCCCGTACTTCGGTTTTGATCTCCGGAAGAATCGTTGATGTGCCGAATGTGGATGAAATCACTGCTCAAAAAAACCGATATCGTTCGCAACTGTTTGACGAAGATCGCCCGAAAATGTCCAACTTTCAGCTGCCCGAAGGCACTGAGATGGAAGATGCGATGGGAGTTTTTCAATCATTTATGAGCGATCTCTCAGAAGCTCGGCAAGAAAAAGTCGACATTTTCAATGCACGATTAAACGAGGATTACACGAACAAAAAACGTCAACAAGAGCGCTTGGCGTTATCATTATCGCGTATTTCACCAACCTCGGCCTTTACCTTAGCTGCCACCGAACTAGCCGGAACTTCCCTCACGCTTCAAAATCACTTTATGGATGCCGCATACACGTATCAGGAATCTTATGCCGATTTCATGAACGAAAAAACGGGAAGTAACCGCAGTAGTGGCTTTCGAATGGTGATGATTACCACCGATGACACCGGAGAAGAACCGGATCCACTCGACCCGGACGAACTACCTCAATTCACCTTCGAATCGCAGGATGTCGCCTCGGCCTCACAGGCAGGCATGGTGGACTTAAGCCTGCTCATTTTGTTTAATCTCATCTTTTTTGGTGGCGCGTTTCGTGCATTTCTGAATTACGATTTGAGGTAAAACCAACTCACCTAAACATTATACAGGAACCTGTATGTTTTCACTATTACTTCAAAAAGAGCTTAAGAACATCATCACCAGCCCAAAATTTACTGCTACCTTTCTGGTGTGTTCGGTATTAATTTTGATCAGCGTTTTCGTAGGAATAAACGAATACGAAAATGCAGTAGCCCAATATCAAGCCAATCAGGAAATTGCCCGGCAGGATATTGCTCAAGCTACCAGCTGGGGACGAGTTCGAAATTTGTTGCACCGCGAGCCAAATCCGGTACAAATATTTGTATCTGGCGTACATTTCGATGTTGGTCGCGTAAGCAGTATCTCTGATTACAACGATGTAAAGCTTTCACGCAGTCCTAACAGCGACGAGACTTTATTCGCCATATTTAGAGTCATCGATTTCGCTTTTATCGTGCAAATTGTACTCTCACTTTTTGCCATCTTGTTCACTTACGATGCCATCAACGGCGAACGGGAACAAGGCACACTTAAACTGGCATTCGCCAATTCGGTATCGCGGGCACAGTATTTACTGGCAAAGTTTTCAGGCATTTGGCTTGGTCTCATTTTCCCGCTGCTCATCCCCATTTTATTGAGCTTATTACTTCTGCTAGCCTTCAACGTGCCGCTAACAACCGGCGACTGGATGTCGATTGTGACTCTGATTGGATTATCCATTTTGTACATCACTTTTTTTATGGTGATTGGGATATTGGTTTCCGCAATCACACGCTCCTCTTCCCTTTCATTCTTGTTGTTATTGGTGATTTGGATTGGTGGTGTTTTGATAATCCCGCGTCTTGGTGTAATGGCTGCCGGGCAACTAGTGCCCGTTGAAAGTGTTGCCCAGATTGAGGCAAAGCAAGAAGCCTTTCGAAAAGCGCGTTGGGATCAGTATTCGGCGGAATTAACTAACGTTTGGCAAGAACGTGAAGCCCAAATGAACGGTATGACAGAAGATGAACGACGTGCTTTCCGCGATGACAACGAGTGGACTTGGCTGGAAGAAGACGATGCGTCGAGAAAGCTTGTGCAGGCTGATATCATCACCAATAACCGCCGATTGCTCGAAGAGGCACAGAATCGAAAGAAAGTGCAGGAACAACTCGCCTTTATCATTGCTCGGATTTCTCCGGTGGCTTCTTATCAGTTGGCTGCTATGAAAATTGCCGGCACCGATGTTGAATTAAAATCGCGGTATGAAGAATCGATGCGCGCGTACAAAGACGATTTTTCAGAATACATTCAACAAAAAGAAGCTGAAGGTGGTGGGCATGGTGGATTTAACATCACATTTGACAGCGAACAAGGGTTGAATATCGATTTCGGTCGCAACGATCAAACTCTTGATACCAGCGATATGCCTCAATATCAGACGCCGGAACTCAGTTTAAGTGCAACTCTCGGAGCATCATTGTTCGATTTTGGGTTTCTCGGCTTTGTTACCGTACTGGCTTTTGGCGGCAGCGTATTCGCCTTTCTACGATATGATTTACGCTAAACTCCCGAATTTAAATCGGAGAGGTCATTGATTTCTCTCCGATTCTTTTCAAAAGATCTAACTCAAATTCTGAATCGCTCGAACACTGCTCGTTCAAGTTCTTCTCTGTGATCAGGATGGGCAATTTCGATCATGGCTTTCGCGCGTTGACTCAAATTTTTGCCGTATAAACTGGCAATACCATATTCGGTTACAATGTAGTTTACATGAGCCCGAGTGGTTACTACGCCCGCACCCTGTTTTAAAAATGGAACAATCCTGCTGATGCCTTTATTAGTTTGTGATGGTAGTGCGATGATCGGTTTACCACCTTCCGATTTTGCTGCTCCTCGGATAAAATCCATTTGTCCGCCCACGCCGCTGTAGTGGTAGGTTCCGATGGAATCCGCGCAAACCTGACCGGTGATATCAATTTCGAGAGCGCTGTTTATGGCTGTTACTTTCGGATTTTGTTTAATCACTTTGGTGCTGTTCACATACTCGATATCTAGCATAGCAATAGATGGGTTGTCGTCGATGAAGTCGTAAACGCGCTTCGATCCCATCACAAACCCTGAAACAACTTTCCCCGGAAATTTCACCTTTTTCTTGCCGTTGATCACCCCACTTTCTACCAAATCTATCACACCATCAGCAAACATTTCGGTGTGGATGCCCAAATCTTTGTGATTCACCAAACTCTTGAGTACTGCGTTTGGGATTGCACCGATGCCCATCTGAAGGGTGGCTCCATCTTCAACCAGCTCGGTACAAAAACGCCCGATTCTCATTTCCACTTCGTTTGGTTCGGGGATGATTTGCTCCGGCAGTGGATCATTATTCTCCACCATCACATCAATATCGTTCACGTGGATGAAGCCGGCTCCATGTGTGCGCGGCATATTTGGGTTGATTTGGGCAATCACAAACTTGGCCGTTTCCGCGGCAGGTAACGCGCCCACAACCGAAACCCCCATCGAGCAATAACCATGTTTATCGGGTGGCGAAACGTTAAGCAAAGCCACATCGATGGGCAGAATTCCCTTTCGCATGAGTCCGGGTACATCACTTAGAAATACCGGGATGTAATCGCCTCTCCCTTCATTTACCGCTTTCCGAACATTCGAGCCAACAAAAAATACGTTTACATGAAAGCTCTCTGCGTATTCCGGTTTCGTATATTTGGCTTCCCCCTCAGTATGAATGTGCACGATTTCCACATTTCTCAATTCGGATGCCCGCCCAACCATAGCATCTATCAATTTGAAAGGCACCGCATTTACCCCGTGAATAAATACCCGATCATTCGACTTAATGAGTTTAGCAGCTTCTTCGGCTGATTTAAATACGCCCATTCCAACACTCCATTAATTACTTTTATTTAGTTAATGGTAGAATACTTACAGAATGTGAACTTCATATAAATAAAAAGACGACTCGTTCATGAATCGTCTCTTTGTTAACCTACCTGTTAATGGTCGATGTTAGGCTAATTTGAAAGGGCTACATTCCAAACATCATTGTATCCAAACTTTGCTTGTTCTTTTGTTAAGTCGTCGATTGATTTCTGTATCAAAGAGATGATTAGATCTTTTTGGCCAATTCTATTCAATGCATCAAGATTGTTGAACTCAGATTTGTTGAAGGGGACTCCCGGACCTTTAATATTTCCTTGCAACCAGGTACTTGAATTCCCATCAAACGACTGATCAAGTCCAATAACCTGATAACTTATATTCGGCAATAGTACAATCTTATCATCTGAATCGGATGCTACTTGATAGTTGATTACTACATTCATTACAGCTTCTAAATTCATATCTCTTAGTAACCGAGGCATTGTGCCGTTATCTGAAATTAGAGATGTGGTTCTATCACTTATTGCCTCAAGCCCAACTGCCATTAAGCGTTTGGTATCCCGTAAATTTTTTGCAATGTACTCTTTGTTGTTTTCATCCTGTGGGGTATAAAATTCATCATAAATAGGATTGGCAGTAATTTCATTTACCGACACTAATGTAGCTCCATAGTTTTCGGTAAGGGTTTTCGCTAGATCTGAATAGATACTTTCGAGGAACTGATTCCAATAAGAGTCGTCCAATTGAGGAAACTCAAAAGTGGTAGTGGTTGTAGTAATGGTTTTATAGCGACCATATCCGGCATAACCATTCATGTAAGATTCCCTCTCTGAAGTTTCGGTTTCTTCTTTATACAACGTACCCGAAACTGCAATTGAAGCGATGCCAATTCTATTAATCTTTGTATTTAATGGACGTGCATACCATGCGTTATTCGACGAAGCTTCGTAACCATATTTTCCATAAGATTCTTCAACTTCACCGCGTATTCTCACGTACGAGCGCCCTTCAGCGTTTCCCGTTACCGTTACAGGAAAAGTATCCATCGAAGTGCGTGTCTTTTTGAAATATGAAAATGGTTGATTTGAAGTGCTTCGATCATTTTCGATAATACTAACTTGAAGGTAGTTTTCCCCTTCTAACCAGTTTGTAACATCTTTGCCCGTAGGACCGGCTCCTGCAATGTGTTTGTGCTGAAATGCAGCTGCGGGTATACTTATTCTACCATCAATTATAGCAGATTGGAAGTTGGCAAAACCTTTGGCTCCTACTGCCTTAGTTTTCAGTGAAACAATAACACGTTTCCCTTCTGCGGCTGCGTCAAATTCTAACTCTATGTCAAATGGTTCGTTAACATCTATTGTAATGTTTTCTCTTTGCCCATTTACCGATTTAATTTTTAGAGAGGGTAAGGGAGAAATGGTGAACTCGGTTGTTTCACCATTACTACTGCTAAGAACTACCTTTTTGCTCGATTTGTCATTTGCATCAAATCTGGCAAAATATGCACCCCCGCCATAACTCTTAGCTTCTTTACCGCCAACTGTTACGGTGCCATCTAATGCAATTACTCCAACGGCGCCCGCCGGTTTAACTAATTGTACGCCAACCAAATTCTCTCCTTCCAACCAATCTTCGGTTCCTAAAGTTGTTATACCTACATCAGCAGCGTACATATTTGATTGATAGGATCCTATGGCAGCCATTTTACTGAAATCAGCCTCCTTTTTAGTCATTAACTTTAGGGCAACAGCACCCATTTTGGTCTGAATTGTTGCACACGAACTCAGTATGATTAAAAGGCTAAACAAGCCAGCATATATTTTTTTCATGAAACCACTCCGTTAGTTTTAAACACATGGTACCTCCCAATAATCTTATTCTCTATCACCCAAACGGAGTATTCTTCACATAAAAAAAGCGTGTCTCTTTTACAGAAACACGCCTTTAGAATTCTCGGAATTCTTACTTATCCGATCCCGGCATACCCATTGGTTGTGGTGCATTTTGAACCCAAATTCGTTGATCGAAGGTGCGTTGTCGCGGATAAATCTCGTTCAAAGTATCGGTTTCGTACAGCCTGCCATTTAACATTACGTGAGTAACGGTATTGGTATTTCGTAGATCTTCTAGCGGATTTCCATCCAGAATCACCAAATCAGCCAACTTACCTTCTTCTATGCTTCCGAGATCACCATCAAGCCCAATCGCCTCAGCGCCAATTAAAGTTGCAATTTTTAATGCTTCGTGATTGGTTAAACCACCGGCCGCAACCGACCATAATTCCCAATGGTAGCCGAGCCCTTGCAGCTGTCCATGGCTTCCGATTCCAAGCAATCCACCGGCATCGTAAATCTGCTTTGCTTTTTCAGCATGTTTTGGAAACACCATTTCTTCATCAATGGCCCAAAATGAACGTCGTCGTGTTTTACTGGCTAGTTCTTCGTAAGGCGTGTAGTAAGCAAGCTTTTCATCGCCATAAGGATTTTCTCGTGAATAATAATACTCTTCGCCCCATGGTCCGCCGTAAGCAACCAACATGGTTTGAGTAACCGCCATTTTTGAGAAAGCTACGGCTTCTACCAAATCGCTATAAATTGGATAGATTGGCAAGTTATGCTCGTGCCCTGGATAGCCATCTAACATTTGAGTCATATTCAAACGCATGTGTAAACTTCCCTCTGTGGTAGGCATCAGCTTGAGTTCTTTCGATGCCATGATAATCCACTGGCGGTGTTTACGATTTCCCACTCGATACATCTTGATGGTTTTTGTATCAAAATACTCGCTGTATTGGCGTAGCACTTCTTTGGTGTGATCGAGGCTTTTGAGTTTATAGCCCCAGAATCCTACACCCGGTCCGGTGGAATAAATTCGTGGACCAACCATTTTCCCGGCCGTAACCATATCCCCGTAACTTAGTACATCAGTGGTTCCCGTCTGAGGATCGCGAGTGGTGGTTACGCCGTAAGCAAGATTTGCTGCATAACTCCATTCCTGATCTTTATGAATACTTCGAGTTGAGCGCAAATGAGCGTGAGTATCAACAAAACCGGGCACTACTGTTTTGCCTGTCAAATCAATTACTTCGGCGCCCGAAGGTACTTCAATAGAACCTGATCGCCCAACCCCCGCAATTCGGTTATTTTCTACAAGAACATCACCACGTTCGAATATTTCATCGCCATTCATAGTGATTACTCGAGCATTCTGCAGCAAAACTGTTCCTTCAGGAATATCACGCTCAAAGGTAACTTCAATCCTCAATTCTTCAGCTTGATATTCGTCCGGTCCTTTATCTTTTTCGTCGTCCTCTTCTGCATCGGATTCTGAATCGGTTTCAGATTCTTTTTCATCCTCAGTTCCTTCCTCATCTTCTTCTGCCTCTTCTTCGGCTTTTTTAGCAGCTTTTACGCTATCAGCAAATGCTTTTGAAGCATCTAAATCGTAAATAAAATGACCCTTACCGAGCGACCAATGTACCTTTCGTCCATCCGACGACCACGCAGGAAATTCCCCACCAATGATGGTTAATTTCTTTGCCGGAAACACTGCATTATCCGGCGAGGCCACACCTATTTTAACAACAGAACCGGTTTGTGGTACGGTTGCAGTATAAATTTCGTTATTTACTTGAGCCAACACCTGATCGCCAACTGGAGCTTTAAAAATTACTGCCGCCTCGCTAGGTGAAACCGGATCTCGCGTTCCATACACCGAGATGCCTGTAATTGTAACATGCTCTTTTTCATCCGAGCCATCCCAACGGATCGACACCAAGGTTCCATCGTTATTGGTCAAATATATGCGGTCATCAGCTTTTACAAAGTGAGGATTTGATCTGCCACTGGTTTTAGCGATAAAATTGATATCCCCACCATCCGACGAAATCCAGGCTAAATCATCTGACGCAATAGCTGCCGCCCAGGCTACGCTTTGATTCATAAAATCGTACTTATTTCCCATTATGAAAGCAATTCGATCGCTATTGTACGACCAAGCCGGGGTGCTGTAAAAAGCAGCTTCTTCGGTAAGTTTTTGCGGACGAACACGTCGGGCATTTGGATCAACTTTATAAATGTGACCGCCTTCATCCTGATTCCAAGTTACATATGCGATGAATTTACCATCCGGCGACCACGTTGGATGTGCCTCGGTATATTCGAAGTTAGTTACACGACGCGGAGTACCATCCGGTAAGTCCTGAACGTATAATTTATTCAATGCTGTAAACGCTAACTGACTTCCATCCGGTGATGGCACGGCATCACGAATTTGAGTTGCTAGAACTTCTTTATCGTCGTTGATTGGATATTTAAAGGTCATGTCCGGTCCCATTTCGAGTGCCACATCCACTTCGAACGGAACTTCCATCATGTTTCCATTTTCGATGTTCAGCCGGACAATCTTCCCTTCGTGAAACATCACTAATTCCTGGCTGTTTGGTGTAAAATCCATCGATGGTAGCACACCTAGCGTTGCCTGCGATTCCTGATCATCGCGCTGAATCGGATAAGCCAACCATCGTTCGCTTCCTTCCTCAAGATTTCGAAGCACTAAGCCGGTTTCCGCTTCGTATCTGCTGCCGTACACCAACCATTTTCCATCAGGAGAAATAGTGGGCGTAAAAGCTGATCCATATCTTGAAATCAGTGTACTGGTTTCACCGGTTTCACGATCAAAAACTCCTATTGAGTATTGAGGAAATTGCGCGTTGTAGTTCCATGCATTATTTCTTCGGCTAAAGTAAATGTATCTGCCATCCGGGCTAAATGTCGGGTCTATGGCTTTAAAGGCGCTTGTAGGATCTACTAACTTTATACCGCGTCCACCATCTTTATGATATAACCATAATTTAAAATTACGTCTTCCCCTAGATACGATCACATAATCACCATCGGGCGACCATGCCGCGTTTACCATTTCATCATTTTCGTCACCCGCAAATTTATGCTCTTCTTCTGTTTCTAAATTGATGTAATAAGCATCATCCGAACCATCTTTATCTGAAATATAGAGAATGTGCTTTCCGTCGGGGCTCCATTTTGGATGTGAATCATAAGCCATACCGTCGGTTACAAGTGTTGCTTTTCCACCATCAAACGGAATGGTGTAAATATCACCTAATAAATCGAACGCGATTGTAGAACCGTCAGGACTCACATCAACCGACATCCAGGTCCCTTCAGTAGTTGTGAATTCGAGCAACCGTTCAGGATCCATGGGTAAATCCGGGTTTTTCTTTTCAATTTTTGTTGAGTCGGTATCTTCTTGAAAGGCAATAAGGTGTGGCGAAATCAATACCAAACTAAGAAAAAGGCTAAATGTAAATATTCGTAAACGCATGCTGTTAAGTGGTTTAATTAGTATCAGAAATTCAAAGTGTTTAAAAAAACAGATTCAATTATGTAAAAATTTGAGAAGAATTGTTCTATATTGAACTATTCAGGGATGATCGGATTTTAGGTTTCAGATTAGAATAAGGAGTTAGATGATTGATGAACAACTTGTAAAGCAGGCTGTAGGGGGTCCGCTTTTCAACAGCAAAAGTATACCATTTTGTATTACTACTCGTGCGCTTCGATTTGCATACGTAAATGATGCGTTTTGTGAATTTACGGGATATGACAATTCCGAATTAGTTGGTAAGAGCATTAGTCTGTTACTTGGTAAAAGTAAAATGGCTACCGCTTTTAATGAACTTCTCTATTTCCTGAAGTATCATCAAAACAAACGAAAGGTTTGGAGTGTAAAAGACAAACATGGAAGTACATTAGTAAGTAAGGTTGAAACCTCTGAGATAGAAATTGGAGGGAAAAAGTACATGCTTACTATCACTATCGACTCTACTGCTGAACAAACTAATTTAGGACTAGCAGAAGCTACCGAAGTTAAATACAAGCAATTAACTGAAAACCTGCCACACATCATATGGAGCAATGATGCAAATGGGAAGCCGGTTTATATGAATAAAGTTGCGTTAAAGTATTTTGGAAAAAGCGAAGAAGACTTTGAACAATGGGATTGGTTACAGTTTTTTGATATCGAGGATGCACGTGTTTTAGAAAATGAATGGGATGTTGCCTCTCACCTACAGAATCCCGTTCAAAAAGTACTTCGAATTAAAAATAACTCCGGACGTTACAAGTGGTTTCAAATTATATTGTTGCCACAGTTTGATGATAATGATGAAAGTACAACATGGACTGCCATAGCAACTGATGTTGATGACAGAATAAAGACAGAGCAAAAGTTGGAAAAAGCAAATCGACGCCTACGTTCATTGATTGATGCATCACCTATCCCGATATACTCTATAGATAAAAAAGGATTAGTTAAAGAATTTTGGAATCCTTCTGCTGAAAGAATATTTGGCTGGAAAAAAGAAGAAGTGATTGGCAATTTTATCCCACTGGCATCGGAGGAATATATTGAAGAGTACAATGGCTTTATGAAGCAAATTCAAAGAGATGGGCATATAAGTGTTGTTACCAAACGTAAAAACAAATTCGGTAAAGAACTAATAATCGATGTTCACGGTGGATGTATCTACGATGAGAATGGCGATATAGATGAACTGATGGTGACTTTGCTTGATATCACTGAAATTGAGCAACAGAAAGATCACTTACGAGAATCGCTGGCTGAAAAAAACACCCTTTTACAGGAGATTCATCACCGTGTAAAAAACAACCTCGCTATTGTAGTTAGCTTACTGCAATTGCAGGTGTATCAGTCGACAAATGAAGCAGAGAAAAGTAAATTATTGGATGCTCAAAACCGGGTGATGTCCATTGCCATGATTCATGAGTTGTTGTACTCATCAGAAGAGTTTAATAAAGTTGATTTAAAAGCTTATTACGATCAACTGATCAGAAGCATTAAAGCAAATATGCAGGTTCAAACCCGGAGAGTTCAGCATGAGCTGGATATCACTCTTGAAAACCTAAATATCAATCAAGCAATCCCATTGGGTTTGTTAATTAATGAGCTACTAACCAATTCTTTAAAATATGCTTTCCCAAAAAATACGGATGCTAATATCATCAAACTTGCTATCCATCCTTACGATAAAAGCATACATGTTGAATATGAGGATAATGGCGTAGGTTTTGATATGAGTGAAGGCGAATTTTCAACCGGTTTAGGATTCAAAATTATTGAATCATTACTCACTCAATTGGAAGCTGAATCTGAAATGGATACGAAAAATGGATTCCGTTTAAAGTTTTCATTTACTAACAAGCTGCAGGATACGGAGCATTCAGAGTTGGCCTGATCCTAACATGGATTATACTTTTACCGGGTTATTTTCGCTTTCTTCAACCAACTCATCTTCTGTAAATGAAAATGTAAATTCAGTAAATTCACCGGATTCAATTTTTAACTCGCCTTCGAGTTCTTCAACCATCACATCTACTAAACTAACTCCAAAAGAAGATTTACTCAATTCTGCATAGTTATCCGGAAGTGGATTCTGATTGTTCATGATACTTATGGAAATGCTGTTTCTTAAGTGAGTGACCTTCACAATTAAGATACCTTTTTCTTTTCCTTTGAAGCCGTGTTTGTAGGCATTGGTCACTAGCTCGCTAATAATCAGCCCACATTTTATTGCTTTTTCAAGTGGAATACTGAATGAATCCATTTCATATTTAACATCAATTTCACAATTTTCGAAAGAGAAGGTATCATTTATTACCTCAACCAAATCTCTTGTATAGGCATCCATTTGAATGTTTTCCATATCCATAGATTTATATAGCTTTTCGTGAATTTTGGCTATAGATATGATTCTGCTCTGGCACTCGCTTAAAATGTTTTCAATGTCGGTTCGATCTGTTCTTTTCTGTAACTCCAGAATATTAGACACCAATGTTAGGTTGTTTTTTACCCTATGGTGAATTTCCTGTAACAACACTTCTTTCTGATCATGTGATTTTTGGAGTTCTTTAAAAAGTTGCTTCTGAACTTCGATATTTGATAAGATTCCAATTACTTGCAGTTCACCTGAATTCTTATTTTTAACAACCCTTCTATTCAGATGCATCCAAATATAATTACCATCTTTATGTTGCATTCTGAAATCAATACTACTTGTATAACTTTTAATTTCTTGTTTTTCCCTTGCTTCATCAATCATAGTATTCAACCGTGGCAAATCTTCGGGATGAAATAGAGATGTCACAAATTTGATTCCATTTTCTACCCACTCCTCAGCAGTATATCCCAATAAATCATAAACAGCCGGGCTTACATATTCTATTTTATTTTGTGTGGCATTAAAATTATACAGAATCTCACTTGAGTTATGAACGATGGTACTGAGCAATGCTTCGCTTTTTTCTAATCGTGAAGACCATTTTTTAACAGATTCAATTGTCCAGTAACTAAAAGAACCAGCCATGATTAATATGATAAGAGCCAGCGAAATAATGCTCCATTTAACCACATTATTTACATACCGTGCAACTTCATTCATATGGCTGGAGAATTCCTCTTCATAACCAGTTAATTCGGCATCAAGATCAGTCACTAACAAAGGAAAGATTCGTAGGTCTTCTTGGTTGAGATCACCAGATTCGATCTTCTCTTTTATTTCTTCCCCCAGGGCAATAAACTCCAGTAATTTATTATCTGCTCTGGTCCAAATATCAATGGCTTCTTTTACTTGTGGTAACCAACCAAAATAGTCGAAAATGAAAATCAAGTCGCCAATATCTTCAGGGTGATTTTTACCTTCTGTAAATCCTTCAACAACCAAATCGTAGTCGGTAGTTTGTTTAAGTAATTCTTCCCGAGCTTTTCGATCACCCAAATTAACCGATAAATTTTGCTGAAAGGCTGCGTAATAACTTGAATTACTTGTCTCAAGGTATGCAAGCAAATCGATTGCGGCCGACTTTTGTGCTTTTGCATAATATCCTTCACCTGCTACATAAGCTCGCATTCCATTCGAAACTTTGGTCATCAATATTACCGTTGCCGATAATACAATTCCCCCGAACAAACATATTCCAAGAATTATATAGATATGTTTCCTAAAGTGTATTTTTAACCTCTCTGCTGCGCCACCCATAGTATCTTCCGCCTCCTACAAAGATATTAGCTATAAACAAAGAGACTACAAAATAAATATTAGAGGATTTTAATATTTAATAAAACCCTCTAGCACAGCACGTTAACGAGTCAATTTTTTATAGTGGATACGATGAGGTTGATCATCTGTAATACCCAGACGTTGTTTACGATTTTCCTCGTATTCCTGATAATTCCCTTCGAACCAATACACCTGGCTGTCGCCTTCGAATGCCAGAATATGAGTAGCAACTCTATCAAGGAACCATCTATCGTGAGAAATAACCACCGCACAACCTGCAAAACTTAATAAAGCTTCTTCAAGTGCACGAAGTGTATTTACATCCAAATCGTTGGTCGGCTCATCCAATAACAAAACATTGGCCCCTTCTTTCAACATTTTAGCTAAGTGAACACGATTACGTTCCCCACCCGAAAGCTGTCCGGTTTTCTTTTGTTGATCGGAACCACTGAAATTAAAACGAGATACATACGCTCGTGAATTCACCTCTCGATTTCCAAGTTGGAGGATATCGTGCCCACCTGAAATTTCTTCCCAAATGGTTTTCGCAGGATCCAACGGCCGCTTTTGGTCGATGTAGCCAAGCTCAACCGTTTCGCCGATTTCAAGCTCACCGGCATCCGGTTTTTCTTCGCCAATAATCATCTTAAACAAGGTGGTTTTACCAGCGCCGTTCGGTCCGATTACCCCAACAATTCCACCCGGCGGCAAATCGAAGTTCATATCCTCTACCAATAAACGGTCTTCGTAGCCTTTCGAAATGTGATTGGCATTGATCACTTTTGTACCTAAACGCGGTCCCGGCGGGATGAAAATTTGCATTTCCTCGCTGCGTTTCTCCTGCTCTTGTGACAGTAATTCTTCGTACGCATTAATACGTGCTTTACTCTTTGCACGTCGACCTTTAGGATTCTGACGTATCCACTCTAATTCCTGCTGAAGGGTTTTTTGCCGATTCGACTCCTGCTTTTCTTCCTGCTTTAGTCGATCCGATTTCTGCTCTAACCACGACGTGTAATTTCCTTTGAATGGAATTCCTTCTCCACGATCCAGCTCCAATATCCATCCAGCCACATTATCCAAAAAGTAACGATCGTGAGTTACTGCGATTACGGTTCCTTCGTATCGAGCAAGGTGCTGCTCTAACCAACCCACCGATTCAGCATCCAAATGGTTGGTAGGCTCATCAAGTAAAAGCACATCCGGCTTTTTTAGCAACAAACGGCATAGCGCCACGCGGCGAGCTTCCCCACCCGAAAGTACGCTCACGCTTGTATCGCCGGGAGGACAACGCAAGGCATCCATCGCCTGATCAAGTTTGCTATCCAAATCCCACGCATCCAGATGATCAATTTTCTCCTGTAGCTTTGCTTGTTTTGCGATCAAGGCGTCGAAGTCGGCATCGGGATCAGCAAAAGCTTCATTTATCCCTTCAAATTCTTTGATTAAATCAACGGTTTCTTGCACGCCTTCTTCTACGATATCTTTCACCGTTTTTTCGGGATCGAGCTGAGGTTCCTGTGGCAGATATCCAAAAGTGATGCCTTTTTGCACACTGATATCGCCCAGATAATCTTTATCCTCGCCGGCAATAATACGCAGTAGAGTAGATTTACCAGCACCGTTTAAACCGAGAACCCCAATTTTAGCGCCATAGAAAAATGACAGGTAAATATCTTTAAGAACTGTTTTGTTGGGTTTGTGAACTTTGCTCACCCCAACCATGGAAAAAATGATTTTCTGATCGCTCAAGGTATCGTGACTTTTGTGATGATTTAAATCTCAGAAATGTTACTTCAACTTATCTGATGGCACAAAGGTAAGGAGTGATCGGCTGTTTTCAATGCATGAATTCTAGGAATTCGATTTCGATGTGGACTTTACTTTAATAGCTGCCCAAAACAAACCGACCAAACCGAGCATTAAATTCACAATTACGAACCAAGCAGGCTCTAAGCTCACATCTAAATAGAGATTTAAACCCGCAACAATCGTGAGCAAAACGCCAACTATTCCTGCTCCTATTTTAGCATCTATCTTTAACCATTTTGCTCCAAAATGTGTTAAAAGAAACGCGGTAGTTGGGACTAAAAGAAGTTGTGAAAGAATAACTAAAAAGGAATTAGTGTTCTCTTTTTCAAAATAGAAGAAAAGAACTATGCCCATTGTGAGCATAGCTAATGCCATATAAGTAATGATTATGTACAAAGCGTATTTAAGAATCTGCATGTTATGCTGAATTAATTAACATTGACCGCTCATTGTAGTCGTTTCTTCAAAAAACTCAGCTGTACTTTCGGACATTTTTAATCAATCAATGCCGATTCTCTGGCAATATGCACGGCTTCGGTTCTTCTTTTGGCGTTTAGTTTCACAAAGATATTTGAAACGTGTTTCTTAACTGCACTTTCTGATATGAATAAACTCTCGCCAATTTGCTTATTGGTGAGTCCTTGTGAAATCCCGTACAACACTTGTTGCTCTTTAAAGGTTAGAATGCATCCTTTAGCTTGCTCTACCTTGGCATTCAATTCTTTCCCGGTAATTTTTTGATAGCCTTTTCGAACCAGATAGATAAGAGCTGCAAAAACAGCTAGAACAAGTGCCCATTCAAACAGTATTGAACTGATTTGAATACTCCAACGAATGAAAGTGACTATCAGAACAGCCGATAATAAAGCTAGGCTAACTTTCACCCATTTATTTTTGATTAATCCTTTCCACCATTTCTTCATGCTTGGTAGTTCGAATAACCTCCATGCATGTTGCGTCTTAGTTTGCGCCATTTGGGAAGCTCTAGTTTCAGATACAAAGTAAACCCAGCTTTCATTATTGAAGCTTTATCCGAAAAGGAATTTGAACCAGTGGTTCAAGGAGGCATACCGGTCAAGTTGTTTGGGACGAGGGAAAAAGCAAATGGTTTTTAAAGTTAAAATCTATCTCATTTTTAGTCGATTATGGTTATTAAATACTCTTTAAAAGGATCACTTGATAACGGGTCTTGATCTATAACATGAACAAGTAAATCATACTCACCTGGATTTTCTGGAGTATCCCAAACCGTCTTTGATGTAGTAGTTGTTCTAACTTCTGAGTTGGCAATTACCCAAGTAAATTCATAGTTATTTAGATTTAGGCTATCAGAAATAATTACCTCAAACTCCACTTGGGAGTTGGTTGTTATAATCTCGGGATTCGTTTTCAATTCTATTATCGTAATGTTGAAGACCGGGTCGTCATCTATATTTCCAAAACAAGAAGAGATTATTATTAAGAATGTTATCAATATGAGAATTAAGTTATTCATAAAGTATAACTTTTATAAGTTGTTGGAACGGATCAACCCAATAATTCCAATGGGAAGAATTTGAACCAGCGGTTCAAGGAGGCATACCGGACAAGTTGATCGGCACGAGGGAAAACGGTAATAATTACGATGATCAGATACTTAAAAGGCATAGTGCAAACCTAAATGAAATTCCATCAAAATATATCTTAGATACTTCTTTTGAATTACTTTGATTGTCTTTTATTGAATGACTTAAATCTCTATGATAACCGAAAGAAAATTGAAACTTTACTTGTTTCGGAGATTCATATTCCAATCCAAAAGATAAATTTAACCTAGTTAAATTATCACTATATAAGTGAGTAATAGAAGTTGGGATACTGTTCCCAAATAACAATACTTCACCTTCCTGTGATTTATATTTTCTTGCTAAAACTGTTCCAATTTCAAGTATTGGGTTAATCTTTTTCGATCTAGATTTATATATAATTGAAATAGGGCTTTGGAAATATCTTACTTTTATTGGTGAAGATTTTATAGTTATTCTCTCACCATTCTCAAAAGACCCAATAAATGGAACACTTATTGCAGATTCATAGATACCTAAACCAACAGAAATGAATATGTACTTATATACTGGATACTCAAATTTCAAACTCCAATCGTTACCATACTCATAAAATATTTCTTCTCCTCCAATTTCAGAATTGGTACTGAAATTCATAATACCGTACGATAAGTACAGTCTATTACTTTGAGAATAGGATAATCGAACACTAAACAAAAATAATATTATCAATAAGCTATATTTATAAACTTGTATCACTCAGAAATTTATACATTTATTAAAATGGTTTTAAATTTAGTTAGGCATAAACATCTCCAATGGCTCAACCCAATAATTCCATTGGGAAGAATTTGATATAAGTGTAAGAGAAGTAGTTAACCCATTTCTTTTCGCCTGTTTTAAGAAATCACTCACAATGTAATATTGAACATCCACATTTTCCTCGCCTCAGTACATAATTAAATGAATCTGAGGATTGTTTTTAAATATACAATGAAGAAGCCGAGAATTTTCAGTTGGTTTATCTATAACCTATGGGCTAATTATACCAACTTCAGTAATTGGCTACAAAGACTGTTGCAATGTATTGGAGTTTCAGCTGTTCGAAGTTCAAATGTTCAACTGTTCCGCTGTTCTTCACCACCCCGTCACGACTCCTTCGACGGGCTCAGGAACCGTCGTGCCACCCCACCACCGGAGGGGAATTTATTACTTCGTAAATCGTGAATTTTAATCAACGAAGCTAATCTATGCTAAAGCTTCGATTAGTAAGCTTCAGCGTAGTTGATCGTACCTCGCATTTTCGTAATTCGAAGTTCTACTGACCTCACCCCGACCCTCTCCTACAATAGGAGAGGGAGCTCCTGTAGTAATCTTGATTTGGGAACAAGATCATTCGACGTTGTTCAAAGTTCAAATGTTCGAAGTTCAAATGTTTTACACCCCTCGCCGTCCGCCGGTTGGCTGAAGGCACTCCCCTCAAGGGGAGACTTATGAAATCGAACCGCCAAACCTGAAAAGCGCTTATAGATTTATCTCTCAATTAATTGCGGATACTTTTCAGGCAGAAATTTATTCATGAAATTATATAAATATCAAAGTCTTCTCCCCTGTGGCAGGGGAGAAACAAAGAGGGGTCAGTAATTCGTAACTCGTGAATCCTAAATCCCATATTCGTAATTCAATCATTCAAAGTTCGAAGTTCGATGTTTTTAATCAACGAAGTCTTGACGTAGTTGATCAACTGTTCCGCTGTTCTTCACCACCCCGCTTTGACGTTCGTCGAACCACCCCTCCACCGGAGGGGAATTAGTTGATTCGTAAATTTTAATCAACGAAGCTAATCTATGCTAAAGCTTCGATTAGTAAACTTCAGCGTAGTTGATCGTACCTCGCATATTCGTAATTAGAATGTTCAACCGACCTCACCCCGACCCTCTCCTACAATAGGAGAGGGAGCTCCTGTAGTTATCTTGATTTGGATACTAGATCTATCTTCGTTCGTCGTTTTTCGAGGTTCGATGTTTTTAATCAACGAAGCTTTAGCGTAGTTGATCAAATGTTCAAATGTTCAAAGTTCCTCTGTTCGATGTTCCTTTCTTCCCCGTATATTCATTGCTCATCAAGATTCTGAATACACTCCTCCATGACGTACCTCTCGGTAGAAAATCTATCTAAAAAATTTGGCTTAAAAACGCTGTTCGAAGGCATCACTTTTGGCATTTCGAAAGGCGACAAAACTGCTTTAATCGCTCAAAATGGAACCGGGAAGTCAACTTTGTTGCGAATTCTTGCGGGTGAAGAGGAACCGGATAATGGTGAAGTGATGGTTCGTAATGGAATCCGCGTTAGTTTGTTGGAACAAGAGCCCGAGCTAGACAACGCGCTCACCATCAACGAGTTTATCACCCACGGGGATAACGAAATGGTGAGGATTGTTCGAAATTATGAACAAGCCGTGGATGCTCAGGCCGAAAATTATTCTGAGGCTACTCAAAAAGCCTTCGATAAAGCATTGGCTCAAATGGACGCCAACAACGCCTGGGATTACGAGCAGCGTTTGCAACAGATTTTGGGTCACTTGAATATCCACGATCTCGATCAACATATAAGCTCGTTATCTGGTGGACAGCGAAAACGAGTTGCGCTAGCATTTGCTCTGCTCGACGACCCTGATTTATTGATTCTGGATGAGCCTACCAACCACCTTGACGTTGAAATGATCGAATGGCTGGAGCAATATCTGAGTAAAAGTACCATGACTCTCTTGATGGTAACTCACGATCGCTATTTCCTGGATCGGGTTTGTAATCACATTTTCGAAATCGAGGATGGTGAGCTTTATCACCATAAAGGAAATTACGAACTGTTTCTGCAGAATAAAGAAGAGCGGGAAGCGGTGTACGCTACTGAGGTTGCCAAGGCGGGCAAACTTGCTAAGAGAGAATTAGAGTGGATGCGCCGACAGCCAAAAGCGCGAACAACGAAATCCAAATCACGCATCGACGCATTTTACGAAACGGAAAAGAAGGCGAACTCGGGTAAAGTAAAGAAAGAGATCAAGCTGGAAGTGGGCGTCTCACGCATGGGAGGACAGATTCTAGAACTTAAGAATATTTCTAAAAGCTATGGCGATTTAACCATTCTCGATTCCTTTAACTACAATTTCAACAAAGGTGAGAAGATTGGGATTATTGGCAAAAACGGAGTTGGAAAAAGTACCTTCCTGAAAATAATTATGGGCGAAGAATCGGCTGATTCGGGAGAGGTTCTTGCCGGACAAACCATGATTTTTGGTCATTACAAACAAACGGGGCACAAATTTAAAGAAAGTGCACGGGTGATTGATGTGATAAAAGAAGTGGCGGAAGTTATACAGCTAGCCAATGGCGACACTATCTCAGTTTCTCAGTTTTTAGAGCATTTCATGTTCGATTCCAACATGCAATATACACCGGTTGCTAAGCTCAGCGGTGGCGAAAAACGACGGCTTGGTTTGATGATGGTTTTGATCAAGAATCCGAATTTTCTTGTTTTGGATGAGCCTACCAACGACCTCGATATTATCACCCTGGAAAAACTGGAATCTTTCCTCGCTGATTTTGGCGGTTGCTTGATTATCGTTTCCCACGACAGGTATTTCATGGATAATCTGGTGGAACACTATTTTGTGTTTGAAGGTGATGGTGTGATTAACGATTTCAACGGCACCTACGAGGAATACAAAACGCTTAAGGCGATGGAAGAAAAAGTAGCAGAAGAGCGAAAATCTGCAATGGTAAAGAAAGAAAAGAAACCATCCGCACCAAAGAGTTCTCCAAAAGCAGAAAAACTAACCTACAACGAGCGCAAGGAATACAATAAACTGGAAACTGAGATTGCTAAGCTCGAGGATAAAAAAGCTAAGCTTCAGGCCGAAATGAATTCCGGAATCACTGATTACGAAAAACTTCAAGAGCTTTCGAATGCTTTTGCTGAAGTGAAAGAACAAATCGAAGAGAAAGAAATGCGTTGGTTAGAATTAGCTGATCGAGCTTAACACACTTTGCCATCGAGCGCTTTTTCCAATGCTCGGTGATTGGGCAAAAACTTATCCATCAAAGCATAGAATCTTTTGTTGTGCAAACGCTCAAGTAGATGCACCATTTCGTGGACAACCACCAACTCGATGACTTCCGGTTTCTCTTTGGCAAGATGCAAATTTATCCAAACCCGATGGTCGTTTACGTTGCAAGTTCCCCACCGTGTTTTCATTTTTTTGATGCCGAATTCATTCACTTTCACTCCCATCACCGGCTCCCACTTTTCGATCATCTCTCCCACTAGTTTTTTCAACTCTTTTCGATAAAACGCTTCCACAACTTTCTCTCGTTTTTTGTGATCATAATTCTCTTTTATCCGAAGAAAGAGTTGCTCATTATGTATATATGCTAATATGTTTTTATATGAATAATCAACTTTTAAAGGGTATTCAGTACCGAATACTCGAATCAATTCACCATCAACATAATTGTGATCGATCTTTTTTTCGATCTTTTTTGAGAGATGCTTTCGAATCCAGTTCGCGCGTGAATTCACGAAATCTTCAATTACATTTGGGGAGGTTCTCAACGGTGCAGACACCCGAATCTTACCCGTTGAACGCGACACTTTCAGGTACATATTCTTAATCGGTTTGAAAGACACTTCAACCTGAAAATCTTCGATCGTAGTTTGAATGGTTCTTGCCTTTGGCTTTCTGAAAAACATATAAAACACCTGCTTCTCAAACGGATTCGAAAAGCAGGTTGAATGGATTAATTAGTTATCGATGTCGATGATTCTTCCCGGTGTCCAAGGTGCATCAAGTCGAGTTAGTTCTGCATCAATAGCCGGAATATCATTTTCCAGAATAGATTTCAGACTGTCGATGACCGGCTTTAATTGATCCTCGGCAATCGCCTTAACCATTGCAGATGTCTCGGTTGGATCTTGTGTTGTTCCTAATCCAGAACCAATGGCCGTGTTAATGCGATTATTCAGTGAAGGCGCCTGATTTATTTCTAGCGATCGTTTGATCGGATCACCAAACACAGCCAATCGGATTTCGTCGAGTTTTGATTCCAGTTCATCAATCATAGAAGTAAGTGCATCACTTTCTACCACTCGAGCCGCTGCCTGATAGTATTCCAATCGATCGTTGAGTTCATCATACGCTCTGCGGGCACTATTCGCGGCTTTCGACAGCTCCATCAATTCTTTTTGATAGGCTAGCACTTCCTGCGGATTTGATGCAGGCAAGGTGACATTATTCAACGATTTCACCTGAAAAGAAACCGGTTCTGAAAGCGTGGTTGTCTTGCCATCAACATGTTTCGATAGCTGCACTGAATACGTTCCCGGCAATACCATAATCCCGGATTCCAGATTTCGAGTTGGATTGGCCGTATTGGTTCGAATTTGATCCATATCCGGATACGTCAAATCCCAATGAATACGATTTATTCCTTTTTTCCCAGAAGTTCTGAGCTCGTTTACCACATCACCGTTTGCATCCCGTATGGTAAAAATTAGGTAATCAGATTCATCATCCGCTTCAGCTTCTAACTGCTCATAGGTTGGATAGTAAACGGTCTCGCCTTCATCACGGCGCTCTTTTTCATCTTCTTTGCGCTGATCTTCAAGTGATTTAAATCCTTCTTTTAAATAATAGGTGAAGGCCGCACCGAACTCGGGATTCTCACCCAGATAAAAATCCTCGCCCTGAAAACCTTTTGGTCCTAGCCAGGAAATGGTTGAACTCGCCGCAATCGGGCTGTAAGGGATATACTGAAATGCATCCCGCACACCAAATAGATGAGCTTCGTTTTCTTCTACTTCTTGTGTGAAATCGCGAAGTGCCGAATAATCATCCAAAATGTAGAATCCGCGACCAAAAGTACCCAACACAAGATCATTCTCTCTAGTTTGAATGTTGATGTCGCGCACGGCTACGGTAGGCAATCCACTGGCAAATTTCTTCCAATAATTGCCCCCATCCATACTCATGAACAAACTGAATTCCGTACCAATAAACAATAAATCAGCTACTTCCGGATCTTCTTCAATCGCATAGATCGAGCCACGCTCAGGCAGGTTATTGGTGATGGAAGTCCATCTTCGACCTTGATTGGTGCTCTTTAGTAAATATGGCTTAAAATCACCACGTTTGTGATTGTTGAAAGCCGCATAAACCACATTTACATCATGCGATGAAGGAATAATCTCATTCACGTAAGTCATGCTGGGCACGGTTGGAAATTCATCGTACTTAGACCAGGTTTCACCACCATCGGTAGATACATGGATAAGCCCATCGTCGGTTCCGGCATAGATCAGATTTTCATCAATAGGCGATTCTGCCAACGCAACAATGTTTCCGTACTGTGTGGTGCTCGCATTTTTTGCCACTGCATCCATCGGCCACACTTTGTCCATTACTTCAAGTCGATTTCGATCAATTTGCCTTGTTAAATCGCCTGAAATTTCTCTCCAACTTTGTCCTTGGTCGTCGCTGCGATGTACTCTATCGGAAGCATAATACAAGCGTTTATTATCATGAACGCTTATAAAAAACGGAGAATCCCAGTTCCAGTTGTACACATAATCTGCACCTGCCGGCGGTTGAGGGATAATGTTTTGAGTTTCACCGCTTTGACGGTCAAATCGATATAAATTTCCATATTGAGCCTGACTGTAAACGATATTCGGATCTTCAGGATCTACATGCGGTTCAAATCCATCACCTAATAAAGTAACCTGCCAATCTTTGAAGGTTAAACCGGTTGGCTCGATAGAGCGAGTCGGGCCACCAATCGTAAAGTTATCCTGTGTTCCACCGTACACATTGTAGAATGGATAATCGTTATCAACGGCCACTTTGTAGAATTGGGTAACGGGTAGATTGGTATAAAAACGCCAGGTTTTGCCACGATCGTAGCTTTCATAAACCCCACCATCATTACCGTTTAACAGATAATTTGGGTCCTCAGGATTAATCCACAAAGCGTGATTATCGATGTGCTTGTTCAATTCCCCCAGATTTTCAAACGCAGCCCCACCATCATCCGATACTCCTGAAAAGGTATTCATCACATAAACTAAATCAACATCTACCGGATCTGCCACTACTTCTTGATAGTAATTTCCACTGGATGAATAACTGCTTCTACGCTCCCAACTTTCACCGCGATCAGTAGACCGATAAAAGCCGCTTTTGCCGGTTTGAGCTTCTACTGTTGCGTACACCACATCCGGATTAGCCGGAGAAATATCCAGCCCGATTCGGCCAATATCGCCCGAGGGCATGCCTTTCATGATTTTGCGAAAGGTATTTCCACCATCGGTAGATTTGTACACCGCTGATTCCGGTCCACCACTGATGTACGTGAACACATGTCGCCGACGTTGATGCGCTGCTGCATAAATTACATCCGGATTTCGAGGATCAAGATGTACTTCGTTCACACCGGTATGCTCGCTGATCTCAAGGATTTTCTCCCAGTTTTCGCCACCATCTACCGTTTTATATAAGCCACGATCTCCTCCTGAACTCCAAAGCGGTCCGGTTGCAGCTACATATACAACATCCGAATCTCGGGGGTCAATTTCGATCATTCCAATGTGCTCAGAATTCTTCAGCCCCATGTGTTTCCAACTCTTTCCGCCGTCTACGCTCTTATACACTCCATCACCGTAAGCTACCGAACGCTGGTTATTATTCTCACCGGTTCCAACCCAAACCACATTGTGATTATTTGGGTCCATCGCCACAAAACCGATGCTGTACGAGCCTTGTGAATCGAAAACAGGTTCTAGAGTTATGCCGCGATTGGTGGTTTTCCAAACTCCTCCCGAAGATGTGGCAATGTAAAATTCGCTGTGATTGTCGGGATTAACGGCGAAGTCAGAAATCCGCCCTGAAGTAAAAGCCGGACCAATGCTTCTGAATTTAAAGGCCGACATAGACGTTGAATACCGTGGATCGTCCGATTTGTCTTGAGCTTGAGATTCTAATGAAACCGAGAATAGTAGAAAAAGTGCTAGCGTGCACCCCGTGATAAATTTCCGCATACCTTGTACCTGTTTAGTTGATGGGATCTCCCAAAATGACAATACAGGGTAAATAATTATTGTAGGATATGCTGTAAAATTTATCCGTCGATGTACTTTTCCGGAATTGGATGATCCGGATTTTCTGAAGACCAATATACCTACATAATCCACCAACGATTTCCATCATTAAACAGCTGGATACTGTTGATTCCACGCATAAAAACTTCGCCTTCTGCAGTACGGCGCGAATCATACGTGCTGAATACATGAGCGATATTCCCGAACTGCTCAACTTGTTGCCCAATTTCGGATTCGAAAAAACCATCTCGCTCCAAACCGGCTCCCGCTCGTTCGATGTACTCATCGGGCGACCAACTCACGTATGCTACATTCCCCTCACGATTTGTAAAGGTTGGGATAAGCTTGGCATCGGGAGTAAACAGATTTCTAAATCTATCCCAATCTCTGGCTTCACCCGCCTCACCCGAGATTACCGCATATAAAACGTCGATGGTAGACTGTATGGATTAGGTGTCTGATTGGTACTGAGCTTGGGCTTGAAAAGTGGTGGCGATAAAAAACAGAAAGAGAGAGCTCAGAGTTTTCATAAAAAAATTACCGGATGAGAATTCCTTATTTCGATGTATTCAACCCACAAATGTATACAAAATTCATCATTCAATAAGCTGTTAATTCATGGCCTGCAAAAGTTTTACTTGACAAAGCACGGTTAATTTGATTCATTTGAAAAAAACCAAACGTTACAAACATTACCAATGCCAAACGATTTCGGGTACGCTTCTACTAACGGGATATCTACTTATTACGAGGTTCATGGTACCGGTCCTGCGCTAGTATTGGTAGAAGGACTTGGCGTTGCTACCTGGCTTTGGGAAAAACAAATCGAAGCATTTGCCCGGCATTTCACCACTATTATTTACGATCTAAGAGGATCGGGTAACTCGGATAAGCCTAACGAAGATTACAGTGTTTCTTTATTTGCCCAAGACTTGGAAGCGCTTTTGAGCGAACTAAACGTTGAAAAAGCGCATGTGCTAGGTGTTTCGCTTGGCGGATTTATCGCACAGCATTTTGCAGCAAATTATCCTGATCGAGTAGATAGGTTGGTATTGGTATCTACAGCACCCGGCGGTGAGCATCAAATCCCAATGAGCGAAGAGATCGTTGAACAGTTGCTAGTATCCACAAAAGGAGATCAGCAATTAATTCGGGAAAAAATGGGTCTGGCTTTTTCTAATGATTTTAGAGCTACCGAAGAATTTGAGGATTTACTCAATCACAGAAGCAAAACGAAACAACCATCGGCCAGTTTTTTATCGCAGGCTAAAGCCGGATCAGCATTTGATGGGTGGCATGATCTAAAAAATATACAAGCACCTACTTTGATTGTAGCAGCATCGGGCGACCTCGTGGTCTCATCAGGAAACTCGATTCTACTTAATAACCAAATTGAAAACAGCGAATTGGTGATCTACCCCGGGTTAGGTCACCAATTTTTTGTTGAGGCCCCTGAGCCATTTAACCGGGATGTGATCAAATTTCTATCAACCGGTTAACATCTACTAAAAGCATTATTTAAAACAAATAATACATTCACTTAATCACAATAATTGGAGGAATAACATGTATCAAAATCTATTCAAGGCTGCAATACCATTCTTAATTGCAGTCATTTCGGTCTTGCCCGGCGGACTTACATACGCACAGGGCACATTAACCGGGGTAGTTACAGATGCTGAAACGGGAGAAGTACTTCCGGGCGCTAATGTGCTTATACAAGGAACTCATAAAGGTGCTTCAACCGATGTAGATGGAATGTTTACATTCAAAAACTTAGCTAGCGGCACCTACACAATAGAGGTGCTTTTTATTGGGTATGAAAAATCTGAAACTGAAGTAACTGTTAGTGCTAATCAAACTACTGAAGTCACTGTTGCGCTGATTACTACAAACATTTTTAGTGAGCCTGTAGTAATTTCCGGTACACGTAGGCCGGAAAAGATTACCGAATCTCCTGCAACTATACAGGTTATAACAGCCGAACTTATTGAAAACACTCCAACTTTTAATCCCGGCGAATTATTGAGCCGACTAAAAGGGGTAGAATATGTTCGATCGGGGATTGTTGGAACAGGCATCAACGTGCGTGGATTTAATAGTAACTTTAATTCGAAAAACCTGCAGGTTGCTGATGGCCGTTTAGCGACACTCGTTGCCACAGGTTTGCCGTTTGGGCCTTTAAATACTCAAATAAAAGAAGATATCGAACGCGTAGAGGTAATTCTGGGTCCAAATTCTGCACTTTACGGTCCTAATGCCCATAGTGGTTTAGTGAACATTATCTCAAAAGATCCAAGATCTTCGGAAGGAACAACTATCGCAGTTGGAGCTGGAAATCAAAGCGTATTTTCTGCCAGAGCTCGCCATGCGCAAGTTGTAAACGATAAATTTGCTTTTAAAGTGACCGGTGAATTTTCACGTGGCGAGGAATTCGAATATGTCGATTCAGTTTACATCGATCGCGATGGAACACCGGGCAAAGAAGGATATCCTGAACTTGAGCTGGATCGAGACTTCCAATTTCTTCGTGCCGAAGCAGGTTTGTACTACAGCCTTAGTGATGATACAGATCTAATCCTAAACTATGGCCACAGCAACAGCACGTATCTAGCTCCAACGAATGTTGGCCGAAACCAAATTATTGATTGGAAAATAAATTACTTCCAGTTGAAATATGTTTCCCCAAAAATATTTGCTCAGGTTTACAGAACTCATAGTGCTACCGAAGACACTTATTCCATTGATGACAGAACCAAGGCTTATTATGCATTTTTAGACGCCGGTTTTTCTGATGCCGAAGCACGAGGCGAAATGTCATACTCAACAGGTGCTCGCTTTATCGATGATTCGCAACGCTGGAATGCAGAAGTGCAATACAACGACAGTTGGGGTGCATTTGAGCTAGTAACCGGCTTGCAATGGCAACGTGATATGGCAAACTCGCACAGCTCTTATTTATTGGATGAAGATGAAGATGATTTCATCACACTCGATCAAATTGGTGCCTATATACAAGGTGATTATATCATTGGAGACGGTTACAGAGCAACCGGTGCAATCCGTGCAGACAATCATGATGTGTATGATTTCCACATTCTACCAAAATTCGGCATTCTGAAAGACTTCGAAAATGGTACCGCCAGATTTACCTATGGAATGGGTATTGCAACTCCAACAATCCTAAATATGTACGGTGATTTATTTAGCGGTTTGATTTTGGGTAATGCAGAAGGCTTCACTTTAAATGATGGAAGCAAGATTGAAAAACAATCGGTTGAGAAACTTCAGACCTTCGAAATTGGATACAAAGGCATGGTTAACGATCGCTTATATGTTGATGCCAACACGTACTATAACATGTCGGAAAATTTCCTTAGCCCGGTAACAGCTATTGGTTTCGCTACTGAACGAGGCGACACTCCCATTCAAGAAGTGCAAAGTGGATACAGCACATGGGGTGGTTTAGTTTTAACCTACGTGAACTTTGGTAAAGTGAATACCTACGGTTTTGATCTTGGAATTACTTATGCAGTAAATAAAAATATCTCGATCGATGCTAACTATTCATTCTTCGATTGGAGTTACGACGAAGATAACCTCGAAAACGACTTCAATAAAGATGGAAAAGTGGACAAATTTGATGTTCTCGTTAACTCTCCGCACAATAAAGTTGGCGTTGGCGTAAAAGTATTCCAAGATAAATTCTTTGGAAACATATTCGGCCGCTGGGTTGAAGAATACGATTACTTCTCAAGTTTCCAGATTGCAGCCAAAACTCAGGATGCTACTTACCGTGGCACCCCAATTGTTGAAAATGCTCGCAGCACCGACTCTTTCAATTATGGTCCACTTGGTGGTTTCGTAAATGTTGATCTTGGCCTTGGCTATCACATCAACGAGATGTTCACGGTTTCCGGTCAGGTTACTAACCTCTTTAACAACGAAGTACGCGAATTCACTGCCTCACCTTTTATCGAGCGATTAGTTTCGGTAGAATTAAAAGTAAAATTCTAGTACCACTTACTTTTGAATGTACAAGATGACTAATATCATAAGATCCTTTCCAGATGGAAATGAAATTCCATCTGGTTTTTACCTAATTATTTACACTATTAGCGCATGAGTTTAGCTTGGGGCCTGTTTCTGCTCTACATTGCCGGAACTACCTACTTAGGTTGGCTGGGATTTAAAAAAACCGACAATTTCAGTGCTTTCGCTATTGGATTGGGCGATATGCATCCCTTTGTGGTTGGCATTACTATGGCTGCCAGTGTAGCATCGGCTGCTACCTTTATCATTAATCCCGGCTTTATTTATGTACACGGATTTTCAGCACTGATCCATATGGGACTGGCGCTTTGTATTGGATTTTGCACCATGCTCATTATCCTTTCCTTCAAATTCAGGCAACTCGGAGAAAGCTCGAAAGCACTCACCATGCCCGATTGGATCAGCAAGCAGTTCAAATCCAAAGCGTTTGGTGTTTATTTTTCTATCGTCAATTTATTCGCTCTGGCATTCGTGGTTCTGATTGTAGGCGGTTTATCTATTGTGATGCAAGAACTGCTCGGCTTAACCAATGTGATGTCACTCATCATCATTCTAACCTTTGTTACCGGTTACGTCTTTATTGGTGGTACCTACGCCCACGTATTCACAAATACCTTGCAAGGTAGTTTGATGCTCGGCGTTACCGTCCTTATTCTTGCATCCGGGGCTTATTTGTTCTTCGAAGATCAGAGTTTTATTTCGATGCTGGCCGAGCAGGATAAAAACCTCATCGCTCCTATCAATCCCGAAAGTAATTTGTTTAACGATTTCTTTTCGGTGTATCTAAGCGGATTTTTGATCGGAACGGCGCTGGTATGTCAGCCGCACATCCTTACCAAAGCGTTGTACATGAAATCCGACAAACAAGTAAAGCAGTACCTGATATTCGGTATTGTCGCTCTGGTATTATTCTTTTTATTACCTGCAGCGGGTTTTTACGCGCGGCTAACCGTTCCGGCTGATCAGTTGGTTGATGCTGCTTCCGGGGCTTTCCGCCAGGATTTGGTGATGACTGCCTACATCAAAAATGCATTTCCGGAATGGCTGTTCACCGTTATAAGCGTGGTTCTTTTGGCTGCGGGGATGTCAACATTAGATGGACTTTTGGTTTCCCTTTCAACAATCACTGCCAACGACATGATTTTGCCAATTATCGCGGCTAAATCGAAAGGCACTGCAACTAACGAAGAACAGTTGAAAAAAGCCTATACGTGGAGCCATGTAATACTGGTAGTTATTGCCATTGTCGCTTTTCTGATTGCTTTAAATCCACCACAACTGCTCGGAATTTTTGGCCAGGTTGGTGTGTATGGAATGGCTGTAGCCGCTGTTCCTCCATTGCTGATTGGGATATTCTGGGAAGACGCATCCCTTAAAATAACCTGGTGGATTTCAGCCATAACCTTGTTTGTTCACTTTTTCCTGTACTTTTTCGGAGCTGAGTTATTTCCTCAAATTTCTCTTACATTCGCTAATCCGGGAGTTACAGCATCTTTAGCGTTAATTGTCGGAGCTATTCCGGGCGTGTTACTTATTTGGTTTTTGGAACGACTTAATAAGGAAAAAACAAAAGCCCTGCCACAGAGATAAATAGACTTATAAAAGCACTTGCAGTATAAACATGGCTACATCTAAAGAAATAAAAAACGAGCTAGTACAGGATTTTGCAAACGGATATCAGTCGTTTGGATTAAGCAAACTTATGGGGCGCGTTGTTGGCCTGCTGATGGCACACGACAAGCCACTTTCACTTGATGAAATTGCGGATGAATTGCACATGAGCAAAGGACCAATAAGCCAAATCACTCGTCGATTACGGGACCATTATCTAATTCGAAAAGTGTGGAAACCGGGAAGCCGGAAAGATTTCTACGAAATCGAACCGGAAGTATTCAGCCAGGCGTTTAAGAACAATTTCGATCAGATAAAAAAGAACACCAAGCTCGCTAAAAAAATACGTGACAAAATTGAGAGTTCAGATGATCCCGAAATTGGTGTGTTATACGATCGTGTTAACGAGATGGAACACTTTTATACCATCATGGAAAAACACTATCAAAACTTTCTGGACGAATGGGCTACCGAACGCAAAAAGCTTTATCAAAAACCGGGCGAATAATTAGCACTTAATTTTTTTAGCCCCATCATTTTAAAAATTTCAAAACAATAAAATTCTAAACTCATTTCATGAACAGATTATCTGAAAAAGTGGCGATAGTAACCGGTGGAGCTCAGGGAATAGGGCTGGCTACCGTAGAAAAATTTATTCAAGAAGGCGCATTTGTAGAAATTTGGGACGTTAACGTTGAAAAAGGTCAGGCTGTTCTTGATCAGTTAAATGCTAATGGCGAAAAAGCATCCTTCCAAAAAGTAAATGTCACTTCTTTTGAAGATGTACAGACTGCAGCTGCCAAAACGAAAGAAAAATATGGCAAAATCGACATTCTGATAAACAACGCCGGCATAACTCGCGATGCACGCTTGGTAAAAATGACTCCCGAAGAATGGCAACAAGTAATCGATGTGAACCTGACCGGAGTTTTCAATTGCACTAAGGCTGTTTCTGAGTTTATGATTGAACAAAACTATGGCCGAATCATCAATGCATCGTCGATTGTGGGTATTTACGGCAATTTTGGGCAAAGTAATTATGTTGCAACCAAATCCGGTGTGATCGGCATGACCAAAGTTTGGAGCCGTGAATTGGGCCGGAAAGGAATTACAGTAAATGCCGTTGCCCCGGGCTTTATCGAAACAGAAATGATAAAGACAGTGCCTGAAAAAGTGATTGCAGGCATCACCGGTAATACGCCACTCGGCCGTTTAGGCAGCATGGAAGACATCGCAAACGCCTACACATTTCTAGCCAGTGATGAAGCCGCATTTATCTCGGGCATTACGCTGAGTGTTGATGGAGGTTTGACAATTTAATGAGTATGAACAGAAATGTAATTATTACAGGTTCCGGAATGTATGCTCCGGGTCGGGTACTCGAAAACAGTTATTTCAACGAGTTACTGGGTACCGATGTAGATACTTGGTTGCGCGAAAACCTAACCATCGAACGCCGCCATTGGTGCGAGGACGACGAGTCTACCGCCGATCTTTGTGAAGCGGCGGCAAAGCAAGCCATCGAAAATGCAGGCTTGACGCCCAATGACATTGATTTATTGATTGTAGCCACCGATACACCGGAGTATATCTCGCCATCTACGGCATCGGTATTGCAACACCGATTGGGTGCAAAAAAAACCGGTACTTTCGATATGAATACCGCTTGCGCTGGTTTTGTTACAGCAATGGATGTAGCTTCGAAATACATTAAAAGCGACGATCAGTACACGAATGCGTTGGTAATCGGAGCATATGCCATGAGCAAGTACCTGGACATGAACGACAAGAAAACGGTTACGCTTTTTGCAGATGGCGCCGGAGCAGTGATTTTAAGCGCTGAAGAATCCGAGCAAAAAAATGGATACTTAACCGGTGAGTTAAGAACCGATGGGCAGTACAACAGCTGGATGGGAATTTATGGCGGCGGAACCAATCAGCCATCAAACCAAGAAGTGATAGATAACAAAGATCATAAATTGAAGTTTGTTAAGCGCATACCAGCTGAAATAAATCCCGAAATTTGGCCTGAGATAATCACCGATATGTGTACCCGAGCCGGAATTACACCGGAAGAGGTTTCGCATTATTTCTTGACTCAAATCAACATCAACGGGATTCACGAAACCATGGATCGCTTGGGAGTTGATCGTTCCCGTGCTCACACCATCATGAAAGAATATGGCTACACCGGATCTGCTTGTGTACCGATGGCATTTCATGATGCAATGAAATCGGGGAAGCCTGAAAAGGGCGATTATGTGATTTTCCTGGGATCCGGTGGCGGATTAGCCTTCGCAGGAACCTTGTTCAAATACTAGAACCAAAAGAATGAATACATTCGACTGGATCAAAAAATGGAGTATTTACCAACCTGATAAAACGGCGATTCGGGAATATGAAACCGGGCGAACGCTCAGCTATCAAGAACTAGAAAACTTCGGCAACCGCATCGCCAACTTATTTACCAAAGAGTATAATCTCGGGGTTGGTGATCGGGTAGCCATTCTGTCAAAAAACAGACTCGAGTTTGTTATGCTGTTCATCGCCGCTCAGAAAACAGGAGTCACTTTGGTGCCACTCAATTTTCGTCTGGCTCCTCGTGAATTAGATTTTTTGCTCGAAGACTGCTCCCCTTCTCTCCTTTTTTACGATCCGGAATTTGCTGAGGCAATAAACTCCTGTAAAGCTTGCCAAAATATTCCCCATAAGATTGATATTCAGAGGTTTGGGGATGAAGTTTATGCATCAAAACAGACAATAGAAAAGTTGAACACTGAAGCTAGTTTTAGCGAAGATACCCCTGTTTTCATCCTCTACACTTCCGGAACTACGGGCACGCCCAAAGGTGCTATGTACACACATAAAATGATGTTCTGGAACAGCCTGAACACTTCTTTGCGATGCGAACTCACCGAAAACGATCGAACAATTATCAGTTTGCCGTTTTTTCATACGGGCGGATGGAATGTGCTACTTACTCCGATTCTGCATCACGGCGGATATATATTGTTGATGAACAAATTTGAGCCTGAAGATCTGATTCAAGCTTTACAGGAAGATGCGGTCACCATCCAAATGGTAGTACCGACCATGCTAAAAATGCTTGCGGAAACCGACAATTTCAATTCAGCTAATTTCCCGAAATTGCGATATATGCTGATTGGCGGCGAAGCTTTGCCTTTGCCTGTAATCGAAACTTGGCATAACAAAGGAGTCCCGATCCGACAGGGTTACGGATTGACAGAATTTGGACCCAATGTAACCAGCCTTGATCACAAAGATGCAGATCGAAAAATTGGGTCGATAGGAAAGCCGAATTTCTACGTGGAGTATTTCATCGCTGATGAACACGGAAACCCAACGCCTCAAGGCGAGATTGGAGAATTCTGGCTAAAAGGTCCGGTTCAAACTCCCGGTTATTGGCACAATGATGAAGCAACCGCACAAGCCATCGAAAACGGATTCTTTAAAACCGGCGATATGGTACGCAAAGACGAAGACGGTTTTTTGTACATCGTTGATCGGAAAAAACACATGTACATTTCAGGGGGCGAAAATGTATATCCCGTAGAAGTTGAAAACTTTCTCTACTCCCATTCAGGCATCCTCGAAGTAGCTGTAATCGGCGTTCCTGATAAGAAATGGGGAGAGGTAGGACACGCTTTTGTGGTTAAAAAAGAAGGTATTGAGCTGAGCGAATCAGACATCCTCAATTTTTGTGTTGGCAATCTTGCCAAGTACAAAATCCCTAAATATGTGAGCTTCATTGAGGAATTACCTAAGGGCGATACCGGAAAAATTAATCGAAAAGAATTACATCACTGGATCATTCAAACCAAGGATAAATGAAACGCCTAGCCTCCCTCTTATCGATCTTTATCACCTTAATTCTGTGCATTTCAACGCAAGCCCAGATTTCAGATTCTTATCCTTATCCCGTAAATGAAATCACGGTAAAAGATTCTGTATCCATTGCCTATATGGACACCAAAGTTGGCAACGAAACAATAATATTGATACACGGCTTGGGGAGTTATGGTCCGGCATGGACCCATAACATCGAGGCATTATCTGAGCGGTATCGTGTAATTGTTCCTGATTTGCCTGGATACGGAATGTCGTCTAAAAATCTGCAACCTGTTTCTTTAATATCTTTTGCTGAAGCGATCTCTGAGTTAATAAATCATCTCGAAATCGAAAAAGTAACTTTGGCCGGACATTCGATGGGTGGGCAAATTGCAATGACTCTTGCTCTTGAAAATCCCAGCTTAGTTGAAAAGCTTGTTTTGGTTGCCCCTGCCGGTATCGAAACGTTTAATGCACAGCAGGCAACGATGTTAAAATCGTTTGTTACACCTGCCAGTGTTTGCAATACAAGCCAGGAACAATCACTGGCAAATTATCGCCTTAATTTTTACCAAATGCCTGAAAGTGCACTGTTTATGATCGAAGATCGTTTTGCGATGGAAAAGCGGAAAGATTTCGAACAGTACTGCGCAAGTGTTTCCGGTAGCGTAGCTGCTATGTTGGATGAACCGGTTTATGATCGCCTAGCAGAAATCACTCAACCAACATTGATCATCTTTGGTGAGAATGATGCGTTGATTCCGAATAAATATCTGAATCCAACGCTAACCACTCAACAAATTGCAAAAACAGCCGAGGAAATGATCCAGAATTCGAGATCTATCCTTTTTGAAAATGCCGGACATTTTGTGCAATTCGAAAAACCAGCCGCTACCAATAAAGCTATTCTTGAATTCCTGAATTAAGCATTCAAGATTTCTTCGATTCGTTGCTGTTCTTCAGCGCTTAATTCCAGATTGTCTATGGCTTCCACATTGTTTTCCAATTGATTGATGCTGCTGATTCCAATCAAGGCTGTAGTAACTGCCGGGTGACGTAAAATCCATACCAACGCAAGCTGGGCAAGACTTTGTCCGCGTGATTCTGCGACTGCATTCAAGTCTTTGATTTTTTGTAGCACAGCATCGGTTAAATCTCCTTCCTGTAAAAATCCATCTGGATCTGCAATTCGTGAGTTTTCAGGAATTCCGTGCAGATACTTGTTGGTGAGTAAACCTTGTGCCAATGGCGAAAACGGAATGCTGCCTACGCCTTCTTCTTGAATCACATCAAAAGTCCCTTCCAACTCCGGCTCGCGATGGAACATATTGTATTTCGGCTGATGAATCACGATCGGCACCCCCCATGATTTTAACATTTGAATGGCTTCCCGAGTTCGATCAGCGGGGTAATTGGAAATCCCTGCGTACAACGCTTTACCCGATCGAACAATTTGTTCTAAGGCGCGCATGCTTTCTTCCAGCGGTGTGTCGTAATCCGGGCGGTGATGATAGAAAATATCCACGTATTCCAATCCCATACGCTTGAGGCTTTGATCGCAGCTTGAAATCAAATACTTACGAGAACCGCCGTCGCCATACGGACCTTCCCACATCCCAAAACCCGCTTTGCTGGAAATGATCAACTCATCGCGCCGGCCATGAAAAATGGTTTTGAGTGCTCTACCGAATTGTTCTTCGGCACTTCCCGGAGGCGGACCGTAATTATTTGCCAGATCAAAGTGAGTAATACCAAGCTCGAAAGCTCTGGTTAGCATTTGATCCACTTTTTCGGGCGTTTGCTGTCCGCCGAAATTATGCCAAAGTCCTAGAGAAAGAATGGGGAGATAAAGTCCTGAATTCCCGCATTTGCGATATGGAATTCGATTGTAATCGGGTTTAATCATGTTTGAATAAGTGAAGTTTTGCTCAAAAATAGAGCTATCCAACACTAATTCAATATTTAGTTAAAACCGAATAATTTCGGGGCGTTCGTTTCGGTAGGATGTCATCGTTAGCCCAACGGGAGCATTCACATAGGTTGGATCGGCAACCACATATTTTTGGCCTTGGGAGATGTGATAATCGCCGGGAACTGTATGCGTGAATTTTACGGCGGTTGCCAGGTGCCGACTGTACCTGAGGGCAATCACATCCAAGCCCAATAGTTCTTTTACCAAGGTTGCGAAAAAGATCGCTCGATCATCACAATCTGAATACTTGTAATAGAAAATCTCATCCGGAAGCATGTATTTCTCGCGATCAAATTGATCCTGATCCGCTTTATATTCGAAGGAAGTTTGCACCATTCGAAGTAGAAAGTTCACTGCCTGAAGCTCATTCATGGTTTCTAAAATCGGCTCTAACTGCGTGTATAGCTGCTTTTTGGTGGATTCCGACATCGAAGCAGAAAAGAACACCGGCAAATCGGTTCGAGGATAATATTCAAAGTACGAGATCAGATCTTTGCTGGCGGTAACAGGGAATTCATAATGTCGATTCTTGAATTCGAAACGCAGTGTTTTTTGGAATGTATTGGCCTGATTATCGAAAACAGGATATTTTTCGATAGATAAATCCAACTTACGAACTTGTGCCTGATGTCCACCCAAGTACGTGAAAATTGAATTCGGAGTTTGATACTCATCGTTAAAATTAATCGGGAAATACTTCTCTCCATCCAGGATATAATATTTGCAATCGAAGACATTCCCTGAAACGGCAAACAAGTTGTACACCCCATTTTGATCGTATCCCACTTTTGTTCTATAACCCGCTTTTGTAAGCAAAAACCAATTCATCAAACGTACCAGATTTGGGTTTTGCTCTCCTACGATGTCTTTCGAAATTGAATTGATAAGCAGGATATATCCCCAATCGTTAAGGGCTAATTCTGATTTTAAGTTCTTTGTGTGATTCACAAACTCGGTATGGTTTACACTACTCACCTCTTCCCAAAATTCAGCGATGCGATCGTTATCAATTTCTCCATTTCGGTATTTTGATGGATTCAATTTTCGGAAAATCATTGCCGGATAACTAAAAGGAATAGCATTAGAAAAGAATTCTAATTGATGAAACCGGGTATCCACATCACCAAAAAAGTTAAATGCCTTTTCTACCGTCGCTTCATCTTTAATTTCGATATCAGGCGCTGGAGTGGGCAAGTCGATCGGCTCGGTATCCAAATCGAAATTTAGATTAATGGTTACGTTCTCTTCGATTACAACCTCATCAGGAAGTTCATTTTCAGGACGTTCTGGCGGTGTATAAATCGGAATATCGATGGGTTTGAGTTCGTTATAAAATCCTGCCCCTGAGTTCACACCAACTTCTTCCCAAGTGGATTTTAGCATCTTTATGAAGTCTTCGTCGAACTTATCTTTGTAGGCTTGAAATTCTTCCTGCTGCTGCTTTTTCCATTCTTCGAACGTTTGCGCCTGCACTATTACTGATGAACACATCACCAACACAAATATCGCACTTAGTTTAGTTAAAACGCCCGCCATTATTCTTGCCATAGGTTGTATGTACCAATCGGAAATTGAGTTATCGAAGCCCATTGAAGTTCGAACCTATTGAATTGTTCCTCAAATCAGAAATACAAAAAAACCCATACCGCGTAAAGCAGTATGGGCTGATTTTGTTGGAATCGGAGTGTTATTATCCGATAAATCCAAGAACAGACTGAGGTCCGTTATTCGCCTGCGCAAGAGCTGAAGTAGCAGTTTGCTGTAGAATCTGAAGACGCACAGATTCTGATTGCTCTTTCGCGAAGTCGGTATCCATAATTCTGGATTTCGCAGATTCAGTTGCTGAAATTGACTCACTCAACGTATCCTCACGTAAAGAAAGTGAAGACTGCGTAATACCAATGGTATTTACGTTAGTAGCCATGGTATCAATCGCCGAATCAACTGCGCTGATGAAGGAATTGAAATCAGCCGAAGTAGCGGTAGATGCGAAGGTAAAAGTACCTTGATCAGACGCCGTAGCTGCAGTTACAGAAATGGCTCCACCGGAAGCGGCTCCACCACCTGCTGTAGTTGTAGCACCTAAAGATGCATCGCCGGAAGCCGCAAACAACTCTCCTACGTTTACTGCATCAATTGTAGCTGTAATGGTATCCTGTGCACGCTCTCCGGTTTGGAAAGTAAGTGTAATAGATCCACTATTATCAGCACCATTTAATAACTCAGTATCCTGATAAATGGTTTGATTTGCGATTTCGTTGATATCCGTTCCGATAGCGGCAATCTGATCGCCAATATAACCACGCTCGGTTTCACCCAATGTGTCGTTAGCAGCTTGCGTTGCTAAACTTTTCATTTCAATTAAGCTGTCCATTACAATATCGAAGCTTGATTCTGCGATATCCAACACTGATTTTGCATCACCTACGTTTTGTAGTGATTGCTCCAAACCTGCTGCACGGCTTTTCAATTTTGTTGCAATTGAATAACCCGCTGCGTTGTCTTCTGCTTTATTGATTTTTTTACCGGTGGTTAATCGCTCACGGCTATTCGCCAAGTCACGGTTAACACGGTTTAGTGAAAGCTGTGCATCTAACGATTGCACGTTGGTATTCACTCGGTTTAGATCTCCAAAACTAGCCATATTATGTCACCTTTTAGTTGTTTTTATTTATACATATTGCTCTGGTTACTCCAGTTATCGATCCGAAAATTTCGGTCTTAAATTTTTAGATAAACTTTTTTCGTAAAAACCTAATTTATATGTGCTTATAAATGTGAAAACACACGTTAAATTGATATTAAATATTGATTAATCACTTTATTTTTGCATATACAATAACATAAAAAAACCCTCATCACTTTGCAGTGTGAGGGCTTTAATAAATAATCTGTTATTATATTAATTATCCAATAAATCCTAGTACAGATTGTGGACCATTATTTGCCTGGGCTAGTGCCGAGGTTGCGGTCTGTTGTAAGATCTGAAGTCGAACAGATTCGGATTGTTCTTTCGCAAAGTCAGTATCCATTATTCTGGATTTCGCAGACTCAGAAGCCGAGATCGACTCACTCAATGTATCTTCTCTAAGCGAAAGCGACGACTGCGTAATACCAATGGTATTTACGTTGGTAGCCATAGTATCAATTGCTGTATCCACCGAACTGATAAATGCATTGTAATCGGCAGAAGTAGCAGTAGATGCGAAGGTAAAAGTACCTTGATCGGATGCAGTTGCTGCAGTAACTGAGATCGCTCCACCCGAAGCGGCTCCACCACCGGCTGTTGTTGTAGCACCAAGAGATGCATCACCGGAAGCTGCGAAAAGCTCACCAACGTTTACGGCGTTTACGGTTGCAGTAATCGTATCCTGCGCTCGTTCACCGGTTTGGAAAGTAAGTGATATCGCTCCGCTGTAATCTGTTCCATTAAGCAGCTCTGTTTCCTGATAAATGGTTTGGTTCGCAATTTCATTGATATCAGAACCAATAGCTGCAAGCTGATCGCCAATGTATCCACGCTCGGTATCGCCAAGTGTGTCGTTCGCTGCTTGCGTTGCTAAACTTTTCATTTCGATAAGACTGTCCATCACTACATCAAAACTTGATTCCGCAATATCGAGAACTGATTTAGCATCACCTACATTTTGTAGAGATTGCTCTAAGCCTGCCACGCGGCTTTTCAATTTAGTTGCAATTGAATATCCTGCAGCGTTGTCTTCTGCTTTATTAATTTTTTTACCGGTTGTTAAACGCTCACGGCTATTCGCCAAGTCACGGTTAACACGGTTTAGTGAAAGTTGTGCGTCGAGCGACTGCACGTTGGTATTCACTCGGTTTAGATCGCCAAAACTTGCCATCTGAGTTCACCTTTTATAGTTAATTATAGTTTTAATTTGCTCGGTCAATAGAATTATCGAACTCAAAAACTCACTCTTAACCTTTTTGAAAAATAAATAAATACCAGGCACCCAATCACTGATTTTATTCTACTTATACTCCAATAATTTTATTTCAACTTCCACACATTCGTAAACAATATTGATATTTAGGGTATAAAAAAAGCCATGCACTGATCTCAATGCATGGCTTTGTAAAGTTCAATCAGTTACTCTTAGATAAATCCAAGAACCGACTGTGGACCGTTATTTGCCTGAGCTAATGCTGAGGTTGCGGTCTGCTGCAAAATCTGTAATCGAACCGATTCAGATTGCTCTTTCGCAAAGTCAGTATCCATTATCCTGGATTTAGCAGATTCCGTTGCGGAAATAGATTCTGACAATGTATCCTCTCTTAAAGACAGGGATGACTGCGTAATACCAATGGTATTTACGTTGGTTGCCATCGTATCAATTGCGGTGTCAACATCTGCGATAAATGCATTGAAATCGGCAGAAGTTGCGGTAGATGCGAAGGTAAAAGTACCTTGATCTGATGCAGTTGCTGCGGTAACTGAGATCGCTCCACCTGAAGCGGCTCCACCACCGGCAGTTGTAGTAGCACCAAGCGAAGCATCGCCCGAAGCTGCAAAAAGTTCACCAACATTCACTGCTGCAATGGTCGCAGTGATAGTATCTTCAGCTCTCTCTCCTGTTTGGAAAGTAAGCGACACACTACCTGAGTTATCAGCACCATTTAATAATTCGGTATCCTGATAAATGGTTTGGTTCGCGATTTCGTTGATATCGTTTCCGATAGCAGCAATTTGATCGCCAATGTAGCCACGCTCGGTATCACCTAGCGTATCGTTGGCAGCCTGCGTTGCCAAACTTTTCATTTCGATAAGACTGTCCATTACAACATCAAAACTTGATTCTGCAATATCCAATACTGATTTAGCATCGCCTACATTTGATAGCGACTGCTCAAGACCGGCCGCACGGCTTTTCAATTTTGTTGCAATTGAATAACCTGCTGCATTGTCTTCTGCTTTATTGATTTTTTTACCGGTTGTTAGTCGTTCTCTACTGTTAGAGAGGTCGCGGTTAACTCGGTTTAGTGATAATTGTGCATCTAACGATTGCACGTTGGTATTCACTCGGTTTAGATCTCCAAAACTTGCCATTTTATTTCACCTTTTTATTTTATATAAGTTGCTTTGGTATAAACCTTATCGAACCGAATCAATATTACTTAAATTTTTTTATAATAATAATTTAAATAAATATCATGTTTTATAAGGATTTAGATAAACTATAAAAAATTTATTTATTATATATAAATAAAAAAAATTCTACACCATAAATGATGTAGAATTTTCGAATTTTTAGTACGTTTTTATCTATTTATTATTAGATAAATCCTAATACTGCTTGAGGAGCATTGTTAGCCTGAGCTAATGATGAAGTTGCAGTTTGTTGCAAGATCTGCAATCGAACCGATTCTGATTGCTCTTTCGCAAAGTCGGTATCCATTATCCTGGATTTGGCAGATTCCGTAGCCGAGATCGACTCACTTAAGGTATCCTCACGTAAAGATAGCGACGACTGAGTAATACCAATGTCGTTTACGTTAGTAGCCATAGTATCAATCGCCGAATCAACTGAACTGATAAATGCGTTGAAATCAGCAGAAGTTGCAGTAGATGCGAAGGTAAAAGTACCTTGATCGGAAGCCGTTGCTGCAGTTACTGAAATTGCACCGCCTGAAGCAGCTCCACCACCGGCAGTTGTTGTAGCACCTAAAGATGCATCACCAGAAGCCGCAAAAAGCTCACCAACATTTACCGCAGCGATAGTTGCAGTAATAGTATCTTCAGCTCGCTCTCCGGTTTGGAATGTAAGAGATACGCTTCCAGAATTATCAGTACCGTTTAATAGTTCGGTATCCTGATAGATCGTTTGGTTTGCGATTTCGTTGATATCGTTACCGATTGCAGCAATCTGATCACCGATATAACCACGCTCGGTATCACCTAGCGTATCGTTAGCAGCCTGCGTAGCCAGACTTTTCATTTCGATAAGACTGTCCATAACAACATCAAAACTTGATTCTGCAATATCCAGTACCGATTTAGCATCACCTACGTTTTGTAGTGATTGCTCTAGACCTGCTACTCTACTTTTTAACTTAGTAGCGATTGAATACCCGGCAGCATTGTCTTCTGCCTTATTAATTTGTTTACCGGTAGTTAATCGCTCACGGCTATTAGCCAAATCGCGGTTAACACGGTTTAGTGATAATTGTGAGTCAAGCGACTGCACATTGGTATTCACTCTGTTAAGATCTCCAAAACTTGCCATTTTATTTCACCTCTTGTTTATTTTGAAATACGTTGCTTTGTGAAATTTTTATCGAGGATCGGAAAAGCGATCTTAAATCGAACTAAAAAAAATTATTCGATTAAATTTACAAGCTAATATTTCAAAATAAACAGCGGCTTAAGCAAGACGGTCAAATTGAAATCTGAAAAAAAAGATTTTAGAAAAGCAAAATTCCTGCGCGTAAAAAGTGCCCGAACAAAATTATCCGGGCATTTTCACTTAAAAGATACAGGAGAAAAGTAACTAAACAGAAAACCATACCCCCCTATCAGGAGAAGTATGGATTTTCTTGTCTACGTTGCTTGAATTACTGGCCTAAGAATCCAAGTACCGCCTGCGGACCGTTGTTAGCCTGGGCTAAGGCTGAGGTCGCAGTTTGCTGCAAGATCTGAAGTCTTACAGTTTCGGCCTGTTCTTTGGCAAAATCGGTATCCATTATTCGGCTTTTCGCAGATTCGTTCGCCGAGATAGATTCGGATAGGGTTTCTTCTCTAAGAGATAGTGAAGACTGAGTGATACCAATTTGGTTCACATTTTCTGCCATTGAATCGATTGCTGAGTCGATGGCTGTGATAAAAGCGTTGTAATCGGCGCCCGTTGCTGTAGATGCGAAGGTAAAAGTACCTTGATCGGATGCTGTAGAAGCGGTTACTGAGATGGCTCCACCACTTGCAGAGGCACCACCTGCTGTTGTTGTTGCGCCAAGCGAAGCATCGCCTGAGGCTGCGAACAATTCACCAATGTTTACTGCATTAATTGTAGCAGTGATGGTGTCTTCCTGACGCTCGCCGGTTTGGAAGGTTAATGAGATGCTTCCTGAGTTGTCAGTACCATTTAATAGGTTTTGATCCTGATAAATAGTTTGGTTCGCAATTTCGTTGATGTCAGATCCGATTGCGCTAAGTTGATCGCCGATATAGCTACGCTCGGTTGATCCTAAAGTATCGTTAGCTGCCTGTGTTGCAAGGGCTTTCATTTCGATCAAGCTGTCCATTACAATATCAAAGCTTGATTCTGCGATATCTAATACTGACTTCGCGTCACTCACATTTTGTAAAGACTGCTCTAGTCCGGCAACTCTACTTTTTAATTTAGTTGCGATCGAGTATCCGGCTGCATTGTCTTCAGCTCGGTTAATTTTACTACCAGTAGTTAAGCGCTCCTGGCTGTTTGATAAGCTGCGGTTAATTCGGTTAAGAGATAACTGCGCGTCGATTGATTGAACATTTGTTCCTACTCTGTTTAAATCTCCAAAACTTGCCATAATTTATCACCAATATAGTTTAGTTGTTTGTGTAAATAGTTAGTTAATTGCATACGTTAGTTGTAAGAGTTATCGCACGGTTATGGGCAGTCTTAAATGTTCGACTTAAATTTTTTTAGAAAATTTTTTTAAACCTTCAATTTCGACGTTTTTGATATCATTAAGGCTGTTTATTAGGATAATTTTTATTTACAAATCTTCTCGATTTTTAAAAAATTGAACTTTTTTTCAGCAAAATAACCGTTTTTTGAGAGTGGTTTTTCGGGGGTGTTTTTGGGCTATAAATACAGGGGTTGAAATAGCTAGTTCTTAGCAGATTATAAGTAGCTGAAAATCACCTTGAATTTTGGATTTCACCGACTTCATTTATAGCAGATTTTATGATCCGATATTAAATTTGAAACGTGCTATTCGTAGATGATTAACTGTGGGTTCTCGATTGTTTTTTCACCACCCCGTCACGACTCCTTCGACGGGCTCAGGAACCGTCGTGCCACCCCTCCACCGGAGGGGAATTAGTTTAATCGTGACAAGAAAATTGAAATATCGCTTACTGCCATTTATTGCAACCCCAGATCCCTGCCTCCGCAGGGATGACCAAAAACTGGGTAGCTATTGACTTACTAATTAATTCATGAATAAGAACAAATATCGAAGTCTTCTCCCCTGTTGCAGGGGAGAAACAAAGTGGCGTAAGTAAATTCGTATATCTCGCGAATTCAAAGCTCAAAACTGTATACCAAAAAAAACGCCTCCACATTTCCATGTCGAGGCGATTCAAGCAACATATTTAAAATAAAAGGTGAAATCGGTGTCCCGATTTACCAGTACTGTTTGCACAGTTTCTTTTATCCGGTGGCCGCGTGCTCACCGTAGGTATCCGGCCAGGTTTTTTCAATTAAACTCTGTCGGTTACCACCAAAGCTATTTATAGCTTCAATTATCAAATCCTGATCTGTCGTGCTTAGCTCGTAATAAAATGGGAGCCGTACCAATCGATCGCTATACCGTTCTGTATTAGCAAGAACCCTGCCATCATGCTTCTTTGTGAAAAATTCTGATTTATGTAACGATTGATAATGAAATACGCTGTGAATTCCCATCTCGCGTAAATGCTCGATTAAATTATTACGCTGAGTTTCTGATTTACAAACCAAGTAATACATGTGTCCATTATTCGTAGCAAAATCGGGCATACTAGGCTGTTTGATGTCCAAACGGGCACAACTATTTTCCAGCCCTTTATGATACTTGTTCCAAATAGCCATTCGCTTATGTTGGATTCTTATCAAATTACTGAGTTGGGCATATAAAAAAGCCGCATTTAATTCTGATGGCAAAAATGATGATCCGATATCAACCCAGCCATATTTATCAACTTCACCACGAAAAAACGCCGTTCGGTTGGTACCTTTTTCCCAAATAATCTCGGCACGGTGGACAAATTCATCGTCATTCAAAATTAACATCCCTCCTTCGCCGGCCATAATATTTTTGGTTTCGTGAAAAGAGAATGTTCCTAAGTGACCAATTGAACCTAACGGACTTACGCTCCCATCCGCGTGCGTATAAAAACTGTTGATTGATTGTGCCGCATCTTCCACAACTTTTAGATTATACTTTTCTGCTACTGCCATCACTTTATCCATATCAGTAGCAACGCCGGCATAGTGCACTACTACAATTGCTTTGGTTTTTTCGGTAACCAGAGCTTCGATGGCTTCTTCATCAATACCGGGGTGATCTTCACGCGAATCCACAAAACGGATTACTCCACCTCGCAGTTCAAAGGCATTTGCCGTACTTACAAAAGTAAACGACGGCATTATTATTTCATCGCCGGGCTTAATATTTAGCAGTAGAGCACACATTTCAAGCGCATCGGTGCAAGATGTAGTTAGCAAACATTTTTTAAATCCATACTGTCGCTCAAAAAACTGTTGGGTGAGCTTTGTGTATTTTCCATTACCACTGATGTGGCCCTGTTCAACGGCATCTTTAATGTATTCCAACTCGTTGCCGGTGATAAATGGTTTATTAAATGGTATGTCTAACCGTTCCATGGCATGCCCTCTTTAAACGTTTACCAATTCTTTGGTTTGTGGATTTCTGATCCCTTCTAAAATCTGAGCACATGCTTTGGTTAATTGATCAACTCTAGCATCGAGCGAAAAATCATTTTCGATTACCTGTTGGTGCTTTTTCTTCTGCTCTTCGTTTATTTCCGGCAAGTCTATTAACGCCTTTACATTCATCAAAGAGCTTAGATCGGTAATTTGGAAATCGTATTTCTTTAAAAAGTCCCAGCTTGGATTGCTTCGTAAATTCTTATTCACAAGAATCTGCTTCCGGATCACCGTATGATTACCGCCATACACCGATCCCAAAATATTACCCATTGCCTGTTGGCGATTATGTGCGCCGATAAACAGGTAACTTGAAGCTACCAACTGAATGTATTCGTCGGCAGGTAGAAACTCTTTTTGAAGTACGGTATTCTTTTCTAAACCGAGCTTTTTAATTCCATCCAATAATTCCGCTTCATATTCGTCACTCAGGTTATAAGCAACCGGCAGAAGGATTTTGAAATTACTGATGTCCGTTTTTTCGGATAATATTTTAAGTACCGGAAGATGCTCGTTCCCTCGATCTCCTGAGTTCCCAACGATGATTACCGGAGGATCCGATTTTTCATTACTAATAGTGATTTCGCCATATAAACCGGCGTAAGGATAGCCAAAATTGAATGTTTTGCGATTTCCATAGTTTGCATTAAACACTTCAATATCACCTTCAATGCTGGACATAATACTGTCGACAAAACCGGCAATAAATCGCATTGGGCGCCCAAACTTGATTGGGTTGTACAAATCACCACCCCAAAGAACCCAGCTGATATGTTTATTGAAACCAATGTGTTTTACCAGCTTCTTTTGCCATTCCTGGAAGATTCCATGAAAAATAATTCCATCAACATCAGCGGCTGTACATATTCTCTTAATACGATCGATATCATGCTTATGATTTAGAACCACTGCAAGCGAATTATCACTCACATCAACAAAAAAATTGTCGATTGCGGTGTGCCGTTCTAACACTAAATGATGTTCCTGCGATGAAAGCTCGTTCGCTCGCATCAACATATCGTTCAACCCTTTCGCATAAGTGTGATTGAAGCAAATGTGTATGAACTTTCCGTCAGCTTTTCGGCTCGATGCAGGCACTACCTCCATTTCGCCATGTACCAATAAACTTTCGGCAATGGTTTTTATAATCGGTAATGCATGTGGGTTACCATTAATCTGTTTAAGAATGTTCAGCTCTTTTTGATCTAAAAAGAAAGTGCTTTCATGTTGTAGGAGCAACCATGCTTCGGCTATTTTTATTTTAAGCCAATCAACAGCATTTCCGGCAATCGGATACTTTTCTTGCTCGGTAAGTGGCAATAAAAATGGCAGACTTAAATCAATCGGCTGGTTCGAGGTCATTACATGCTCGAATGTGCTTTTTAAAATACTGGCGGCATCTTTTCGCTTTCCAATATTTAAAAATGCGCGACTCAAACTACTTGCCACCGAGAGCACACCGGGATTTGCCGAGTACAATTCAAGCAATATAATGGCAGCTTCTACCGAAAGTGATGCTTTTTGAGAAGGCGTGAGTTCTTGATTTTGCTCAACCTCCCAAAGCATATTAATTGCTTTGAAATAATTGGCTTCGGCTTCTGACTCAGCCTCGGTTATCCAGCTGAGTGAAAAATTCGTAGCCCAAGGTTGGCTCTGAACTTCCTGCACATAATTTCTGCTCACTTCTATAGTATTGGCTTCGCCTCCAAAAACGAATCCCTTGTCCGTGAGTTTTTGAATATGATCTTGGTTTAAAGCAAAAATCCAGCGGGCTGTTGAAGTATGGTTTTCTTCCACTGCCGAAAGTACTCCAACTTCCTCGATATGCTCGAAAAATTTGTAGCCCTCTGACTTTAAGGCGTGTGCTTGATCGGAATCAAATTCACCGAAATTGCCCAAACAAATAATAGGTTTTTCGTTCTTCTCGAGTGAATCAACACATTCTAAAATTGGTGATAAATCACCAGCAACATCAATAATAACAAGTTTTGGGTCGAACGCTTGATGATCATCGGCTATTTGTTGTAAAGTTTTTGCGTCAACCGGAATGGTTCCCAATTCTTGATTAAGCATCCCATTTTCTTGGATGCTTCCCACCAATAAATACGAAGCCCCATCATTAGTATCGGCGGCTACTTCTTTTATTGCAACCTGATCTAGCCTATTGATACGTTTGCTTTCCTTTAAAAAAGGAACAATCCTCGGATTTGGTTCAACGGCTACAACTGTTCCGTTTTCCCCAACCAAATGAGCTAAATGCATGGTTAGTACACCATATCCAGATCCCACTTCCAAAACTTGATCGTTTTGATTCAGGATTTCAGAGAATACCTCGAATAATCGCTGATGCTTCTCAGGATTTTCAATGAGTGTGTAATGCGTAAAATTTTCTTTCGATTTGGGAACTGCCACTTTAAGGCCATTATCCCATTCAATTTGATGGTAATTCTGTAAAACCGGTGGCTCTTTACTAAGTGCATGATCTTTACAAAAAACATCCAATGCGGCTTCATTTAAAGCTCTCACATCAATATGATTCTGCCACTCGCCTTCGGGCAGATTTTGTTTATATCCTTCAACTCGTTGCTTCCACATCTCGCGGAACGCAGTACTTAAGTGTGCCCCAAATCGAGCACCATCACATAACGGGGAGTTCAATAATTGATCTCTTAAACCGGCACGTGTGTGTTTTAAGGCTTCGATATCTGAGGCAAGTTCCAATGCCTTCGCTTTGTAATCTTCCCAGTTATAAGTAACCCAATCGCTGTTTCCGGTATTTGATAAATGCGTTACTGAGTGTCGCCCGGCAAAAGTGGGACCTGCACAGGTTATCACAGGAACTCCCATCCAAAGAGCTTCGCAGGTTGTTAAGCCACCCGAATATGGCCACGGATCTAGCGCAATATCCACTTGATTGTACGAGGCCAGCAGATCTTCGTGCATGGCGTAACCTTCAAATATCAATCGGGATTTTTCGATTCCATTTTTCTCAAACTCATCTACAACTTGTTTAACAAAGTCTGGAGTGTCGTACTGCTTACTTTTCAGAAATAATTTACTTCCTTCAACCGAATGCAGAATTTGAGACCATTGCTCAATCAATTGATCATTCAATTTCGATGGGTTATTGAAACACCCAAACGTAACAAATCCGTTAAATAAGGCCGGAAGTTCCGCCACTTTAATATCGTACGCCGGTGGCTCGTAGCACACATAATCGTCGGGCATACGCACTAACTTTTCGGTATAAAATGCTTCCTCCCCTTTTGGCGACTCATAGTGATCGGTAAGCAGGTAATCCATGCTTTCCAATCCTGTGGTGTTAAACAGTCCACCCACCCATTTAATGGTAATTGGTACCGGTTCAAGTGCAACGGTTTTAAGTCGATTAAACGCAGAGTGCCCTGAGAGTTCAACTAAAATATCAACTTCATCATCCCGAATGATTTTAGCAACTACTTCGTCGTTATATCCAATAACGGTGGTCCATTTTTCGCAGCAATTGCGAATGCGCATGGTAAATTCGTCGTGCACCGAATGGGTGTTATACCCATAAATTTCGAATAATTCGGATGGTAGATTTTCAAGTGCGCGCGTAATCATCCAACCAACGGGATGTTTTCTAAAGCCACCAGAGATAAATCCGACTCGAAGTTTTTTATAGGGATCTAGATTAGCTGGAACCGGACGCTCATTTCTAGTTTTTGGAGCAAAATGTTGATCCCACAAAGCATGAGCATCAAAAATTTCTTCTTTGGTTCGCTCCGGATTGTAATGGATACCCATTAAATAATTCGAAAGCGACTCGTGTGCATCGGGCGAGTCTTTTAACGCTCGCATATAATTATGCTCTGCTTCATTAAACCGACCAACTTCGAGCAAACACAGCGCATAGTTAACCCTTAATCGTCCGTCTTTTGGGTTTTCGCGTAATAATTGCTCATTAAGCCTGATGGCCTCGCTGTAATGCCCCCATTCTTTATAAACAACGGCTAACTGAATTCTGCATAAGCGGTTGTTTGGCGCAATTTCCAGCGTTTTTTTGATCTTGGCTTCAGCATCGGTGTATTTCTGAAGTTTCAGATCGATGAGTGCCTGACCGAGGTGTGCTTCTATAAAATCAGGCTCCATTTTGGCCGAAATCTCGTATAACTCCCTTGCCTTCTTAAAATCTCCCTGATCGAAATAAATAGAACCAATGCGGTAGGCAATCCCTGCATTTTTGGGATCAATATTATTCGCTTTGGTGTACGCCTTCATGGCTTCATCCAAATTCGCCATTGCGCGGTGTGCTGCCCCGATGTTTATCCAGGCTTCCAGGAAATCATCTTTACGTTTAACTGCTTCAAAACCGAATTTAATAGCTTGCTCAAAGTGATTGAGATTGTAATGAGCAACGGATACTAAATGAAAAACTTCCGGTTCGGTACCGCCTACTTCTAAAGCTCGCTGTAAATATTCTAGTGCTTTTTTATGATCGGCTTTTTGCAGCAGAGCAACTCCCATATAATGGTAAACCATCCACGGACAGTTTCCACGCTTAAGGAGCGGGCGCAGCATTTTAATTGCTTTATCCGAATTCGGGTGCTTTTTGCTTAAAAGTGCTTGCACTCGAGCTATTTCTACCTGCATAAAGTTTCCATTTAGTTAGATTCTGCAGAGAGGATTCCAAAAATGATGCCACTACAATTTTTCCACTTTAGTTTTTTACTCTTTGGCTGATAGAAACCGTGCTAATTGTGCCGATGGTTGTCTTGAACCAATGAAAAGTGGATTTATCCATTCTCAGATCAGCCATACAGCACATCTAGAAAAGTTTTCCATTAATGAATTTTTTTCCGCCCTTAAGGAATAGCTTACCTGTGCTGATAACACCTAAAACGCTACATGTGCCGAAAGCCTCCATCTAACAGGTTGGCACAATAGTTGTCATAATTACTAACAAACTTGGGCAGGCTACCGGAAAGCGGCATTAGAGTTCATTAATACTACCCGAATGGTATTAACTATAATGTGAGCACTCCGATAACCTAAATAAGTTCTAAACAATATTAATGTCATGCAGAACGCAACTCTAGTATATCAAAGACAAGCAATAATGAACGCATCGCCACTTAAGCTGGTGGTAAAGATGTACGATTTGCTTATTCAAGCGAGCTATCGCGAAGACGACAAGAAAGTACGTGAAATTCTATCCGGACTAATTCAGGGATTGAATTTTGATTATGAGCCGGCAGGGCAACTTTTTGAACTTTATCGATACTGTCAGGAATTGTCGAGAAAGCATCGCTTCGACGAAGTAAGAGAAATTTTAGAACCTCTTCGCAATACTTGGGAAGAAGTAGCTAACAATCAGGTTAACATTCACCAACTCACGGTATAACCGTAATCCGGCAATAATATGGCAACCATTTCCAGTTTATTTGCTCAAACATCCTCGTACGAGACTTTTGTAACTCAATTAGTAGAAGTTGAGAGCCAGAAGAAACTTCGTTACGAATCGGACAAAAGCGATGTTAAAGAGAGCATTACTGCGATTGGAAAAGTAAGTAAGGCCATTACTGATTTTGAGGCAAAAATTGCTGAATTCACTGATGCCAGTAACAATTCTTTTGAACAGTTTACATCCACTGTATCAGATAGCCAGATTGTAAAGATAAATTCCATCTCGGCCCTAGATCGAGAAAACACTTTTAATATAACTGTCGATCGTCTTGCTAAAAAAGACGTTGCACTCGATGGAACCCGCACAGCTGCCGATACCGATCTTGCCGCTTTTGGCGATGGAGAAGTAACTCTAACCATTGGTGATAAAACCGAGACCATAAATGTGGTTACTACCAAAGATGAAGGTAGTGGTCCTGTTAGCATGACTAACCAGGAAATTTTGGAAGCCTTTGCTACCGAAATTGCCGACAAATTTGGTGATGAAGCCAGTGCGAATGTATTTAATACAAACAGTACTGATGTTCAGTTTTCGGTTCAAAGCTTAGAGACAGGCTTCGACAATCGAATTCAATGGAGTGGCGCTACCGGCGTACTAGCTGAGATTACCGGTGGCATGACAGAATTAGTACCTGATAGCGAGCTTGATTCCCAGTTCACTATCGATGGGGTAACTTTTACCCGCGGTTCTAACAATGTTGATGATGCGATTGAAGGATTAGATTTTACCCTTCTTGATGCAACCGGAACTCAGGAACAAATGACGGTTTCACGAGATATTGCTGCATCGAAATCGAATTTAGAAGATTTCATCAAAGCTTATAATGAAGTGAACGAAACCATTCGGGAACGCACCTTCATTAACGCCGAAACTGGTAATAAAGGGCCGCTTCAAAAATACCGCTCTGTTCGAAATTTAAGTTCAAATTTACGCCAAACGGTTATTTTGGGAGCCTCAGGTATTCCAAGTGGTAATGTTGCTAATTTCTCTGATTTGGGTATTACCTTCGAAAACGATGGCGAAATGAAAATCGATGATTCTGATGTGCTCGATGACATCTTACAGAATCGACCGGAAGAGATCGCAGCTTTCTTCATGGATCCTACCTCTCCGATCGCAACTATGCTTGCAATGGCCGAGAGTTATACCAAATCGGATGGTATCCTGAGTTCGCTCGAAGATAGCCTCGACGACAAAGTGGACAATCTTGATCGTTTAATTGAACGAGAAGAAGATTATCTAACGAAATATGAAGAAGACCAACGCAGGATTTTTAACGAACTGGATGCCTTACTTGAAGAAGGCCAACAGCAATTTGATCAGGTAACACAGTTTGCCGCAAGCAGCTTCTATTACTAAGATTTTGAAACAACTAAAACACTCCATATCGCAATTGAATGAACTAAGTGCCGGAATCTTATCCGAATTAGGAAATGATGCTCCGTCGCTTGAAGCTATTCGCAAAGGTATGAGTGAACGCGAAGAACACCTTAAGGTGCTTTCCATTATTCAAAACAATAAGAAGGAAATGAACCTTAGCACAGAGGATGTACAAATACTACGACCTCTATTTGATGCTTTCATCACCATGAATGATGAAATACAACAACGAATATCAACTCTCATGAATACCCAACTTGATAAAATGGCTGTTGCAACCAAACAGCGAAAAGTTCAAGAGAGTTATGGGATTTCTAAAACTCCCAATATTTCATATTTTTAATATCTACTAAAAAACACCACCATGGAAATCAATAACTTATCAACCCAACTTAACGGTCAAATCGATGGCGCCAAAGCCAACGAAGCTCGCGCCGCCCAACAAGTGCCAGAAAAAACGGAGTCGGGCAATTTATCCGACAAAGTTTCGATCAGCAAAGAGGGTATCCAGAGCACCGAAGATCAATTTGCCCGTATTGAACTTGAAAAAGCAAATTCTGCTGCATTTTCTAAATTGAAACAATACAAAGCTCGTATTCAAGAATACGATCAAGCACGCCAGGTTTCGCCGGAAGCTGCTAAAGAAACAGAGCTTGGTAAAATGCTGAATGATCCTGCAGTTTGGGAGAAGATGGCTGAAAACATGTTCCGTTAAGCCAACATTTTAATTTTTTGGACAAGAAAAAGAGAGCTATATGCTCTCTTTTTTTTTATCTACCAATTACATTGATTACCATCCAACCGTGAACGGCTATCAAAGCTAATTTTCTGGTAAACCATTTGATATATGAAACGATCTATTCTCGTTATTGACGACGACGAACTCCTTCTCGGATTTATTGAAGAAATACTTACTGCTACCGGTTATCAGGTCTCGGCTTACAGTTCGCCTGTAAAAGCTTTAGATCATCTTAAAAAAGATGCCGTAGACTTGGTTATTACTGATGTTAAAATGAATGAATTAACAGGCGATGAAGTACTAACCACCGTAAAAAAAGAATATCCGAATATTGGTGTAATCATGATTACCGGCTTTGGTAACATCAATCATGCTGTTCGCGCATTGCATAAAGGCGCTTTCGATTACATCACAAAGCCATTTAAGGCAAAAGAAATTCTTTTCCGGGTAAATAGATTTTTCGAAGCCGATCCCGAAGAGGAATCAGCTAAAAGAAAACCGGCAACAACTACAGCGCCGTCAATTAAGACAGAAAAAGCGGAAGCTATCAGCCCGGTTAATGCCTCGAAAAAAGGTGAGAATCAGTTTATCGGAGAAGATCCTCAAATTAAAAAACTGATGCGCGTACTTCCTCAGATTGCCAAGAATGTTGCACCGGTTTTAATTCAAGGGGAAAGTGGAACCGGGAAGGAAGTATTTGCACACCAGATTCATGTGCACAGTAATAGATCTGACGGCCCGTATATCAAAATAAATTGTGCAAACTTGCCTTCAGAACTTGTTGAAAGCACCCTTTTTGGACACATTAAAGGCGCTTTTACAGGAGCAATCTCAGATCGGAAGGGAGCATTCGATGCCGCTGAAGGTGGAACTCTTTTGTTAGATGAAATCACTGAAATTGACATTAACGTACAGGCAAAACTTTTGCGAGTACTCCAGGAAAATGAGTTTTATCGCGTTGGCAGCCAAAAACCTATCAAAGCAAATGTTAGGATATTGGCCACCTCGAACAGAAATATTGCCGAGTCGATTGCAGACAAGCAATTCCGAGAAGATTTATACTATCGATTGAATGTGTTTCCGATCGAAATCCCACCTCTTCGTCAACGTAAAAGCGACATCCCGTTGTTGGTTAACTATTTTGCCGAGCATTACACCAAACGATATGGTTTGGAACAGAAAGAGGTGTCGAAAGAATTGATGGATTATATGGTGGCGCAAGATTGGCGGGGAAATGTGCGTGAGCTGAATAACAAAATGCACCGTGGAATAATCCTGGCACAGGATAGCGATGAAATAAAAATCGAGCACATTGACAACGAAATGTTTTCGAGTGTGGATGAAAACCTCAGCAACGAAAAAATGGAAAGCGAAGATCTGCCGTTAATGTCGATTGAGGAAGCCGAGATGAAGCTCATCCGTAAAGCGCTTGAAAAAACGCAGGGGAATCAGAAAAAAGCCGCCGAGTTATTAGGCATTTCTGATCGAACCATTCGTAATAAACTAAAGCAATATGGCGAAGACGGGTGAACTGTTGAACAGAAGAATATCGAACAGTTGAACTTCGAACATTCGAGCAACGACGAAAGATTTAGTTTCAAAATCGAAACTCTTTAAGGAGCTCCCTCTCCTGATGCAGGAGAGGGTCGGGGTGAGGTCGGGAGAAATACGAATATGCGAGTCTGTATTTACGAAAGGCGAATTAATCAATTCCTCTAAACTAACGACCAAAACTCATTGATAATGATTTCGGTTAGAATCCGCCAAGTTACTGCACGAAATAGGTTTATATATTTTAACTTTTAGCTGATAGAGAAATTCTGTTTTTTTGTAAGGGTTAAATCTACGGTAGTGCTCTTCAGAAAAAATGTATCGAATTATAATGGAGTGATACATTAGATCAGCAAATTTGGGGTAGCGTACAACGTAGATTGCAGTTAATAGATATAGGGCTTAAAACGAGGTAATGAGTAAACTTAACAATGATTCCAGACGGTTGGATATCGACCGAGCAATGATTGGAATCCTTTCTGTATTTGCAGTACTTGGAGTATGCCTGGTTTTTACAATCGTAATTGCTACAAATACCCTTTCAGGCTTACGGGGATTTGCATCTCTACAAACATATTGGACTGAAGCCCGGAAAGAGGCCTCCCTGCAACTGGCAAATTATATTGAATCGGAGGACCCCCAATATTTTGCCCGATTCGATAGTGCCATGCTTTATATGCAAAAAGCCGAATCGGTACGTGTTGAGTTGATGAAAGACAATTCGGATCACACTTCTGTTAAACGCCAAATGGGCGATATCTACACAGTGCCACAGGATCTCGATTTTATGATTACGGCGTTCGAGAATTTCCACACTTTCCCGGATTTTAAAGAGGCTATTCACGTTTGGGATGTTTCTGATGGATACATCAAAGAGATGCAAGATTTGGCAGCATTCAGTAAAAACAAAATGGAAAGCGCTGAGTTTGATGATGCAACTCGTCAGGCTGCCATAAAAGAACTCTTTTATTTAGATCGTGAACTCACTCGCATGCAGCATGCTTTGGCGGCTTCACTCTCTGATGGTGCTCATTTATTAAACACGCTTATTCTGTGGATTTCGATCTCCATCGGACTCATTCTGCTTATTACCGGATTCTTACTTTCATTCCGGTTTGCTAAGTCGATGAAGAAATGGCACCGTGCCATTGAAGTTAGTGAACAGCAATACCGTTCATTGTTCGAACAAAACCCAAATGCCGTTTGCCTCATTTCGAAACGAGGTGAGTTTGTAGAAGGGAATGATGTACTTACAGAAGTTACGGGTTATACCAAAGAAGAACTGATGGGAGAAAATTTTATTCAGTTTTTTGAGGCTTATGAGCTTGAGCGAATTGAGCCCATTTTTCTACGCACATTAGAAGGCGAGCCTCAGACCTACGAAACCGTAGGTATAAAGAAAAACGGGGAGCGCATGTATTCTGAAATCACGTCCCTCCCTATTTATATCGATGGTGAAATAACCGGTGTTTACGGCATTATTCATGATATAACCGAGCGAGAATTAGCCAAACAGCAAATTGAGGCACAGCTGGTAGAAAAAACAGAATTACTTGCTGAGGTCCACGATCGGGTTAAAAATAACCTCGCTCTTATTTCTACGTTGATTCAACTTCAACGTATTTCTATTACTGATAAAGAACAGAAAGTGTACTGGGATCGTACCGTTTCCCGGGTGCATTCGATGGCTCTTGTACATGAACGGGTTTATGCTACCGAGTCGTTTTCGAGTATCGATATGGAAGGCTGTATCAACGACATCGTACAAAATGTATGCGACAGCAAATTACCTTCGGATAGCTGGAAAGCTGAAGCGCAGCCCGAACAAGTATATTTGGGAATAAAGCAAGCAATGTCGGTTGGATTGCTTCTAAATGAGATACTAGAGAGTTATTGTATTCTGGCCCAAAATACAACCGGTGGTGGGTGTATAACTACCCAATTTGTAGAGCTTGAAAATGAACTTTGCTTAAAAGTACTTGCCAAATCTGAATTAGAAAACATTCGATTTGAACTAGAACCTACGGCACTAGGCATGAAATTAATAAACGTGCTGGTGAAGCAACTTAAGGGAACTTATTCGCTAACCAATGAGGATGGCAGTAGTATCGAAGTTCGTTTCAAAAGAAATGTTAAAGCTAAAAATGAACCTCATCCTGATACGAATAACGGGTAATGGATAATTCGATTACGCCTCAAAAATTATACTGGACCAAAGACGCATTTAAGTACAATCACAGTATTTTTTCCGGGGCAGAGTTGGTTGGTGAAATCAAAGATAAAACCCTTCATCGATCGGTAAAAGCCACACTCTATGGTCAGAAATATCTTTTCGAGAAAAACGGGTTTGTTAAGACAAGCATCTCAATCATAAACCTAAACGACCGAGCTGAAATTGGGAAGATTTCTTGTGCTTTATTTGTACCTCGAGCTACGATCAAGCTTGGATCCGAGGTTTACAAATGGCGATTTGAGCACATGTTAACTCGAAAGTGGGTAGTTTTAGATCGAGGGAATAGAATCAGGCTTTCAGGAAAGAGTAGAAAAGAGGGCTATACGGAAATGTATGATGAAAATAGCCCAGTCCTACTGCTATGCGTTCTTGTTATCCGGAATCATTTTTCCATGCAAGGGTATTCGTGAGCGAGCAAGCAACGTTCAATATTCAACACTCAACATTCGATTTTAATTAGTGTTCCGCCATCCTGAAGATTCTTCAGAAGGATCTAGACGAGTGTGAGACCAAAGTAGACTCATTAAACACTCACTCTATCGAAGCGATTCACTGAATCACTTGTTTAGTTGTTCTCTCTGTACTTTAGATGTGACCTCGCCCTGATCTTTGATTTGTTCCCAAAATTGGAACTTTCTATATTGCTGGATGCGAGTAATTGCCCGAAAAACAATACGTGAGTTTTGGATTAACCATTCGGACAGTGAAGGTGCTTTAAAATCATGGTTTTCTGAAGCAGTTAATTCCCAGTGGGAATCACCGTCTGATATAAAGAAAAAATATCCTCTCGCCAGTATTCTCCCTGATAACCGAGTAGTTTTCAATATCAAGGGCAATAGCTATCGTTTGGTAGTCAAAATCAATTACGACTACGGACAGGTTTTCATCCGTTTTGTAGGTACTCACGCCGAATACGACAAGATTGATGCAACAACAATTTAAAGTGGTTTTTAATTATGCAGATTCAGCCTATACATACCGAATACGATTACCAAAAAGCACTAGATCGAATTGAAGAAATTTTCGATGCCAAACCAGGTAGTGAAGAAGGCGATGAATTAGAAATTCTGGGGATTTTAGTAAATGAATTCGAAAACAGGCATTTCCCTATTGAAGCACCTAATCCGGTTGATGCTATTAAATTCCGCATGGATCAATTGGGGATGGAGCAGAAAGATTTGTCCAAATTATTGGGATCAAAATCACGGGCAAGTGAGATACTTTCGGGCAAGCGCTCTCTTTCTCTACGTCACATAAAATTACTGTACAAAAAACTCGGGATTCCGGCGGAAGTATTAATCCAAGAATCTGAGCCGGCTTAAGTATTGTAATAACATCCATTCACCATCCAATTTTTACTACCTCACCCCGACCCTCTCCTGCATCCGGAGAGGGAACTCCTTGTTCACATAATTGAATTAGATTCAGTTTCTTGCCCACATTACAAATCACCTGTTCAATTCCTCAAGCAAAAGTATTTCAGTTGTTTAGGTGCATAAACCTGATCAATCTTATACATTTAGCTCCGAATGGTATCTTCGAACTCAAATATTTATCTAAAACTAAGCTTCATAGGCATTTCATTTGTTTATAGCATCCTAATTATTGGATTAGCTTTGTTTATGGCGGGTGGCGGACATGGTTGGAATTCTTCATTTTGGGCTTCTTGCTTAATAATTTTTTCGCTACCAATTGCCGGCTTTGCTTGGCTGTACAGAAAAACGAATAAGGGAAAAAAGTATTCAACCATAGCTGTTTCAATAGCACTTTTTGCTGATGTATTACTTCTTTGCTTTACCTATTTCGAAGGATTTGAAAATGCCTTTTCACCTTTTCAATATGATATAAATGGAGAGTTCGGGTCTGTAATCTTTAGCTGGTATTTACTTTGGTGTCTCTGGCAGCTCATTACTGTCACTGTCTTTGGATTCAATGTTAAACAAAGCGGCATAAATTGAACTTATGTAGGCATTACATTTATACTTCGAACTATAAATTTTTTTTGATTACTTCATAAATAACTTAGCACCTGCACCACTTTTACTCCGAGTGGTTAGTGTTTATACACAGTTCTCTATTCGTTCGTTTTAAATGTGTTTTAGATTAATTACATTAATATATGTCGGAAAAAGAACTCATAAAACAACTCAAGAAACTTCCAACCGAAGCTCAAAAAGAAGCAGCGGTTTTTGTCGAATTTTTATCTAAAAAGTATCTCCAACCATCTGATGAAACTGACCCATCAATTAAAAAGTCTATCTTAAAAAGTTCATTTCGGGGAATTTGGAAAGATCGGGTAGATATGCAGGATAGTACCAAATGGGTTCGAGAACTTAGAAAAAGCCGTTTTTCTGAATAATCAACCTTATGGCTGAGCCCGTAATAATTGATACAGATATTTTCATCGATTTTAGCATGGATAGAACTGATGCGACACAAACATTAGCCCTTCTTGAAGATCAATTCATACTTAGTGTCAGTGTAATTACAGCCATGGAGCTTTATTCTGGGTGTCGTAGTAAGAGAGATTTAAAAAGGGTCGATGAATTACTTGGAGATATTTACGTTGAATTTGTTTCAGAATCGATTTCAAAAACAGCCTTTCAGTTGATGAAGAAATTTAGATCAAGTCATGGTGTGGAGATTAACGATATGCTGATTGCCGCAACCTCTTTAGTCAAGAAAACAAAAATGATTAGCAAAAATCAGAAGCACTATAAGTTTTTACCAGATATTGAGCTTCTTGAATATCCGTTTAGCCGAACATAGTTATATGTTTAAATCAGAAATATTCGAGGTAAGCTGGATAACTTGTGTGCGATAAAAACATTCAGTTGCTTCAATTTAAATCGAGAATCAGTGCCATAAAATGCTGAATCGTTAGATTGTATGAATTCGTATATAAAAATAAATCCTACTAAAAAATATACTAATAATGAATTAAGAGAGCTCCGTATCTATGGTGTGATTTATAAAGTAACCAATGATGTCAATAGCAAAATTTATGTTGGAAAAACTATTGATTTAAGAGAAAGAATAAGAGGAAGAAAATACGAAGTTAAATCAAACCAACTTGTATCCAAAAATGGCATTATCTCGGCAATGAGAGAGATTGGATTAGATAAATTTCATTACCAAATCATTGACTATTTGGAAGTCGATTCAGATTTCCAATACTCTAATAAAGAGATATATGAGGAAAAACTATCTGAAAAGGAAATTTATTGGATTAAAAAACTAAACACACTTGATAATGGATATAATCAAACTGAAGGCGGAGAGGGAATTTATAATTATACAACTGCAGTTTTACAATATGATATCGACGGTAAATTTATAAGAGAATGGGATTCGATTAAATCGGCAAATATTGAATTAAATGTTAACAGTAATTCAGTTTCAGGAATTCCACGTGTTTGTTTAGGTCTTTCTAAAATTGCATTTGGTTTTCAATGGCATTACAAGAAAACAAATAAGTATCCTAGAAAAATTTCGCCAGCTCCGAGTGATTATTGGGTTTTACAATATGATAAACTTGGTAATTTTTTAAATGAATTTAGATCACCTACTATTGCCGCAGAAATGATTGGAGTTAAAAATGGGGGAAGTAAAATTTCAGAATGTGCTCGAAATGATTATTTGATAACAGCATATGGTTATCAATGGAAATACAAAGAAGAAGATGGCATTTTAAAAAAAATACAATCTGCTACCGAATTGAATGGATTGCTCAAACATTATGCAAAAACTGCAAAACCTGTTATTCAATATGATTTAGAAGGTAATTTTGTCAATACTTTTCGAACAACAGATGAAGCTGAAGAAATTACAGGTATTTCTAGAGTAACAATCCAAAAAGTAGCTTCTGGGGAATATTATCATGCAGGTAATTTCCAGTGGAAATATAAAATGTCTGATAATTATCCTAAAAAAATTGCACCATATACTATTCCTCAATCAAAAATAGTTTTTCAATACGATCCTAAATCTGGAAATCTAGTTGGAAGCTGGAATTCAGCAAGGGAAGCGTGTAGAAAAAATTCAAATTGGAACTACAAACAAATTTCATCTGCGGCCAATGGAATATATCAAAAGACTTACTTGGGCTATGTATGGTCATATAAAGAGTTAACACTCTTAGAAATAAAAAAACGACTTGAAAAAAAAGTAAAGTCTAGAGAGACTATAAATAAGAAATTAACAAAAACAATCTATCAGTACACCAAAAACAAATCAACGTTTATTCAAGAATTTGTATCTGCAGCTGAAGCAGCAAGAACATTAGGTTACAAGAATGGGAGTGGAATTAATAAAGTACTTCGAGGAGAAAGGAATCATTGCAAAGGTTTTTATTATAGTTTCATTAAGATTGATAAAGATCACTAACTAAACAATGATACAGATTTAATACTACCCAATAACCTAACAGATTTTGTCTAATATCTAAATGATTCCATTAGATCAAATTAATGGAATCCAATAAAAGGCGTCTATTTACTCCCACACCCACAAACAAAAAAAGCAGGCCGTTAAGACCTGCTTCTTCTGTATAGTTAGATAAGGGCTACTTGCGTTACGTTACGCTACTTTCGACGCAAGATTTCTCGCCTGTTCAAGGCGACCTGTTTTTACCAGGGTTACAATCAGTCGGCGGCGGAATTCGTCATTCTGCGGGTAGTTATAGTGCAACTTCGAATATACTTCATACACATTTTCATACCAGCCATTTTTAATGAACATTTCCATGTGGTCGTTCAACTGATTGGTTTCTTTTTCAGTTAGATTTTTAGGAAACTTGCCGGCATATAACTTCTTAAAATAGAAATCCGACTTTTCTTGATCTTTCAATTCAATTGAAAGCACGAGTAACTGTTTCACCAGTGAATTTTCGAGCTTCCCTTCTTTAAGATCGAATAACTCTTCCAAATGCTCAGACGCCTCTTCCAAATATCCGGCCTTGAATGCCAAATCAACCAAGCTTATTAAGGTCTCGTCGATAGTAATTCGCACATCGTAGTTAGCTCGTGAATGCAGCTTAATGCGCTCATAAAAAGTGTTTTTGTAGTACTTTTTCAGCGACATGTACGCATCATCCCACTCTTTATTAAGCTGAGATACTTTGAATTTGATGAGATACGGCAGATTCTGGAATGAATCTTCAGCAATCGATTGATCAGCAGCTGAAAGTGCCTGATCCCAACGGAATGTTTCAGCGTGGCAACTCGCGATGCCATTAAGTGCACTCAAACGATCGAATGGCATAACCATGTCCGAATTCGCAATTTGCCGATACTGAGCAGCGGCATGAATGTACTTTTTGGCTTTGAATAATCGATATCCATTTTCGATAAACAACTGTGGCGCGTTATTAGCTACCGATAGCTCCTCTTCGATATCAAGCTCAGCATTGGGGTTTTTTGTAGCAATAACCTCAACAGGAACATTCGATAAGGTAATGCCATGGTTTATGATGCTTCGGGTTGCATCAGGCAGATTAACCCCATCAAAATGAAAGCCTTCGAAATTATGGATGAGGCGCATTTGGTAATACTGATAGTTCTTATCACTACCACGATGAATAATCAGTGTTGCCGGCCACTCTTTGGTATTCATTTCAATTTGGGCATCCAGTTCAGGAATGCGAAGGAATTCATCATCTTGCAGATACATTTTCCATGCGTTGCTGCCTTTGTTAAGCATTGCGTTCCACACTTCTACTTTTGGAGATTCCGGGTGATATTGATGCCAAATAACTTTTTGCGAAGCCATTAATGGGCTATGCTCCGGGGTGGCTACCACAACATTGCCGAAGGTCGACTTAAGTTCTTCAAGGCGTTCTTCGGTTAGATATTTAGTATCGCTTAGGTACCAAACTACATCTACCCAAGTAGCTTTATTATTATTGTTTGTATCGTTTTGAATGTTGTTCATTACAACAACCTCTCTGGTTTTGTTCTTGGTTAGATATAGTTCAACAATGAGTTGTTAAACATTCGCGTGTGAACGGCCATGGCCGATTCATAAATGGTTTGATTTTGCTGCAGATCAGAAATAGCCTCAGCGTAGTCGGTGTCTACCAGCTTACTGATCTCGGAATTCTGCGTAACTTTGGTATTCTCGTATTGCTCGTACATGTATTCCATACGAGCAATGTTATTCCCCAATCGCGACGTTGCATCGGTGGTATTGTCGATCAACTCGTCGGCACCGTCTAATAAACTGTTAAGAGCATCTCCGTCGTTGTTTCGAAGCGCATTCTCTATATTCTGTATAATTTCAAAGAAATCGCCCTCGTCGGTATTTCTTATTTCTGCTCCGGTAATACTTATATCGATATTCACATTGTTATCGATGGCAACTTGCAGCGCATTTGCATTGCTGGTATCCGCAACTCCGCCGGTAGCGGTGGCGTCAAGAGTAAATGGTTCTGTACCGCTGTTTGTACCGGCAAATAAATAACGATCGCCATAACTCAAATTCAAAGTGGCAATAAGCGAATCGCGAATTCCGGAAATTTGATCGGCCATATTACTGCGATCTTCAGCGCTGTAAGTATCGGATGAGGATTGTACTAAAATTCGTTTAATCTCGATCAAATCATCGATCGAAGTATCCAACGCATCCTGTGCCAACCGGCTCTGTAACAGCCCGCTGTTTATATTATCCTGAAATTGCTCCGATTCGCGGATATCCTCTTCAATAGCCCGGCTGCGTTGAAACGAAACGGGATCCTGAGATGGAAAACGAACAGCTTTAGCACTAGACAAGCTTGATTGAATTTCCGCCATCTGTGTTCGGTTGCGATTGATATCGCGCATAAAACTGTCGAAAACTATTTTATTCGTAACTCTCATAATTCATCCATTAAACTATGCTTAACAAGGTGTCGTACAATTCGGTAGCAGTTTGCATCACCCGCGCCGCGCCCTGATAGGAATTCTGAAACTGAATCATATTTGCCAGTTCCTCATCTATATTTACACCGGCTTGCCGTTCCTGCTGAGTTTGCAACATGGCTATCTCAGCTTCTTTCGTTTCAATTTGGGAACTGAGTGTAAATATTTGGGCGCCGGGCTTGCTAATTGCTTCAATGGTGAAATCAATTAATTTTCTTCCATTTACGATGCCATTTTCTCTCAAATCGTTGATTTGTGCAGCTAAAGATCCATTCCCTGCCTCTCCTGAAACCGTACTTGCAGCAATGTTTTCCGGATTCGCGAGCAAATCAGGATTTACGCTGATGCTGCCTGCACTCACTCCGGTTGGATCGAAAAAGGCTCGTGGCGTGGCATCATTTAATCCAAAACCCGATTGGTGAATTGCGTTCACTTCCGATACAATGGTTGAGGCAATTAAATCGAGTTTGGCTTTCAAATCGGGAATGTCGTTTTCGTACATATCGATTTGAGCCCCCAATTCACCGCCACTCACGTCAATCATAGTTCCGCCCGAAATGCGTAAAAACAGCTGTTGTTCGTTCGGGTTATACTCACTTTTAATGGGTAAAAGCTTCTCTTCATCTAAAACTCGAACCCCGCCGATTCTAATTTCGGTAGCTCCGCTGTCGGCTGTCATTTGGGTAAAATCTACCAGACCGGAAAGTTCTTCAAGTTTTTGAACCCGAAGATCCAGACTTGCGCTATCCATGGTGCCCATACTTGTACTGCGGGTGATGGAAGTATTCAGCTCATAGATCTCAGCCAGTAAGGTGTTTACATCAGAAATTGTGGTTGCTGTTGATTGTGCAATCAAATCGCCGGTTTCCACCAAATGCTGATCCAGATTATTCAATTTCGAACTCAGCTGTTGTGCTTCAGTCAACAAGCTGTTTCTCACACTCATATCCTGCGGATTGTTCGCTAAATCGCTAAAACTGTCAAAAAATGAACTAATTCGAACATCCAAATCTCCACCCGAATCAGTAGTCATTGCCGCTTGTAGGCGTTCGAACACCTGATTTTTATAGGTCATCGAGCCGAGATCCTGGCGATTTTGATTCGTCAGCTGATCGTTCATCTCGTTGCGTAATCGGTTTGCCGTCGAAATATTTACGCCAAGGCCTACATTGCCGTATGCCGAATTGTAGCCAACCGGAGTTCTATCAACCCGCTGGCGGGTATAACCTTCGGTGTCGGCGTTTACAATATTATTGGAGGTAACACTAAGTGAGCGTTGTGCACCTGCAAGGCCGCTTTTTGATATTTCGAATAGCGTTTTCATTAGGCTATACTCAGGCTTGTTGGTTTAAGCTAAGTCCGGGCATTACAGACTGGGTAGTGCCGGTTGGGCCATAATGCTTATTCTTTTCAGTGCTTTTGCTGTACAAAGTCTCAAGCATTTTGGCATTATTATTCATAGCAAATTCCAACAATTCAACCACCTGGTGATGCTTTTGCTGCAATCTGCTTACGTTTGCATGCAGAATCGATTGCCAGTATTCAATTTGTTTTGCATACGCCGGAAACATCTCTTTAAGAGCGATCAACTTTAGGCCTTTTGCCTCTTTATTGGATGAAAGAATAGCACTCAATTCTTCAATAAAATCCTGCTCGTTTTCGGTGTAGCGGATCGTCAGTGTTGAATGAAGATTCGCCAACTCCTCAATCTGATTCGTGTTCGACGAAATGATGGCCTCAATTTGGCGCTCCATTACATCAATCATTCGGTTTGAACTCTCGTGCAATAGTTCCACTTTTTCCGAAATAGCCTGTATTTCTTTGGGCATCTTATTCATTGTCTTCCTCTTTGCTTATGCTTGATATTTGAGATTGGTCGATATTTAGCGGTGCTGTATCATGTTTCCAGTAGGTACTTACCAGATCCGCCATTCCTAATTTTCTTTGTGCGGCTAGCTCGGTAGCCAAGGCATCGGTTACAAATTCCCGATACATGTTATTGGCTCCGCCCATCACTCCACCTTCCATTTTAAAGGAGTCTTTGGTGAGCTCTTTTACCAAATGCTTGGCAAAAATCTCTTCGAATTGCACAGCTGCATTTTCTCTTTCATTTCTCTGCTTTCGTGCTTCTGATAAGGTGGATTGCTCCAACGTAAATTGATTATCTACTTTCATGGTCCTTTACATTACAATGAGTTTACCACGCAACACACCTGCTCGATTCAATGCCTGAAATATGGCGATGATATCTCGTGGACTAAGCCCGAGTGCGTTTAATGAGGCTGCTAATTGTTGCACGGTTGTCTGCGGATCTAACACAATGGTTTGAGCAGGTTGCTCTGAAATAGCTGCTTCCTGTGCATTTGCTACAATCGTTTGTCCGGTACTAAATGCCGGTGGTTGACTTACAAGTGGTGTACTTTGTGTTCGAACCTGAATACTGCCATGCGAAATCATCACATCATCGATTATTACATCGCCACCGGCTACAATAGTACCCGTACGTTCGTTGATCACAACTCTTGCGATCGTTTCAACTTCTATTTCTTGTTCCAGAATAATGCTGGTAAAAACATTCATTGCGCCTTGATCCTGAAAAGCATCCGGCCAGGTTACTTTTATCAAACCGGGATGATGCATCATGGCGAGTTCTTCATCAAAAGTTGCATTAATCACTTCCACAATACTGCGGGCATTGGCAAAACTTGGATCACGCAACACTAAGCCAAGAGGTTCATCTGGATTCAAAATATATTCTTCATTTTTTTCTACTGTTGCTCCACCCGGAATAGTTGCCGTTAGCGTTTGATTTCGGCTCACTCTGGCTCCCTGCACTTCGGCAGTAATACCGCCAACAATCAGCGATCCCTGTGCTTTCGCATACATTTCTTCGGTTGATGGATCGAACAATGGGGTTTGTAATAGCACCCCGCCTTGTAACGAACTCGCATCCCCTAAAGAAGAAACCGTAATATCAATTTCGCTGCCCGGTGCATGGTATGGGCTCAGTTTAGCAGTTACCATTACCGCGGCTACGTTTCTGGTTCTAAGCCGATCGGCATCTACGGTAATGCCGAAGTTTTCAAGCATATTTGCGATAGATTGAATGGTAAAAACGGCCCCTCTACTGCTCGACGATCGATCGCCGGTTCTATCTAAACCGGTTACTAAACCATAGCCGATCAATTCTTTGCTTCCGGTATTCTGGATTTCTACCAGATCTGAAAGGCGCGACTGTGCATTTGCATTGCCCGATGAGAAGGCAACGATTGCAATCGCACAAAAGAAAATGGATGTTGGTTTATTTAGTTTCATGGTAATTAGTTACCTGATTGAGATTTTAGAATGGCTGCGGCGGTAAGTCCGGCTCCAATTCCACCAAAAATCACTTTCTTGATGAGCCCTTTCGAGCGTTTATTATCTTTCATGCCACCCATTTTTTGGTAGCTGATGTGTGCGTTCGCAATTCGGTAAGAAAGCACTTGGTTTCGTCCGTCAACATCGTTTACCCGAACGGTTCCCGAGATCGACATTTCATGAACTTCGCCGTTAATTTCGGTTTGGCGCTTCCCTTGAACTATTAAATCGCCCTGCTCAGTTACTTCAACAATCTGAACACTCACGTACCCTTCGAGTAATTGCCGTTGGGTTGCTACGTTCTTTTGATCGTTGCCATAATTCACGCTAGCGCCACTTCCGAAAACCGGCTCAAATGGCATAAAATTACCCGAAAGCGAGCCACTGGCCTGCCCGTTTACACTCGATTGCACATTCGAATCGGTGGTTGAACTCCCTTGCATATTCTCTTTTAAAACTACCGTAATGATGTCTCCCACCCTTTTCGCTTTTACATCGCTGTACATCGAAAATTGCGCGAGAACATCACCCGATAGGCATAGAAAACCCAATATAGTTAGTGTAATTAAGTTCTTATTTAATTTGTTCGTAGCCATTTTACTTCTCCGGCAGCTATAATTTTAGTCGTGTATTTTTTTCTTGTCTCTCGGCAGTAAATTTGAATTTCCTCTCCTGCACTTCCGTTATTTCTTGCTTCGCATTGTAGAGCTAGTGATATGGTTCCATCAGAAAAGTGCATGTAAACAGGCTCACCGGCTTTTACTAAAATCCGACTGCTAACTTCATGCGCTCGTACCGGCTGGCCGGCAAGAATGGTTCTTCGGATGGATTTTCCTTCCAGTTCTTCGAGTTGCTCTACAAAACGATCTCTCCCTAGTTCAACCGGTGTCCATTGCAGCTCAAAGTCTGAAGCCTGCACATTTTCGCCGCTCTTGATTCGGCGAAGAGCAACAGGGATGAGCTGCTGTGTTTCTATCAACAATTGAATATCAGCTGATTGGTTGCCCGCTCGTGAACTGTAATTCACTTTAAAACGAGTATATTTTTGGATACTTCCATCCAGCGAAACAGAAAGCACGTCGTTGGGCTCCGAGGCCAAAACACTTCCCGGAATCCAACGAGCTTTCACTTCAAAACGCACAACATCTGTATCCAAATGTTTGCTGATGGTTGCCTCAGCCAACTCCAGAATTCGTTGCTTTGTGTCTTCCCCATCGTTTACCGATGATGAAAACAATAGAACGAGAGCTATGAGTGCGTTAAATATCATGTTATCGTTTGATAGAATTTGTAACCTGCATCATATCTTCAGCAGCCTGAACCATTTTTGAATTGGTTTCATATGCGCGCTGAGCTTCGATCAATCGAACCATTTCGGTTACGATGTCTACATTCGACTGCTCTAAATAACCCTGACGAACTACTCCAAATCCTTCTTCACCGGGTGTACCGAAAAAAGCAAGGCCAGAGGATTCGGTTTCTACAAAGAGGTTATCCCCAATGGCTTCTAATCCGCCACTGTTTGCAAATTTTGCCAATTCAATCTGTCCGATTTCAACTTCCGAGTTATCACTTAAGCGTGCCGATACGGTTCCATCCTGGTTTACTTCGATGGCTAATGCATCGGTGGGTACTTCAATCTGACCTGCCAAAGGCAAGCCGGAGTTATTCACCAATAAACCGGACGAATCGCGGCTGAAATTTCCATCTCTTGTATAAGCGGTAGATCCGTCAGGCAATTCAACCTGAAAAAACCCATCGCCACTGATGGCTAAATCGAGTGCGTTGCCGGTTTCGGCTACCGAACCTTGCATAAAGTTCCTGATGGTTGCCACAGCTCTTGAGCCATGCCCGATTTGAAGCATCGGACCGTCGCTGGAACTTCGGCTCGAAGAACTACCTAGCTTAGAAGACGCTATGTTTTCATAAAACAAATCCTGAAATGCGATGGTAGATCGTTTAAAGCCGGTTGTACCGACGTTAGCAAGATTGTTCGCGATATTATCAACCGAACGTTGTTGGGCGCTCATGCCCAATGCGGCTGTACTTAGTGCTCTAAACATAATTGTAGGTGTTTATTTGCGTGTTCATTATAGTCGGCCAAGTCTTGAGGTTACTTGCGACAGCATATCATCGGTGGTTTTCATGGCGCGTTGTTGCGACTCGAAAGTTTGCATGGTTCGCATCATGTCTACCATTTCGTTAAGTGGCTGTACATTGCCTTTTTCGAAATAGCCCTGTTGCACCTTGCCTATTCCATCCTCGCTTAATGCAATCTCATCTTTCACTGTAAAGTAGGCGCTCCCTTGACGTATGAGCATTTGTGGGTCTTCCACATTTACTATGCGCAGTTTATCCCGCGACTCGCCGTTGATCAGTAATGTGCCGTCTTTTGCTATCTCCAGCACATTTTGACCACCCGTTTCGTTGTTTTTCTGAAACAGGTCGGATAGCTGGATCGGGCCGGATTCTCCAAGAACCTTAGCTCCGTTACTGTTTACCAAGAATCCATCCGAATTCAGCGAAAACCGGCCATCTCTTGTTAAATATTCCCGGTCGTCTTGCTCTACTTTAAAAAATCCACTTCCGTTAATCGCCACATCGAATACATTTCCGGTGGGTTCCAATATCCCTTGATCTAAATTTATCTGACTCATTGGAACACTCTTCATAATCTCTTGACCATTCATGTTCTCTCGAACCATGCGGTAAAACAATTTATTTCCCTTAAACCCCGGGGTGTTGATGTTGGCCAAGTTATCAGCCGTTACATCCTGGGATCGCTGGAGAACCTGCATGGCTTGCATCTGCATGTAAATTCGATCTAGCATGGGATTATTAAAAAAGTGGTGAAAGATTTAAGGTTTCGATGAACCTGCCGATAAGCGACAGTTCACGCTCAAATCATCAAACTTTGTGCCATTAAATATTTATCTGATCTAAACCGATAGTAAAAGGGTGTCGGAAAGCAGTCAAAAACAGGCTCAAAGAGCACAATAAAGGCTGATTTTCGTTTTCATTAAAATTTTTGCCAAAAACTTAAGTTTTCATAAAACCGTCCGATTGGTTGGTAGAAAAGTTTTCCACACACTGGAAAAAAAGGGAGTAAATATTTTCCACTCTCATTCTCAAATCGGCGCACTACACTCTTTTTTTCCACTTCAAATCAAGCCGCAATAGCCTCTTAACCTTATTCTGTTATTGAATGCAGGTAAAATTCGATTCTGTGGTATCGTTTTTGAAATAAGGCAGGCATGGCAGATAAAAGTTCAGATCAGGAAAAAACCGAAGAACCGACGGCTCGGCGTCTCGAAAAGGCGCGTGAAGACGGACAGGTTGCAATGAGTAAAGAGGTGTCGTCGGTAGTTCTGATGATTGCGGCTCTACTTATGTTTATGGGCGTAAGCGGCATGATGTATGACCGACTTGCCTATCTGTTCCAAAGCTTTTTCTACAACTCCGGATTTGGCTTCGAAGATCAGAGCCAAGCCGAAAGTTATCTAAAAACGGCTTTGTACTTCGGCTTACAGATTGTGATGCCCCTTTTAACCATGCTATTGATTGTTACACTGGGAGTGAATCTGGCGCAAACCAAAGGCTTGTTTTCTGTAAAAGCTTTAGAGTTTAAAGGAAAAAAACTCAACCCTATCGAAGGCGTTAAAAAAATTATCTCTATGAAAGGGATGGTTGAGTTGATTAAAGGATTTTCGAAACTCGGCATTGTGGGCATCATCGGATATTACTCGATAAAAGGGGATGTTAATGAATACGTTGGCTTTGTAGTTGTGCCCATCCAATCAAGCCTAAGTGATATGGGCGGTCACTTGCTCAGTTTTGTGGTAAAAGTGCTGTCTGCCCTTCTCATTCTTTCTATTGCTGATGCTGTTTATCAGAAATACGAGTACAACAAAAACCTGAAAATGACCAAGCAGGAAATAAAGGATGAATTCAAGCAAATGGAAGGAGATCCACATGTTAAGGGGCAGCGAAAACGGTTTGGATTAAAGCTGATTCAACAAAAGAGAATGGATCATGCTGTATTAGCCAGCGATGTTGTGGTTACCAACCCAACGCATTACGCCGTAGCGCTCAAATACGATCCGGAGCAAAACAACGCTCCTATTGTAATGGTAAAAGGCCAGCGTTTGCGTGCGCTTAAAATAAAAGAACTGGCCAAAGAATATGAGATACCGATTGTAGAGAACAAGCCGGTGGCACGTGCATTATTTGCAACGGCCGAAGAAGATCAATTTATCCCGGAAGACCTTTTCCGAGTAGTGGCCGAAATATTGGCCTACGTATTTAAGCTGAAAAACAAACACAGAATCTAGCACTTATGAATTTTGGCGGATTAGACTTAAAAAGACTTAAAGACACATTCTTTCAAACGGATGTACTGATATCGTCGGGCTTAATCATGATTCTTTTGATCATGATTATTCCATTTCCAACCGCATTAATGGATTTTTTCCTGGCGCTCAACATCACCTTCTCGCTCATTGTGTTGTTGGTAGCTTTTTATGCCCTAAAACCGCTGCAATTTGCCGTTTTCCCCGGCATGCTTCTAATTTTAACGCTGTTCCGGCTGTCGCTAAACGTTGCCACTACCCGATTGATTCTAAGTGAGGGCGATGCCGGTAATATCATCGAAGCCTTTGGTGGGTTTATCGTGCAAGGTAATTTTGTAATCGGGATCATCATCTTCTCGGTGTTGGTAATCATCAACTTTGTAGTAATTACCAAAGGTGCTACGCGTATTGCCGAGGTTGCCGCTCGATTTACGCTGGACGCCATGCCCGGTAAACAGATGTCGATTGATGCCGATTTAGCCGCCGGATTACTTACCGATGAAGAAGCAAAAAAGCGTCGTGAAGAAATTGCTCGCGAAGCCGATTTTTATGGGGCGATGGATGGTGCTTCTAAATTTGTTCGTGGCGATGTGGTAGCAGGTTTATTAATCACCTTCATCAATATAATTGGTGGCTTGATTATCGGGACGGTTCAATTACGCATGCCTTTAGCCGAAGCGGCATCCACTTATACCTTAATGACTATTGGTGATGGATTGGTGTCGCAAATTCCCGGACTGCTCATTTCTACCGCTTCCGGTATGATCGTATCTAGAGCAGCATCGGAAGGGAACCTTAGTAACGAACTTACCGACCAACTTCTAGGTAATCCTAAAACCGTGACCATTGCAGCCGTGTTTGTAATTTTCATGGGGATGATGCCCGGTCTACCGGTCGTACCATTTTGGGGCATCGGTGGATTCCTCCTGTTTATGGCTTTTAAGAATTATCGAAAAGCAGAGCGGGAAGAAAACGAGGCGATAGAAGCAGAAAAATCGGATGCGGTAGTTCAGAAAAAAGAAGATCCGGTAGAAAACTATTTAATGATGGATACGCTGGAGCTCGAAATCGGCTACAGTTTAATCCCAATGGTCGAAGTTACCCAAGGTGGAGATCTCCTGGAGCGTATGACTTCACTCCGTAAGCAACTTGCCGCCGAATTGGGCATCATCATCCCTTCCATTCGTATTAGAGATAATGTGCAGCTCGATGCTAATCGATACACCATAAAAATGCGCGGTGTTGAACAAGGTTCAGGCGAATTACTACCCGGTTATTACCTCACTTTACTTCCCGAAGATTTCCGACCGAACATTCAAGGAATCGAAACCAAAGACCCGACTTTTGGAATGGACGCCGTTTGGGTGAGCGGAAAAAATAAGTCGGAAGCGGAAAAATATGGGCTTGCCGTGATCGAAGCGGGTGCGGTTATCACAACACATTTAATGGAAGTGTTGAAGAAAAATGCCCACAAGCTCATCGACCGACAAATGGTGCAGAAGCTGGTTGAAAATGTGAAGGAGCAGGCACCGGCATTAGTAGAAGAATTAGTTCCTGATGGAATGAAAATCGGTGATATCCAGAAAGTTCTTCGCCGCTTATTACGCGAGCGTGTTCCTATTCGAGATTTAATTACCATCCTAGAAACGCTGGCCGATTATTGCCATCAAACCAACAATACGGATGTGTTAAACGAGTATTGCCGTGCTGCTTTATCGGAAACCATTACTCGCCAGTTTGTAACTCCGGAGAACGAAGTTGTGGTTGTGATGCTGGAGCCTCAGTTAGAGTCGCACCTAATTAATCAGGCTCAACAGGGCATGCTAAACAGCAACACGCTGGGCCTCACTCCTGATACGGTGGAGCGTCTCTATCAGACAGCATCGGCAACTTTTACCAATATGGTAAGAAAGGGTTTTGAGCCGGTACTTCTAACCTCTCCTATCCTTCGATTTACCCTGTTTGAGTTTCTGGCACCAATTTTGCCAGATATAAATGTGCTCTCGTACAACGACATCAGCCAAGACATTCAGTTCAAGACTTTTGATCGTTTAACGATGCAAGCACCGGAGCCTAAGACCTTAAATCAAAACTCCGGAAACCAACTACAGCCCACTACCCAAGAAAGTGAATTAGTATGATACTGAAGAATATTTTTGGCAAAACCATCGAAGCCGCTAAGAAAACAGCATTTCAAATGTATGGCGACGATATCCTTATTCTAGAGGCTACTGAAGCTACTTCAGAAAGCCAAAAAGCCAGAATTACTATTTTTTCGGATAGTGAAAAATCGGCTGAACAACCTACTCAAGACCCCCGCCGAGCGTTTCGCGAATCGCTAAAACAAGAAGAAAGCGGTGTTCAATTCGAACGCAGCGGAGTACGAATGGCGACCGAAGAAAAGAGAGAAAGTCCGAAATTAGCGAACCTAAGAAAGTACGCTACCGAGCAGATTATCAAAGAAAAGAAAGAGACTTTAGAGAAAGAGCCTGTAATGGCCGGCTCGACATTTTTACCGCAGAAAGAAGAAATTCAGGAAAAAACTTCCGGGCAATTTTATCGCCGTGCGAACTTGCGCCCTGCCCCACAAAAAAATATTCAAGAAGAAGAAATTTTACGCGATGAGACTCCCGAGCCCGTAATTCCGAAAACGGTGGGCAAGTTCATCACCCATTTTAAAGAGTCAAAGCCAAAAGAAAGTCCACGCGAATTATTACGTGCTACCCAAACGCCGATCGAAAACCAACAGGCAATTAAGGCGCTGCACAAACGATTCGACAAACTAGAGTCGTTATTGGATTCATCGCTCATTTCTGCGAATATCGATTATGCGTGCCATCCAGTATTTCAGCAATTGGTACAAACCGGAATTAATACCAGCACTGTAAGTGGTTGGTTCAGCAATATCATTAAAGATGGCGTTGATCCCTTTGATCAAACCGAATTGTTCATGGCCAAGATTGCGGGACTTTTACGCGATTCCATTGGCAAACAGGTTACTAAAGAGCCTTCGCAGTTTATGATGTTTGCAGGTCCTTCCGGATCGGGCAAAACTACTCAAATTATGAAACTGTGCACGCATCCCGAATTTATGCTGAACAAGAATGTAGCCGTGGTTAGCATGCATCCCCAAAACAAATCAGGTGAGTACTATTATAGTATTCTCGGAGCCTTTTGTGTGGATAACAACATTCCGTTTTTCGAAATTAAGAAAGGGCTGGATGTAAACGATTATTTGGAAGAATGGAAGGAATTTGATCACGTGTTAATCGACACGCCTTCGTTGAGCATCGAAAAAGAAGAATCGTTTAGAGATTATTGGAAACTCAGACAGCTGCTTACGCCGGTAACTCCGCTCGAAGTACACTTTGTAGTTAACGCAGCCCGTAGCAAATTTTACTTTGCCGAAGCAACGGCAAAAAACCACCCAATGCAGCCTGATTATATTTCGATTACGCATTTGGATGAGATTACCCAATGGGGACCAATTATCCCATTTATGAAAGAAATGGATTGTGCTGCACGATACGTGAGCACCGGCACTACTTTGCCAACCAGTTTAATGGAGTTTAACCCACAGTGGTTCGCTCAAAAAGTGTTGGAGGCCTAAACATGCATTTATTCGAACCTTCGGATCCTTTTGTGTTTTCAGTTATCAGTGGCAAAGGCGGAGTTGGCAAAAGTTTAACTACGGTTAATATTGCGGCAATGCTGAATGATATGGGCTATAAAGTAGCCGTGGTTGATGTAGATCTTGGATTAGCAAATTGTGCAACCATGTTCAATCAGCCGGTGCAAGCAACTTTGTGCGAGTGGGTGTTGAACGAATGCAGCCTGGAAAAAACGATGCAAGATTGCAATGGCATTACGCTTGTTACTGCTGCTGATGACCCCATGGAATTAAAACTGGGCACCGACATTATTATGGATGCCTTAGACCAAGCGGTGTACGCGCTTAAACAAACACACGATTTTATATTAATTGATACTCCCGCCGGTGTTGGCGAAATGACGTTATGGTCGCTGGATGCGGCTGAATTTGGAGTGTTAGTTTTGGTAGACGAACCATCTGCCATCTCGGATGTATATCGCCTATGCAAATATGTGTATAGTATCGACCCAACGTATAAGTTTGGCAGTATTGTAAACTTTGCTGAAAGTGAAGAAACGGCGAGTGATACCATCCACCGATTTAATACCATTTTAACCTATTTCCTTGAAAAGGAAAGTGCTTACCTGGGTTTTATACCTGAAAACGATCAGGTACGAAAAGCTGTACGAAAACAAAATACGTTACTTGGCTACGACAGCGAAAACCCAATTAATAACGAAGTCGAATTTATCAGCCAAAATATAGTGGCCGAGTCGACTTTATCCGAAAAACCACAATTAAAATTAGCTTATTAGTAGAGAGGAAACAATATGTTACTACGCCTTATTTTAGTGATTTCATTACTTCTTTTTATGCTTCTTTTAATATCAGGAGTACAGATGGATGTTGCATTATACCGTAGCTTGCTTGTGTTTATGGGCTTGTTCTCGGTGATGTACTTATCAATTTTTCTGCTCAATGTGGTTAGGGATACAAATACAACTGAGCAAGTTCCGGTTGGAGGAAGTAATAGCAATGCAGAGCAGGAGAACTAGTTATGGGAAATAAAACATTACAAGAACTGATAGAATTATACGCCAGTAATCCTGTCGATGCACTTCGAAATTCAATCATCAGCAAATCGATGCCTTTGGTACGTAGTATTATTGGTAAAATTAGCCGCCCCGATCAACCGCTTTCCCAACGCGAAGATCTTGAAAGTGCCGCTATAACCGGTTTACTTCAAGCCATGGACTCGTACGATTGCAGCCGCAATATTCAGTTTAATACCTTTGCTTATTACCGCATTAGAGGCGCTATTGTTGATTATCTACGCAGTATCGATCAGTTGCCTCGTAAACAGCGCAAAACCTATGGCGAAGTTCAAAAAGTAATTGAACAGCTTAGCCAGATTTTAGGTCGCGAGCCTTCTGATCAGGAGATTGCCGACGAACTTGATATGGATATTCATGCCTACAACAAGCTGTTATCCAATGTTCAACAACGTAATTTATTATCGCTGGATGGACCGGCTTATGATAAAGATTCTTCTTCCTACTACGACACTCAAATCGATCCGAATAGCGAAGTTCCTGACAACAATTTAGAGAAAAAAGAGCGCACTGAAGCCATCATGAAAAAGATCGGCGACTTGAAAGAACGCGATCGTTTAATTTTGATGCTTTACTATTACGAAGATATGACCATGAGCGAAATTGCTTTGCTCCTGGAACTTACCGAAGCACGTATTTCGCAAATTGTTGGAAAGTTGTTGCTGCAATTACGCCAGGAACTTACCAAAGAAGAAGTGGTGTATGTTGAGCATTAACAATGCTTAGAAAAGCTATCTTTTTTTCGGGTTAGAAGAGTCTAATCTTGAAATAGTTTAGTAAAGTTAAAACCAACCGATAACTGTGATAGGAGACGATTACCCATGAATGGCGTTGTATGTCACTATTACCCAAAATATCACGATTAAGTAAGATTCCTGAGCTTCTCAAGCACAAAAAAGAGGAAGAGGAGCAACAGCGCAAAAAAAAGCGCGATCAGGAACGGGAAAGAAATGCCCGACATATCGTTGATGAAGTTACCATTAGCCAAGCTTCCAAAGCCCACCTGGAAGTTGATCTGCCCAATAAATTGCCAGATGTACCCGAAATCATCAAAGAAAAAGACGAAGGCAAAGGCGTTAAGCTGGATATAAAGGTTTAGAACGAAAGAACAATTGAACTTTGAACAGTCGAACGCTGAACTTCGAACTCGGGTGAAGTACGAATATGCGAGTTAAGAATTACGAATTACGATTTTATCGTAGATAATTCCCCTCCGGTGGAGGGGTGGCACGACGCTTCCTGAGCCCGTCGAAGGAGTCGTGACGGGGTGGTGGAGAACGATCGATCAATTGAACGCTGAACTTCGAACAGTCGAACTTTGAACTTCGAAATCCGACAAATGACGAACGACCAAAGACGAAAGATTTAGTTTCAAAATCGAAACTCGTTCAGGAGCTCCCTCTCCTGCTGCAGGAGAGGATCACCTACGCTTCTAGCTCTGGTGATGAGCATCCGGGTGAGGTCGGTTGAACTTCGAACTTAGTAGAATTACGAATAAGCGAATCAGGAAATACGAAGTACCAGTTTTGATCAAGATCGATAAAACTTGGTGTTAGATTATTAAAGTGCTTGGGAATAGCATTTCTTGGTGCTAAAAGTCCCCTCTTGAGAGGGGATTTAGGGGGGTGTTCGTTAAGTTCTGAACTCGGTGGAAGTACGAATAAGCGAGTTAAGAATTACGAATTACGAGTTCCTTACCCCTCTTTGTTTCTCACTGATCGCTCGGCAAGACTTGGTCTTGCATTATGGCCTAAATCAACCGGATACGAAATTTGTATCAACCCCATCCATTTAGCACTTAGCACTTAACATTTAAAACTTATCGTGTTGTTAATTCGCAGGGGCGGGCATTATCTCCCCTAGGATCCCTTCCAAAAAGAAGAACATATTCTGGAAAATAATATCGAATGCGGTGGGTAAATAAGGTAACACCAGCATAAACATGGCTAGCCCAACGCCCATTTTTACGGGTAATGAAATGAACATTAGATTGGCTTGAGGCATGATGCGGGCAAAAATAGCGATACACACATCAATAAGAAAAATGGCCATCATAAATGGAGAAGTCAGCTGAACGCCAACCACAAATAAGTACTTGGCAATTTCCAGCATATAAGGTCCGGCCAAATACACATTATGGTTCACAGCTGGTACAATTTCGTAGCTGCGGGCAAGTGCTGTGATGTAAATTTTATCACCCCCTATGGTTAAAAAAACCAAGACCGCAATCATCCCTAAAATATTGGCAACGATCGAATTTTGGCGCTCAGAGGCACTGTCTACCATCACCGCAAAACTTAAGCCGGTGTTATAACTGATCAACGTTCCGGCCATTTCGAATGCGGCAAACACTAACTGCCCAACCATGCCCAATGCCATACCAACTAATGCTTCGGCAGTGATGGCAATAAATACGGCAAGGGTTCCATCAGAAGCGCTTATAAAAGCTCCTTCGCCTGGAATCACATAAAACAAAACGATGGTGGTTACCATCGCAAAATACAGCTTAATTTGCTGAGGGAAGGCACTGTTATTAAAGAACGGAGCGGTCATCACAACTCCACCCACTCTCACAAAAATGAGAAAAACGGAAAGGATAGCGTCGATGGTGAGTGATTCGGTTCCCATGTTCTAGACGGTGACTAGAGGGCTATTTGCGGGATAAATTCGAAGGCACGTGTGGTAAAATCGATTGCGAATTGCAGCATAAATCCGAACATGAAAAATAGAACGGCAACAACAGCGATCATTTTAGGCACGTACGTTAGCGTCATTTCTTGAATGGAGGTTGCCGCCTGGAAAATGGCAATACCCAAACCTACCGAAACAGCTGCAATCATAACCGGGGCACATAAAACTACCACGGCTGTTAACATTTCCTGAACCCAAAATAGTGCGGTATCTATATTCATAATGCTTATTTAAAACTTTCTACAAGTGACGAAACCAGTAAGTACCAACCATCGGTAAGTACAAAAACCAGAATTTTGAAGGGCAACGAAACCATTACCGGCGGCAAGAACATGATACCCATCGCCAGAAGTATGGATGCTACCACGAGATCAATCACCATAAACGGGATGTAAATCATAAACCCAATTTGAAAGGCGATGCGGAGCTCACTTAGTGTATATGCCGGAACGGCTACGTAAAGTGGCAGTGTTTCGGCCGATCCAATCGTTTCTAATCCGGCCATATCCATGAAATACAGCAGATCGTTGTCGGAGGTTTGGCGAATCATGAATTCTTTTAGCGGAACAGCTGCTGCCGATAACGCCTCCCATTGGGTCATTTCGTCGTTGGTGTAAGGCTGTATCGCTTCTTCATTTATTTTATCGAAAGTTGGTTTCATGATAAAAATGGTGAGAAACAGAGCCAGACCAACCAACACCTGATTTGGTGGCGATTGCTGCGTTCCCAATCCCATCCGAAGGAAGAAAAACACGATGATTATTCGTGTAAAGCTGGTCATCATGGTTACGAAAGCCGCCCCGAATGATAACACCGTAATGATTACCAGTGCTTGAATGGCCGATGAAAAATCATCGTCTTCGGCACTTCCGCCACCTATCGATAAATCGATTTGCGGGATTGAAGTTTGTGCTTCTGCTGCTTCGGGAAGCATCAAAAACGAACATAGTATGATTAGTAGCAGTGTTGGTTTGCCCAACCTGCGTACACAGTTGATAACCCGTAACATTAGTATAGTTAGTTAGTTGCCTAGCATTTTAAATATGGAGTTGAAATCACTCTCCGACAATTCGGTCTCTTGCTTTGTTGGCGTCGGTTTCGATTTCCACTCTTCTTTTGGATAACGATGCAGCAAATTGATTGAATTCGCTGTTACTCCCACTACCCAAATTTCGTTGTTGATCTCCAGCACTTTCATCTGTGTTCCCTGGCCAATTATGTGCTGCGATAACTCGTTGATGTCGGATTGTTTGACATCTATTTTCTTTTTCTTCTTAGTGCTCCAGGCCCAAAGTCCGCCCAATAGCGTAATCATCACCAAAAAAGTGGTAAAAGCATTTTGAAACAACGCCGGTTGCTCTTCTTCGGCGGTTTGTTCGGGCGCAGTTGTTGGCATGTCAACCGCATTGTCGCTATTGCTTAATAACGTATTTCTTACACTTGTTGCTTGCTGCTCAACCGCGTCTTCTGCGGCCACCAAAATGGTATTTTTCTTTGTCGGCACATCCATTTTCGATACCAGAAAAATCCATAAAACTAACAACCCTACACTCACCGAAATTACGATGCGCAAAATGGCTTTTGGGTCTTTGGTGGAATGGTTGAGTAGGTTGGCAATATTCATTAGTTCATTTTTACTAAATGTTGCCGTGTAGTAATAAGGTTTGAGATGCGAACTCCAAAATGTTCGTCGATTACAACAACCTCTCCTTGTGCAATTTTCTGTCCGTTTACCATAATATCAACAGGCTCACCGGCTAATTTATCTAATTCGATAACCGAGCCTTTTGCCAGTTGCAGCACTCTACCTAACGGTAATTCGATGCGGCCAAGTTCTACGGATACTTCCATCTCCACATCGCGGAGCATGTCCATGCTTTTGCCGTCTTCGCCGATAATATCTAATGGAGCGTCGTCGTCGAAATCTTCAAATTCTATATAACTCCCCGAAATCTCTTCTTCCTGATCCAAAATGGATTCGCCGTTACTCATCTCCTTGAAACCATCGGCAGGAACATCGTCTTCTTCTACAACTTCTTCGATTTCAATTCGTGCATCTGGGTTTCCGATTAAGATTCCGGCGTGAACGTTCTCATCCGCTAATCCTTCCACTTCTAGCTTAACATGCAAATACTCGGTATGGTGCAACTGCTCGTACATTGCGGCGTGTGCCACAGGCTGAATCTCGCCTAAATCGAATTCAATACCATCATCGTTGAGCACGCTTTTGAAGGTATTCTGTAATTCTTCAGAGAATTTCTTGAGCAGATCAATGGTTTTTTCATTGAAGGTTTTCTCATCGATACCAAGCATGATACTTGATAACAAGCCGAACCATTCTTTATCAAGGATGGCAATAATATCTTGCTCGCTTACCGCATCGTGGGCAAAAAGGTAGATGTCTTCGCTACCTAAGCCTTGGTAACCGGAATCGGTGTCGATCATGCCGGTTTCGGTTAAAGTAACCGTGGTTTCTTCAAGAATAACTGAGGTTAAAAACTCCTCAATCTTGGGAAGGTATCGGGTGATTTGATCTTTATACTGTTCCATTGTTATACCAATTCCTGTTCATTAATTTCTTCAATAATATCAAACACTTTGATGGCTTTTCGACCTTGTTTTAGCCCCGGATAGCCATTCATTTTAGCTACTCCGTTTACTTTAATATCTAGTGGTTCGTCTGCTTTTTGCCTTAATGGGATTGTATCGCCCTCTTTCAAGCTCAAAATGTCATCCAGCGAAAGTGTTGTAGTACCTAGCAATGGCTGAATTTTAACGGGAGCTTTTTTAAGCGTTCGGCGATAATCCAGCGCAGCTTCATTATTAAGGCGCTCTAGGTTTGCTCCTCTATCTTTTTTGATGATAGAATCGTTAAGCGCTCGTTTTAGAAAAGCGTATGAGTACGACACGCCCACTTCAATTTTATCAACTCCCAAATCAACCATAATCTTTGCCGATAGAGTTGGATCTACCGATGCAAAGTGAAGGTTATCGGGTTTATTCTCGTAGGTTGATTTATCAAATTCGAATTTCAGATAGGGCTCCCATGCAACACGAATCTCTTCTTTTATGCTTTCCATTATGCGTGAAATAATCTTTTCTTCGATGGTGGTAAGCACACGTTTGTGCGATAAATCGATACCAGGGCCACCACTTTGCCTTTCGATAATATGAATGCAAAACTCGGGTGGCATCGAAACGATGATCTCTCCGCCCAAATGTTTTCCGTTTAGCACGTAAATTACTGCCGGACTTGGTAGATCTTTGGTGAAATCATCCGAAGAAAACTGCTCGATTCTGTCGTGAGCAACGTCCACTTTATAGTTTAGCGATGTACTGTATATACGCCCTAACCCACGTGCAATAGTATCGTGGATCTGCCCAATGGTGCGCATGATCTCTTTACTAAACAGCTTTGGGCGGCGGAAGTCGTAGGGAACTACAAACTTAACCTTGCCCTTCTTTTTGTTGGGGGTTTGAGAGCCCATTGGACTTAGGGAATTTGTTTATACTCATTGCAATACATACTTCGTGAAATACAAGTTTTGTACCGAAGTCTCCCCGATCGACGAATTAATTATGTTGGTAACTTCGGTTCTTAAAACTTCACGTTCTTCGGCCGTAGTAAGTTCGCTTACCGTTCGCGACGAAAATGCTTCTATAAGTTCTTGCTTAACTCTAGGGTTACTGGTTTCCATTAGCGGAATGTGCTCTAATTGCATTTCAAGGCTAATTTCTACCATTAAATAGCGCCTTCCGTTGGTGTTTGCGGGATTCACCACCAGCTGTTCCATCATATAAGTACCCATTTCAGGCGGCTCTTCCTGATTCATTTTTACATATAAACTTGGGTAATACGAATCAACAATCACATATGCGAGGTAGGCTTGCCCTGCAAGAATTAGCACTAAAAGGAAAATTTTTCCAATTACCACTACTTTGTTAGGTGCTTTTTTGTCTTTCGCGTCGGTTTTTTTCGCTTTGATATTTTTTTTGTCTTCTGCCATAGTTTTCCTCTCTCTTATTGCTCCGAATAGGATGTTTCCATGCTAACTACATCCATTTTTTCTTGAAACGGGTTAATCTTTTTATCAACCAAATAAATCTCAACACGTCGGTTTCTTTTTCTACCCTCGGGTGTTGAGTTATCAGCTATGGGTCTGAATTCTCCATAACTGGTAGCTTTAAAGTTTTCTGCATCCAGTTCGGCTTTATCTTGAATAAATTGCAGTACTGAAACTGAACGAGCTGCACCAAGGTGCCAATTGGTTTGATGGATAGTTCCACCACTTATGGGCACGTTATCAGTATGCCCCTGTACTTCAACTTCCCATCGGTTATCATCAATCGATTTCGAAACTTCTGTTAATATCGTTTGCGCATCCGGCAGTAAATCAGACGAACCACTTGCAAAGGCTACCGAATCGTTTAGTGTGATTAAAAATCCATCCTCGGTTGCTTCAATTTCAACACCTTCCATGGTTGCGGTATTTTCTACAAATTCTGCCATGGCTTGCCACCGCTCCATCTGTTCTTCCAGAAATTCCTCTACCTGCTCCGGATTCGGATTATTCTGTAAATCGGTAGTAAGGCTGCTGTTATCCGGAAAAAAGCCCGAATGCTGCTGGAAGTAGGATATAAAACTATTAAACGCCTGCTCTTCTACTCCGGGGGTCATTGTATACAACAGTACAAAGAACACCAGGAGAAGCGTCACCAGGTCGCCATAGGTCATTAACCAGGTTCCAGAATCTTCTTTAGGTTTTCCCATTCTTTACCTTGTTGTTCTTTCCATAACTTGTATAGTTTCTCGTCACGTGTTTTCATAATCTTAAGCCCCTCGTGGTGCTTAACATATTCTGCACGTTCGGCCGGCTCTATGTAAATGAGCATCTTTTTTTCCATGATTCTTGGGTTCTCGCCCTCAACCATCGAAAGTATACCTACGCGGAACATCCGCTTTCTTTTTAAATCCTTTTCTGCCAGATATTCTACCTTACCCGCAAGTGGGGCAAAAAGCATATTCGAGAACATACTGCCATATAATGTGGTTAGAAGTGCCACGGCAATACCGGCACCAAGTGCTTCGGGATCAGAAAGATTCTGAAGCATCAAAACCATCCCGATTACGGTTCCAATCATCCCAAATGCAGGTGCAAAATTACTCATGGCTTTTAACACCGCCATTGCGGTAAAACCTAAATCTTCGGCACTGTTAATTTCATCGGTGAGAATACTGTTCAGACTTTCGGTTTTAAAACCATCAACCGCTAATTGCAGCCCATTTCTTAGATAATCGTCTTTAAGATGTTTTAGGTCTTCGTCCAACACCAACAAACCTCCGGTACGAACTCGTCGGGCAAATAAACTTATCAATTCCATATCGGTTCTGAGATCGACATTGGCATCTTTCATCAGCTGCATCATAAACTGTAAGCTTTGCTTAATCTTAGCGAAATCGAAACTCACTAATGTAGATGCAAAGAGCCCCCCTCCTACGATAATGAACGATGGGACATCGATAAAAATCATAATACTCGATTTTGGCAAAATGGCGCCTAGCACTAAAACCATGCCTAGGACTAAGCCAATCATACTCGATTTATCTAACATATCATTCTCGGTGTTTACTTTGTTCGAGCACTAGCCAGCTCTGTCACAAAGTGATTTGTGGGGTTCTTCCATGAATTATCGGCCACTTTTCGCCAGTTTTAAGAATCTTTTAACAAAAATGTTAAATAGTGATGTGGGCGAGACTTTTTGTTGATTGGAACTATCGAAAACGCATTAAATCGAAGGGTGATTATCGAAGGGATTTTAGCTCGGTGAGATATTTTTCGAAGGCTGATTATCGAAGGGTGATTATCGAAGGGTTGAAACCCTTCGTTTGGTAAAAGCAATTTGAATGAATGATTTTCCTAACTCATAAATTCGAAGGGTTAAAACCCTTCTTTTGGGAAATCAGTTTTTTGCAATCCATTTATCAAGTGTTGCACTTTTTTGTAGGGATGCTTTTGGCAAGTCCTTCACATAAATCCGGAATTTGTTGATTACTAACCTCACCCGATCTTCTTCTGCATCAGGAGAGGGAGCTCCTGAAAGAGTTTCGATTTTGAAACTAAATTCTACGTCTTTGGTCGTTCGTCATTTGTCGGATTTCGAAGTTCAGCTGTTCGAAGTTTTTAATCAACGAAGCTAAACTGTGCTAAAGCTTCGATTAGTAAACTTTAGCGTAGTTGATCGATCGTTCTCCACCACCCCGTCACGACTCCTTCGACGGGCTCAGGAACCGTCGTGCCACCCCTCCACCGGAGGGGAATTATTTAATTCGTAACTCGTATTTCCCGATTCGCTTATTCGTACTTCACCGAAGTTCGAAGTTCAATTGTTCAACGTTCAACGTTCAACTGTTCAATATTCAACCCGCCCTACCTATTCATCCTTTCCTAAAAAGAAAAGACCCCCAGTCAACATTTCGTCGAATGGGGGTCTTTAACCAACCTACCATGAAGTTCTACTAAAAACTTGTTTTACTTATCGGAGATTATCTCTTCAAGTTAACCGCTTCTGTCAACATTTCGTCAGAAGTTGTAATTACTCTCGCATTCGATTGATACGCACGCTGAGAGGTGATCATATTTGTGAATTCTCGAGCTAAATCAACGTTCGAGCCTTCTAAACTTCCAGAGTTGATGTTTGTTCCGGCGAGATTACCGGCAGTATCGATGAATGTTTCTCCGGCAGCTGATGTGGCGCGGAATAATCCGCTACCAACCATTTCTAAACCGTGCTGGTTTTGCACTTGTGCTATTGCGATTTGAGCAAGCACTGCGCTGTTACCGTTATCATAAATTCCTTGAATCTGACCGTCGGCGTCAATGGCTACATCAACTAATAAACCGGATCGGTAACCGTCTTGCGAAGTTACTTTTGCAGTGTTTTGCCCGGAATACTGCGTAAAGCTGGTTCCTGTGTTTTTATCACCAAGCGAAACTTCGAAACTTGTAGTTCCTGCTCCACCACCCGGCTCAAATGTCATTGATAGCAAGTCGCCTGAGGTTAATTGCCCGAGTTCGTCGAAGGTTACCGTGCCTGATTGGCCGGAACTGATCGTTTCGCCATCCAGGAATTTGGCATCGTATTGCCATACGTTGTTCGCGGTTTGAGTAAACTCAAGAATTAATGAGTGTGCGCGACCTAAGTTATCGAACACGGTAGTACTCATTGTTTGGCTATTTGTTTTGCCGGCTTGCGACTCACTAAAGCCCGGGAAGTTAATATCGCCCGTTCCTGTAACCGAAGTGTTGGTAATTGCCAATTGGCTATCGCCTAATTGTGAAGAACGCAAGGTTAATGCGCCATCAACCAAAACCATTTCACCTTCGCCGGCAGGTAAATCTGCGTTGAAAGTAGCGAGCATATCGTCTAGAGTGTCGCCGGTTGTAAACGTGTGACTAATTGTAGTTGCCGTTCCGTCGTTTAGGGTTACATCAAAAGTAATTTGATCGCCATCAGCTAAATCGGTTAGCGTTTGCGACATATCGTTAATTGCCGTTGCGCCGGTAGCCGGGTTTCCACTAGCAGTAAATCCACTTTGTGCCAGCAATACTTTATTCTTGCTGGTGTTCGCGTTTAGGTTACCTGCTAGGGTTACTAAATTTGTTTGTTTTGGAGGCAGCGGATTTTCAAAATCGATACGAACGTTTTCTGGTGTTCCACCGGCAATAATATTACCTGATCTGTCAGCGATGTATCCCATCACGTTTCTACCTGCCTGGTTTACTAAGAAACCGTCGCTGTTAAACACGAAATTTCCTGATCGGGAAAGCAAGTTTTCACCACCTGCATTTACTACGAAAAATCCTTCACCCGAAAGTGCTAAATCGGTAGTTACACCGGTATTTTGCATTGCGCCCTGCGCAAAATTTCTGGTGATGGATGAAACGCGCACACCTAAACCAACCTGATTGCTAAGCTGTGGAGCAGATTCACCGGCACCTTCGCGCCCTAAATTCTGGTTCATCATTTCAGCGAATGTAATCGACGACGATTTAAAGCCTGCAGTATCAACGTTGGCGATATTGTTACCAATCACGTCCATCTTTGCCTGGAAGGCGTTCAAACCGCTTACTCCTGCATTTAATGATTTTACTAATGACATGAGAGTTCTCCTGTTTTTAATGGCAGCATAGTTTTGGCTGCGTGTGGCGCTCTCTTTTTGATGAGCAACCCGTTATAGTTATCTATTATCTAATTTCTAGTCGTTTTTGGGACTCGTACCCACTTCTTCAACGTCGCCGATAGGAATATCTATTCCGTTAACCGACAAATAAACGCCTTGCGAGGTGTATCTAACCTTGCTGGCAAATCCTTCAATAAATGTGAGTGCACCTACATTGTTGTCACCATTTTTTGCAACAACTTCAACGGTATATTCGCCTTCACCCATTCTTTGGCCGTTATTGTCCAAGCCGTCCCAATTCCAGCTGCTATCGCCGGATGGAATCCCTGTTAAACTTTCGCGACGTACTTCTGCGCCACTGGCTGTACGTACAATAATTTCTACATCCGATGCTGAATCATTCAGCTTAAAATTGACTTCAGCTTCACCTTCGCTACTTAAAAATATCTGGTCGCTAAGAGCTCGAATATCTTTGCCTGTTAATGAAGCAGCCATCGAGTTAGTTAAGCTTGAACCCATTAAATCTTGGCTCATTGCCAGTTGATCTAAACCAGCGTTTACTCCAATCAATTGCTCAACCGAGTTAAACTGTGCAAGCTGCGAAGCGAACTCAGCACCATCCATCGGATTAACCGGATCCTGATTTCTCATCTGCGCAACTAACAATTGCAAAAACTCTTGCTGGCCTAGCGAGCTTTTACCTTGCACTTGATTGCTGCCTTGAAATAGAGTCGGGTTAACGCCTTGAATATTCATAGTACTTTCTTATGCGGTCCATTCCATCTGGTTGTATCCGAAGCTTCGGATCGATGGGTTTAAACCTGAGTTAGTTTTAACTGATTCTTCCTTTTGCAATTCGCGTGCCTGATTTGAAGCTAATTTCGCCTTCTCGCTCAAAATGCCCTTTTGAAGGCTCTCAGCGTCATTTTCATCTCCAGATTGATTGAATTGCAGATCTAATTCCAGGTTCAATTCTTCCTTTAAGTGGTCTTTTATTTCCTGCTCCATGCTTTGCAGCATTCTGTTCAGCTCAGGATTACTTGCCGCCAATTTAATATGCAGTACGCCATCAATATTACGCGTAGTTAGATCAATACTATTGCCTGCTTCAAGCTTAAACGTATGTTTTTGCCATTTTTCGCTTTGATTTATATGATCAGACTTAAGGCTTTCCTGAAGCACTTTGCCAAAACTTGATACAATAGAACGGCGGGCAGAAGTATTCATCACCGTAAGTTCGTTTAATCGCATGAACCCGAAGTTGATACTTTCGGAAGTTTTTGCCTCTTTCCCCGACGTTGTTTCCACCATCAGGTCTTTCATCATCAATTCTTGCTCGCTGGTAAGAGCGCCGGTAGTAGTAAACATCTCGCTTAATTCAACATTTGTTGTTGTTGAATTAAAATCGGCCGGAAGTTCACGGTTCGCGAGTAATTCCGGCCGCACGGAGTCAACTAGTAATTTCAATCTGGTTTCGGCTTGCTCACTATTTGATAAAGCAAAACGATGGCCTTTTACTTCTTTCGATACTTTTGCTACAGCTTTGTTCTGCTGAATAGCTTGTAAAATCTCACTGCTCTTTACAGTATTAAAACTCATGGGATTTGCAACATCTTCCCCTTTATTCGACGAAGTGGTTTGAGAAGCATTCCATTGCTGCAACGAACTTATCGACTCATTTTTCTGAGTAAAAGTCCGCCTGTTTAAAAAGGCTGATGCTTGCTCAGATTGGCGATCGATGCTGGAATTTGTAGCCGCAACAATGCCTGTTTTGGCACCTGATACGGTTTGCGCTGATTCCACTTTCTGAGCACCTTCAACTACCGCTTTTTCTACGGGATGATTTGCCTTTTCATCAGCTTGATTAAGCTCTGTTTTATTTTTTAGATCCAGAGATTGATCAACTTTAGAATTCGAGCTTTTCAACTCAGATTCTACATCCGTTTCGGTACTACTTACATTGATGGGAGCTTGATCAGCTTCATTAGTTAGATTCGCATCTGTTTGATTGGAATTAATCAATTCCTCATCTATCAAAACTTCTGTTGCAGAAACGGTAACCTGCTCATCAACCGGTAGCACTTTTATTGCATCTTCTCCTCCAACAGGTTTTTCACCAACTGCATTTTCAAGCTTGTTGGCGGTGAGTGAATTTTCAGAATTACTCACATCCAAATGTGCAGGATTTAACCCGCCTTGTTGCTCAAGATTTTGGGTATTTGTAAAAAGTGGAGCAACCGGAATTGAAAGTTCACCTGCTTCGATATTCTTTTCTTCTGAAGTCTCACTTTCTTGGGCAGAATTGGCAGAAGTTGCTTCAACAGCAGCATCAGTTTCCTCTTCAGTATTATCAGCTTGATTGCCAATTAAAGTCGAACCAAAAGAGTCGGTGTTTTGATCATCCTGAACCTCTTCTACTAATTGCGCAGCAAATGGGCTCTTTTTTTGATCGTCTGCTATTGATGATTCAATAACTTGTTGTTCGCCTGATTCCTGATTTTCGAGATTACCCGTGACATTAATTTCTTGCTCAAATGTTTTCAATAAAGAAGAAAATGTGCCGGCTGCAGTCTCTCCGGATCCTTTATTTGTTTCTCCCGAAATCTTAGGATCGTTGGCGATATTAGGAATCAGATCGCCGATCATAGCATTACTTCTGTAATAAGCTTTGCTGCTCGATCAGAATTTAGCGCTCTTAAAATCTTCTCTCTTTGCGTATTACCTGCTTCAGAATACAAGCGTACCAATTGTTTACTTGTCATTTTCTCTAAAATTGGTGACAACTCATCTTCTTCTAAATTCAATAAGCTTTTCACTCGATCTTTGAAAGCTTCGTCGCTTAAAAGTTCATCAATAGTTGGCTCTTTTACGGGGGCTGATTGAGCCGGAGCTTCTTGCGAATTTTGTTCGTTTACTTCAGAAGCATTTTGCATGCCTTCTAATCTCGCGCTCAATAAGTAAACCATACGCTCCAGCGAATCAACCTTAGAAGACCATTTGCGATCTAGGCTAAAAGCGTACTCTGCGCTCGTTAATTTCTCTAATCGCGATAATGAATCAGCGGTTGCTATACTATCAACGCGAGCCAGCGAATCAAGCGCTAATGAATCCACTAGCGTACCATTGGTTCGTACAATCAAATCATATCTCTCGCTGTTAATCATCGGATATAACAAATACACTGCTACCAACATGATTAAAATTGGTACCACTAAAAAACCAGCGATTTTTACGATAGCTCCTTTACTCATTGTTCTTAACGGCTAAATGATTGGGATGAAATTTCGTCCATGAACTTTTGGTCACTTTTTGCCAATTCTTTCACAAAAACGCCTTGTTCATTCTCTTTTACTTTTTCTAAGATGCTCAGCTTTTTAAACGCCTCGGCCAATTTGCCTCTCTCTACCTGCACCTTTTCGTCTGCTTTATTCTCTTCTTTTACCAAACGATTAATATGATCGTTAACATGCATCAAATGTGCATTATGGCGCTTGATGGTATGAATGTTAGCCACTTGGTCTTCCTGTTGATTTTCAAGGTAGCTTTCCAACTTTCCTCTTACTTCAGCACGTAGCGAGGTGATCTTATTTTTGTTGGTCATTTCCTCAGCTAGTTTTTGCTGCTGCACTTTTTCTTGATGCTGTCGTACTTTTAAAACCGGTTCTAGAGAAAATTTAAACTTCATAACCTTTAAGGTGATTATTCAACAATTTTGTTTAGCGAATTCCAGAGATTCGTGTCAAAGTCGCTCTGGTCCATATCCTGTATCAAAAATGATTCCAAATCAGGATGTTTTTTTATCGCATTATCAATTTTGGGGTTAGAACCCTTTACGTAAGCACCAATATTAATAAGGTCTTCAGCCTCCCTATAAGTGGCCAATAATTCTCTTGCTTTCATGGATGTTACCCGTTGTTCTTTAGTGACAATATTTGGCATCACACGGGAAATACTTTCCAACACATCAATGGCAGGGTAATGATTTTTATGGGCTAAACGACGCGATAACACGATGTGACCATCCAAAATTGAACGTACAGCGTCAGCAATAGGCTCGTTCATATCGTCGCTGTCTACTAAAACTGTGTATAAACCGGTGATACTTCCTTTCTTAGTTTTACCGGGACGCTCTAATAATTTGGGTAAAATCGTGAATACAGAGGGTGTATAGCCCTTTGTTGTGGGCGGCTCGCCGGAAGCTAATCCAATTTCTCGTTGCGCCATTGCAACACGTGTAACCGAGTCCATCATCAACAGGACATTTTTTCCTTGATCACGGAAATATTCCGCAATAGCTGTTGCGGTGAATGCTCCCTTAACACGGCTCATTGCAGCAGTATCAGAAGTAGCCGCAACCACTATTGAGCGCGATAAGCCTTCTTCGCCAAGCGTTTCGTGGATAAATTCATGTACCTCACGGCCACGTTCACCAATCAATGCAATTACGTTAATATCGGCAGAAGATGACTTTGCAATCATCCCCATAAGCGTACTTTTTCCAACTCCCGAGCCGGCAAATAAACCTACTCTTTGTCCAACTCCGATTGTGTTGAGACTATCTAAGGCTCGCACTCCGGTAAACATAATTTCGTTGATGGGCGCTCGATCCATTGGGGACGGCGGATTGTTTTGAATGGGCTGAGAAGCGCCGGTTAATACCGGACCAAGATTGTCGATGGGATCACCGTTTGGATCTACAACTCGCCCAAGTAAGTGGTCACCCACGCCAACATTCAACGATTCGCCCATACTTTCAACCAGGCAACCGTTTTTCATGCCTACCACTCTGTCGTAAGGCATCAATAAGGTTTTTCCGTCTTTTAGGCCAACAACTTCGGCGGCAATGGTGGTTCCTAAAATTGTTTGGATGCCAAACATTTCGCCCACACTTGCTTCTAGCCCGGTACATTCTACAATATTACCTACAATGCCCGAAACTTTACCAAATCGCTTTGCTTGCTTAACCGGTAAATGAAGAGCTTCACGAACGGATTCAAAATGACTATCTAATCCCATTTTTTACTCCTTCCAGGTAGGAACAGGAATGTTTTTTCGGAAATCTTGCAGTGTTTCTTTCACGTTCTTAACCACTACTTCCTGCGTAGATTCAAAATGAAATTCACCGGGATTACACGTATCCGAAACTCGGATTTTCACGAACGCATCCGGTGCATAATCTTCTTTCAATTGTTTTATGAACTCGAAGTCGCTTTCAGCCACAAGTAGTATCGGCTTCGACTGATCGTCAACTCGTTCCAATAAAGGCCCGAGTGAAAGTTCTAACGATTTGCGTACTTCAGGATTTTCAACCGGAACACCGATTACTGCTTCTGCAAGTTCGAAAGCCAGATCCAACAAACCCGGATCAATAAGTTCTTGACGCTTTTTCCATTCGTTTTGGCCTTGAGAAATCAATGCCTGAATAACGCCTAGCTTTTCTTCAATTTCTTGCTGTGCCTGTTCGTAACCGGCTTTTTGGCCTTCTTCAAACCCTTGTTGGAAAGCTTCTGTACGAGTCTTTTCAACTTTTATTTTCCATTTTTCATCGCGATCTCTTTTCGCTTGATGAACAAGTTCTTCGGCGCTGGCTGTAATAATTTCTTCTACTACGGCTTCAGGTTTTGTTGGTGTTTCCTCTTCCTGATCGGAGCCGAAAAGCATTTTATAATTGAGTCGGGTACTGTCGTTTTTGTACCAGTTAATCTGATTTTCTTCGAGTACTCGTGGAGTTTTCATCGCTTATTCTACAACCTCTTCTTCGCCTGAAACTCGTGTACTAATTTGTCCGGCATCTTCAAGTGCCTTAATTTTCTTGATGATACGGTTCTGAGCGTCTTTCACTTCTTTAAGCGGCACAGGTCCAAGTGCATCCATGTCTTCGCGAAGCATATCTGCCGCTCTCGACGACATATTGCTCAAGAACTTGGAGGTGATTTCGTCGATCACCCCTTTCAAACCAAGTACCATATCCTGTTTGTCGAGCTCGTTGATAACAATCTGTATAGTCTTGTCGTCGAAGTGTGCGATATCTTCAAACAAGAACATTTGTTCTTTGATCTCTTGTGCCACTTCCGGATCTCTGCTATCGATCGCTTCAAGAACGTTCTTCTCTACTTTTACATCGGCGCCGTTCAATATCTGAGCAACAATACTGGTACCACTCTTAACTCTATCGCCAAGATTGTCCATACCGCCCATATGTTCTTTAATAACTTCTTCAATCTCATCAATTACATCCGGCGAAATGCTTTCCATCATTGCCAAGCGGTAAGTGATTTCACCCTGCATTTCTTTGTCGAGCAGCGCTAAAATTTCTGCCGTTTTTTCTACTCTCAATTGCGAGAATATCAACGCGGCTACCTGTGGATGTTCACCACGAATGAAGTCGGCAATTTGTGAAGTTTTAGATTCCTGAAACTCTTTGAACACCGTACTACCACTCTGAGCTCTCAACTTTTTCATCATTTTCTCAGAGTTTCCTCCAAGTTCGTTCAAAAGCTGTTGGGCAAAATCAACACCACCATTAATTACATACTGCTTCACTTCCATCAGTGTGTAATATTCCTGAAGAACGGCATCCACCATATCAGGTCGGATATTCTTCATTCGTGCAATTTCCAGCGTAATTTGCTCGATTTCCTTCTCAGAAAGCGACTTCATCATTTCTGTGGCCGATTTAGTGCCTACACTCATGATTAGAATGGCGGCTTTTTGAGGGCCTGTCAGATTAAGTTCTGCTTTAGTTTCTTCGGTGGCTGTTGCTGCTTCACTCATTGTTTTATGGTAGATAGTTAGTCTTCATCCGGCGACATCATCGCACGTAAGATTTGAGCGGCCATGGCTGGTTTTAGCTCAACAAATTCTTTGATTTCGTCTTTATTGTAGGAGTTCTCCGGTTCTTCAGCTTTTGCCGAGAATGTTGGCTCGATCGGATTTCCGTCTTCATCAAAAGCAGGTTCCAACATCGCAGCTCCGCCGCCAGCTCCCGGTAGTGATTGCATGGTTGCTCCAGGAGGTAATTCTGTATTGCCTTGGAAGTTCGAGTTCACTGCCATTTCGGTTTCAATGCTCATTTTCTTCTTGATGCCATTGATCAGGAATAATATCACTCCGAATGTAATCCCAATTACAACCCAGCGAATTATATCGGTTGAGTAAACCGGCTGAGTGGCCATAAAAGCATTACCACTTACAAATTGAGTTGTAAAGAACTCTTGTTGGTTGATAGTTAATAAATCACCACGATCTTGTTTTATACCGATAGCAAGCTCAACAGCTTCGCGAAATTGTTGTACTTCTACCTCTGAATACGGCTCGAAGGTTATACTCTCTTCACCTTCTTCATTTACATTGATCACCTGCTTGTAATTAAGTACCACAGATGCTGTAATTCGGTTAATTTCGCCTTCGCCCTTTTCGTAAACCTCACGAGTTCGGTTCACTTCGTAATTTCTGGTTTCGATGGTATTGCGGTTATCATTAGCAGACACCACGATTGCATCTTGTCTACGATCGATGGGGGTTAAATTATCGATAGGAACCGGCTCGCGTTGCTGATCGTTATTCGATTGCTCTCTTTTTTCTTCTGAAATTACCGTTCGGCTATCCGGATCGATAAGATCAGATTCGCGGGTAATTCGATCAAAACTGTGCTCAACCGATACTCTTAAAATACTGTTACCGGCACCAAGCACACGATCTAACATGCTTTGGCCACGATCGGTAAGATAAGCTTCGGTTTTCTGGCGAAGCTGCATCTGTGTGGTTCCCATTGTGAATTCCGACTCGTAATCAATTTCGTCGGTAAGGCGATTCCCCGCCTGATCTAGAATAGTGATGTTGGTAGGTTCCAGTTCTTCAACACTACCGGCAATTAATGCCGTGATGCCTTCAATCTGATCAGGATTTAAGCTTTTGTTCGATTTCAGATTTAAGATTACTGAAGCCGAAGCCTGAATAGTGGTCTCATCAAAAGGAGAACGTTCGGGCAATACAATATGAATTCTTGAACTTTCAACTTGGTCTAAACTATTGATAGATCGAGCTAATTCACCTTCAAGAGCACGTTTTTTGTTCACCTCTTGCATAAAATCGGTCATACCCAAGGCGTTGGTGTCGAAAAGTTCATAGCCCTGAACATCGGTAAATCCGCCACCCATTGGCGCCATAGCAAGTCTCAACTCGTGTACTCTGTCGCTTGGCACATAAATCGAACGTCCGCCTTCCTCGAGTTTGTATTTAATACCACGAGTTTCCAATTCGGCTACTATTTCCTGTGCGGCTTCAGATTCAAGATTTCCGAAAAGCAGCATCTGGTCTTCTTGTTGCGACCAATAAAAAAGACCGGCGATCATACCCAGAATTACCACAAAGAGCCCGATAAACATCATGCGCTGTGCGTTACTTAGCGGGCCGAAAAAATCCTGAAAGAGTTGAAAGTACTTGTTCATAGTTAGTTAGGTCAAATCTGCATTCTGCTTAATTCTTGGTAGGTTTCTACCATTTTGTTGCGCACTTCTACCATCATGTTGAAGCTTAGCTGTGCCTGCTGCATCGAAATCATCACATCGTGGATGTTGTCGGTTTTACCCGAAACAAAATCTTGCACACTTGCTTCCGATGACTTCATACTGTCGTCTACACTTTGGATAGCATCCGTAAGCATATCGCCAAACGAATTGTTTATATCGCCGGCGCTGATATCGTAATGGCGAGGTTTTAATTCAACGCCTTGGGGTAATCCTAATCCTGAAATTTCCGGGGTTGCCATGGTATTCTCCTAGTTAAACTCTGGCGTCAAAATTTGAGCCGCGTACTACTTGTTGTTGGCTCATTCTGCCATCCATCGAATACGATTGCATGGGCTTTGGAGCCGTAAATTTTTCCTTAATAAAAGAATTCTCATCTGCTGTTAACCGTGGTGGTTGTGGCGCAGCTGCCGCTTTACGCAGCGCACTGTTTTGTGCTAAGCGTTGCGTTTGTTGATTTAAAATTGGATTGATAGTACTCATAGTGTTAAATCTCTAACGATCGTTTTAAAAGTTCTTTTTCAGCTTCAATGGTGCTTAGGTTTGCCTCGTAGAGTCGGTTTGCACTTACCATTACCGCCATCTCTTTAACCATGTCGATATCCGGGTATTGAACCATTCCATTTTCATCCGCATCGGGATGGTTGGGATCGTACTCGTACCGAAATTTATTTTGCTCAACCACTTCGAAAGCCGGACCTAACCCGCCTCTTTTTTGGCCAACTAGTCCATCAGCCGAACGCATATGCTGCGCATTTGTGGTTTTAAGCCCAGATGCAGCCCCTTCAAGGATGTCTAAAAATTGTTGTGTCTTTGGGGCTTGAGTTACCACCTCTCTTGGCCGATAAACATTATCAGAACCCGCAGGTGCTGATGTTCTGGCGTTCGCAATATTTTGTGAGGCTACCGCTATGCGCTCGCGTTGTAAAGCAAGGCCCTGGGATGCTGTTTTAAATGTTGAAGAAAGTCTATCTGGTAACATAGTTAGTTAGATGAGATTAGCGATTGGTTCCGGTAATACCGTTTCTAACCATTGTGTAATGATGACGCAATGCTTTGGTCACTAATTGAAATCGTAACTGAGTGTCCGATTGCTCAATTAATTCGTCTTCTAGGATTACTTTGCCGTCGGTCTCAACTATCGAAGGATTAACTTCTTTTGCACCGCCGACTCCGTTATTTGCCATTGCTTCGTTCAACGCATCCTCGAATAGTACTTCGTGGCGCTTATAGCCGGGAGTATCCGCATTGGCGATATTGGTAGCAGTAATTTTTTGCCTAAGCGAATAGGCATCCATTGTTTTTGCTAATAAATCGCTGTGGTTGCTATCTATAAGATTCATAAGGCTCGGTTGATTGTTTTTCATCTCCCCCACACAATAGTTGTGCCATACTAGTGTATAAGCTATAAACCCTTTTTGGACAACTTCAGCAATGGTAAGAAAAGGGGAGAATTATCCTCATTCAGGTAAATTTTTCCACTTGTTTAAAATCGCTTAAGGAAAAGATTGGATTCGCTGATAATTGAATAAACAAACAAGAACGGCACAATTCTAGATATGAAACAACTACAGTCTATTCAGTTTGATATGAAACCAATTAATGAATTTGATCAAATTGATAGTTACTATTCGGCAGGTTCAGATTTGATATACATGGATGTGATTACGACGCTAATTGAGGACATTTCCTATCCGGTTTTTATTGTTAAAAACGGATCTCGTCGTGTATATACACTAAATGAAGCAGCACGTGAAGGTATTGATGCATCAATGGCTATCGATAAAAAAATCGATGATATTTTGTATCCAAACGAACGTGTTTTGCAAAACCAGCCGACAGTCTTTTTCAATAATCAATGGTATTTAATGACAACAGATTCGTTTACTGCCGGTAGTGATGTTTACGATAAAGTTGAGCTAAAAGCACATGCATCGGTACCTGATGCAACTACGCTTGACCGATGGAAACACATGATCGCTGTGATGCTACATCGTTTCCGTTCGCCTTTAACCGGCATCTCCGGCTATCTGGATTTGTTGATGGACGAAACCTCCGATAAACATACGATCCAGCGTGCGCTTAAAGTAGACGAAGGGGTTAACCATCTTACCAATATTATGGATGAGCTGGAATACTTCTACCACATTCCATCTAAGTTCGACTTATCTAAATTAGAGCCGGTAGAGTTAACCACGTTGATTGATCGCGTAAAATTAGACATTCCCGAAGAATTAAGAAGTCGCATTCAAGTTCTAAAACCAACTGAAAGTCAGCCTTTTGCTGCTTCTAAAGACAGTTTAGAAAAAGTGATGTGGATACTGATTTCGAATGCACTCGCTTATAGCCCCGAAAATAGTCCGGTAACCATTTCTCAGCTATCAAATAAAAGCATTCGTGTTTCAAACGAGGGTAGCCCCATTTCAGATGAGATCCGTGAACACTTGTTTCACCCATTTGTTACCTCTAAGGCGAACAATTTGGGTATTGGCTTAACTATGGCGCTGTTATACGCGAGCCAGTTTGGTGGTACTATATTTCAAACTGAGAATGGCGAAAATGGTAGAATCTCTTTCACAATTTGCTTCCCCTGATCTGCTAAACTCTTAGAAGTATTTAAATTTATAAACACAGCACCTGGCTGTGTTTTTTTTGCCACTTATTGGGACCGGATAAAGGTCTAATAACTATTGCCAAACTCTTTAGATCTAATGGTTGATACTTCGAGTACTTCTTCAATCATTCTAATTAATCGCACACAGCACAATAGTATTGAATTACTTAATCTACTCTTACAAATTTGTTAGATAAACCGTTTAGCTTTCTCATGTGAGGGAAGGAGACTCCAACCTTGTTAGATATCTTAAGCTGCTAAGCAAAGAATTAAGTATCAGATTTTATAGCTACCAATCCTTGCATATAAAAGTATCTACAAACAAAAAAGAGGCAGACCGTTAGGCCTGCCTCTTTGTTTTGGCTAGTTCCGGGTAATTATGACAACCGAGCGTTACCCGTACCTTTTAAGTGTTCTTTATCGAATGCCAGGGTAAATAAAGTCCCAAAATCATCCGTCAGGTAATTGTATTTACCGTTTAGTTGGCGAACCAGCGTTTTTATAAGTTGAAAGCTAAGGGGTTGTTTATCGCTCGTATATCCCTCAGGTAAACTTCCAATATTGTCTTTTAATTCAATCATTACTTTTTTGCCGTAGCACACCAATTTGATGTTCAACTCCGGTGCTTTCTCTACAAGCTTTGCTGCTTTTTTGTAAGAATTTGTGATCACTTCATTCAAAATTAAAGCACACGGGTGAGCCTGATTGATATTGAGTAAAATCGGCTCCAGATTGTAATTCACTTTCAGTTTCGACTCTTGCGATTCAAACATACTCGCTACTGTATTCACAATCTTGCAGATGTTTTTGCCAAATTCCAGCATGGTAAAACTGCTCGACTCATACAACAACTCGTGCATGGTAGCCAGTGTTTTAACTCGTCCAACACCCGAAAAAAGCTTGGTTTTCACTTCCTCATCGCCTTCATCAAAAGCCTGCAACTGCATAATTCCGGAAATGATGGCCAAATTGTTTTTTACACGGTGATGTAGCTCCGAAAGTAGGATCGACTTTTCTTGAACGGCTTGTTCAAGTTTAATTTCTGTTTCTCTAAAACTGGTGATATCGTGGCCAACAATGATAAAATCTACGGCTGAACCTGAGTTAATACTAACCGGCGATACTTTAGCAGTAAAAATGTACCACTCACCGTTTTTCTTAATATTAACGAGCTCACCTTTCCAGCTTACCCCAGCCTTAATCGACTGTAATATTTGCTCGTGCTCTTCGTGCGAAGCTAGGTCTGATATCAGGTATCCGAGTTCTTTCCCAATTAATTCGTCTTGAGTAAAACCAGATACCTTTTGGAAATGAGGATTGGCATATTCGATAACTCCGTCTTGGTTTATCACCAAAACAAACGACTGACTAAGCTGCACTGCTTTAGTGAACTTCAAGTGCTCGTCGGTTATCGCTTCGTTATTTTGTTGTATCGACAACATGCCATCTTCAAGTATAAGTTCTTTTTTTACCGGTTCGTCTATCAAATATTTTTTGCCAATAATTTCAAGACCATTATTCGTATCCGATTCCGAACCCATAAAAGAAAAGTTGTTGATCAGGTCGTCCCAAATCTTATCGGCCATGGCCCTTTTTTTCTCAGAAACACTTTGTTTTCCGGGATTTATGAGGCGTAATGGCGACACTACTTCTGCTTCAGTAAATTCAGTTTCTAATACTCTCTCTTTATTTTCTGTTCTGCTCGTAGACTCTTTCACTTTTTGTTCTCCCGTAGATTATTTCTACTACTTAAGGAATCTGCTTCTTCTATTATCGGCAAAACCCATTTTTTAATAACAGCTTTTGCCCAATTAATTCAGGAATTCTGAATTTTTTTCAATTACTATTTATTAAAAGCCATATTTACACTTTTAATTTTAACGGTATCCGGTTGTTGGTAATCGTTGCTTGGATATTCAACAAAATCGTTTGCAGTAAATTGGGAGTAATTATTCCCTGTTGGTCGGTATACTGCAGAGCGAGATTTCGCACCTCCAATCCAATTTTTAAGGTTTACAACTACCGATTCTAGTTCATCAGCCTGTGCCGAAAGGTCTTCTGCTGCACTTGCCGATTCCACCGAACTCTCCACATTTTTATGGATCACCGCATCCATCCCACTAACCAGATGATTTAGCTGCTCTATGCCTAAGGCTTGCTCTTTCGATGCCGACGATATTTCCTCAATCTGAGTGCTTACCTCATTGATACTGGTTGCAATATCCTGGAGGTTATTCGAAACTTCATCGGCAACTTCTGCACCTCGATCGGAGCTCGATTGTGACTTTTGTATAAGTTCAGAGGTATTTCTTGCAGCTTCTGCGCTTCGTTGAGCAAGGTTTCTAACTTCTTCAGCAACAACCGCAAATCCTTTACCGGCTTCACCGGCACGTGCGGCTTCAACAGCAGCGTTTAACGCAAGTAAATTCGTTTGAAATGCAATATCATCTATGGTTTTGATGATTTTGGAGGTTTCCAGCGAGCTATTTTTGATGTTATCCATCGCTGCATTTAATCGCTCGATTGCTTGCAAGCCACTTTCAACTTTTGGTCGGGCGTTATTCATCGATTGTTCAGCTTCGCTGGTGTGCGCATCCGATTGCTTAATTTGTGCTGCAATTTCTTCTAACGAGCTGGTTGATTCTTCAACACGAGCAGCTTGGTCTTTACTAGTACTAGCAAGTCGTTGGCTGGAAACTGAAACCTCACTTGAAGCAGCATTCACTTGATTTGAAGTAGTATCCAGCGATCTGATATTCTCATTTAATGGTGCAATTACTTGTTTGTTGATAAACCAGTAAATACACACCCCGAATAGCATCGAAACGCCCAATCCTAAACCAAGAAACCAGTAGAAAACTGCCTGTACTTCACTAATTTTCTGGGCTTTACTTGTTTCAAGTATTACCCCCCAATCTACACTGCTTAAGGGAGCAAAGCCTCCATATACTTCGGTTCCGGCATGGTTTTTATAAACTGCACTTCCACTTTTTTCAGTCTTTAAATTGCGGTAAGCCAGCGTTGATAAAGTGTTAGATTCAGAATCAGACTCTTTGCCTATGATAATAGCTCCTGTCTTATCAATAAGGGTCCAGCTCGACTCATCAAGTAACAAAATCTCTTCAAGTTTTTTTGATAACACCGAAACAGGTACACTACCAATTACGAAAGCCGTTGCTGAGCCGTTTACGATTATGGGCTCGGCGACTGCAAAAACCATTTTACCGCTTTCAGTAGATTTATATGGTAAACTAACCACACTTTCCCCCGCTTGCAGGGCAGATAAAACAGTATCATCGGTGATAGAAAACGTTGAAAGTTCCTCATCGTCAATCATCTTAGATCGTGCTGAAACCTTTTTTACTCCGGCTATTCCTTTACCTGATACCGCTGAAATGACGATAGATTCGTAAATCCCATGCTGATCATTCAAGTTAGTTAACCAGCTTGTTACTTCTGTATAGTTGCTTTTCTTGCTGCTTTCTAGCGAAGCAACAGCACTTAGTTCATCTTTTCTACTTTCAATAAATGCTGATAATAGATCTGAACTTGCACTGGAAGCAGATTGCAGATTTTGCAAAACTTGATCTTCATACGATGTTTTATAAGTATCGAATAAAACCCCAACTGTAAGTCCTATACAAATCAAAAAGGTGCATACTACAGGAAGTGTAATTTTTTTTCCTAAACCGAGCGAATTCCATCGCTTTTTAAATACGTTCATTATTCTATACTAATTGTTATAAATGGAAGCCAATAGAAACATCAAAATGGTGCTCATTAACAGCAGAGCCTGATCTCATTATTACGTAATCAGCTTTAAACTCTATCGATTTTAGAGGTTGATATACTACCCCAATTGAATAATCGATGTGTTCATATTTTTTCTTATCGGCAAACCCTGACATTCTGTAATAGGGATCATAGAATTCTGTCCTAAAAAATCCTTTTAAATGAGAATCGTCTCTTTTGATGTTGAATTGGTCGCTAAAATTGTACCCTAATTCTAAAAGCAGACCGTATTGAGCTGATCCCACTTTATTGTGAAATGCATTATTCACTTTTTCAGCGTTGGCAATGGTACTATAAACGCCCACGACTCTTGACTCAATATTTCCTTGAGCGAATCTTGTAAACAATTCCCCGAACTGGTAATTCGCACCGGTTAGATCCGCATCCGTATCGTTACTTTTGCTAAGCCCCGAGAAATAGTATGAAGAGCCAAACTCCCAACTATAATTTGGTTTTACTACAACTTTACCGCCAAAGGCTACATTTTGGATTGATGATGACAAGGAAGAGTTTCTGGCATCATAAATTACACTTTTAGCTCCGATCTCAGCGGCGTGTAAGCCGGTTCCAACCATAAATTGATAACTAAGCTTTTTATTCAGATCGCCCGATGCTTTTACTCCAAGTTCTCTCCAGGCATGAGATAAATACTTCTCAACTGGCGAAATTTCTACCGTGCCATAACTTCCTGGTTTTGCAGCTTCGATGGGTACAGATTGTAGGCCAAAAGATAATGTGAGCTTTTTACTGTGTTTGAATTTCACGTACGCATCACTAAAAAATAGATCCCCGCCATTGTATTGTTGATCAAAAGCATGTTCTACAACAACTTTTGTGGCTAGGCTCCAACTATCCGAAATTTTATACCCCGATTTTAAAGCTAGTTTATGAAAGTCTATTTGGTCCGTTTCACTCATTCGAACCTCAGCATTTTGAACAATGCTATTGTAGTGTATTTCACCAAAAAGAGAGTTTGACCACTTTTTAGAGTATTGTGCTTCCGCGCTATTTAAAAACGCACTTAAGAATATAATTGTTGAAAGTATGGCCGAGTGTTTCATCATTTCATCGGGATTTGGTTTAGCGATTCTACAGCCCGCTAAGTAAGAGGTATACAACTCAAATATTTATTACCGGGGGGCTTATTTTTCATCGGCGAGAATGGAAATTCCTTGAGTAAATAGATAAAAAAAGGCGTTGTCCTGCCAGAACAACGCCCTTATCTAACTATATAGGGTTATAGTAAAATCAAGATTGAATTTTAAAAGTCACCGGTAGTGTAAAGTAAACCGATACCGGTTGGCCACCATTTTTGGCTGGTGTAAACTTCACTTTTTTAATTCCTGCAATTGCGGCCTCACCACAACCGGCGCCTATATCTTTAAGTACTTCCGGCTTTTGAACGTTGCCATTCTCATCCACGATAAATCGGATGAATACACGTCCTTCAACATTATTTAAAGATGCTTGTCGCGGATAGTCGATGTTCTTGTAAATTTCTTTAAGTCCACCAACAATTTCCGGCATCACTTCTGCCATCGTTAACACCTCTGCGGTATCAACACTTGTTTCAAAATTTAATTCGTTTTTAAGCTCTCCTGCCTGAATTTGCACCGACGCTGCCAGCATTAAAATTGCGATGAATATTCCGTATTTGTTTGTCTCTTTTCTCATTGTAGTAATAGATAGGTTTATATGTTAGAATCTGTAATCCTTTAATGTTGTTATCGAACCCATGCCAGATTTACTTAAGGGTTTTATTAAGATTTTTTAATTTATTTTTCTAAGGCAAAAAAAAGAGCGCAGCCCTACCAAGACTACGCTCTAACTAACTATATTGGGTTATCTCTATGCAATTAATTTCCCATCTTAAAAGTAACCGGTAATGTGTACGTCACCGAGACCGGAATCCCATCCAGAACACCTGGAGTAAAATTCACATTTTGAAGTGCCGCAATAGCTGCATCGCCGCAACCATCACCTATATCTTTTAAGATTTTCGGATTTTCTACTTTCCCGTCTTTATCAACAACAAACTGAACAAATACTCTACCTTCAGTTCGGTTGTTTAAAGCTTTAGTCGGGTAAGTTATATTCTTGTAAACTTCGCCAATTCCGCCAATAATCTGCGGCATTTGATCTACCATCGTGTACACCTTGGTACTATCGTCGGTTGTTGGATTTTCAGGACTCCAATCTAGTCCTTTTGCTGTGCTGTTTGTACTTAATGCAAGTAAGAGTACAAATAGTGAGCTTAGTAGTATGTTTTTATATGTTTTTTTCATTTTAGTCACCGATTGTTTCGGCTTATTGGTTTCTCTTGATTTATCTGGTTAAAACTCGCTAAAATCGTCATCACCTAAAGGAATAAGCTCGTGTGCAGCCATTTCCGAAGATCCATTTCTGGATGAATGCCTTGGTGCATTGTTAAAAGCCGGTTTGTAGGAATGCGCCGGCTCAACGGGCATACGCGGGTTAGAATACTGTGAATGAGAGTTATCGGTTTGAGTAATAGTATCGAACACTCCTTTTGAGCTCAGCCCTACTAATTCGGCCATTCTCGAAACAATCTGATTTAGTTCGGATGCTTGTGCAGTTAGTTCTTCGGCCGCACTTGCACTTTCTTCTGATGCAGAGGCATTGCTTTGAACAACCGTGTCCATATCGTTCATTACCACATTCATTTGTGTAATACCATCGGCTTGTTCTTTCGATGCTGCCGAGATTTCAACTACCAGCGTACTCACGCTATTGATGCTTTGTGCAATCTTTTCGAGGTTTTCTGCCACTTCGTTAGCAACCGAAGTACCACGTTGTGTATTCTCCTGCGACTTCTGAATAAGATTTGAGGTGTCTTTTGCTGCCTCCGCACTTCGTTGTGCCAGGTTTCTAACTTCTTCTGCCACTACAGCAAATCCTTTTCCTGCCTCACCGGCTCTTGCGGCTTCAACTGCTGCATTCAAGGCTAATAAGTTCGTTTGGAATGCAATATCATCGATGGTTTTGATAATTTTCGAAGTTTCGGCTGAGGAATTTTTAATTTCTTCCATCGCTTTGTTCATGCGAACCATTGCTGTAACACCATTCTCGATAAGCGGCTTGGCAACATTCATGGCGTGTTCTGCTTCGGATGAATTCTCATCGGTTTGCTTGATCTGCGAAGACATTTCTTCTAACGATGAAGATGTTTCTTCGAGGCTGGCAGCTTGTTTGCTAGCACTGCTTGCCAATTGCTGGCTCGAACTTGACAACTGTTCTGCTGAAGATTGAACCTCGTTAGCTCCGGTAGAAAGCTGTGCTATAATTTCCTTTAGTACTCTATTGATTGAGCGGCCTACGAATGATGCCACAACAAAGGCAAATACAACAGCTACTACCGAAAAGATACCAACTGAGAGTAATGCATTAGAAACTACACCATGTGTTGAGTTAGCTTCCTCAAAAGCATTGCTTTGAGCCAAGCTCGCCAATGCTACAGCATCACCAAGAATACTATGGAATGCATCTGTACGTTGAGTTTCAGCTTTCGAAACTTCGTTACGGGCCGCAATCATTGCACGTACGGTTTCAACATTATCGTTTAACGTTGCAAGGGCAATATTTAGGTAGATTTCCCCTTCCATCGAAGAAACACCGTTTAATAAGCCACCAAATTCTGTCCTCAGTCCAACAAGTTTTTCTTCGATGCTGGCAAACTCATCAACAAGCCCCATTGCTTCGCTTTGCCATAATTGATTTAACAGTACTAACTGCTCGTTAATTAAAGCTTCTGCATTTTGTATTCGTTGTAATTCAACCGCTTGCTCGGCTTCGCCCATTGTAGGCAGCTCAGCTTTGGCAACACCTAAGTATTCGTCTACGCTCGACTGAAAATCTACACCGGAAGCCGCCGTTTGATCGCGATATTTAATCAACGATTCATTTGCAGCATGATATCCAAAAATTGCCTCTTCGAATAAAACCAGATTAGTTTCCAGATTTTGTATGTACGATTGAATCGACTCCAGATTATTGATATCGGCTAATGTTTGAGTCGAATCTATATGAACTTTCAATCGTTCTAAGCCATTTTTAACTTCTTCCCATGCAGTATCGTCGTTTTTATTGGCGTAGCTCATCAGGTTATAACCAATCGATCGCCCTTCATTTTCAATTAAATTAGCAATTTGCCACTCATTCAAACTTACATCTTGCAAACGCTCGGTGTAGGTATTAATTCGAGATAAGCTGAAAAAAGCTATGAGCCCCAAAACAAGAATCGTAGCTATTCCACCACCTGAAATAAGCATCATTTTCTTATTGATGGTCCCCGACTTTACATCGTTAGTTGCTGAAGTAAAATTCTGTACTTTTTCTTTGATACTCATGGTTCTTACAACTTTAAAATTATACGGTAGCGGGTTCGCCGTTTGCGTTTTTAACTTCCGTTGGCACATCGAATACTACTTTGTGCACATCTAGAATCATTTTAACTGAATCCTCTAATTTCCCAATGCCCGTCAGATATTCGCTGTTTCCTGTGATGCCAAAAGATGGAATTTTTTCGATCTGCTCAGCTTTTAAATCAGCCACCTCCGATACTTTATCTACCACAATGCCCATCAAGTGTTTTTCCTCCTGGATTACAATGATGCATGTTTCTTCGGTATCCTCTATGGTGTGTAAACCGAATCGAACTCTAAGGTTCATAATCGGAACAATCTTTCCTCTAAGGTTTAGCACCCCACGAACATAATCCGGCATTTTCGGCACCGGTGTTATGGGCAGTAACCCAATAATTTCCTGAACCTTTAAAATCTCGATAGCATATTCTTCGTTGCCCAAAAAAAAGCTTAAAAACTTACCGCCTTTTACGGCAACTCCATTCGAATGTGTAAGTTCTTGTTCAGCAATTTGTTCTTCCATCATTTCTCTGTTTAAGACGTTTATATGATTGGGCATCCATTAGTGGATTCTATTTTGTTATCGGGAGAAAAGTGGCCGGTCTTAAGAATTATTTAGAACTATTTTCACAAAAATTTGGATAGAAATTAGCTCCTAAATTCAGGCCGTGACTAATCAAATAAGAAGCATTTTTTTAACGTACTTAGAGCATACGGTTATCACCCTTCAATACGTATTTCTTCAATAAAAAAAGCCCTGTTATCATTAACAGAGCTTTAAAAAATCTCGAAATAAATACGTCGAATTTACTGGCTCTCTAATACCCCAAGAGCTTCTAAAATTCGCTCACGTAAAATTTCTGGAGTAAACGGTTTGTGAACAAAACCTGCATTCAACTTTTGAATCTTCTCGATACGTTCGGGGTTACTTTCGGTAGAGACAATTAAAATGGGCAGATCAACGGTATCTGGATTTTTTCTAACTCGAGCGAGCATTTCCATTCCATCCATTATAGGCATATTCACATCTATAAATAGAATGTCTAGCCATTCTTCAGCTAATATATCTAACCCAACCTGTCCGTTTCCGGCTTCAAAAATCTCGCCTACTTCCACTCCACTATTTCGGATGGTTTTCTTAATCATACTGCGCATTACTGCGCTATCGTCTACAACTAATATATTTATAGCCATTTATTTGTCCCGTTTTAAGCGTGCGGTTCTAACACTTTTTGATTCATATGATTAACAATCGCCTCAGGAATTTTATCCAGCGGTAACTGATCGGTAACAGCGCCTACATTGTAGGCCTCTTTTGGCATGCCATAAACAACCGAAGTTGCCTCATCTTGGCCAATTGTATAGGCACCTTTATTTCTCATGTTCAGCAGTCCTTTGGCACCATCGGCACCCATACCGGTAAGAATTACGCCCATTGCGTTTACGCCGGCCGAAATAGCTACCGAGTTGAAAAGCACATCAACTGCAGGGCGCTGGTGATGTACAGGTGGCCCTTGTTTTAATTTCACGTAATATTTAGCACCGTTCTTTTCTACCAACATGTGATAATTGCCAGGTGCAACAAAAACATGACCAGGCCTAATTAACTCACCGTCTTCAGCCTCTTTTACTTCAAGAGCGCATTCTTTATTAATTCTATCTGCAAAACTTTTTGTGAATGCTGCGGGCATATGCTGAACTATTAAAATACCCGGCAAATTTGCCGGTAGCGAAGGCAGCAAACCATTTAATGCCCGAGTTCCACCGGTTGAAGAACCGATAGCAATAATTTTATTGGTTGTATGAACTAACTCAGCACTATTATGTGCATCAGATTGAACCTTTGCAATTGGCGTTTTTAGCTTCTTTTTGTCGAATTTTGCATGCGATGCTGCACGAACAGCTCGAACTACATCCTGAGCAATATTCTGTGTTGAATATGCCGATCCCGGTTTACAAAGCACATCAACTGCGCCCAATTGAAGAGCATTGAGTGCATTTTTGCTGTTCTTTGGTGTTAGCGAACTAATTACAACCACCGGCATTGGATGATGCTTCATCAACTTAGAAAGAAAAGAAAGTCCATCCATACGTGGCATTTCTAAATCCAGCGTAAGTACATCCGGTTTCAGTTTTACAATCTTATCGCGGGCTACGTACGGGTTCATTGCCGTGCCAACAACTTCAATATCTTTTTGTTTATTTAGCTCTTCGGCAAGCAGTTTACGAACTAAGGCTGAATCATCTATTACTAATACTTTAATCATTAGTCTTGCTCCACATAAATTGAAATTTCTACGATGCCTTCATCCAACAGCACATTTACCTTTTCATGATGAAGGTTAGGAAATAAGGTTGCAGCATCTTCGTCTTGTTCTGCAATTCTAGGTGGTTTGATAACACATATTTTGTCATCCTTTGCAAAAATTGGCACAGTGTTGCCACAAATGATATTTGCAATCTCGCAAAGAGCGCCTTCTTTTTCTTCTTCCGATGGCTCATCGATACCGAGCATATTTGCAGCAATGGCAGTGAGCAACGAATCGTTTGGGTTAATCATCATAGCGCCCTGAGCTGCGCCTTCAAATTCTACAATTGATCTGGTACTACCATCAGGATATTCTAATTCATCCTCTTCAATTTCCCACTCATCCATAGGAAACATGAAGCAAGTAACTTCAAAGGTGTTTAGTGCAATATCGTGTATGTTTTCAGTGTATGTAGTAATCATTTTCTTTTAAATAATGGATGAATAACAAGAACTAATCCACGATCTTCTTATTCTTATCGCATTTATAGTTTAACACTTAAGCTGTTGAATCTTATTTTTAGAGAATCTTGTTCTATTTTGAATCTCTTTTACAAAATTTGGCACATCCTGCAATTCCGATTGCGCAATCATATACGCTACCAATCCATGCTGCATCTGCTTTTCATATTCGGTGATAGCTTCCTGGTAACTGTCTAATTCTGTATGTTTTTCTGAGTTTTCCATGGCTAAAATTGATTTATCCTACTCGGGCTGCCGAAAAACTTAAATCGGGAGAAACACCGGTTCTAAGATTTTTCTGTGGGGAATTCATGGGCACATTATTGATTGTGACCAACCCGGAATTCATTTCAAGTACCATCGTTCTGGAGATTGAACCGCCCACTTCCTAATTAGCGATCATGAATCCATTTTTCCAGAGTAGTTTTCGAAAGGTTGTAAAATTTCGTTGGCCTATTTTAAAATAGTCTTCGCCGGCATTTTGTTTCATACTTGCGCCACCGGCTACATTTATTTCCAAATTGTTTTTAGTGGCTCCCAGAGCAAACACTTCTTTTAAGAGGAGGCTAAAGCCGGTATCAACATACATTTCAGGCTTTGCAACAGCTTTTTGGGGATCTGCTTTCGAGAGGGGAAGCATAACATGTACCATGCCTCCAACTCGTACAACTTTATCATACGCTGTTATTCCTAAACAACTCCCAAGTGCGTGGGTTATAATCAAATCGTTTTGATTATTTGATACTTTTAAATCGCTAACACCAACTACTTTCTTCATTCAATCATACCTTTCTGTATCAGTTTAAGCCCGATATACTCTATCGTTTCACTCCAAAAGGTCTCATAATTACAACTCTGTACTAAGGGAGCTTTTCAATTTTATCGGTAATTTTTAATGAGTTCTTAAATTGATTTCCTATTGACTTTACTATAATTAAAAAGATTAAATCAAACATACTTATAGCTAGATGCCTTGTATTTTTCTCGGAAAATTTTTCCGATAGTTATTGAGCTGTACACATAAAAAAAGCACCCACGCTGGAGTGCTTTTCAACTAACTATTACTTCAAACAAAGTTCTTTAAAGTTTTTGATAAACCGCCGGTGCAACGTTTTTAAATCCTAAGGCCGGTGCATTCATGCTTTCAGAATGCCCTAAAAAAACATATCCATTAGGTTCTAAGAGGTCTCGAAACTTGGAAATAATCTGCTCTTGTGTCTGCCGATTAAAATAAATCATAACATTACGGCACATTATCATCTGGAAATCGCCCTTTAACGGCCATCTATCATTTAAATTTAGCCTACCGTAAGTGATCATATTTCTCACACGATCTTTTACTTTATAACTCCCATCCGGTTGAGGGGTTAGATATTTATTGAGATAGTTAACTGGAATATCATTCACTTTATGTGATGCATAGGTTCCTGATTTTGCAACATGCAAAACATCCCTGGAAATATCTGTTGCTAAAATTTTCACCGATCGATATCGGATAGATCGCTCGGCTTCTAGCAAATTCATGGCAAGTGTTGTTGGCTCTTCGCCCGATGAGCAACCGGCCGACCACCATTTTACCGACCTGCCTTGCATGGTTGGAAAGATGTTCTTCTCAATAAATTCGAAATGCTTGTTTTCGCGGTAAAACGAAGTCTTATTTGTGGTTAAAACATCTACGAACGATAGAAACTCACCTTTTGGCTTGCTCGATTCTATCAGATCTAAGTACTCACCATATTCCGTAATTCCCAGCGAACGCAATCGCTTTGTTAGTCGACTTTGAACCAGCGCTTCTTTACCCGGACTGATATCAATACCGCAGTAATCGAAAATTATTTTCCGAACACGCTCAAAATCGTATTTAGAAAGGGTGTCTTCGGCTGTTATGCTTTTTAACGCTGTGAGGCTCATGTTGATCTCCTTTCGGGCTACTGAATTAGAGCAGCGGTGTCTAAAATTAATCCAACGCGACCATCACCTAGAATTGCGCCTCCGGATATATGTTCGGTTGGTGCAATCATATTTATTGACTTACCCACCAGTTGCTGCTGCCCAATCACTTCATCTACCAAGAGGGCATAACGATCATTATTGCTTTTAATAACCAACAGGGTTCCTTCCATGATGTCTTCAATGGCATTATCAATTTCGAACAATTGATGTAGACGGATTACAGGAACAGATTTCCCGCGAAACGACACTTGCTCGTTTTCGCCCAGCACCGTGAACAAATCGTCAGGTTGAGCTCTAAATGTCATATCGATGTTAATCGTTGGCACTATAAATCGTTCCTCGCCAACTCTTATCAACATGCCATCGGTAATGGCTAAGGTAAATGGCAGCTCGATAGTGATAGTTGTTCCAACCCCAAGTTCTGAACTTACATCAATTTTCCCTTGAAGCTCTTCGATAGAACGGCGAACAACATCCATTCCAACGCCTCTACCTGATAAATCGGTAACCTTTTCGGCAGATGAAAATCCCGGAAGAAAAATCAGCCCATAAATTTCTGACTCGGTTAATTTCTTATCAGGATCGATGAGCCCTTTTTCGATGGCCTTTCGAAGAATAATATCTTTGTTGATGCCACGGCCATCATCCTGAATTTGAATAACAACTTTACCACCTTCTTGAAATGCACGAAGAGTAATAGTTGCCACTTCGGGTTTTTCGGTTTCGGCACGCTGTTCGGTGGTTTCAATACCATGATCTAACGAGTTTCGCAGCATGTGAATTAACGGCTCGTTAATGATATCAACCATATTTCGATCGATCTCTGTATCTTCACCAACCGTGTTAAATTTCACCTTTTTGGCTGCTTTTCTCGATAAATCGCGAACTAGTCGATTCATTTTATGGAAAGTTGCTTTAAGCGGAACCATCCGAAGAGTTAAACTGGTATCCTGTAATTCGCGAAGAATTTTAGTAGCGTGGTTTACTTTCTTTTGAAGCTCAGTGTCTTTTGAAATATTCGGATCTTGTGCCACTACCGAATGTGCAATCACAAGTTCTCCAACCATATCAATTAATCGATCCAGACGATTTACACTTACCCGAACAGAGCTTTCGGTATCATTTTTTTGATTGGTATTGCCAGTTTCTTCTGCTTCGTTTTTGGCACCTTTTACCGTACTGCCGGTTGGTGAATCAACCCGAGAATCTTCGTTAGTGGCCGACTCTTCGGTTGCAACCGGGCGAACAGCCTCTCCTTCTTTAGCTAATGCATCAGCCGGTGGCACTTTATTATCAGCCACATCTACCAACACACGCATCATACTTTTGTAGTTGTTTGGAACCGGAAGTGGATCTCCTCCATTGCAATTCTCAACCGTGCTAAGCAGCTTTTTAATAATATCAATCGATTCGAAGTTGATATCTGCACACGCTCGGTCGAAGGGTAAATCACCATCACGCACAATGCTTAATACTGTTTCTACATGATGAGTAAACTCCGTTATAGGATCTAGCCCCATAAATGCCGATGTACCTTTTATGGTATGAAAAGCACGGAAAACAGTGTTTACAAGCTCGTTATCATCCGGTTTGTCTTCCAGTTCAAGCAAGGCACTTTCGGCCGACTCAATTAGCTCGCTACACTCTGTAATGAACTCACCAACCATTGAAATATCGATATCTTCCGGAATTAGAAATACCGATGAATATTCGGATGATGGGGCCTGAGTTAATTCAACTTTTTTCGGCGAAGTTACTACAGGAGTTTCTTCAACTTCCACTTCAGCATCTACTGTTTCTTTGGGTGATGCAGATTCCTCATCATGCTCGATCATTGAGTTTTCCCACTCAAGATTTGCTGCATGTTCTTCGGCTTTTTCGATATGAGCTGAAATTATGTTCAGCCAGCCTGCATCTACATCGTTTCCGGCGAGTACATTTTCAACAATTTCGTATGCACTCTTTAATTCTTCGGCAGCTTCTCCCATTTCGTTCGCTGCAGAATTTGTTAAAAATCCGGCAAGAAGTTCAATTTCCGCTCTATCCGACGACTCATCAATCATCATCAAATGCGTTGATAAGTCATCCATCGTGGAATCAGTTGGAACCGACGTAGAATCGCTTATATCCTGGCTTTTCTCAACTTCACCGGCTAATGCCTTTTCGATGCCATGAAGTGCATCTTCGTAATCGTCAACACTTACATCAGCATCAGGTTGGGTAAACTCTTTAAAAATAGAAATGGCCTGAATGGTGGCCGCTTTTACAGCTTCAAAATGTTCGTCTTTTTGATAAAGATGAATGATCCCTTGATACGCCGCATCTGATAGCTTCTGCATTTGCCCGGAAATGCGTTTTCGTCCACTTACTACTTGCTCAAATTTCGCTCCTGCCTGGGCCACATTTTCTCGATCTGTAGGAGAAACATTTTCGAGTAGACTGATGATTTCAGCAATTTCTACCCGAACGTCTTCAGCTACCTCGTTTACAGCGTCACTATTTTTTGCTGCTTGCTTTTCCTTAGCCTTTAAATCTTCAAGTTCTTCCTCAGAGATAACTGTATCCGCAGATTTCTTTCCACCTTCTAACGCTTTACTCAGCTCAGAAAATGCTTTTTCGAAATTATCAACAGTAACGTCTTCTTCCGATTGGATGAATTCTCTAAAAAGATTTACAGCCTGCATGGTAGTAGCTTTTACTTCCATGAAATAGTCATCTTTTTCGTAAAGATGCATCATTCCTTGATAGGCCAGATCGATAAGTTTTTGCAACTGCCCGGAAATATTCTCCAAACTGCTTACTACTTGTTCGAACTTGGCCCCGGCTTTAGCAACATTTTCGCGATCATTTGGCCACACATCGGCAAGTAATTGGATGATTGATGCTACTTCATCCGGCATCTGATCGGCATCAACTTGAGCAACATTAGGTTCTGAATCAGCATTTGAAGGAACCTCATCTTTCGAACTCAGTGTTTCCAATTCTTCTTCGCTAATGATCTTATCTGCAGATTCCTTACCGCCATTTAAGGCCTTATTTAACTCAGCAAAAGCTTTATCAAAATCCTCAACTTTAATATCACCATCATTTAGAATGAACTCGCGAAATAGATTTATAGACTGCATGGTCGTGGCTTTCACTTCCATGAAGAATTCATCTTTTTCATAAAGGTGTTTAATGCCTTCCCACGCGAGAGTTGCCAGTTTTTGAATATGTCCGAAATCCTGATCAAAACTTTCGATCACACTTTCAAATTTAGCGCCCGCTATAGCTACGTTTTCACGGTCTGTTGGCCACACATCAGCTAGTAGCTGAATAATTTGAGCTAGTTCATCTACAACTTGGGTATTATCGTTACTCATCGGATTCTGTACCTTATTCTGAGTTTAGAGAGGTTTTTAGAACTATTGTCTAGATTCGCTTAACGCCATATTCAATAGAAAGTCACCAACATTACCTTCGAAGCGTAGTTTTGCTGATGGTGGCTTATTTGGCATAAACAAGCGTAAATCGCTCCCGCGTGTTGCTGTAGGAAGTGATGACTGTCCACGAAAACCTACTGTTTCCATATTTGCAGCCACTTCGCCAGCAAGTATATTCGATAACTCTGCGATTAAGTCGCCCATATCTTCACTTTCAATAGAGAGTTCCATCCCAAGAAAAGCTTCAGAGATTTTGATGGCTGTATCTTTTGGAATAACCAACATTAGCGAGAATGTATACTCTGGATTAAACACTGCGATATTGCCAATTACGCCGTTTAATGGGCCATTTTCTGTATCATCAAACACTAAAGTAGGAGCCTCTCCGGCAATAGACTCAAATGTATTGATCACCGATTGTTTCACTACTTCAACAATCTCAACTGGGATTTCTTTGGCTTGTTTTAACTGTTCTGTAATCATTGTACCGTTCCCAATTTATTTAAGGATGCTGCTAAAGAAGCTTTTCTTCTCTTCTTCCGGCTCGCCAGTAATTAAATTTCCGCGCTCATCGAAAAATTTCGCGATTGTACTGCTCATTTTTTCAGCCGTAAATGGTTTGGTGATATACTCATCAGCACCACCTTCTGTAAGTGCTTTATCTACCTTACCCATCGATTTTTCTGCAGTAACCATAATAATGGGGATGTGCTCGTAGCCTTGATCGCGAACAGCACGTGCAAACTCAACGCCGGTCATTTTTGGCATATTCCAATCCACAAACAGCATATCGATGTCGTCGTTAAATTTCTCCAAAGCATCCTCACCATCCATTGCTTCTTCATACTCAAATTCTGCTATGGTTACCTGATCTAAAGCCCGTTTAACTTGGCTCCGCATAATTTTAGAATCATCGACTACAAGTGCTCTAATTGTGCTCATAAAGTTCTCCTCTTTTGCTCGCGAAATATAATTTGTTGTCCAAAGGTGGACTATAACTTGGTTTATTGGTTGTAGGATATCTCTATTCAACTGCCTAGAAAAAGTCCTATCAACGCAATTATCGGGTAATATTTCTGATCCTTAAGATGTATTAATCTTTTTTTGTTCAACCCTATTCCGACCGATAAACTTTCTTAATTAATCGAATTTAACTGGCTGTTTTGGTGAAATAGAATTAATTTCCGCCTGGGCAGAAAAATTTTCCACATGAGTATAAATAATGATGGACGCGGTTCAATGGTATCCGTTTCCGGTTCCTCTTATTTAACTACTGGCACCGTTTACACGAGAAGTGTAAAAGGAGTGGAAGAAAAGCATCAAGCAAAGAGACAAGCCGGTAGTACTTTTGATCAAGTTTCTGCAAAACAAAACAAAGCATCCGGAGAATTTTTCCGCTCAAATAGTGCTCAAGAAATTCATCAATCAATCTCAGATGGGTACCAAGAGTTAAGTTTTTTAACTCAACAAAGGGCACATCCTTTTGCTTATGTGAACTCCGCAAACGACGCAGATTCTGATTATAGTCAGCGTGATTTTAAGCGCCATCAGAATTATTTCAATCAAATAATGAATTACGAAAATCCGGCAGGCAGCTGGATTGATGTTCAAGGCTAATCTTTAGTCTTAGCCATCGGAATTGATAATTTGATTTGAATTTCCCCCTCTTGTAAGCCCAGATAACTAATATTCGCGAAAATTTCTTTCGCTAGTTTAACGCTGGTAAGTAGTCCTTCGTCGAACGAGTTATTACTCTCAAAACTTTTGCTAATACTGTTTGCAGATTTGATAACCCGGGCTATTTCAACTTTTTTTTGATCAACCACTTCGAATTCGATAATAAATTCAGCAGCTCGATTTGATTCGTTGGTAATTAGAGATAACGGTTCTTTTTGAGAACTACACTTGGATGCATAATTGATCAAATTAAATATGATGAGTTTTGAGATAAACACATCGGTTTGTACGTGCAACGAAATCGTTTTCATTTCCAACTTTAAGTCAGAATCGGTGAAGTGCATTTTCGAACAAACATCTCGAACCAACCAGTTTAAATCAACATCCAGGAAGGTGTCAACCTCGTCGGTTGTCACCAAATCTGATTCGTCGTTATAAATTCCCTGAAGCTGTTCAAGAATTGTATTTACTTCTTGGATGCCTGATTCAATTTTTTTCCGATAGTGCTCAATCTGCTCATAATCAGGCTCCGAAAGCAGCGCCATATTAATTAGTTCTAGATATCCTGAAATGGCACTCAATGGCGACATCGCATTATGCATATTTTGGCGCACAATACTTTTTTGAAGTTGATGAACTGTCTTAAGCTTTGAATACTTATCACGGAGTTGTTCAACTTCTCCTTGATATCCTACCGAACTTACAGATTCGACAATCTGCTCTACTAACTGCTTAATTTTATCTGTGTTTTGCACTTGTCTTCTCTTTTTAAATAGCCAACGTGAACGACATTCTAAATAACTAAAGCTGGCCTTACAAATACAAATATTTATATAGTTAGTTTTAAAAGGCCCAACGTTCTATAATTTATTAAGATTCTCTAACAAATACTGTACCAAATACCGATTCAGTTTGTTTGATTTATCAAAATCTAATTCAAAGCATATCGTTTAAAAATCTATTTATCAGTATTTTGAACTACTCAGATTTAATACATTTATATTAGTGCTTTATAATGTTATAAATTTTCAGGTGTCTTACACTTTGTTGATTTTTAGCGGCGATACTAATTAGATAATAAAAACCCACTTTTCTCCCCTTAATTTATGTCCGGCTCAACGATTTCAATTCTACTGGCTCAGACTCCAGATGTGGTTCATCAGGCTGTTTCTTCTTTAAAAATTAAAGGCATTGAAATTGAAACCGGTTTTCTTCGAAGCTATCAGGATTATCAAAAAGCAGTAAAGCGCCATCAGTGGGATATTTTATTAATAAATGTTGATCACACTTCTTTGGATCACCAAAAAGTAATGCGTTCTCTTCAACGTAGAAAGGCTTTTACCCGTGTTATCGCCATTGGTAAGTCAAGGTCGAGAGAACAAATTCATGGGTTATTAGACGCCGGATATCGGGCCTTTATTCCTCAACAAGATGAAAAATTAATTCAGCATACTATTCGACTTCAGTTAGAAGATGCAATATTAGATAATCGAAGAAGAGAGCTTGAATATGAATTGAATTATAAATCGCAGTTCATTGCAAAAATAAGCCATGAGATGCGAACCACTTTGAACTCTGTAATTCTTTTAAGCGAGATTTTAGCTGAAAACAGAAGTCAATCGCTAAAAGAAGATGAAATTGAATACATCGATTTAATTCACAGTTCGAGTAACAATCTTCTGGATCTGTTAAACAAGATTTTAGACTTGTCTAAGATCCAATCCGGGAAAATGGACATCCGATTGGAAAAAGTAAGTGTAAACGAATTTTGTACAAGATTAACCCGATTGTATATCCCTGTTGCAGCAGAAAAGAATATAGAATTCCGATATGTCAATCATTTGTCTGATGTTCATGAAATCAATACAGATAGAATCAGATTAGAACAGGTTTTAAACAACCTAATTAGTAATGCAATTAAATTTACTAACAAAGGACATGTAAAATTAACCACTTATCTACCTGACCAAAATGAGCTTGCAATGCAAAATCTTGATCCGGAAGACTCGATTATTGCCTTTGAAATTTCGGATACCGGAATTGGAATCAATGATCAGAAAAGAAGTATCGTGTTCGAAAGTTATGTGCAAGCAGAGGGGCAATCCACTGAAAAGAAATATGGGGGAACCGGTCTTGGTTTAGCCATTTCAAAAGAAATAGCTCACATTTTAGGCGGCAAACTTACCCTCGAAAGCGAATATGGATCTGGAAGCACATTTACTGTGTATCTGCCGTCAGATAGCCGTAAAGCCGTTGAGAGTAAACCCGAAGTTGAAATAGTTAAAGTTGTTCAATCAGAGGCGAGCAAAACATCCGATGATAATCAGTCAGGTACGAAGAAATCGAAAGGAAGAGTTTTACTTGTTGATAACTCTACCATCCACAATATGGCGTTGAAAGAGTTTTTGAGCGTTGTGGTTAAAGAGTGTATCACGGCTGAGTCAGCTCAAGAAGCCTACGAAATTCTTGAAACCGACGCGCATTTCGACTGCATCATTTTAGATATGTATTTACCTGATGCTTACGGGAAAGACGTGCTGTACCACATTCGAACAATGAAAGATCGAACCGAAGTGCCGGTTATTATTTATTCCGGAAAAACAATCTCCAAAACCGAACAAAAAGAACTTTATACCGAGGCATTAGCGGTGGTTCAAAAAAACGTGAACAGCTACAAAGTTCTGATGAATCATATTTCGGATATACTTAACGGTAAAGCATAGCCACTCCGAAACCCCTGATGAGAAATTATTTCATTAGTTTTGTTGGTGATAGAATTCCTAACTTGTCTAAATTCTATCACTCATTTTATTAGATGCCTACCAATTTACTTTCTGTTATTCGTTCATCATTTCTTTTGATCGTTTTAACCTTCGTTAGCCAAAATGTTCTGTTTGCTCAATCTGTAACTGTTGGAGCAGGTAGCTACAGTACAAGTTTGCCTTCTGGCGAAATTGGGCCACAAAACTTTAACGGACAAAACATTCTCCCAAAAGTTTCTGCTTCCTTCGATCAACGTGTGCAAACCAACGATTTCTGGAGTAGCCTAATATTTCCATTTTTTGGCAATCCGCATTCAGGAAAGCTCATTGCTCACCCACTTTCGATGCAAGCAACTAGTGCAGGCTTAGAGCTTAGTTACACTTCTCAGCATGTATTTGCAACCGCCGCTCCCGGTACCGATTACTTATTTCCTTACGTGGCACAAATGACGGTTGGTGTTTCCGGAATGAATGCATCAAATACTAAAACGTACAGCTACGATGACTGGACTGTAACTGCTGAATGGCTAGACGGCGATAAGTCGATGTACGCCACACTTGGGCACGGTCTTCCTTTTGTTTATTTCAAAATAAACGGTGGCAATGCTGCCATAAACTTTTCCGGAAACCCTTCGGTATGGTACAATCAAGGCGGAGTTCTAGGTGTTACCATTGAAGGTCGACATTACGGAATATTTGCCCCAACCGGTTCTAGCTGGAATACATCGGGCACGTTCACTTCCGATTTAAATGGGAAAGATTTTATCTCCGTGGCGCTTTTACCGGATGGTACAGAGGCTACGCTGAATCTTTTTAAAGCACGCGCTTATGCTTTCATCACCAATAGCTTAGTTGAATGGCAATATAACGAAGCAACTTCCGAGCTCACTTCTACATACAGCTACGAAACTGCCTTGATGGATTCAGCTGATGGCAATATCAACGAAACCATTTCAGCTTTATATCGCCATCAATGGCTGCATCTAAATGAAACCAATCAATTAACAAACCACTCCTATATCTCTCCTCGTGGTGATATGAAAGTAATTACTGGAAACTCGTTCTCAACAACTCTAAAGTTTCAAGGGGTACTTCCGGCACTGCCAAATCAAGGGGATTACAATCCCGATGTTCTTAAAAGCTTAGTTGCTGATGTTGCCACCGAATCGCTTAATTCCGGCCCATCCTACGAAAATGGAAAGGCCATGGCACGCTTTGCAAATCTGGTGCATATCGCCGATCAAATGGGGATGGATACCGAACGCGACTATTTTCTTGCTGCGTTAAAAACACGCCTGGAAGATTGGTTTACCGTAGGTGGCGATCAGGAATATTCTTACAACGCAAATTGGGATGTGTTAACCGGCTACCCATCCGGTTTTGGTGCAGATAATCAAATTAACGACCATCACTTCCATATGAGTTACGCCATAGTTAGTGCAGCAACAATTGCAAAATACGACCCGGCTTGGGCAGGGCAGGATCAATGGGGTGGCATGGTAAATATGCTAATTCGCGACGCCAATAATTGGAATCGTGATGATGATTTATTCCCATTTTTACGATCACACGATATTTATGCCGGACATTCGTGGGCTGCCGGTCATGGTGATTTTGCAGAGGGTAACAATCAGGAATCCAGCTCCGAGTCGATGAATTTTGCTTCCGCAGTAGTTTTATGGGGTGAGGTTACCGGCCAGACCGAAATTCGGGATATGGGAATTTTCCTGTATGCAACCGAAACTACCGCTGTTGAACAATACTGGTTTGATGTGGATGAAGCCGTTTTCCCAGAAGATTACCCTCATGAAGCCATAGGTATGGTTTGGGGCTCGAAAGGTGTGCATGCAACTTGGTTTGGCGGCGATCCCGAGTTTGTACATGGCATCAATTTGCTTCCCATAACCAGCGGTTCGCTTTACTTAGGTAGGCACCCGGATTATGTGGTTAAAAACTATAACGAAGTAGTTGAAGAACGCAGTGGTCAACCGAATAAATGGAAAGATATTTTTTGGCAATTCCTTGCTTTGGCTGATGCCGATCAAGCATTAGCTTATTATTTGGCCGATCCAAATTATGAAGCTTTTGATGGTGAGTCGAAAGCGCACACCATGCATTGGTTGTACAATATGAAACGCATGGGTCAGGTAGACACCACAGTTACGGCAGATATCCCGACTTATTCAGTCTTCAAAAAAGGAAATTCAAATACCTACATCGCTTTTAACGCAGGAACATCAGATCGTTTAGTTACTTTTTCTGATGGATATTCTATGACTGTTCCGGCCGGTGAAATGCTTACTGAATCAACCGAAGAAGTTAACCCAAATGCACCGGTTGTACTTTTAGTGGCTGATAAAACAAGCGGAAAATCTCCACTTCAAGTGCATTTTGATGCCACTAACAGCTTCGACCGCAACGATAAGGCATTGACTTTCGAATGGGATTTTGATGGGCTCGGTTCTAGTTCCGCTCAAGATACCGTATTTACCTTCACTGAAGTTGGTTCCTACACGGTTTCCTTAACAGTTACCAATTCCGATGAACTTTCAACTACCGATAGTGTAACGGTTGAAGTACTTCCAAGTGGTACCGCATATTCAGGAACACCTGTTTCTTTTCCGGGGACAATGCAGGCAGAAAATTACGATTTGGGCGGCGAAGGTATCGCTTACCATGATGTTGATGCAAACAATGCCGGCTTAGTATATCGCCCTGATGAAGGCGTTGACTTAAGTGCGGATGGCGGACAAATTCACATCTACTGGATTGTAGCCGGTGAGTGGGTTGAGTACACCTTTCAAGTTGCCGAAGCAGGTAACTACAAGTTTAGCCCCTACGTTGCTACGGTTCCGGGATTCGGAAATTTCACCCTTTTCGTGGATAATGTTGATGTAAGTGGTAAAAAACAGGTTACCGGAACCGGTAGTTTCATCAACTTTCAACCAATTGATATAGAACCCGTTACTCTTGACGCCGGTACGCATATCATGCGCTTTGAGTTTGATACCGATTTCAATTCTGAGAAAAATAACTGGCTATTCAGTATGGATAAGATTGTAGTTACCAATTCAGATGCAGTATCCAACGAAGAGGAAACATCAACACCTTCTGATTTTGCCTTATCGCAAAATTATCCGAATCCATTCAATCCAACTACGCAGATCAATTTTAGTTTGCCTGAAAGTGGAAAGGTAAGTTTGAAAGTCTTCAATATGTTAGGACAAACGGTTCAGGTTCTGGCTGATGAATTTCGAAGTGCCGGTCAATATTCTCTTACTTTCGATGCCTCAAACTTATCAAGCGGAGTTTATGTCTACCAACTCGAATTCAATGGAAAAGTGTTATCGAATAAAATGATCTTGATGAAGTGATTGAAATCCTTTCCCCTAATAAGGGAAAGGACCACTTTTTATTCAGTCGTTCGGTTTCCAGCTTACCACTCCAACCATGCTATCTGCAGTGCCATAGTACAAAAACCACTGTCCATTCAAATACACCAGACCTTCAATAAAGGTGGTGCCATCTTTGTACTGCCCTGATTTTTCGAATGGCATTTCCGGTTTAATAAATGGCTCATCTGAGCGATCCAAAATTTTCCACGGTTCGTTGGCGTCATATAATGCTTGTCCACCGGTATAAATTCGGTTTCCTAGTTCAGGTGCACCAATATTTTGAGAATTACCCGCATTATAAAGCACCACAATTCCATCCTCGGTCAAAAGTGGTGGCGGACCGGCTTCAACCAGCCACGAATCGAAATAGCCCGGTCTCGGACTCAATACCGGAGCCAAAACACCCTGATAATTCTCGACCGGTTCCCAGTTTATTAAATCCTCGGAACTTGCCAGCCAGATATGAGGAACTCCGTAATACATCCAATATCGATCATTAATTTTGGCAGCAACCAACTTGCCATCTATCAATTGAGTTACAATAGCGCCCGATTTAGATTCTCTGTTATGATATATCCCCTCTTTCCAATTTTCAAAAATTGGCCCGTGCTTTTCCCAATTTTCTAAATCATTTGAAGTTGCAATAGCTAATCTCGGGTACTCCCGATTCCATTGCGTATAGGTTAAAACATACATGCCTTCCACCGATTCAACGATTCGCGGATCTTCAACTCCTCCCGGCCACTCATACTTTTTTTGATCATCATTTTGGGGATAAAATACCGGCTCGTCAACTCGATCGTATAAACTACCATCGTTCGAAAGTGCCAGTCCTAATCTTGATGTATGTCCGCCGATTCCTACCTCACCTAGTTTTTCCTCGGCTCGGTAAAACACGTGAATCACCCCATCTTTAACAATCGCCGCCGGGTTAAAAGTAGCCATCGACTCCCAAAAAACTGTGTGGCCATGAATCGGATCAACAAATGTTGATAGTGTATCCGGCGAGATGATGGGTTGTTGATTCTCAGCTCGCTCGAATGGACCAAGCATCCACTCTTTTTCTTGTGCGATGGTCGGTTTTGCTAATAAACAGGTAATCCACAATAAAACGAAAGCCTTTATCATATTAATCCTCTTACGGTTAATGAGTTAACTCAATTGAGCTATCCCAATACAATATAAACGATCAGTGCTATTAACAATTTATGCTATGCAGATTAACTGCTACCCATGGTCTAAGCATGTTTTATGAAGTGCTTTGAGAAATCTTATCACTTGGTTAACTAATTAATTTTGTTGATACTCTCACAATTCTCACACACTTCTTACTATGCTAAAGAAATCGATCTCTATTTTTCTCTTTGCTGTATTCATCAGCACTACAGCCTATGCACAAACCTTCAAGGTGCTCATATTTTCCAAAACAGAAGGCTTTCGCCATAGTTCTATCGATGAAGGCATTGCTGCAATTCAACAACTAGGACTAGATCACGACTTCGAAGTGGTTGCCACCGAAGATGCTTCGCTGTTTACTTATGAAAACCTAAGCCAATACGATGCTATCATTTTTCTGAGCACCACCGGCAATGTATTAAACTCAGATCAACAGGCTGCTTTTGAGCAGTACATTCAAACTGGCGGTGGCTTTGTTGGAATTCATGCAGCTTCCGATACCGAATACGATTGGCCTTGGTATGGCGGACTCGTGGGCGCTTATTTTGATAGTCACCCTCCCGGAACACCAACTGCTACCATCGAAGTAGCTGATAAAATCCACCCTTCCACCTCTTTTTTACCGGATTATTGGGTACGAACTGACGAATGGTACAACTATCGCGCGAATCCCCGTGGCGAAGTTCATGTGTTGATGACGCTAGACGAAAGCACGTACTCCGGCGGGAACATGGGTTATGATCATCCCATAGCATGGATGCACAATTACGAAGGTGGACGAGCTTGGTACACAGGAGGTGGGCACACCGAAGCGAGTTATTCTGAACCACTATTTATGGAACATATCTTGGGTGGTATTTTGTATGCAAGTGGCGAGATAAGTGGTAATTACGAGGGCACCATTGACGATAAATATCAGGTTACCGTTCTGGACAACAACCCGTTAAGTCCGATGGCGGTAGCCGTACTGCCGAACTTGGATGTGTTGTACATCGAACGGGCGGGCAACTTAAAACTGCGGAACAACGAAACCGGTCTAATTTCAAACGCAGGCTCATTGAGTGTTGATTCAGGCCGCGAAGACGGTTTAATCGGAATCGTTCTTGATCCTGATTTCGAAACGAACTCGTGGTTGTATCTCTTTTATTCACCAACAGGAGTTTCAGAACAGCGAGTATCTCGTTTTAATTTTGACGGTACTTCTATTGATAAGGATTCCGAAGCAATCATTTTACGCATTCCTGTTCAGCGAGAACAATGTTGCCACTCCGGTGGTGATATGGAATTCGACAGCAATGGAAATTTATTCATAACTACCGGCGACAATACCAATCCTTTTGAGTCGGATGGCTACACTCCTATCGATGAACGTGCCGGCCGCTCTGCGTTCGATGCTCAGGCAACATCCGGAAATACGAACGATTTGCGAGGCAAAATTCTACGCATCCATCCCGAAGATGATGGAAGCTACACGATTCCGGAGGGGAATCTATTTTCCGATGCAGAAGAAGGTAAACCTGAAATCTATGTAATGGGAACTCGGAACCCATTCAGGATGGCCGTTAGCAAATATACCGATGTATTAGTTTGGGGGGATGTCGGCCCCGATGCAACGGCAACAAGTTCAAGTCGTGGACCGGTTGGGCACGACGAATTTAATCGAACCACAGAACCGGGTAATTTTGGCTGGCCATATTGTATAGCCGACAACCTAGCTTACGTTGATTACAATTTTGCGAATGGCAGTTCCGGCTCGGCTTTCGATTGTTCTAATCCCGTAAATAATTCGCCCAATAATACCGGAGCACAAAATCTGCCTCCGGCAAAACCCGCCTGGCTCGATTACACGTATGGATTTACTCCCGATCGTCCGGAGTTTGAGGAAGGTGATCGCACAGCCATAGCAGGTGGATTTTTTCAGTATGATTCCACAAATCTAGAATCGGGTAGTTTCCCTCAATATTTCGACAGTACTTTATTTATCCTGGAATGGACGCGTAATTGGATTAAAGAAGTACGCTTCGATAAAGACGGCAACCTGCTTCAAATAAATCCATTTTTACCCGATTTAGAACTCGCCCGCCCAATTGATATGCAGTTCGGTCCGGATGGCGCCATGTACATTGTTGAATGGGGAACCGGCTTTTTTGCAAACAATGAAGATGCCCGAATTATCAAAATCGCTTATGTCGAAAACCTCGGTAATAGAGCTCCTACCGCTATTGCTTCAGCCTCTGTAACAAGTGGTGCAGCTCCATTAGAAGTAGCGTTTACCGGAAGTCGCTCCAGCGATCCTGATAACGATTTCCTCACGTATTCGTGGGATTTTGATGGAGACGATATAGAAGATTCAACGGAAGAAAACCCAACGTTCACATATACCGAAGATGGAAATTATACTGCGAAACTACGAGTAAGCGATCCGGATGGTGAATTTGCGGTGGCACAAGTTCAGATTGTAGTAGGTAACACTAAACCAAAGGTGATCATAGAACGCCCCTACAATGGTGGATTCTACGAAGATTATGATGTAGTTGAATATAAAATCTCTGTAGAAGATGATGAGCAAGGGACTACAGAAGCCGGTATAGATTGTAATGAGGTGATTTCCGAACCATCCATCGGCCACGACGATCATGCACATGGTGAAGGATCGCGCCAAGGTTGTGAAGGCGAATTTCCAACAAATCCACATGGCGAAGGATCAGATGATATTTTTTATGTATTTAATGCCCAGTTTACTGATGACGGTGGTGGAGCAGGAGTACCGTTAACAGGAACTGATGTCGTAATTCTTCATCCAAAGAAAAAACAAGCAGAACACACTCTGGAGTTCATCGATCTTAGAACAGAAACCACCGGCGACTTTCTTGGAGGCGGACTGAATATTGGTTTTGTAAATCATAATTCTGCCCTCAAATTCGGCCCAATGAATTTCGAAAATATAGAGTATGTAACCGCACGATTTGCAACCCAACAAAACCCGGCAGAAATCCAATTTCGATTGAATGATGTAAACGGACCGCTAATTGCGAGTATGCAAACCGCATTAACAGGTGGCTGGCAATCCTACGATTATTTTACCACCGATTTAAACAACCCGGGTGGCAGCCATGATTTATACGTAGTGTTTAAAAATGCCGCAAATCCCGGTGGAATTGGAAATGTAAACTGGTTTGAATTCCACGGAAAAGGAGTAGCCAAAACCAATCCAGATTCACTGAAAGGACTAGCAGCCACCTATTACCCAACTTTGGATTTCACCGGAACGCCTTTTGTTAGGCAAGAGCCCATGGTGGCCTGGAATTGGAAAAATAATGGCCCTGTTTCCGGTATCCCATCCAACAATTTCAGCGTTCGATATAGTGGTGAAGTTATGGCTCCAAATGCGGGAAACTATCGTTTTTCGGTTGAGGCAATAAATGGGAACGCCACACTTTATATTGATGGTGAGGCTGTATCAAACAACCAACAAATTGCCTTTACCAAAGATCAAAAGCGGACTTTAATACTTGAATATTCCCATACAGCAGGAACAGCCGGTTTATACCTTCGATGGTCGGGATCCAATCCATCAAATGTAATCCACGAAGATTATTTGATTCCCGATTTGGATGCTTTGATCGTCTCTAACGAAGAGAATGAATCCATCGAAATTCCGACCAATGTTCATCTTAGCCAAAATTATCCGAATCCATTTAATCCAAGTACTCAAATCGAATTCAGCTTGCCCGAGTCAGGAAAAGTATCCCTAAAAGTATACAATGTGGTTGGGCAAATCGTACAGGTTTTGGTGGATGAAATTCGTAATACCGGATCTCACTCCGTGAATTTTGATGCTTCCGGCTTATCAAGTGGAGTGTACTTTTATCAACTCGAATTTGACGGCGCTGTTATCTCCAATAAAATGCTGTTGATGAAATAATAGCTTTGGTTTACCTAATTTGACGTTGTTTCACGTCATCTGATTTTTGGATTCAATACTTTGTTCGCATCATCGTCGAACAACAATTCAACCTTATGAGATACATCGGCTTACTACTTCTCGTTTTTGTATTCACATCAAATCAAGCTACAGCACAAGATTGGCTAATTGAGCGTTCAGAATGGGGAAGTACCGATTCGCTTATTGAAAGCAATCGCCATACGATCTCATACATCACCATTCATCATGGTGGAGAGATTTTCGATGATGATAAAAATGTGTACAGCTATCTCAAGAATTTACAGTCTTGGAGCCGTTCTGCTCGTGGTTGGATGGATGTTCCTTATCATTACATCATCGATAGAAAAGGCAACATTTTCGAGGGTCGCCCCTTGGATTATCGTGGGGATACCAACACATCCTACGATCCAACCGGACATGCACTCATCGTATTGCTTGGTAATTTTGAGGAGCAAGAGCTTCGAGATGAGCAAATCGAGTCGATGAAAACAGTGACCGAATATTTAGCCGATTGGAAGTCTGTTCCGGCATCAAAAATTAAGACCCATAAAGATTACGCCGAAACACTTTGCCCCGGAAAAAAGCTCAGCGAATACCTGTTCACCAAAGAATGGAAGCAGTTCTTGGGCAAACTGGAAGCTGAGAATTAATCGGTTTCAATTTCTTGTAGTCATCGTTACCGATTAGCGGTACCTTTATATCAATCACTCACCCATCGTCAAGAACAGCCCGCATGGACAATAACGACATTTTTCGCCGTCTCAGATACACGCTTAATTACAACGACAAACAGATGGCGGAGGTCTTTGCTGAAACGGGCACGGCTATCAAACAAGAAAGCGTTACCCTGTGGCTGAAAAAGCACGAAGATCCCGCTCATTTAGCGATGAGTGATGTTATGATGGCAACCTTTTTGAATGGTTTGATCAACAAACTGCGCGGTAAGAAAGAGGGCGCTCAACCTGCGCCTGAGAAAGAGCTGAACAACAATATCATTTTCAGGAAGCTGAGAATCGCGTTTAATTTGCAGTCGGATGATATTCTCGAATTATATACTTCCATCGAAAAAAGCATAAGCCCGCACGAACTGAGTGCGTTTTTCAGAAAACCCGGATCATCGAAATACCGCGAGTGCAACGATCAATATCTGCGCTATTTTCTAAGCGGATTGCAGAAGAAATACGAAGACGAGCGAGTGAGTTAATTCGGTTGTAGCCACTAAAACACAAAACCACGGAAAATTATATCGACGCCATTTGCGAGGAGCCTGCGACGAAGCAATCTCAGGATCTAAAATCTATATTGAAACTTAATACAGAGATCACTTCGCTCCGCTCGTGAATGACTCCTTTTTCCTGGTTCCTTTTTGGCACAAAACCACGGAAGAATTTTCAAGGGTGGGTGAGCTTGTCGAACCCACAGGATTTGAATTTAGCTCAGATGCTTTGCGAGCAACATCCTCCGTCTCCCGACTATCCGTCGGGATCCACCTCCTTCAAAGGAGGACTTACCGCTGCATTACCAGCTTTCGTTAATCGTGATTGGTTGTTGGTTCGTCTCCAAATCCTTTGCTCCTTTCTCCTGATTTCTGATTCCTTTTTGGCACAAAACCACGGAAGAATTTTCAAGGGTGGGTGAGCTTGTCGAACCCACTGGGCTTAAATCTAGCACCGATGCTCTGCGGCCAACATCCTCCGTCTCTAGACTCATCACTCAAAACTCAAAACTCAAAACTCAAAACTAATTCTGTTCTTCCGATTCCTCAACACCTTCGCCAACGGTGATCATCGAAAGTGGGATGTATTTGATGAATTGCGTTTTCGCCTGCTCCCAATCTTCCACAATGTATTTCGCTTTGGTTGAGCCTGTTTCTGCTGCATAATCACTTAAAATTGAAAACAATTGCTCGAAATCTTTAGTGCTTAGCGAGGCTTTTCCAACATATTCTTTGTTAATTCGCGAGCCCGGATCTTCGTACATAAACAATGCTCCGCCGGTCATTCCGGCACCGATGTTATCCGAAGTTTGGCCCAGAATCACCACATTTCCGTTGGTCATATATTCACAGGCATGAAGTCCTGTACCTTCCACAACAGCGGTTGCACCGGAATTTCGAACAGCAAAACGATCGCCCGCTTGTCCATGCACATACAAGGTACCACCTGTTGCGCCATACAATGCACAGTTCCCGATAATGGCATTATCCTCAGGTTTATATTTGGCTTCGGTTGGTGGCACTATCACGGTTTTTCCGCCACTCATGCTTTTGCACACCGAATCGTTGGCTTCACCAATCAATCGAATATTCACATCCTTGGTTTGAAATACCCCAAAACTTTGTCCGGCACTACCTGTGAACTCCAGTTCAATCGTTTCGGTGTACGGCTTGATTTCGGATTTTTCGCCTTTAATTTCTGCCATTCGAGCTTTGCTTACGCGACCTGCTAAATGTCCAAATAAGGTTGCCAAAGCTGATCGGTCAGTGTTGATGATCGGATAGGAACGACGTACCGATTCATTCTTTTCGATTGATTCCATCAGATCACTTAGTACCGTTGCATTCAGCTCGCTGATCGGTTCAGACAGGCTTTCCTGCTCCGACTCTTTCTTATAAGCCGGGGCATCCAAAAAGAAACCAAGATCTAGATTTAAATCATTGATCAGCTCAATATGCTGGTTATTGATCTCCAATAATTCCGTATCGCCACAAATTTCGTTTAGTGATGATTTACCCAAATCAGCTAAAATCTGGCGAACATCTTCGGCGATGTACTTCAGGGTTTTTACAATGTGATCTTTATCACCTTTGTACTTGGCTTTGAACTTTGGATCATGCGTTGCAATCCCGGTAGGACAGGTATTCTTTTCACAAATCCGAGCCATTACACAACCTTGTGCAATCAACAATAATTTTCCGAAATCGAATTCCTCGGCACCTAAAATACTAGCTAGCACAATGTCTTTTCCTGAGGAAAGTCCACCATCGGTTCGAAGCACCACATGATCGCGTAAATTGTTCTCAACCAGCGACTGATGAACTTCTAACAAGCCAATTTCCCAAGGCAATCCGGCGTGCTTCATACTCGAAAGCGATGCCGCCCCGGTTCCGCCTTCGCCACCGGAAACCTGAATAGAATCTGCACCGGCTTTGGCTACACCCACGGCGATGGTCCCGATATTCACTCCAGCTACCAATTTCACGCTTACTTTTCCATTGGGATGGATTTGTTTCAGATCATTGATCAGTTGCTTCAAATCCTCGATGCTGTAAATATCATGCAGCGGTGGTGGAGATATGAGATCAAAACCGGGATTCGCAAATCGCGCTTTGGCAATATCTGCATCCACTTTTAAGCCCATTAATTGCCCACCTTCGCCGGGTTTTGCTCCCTGACAAACTTTGATCTGGATCTCCTCTCCCGAAACTAAATACTCGGCGGTTACACCAAATCGACCGGAAGCTATTTGCTTAACCGAAGCGCCCACTCCTTCTTTAAAATAGTAGGGATTTTCACCGCCTTCTCCACTGTTGCAGCGTCCACCGATCTCACGCATCGCCAGGAAAATATCCCGCTGCGATTCCGCACTGATCGCTCCAAAACTCATCGCTCCGGAGCCAAAAGTTCTTAAAATATGTCCGGCTTCTTTTACCTCTTCCACATCTATCGGCGATGTGGTCGATTTCGGCTTAAATAAATGCCGAAGTGCCACAGGTTCGTCATCCAATCCCAGCTTCACATATTCGTAGTACAGCGCCCAGTCGTTCAATTCAAGTCCGGTGTCTCGCACCAATTCATGAATCATTTTCGAACGCGTATTGGTCATCGAATGCTTTTCGCCCATCTTTCCACGGGCGTGTTCTTTGTATTGAAAGCTCTTGATGGGTTTATAGGCGTCGATACTTTCCAGATTGGAAATATCTGTTCGTGCAAGCACCATTTCTGCAATCTGATCCAGTTCAAGACCACCAATTGGACTTTGAATTCCCGGGAAGAATTCTTCAATCACTCCTTCACCCAAACCCAATGCAGAGAACAATTTTGCACTCTGATAACTGCGAACCACTGAAATTCCCATTTTCGCCATCACCTTGAGCAGGCCACTTTCGAACGCTTTTAAAAGATTACGTTCTTTGGTGTCTGCATCCAAATTCTTAAGCGAGCGGTGAGTATCATTTCGGGCTGCATCCAACGCCAAATACGGGCAAACTGCTTGTGCTCCAAAACCGATAAGCGCTGCCGCATGATGCGTACTTTTCACTTCACCGGTATCCACAATTACGGCCGCATTCAACTTCAAGCCTTCATCATTGAGCGTATTAACCACTTTTCGAAGTGTAAGCAAACTTGGCAACGGTGTGTTGTTGGCGTCTGCCTTTCGATCACTTAAAATTAATATAGTGTGCCCGGCTCGAACTGCTTCAATGGCTTCTTTACTAATGTGCTCCAATCGGGATTTAAACCCAACCGAACCATGACTTCGATTAAAAGTGGTGTCGATAGTAAACGGAACCACCCGATCCAACTCAGTTTTATTGGTGATGCAGCTGTAGACAAACTCCATTTGCTGTAAACTCAAAAACGGACTTCGAATCTCGTAGGCTGGAGCGGTCGGAATCAGCTCTTTCGGCTCAAAAATGTTCGGTTTCTTACCCAGATAAACGGTCAAATCGGTAACAATTTTCTCGCGGAGGTAATCCAGCGGTGGATTAGTAACCTGAGAGAAATTCTGAAAGAAAAAATCGAAAAAGGAACGGGGTTCAGTCGATAATACCGCAAGTCGGGCCGTGTCTCCCATCGAGCCGATCGGTTCTTTACCTGTTTCGGCCATCGGATAAATGATCTTGTTCAGTTCTTCATCGGTGTAACTAAAAAAAGGTTTCAGATTAGAAAACGACTCTTTAATCCCACCAACTTTCTCGGGAATGACTTCCACTCGAGGGTTGAATGGCGCATCGAAGTTCTCTTTAGAATGGCTAGGATCGCGGAAAAGCACTTCGCCACTTGCTAAATCAACGGTAACTCCACGCCCGGCATACAGCGTGCCCTTGGCCTCCACCTTGCTTTCATCCAAAGCGAATGTTCCAGCCTCGCTCGACAGATAAAAGTGATCTTCGGTTCGTGCCCATCTACAAGGTCGAAAGCCGTTTCGATCCAAGCGAGCACCAATGGTGTAACCGTTTGCGTACGTGATGAGTGCGGGGCCGTCCCATGGCTCCATAGCTCTACTCCAGAACTTGTAAAACTTATTGCCTTCGGTTGCCGGCGGCATACATATCGCCAAAATATCTTCCACATTAGGAATGGACGAACGGTATCTCAACGATTCTACCATCTCGTTCAAACTACCCGAATCACTTATATTTTCTCGGGTAAGGATTTCGTTTCGCTCGGCGCCGATCATTTTTTCCCGGGATTTAGCCCACGAGCGGTTCCCGGCAATCGTGTTAATTTCCCCATTATGGCCTATCAACCGGAAAGGTTGAGCCTTGTCCCACGAAGTGGTGGTGTTGGTACTAAATCGACGATGAAATAGGCAAAATCGGGTAGTGTATTCCGGATTCTTTAAATCCAGATAAAATTCTTCAAGCGCATACGATTGTGTGAGCGCCTTATACACCATCGTTTTGGCGGATAATGACGTAAAAAACAGAGTTTCAGCAAGGTCGGTATTATACAATTTCGATTTGGTGAGCTGCTTTGCAGTATATAACCTCTTATCGAAAGAAAGCATGGTTTTAGCGCGTTCCGGTCGCTTAATAAATACATGTACAATTACCGGTACCGAAGCCGCTGCACTTTCACCAAGTATTTTTTTGTTAACGGGAACATCCCGATACTCGAGCACATCCAAGCCAAATAAGGAAAAGGTAGATTCAAAAATTTTGAGTGCCTTAAGCCTTCGGGCTTTGTCGCGAGTTAGAAAAAGCGTAGCCACAGCTACGGTATCGGCTTCGTAGCCGAGCATATCGAATGGAATATCGGTCATGATTCCCGCACCATCACCGGTGAGTCCATCGGCGGCACACGCGCCACGATGCTCTACACAGCGTAAGGCATGTAGACCTTCGAGTAAATGTTGATTGCTGTATTCCTGATTTCGGCTGGCAACAAACCCAACGCCACAGGCAGACTTTTCGGGTCCACTATAGCTTAACTTTTTATTGTTAATCATTGCAGTTGACTTCGTTATTTGTGAGTGAGAATCCCCAAAAAGCACAAAAAAATGGGGTTTGTCAATGTTTGACAGAATTGAGACGCTTTAGTTAAAACTTAGATTATTAGGCAATATTGCTTTTAAATAGCATTTTTCAACCTACTCTAAAACAGAACAATGGAAAGCTCGAAATCAGAAAAGCGCTTTCGACCAAAAACCAACAACTTAACTTATTTAAGCAATTTTTGATTAATACCGAAATAATTTAATTTTTAAAAATACACAAATTCTAATCTAAACGGACAGGAATTCCGGCATTAGCCATCGATTTCTTTAAATCTACGATCTCGATTTCCTTGAAATGGAAAATACTGGCGGCAAGAACAGCATCGGCATTTGCGATCGAGATGGCATCAATACAATGTTGGATTGTGCCTGCTCCACCACTGGCAATTACGGGGATAGTGAGTTTGCTATTCACTATGGAAAGCAAATCGGCATCAAAGCCTGATTTGGTTCCGTCGCGATCCATGCTGGTGAGTAGAATCTCGCCTGCGCCACGCTGCTCGGTTTCAATCATCCATTCGATGGCATCCATCCCGGTGTCTTCGGTTCCCCCTTTGATGAACACATTCCACCTATCATCAGTGCGCTTGGCATCTACTGCCGCCACAATAGCCTGAGCACCGAATGCTTCGCTGGCATCGTTGATAAGCTGAGGGTTTTTCACGATGCTTGAATTAAGCGACACTTTATCTGCGCCGGCTTTCAACAACTCCTCGATTTCATCCACGGTTTTAATTCCGCCTCCAACCGTAAACGGAATGTTGATCTCTTTAGCGATTCGGGTGACCAACTCAACCAGTGTGCGTCGCTTCTCAAGCGTTGCGGTGATATCCAAAAAAACGAGTTCGTCGGCGCCTTCTTCTGAATATCGTCGGGCAAGCTCTACGGGATCGCCTGCATCTCGCAAACCCTCGAAATTTACTCCTTTTACCGTTCGGCCACTTTTAATATCTAAACAGGGAATGATTCGCTTTGTGAGCATATTGGATATGGAATGGATATGGTAGGTTGCAGATCAAATAATTCACAAAGTTAAGGGTTCTTTCGCACTGTTTGCATAGTGATTTTCTATAGACAGTAATTTTCTATAAAACAGAACTTTCATAAAGATTCAGAACGCCGTAACTTTGTAGCCTTTGGAAAAAACGGGCCCATAGCTCAGTTGGTTAGAGCAGTCGACTCATAATCGATTGGTCGGGGGTTCAAGTCCCTCTGGGCCCACCATTGTCAATTCTCAAATGACAATCAGCAATTTACAAACCCGCATGTATCGCAATGATAGATGTGGGTTTTTGCTTTAGGTATACTTTGTTCTGATTCTCCACTGATCCTTCGCTTCACTCAAGATTGTAGAAGTCAGATAATTCGAACCGGCTGGAATTTTATTTAATAAGTCTCCCTCTCCTTGCGAAGGAGAGGGAACAAGGGTGAGGTCGAAAAAAGTTACAAAGGGACACAGTTACATAGTATTACGAGTGTTCACTTTATCGTTTATTCATTATAATAAGTGATGCTGCACTAAAAACATTAAGCAATGAAAGAGATCATTATAAAAGTCCCGGATCAAAAAGTAGATTTCGTCCTTGAACTTATAGAACAGTTGGGATTAGAAATTGAGTCTGAAGAATATGAGATTCCTGAAGAACATAAAGCTATTGTAAGAGAACGGATAAGACTATACAAGGAAAATCCAGAACGCCTTTTGGATTGGGAAGAGGTCAAAGACTCTTTTAAACTAGATTAATGGTATATACGATCAAAATTGAACCTGAGGCAAAGCTTGACATTCAAGAGGGAATTGATTGGTATAATAAAAAAGAATCCGGTTTAGGCAGAACATTTCACGTAGCAGTGAAAGCACATTTAAAGAGACTAACTACCAATCCATTTTTTCAAGTTCGATATGATAATACAAGATGCTTACCTATAAAAAAGTTTCCTTACATGATTCATTTTACGATTGATGAGGAAAGCTTGATAGTTATCGTCCATGCAGTCTTCAATACAGCAAGAAATCCTAAAATTTGGAAAGACTGAAAGTAGGTGAAATCAACTTCGATCTTTAGCCTAGTTCTCTAGTTTTTCTCTATTCATAGCACTGCCGATCATTCGCTTCACTCAGCATTTTAGAAGTCAAATAATTCGAACCGGCTGGAATTTTATTTAATAAGTCTCCCTCTCCTATTGTAGGAGAGGGAACAAGGGTGAGGTCAAGAAAAAAAGGAACAAAGTTTCTAAGTGACAGAGTTACAAAGTGCTGTTGTGCTTATATCAACAGATATGATCGAGTTATAGCTCATTTAGGACTGCCTTTCCGCAGTGAAGGACCCTCAGAATTCATTGTAACCTATAACTAGTTTGTGAAGGCTCATCACTTCGTTCTGAGTGACTTTATAGTGGCCTGTCTGAAGGCTGGAGCCTGCCTTTGCCAGCAGGCAGGCAGGCTTGGAAATTATATTAACTGGCCGACACACGGTTAGACACTCCGTTAACCTACCCAATCACATTTACCATCTCGAAAATAGGTAGGTAAAGAGCTACGATAATTACTCCGATGATGAGACCGATAAAAACGATGAGAACCGGCTCGATAACAGAAGTTAATCCTTCAACCATCATGTCCAGCTCCTCTTCGAAAAGGACTGCTACTTGCTTTAGCATTTCATCCAAGCTGGCTGTCTCTTCTCCAACACTAATCATTTGTGTAACCATCAAAGGAAAGATGGTCGACTTTGATAATGACTTATTGATGCTCCTTCCTTTTTTGATTGAGCTGAGCAAATTACTCACCTCTTGTTGAAGCACCATATTCTGCGAGGAGTCTTTTAATACTTTTAGGGAATCTGTGAGGGTAACGCCGCTAGAAAGCAAGGTCGATAAGGTATCTGAAAACTGACTAATCAGCCCTTTTCTATACATTTCACCAAAATATGGGATCTTTAGTTTTGCTCGATCTATGTAAGCCTTCCCATTGTCTGTCTTGGAGTAATTACGGATGAAAAACCCGATCACTATCACTCCCCCGAGAATCCATAGGAGATAATTGGTAAGGAAGTCACTAACGGTAAGTATGAGTAAGGTAGGTGCCGGGAGTTCCGCTTCAAAATCTCGGTACATATCAACAAAGGTTGGTACCACAAATACCAAAAGAAAACTTACTGCTGCTACGGCTACCGTGATGATGATGGCCGGATATACTAAGGCCATTCGAATTGATTGCATTAATTTGTATGCCTTTTCCTGATACTTCGACATCCGCAACAATACATCATCTAAATTTCCGGATAGTTCCCCCACTTTCGTAAGCTGAATGAAAACGGTATCAAATACTTTGGGATGTTTCGCTATCGCCTGAGACAGACTTTTCCCTCTCTTCACATTTGATCGAATATCTTTTAGGATTTCCAAAAAACGTGCATGCGTAGTTTGTTGGATTGCGGTATCCAGGCACTTCAGTAAAGTAAGTCGGGCCTTGAGCATCACCGCTAAATTCCGAGTAAACTCTATGACTAGTTTTTGTGGAATAGAAGGCAGAAACGGGATTTCAATATCCCTTGCACCGGTTGATTTACCCTTTTTCTTTTCAAGCTTTTGTATAGTTGGAGGTAATCCCATTAATCTCTGCTTACCGCCTCCCATAATTTTGGCTGTCGATTGGCTACAACCACAGAATGTGTATTCGATGCATCATCAATTACATGCTGAATCTCAAACCGACTCATTTCTTCACTAATATTAATCTCTTTGAAGTACAAACTATCACCCTGATCGGAAAGCTGAACTCTATTGCGTATCAGGTTATGATTCAAGTTCGAATATTGAATGGATCGATTGCCCGGGTGATTGAACACCAGACTCGTATCTGTTGCTTGAATTTGATTCGAACGTAAAGCATCCTTATACAAACGCTCGGTAACAATATGCGCCTCATTGATCGAGTTTACCGATTCCTTCCAGTTATTCATTTGTCGAGCAGTGAATATAAACACACTTCCAACGATGGCTGAAATGAAGGTAAGTAGAGTAAGTGCTACCAGTATCTCCACTACCGTATATCCGTCTTTGTTATAAATTATTTGTTGTACCAAATGCGAGCAGTCTCCAGTGTAATAATCGGTGAGTTTGTTGTATCTCTTTTAAACACATCCACAGTAACATAATATAGTTCTTCCTGATTTGTAACCGTTCGTTTTACTATCCATTTCCCTTCAGAACGGACCAAACTTGAATCGTTCTCGGTAGCAATAATACTTTCCATCTCGTTTCGAGCCAGCTGAAAACCTTCCGCTTTATCCTTAACCAACCAATTGCTTCCAATATACGTAAGAAACATAGTTGAAGGCACCAATACCGCCAATAGAATGGCCATTGCTACTAACGTTTCTACCAGTGACGCTCCATCTTCTTCTTTCCAGCACTTCATTCGATGATCCTCCAGTCTAGGATTTTAAACCTAAGTGAGTCTGAAAAACCAATCGGTACTACATACTCTTTTGGACGTTGAGTGAGATCTATCGTCGCGTCTTTTATCCAGTTAAAATAGGAGGTGGGGGATTCATAAAAGTAAAATTGATTCGTGATTACAGTGCCATGAATGCTTCCAAATAGCTCTGTCAATCCTTTGGTATAAATTGCTCCACGAACTAATGCTGTGGTATCTACCGTGACTTTCAACTGTTCCTGATTGATTAAACTAGGCTTGATAGGAAATAAAATAGTTCCATCTACTATTGACTGATCGTTAATTGTAATTGCGGATCTTGAACCTCCAGCAAATGCATCTTTTTGGCTATACAATACACTCGGGTAGGTTACGTATGCCCGATCATTAACTTCGATACTTCCTCCGGAAATGACCTGTACAGATAATTGAACATCATCGCTTATGCTGAGGTAATCCCCGGCAAAGATTTGAATAAAATTACCCTTTAGCTCACCAGAAATTGCTAAGCTATCGCTTACAATGATCTCGCTGAAATCCGGGAACTTCATAGCCCCGCTTAATAACAAATTCCCTTCAACAATGAGGGTAATGGGCTCTGATTGTTCTTCAGCTCCTAATTCGAGTTCTAATGATTCAGAGATATATAGCGTATCACTATCACTTTCTGCGAGCTGCGATTGAATGGGGGTTTGATTTTTGATCTGAAATCGGTTCAAGTCTGCTTCCTCAAACAGTGCTTTATACGCCTCATACTTTTTCTGATATTTTGCATAATCCAGTGCTACCACTACGGTATCTTTTGCCGGACTACCTTCTAAAGTCCCACGAAATGGAAAACCCCGAAAGGAACTAGTGGTGATGTCGTTATTGGAAATGGAGAAATCCCCTTTTAAAGTAGTATTACCTGTTAAAGTGAGGGTATTTCTGGAATCTAACACTACGGTAGAAAGCTGAAAGGGCAAGGTAGTTGTTTCTCCAACCAAGGCCTGAATGGTTACGGTTGCATGGCCAACAGTTGCTTTACTTTGTACTCGTTCAAAACCATTTAAAAAATTGGTTTGAATTGCGGGGTGTAGAATTTCAGGATTATTCAGGTACTCAAATACTTGCTGTTCGGCGGCATATATGGCTTTGGTTTGATTAATATCCCGCTGGATAAAGCGAGCTTGCAATAATACCCCGGATAGAATGGCACCTATAAAAGTGAGGATTATTACAGAAATAATGAGCACTGAACTAAGCGCTGATCCTTCTTCATCTACCCATATTTCTGACGTTTTAATCACTATACATAATAAGCAATATCAGTGTGATGTGCAGTAGTTGTGAATGTAAGTTTAAGGTAATATGCCTTCATAGAAGACAAAGTCTTGCAGTACTGCCGGTTTTTCCAAAGGAATCCCTACGGGCTAAGTTCTAGACTTAGAATATCACGAACAAAAAAGTTCTTACTTTGGATAGATTACTGATTAGCTTTTATCAAAGAATCAATTCTCATTAACATAGGGTTCGTTGTTGTATCTAATGCTGCAGCATCTAAAGTCTTTATCATTTCGGTATCTGGTTCAATAAGATAGCCTTCAAACCTATATGACTCACTTATTTTCATTTCAGCAAAAGACAAATCTGCTATGATTTTATAGTCACCAAATAAGTCTGATTCAGTTATTAAAAAGTTAGTTTTATTGAGAATTATTATACTTTCTTTCAAATTGATTTCAGCAACAAAATTTTCATTTTCAATAAAAACATCAATTACATTTCCAATTAGCATATCATTATGATAAACCGGAATATTTGTTTGAAGTGACACAAGTGAGGAATCAAAACTAACATAAATCGTTTGTTCTTCATTTTTTTCTAAATCACATGCATTACAAATCGAAACTAACATCAAAATTATTATTGTTTTATAATTCATAATTAATTATCCCTTCGATAGTATTCGCTCATAATAACAACTTGTATTGCGAAATTTACGGAAAATCCAATTTCACCTATAACCCTATATTGTTCTCTCGTATATCCAGATAAATATGTACCGTTATTTACAACCATTTTTTCGTTTCTACGATACACTGATGCATTTGATATACCACCAAATATGTCATCTGTACTTACATTAATAATACTAGAAATTACTGGAATAAAGGCATCATAATTATTTTTTCGAAGTAGATAATTCAATATACCTCCCCCAGCTGGCACTTTCATTCCAGCCTGCTGCCTACTTCTAAAAGATATTATATCAATGCTTAAAGAATTACTTGGTATTTCCGTTAAAGGCTGTACTCTTCCTGATCCGCTTATTTGGTAAGCAACAATTCCTGCATTTGTTTTTATTATATATAATCCTTCATTCGCCTTGCTACTATATTTAAAAAACAAACTACCAGTTGGGGTATTAAAAGTACCACTTGCTTCAGAATAGTTATCAAAAGTTTCAGTTGCTTCATTCACTGTGCTATTGTAACCATGTTGTTCTGAGATTTCAGGATCAGTTCTATTTGCTCTTGTCATCCCAATCATTCCGCCTCCATCAATCAAATTCGCCCCAACAGCACCCCAGCCTGTTCCTTTCACTTCAACACCTGCTTTTTGAGGTCGGTTGTTGTCGGCTTCCCGCTCTTCCTCACTTTTATTTGCTCCTTCAGTTGCACTCATCCCCGTAGGATCCACTAGATTAAGTGGGGTGTTATGCACGTAATGGTAGGGCGTCCAGCCGGGGAACTGGTCTTCCAATGGATCGCGCTGCATGAATATCCCGGTTATGGGATCGTACGTTCGGGCGTTCATGTAGTCAATGCTCAGGCTCGCTTCAGTATCCCGCTCGTGGCCTGTGAATTTGTAGTTATCATTCGGATTGGCATTATTGTTCGCCTGCATCACTTTCCCAAAGGGGTAATAATCATCATAGCCTAATATATTACCATCTCTGTTTACCGTAGCACGGACATTTCCAATATGATCGGTAATAAAATACTTACGCCCCTTGTGCTGCTGAATGGTGTATGTTGTTGATACTGTAGTACTCCACCTCCCATGATTATCTTTGACACGAATTCCCACAGTTACCGTGGTAACACCAGCAGATAACTCAATACAATCCCCATCCGGGCTTCCATTTAATGCAAAACAGAGGTTTACACTACTAGTATCAGTACCTATAGAAGACCCATTGATAAAAAATTCGGTTAAATTAATATAGTCACCTTGGTCCGGATCATAACTATTGGTCGAAGAAAACACCACCTCTTCCATGTTGTAAAACCAAGTCTGATTGGGTGTACTGGTTAATACCGCTACTGGCTTGGTATTTGTAAATAGTTCACTCTCGTTGGCCAATAGGCTCCCGGTTGCCACAAACAGTACTAAAAGGCTGGAAATTATTTTCATTA
>JAEPNO010000007.1 GCA_017643365.1 Balneolaceae bacterium | reverse complement strand
AGCTCGGTTCGACGAGATTTAGTAGATTACTTCGAAGACAGATACTTAACCCCTGACACACTTAATTGAACACTCCCTGAATAAAAATAAAATTTATCTGAATTTGCTTAAAATACTTAATACAAAACTGATTCTTTCCAATCGTTATAAGTAAATCTAAGGAGTTCAAGTTTAATTCGAATAAATATTAATGAAATATATTTTTGAAACTGAATCTGAAAATAATATAAAAATCGGATTATATGTATTAATGGTTTATAAGAAAATATTATCAAATATTTTTAAGTAAGAATCACTTTTATACTAAACTTTCATTTAACATTTAATTATAAAAATATTTAAAATGAAAAAATCAAATCTGAAAAGTAACATTATCTATACAACAGCATTAGTAATTTTACTTACTCTAAGCTTAGCTATTAATCCTAATAGTAATGCACAAAATAACGATTGTGCAGGATTTGGAGCCACAATGTGTAACGGTACTGTATGTACACTAAGTGGTTGTTCATTTTTCGGAATGATTTGTAATGGAGTATGTTCTGGTGGTGTTAGTGCATATGGTAATTGTTATTATACTAATATGTATGGTGCTTGCGAGCAAAAATATTGTGATTGCCCAAATCCAAATTTTTATATTCCACTTTAACAGTTGTTATTTTATTTTTATATGAGATTAATCAGTTTAATTGCAGCTATCAGTTTAATGAGCTGTACAAATTATACGAATACCCATCCTACTCAAGAGTTTATATCATCGATATCATCATTGGATAATTCTTTTAATTTTTTAAATAATAATGCATCTGACTTTCTTTCAAATTATAATTTTACTAATGATTTTAGGTTAAAAGGTGATCAGAATGGATTACATAATATTATTTATACTGATAATGGATTCTTCCTAGCCACATTTCCATCTGAAAATTATATCAAAGTATATAATAATATTGGTGAGTTAATCGATACTATTGGTGGTACAGGATACGGACCTGGTGAATTTCTAAGTCTAAAAAAAGTAATTTTTAACAAGGAAACTAAACAGGTCATAGCACTAGATAGATATGAGATTGAATTCTTTCAAATTGACGATAATGGTAAACTAAATCATACATTCAATATTACTACAACAATCCAGGGAATGACAGACATTTGTACAACAAATGACTATGTCTTTGTGAATGGCCATATTGTTGAGCAAGGAATAAGGAGAGGTTCGGAATTTAACCATCTATCAGTATCGCAACCGATACATAAGTTTAGTATAGCAGATAAAATATATTTAGAATCATTTGGGGAGAGATATGAATCATTATTTGAATATGGTCCATATGAAGGAATCTTATCTGAGACACTAATAAGTTGTGATAGTTATGAATCTTCTCTAATTGGTATTTTTAAACACTTTCCCCTAATAATTAGTTATAGCATTGAAGATAAGTCGGAAAAATGGAGATCATCTATAACTAATTTAGAGATGGTAAATTTTATTGAAGAATTAGGTGAGGGAGGACCTATTCTTCGCCAAATAAATACTAATAAAACTCATTTTACGTATAGGGAATTATTGAATATATCAGAAGAAGAAGTATTACTTATAGTAGCAAATTCTTATAACAATAGTTTGTCTTATCAAGATCAATTGTCATTTCTTAAAAATGAGTCACAATTTATTCCAGTTACAATAAATAAATTTGATGGAACTATTAATATATATCGTGAGCTAAATAATCCAATAAATCATTTGGATTCAAGTTATTTGATTATCTCTAAACCATTTGATGATTTAGGAACATTTAACCCAAAATTTGAGATATATAGGTTAAATGAATCGTTATAAATTAATTACTACAATAGTTTTTTTAGTAGTATTGTTACTAATAAATTTTAACTAAGTTTAGTATAGATGAAAAAGCTAATATTTTTTATGATATCGATTTTCGTGTTTACAAGTGCAAATGCAGGTCCAGCATACTTATGTAACAATGGAACGTGTCAGACACTGATTGAAACATGGGACGGGGGAGGATACAGTTGGAGAATAACTTGTAATGATGGTTCATATGCTGAAGGGACAGTACCTGGAGCCTCATATGGTGGTGGATGTGAGCAACTACCAGAAAATTAACAGAAGAATGGCTTTTATGCTGTATGTAATTACATACAGCATTTTTTTTATTAGCAGTTGTAATGATGTCGTAGAACCAGAATATTTAAAAAAGATTTCGTTTTTAGACCATTATGAGTACTTAGATGATTTAGAAAATCGTAAAACTGTTTCTGATACTATAATTACATATTCAATACCTACCGATTCTGTATTGATTTCTGCAATTGGGGATGTAGAAGAAATATCTAAGTACAAATTGTGGGTTTCAGATAATGTGCTAGGAAATATATATGAGTTTGATTTGAGTGATTCAAGATTTGAAAAAATTTATGTGAGAGGAAGAGGGCCAAATCAAGTTATTTCACCAACTCTTTTGAGCAAAGAATCAATTCGCGGTGATAGTATAGTTTATATATTAGATACTAATCAAAAGAGCTTAATATTAAGTTCTTTATACGGTAATGACTTAAATAGATATTACATCAAAGAAATACCAGGTGCAATTAGGGCCAATAAAATGTTTATACAAAATGAAAATAGTTTTCATTGGCCAATTTATTCAGATGACCATTTTTTGTTAGCAAATTTTGACACCTTAGGAAACTTGAAAGAAAAATACATAAGAAGGTTAATTCCGTTGGGTAAACAACCTGAAAATCATAACACAATCTTTTTCGATTATGATCAAACAGGTGAGAATTTTGCTTACGCTTATATTGGAATTCCATTAATATTTATTGAGACTAGCAACAATAAAGTTGTTATTAATTTATTACCTAATGCTGAGCTTGAAGAATTAAATGTAGGTTTAGATATACTACCTTATGAAACAAATACAAAAGTTAATAGAGTTATTAGAAGTTTAGACATTTACCGGGATAGATTAATAATTGGATTGAACAATGAAATTTTTGTTGTATCAATAGACGAATTTAAGATTATGAAAAAGATCAAATTGATTGATCAGAATCGAACCCCATTGATTTATCATAGTATTAAAGTATCTGGTGAGCACTTGTATTTAATTAATTTATTCAATAGCACTATAAGTAGGGTAAATCTTAATGACATAGTAAATTAGTTTTCTTGTAGTTCCAAGATTTTTCAAGAATGTGACTTAAAACTAGTAGTACAGCAATGCTTTATCTTGCATCATTGAAAAGGGTTTAATCAACTGGTATTCATCACATTGTAGAGTTCCATTCCGTAAAGCCATCAATGAGCACTACATCTATTAAAACCGCAGTCAATGTAGAATCACGATTTCGGATGATTATGGGATTACGCATCCGCGGATGATTTTAACTTTTCATTTACTCCTTTATTAGGTGGGTCGCAAATCGTCGCGATGTTTTGAACTTATAGGCTAAATGAATTTAATCGGTGGTTGTGGATTACCAGGGCAGACTCCCTAAATCCACATTGCCACCGGTAATTATAATTCCGGCTTTTTTCCCTTTCACATCCACTTTCCCTTCAAAAATTGCCGCGATAGGAACAGCACACGACGGCTCGATGATCATGTTCATTCGTTCCCAGATAAAACGCATGGCTTCAATAATCGACTCTTCGCTAACCGTAACAATATCATCCACATTTTGTTTGATGATTTGAAAGGGTAAATCTCCAACCGAAGTACGAAGCCCATCAGCAATGGTATCAGTTCGCAATACCGGTTCTATTTTGCCGGATTTAATTGATCGAAGTCCATCGTCTGCAAGTTCAGGCTCACATCCAATAACTAGAATCTCAGGTTTGATAGCTTTAGCTGAAATCGAGGAACCGCTAAGTAATCCACCGCCACCAAGCGGAGTGAGGAGAACATCTAAATCAGGATTAGAATTAAGAAATTCGTAGGCAGAAGTTCCTTGTCCGGCGATTACCCGTGCATCGTTATACGGGTGAACAAAAGTGGCTCCGGTTCGATCAACCACTTCTTGCAAGGTTGATTCACGAGCTTCCAAAGTGGATTCACAAAAAGTGACTTCAGCGCCATAATTTCGAACGGCCTCCACTTTTACTTTTGGGGCGTTATCTGGCATCACCACATAGGCATTAATACCACGAAGTTTTGCAGCTAATGCAATTGCTTGCGCATGGTTTCCCGAAGAATGTGTTGCTACTCCTTTTTGCGCATCGGCTTCCGATAAAGACATGATAGTATTGCATCCACCACGGAATTTAAATGCTCCAACTTTCTGGAAATTCTCGCATTTAAAAAATAGCTGTGCCCCCGCTCTTTCGTCTACAAAAGAGGAATGTAATACCGGAGTTTTATGTGCATACGGCTCAATTGTTTTAGAAGCTTGAAGCACATCTTTAAACGTTGGAAGCGAAGTAGAAGATTTCATTGAATATCAAAAAAAGTTAAAACACTGTCCAGCATCATATTATAGTGATTTTGAGGTGTAAAAATTGGCAAACTGGAAACGATACCGCTTAGAAAAGTGATATTTTTAAAAAAATCTCTAGGAGTTGGAATTGCAAAAAATATCATCACTATTACTGGCTCTTTTTATAATCTGTGGAAGCACAAAGGTAGTAGCTCAGGTACAATTAACAAAAATCGATGAACCTATTATTTTAGATGGGATTATTGATGAGGATGTATGGGAAACAGTTGAAGTGTTAACACCCGTACAGTACGAGCCTATTTTTATGGGAGAGATGAGTGAAACTTCTGTTTTCAGAGTGGCTTACGATGAAAACTTCATTTATGTAGCGGGCGAGTTACATACCGAAGATCACGAAAGTATTGTAAAAAATTCGCTAACCAGAGATCAATACAGTAACGACGACGTGTTTGCTATTGTACTCGATCCCTTTAATGATAACGAAAACGGTCTTTGGTTTTTTACTACCCCTGCTGGTGTTCGAGTTGATATCGCACTTTCGAACGATGCAAATTTCGGTGGTGGTTCAAATGCGATGAATTCGAGCTGGAATACTTTTTGGGATGTAGCCACCACACAAGACGAAAACGGGTGGTATGCCGAAATGAGAATCCCTTTTTCAAGTATTGGTTTTCAATCGAATAATGGCGTAGCCGAAATGGGGATGATCGTTTATCGATGGATTGCATCAGCAAACGAGCGACATATATATCCTGCTATTCCACCAAATTGGAATATGGGAAATGCTAAGCCATCGCAAGCTCAGGATGTGTTGCTGGAAGGTGTTAAAAGCAAGCAACCATTATACTTCACGCCTTATGCCATTGCCGGACAAAATGGAGTAAGTGACTTAAACGAACTTGAAACAGATTATGAGACTGAAACCGATTTTCAACGCGAAGTGGGTTTCGATATGAAGTACAATCTAAATAGTAATCTTACCCTTGATGTAACCGTAAATACCGATTTTGCTCAGGTTGAGGCCGATGATCAGCAATTAAATCTCTCTCGGTTCTCCTTGTTCTTCCCCGAAAAACGACAATTCTTTCAAGAGCGTGCAGGTTTATTCGACGTTGCTTACGGTAGAAATCGATTGTTTTACAGCCGTAAAATTGGGTTAGATGATGAAGGTAATCCGGTTAGAATTTTAGGTGGAGCTCGTGTGACCGGGAGAATGGGAGACTGGGATCTGGGTGTGATAAACATGCAAACTGCAGATTCCGATAGCCTTCCCACCGAGAATTTTGGTGTTCTTCGATTACAGCGCAAAACCATCAATGAATTATCCAACGTTGGTGCGCTATTTACATCGCGTGTTGGTGGAAATGGAGACTATAATTTCGTGTATGGGTTTGATTCTGAGACTAACCTTTTTGGTGATCTGTTTCTAGAAATGATGGGAAGCCAGACTATAGATAGCCAATCACCCGAAGAGCAAAATTTAGAAAACACCACCGCGTTAAGACTTGCTTTAACGCTTCAAAAATCGATCGGCTTTAATTATCGATTGGTAGTAAACCGTACCGGTGAAGAATATGATCCGGGTATTGGATTCGTCCGCAGAACAGGAAATTCCGATTATTTTACCCGATTTGCGTATGGATGGTTTGCACCTGATAATTCGATAGTAAATAGATACAATGCCGATTTTGTGATTTATACTCAGTCTGCAAATAATACCTACGATTTGCTTGGGCGATCTATTTGGGGCGGTTTTGATGTTCGTTTCAAGCAATATGGGCGTATCAACATGAATCTGCGTTATAACAACGAAATTTTAATGGACGACGAAGATTTTAATCTGTTAAGTAGTATTCACGTGCCATCCGGCGAATACAAGACCTACGAGATTGGAATTGATTACCAAACGAACGAAGGTCGAAAAGTTCAAGCAGGCTTTGGATTCGAATACGGTGGTTTATACGATGGCATTAGTTATGGATTTAACTTCGAACCAAAATGGAATGTAAGCCCGAATCTTGAATTAGGCGGGAATTATGGAGTAACATTTCTTGAATTTCCAGAGTTTGAGAACCGAAATATTACGGTAACTCCTGCGAATCGAGACGATATTGCTACCGGCAACGAATATGCAGCTCATCTTGGGCAACTGCGTGCTCAATACGCCTTCAACAAAAGAGCATCACTCAGTACTTTTGTGCAGTACAGCAATGTAGCCGAGTTAGTAGGTGCGAATTTGCGATTCCGTTACAATTTCAGTGAAGGTCGCGACTTCTGGATCGTATTTAACGAACAGATCAACACCATGCGCGATCAGTTGGACGCTCCACGCATGCCACTCACTCAGGCAAGAACGATTTTGGTGAAATACTCGCATACATTTGTATTCTGATTAATCTGTTTTTACTCCATTTTACCCACTTTTTGTGTACCGTTCTGTACAATTTTAAAACAGAACAGCTACATGAAAAAACTATCAATACTCTTTGTTTTTAGTCTGATTGTATCACAAGCTTCTGCACAAATTCAGGAGGCGATCGATCGTTTCCAATTTGATGCAGATGTTAGCTACAACAGCTCCATTACTTCACCTGCAGAATATCTGGGATATGAATTAGGTGAGGAATACACATTCCATCATCAGGTTATGGGTTACCTGAAAACATTAGCAGAAGAATCGGATAAAATCACCTTTCACGAGTACGCACGTACCTACGAAAATCGTAGTGTTAATTATGTGGTGATTACATCCGAAGAAAATCATCAAAACCTGGATGCCATTCGCGAAGCCAATTTCGAATTGGCAAACAATCCAAACGACGCATCTGTTGGCGATCAACCCGTTGTGGTTTGGATGAGCTATAACGTGCATGGCAACGAGCCTTCGAGTAGCGAAGCTGCTATGCAAACTGCCTATCGTTTGGTTGCTGCAACCGATGCAGAGACTTCAAATTGGCTCGATAACGCGGTTGTTATCATAGATCCGATGATTAACCCTGACGGACGTGATCGTTACGTGTACTGGTACAAATCATCGCAAGCCAATATCCTAAATACCAATGCCGAAGATCTTGAGCACGATGAAATCTGGCCGGGCGGACGAACTAATCACTACTGGTTTGACCTAAACCGCGATTGGGTGTGGTTGATTCATCCGGAGTCGCAAGGTCGTATTAATGTGTATCAGCAGTGGATGCCTCAAGTTCATATCGATTTCCACGAGCAGGGCTTCAACAACAACTATTTTACCATGCCGGGTACCACTCCTCGTAACCACGAACTGCCTGAAGCTTACGAATACTGGGCGGATGTTTTCGGTCGTGGCGCCATCGAAGAATTTGATAAAGCCAAAGTGAATTTCGAAACCCGAGAACGCTTCGATTTCTTTTATCCGGGCTATGGATCATCGTATCCAAGCATTATGGGCGGTATTGGAATGCTCGCCGAGCAGGGTGGACACAGTCGTGGTGGTCGCGCCGTAGAAACCAACGATGGCTACGTACTTACTTTACGTCAGCGTGTCTTTGATCATTATAAAAACGGTGTGTCTATTGTGAAGACCTCAGTAGAAAATCGAAATGAGTTACTTTCTTATTTTAAAGATGCACGCTCGCAATCCACACAAAAAGGTAGCACCAAAGCTTATGTGTTACCTAACAATCCCGATGATTACACTTATGATGTGATCAACCTTATGTTGAAGCACAATGTGGAAGTGGAACAGGCAACCGAAGACTTCACGGTTCGCAATGCCTACAATTATTGGGATGGCGAAGCATCAAACCGGAGTTTTTCAGCGGGTGATTTCATCATTAAAACTGATCAGCCGGCGCATTTATTTATTAATACTTTGTTCCGCCGACAATTGGAAATCCGCGATTCTGTGATGTACGACATGAGTACATGGTCGGTTCCTTTGGCGTATAATTTAGATGCAGCTTGGACAACCAACGATGTCCGAGTAAGTACCAACACTCTCAGTGAAATGGTTGCGCATCCTGCCGGCGTTGAAAACGCAAATGCCAGTTATGCATATGTAATCGACTGGAGCCAACGTCACGCCCCGAAAGCGTTATCAATGCTGTGGGATCATGGCTACAAAGTTAGAACTGCACGCAAAGGTTTTACTAAAGATGGTGAAATGTATTCGCGAGGTAGTTTAGTAATTCTGGTTGGTCGCAACATGCACAAGTCGGAAAGCATACATTCTGATATGGCTAAAATCGCTCAAGCAGCCAATGTAGAAGTTGTAGGCTTTAACACCGGTAGAATGGATGAAGGCAGCGATTTGGGCTCGCCAAGTATGCGCCCAATCGAAGAGCCAAAAGTGGCGTTGATGATGGATTCTCCATTCAATTCTTATACGGCAGGACAACTATGGTTCTTATTCGATCAGTGGACAGAATTTGGTATTTCCCGAATCAGAGCCGATGACTTTAACAATATCGACTTAAACAGCTACGACGTTATTTTGATGCCCGGAATGTGGGGTGGAGCATTTAACGATTCAGCAGTTGAGCGATTGAAAAGTTGGGTTCGCGATGGCGGAACTTTAATTGGAACCGAAGGATCAGGTGCTTGGCTAACCAAAGATCGATCCGGAATAACAGCTGCAGAATTGGTTTCTTCTGATGAAGAAGATGACAAATCAGACGAAGTTCCGGCCGTAGCTTACACCCGCTTCGAAGATCGTGAAGATACCTCCGGATTACGCCGAATTCCGGGATCTGCTTTCAAAGGTATTGTAGATAATTCGCATCCATTGGCATTCGGAATGCCGGATCGTTTGTATTCACTCAAATTTGGTTCGAGCGCGATTGTGCCAAACGAGAGATTCCATACTGTGGGTTATTACTATAAAGATGCTGATGAGGTATTAGCTTCGGGCTATGCATCTGCCGAAAACAAAGAACAAGCTGCAGGCAATGCGTTTGCTGTGGTGGATGATATGGGTCGAGGTCACGTTGTGATGATCTTAGACAATACCCAATATCGTATGTTTTGGGTTGGACCATCGCGTTTTATTCAAAATGCAGTGATGATCCTACAAGGATTCTAACAATTACTCATTTATTTACAGAAACAGAAAAGCCCTCTTTACGGAGGGCTTTTTTGTTTTAATGAACTTCGATAAGTTTGAATCAATATGAGCAGATCTTCAGAAAATAATATTATTGAGAAAGCCAGAATCTTTGCCACCAAGGCACATGCCAGCATAGATCAACGGCGAAAGTACACTAACGAAGCTTACATTGTTCACCCTGCTGAGGTTGCCCGAATCGTAGAATCGGTTCCGCATACCGATGCAATGGTAGCGGCTGCTTGGTTGCACGATGTAGTGGAAGATACACCCATTTCACTCGATGTTATTTATACCGAGTTTGGGCATGAAATTGGCGATCTGGTTGAAATGCTCACCGACGTTAGTAAGCCAGAAGATGGTAATCGTAAAACACGAAAGGCGATTGATTGCCAGCATACTGCTAATGCCTCGCCTGAAGCCAAAACCATAAAATTAGCAGATATCATTTCGAATACATCGAGTATTATGGAATACGATCCGGGATTTGCAAAAGTGTATTTACGCGAAAAAGAACTGTTGCTTGAAGTGCTAAAAGAAGGGGATCAAACACTTTGGAAAAAGGCAAAGAGCGTTCACTTATGATTTAATTTGTTTAACTCTCCTTCCAAACCTCTGGTTCAAAATTGAACTTATTCTGTAAGGAAAGTATCTGAAGTAAATACTATTCATTAATTAAATAAGATGGGACATAACAGAGAAGCCTACTTTATGGAGGGCTTTTTTTATTTAAATGCCTGTAATCTATCACCCATGTTTTGTAAAAGCAGAATGATAGCTAACCTCGCCCTCTGGAATTTCTTCTTCAAACGACAATGCCAGAAAATATTGAAGAGGCACACCTTCAAAAGTCAATTTGTCTTGATGATTAAAGCCAAAACGGGTGTAATAATCGGGTTCACCGACAAGTACACACCCATTTGCTCCAAGTTCTTTTAATTGCTCTAAACCGGCTTTAATTAAGGCAGAACCAACCCCACGATTCTGATACTTTGGGTGCACAGAAACAGGTGCCAGTCCATACCAATTAACATGTTGCTCATTTACTAGAATTTCTGAAAAGGCTATGTGTCCAATAATTTCCGATTCTATTTCCGCAACCAACGAGATGCTTAACGAATCTTGTTTTCGAAGTTCATCCACAATCAAATGTTCGGTTTGATTACTGAATGGGTGATTATCAAATGCTTTTATGATAAGCTCTCGAATTGCCTGTTCATCAACTGATGATTCAGTGTGGATATTTAGATTCTTGATCATTGTAAAGACTAGATATTTTGCCAGAGTCCCTGCATAATATCACCATTAATATAAATGGCAAACTTGCCTATCCCCGGAATTTCTAATGGAGGATGAGCTTCAGTTGCCCCGGAATTCAATGCTAAATCGTAGGCTTTTTGAACATCTTTAACTAACCAATAAGGTCGAATTGTGGGCACTTCAGTTTCATGCATTGGTTTGCGAACACCTATCATGCTTCCATCGGAGAGAGTGGTTGTTAGCGCATTTCCTAAACCTTCAACTGGTTCGCTAAAAGTTACACTGTGAATGGTTGAATAGGTATCGCATACAGCTTGAACGTCGTTCGAAACTATTTCGAGATATTGAATTTTCATAGCCATTGAGGTTTGTTGAAATTCTGGAACCGAGAATTTTATATGAATAGAGATTGCATAACTAAGATCAATTAAATTCTACCGAAACATTAATGCAACCTATTTAATTAATCTACCACTTCAGATGCTTTGCCATACAACAATCCGGATACAGCCCACATTGTTACTAATACAACATTAATGATTGCAATATTTACAATGGTATAGCCCGGGTTCTGAGTACTGAAAATAGATAATCCGATAATACTAACAAGAGCATGCAATACAGCTGAAGCAAATAACACTTTCGACATAGCCTTGGCTTTTAACTGCGCGATGTAAGAACCGAACACCATCAACAAAACCACACCGAAATACATCAAGTTTAGTGGATTATCCTCATTCCCGATAATTCCAACCGCCAGATTCGACCAGATCACAAATAAGGTTGTAAATGCAGCTATGCCGGTAGCAAATTTGTAGCTACTATTTTTGGCTCGCTTGCCAATTGCCTGAAATGCAAAACCAATCGAAAATAGGATGGTCCATGCAATGATAAAGTCGGAGGTCGTCCAAACCACTTCGCTTGTAAATTGCATAGCTATAAGTGGAATCATAATGATCAAAAAAGCACCAACTGCCGGAGCAATTACGGCTTCTGATAGCGATGAGGGAGAAGTGATTATTGATTTTAGTTTAGATGAGTTTTCCATAGGGATCACCGTTTTATTTAAGTTAAGTTTAATAATTTTAGAAAGCACTTTTAATTACAAAGTGAATAGCTAAATTTTTTTGGGTTGTTACAGAATCGAATTCATTTTTGCTGATTGATGATTTGTTCCATCACATTTAAATGTTGGGTAAAAGCTTGTTTTCCTTCTTTCGTTGCAAGGTATTTAGTGTTTGGTTTGCGATCGATAAATGTTTTTTCCACGCGGATAAAATCTTCCTTTTCCAACTTTTTTAAGTGAGTGGCAAGATTGCCATCTGTGACCTCTAGCAACTCTTTTAATGAATTGAAATCGAGATGATCGTTCACTACCAAAGCCGACATGATGCCAAGCCTGACCCGATTTTCGAAGGCTTTATGTAAATCATTGAAGGATACCTTCACATTACTCACCGCTCGTATTTAATGTGCATGAAAACACCATAGATTATGTGAGAAAGTCCAAAACCAAGGCACCAGATAATCAAGCTGTACTGAATAAATACAACGCTCATTAATCCTAAAATGATAAATAGTACACCCAATACTTTTAGATCGTTGTATGTGTACGAGCCGGCTGAAACTAATGCATGTCCGTAAAAAATTAAGGTGATCGGAATCAGAAAACCACTGTAACCATAAAAGTGCATGATTAACGCAAATAACCCGCCAGAAAATAACGGAATGGCAACATTGGCTAAAAGCCGACGTGCGGGGGAGGACCAAAGCACTTCGTTACTTTTTGAAGCTTTTCTTTGCGATAAAAACGCGGCTGAGCTCATCGCTAAAAACAAAACACCAAAGGCAATCAAAATTACGTTTCTACCGGTTTCTGCATCCACAGTGTAGGTTAAGCTATCCGGATTAAAACCGAATTGAGTATACACAATGCCAGCACCGGCTAGCGCAAATATTCCCGCTGATACCCCTGCTAAGCCGGAAAGTGAGAAAAATTTTGTGGATCGCTCCATGATGGAACGTATCTCAGCGATATCTTGAAGATGATTCTGTTCTGTTTTCATAGAAAGTACTTTTAAATACAAAGTACGTTCGAATAACATCTAATGCAATATCAAAAATTGCAGATTATATTTAAAAAACCGGTGTGAATTTTACCTTTGTTTTTTAAAAAAATACAAGGTGCGATCATCTGAATTACTTGAAAAACCGATGAGATAGGAACCGTATTTTTTACTTAGACAGAGAATATCAAGTACAATAGTAATTAAAACAGAACACTTAATTGCAGTGTAACAACATTATCGTCTAATTCTGCGCCATCATTTTTAGATAATAGATAAGATCCTTTCAGTATAATATTTCGATCGAGTTTATATCCTGCAGAGAATTCCAACCTGGTCCGGGAGTACGTGAAATCAGTAAAAGATTGGTTGATTTTCAGATCCGAATTATCGCGTTCATATATCTCGATTTCTCCGGGAGTCATATGTTCGTATCTCATTGCAAAATGTCCGCCAACAACAAAAGGGGTGTCATAAATTAACTCGATAGAATAATGATCGATGGTGGCTTTTCCGGTTTGCGGAGATGTTGATGTGGAAACATCTTTATCATAATAGGGAGCTTTCCAAAAGCTTTGATTCCATTCCAGATTTAGCGTGTAATACTGATAGTTCAGACTCAAATCTGCCCCCACTAAATCCTGTTCGTAGGATGATAAATCATAAATCAACAAAGAATCGCTAGCTGCATTATTTTGAAGAAATGTTCCCTGACTTTTAGATAACCCAAGCGTTGCCCAAACCACGGGTTGAAGTTCCAGCCTTCCTGTAAAAGCTAAGGTCTCACCATTGCCAAAATCGGCATGCGATGAGGCAGGAGCATGTGTTATCGCAAGTTTGGTTCGGATTCGATCTGCATCACCAAAAGCATACGCAGCTTGAATACCTTGCGTGTACATGCGCTGATACACCATGGTAGCACCCATTTCGTTGGTGTTATAAAAATTAACTACTTCATTTGGATCATATCTTCCATCGCCAATAAAACCGAAGTTTTTGCTTATTGGAAAACCGGTGGCATGCGAGAGAGGTAAATGCACAAATGGATTATCAAAAGATAAAAAACGCTGACTGTATGAACCGTAAGGGATTATAAATCGCCCGGCGGTAAGTAGTAAATCGGAATCTAGATTGGGAGTCCAATTAATATTAAATACAGAGAAAAAAGGATCACTTAATTCCTTTCCGGAATAATGATCGGCCTGAAGAACGGCGTTTACGAACCAGGAATCGTTGATGTCGCCCTGAAAAAACAGCCTAAGATTTGGAGTAAAAATTGAAAGTCCTTTACCGGGTGTTTGATTGATATAAGGTGATGAATCATCGCCGGCATATCGAATTTCGAAGTCGGCCAAACCGGAAATACTAATCTGAGCGGGCAATGATATTACTGCGATTAATGCGATCAGAAATGAACTGACGATTGTTTTCTTCATAATGAATCTCCTATGAAACACCGATGGATTTTTGTTGATTCTGCCATTCTATTTCAAAAATTTGTACCGGTTCTGAAATGCCTTTTACCTGAATGGATTCTAGTTTTAGTGCACTAATTTTACGTTCAAGATTCAGAAACACGGCTTCCGAAATTAGGATTTGATGTTTATCTGCCGCTGAACAAAGCCGTGCGCCGAGATTTACCGTGGTGCCCAAAACGGTGTAATCCATTCGATTTTCGCTGCCCATGGCTCCCATAACTACTTCACCGGAATTAATTCCAATCCCAACTGCTAGGTTATCCTGCCCTTTGCTTAGCATACTTGGTAACTGTTGCTGAATTTGAATAGCCGCTTGTACCGCAAGTTGATCTTTCTTCGGACCTTGAAAAACAGCAACTAATTCATCGCCTACGAACTTGTCGACATCGCCGCCAAGTTCCTGCACAATCTCGGCTTGAAAACTCAGCAGATTGTTTAGCATGTCGATGACCTGTTCGGGAGTATGTTTTTCGCTCCAGGAAGTAAATCCACGAATATCAGAAAAGAAAACGGTGATATCTCGCCGTTCGCCACCGGGTTCGATGCGAGTAAGGTCTTTTTTGATGGCATCCAGCGTTGCTGTAGACACAAATTTAAGCATCAGCAAGCGCTCTTGAAGGTTTTCTACCAGATGATTGAAAGCCTTGGTTAGCGTCCCGATTTCGTCTTGAGAAGTAACCGGAACAGGCTGACTGAAATCCTCATTTTCTACGCGTTGAACTCCTTCCACTAATAAATAAATCGGTCGGGTTATTCTTTTTGTGATTAATACACTTATTCCAATGGCCGCAATTACGGCAAGTAAGCCAATTCCAAAAATCAATAATTGCAGATTTTGGAGTGGCAACAAGGCCTCATCCAGCGATTTAGCGATACCAAAATATCCTTTAATTCCCGAAAAAGAGGCATTGTCGTTAAACATGGGAGCGAGGTAAATCAGCCATTGTTCATGGTCGATCACAATTTCTGATGTTGCCGCCTCATTCATTTGCAACACGTTAAAACTAGAAGTGTGAATGCTCTGCTCCAATATTTCTTGATCGGAAGGAGAAAGTGCATCGAAGGTATTAGCGATCATGGCGTCATCCACAAAAAAGATCACATCCATACCAATATCTTTCGATAATTGATTGGCTTCTTCCTGTCGGATTGGAAGCCCAAAACTCACGGTGCCTAAGGAATTAAATCCGGCAAAAATGGGCATGGTGATTACGTTAAAATACCGTGCGTTTTCTGCCCAAATGTACGATTGAGCTGGGAAAAAACCGTTCAATGCTTCGGTAACTCCGGCACGATCAGCGATAGAAAAAGTAGGTAGAGGCGTGGAAGAAAGCCGACCAAGCGGTTTACCGAGTTTGTCTGCAATAAGTAATAAACCTGCCGAATCAGGATTCGAGAAAAAAGATTCTGGCATCAGCGAATCGGGGATAATGGGGTCGAAATCAAGCAGCGGAAGTAAATCCTCGCGAATAATATCGTTTACCGTATTTGTATCTGCTGTGGTGATGGCAGCCTTTAAACTGGGTGTTTCGGCCAATAACAGGGCAGTTTGGCGAAGTTGACGAAATCGTATTTCCTGAATGCGTTCGAATACTCGACCGGCTTCCACAAAGTTTTGATCAATATCTTCGCGGATGCGATGTTCCACAAGAGATCCTAAACTAAGTAGTAAACTTAGCACGATTACGAAAACCAGGCTTACGAATCCGGCTAGAATCTTCCATCGGAGGCTTAGGAACTCGATATTCATGGTTATTGATTTAGCGTAATGATGCCGGCATCAGCAATCTGATTGGAAGTTACGTTTACCGATCGCTCAACTTCACTATAGCCCATAGCATAGAAAGTAAGGGTAAAGGTGCCAGGTGGAATTTGGTCGAACTCAAAAGTTTCCCCGCCGGCAATTTTCTTCCATTGCAATGTGTTGGGAGGCAATACATAAATAATAGCGTGCATGTTCGAATGTATATCGCAAAATACATCCACCATTCCGGGCTTATCGAAGTCAACATCAAAATGCTCGCCTTTCGGTCTCCGACCTACATCAAATTTGTGGGGACTGGTTAAGCTGAACACATTATGATAAACGGGATCGGAATTTGTAATTCGAACAGTTTGACCGAGCTCAACAGGTAGAATGCCAGGCTGAAATTTGCGATCGAATTGATTGAGAATAGCGAAATCGGCGTTGCTTTCTAGTGAGTTTTGATCTCCGGAAAGTATCACCAACACAGAATCGGTAGACACAGCCTGAGAAGTGCTTAGTGCTGATCGTCCATACAAACCACCACCGGAGCGTACCCCACGAGACTTACTAGCTAGCTGAACGGTGCCTTTAATCGAACCATTCTGAGTATTGAATTCATTGTGATCCTGTTCTTGATGCTCAGGGTAAAAGTTCGCCAGTTGAAATGACATCAACAGAGAAAGAAAAGCTAGAATGAATTTCATCAATGATTTTTTGATGAATTAAGAGATAATATCTTAAAACAGCAATACGAAGAGTATCACGATTTGATACTCTTTAGATGATTATTACTACATGCTTTGCTACTTAATAAGTAACATTTGTTTAGTTATTACTTGTTCTGCTGTACGTAATTGATAAAAGTAGATTCCCGTTGCAACACCTGAAGCATCCCATTCTACAGAATAAGAGCCGGGCGATAATTGCGAATCTATTAATGTACCTACATGCTGTCCAATAGCATTGAACACTGATAATTTTACATTAGATGGATTAGGAATACTGAACTCAATATTTGTTGAAGGATTAAAGGGATTCGGATAATTCTGCTGTAATTCGAGATGAACAGGAATCTCCATTTCCTCATTAATTTCAGCATTTGTTGCGTCACCGGTGTAGAAATAAAGGTTATCCAGATAGAAATCATCAATAGAACTTCTGGAAACGAAGAGCAGTTGAGACAAATTCGCCCTTGTGGTCATGTTTACAAAGTCGTTTAGTGGAATATCAAAAATTATCCATGATTTACTTTCAAAACCTTCGGTCGTGCTTTTATCAAAGGTTAGTTCATGTTCAACATCATCACCACCACCAAAAGAACCATTGGCGCCGAAATCGACTAGTTTTACTTTGAAATTCGTAGTACTGTCAATTGGATCTTCAGTCCATAAATTAAAATAAAGGTGGGTTAAGTCGGTTCCATCGATTTGATCTGTTCTGAAAAACTCTATACCCGCAAAATTTACATTGGTGTAGAGTTTTACATCATCACCTTGAATGGTTGCATCTTCAACATCAGCCTGATCCCATGGAGCCGACCATGTATCAACAACAATATTTTCGTAATGATTACTGAATAGCGATACTACTTTATCTGAATCGTGAATAGGAGTTGGAGCAGTAGATAATTCAGAGGGTTTAGCGAAATATAGATTATCAAAAAAGATGGTTCCGTTGCCTTCAATTTTCAATTGAAACACTTCCGATAAATTCACAACATCTACATACTCAGATAAAGGAATATCAATACTTTGCCAATCGTTTTGCTTAACGTCTATTTCAAATGAGGTTTCAAGCGGACCGGGGCTAATAAGGTAAACTTTTAATTCTGTAGAGTTGCTCGTCCAATAATCAAGATGAATCCACTCCATATCAGCAACATTTATCGGGTTCTCAAATTCAGAGCCCTGATAGTTTAGATTGGTGTATTTCAGTGTGTTGTTACCATCAATTTCAACAAATGAAACCTGTGTTTCTTGTCCCCAATTTGGGTTGTAGTTGGTATTTGATAAGTTTTGATAAACATCACTAAAAATTGAAAGAACATTTTCTTGATCTAAAACTGGGGTAGGAGCTGCTTCTGCAGGCCCAATTTGCACAGGTTCATCACCACTGAAAAATATATTATCCAGATAAAGAGTGCCAATATTACTGTTTGCCATAACTTTTATCTTTTGCAATTTGGTGGCATCGAAAGCTCCTATAAAATCGCCAAGAGGTATTTTAAGGGATTGCCAGCTGCTATCAGAAATCCCAAAATCGTAAATTATTTCTGAGTCATCAGTGCTTTGTAGTGCAACTTGAAGGTTCGAGGCTGTAGGATTGTTGGTGTATAAATCCACATGAAAAGTATCTCTTGTACTGATATTTATAGAGTTCTGTAACAAGATGGATTGAACATCAAGATTTTCGTATTTCAAAACGTTATTTCCCTCAAATATTTCAAGGGTAGCAACTGTGGCTTGACCTTCATCTGGGTTAAAATCCGCATCCACAAAACTTGCATAACTATCACTGAAAATGGACATCACGAGCTCAGAATCTTTTGTTGGTTCTGGTGCTGGCGGAATATTATTGCTTAAATCAACGGTTCGATGTGCTTTTAACGTTTTGGCAGGGACAATAAAAGAGAAGCCATCCGAAAAATGTACCGTCAAATCTGCTGATGCAGCATTATATGCTGTGTAAGTAGTATCACCGGCATCATTTACGAAAACAGCATAGATAGGTATGTCTGCAGTCACTTCAGTATTGAACTGTCCCATTTTGCTAATATTATGTAACCAATGCAAAGTATGAGCACGTGATTCACCATCAAAAGGTTGATAACCTTGATCTGCATTATAGTAAGAGAGCGCAAGATCGGCATCCGACATTGCCAGGTATTGCCAGAATACATCTTTCCAGTGTATTGGTTGGCCACCTCTTTCAGCAACTATTTCGTCATAATTTTCAATGATATAGGCAGGGTTTTTCCCAAGATAAAATGATCCCGCATTAATAGGCAGAAAGTTTATCCCATGAATAAATTCCGGATCGCTTCCAAACCAGGTGTTATGATCACCTGAAGATCCCCAGACTCTGCCAATAGCATTGTGAGGAAAATCTTCAGGGAACACTTCATTATCCACATCGAACCAATATTGGTCTATAGCTGCATTTTCGTTGGTGTACAAGAAAATTCCCAAATCCCTGATTTCATCTTGCCCCGTTATCTCACCCCAAAGAATTGTAGAGGAATTAAAATTCATAGATTCTGAACTCGATTCCTGATTATTACCCGGTATTAGTCCTGCGAAATTGAAATCGCCATGCCCTGAAGCCCATGCATGCCCTGCATAGGCGTCGAAATTTCTTAGAAAAGGAAATAATTCATCATTACGGGTCCAGTTATTAGCATCTCTAATCAACATATTCACCATTCCTCCCCAATTATCTTGAGAAGCCCAAACACTATCATATTGAGCTATGGTAGCAGCTGCTCGAATAGCATATGCTGCATGAAAATGATGGTCATTGATTTCTTTGGCAGAACCGAAACTATCAGGATAACCAATTAATGTATTCCAAGTATCGTTATAGTAATACTGCTGTTCACCACCTGCTGTAAACCAGTCTTCAAGGCGTGTTTTTAATTCAGAAAGTAAATAATCACGTTCGGCAATGGCACCAAGTTGATCAGCAATATGAACCACTTCAGCAAAACGTCCCATTTGTTTTCCATTATTGTAAGTATCTGAAATGGGCAAGATCTCATTAGCTATTTCTTTTACATATTCGAGTAGTTGAATTCTGTCGTAATCTCCTAAATCAGGCAAAGTTGGCAAGATACCGGAAAATCGGGATGTGGTAGAAAACGAATTACCTTCGAATACCTTCATCGTACCACGAGGAGATACATATGTGTAGTTAGTTAGGATATCTGAGGTGTTTAACCATTGATGCCGATAAAGTGCCGTTAGTGTTTCACTTGAATTTCCATCAGCAGAATCTATTAATACAGTTTCATAGGTAAATGTGGATGTTAAATCAGAGCTAAACTCATCATAATCCCACTCTACAACACTATTTGTAACCTGAGCATAGGCATGACTTCTATAATACTCGAGGGTTTCGCTGGTAGAATCAGGAAGAATTGCTACAGAAAGAAATCCTTTGTTGTTTAAAGAAGAAGTAAGCGTGTCAGTTCCGGTCCAACTCGATCCATTTGGGGCAAATAAACCGTAGTGGACACCTGCCATAGATAAACCAATAACCTCGTCTACATTATGCCAGATGTTAAAAGTTGAATCAGAAGCTACCTGAATATCTCCACCATCAACATCAAAGTATGTGTAAGGCAATCCGTGGCCTGTTGTGGCAACTAACGAAGCATTTTCATATTCCAGCTTTGCAGAAAAGGTCCAATCACCGTAACTATGAGTAGAGGTTCTGTTTGAACTAAGGCCGGCAATACTTACAACAATATTATTTCTGGCGGAGTAGTAGTAGTAGTTATCTACACTAAGGTTTGTATTGAGATATCCTATATTAAATCCATTTTCACTTGAAAAAAGAGTTACGGGATGAGCTGGAACGTCGTTCAAATGATTATTCTCGCGATAGGGGAAAATCAAATTGCTCCAATAGTCGTTAGTGTTAACCAGCTGGTTAAATTCTGTTGAAACTCTTGGAATGGCTGGCTGCCCCGATTGAGTTTGAGGTTCATTTTTACCGGCTGGTGTAACTGTACTATAGCTACCTGCACCTATTGAAACAGATTGAGCATATAGTTCATTTGCTAAAAATGAAAAAGAACAAATGAATAGAGTGACCAGAAAATTTGTATTCAAAGATTTTTTCATAGGAAAGGTGAGATAAGTTATTCAGCAAGAAGTAACTGAAATAATTATTCACGAACAAAAAACCTAACCTGTTTTTAACTACAGATTCATCGTAAAACCATCTATCTACTTATTAGATTGGTCATTATTTGAAGATCAAAAATCATGAAGTCTGATAGCTGAGCAATCAACTAATTGGAAGGGAATGACTTACAAAGGATTCTCGTCGTCAACCGATTTCGACTTTATTTCAGACATTCGTTTTGCATTTCGACGACGGTTTAATGCCGGGATGAAATACATATAAATGCCGGTAATCCATAGAACAAGTACGATGATACCGGCCGGAAGGAAAATCCAATATTTGGCTGCATCTGCAAACCAAGAGCCGTCGTGCATGGCTTCTATAATATCCGAACGGCGGTATTCAACTTGAAGGATATCGCCTGTTTGGGTGTCGATTTGAATCTCCCAATGATTTACCGCTCGTACTTTCACCATGCCTTTATCGGGGCGGACATCTAATCGGTCGATATCATCCCAGGTGCTAACCTCGGCTTCAGGTACGGTTTTGGTAATTTCGAGTATGTCATCGAAAGAGAGGGTTGGTATTGTAGATACACCTTCTTGACTGGCAGGCTGAATCCAGGCTACATCTTTCTTAAGCTGTAACAGTAAGCCTGTTATCAGTACAATGAGAAAGGGGAGGGCAACTACAATTGCTCCTACTCGATGAATTTTTCGGGAATCTCTACGGGCGTGCCATTTCATGGATGATGAACGTACTTAATCACTTAAAATTTATAACGAACCCCGAACGAGCTCGACAACGCTATTGCTGATGTAGGGTCGAACTGAATATACGGACCCGCATCAATAAACACTTCAAAAGGCATATCGGTTATGTCAAACTCTAGTCCCCAAACAAATTCTGCGGCCACTACCGTTTCAACATCCCCAACAACAATAACTAAACCCGGACCGTGGTAGGGCATCATTATTCCGGCTTCACCAATATTTACGGCGTTATTGCCTTTGTGAAAGTGTAACTCCGGATTTAGGGTAAATGTGGATACGTCCGAAATAACAAATCCCAGATCGAGGCGAACCGAGGCTTTTTCAGAAAGTTCATATTCACTGGAAATTTGGTTTCCAATAATATTTCCACCCAGCGAAAAACCCTCAAGTTGTGCGTACGCTGTTGATGATACTAACGCAAATAGTACCCCGATAAATAGTATTCTCATGATGATTTTTAAAAGATGATGAATAAAATATAAGTTTAGTAATCGAGACCTGGTTGTTTAATTTCGAACGATTCTTCGGCTTTAGCAGCGTTTACCATCTCTTCTACATCTCGAAGTAATTGTTTTGCATCAAACACAATTCCGTCTTTAATGGTGTAAACAATCCCACCATAACGTTGAACTTCATTTTGCTCGTCTACAAGAATTGCCCCGGTTCCGTATAGCACTTTCAGGTTGGCCATTGGATTTGCATCAACCAGAACCATATCGGCTAGTTTGCCAACTTCAATAGTTCCAAGTTCATGATCACGTCCAAGCACTTCAGCAGCTTTGAGCGATGCAGATTGAAAAATTTCAAGAGGATGGAATCCGGCTTCACGCATTAATTCCATTTCTTGTATATAGGCAAAGCCATATAATTTATAGATGTAGCCGGCATCGGAACCTAAAGTAACACGACCGCCTTTGTTTTTAAATTCATTCACAAATTGCATCCAAAGACGATAATTATCTTTCCAGGCAATTTCCTGTTCGGAGCCCCAATCCAACCAATATGATCCATGCGAGATACGGCTTGGTGCATAAAACCTCCAAAGTGATGGAAGAGTATATTTTTCGTGCCATTCAGCACGACGTTGAGCCATAAGATCGCGACTCGCTTCATAAATGGTGAAGGTTGGGTTGAGCGTAAAATCAAGCTCAACCAACTCATTCATCACGCTATTCCATGTTTCAGAGCCCGGTTTTGCAGCTTGCGCCCAAAGTTTTCCGGCTTCCTCAAATCGGTGTTGTTCATTGTTGTAATTGTAATCGAGTGGGTAATCCTGAATGATCTTGTCGTCAAACATCGACTCCGGCAGCCCATACCAGTGGGTCATGCTTGTTAGTCCCAATCGCGCTGATTGCAGTACATCATTGTAAACCACACGTGTCTGAGCGTGATGGGTCATTGTTCCTAAACCACGTTTGTTGGCTTCATCAATAGCAGCAGCATATACTTCAGGAGATGCGCCAAAAAATTTGATGCCATCCGCACCGCGATCGTCAATCATTTTAACCCAATCACGAGCTTGAGCTGCGTTTATAATCGGCCCATCGGCGCCTTGTCCAAATCCAATCCAAGCTGAGATTCTTGGAGCCGTTATTTCGTTTTTATCACTCATTTCACGGTGGCGAATCGTCCAATCCATTCCGTTAAAAGAACCCGGTTCACGAATCGTGGTAATTCCATGAGCCAGCCAAAGTTTGTATACATAATCAGGCGTAGTTCCTTGTGCACCGCCACCCGTATGTGCATGCATGTCGATGAAGCCAGGTAGTAAATACATGCCTTCTGCATCTATTTCGCGAGTGTTTTCGTCGGCCTGTGGGCGTCGGGATTCGTTAATAGGAAGACCGGGATAACCCACGGTTCGTATCTGTGCAATCTTATTCCCTTCAACAACAATATCCACAGGGCCGGTAGCTGGCGATCCGGTACCATCAATCAGATGCACTCCTCGAATTAATAGGCGATCGAACGGTCCTTCGCCTTCAGCACGAGGTGGTGCATCCGACATTTGCGCATTTAAGGTTACCGTAAACATCAGTAAGAAAAGAGCAGAAAAAAGTTTTTTCATAGCATTAGATTTGTGAAGCAAGAAAGTATAAAAATCAAAGAATGGGGCAGCGTAAAAGTTTTTTATAATAACAGTGCGCCTTCGTGTTTTAGTAGCCACTCTTTTCGATGGATGCCGCCGGCATAACCGGTTAAATCGTTATTTGATCCAATAATTCTATGGCAAGGAATTACGATAGCAATAGGATTTTTACCATTTGCGGCGCCAACAGCCTGAGCACTATTATTATCACCAATTTTGGAGGCAATATGCCCATAACTTGCAGTGGAGCCACATTTTATATGTTGCAATTGTTCCCAAACGTGATGCTCAAACGAGGTGCCGTCCGGCTCCAGCGTTAAATGAAACGAATTACGTGAACCATTAAAATATTCCTGTAATTGTGTTCGGGCCGATTCGGTGTGGATATCTGGGTCTTCAGGACCATCGGTATCCATAAATTTTATTTCTGTGATGGCGCTGCCATTTGAGAGAATTCTTAAAAACCCGATGGGTGTGGATAAATAACTTTGGTAAATCAAACGAAAAGTTAATCTGGTAAATCAACCGAACCGCTTCGGTCGAAGTTAAATGTTGAGGCTTTAAAATAAGGTAAATCGGTTCCAAGAGTAGTGCTACCTGAAAAATTTACATCGATAGGTTCTTTGTTCGAAATTGCTCGATAAAAACCCATTCCGGCTTGCAATACATTTATTTCTAACGGAATGGTTATCGTATTTGAAGATTTACTGCCAATACCAACCTGTTCAGAAATACTGCCGGTAATTGCATCTAATCGGTTAATAGCCAAATCGTACGAAAAATTACTGAGCTCGATATCGAAAGCATTCGGGTTTTCGATTTCGAAATCAAAATCTAGTGCAATCTTAGATATCGAAATACTTTTCACCCTCATTTTACTAACTCGGATTCCCGGGCGTTTAACAACAGGAAGTTTCCCTGTTTGGGAATACGGAATCTCAAGAAGACCAAGAATCGGTACATCAACCGCAATCATTCCTTCGAAGGTAAATTCTGTTTCTTCCTGGTCGCTAATTTGTTTGAAGGTATCGTATAACTCTTGATAGCCGAATGAAACAGGAATTTGAACAATGTTGGATGAAGAAGCAGCAACAGTAGTTTGTAAGCTTTGCGTGCCAGAAACAAATTGCTGATCGGCGATCACCAAAGAGTAATCGTAATTATTAATAGAAACTGAAAGTGGGTTAGGGTTGTCGATTTTAATATCAAATAATAGATCAATATTACTCAATGAAAGTTGATCAATCTTAAAATCTTGAACCGAAAGTTGTGGTTTTTCGGCGCTCACAATTTCTTTAAGGGTATTACAAGAATTTATAAAAAGGGCAACAATTACGACTAAAATTCTGATTAATGTAACTTTCAAACTAATGAATTATACAGATTTAGGTTTCAATACTAAACTAAAACGAATTTTTTTTAAAAAAAACTGTAACAATGTAACGGCGCGATTCTCTTGTTTGTGTTGAGAGAGCATCTTTAATCACTTACAGTTAGTCAACTAGTCACTCCTTAAGCTGAACCTAAGCTAAAGCCACGGCATGAAGAACCGTGGCTTTTTTTTGTTAAAAGTACAATCGGTAAAGCAACGAAATATTTCTGCCTGCTTCTGGCCTAATATCTTTTATTCTGGATAAGTGATTATAATAAGTCTCATCGAGCAAGTTAGATATGTTCAAAGAGAAGGTGTGTAACAGAGCGCCGGAACTGATTCTATATTGAGCAAAAATATCGACAATAGAATACGATGGGGTAGAAGTCTCAAATTCACCGGTTCTTTGTTGTTCGGCAGCAAATCGATATCGGGTACCGAATTCAAATTCAGTATTAGCATATGTAATGCCTAATTTGGCTTTGAAGGGAGGAACTTGAGCTAGAGGCCGCTCGATATTTGAAATACTACCATTATTTGTAACTGTGCTGTCTCTGTTTCCAATGGTATAACTCATCGAGCCGTTAATTAATAGTTGCTTAGAAAGTTGCTGCTCGGCTGAAAGCTCAAACCCATATAATTCTGCTTGGGTGCCAATAAATTGATAATCGTTTAGGTTTGGAAACCGATTATTTCTTTGCCCTGTATTTTGCGCATATAAGTAGTTCGAAAATCCATTATGATAACCTGCAATTTCAAATAGAGTTCGGTTGCCGTTGTAACGTATAAAAAGCTCTTTAGCTAGACCTCGCTCCGGATCGAGTTCGGGATTTCCTATTTCGTAGGAATAACTGGCAAGATGAGGACCCAGCGAATATAATTCTTCTAAGGATGGTGCCCGAAAGCTATGAAGTAACGTAATTCCGGTACTCAAACGTGAATTTATATTATAAATACCAGATACCGAGCTTGATAATGCCATAAAATCTCTTGCTCGAATATCACCTATTCTGGCATCCGGATTTTCTACTTTCGGTGCATTCCGTACAAAATCGAAGCGAAGTCCTGCTTCAAGATGGAAGGCACCAATATCGGTTTCTTCAATAACAAAACCAGCAAACGAATATTGATTTGAAGCCGGAGTACCAGCACCGGAAACAGCGTAATCTAGAGATTCTAAATTGATTCCTATTCGGCCTTCATCAATAATTGAAATGCCGTTATGTTTTAAAACTGCATTGAACGAGGAAGTTACTAACCCAAACTCGGTTCCAATTACATTACTGGATTCAAATTCTTTATGATTGTAATTATTTAGTGAATAATCGGCTTCAAAAGTTCGAAGTAAATCACTCTTAAACACATATTCAGTTTTAAGGACGATCTGGTATTTATTCATCTCGATATCCACTCCATTCGGGTGACCATTTGGTTCGGGTGGTATTCCATAATGGCTACGAAATGTACCGATTGAACCACCAACATAGCCGTTATTGTGAATCCAACTTATACCTGCCGCATCATTCGTATTTCTGAAATATGAATTGTCAAGTTCACCTTGTGGGGTTTGGGTGTTTTGAGTTAACCGCCCATTTAAGTCGATATTAAAGACTAAAGATTTTGCCGGTACTGTAAGGTTAAATGCTCCGGTTAATCCTGAGTTCACCGTTTCGCCGTTTAGCGTTGCTATTCCGGTAGTTTTATTAGGCATGGAGGTTGCTATATGATTCCGAACTACATTAATCACGCCTCCAATTGCATTAGCACCATATTGTAATGCTGCCGGACCTCTGGCAACCTCTACTTCTTGTGCCGAAACCGGATCGATGGTTACGGCATGATCGCCTGATTGTGCAGATACATCGCCCGATGTGATCCCATCTTGCAAAATAACTACTCGCTCGTCTCCTAGCCCACGAATAACGGGTCGGCCCGGAGCACTGCCCATAGTTCTTTGATCAAAGCCCGGTAAATTTGAAAGCGTTTGAGCTAGTGTTGACCCCAAATCCCGACGAAGATCGGAGCCGAAAAATTTTTGAGAAGCGTGTTCAAGATTCGAGCCAGAAGTTGCATCTCGGTCGGCACGTACTTCAATTGCCTGAGAGCTAAAAGTTGAAGGTTGAAGTTTGATTTCCAGTTCTAGATCGGCTTCTTCAGAATCTATGCCGATGGTAATATTCTGGCTTTGAGTTCGATAACCAAGATGATGTATTGTGAGGGTATACTCGCCACTAGGCACGTTATTGATTGCAAATGCTCCATTAGCATCTGCAACAGCCGAGCGGTGAATTTCTTCTAAATGCAGGTAAACAAAAGGTATAGTTTCACCCGATTCAGCGTCTTTTACTACACCGGTTATAGAATTACTTGTCGGAGATAAAATCTCCGACAAGCTTAGTAAAAACAATAAAAATATTTTCACATTAGTTGTTTTTTGCGGCTGCAGTAACTGTTATCGGAATTGGTAAAGATTCGAAATCAGAATGACCGTCGTGCATGATCATAAGTTGTAGAGTAGTGTTTCCTTCCGTTTCTCCGTGTACGTGAAAGCTCCATTTACCATCTTCGCTGTGTTGTTCGGACTCAGCAATTCCACTAGCTGCGAACTCGTAACCTAAGGTTTCTTCTTCGCCATCGGGTTGAAATTCTTCACCATCATGATTGATAAAGAAAATCGAAATTAAGGCAGTTTCTTCTCCAGCTTCAACGGTAATTCCGCCAGTTAAAGCTTCATCAGGAAGTTGTTCTACGATAGTTTGGCCGCTTAGCTTAAGTCGGAAACCTTCAGGTTCTGAGTGTTCGTCTTCACCGCCGGTAACAGAATTTGAGCATGCGGCTACGGTGATGAAAATTCCTAGTACTGAATATAGAAATAGATTATTGAATAACGTTTTGTTGTTCATGGCTTGATGAACTTTAAAAAGATAAAGTTGAGTTTACGCTGAATTGCGTGTTATTAAATCCGAGTCAAACCAAAGAAGGGGGGGCGCGATTCTTTTTATAATTAAAAAAGGATTCTGCTTGAATTAGATAAAGAGGTTGGCTGAGTAAGCCAATTTCTGTGAAAATGGTCTCAATAGTGTCTACAGTAGTGCTTAATTGAGATTTTTTGACTATCCCGATTGGACACAGTTGCTCATTTTCGGTGTAGTGTTGCTCTTCAGCGTGATCTAAGCAATGGAGGCTCTCGCTATGGTAATGCATCGTAGACCCGACGAAACCGCCTATCGCGATGATCCAAATGAGATATGATATTTTTGTTATGCCTCTTTTCACAGATGTGTGGTATTATTACAAGCAAAAATATTTCACAATTACTTCAATAATTGAAAAATATTGTACATCATTTAAACAACAAAATTAATGGTAGAACTGTTCGAAACGATTAAAATTTGGTTCCTAGGTTTAGGTGAAAACTATGGAGTAAATCCAATAATTTTTGGGAGTATTTATGTTGGAGCAATTCCATTTTTTACAATTTCAATCGCTTGGATTGTGCGAAACTACAAAAAAGGAAAGTCGATTATTCTGCCGTCACTTTCGGCAACGCTCTTTTTTATCTCGTCGTATTTGTATTTAATTATTGCCGGACGAAATGTGCCTATTTGGGTGTATGTGATTGTAGTGGCAATGGTGGGCGTTGGAGCATATTCTACTATTAAAAAAGTTCGCGGAAAAATTGAGCATGTAGACGCTCCTGCCGATGAGTGAATGGATATTAACTTTGTGGGATTCTGTAAAAGAATTGGGTGTAGAGCATAACGTGAATCCCATACTTTTTGCCATTCTCTATGTGGGCTCTATTCCACCATATATCGGTTCGATGGCGTGGATTGTACGTAACCATCGCAAGCAAAAAGCAATAAATGTTCCCGTCATCAGTACGCTTTTCTTTTTTATAATGCCGGCATTATATGTGTTGATTTTCGGGCGGAATGTTGCTTGGTGGGTGTACGTAATTATTGCATTATTAATCGGATATAGCTCATACACCTTGTATAAAAAAATCCGCGAAAAGATTTCTACCGCTGAGTGAAATCCCCCTATATCGCCCTCTACATATTATCTTCATAAGCATTTGTGATACTTAAGCCGAGGTTAATGGCAGGTACTTTTTTGTTTACCACTAATCTCGATTGAGGAAACTAAAATTTAATAATTGAGGATGATCATGGCCGATCAACATTTTGTATACCGCTTTGGTAAAGTAACCGACGGAAACAGAAACATGCGAGAGTTAATTGGGGGTAAAGGTGCTAATCTCGCTGAAATGTGTAATATAGGAATTCCGGTGCCACCGGGTTTCACCATCTCTACAGAGGCATGTGCTTATACCATCGAAAACGGGATGATCTGGCCGGAAAAGTTGTACGAGCAAATTATTGAAGGTGTACATCACATCGAAAAGGAAACAGGCTCAAAATTCGGTGATCCCGTTAATCCTTTACTCATTTCAGTTCGCTCAGGTGCGGCTGTTTCTATGCCGGGTATGATGGACACCATTTTAAATCTTGGGATAAACGACACCGTGGTTGAAGCACTCATCAAAAAAACGGGAAATGAGCGTTTTGTATACGACAGCTACCGCCGTTTTATAGATATGTTTGGCGATGTTGTGATGGGCGTTGCGCACGAGTATTTCGAAGAAGCGATTGATCATCTTAAAACAGAAACCGGGGTAAATAACGACATCGATCTTTCGGCAGAAGAATTAAAAATTCTAACCGATCGATATAAAGCAATTTATCGGAAGCATACCGGGCATATGTTCCCCGAAGATCCGGTTGAACAACTCAAATTTGCGGTAAATGCGGTATTCTCATCCTGGAACAGCAGTCGTGCAATTAAGTATCGCGAAATCAGCCACATTTCAGGATTGGTGGGTACCGGCGTAAATGTACAAGCCATGGTTTATGGAAATATGGGCGAAAGCAGTGCCACCGGCGTTTGTTTTACTCGAAATCCATCCACCGGAGAGCATGAACTGTATGGTGAGTATTTGATAAATGCCCAAGGCGAAGATGTGGTGGCCGGAATTAGAACTCCGGAGCCAATTTCTGAGATGAAAAAAGAAATGCCTGAGGTATACGACGAGCTCTTCCGATACACCAGCAAGTTAGAAGCGCATTACAAAAACATGCAGGATATCGAGTTTACCGTGCAAGAAGGGAAGTTGTACATCCTACAAACCAGAAATGGAAAACGAACCGGTTCAGCTGCGGTAAAGATTGCAGTGGATTTAGTGAATCAAAATTTGATTAACAAAGAAGATGCCATAACCGGATTGGTAGATCCTGAGCATATCGAGCAATTACTGCACCCGCAGTTTAAAGTAGATGATATCAAAGAAACAGAAATTTTAGGCCATGGTTTACCGGCATCACCTGGAGCGGCTGTGGGTAAAGTTGTTTTCAGTAGCAAAAAAGCGGAAAAAGCGGCAGAAAATGGCGAAATGGTGATTTTAGTACGCATCGAAACCAGTCCGGAAGACGTGGGCGGAATGTCGTCGGCTGAAGGTATTTTAACCTCACGTGGCGGCATGACCTCTCACGCAGCTGTGGTTGCCCGTGGTTGGGGGAAACCTTGTGTAGCCGGTTGCAGCGACATCGTTATCAACTACAAAAACAAGTCGTTTACCAATGGCGAAATAACCGTGAATGAAGGCGATTGGATTTCGATTGATGGCACCCGAGGAATTATCATGCTGGGCCAACGAGAAATGCATCCTCCTGTACTAAGCGAAGAATATGAAACCTTTATGCGATGGGTTGCCAGTTTCGAAAGCATGGAAGTTAGAGCGAATGCCGAAACTCCTGAAGATGCATCTCTTGCACGAAGTCTTGGAGCCAAAGGAATAGGCTTAGCAAGAACCGAACATATGTTCTTTAAAGACGAGCGTGTAACAGCGGTTCGCCGGATGATAGTTTCTGAAACACCCGAAGAACGCAAACGAGCACTTAGTAAACTGTTACCGTTTCAGAAAGAAGATTTCAAAGGAATCTTTAAAGAAATGGACGGACTTCCCGTAACCGTTCGCTTGCTCGATCCGCCTTTGCACGAGTTCTTACCTCACACAAAAAGTGAAATCAAGGAGGTTGCCGAAGCGTTAGAAATCAGCGTAGATGTGCTAAAACGCAAAGTAAACGCACTTAAAGAATTCAACCCTATGCTTGGCCACCGCGGTTGTAGATTGGGAATTACACACCCGGAAATTACCGAAATGCAAACACGTGCTATTATAGAAGCAGCCATAGAATTGAAATGGGAGGGCGTAGAGGCTGTTCCTGAAATCATGGTGCCTTTGGTTGGAACCGTTCGAGAATTTGTGAATCAGCGAGCCATTATTGAACAAACAGCTGAACAAGTGTTTGGTGAGTACAATGAACGCATCGATTTCAAAATTGGAACAATGATTGAAGTTCCCAGAGCTGCGTTAGTTGCAAATCAAATAGCGAAGGAAGCGGAGTTCTTCTCATTTGGTACCAACGACTTAACCCAGATGACCTTAGGGTACAGTCGCGACGATGCCACAAAGTTTATTCCATATTATCTGGAAGAAGGCATACTTGCGGATGATCCTTTCCAAACGCTGGACGTTGAAGGAGTTGGTCAGTTGGTGCACATGGGAACCGAACTGGGGCATGCTGCTAATCCTAATTTAAAAGTGGGTATTTGTGGCGAACATGGTGGCGATCCTGCAAGTATCGACTTCTGTTTCAGGTTGGGTATGAACTATGTTTCTTGCTCGCCATATCGCGTACCAATCGCCCATTTGGCCATTGCGCAGTCAGTTATTCGAAACAAAAAACTGGAAGAAGTAAATATCTAACAATTCCGTAAACATTTAGTCTCCGATTTTGGTTGATGTACTGCTAAGTCTATCTTAGCTACATAACTTCTAAATCGGAGACTTTTTTATGTCTACTTACGAATTTGATGCTATTGTTATTGGTGGAGGCGCTGCCGGATTAACCGCATCGGGCATAGCTGCAAACGTGGGCGCCAAAACTATGATGATAGAATCGCATCGGCTGGGTGGCGATTGCACCTGGAATGGTTGTGTGCCATCAAAAGTGTTGCTTAAAGCGGGCAAGATTGCACATCAAATTCGGAATGCCGGCAAATTTGGTTTACTGGATAATGAGCCCGAGATCAATTTTAAAAAGGTAATTGAGCACGTTCATCATATTCGTGATGAGGTGTATGAAGATGCCGATCGCCCAGAGATTTACGAAGACATGGGCATCGAAGTGGTTTTTGGAGAGGCATCGTTCAAAAATGAACATACAATTGAGATCAAACTGAAAAATGGAGAGGTTCGCACTGTTTCCAGCCGATACTTTTTTATTGCAACCGGAGCCAGGGCTTTTGTACCGTCCATTACGGGACTTGATGAAGTTGAATATCTGACTAATGAGTCGCTTTTTGAGATTGATCAATTACCTGAGCATTTGGTAATTATTGGTGGCGGCCCGATTGGAATCGAAATGAGTCAGGCTTTTGTAAACCTTGGCTCAAAAGTGACTGTAGTAGATATGGCCGATCGGATCATGCAAAACGATGATCCCGAATTAGTAGAAATTTTAGCAGGTGAATTAGCTAATCAAGGCGTCAATTTCGAAATGAATGCATCCATCAAAAAAGTGGAAAAGAGTGCGACTGGCGTACAGGTTATTGTAGAGCAAAATGGAGAAGAGAAAACAATTTCAGGCACACATTTGTTGTTAGCAACCGGACGGAAAGCAAATTTTAAGCACTTAAACCTTGAAGCGGCTGGGGTTAAATCAACTAAAAAAGGCATTCAGGTTGATAATAGCTGCAAAACCAACGTCAGCCATATTTATGCAATGGGTGATGTAACCGGGCGATATCAATTCACGCACATGAGTGAGCATATGAGTAAAATTGCCGTAACACGAGCACTTTTGAAATTACCGATGAGCATCGACCAGAAACATGTGCCGTGGGCAACCTACACTTCGCCCGAGTTGGCGCATGTCGGAGCCACACAAAAACAACTGGATGTCAAAAACACGAAGTACGAAGTGTATCGGTTTCCTTACTCCAAAATAGATCGAGCAATAACTGAGGGCGAAACGGTAGGGATGATCAAAATTTTTGCCAGTAAGCTAACCGGGAAGATTTATGGGGCTGGAGTGGTAGGAGCGCATGCGGGAGAAATGATTTCGGAATTCGCAGTGGCAATGAAGAATGGGGTTACTTTGCGAAATCTTGCGGATACCATTCATCCGTATCCTAGTTGGGGCTTAGGTGCTCGTCGCGCTGCTGATCAGTGGTACATTAAGAATCAAAGCGAGACGAGCGTAAAGTGGATGAAAAAGATTTTTGGGTATCGGGGGCCAATTCCGGATTTCAGTGACCCCAACAGAATCGTTTGATTCTGTGTTTAGTTGATGCTTAAGAAAGAAGATTGGTATTCGAAAGCAGCTTTTGCAGTAGCGTTGATTTTTGATTTGTTAGGATTCTCAACTTCAATAACCATTTCGTTACTTACGTTTCCTAATTCGTCTTTGATGGTACGTGTAATTCGTAGGGTTTCCTGGTTTCCGAATGTAAAGCAGCCTGTCATATTCATTGTACCTGTAGTATTTGGAGCTACCGGTTGATCGATACTTGTAGTCCAAAATCCACCGTTGCCATTTGGTTGGAACTCCCAATCTATACGGCTGGTAGAACCATCACCTAAACCGGCAGGGGTAAAGAAACCGGTAGAAATATCAACTACCGTTTCGTAAGGATTGCACACAGTTTCAACTAATTCGTAGTCGATGGTGTTTAACTCTAATGCACATTCGTCTGATTGGTTGTTAGTCAGGCAAGTGGTAGGTTGGTTTTCCTCCGATGCCTGACTAACGTTCTCTTGACCTTCAAACTCTTGACTGATTGGGGTAGACTGACAGTTGATTACTAATAATGCGAATGTGATGATTGTTAAAGCTCTTGACATTGTTCTGTTCCTGAATTTTCTCTCTTGTTTAAAAGAGTTATCGACAGAAACGTTAGAAACATTAGAGCTTTTTAATATTAATTTTCTCTAATCTATATAAATTACAAAAAAGCCTCGGTAAAAAGGCTTTTAAGTGTAACAATAATAAGTTGATATTAAATATTAAAATAAATTAATAAATTTTCATAAAACAGCTTCCGAAGTGTTGATATGTGACTCATCAACCACTAAATGTTGTTCTCCATGGTAGCCAATATCCATTCCTTCGAGCTCGAGATTCTCTTCTATGCGTCCACCTTGTGTGATGAGAGAAGAAACTTTCCATACAACAGTTGTAGCTACGGCTGAATAGGCAATGGTGATTAAAACAGCTTTAGTTTGAATCCATACTTGAGCAGCGTTGCCATAGAGCAAACCTGCACCGCCATTAATTTCAGGATTGGCGAATACACCGGTTAAGATGGCGCCCGCGATTCCTACTAAACCATGAATTCCGAATGCATCCAGTGTGTCATCGTGTTTGATCATTGATTTTAGATGCACAACGCCCCAATATCCAACAATACCGGAAATAACACCGATTGCCAGTGCTCCAGATACATCAACATAGCCTGAGGCGGGTGTGATGCCAACAAGTCCTGATACCGCTCCTGAGGCCATACCTATTAATGTAGGCTTTTTTACGATAAACCATTCGATGGTTAACCACACTAGCGCACCGGCACACGCAGCAACATTGGTTACCAGTAAAGCATTGGCGGCGATTCCGTCGGCCGCAAGCTGACTTCCGCCATTAAAACCAAACCATCCAAACCAAAGAAGGGCAGATCCGAGTATCATAAATTTGATGGACGATGGCTTACGAACTTCTTCTAAACTATGCTCCATACGTTTTCCAACTAAGTAGGAGAGGACAAGTCCTGCAACACCTGCATTAATATGGATAACGGTTCCACCGGCAAAATCCATTTCGCCACTTTCGCTAAGGAATCCGCCGCCCCAAACCCAATGAGCGATCGGTGCATAAACCGCGATTACCCAAAGCACAGTAAAAATACCCCAGGTTGAAAAGCGAACACGTTCAATGATTGAACCTGATACGATGGCTACGGCGATTGCTGCAAAGGTGCCTTGGAATACCACAAATAACAGGGTGGGGATGGTTCCGCTAACGTCGTTCACCCCAATTCCGGAAAGCATAATATTGTCTAATCCGCCAATAAAGGCATTGCCCGTGCTGAATGCGAGTGAATATGCTATAACTACCCAAACGATAGTTCCGGTACAAAAAGCCATGTAGCTCATGCCAATGGTATTAAGTACGTGTTTGTTTTGGGTGAGCCCACCATAGAAAAGAGCGAGACCGGCAGGGGTCATCAGCATTACTAAAGCGGTTGCGATGAGTAGCCAAGCGGTGTCGCCTGCGTTAATGGTTGCTTCTGCTTCTTGCGCAAAAACACTGACTGTAGTAAACACTGTGAATAACAGTGTAGCAATGATTTTTTTCATTTTTCTCCGACAAGTGATGAGTTAAGTGGTCGGAGTGTAAGGTTATAAATACAAAAATACTTTAGGTATTATTGCTAATTACCTAAATAAATTTAATTAAATGCCATGGAAGGGCTTTTTTAATACTGTGTCATGCAGTTCTTCTCACTATAAAAATATTTTGTGATTTGATCATAAATTAAATTGGCTGATTCTATACCAATGGTTGATGAATTCTTTGTTTTTAAAGTTTGATGCTTGATTGTTGCAGACCAATATTCAGTTTCGTCAACCGACCATAATGAAGCTTTAAGTGCTGTTTCAATTGGAACTGTGAATAAGCCATCTTTTTGAACAAAATCATCAGAATAGATTTCAGTCGCCTTTATGATTACAAAATAGGATGTATTTAGTGGCAGATAAACTGAAGTTGAGTTTTGCTGATTTTTTATAGGATTGAAAATTTGAGAGACAAACTCAATACAATTTTTATTAAATAATGATTTGGAGGTATCTATTAGTGAAACGTATGCATCTTTGTATAAATCATTTTCATATAGAATATAAGTGATGCTTTCAATTTCTAATTGTTGATCGATTATTGTCTGTTCTTCAAATATTTCAACAAGTGACTCACCGCCTTTCATAGAGGCGCAGTTAAAACTACTGAATAAGAAAAAAATAGATAACGAAACTAATAAACAGTTTTTTAATTTAAGAACTCTGAATTTCATTCAACTTGCCCAAAGCTCTTTCTTTTAAGTTTTCGAATTGACTTTCGGGAATATGGCCGGTTGTAAATTGCATGTACAACCACACTATGTAAGTTGCCATTACATCTTCGTAGCAGTAATGCTCGATCAGATCGAGTTCGTTACGTTTAAACATCTCGTACACCTGATTTCCTTCTCCGGTTTGTTTGAAGGGAATCCCAATCAGCTGCCCCAGATGTTTTAGCTTTGGCCAAGAGCTGGCGCCGTAATTACTGAATTCATCCACCAGATCAATATTATGCCTGCTATAACGATAACGGATGTCGTAATCACTCATACGCACCGGCATTTGGAGTCCGTGTTTCATCGCCCGATAGGTGAGAACCGGAATATCGAAGCCTTTTCCATTATGATGGATTAGCCCGAAATCTTTAAAGGTGCCAATGGTCTCGAAGATTTTGAGGAGACCTTCTTTTTCGTCGGTGCCGTTCCATGCTACTTTTTGGCGTGGGCCTCCGGTATTTTCGATCCAAAGACCAACCCAAGAGACCATACGATGATACATCGGGGGCAAAAAGCCGGATTTATTTCGAGCTAGTTCTTCACTGGCTTTTTCGAGCAAAAGCTCCTCGTCCGATTCTTGGTCGTTTAATACGGTTCGGATAAATTCAATATCCGGGATGGTTTCTAAATCAAATATAAAGTACATGACCCCTTGTTTTCGCAGAGTATAGGAAATCAATTAAAAATATGAAATTAGGAATATGGATGAGTTAAGAACTTACTCTGCTTTGCGCATGAAAAAATGAATGGCAACTGCTACATTCTGTAAAAAAAAGGAATGAATGATCTAAAGGATCTGGCGGCGTACATCAATCCGCTTTTGGCAATTGTAGGGCTGTTAGTGGGAGGGTTCTTAGCCTGGGGCGCCGTAATCTTTTCTTTTGTGTTGATTCCTATTCTGGATCAAATCGGCCCGGTTGATACTTCAAATGTGGATGAGGAAACCCAGCAAACGCTGTTAGGGAAACGAATTTTTGATTGGTTGCTGTATTTGAATGTACCGGTGGTCTTCTTCATTGTTGGATTATTCGTTAGTGTGATTAATGCCGGCTCACTTTCTAATACAGAGTTGATCGGCAACCTGTTGTCGGTGGGAATAGTGATCGGATCATGTGGAATAAACGCAGCCCATGAACTTGGACATCGAAAGGCAACCTATGAACAGCGATTAGGACAAGTTTTACTCATTCCAGCGCTTTATATGCATTTTTTTATTGAGCACAATCGAGGTCATCATAAATTTGTTGCTACCGACGAAGATCCCGCAAGTGCAAAGAAAGGCGATTGGTTGTTTTGGTTTTGGATCAAGTCGTTGATTGGGAGCTATCTCAGCGCTTGGAAATTGGAAGCTGAGCGACTACAAAAGAAGGATATTTCATTGTGGAGCTACAGAAATCAAATGATACAGTTCACCGTCATTCAACTCATTTATCTGGCGCTACTCTCGTATTTCACAACTGGTTTTGGAACGCTCATTATAGCTACAAGTGGATTGGTTGGTATCCTTTTACTCGAAACGATCAACTACTTGGAGCATTACGGCTTACGGAGGAAAAAGCTCGATAACGGTCGTTATGAGCGTGTCCGACCAGTTCATTCCTGGAATGCCAATTATCAAATCGGTCGAATAGTGCTATATGAACTTACACGTCATTCCGATCACCATTATATTGCCAGCAAGAAATACCAGGTGCTCGATCATCACGATGAGGCACCGGAGCTCCCTTTTGGTTATCCGATGATGATTCTAATTGCACTAGTTCCACCGTTATGGTTTAAAATCATGGATAAGAGAATTCCCCAAATTTAGGATTATTGCTTACTCCCTGAATCAAAAAAATTCGGCAAGTGAAAGCATTACACCGTTAATTCACCGGCCAGATTTTTTTGGAACTCTGCTTCGATGATGGCTTTATCTTCGTATTGCGCCATCAGCCACATCATTTTGGTCAAGGCTGCCTCCAAAGTCATATCACCGGCAGAAATAGCACCTGCATTTGCTACGGCGCGACCTGCTGAGTATTTGCCTAAGTTTACGGCATCAAAATCGGCCTGCGAAACCACTGCAACGATCACGCCTTCATCGGTACATCGTTGCAAAAATTTCAACAAACTGTATTCGCCTTTTGTGGGGATGTTTCCGCTACCGAAACTTCGAACAATAATGGCTCTAAGTTTAGATACATCAAGATTCATTAGATGATTGATGCTGAGTGATGGAAACACGGTAAGCACTAACAATTCGTTCGAGTAATCGGCTTTAATCGAAAAAGGATCAGTGATGAGTCGCGTTAAATAGCGTGATTTTATTTCGAGGCCGATGGTAGCTAAGGGATCAAGGTTTGGACTCCCAAAGGCATCAAAATCGCCAATACTCAATTTCGTAGCTCGGTTTCCACGATAAACGTGATCGTTAAAGCAAATGGCAACTTCTTGTAAGTTTGAGGTGGCCATTTCAATAGAGTTGATCAAGTTACGGCGGGCATCGGATCGGATGGATGAAAGAGGAACCTGACTCCCGGTAAAAATCACAGGCTTACTCAAGTTTTGCAGCGCGTACGAAAGCGCCGATGTTGTGTACGCCATGGTATCGGTGCCATGAAGTACCACAAAGCCATCAAATTCATCATAATGCTCAAAAATACATTCAGCCAGTTTGATCCAATGGGTGTGATTTAAATCTGAAGAATCCTCAAAAAACAACGGCATTGTCTGAATCTGAGCTAAGTCGCCGAGCTGTGGAACACGTTCTACCAAGGTATCCGACCATGCATCAGGATTAAGCTCAACGCCATCACCTTGAGCGCTCATTGCGATGGTGCCGCCAGTTTGTATTAAGAGGATATTTTTCATGTTGATTCTTTGTACCAGATGTTTAGATTAAGTCTTCACATTCGCTTCATGAATGTTCTGCATGTTCCTTGAAAAATCAAAACACAGTTTCTTAAATGAAACCATTCAAAAAGATGAACTAAAGAGGAACACTACAATTATCTAATCGCTGTACAGATCGACTGTTGATCATTGGTTCATCTTAACTAACCAATTAATCGGAGGTAACCATGAAAGTTTACAATCCCACCCGAATCCGTAATGTTGTGCTGGTAGGCCATTCCGGCTCCGGAAAAACGACACTAGCCGAAACTATGTTGTTTGAAGCCGGAGCCATAAACCGACGCGGAAGTATTGAAGATAAAAATACCGTTTCCGACTATCATGATTTAGAGAAAGAAAAGGGGAAATCAATTTTTTCATCATTTATGAACCTCGATTGGCGAGGGCATAAGATAAATTTAATCGACACACCGGGTACGTCAGATTATATAGGCGAAGTAGTAGGCGCTTTAAAAGTAGCCGATACTGCTATCATGACGTTAAACGCAGAAAATGGAGTAGAAGTAGCCACCGATGCACTTTGGAAATATCTGCGAAAGTATAACGTGCCCAGTATGTTTGTGGTAAATAAACTGGATAACGAACGCTCCGATTTTTGGAAGGCGGTAGAAGAATCGAAAGAACATTTTGGCCGCGAAGTTACCGTAGTACAATATCCGTTTAGCGAAGGTGCCGATTTTCACGCTATCATCGATGTGCTACGAATGACGATGTATGAGTTTCCTGAAGGCGGTGGAAAGCCCGATAAACTCCCCATTCCCGATTCAGAAAAAGATCGGGCTGCAAAATTACATCAAGAATTGGTTGAAGTGATTGCTGAAAATGATGAAACATTGATGGACATCTATTTTGAGCACGGTGAGCTCGACGAAGAACAAATGCAGAACGGCTTACATCTGTCGATTGTGCGTGGGAATATCCATCCACTGTTTTGTGCGTGCGCTTCAAGAAATATGGGAACCGGTCGCATTATGGGCTTTATCGACGATGTAGCTCCGAATCCGCTCCAAGTGAATCCTCCCAAAGACGCAAATGGCGAAGATGTGGTGCTCAATCCTGATGGCAAACCTATCATGTTCTTGTTCAAAACTCATTCTGAGTCGCACGTGGGAGATTTGATTTACTTTAAAGTGTACGGCGGAACGATGAAAGCCGGAATGGATCTTCAGAATTCTCGAAACGGCAATATGGTTCGTTTGGGCAATCTGTTTTTAACCGAAGGGCATGAACGAATCGAAATATCGGAAGTAAAGACCGGAGATATCGGTGCGGTAGTTAAACTGCGAGACAGCGAAGTGAATGACACCTTGCACGAAAAGGGACATGACATCACAATGGATGAAATTCATTTCCCGTCAACGGTAATCAGAACGGCAGTTAAATTAACCAAAGAGGGCGATGAAGATAAATTGGGCAATGCGCTGCATCAGATTCATCGCGAAGACCCTTCCGCAGTAATTGAGCACAGCCAGGAGCTCAAGCAGATTATCATACATGGCCAAGGTGAAGAACACTTAAATACCATCGAGCATGCGTTGAGAAATCGGTTTAAACTGGATGTTGAGTTTTTCACGCCTCGAATTCCTTATCGGGAAACCATAACCAGCGATGTGCGTGTGAGTTATAAGCACAAAAAGCAATCTGGTGGTGCCGGGCAATATGGCGAAGTGCATTTGTTGATTGAACCGTTTACCGAAGGCAAACCTATGCCCGACGATATTAAAGTTCGGAAGGTTGAAGAGCATGAGCTAGAGTGGGGCGGAAAATTGGTGTTCCAAAACTGTATTGTTGGTGGCGTGATCGATAATCGGTTTATGCCTGCTATTGTAAAAGGAATCATGGAAAAAATGGAAAGTGGTCCCATGAGTGGTTGCCGAGCTCGTGATATCCGTGTTTCGGTGTTCGATGGCTCTATGCATTCGGTAGATTCGAATGAAGCGGCTTTTAAAATGGCTGCCCGAATGGCATTTAGAAATGGGTTCCTGAAAGCTAACCCTCAGCTTATGGAGCCGGTGTATGAAGTGGAAGTAACAGTTCCGGCTGACTACATGGGAGATGTGCTAAGCGATTTGGGAACGCGCAGGGGCCAAATTCAAGGGATGGATGCCGAAGGTGCGCTACAAAAAATCAAAGCGCATGTGCCCCTCGAAGAACTCGATCATTACTCAACACGCTTGAAATCGATGACGCAGGGTAGTGCAACGTACAAGCGCGAATTTAGCCATTATGCATCCGTTCCATTTGATATTCAGGAACGAGTGATTAAGGAAAATCTTGAGTTAGAAGAAGCCTAAAACGAAAAAGTAGTAGTACTAAATAGAAGATGATTAAAGCGGGTGGCGAATAGCTTACCCGCTTTTTTTGTGCAATTAATCCAAAACTCACCGAATTATTAATATTTGATAGGTAAATAAGCCGATTGAGAGGCATTTATTAAGATCTTCTATTCAACTTTAAAGGGAGCTAATGGTGTATAGGAACAAGTCTTACTAGTTTTGATTTAAGAATTAAAAATACGTGAGCAATGAAGTACAGCATTACAATTTTATTGAACCTCATCTTGTCGTTAGCAGCAGTTTTAGATGCCCAAGAGATAGAAGGAGAATGGTCGACTTTTCAATACACCGACAGTGGTAAAGTTGAAGTTATTTACGACCTGAAAACAGAAGGTGATAATTTAGTTGGAAAAGTAACTACCAACGAAATAGAGTATAAAATAGAAAATGGATACGTGAACGGTAATACCATCTCATTTAAAATTACCTACGGTGATATAGATGTGTATCACACTGGATACTTATTAAGAGATCAATTGTTGATAAGCACACGATACCAGGGCAATACTGCGAGTTTTACCCTGAATCGATCGACGAAATAGCAAAGAGAACAAGCGAATAGAACAGGCTTACTCCTTTAGAAGGGAGTAAGCTTTTTTTTTGATTAAAAAATAATTACCCATTCATTTAAATTGTTTGCTAAGATTACAAATATCTAAGCAATATTAATCGTCTGTAATCGGCACAAGCACTAAGTATTAGTATCTTTCTTTCGAATAATAACAAACCAATTCAAATCCATGATTTTTAAACGAACAGTTATTTCAATCTTTTTTCTCTTCGTTTTAATGGCTTCAGCAGACGCCCAAAGATGGGATGGACGCTGGAAAGGAGAAATGCAAACTCCTCAAGATCCGGTAGAAATATTATTCGAATTCCAAACCGATGGAAAGACCCTAACTGGTGCCGCAGCAACACCCGCCGGAATTATCCCCCTTACCGACGGGGTTGTTGATGGCAATAAGATCACTTTTACCCTTAAAATTGATAATTTTGATATAGAGCATACCGGGTATTACATTCGAAGTGAGATTAGATTAACCACGAAATTTGAAGGCGAAGAGAAAGAATTTATTTTAAAAAGGGCAGATAGATAATTTCCTTCGCCGTTTGCTTTGGTAGCCTGTTTTGTTAATTCGAAACAGGCTTTTTTTATGGCTAACGTTTTTCTAATATCCAGAATGGCATTATCAGATCAGGCGGTTACCATACTCAAAGAAAAAAATATTTGGCGCGAGGAGTGCCCGGTTCACCATTCACGATTGGTGTTATTGGATGTTCCTTTTATCAATTTCGATGGATTTGCTCAAATTGGACAAATCATGGTTCTTGATACCATTAAAGAGGAGGTACAACAGATATTTAAAGAACTAGCTAACCGCTTTTTTCCGATTCACAGTATTTCACTTATCAATGAGTTTGACGGTGATGATGTAGCCTCAATGAACGCCAATAATTCCTCCGCTTACAATGGCAGGCAGATTATGAATACCAATCGATGGTCGAGCCATGCTTACGGTGTTGCTATCGATATTAATCCTCGCCAAAACCCGTATTTACTTTTCGATCAGGCCAACAACTCTATTAAAGTGCTGCCTGATAATGCGCTGCCTTTTGTAAATCGAACGGTTTTGAAGGAAGGTATGGTAGAGCCCATTGTTGATTTATTTGCCGCTTATGGATTCACAGAATGGGGAGGGCGTTGGGACAATAAACCCGATTACCATCATTTTCAATTGCCTTGGGATAAAATTGACACATTATTTTAAATGATTATTCGTAAATAATTTACGTTCTTTGCATCGCTATGAATCAATCATTACTTAAAATTCTTTCAGGTCCTGTAATTTTTCTGCTGATTCTTTTGATTGGCGGTTCTGAATCCGATCAAATAAGAATGTTGGCCATTGCAGGATGGATGCTGAGCTGGTGGGTAACAGCAGCTTTACCGATTGGAGTTACCGCTCTTTTACCCATCGTTCTCTTTCCGATTTTGGATATTCTAAGCCTGCGCGAAACTACCATCAATTACTCTAATCCGGTTATTTATCTCTTTTTTGGGGGATTTGTGTTAGGGCTTGCCATCGAAAAATGGAATCTGCACCGCCGAATTGCACTCAACATTATGCGGGTATCCGGCGAAAAACCCACTCGAATTATTTTGGGCGGAATGTTAGCTACCTCATTGCTTTCTATGTGGATTAGCAATACTGCTACCACGGTAATGATGCTTCCCATTGGGATGTCGGTAGTGCTGCTGCTGGAAGATAAATTCAATGATCCTGAGTCATCTAAAAATTTTGCATTAACGCTCATGCTTGGCATCGCTTATGCAGCCAATATCGGGGGAATTACCACGATAATCGGAACGCCACCAAATTTAGTGCTGGCTGGCATTGTGGAAGAAAGCGGTTTAGAAGCACTTAATTTTGCCAATTGGTTATTCTTTGCTTTTCCCTTGGTCGTAATTCTTTTTACGATGGTTTATTTTGTGAATACCAAGCTTGTTTATCCTGTTAAGCTGAAAAAGCTACCCGGAATTACAAAACTGATCTCCGGCGAATTGTCATCGTTAGGATCGTTAAAATCCGGTGAAAAAAGAGTGATGATTGTAATGGTTTGTACCGCTTTACTCTGGATATTTCGATCACAGATCACCAAAATTGAAATGCTGTCTAATGTATCAGACACCGGCATCGCAATAGCTGCTAGTATTGCTTTATTTATGATTCCATCGGGTGTTTCTCAAAAACCACAACCATTGCTGCAGTGGGAAGATATGAAGCGCCTTCCGTGGGATATTTTACTGCTTTTTGGTGGTGGTATTAGTCTTGCAAAAGGCCTTGAGGTTACAAACGTAGTTGGCGCGCTTGGCGAGTGGATTTCCGCAAATACCATCGCAGCCCCTTTAATAATCATTTTGGTTGTATGTGGATTTGCAGTCTTCTTAACCGAGATAATGAGTAATGTGGCACTAGTGGCCGTTTTTATTCCGGTTTCATTCGTGATTGCACGCTTTTTCGGTCTTGATGAGCTAACCTTAGCCATTCCACTAACCATCGGTGCCAGTTGTGCATTCATGTTTCCGATATCAACCCCACCAAATGCCATCGTGTTTTCGAGTGGACATATAAAAATGGGAGAGATGGCAAGATCAGGCGTTATCCTGAATATCTTGTCAATTCTGATAATTACCGTTTATTGTTACTTTTTTCAGGATTACTTTTTCTGATCGGATGAAATCTCATCGATAAAATTCAAGTAACGTAGAGGTAGGTTAAACGGTCGTTCTTTTGGGATTGGAGTAAATCTTGGGAGCGGTAGGGAAGAAGGCTTCTGCGGACGAAGCTCCGGATTCCAGGAATACCCGTCTAGTTGTCGCTCTTTTAGACCATCGTATTCCGGCAAGAATAAGCCTTGGTTTTGCCCCATTTTGGCTCGAACCAGCTCTCCATTTTCAAAATAAAGGATTGTTTTAGGGCTGGCATTTTCCATGGCTCCATCGGGCTCGCCGGCATCATTTGCTGTGTGATACAGAAGCTCACTGTTTGGGTACAATTCAATCACAGAAATATCTCCATTTTCGAAGGTAGCAAACAGCGTGTCACCTTTAAGCTGATGATGTCGCAAGGTTAGCGAGTCTTGTTGAACGGCAAATGCCCCGGGGAATGACCGAAGCGATTTGACATTAGAGCTGTCAAGTTGAACAAAAATAAAGGGGCCGTTTAGTTGGATATCTTTATTCCAGGCAATAGGCTGCCCGGAAAGTGTAAATAACTCGGAGTTGCTATCGTAATAAAGGGTATCGGATAAAGAAGAGAATCGTTGTGTCCAAACCTTCACGCTGTCGTTAGCGTCGATGGTTGAAGTGGAATCCTGATCTAGGAGTAAAATTTCACCTGCAAAAATATGCGTGGTATCCGATTTAGACGAATCGCTTTCTACATCCATCAAATAGGCATCATCTCGAACATATCTTCGTCCGGTAGAATCTGCTTCCAGGTAGTTCCCGGTCAACAAAGCCTCATTCGAGCTATCAGCAACAAATACATTGCTGTACAATTGAAAGTACTCGCGTTCTCGGTTAATGAATAAGCTATCACCTTCGGCATATTGGGCACTGTCTTGAATCTGAACTTCATGCCGAAAAACGGCGCTATCTTGGTTTTGAAAATAGATTCCTTGTTTAGCCAACAGGGTTCCCTGGCTGTCTTCAAGACGAATTCCATTCGGGAAAATGGCCACTTTAGTAGTAAAATTGTAATCTACCTTTTCACCAAAAAGGGTGGTGCTGTCTTGTTTGATAATTACTCGCCCTCGCAATTCAGATAATTCCTGATTGGTGTAATAGAAGAGGGTGTCAGCCCAGATGTTTTCGGTGTCGGTATCAATTTGGATGTTACCGAAAGCGTGCATTTCGTTACGATCGAGAAAACGATAGGCGATATCGCAGACCATGGTGACGTTTCGCATGGTCATACGAGGATTTGTAAGTGTTTGTACGCGTTCGCCCGAGTCTTCTGATAAGGTTGCTGAATCGAATCGAATGAGCTGAACGATATCTTGTGCGTTCACAAACGATGAACTCAAGAAAAGAGACAGAATAATGAAACTGAATAGTCGCTTCATATTATTCGATCACCACCTGACCGCCACCCTCGTTCAAAGTGTAGTTTGTGAGGTTTGAATTCCCATAAAAACCGTTTGCTGCAATACTATCGGGCGGAGAAATAAATATTACAAATTCCGGTGTGCTCACTTTATCGATTTTACGTTCCCATAGCAGATAATCGGAACGGAGGTTTTTACCATCTTCGGTGGAGACATCAACGTTTTGAAACATTTCAAATCGTGCACGGTCGGGTTCATAAACGGCACTATCACATAAAACGGTTGTTTCCAATTTTCCATTTTCATCAAATATTTCGATGAAAACAGGTCCACGAATGCGAGTCTGATTTTCACCCGATTGTTGAATGTTGTACGAGTATGAGCCTTGCATCATCATGCGTACACGTCCACCCTCGATGATGTTCATAGAAAATCCCCAACTTTCGGTGGAGTTGAATAACGAATCACCCAAAGCAAGTTCAACTTGTTGCTCGTCGAATTCGCTTAATCCAGAACAAGCTGAAGCCGCAATGAAAATTATCGCTATAAAAGTGGCGCTAAACCGTTCCAAAATATCGATCACCTGCATCACCTAAGCCTGGTACGATATAGGCATTTTCGTTTAGACGTTCATCGATTGCCGCTGTAATAATGGGGACATCCGGATGATCGGATTGCAAGCGTTCTATACCTTCAGGTGCAGCAATTAAGCAAACAAATCGAATGTTTTTAGCTCCGTTTTCTTTTAAGAAATGAAGAGCATGCGAACCACTTCCTCCGGTAGCCAACATCGGATCAACAACCAAAGTTAAAGCTTTATCGAGGCCGGTAGGCAGATTGTCGTAGTAATTTACGGGTTGATGAGTTTCCTCATCACGATACACACCAACATGCCCTACTTTAGCTTCGGGCATAAAATTGATGATACCATCAACCAGGCTAAGCCCGGCACGAAGGATGGGTATTACCACCACTTCTTGGCCGGGTTTATAACCAATAGTTGTTTGAATTGGAGTTTCGACTTCAGTTTCATCCAGCTTCAAATCATTTAAAGCATGATAAGCCAGAATGATTCCAATATTCGACATCGCTCGGCGAAATACGGCCGTGTTTGTATTCTTATCTCGCAAATATGTGAGATAACGATCTACTACCGGATGCGAAATTACCGAAACTTTTTCCATGCTTATTTAGCCCCCAATTCTTCCATTTTCTTGAAGTACACTTTACTAGCCGTTGCTACAACACCTGAAAGTGCAAATAAGGCAATGATATTCGGGAAAGTCATCAAGCCGAGAGCAATGTCTCCAATAGCCCAAACGGTTTCGAGCGCAAGAACTGCCCCAATGAAATGCATCACCAGATAAACCATTTTATAGTAAATGATTGATTTATCGCCGGCTAGATATTGAATCGAACGATCGCCATAGTAACTCCAACTGATAGCCGTTGAAACACCGAAAAGAATCACACACACAGTTACAATGTACTTACCACCGGCAAATAGTGGGGAAAGGCCTTCTTCAAATGCAATTGCCGTTAAAGGTGCACCGTTTTCTATGATGGATGAATAGAGTTGTTCTACAGATTGGCCGCTTCTGTCGGTTATCACAACACCACCATCAACTTCTGCGATGGTTCCATTGAAAACCTGAGTGCGAGCTTCATCCACATAGAACACTCCCATATCATGATCGTTGCGGATCATTGAGCCGTTATCTGGTTCGCCATTTACAATGAGTAAAGAAGCCGCACCATCTTCGAGGATAATTTCAGTTTCTAAAGCATTGGTTGTAAAAATAGTGTCGTGCTTTGTGTCCCAAACTCCCGTACTGATGATTACAAGACCTGTCATGGTACAAACAACCAAGGTATCGATAAATGGTTCTAACAACGCTACAACGCCTTCACGAACAGGTTCTTTGGTACGCGCAGCACCATGGGCAATAGGTGCCGATCCCTGACCCGCTTCGTTTGAGAATAAACCACGTTTGATTCCCCAAACGAGGGTTGTTAAAAACAATCCTGATCCAACGCCATACATTCCTGCCTGAGGAGTGAAAGCATAACTGATGATGGTACCGAAAGCAGGTAATACTTTCTCAGCATTAAGTAGAAGGATAATAAGTGCGCCTAACACATAAATAATTGCCATTAGTGGCATCAGGCTTGCGGTAACTTTACCAATACGTTTGATACCTCCGATAATCACAAAACCTACCAAAGAGGCAGTTACTAAACCGGTAATCCATCCCGGAACAAAAAAGGTGCTTTTCAATGTGTCAGCTACCGTATTTGCTTGTACAGCATTACCTGTTAAGAACGAGCAAATAACTGCCATTGCTGCGAAAAATACAGCCAGCCATTTCCAATTTGGTCCTAATCCTTTTTCGATATAATACATCGGGCCACCGGAAACGGAGCCATCTGCATTTTGAACGCGATATTTTACTGCTAGCGTACACTCGGTGTATTTGATGGCCATCCCAAAGAAGGCGGTAACCCACATCCAGAATAATGCGCCCGGCCCCCCATAGTGAATTGCGATAGCAACACCGGCAATATTACCAATTCCAACGGTAGCTGAGAGTGCAGTAGTTAATGCTTGAAAGTGATTCACGTCGCCGACTGCGTCCGGTGAATCGTACTTTCCCATTACCGAAAAGATACCATGTTTAAAGTGCCGAACTTGAACGAAGCCTAGTTTAAGGGTGATAAAAATCCCGAAACTGAGCAATACAGCTACCATAAACGGGAAAAAGGAGGGTGTACTCCAAACTAGATCATTAAGAGTACCTACAACATTTTCAAAAGTTTCCATGCACGAAAATTGGTTTTATATTCTGTTTAAAAATCGACGCAAAGTATAAAACATTTGATAAAAATGACGATGTGTATTCGTGAAAGGGTGTAATCAAATTGTTTGACGCAAAAATGAACGATTTAGATTTCATAATTGGTTGGAAGATCGAATAAAGACTAACAGGCTTAAAAATTCATCAAAATGACAAAAGCAGACATTGTAGATATCATCTCATCATCGGTAGGACTTACTAAAGTAGAAACCGAAGCAGTGGTAAATGGGTTCATGGAAACAGTGATTGATGCCATGAAAAGAGGCGAAAATATTGAACTACGTGGCTTTGGCAGCTTTAAAGTAGTTAAAAGAGCGCAACGTGTGGCTCGAAATCCTAAAACGAATGTAGAAGTAATCGTACCTGAGCAATTCGTTCCGGTGCTTAAAATCAGCAAAGATTTTAAGGAAGCGGTAAATGAATCGATGGCAGTAAAAATTTGATTTCGAAAACCATTAAAAGTTCTTATTTTAGGCAACTGATAAATTAAACACTATTAAGTTCAGGTGATATTGTATGCCAAGTGGTAAGAAAAGAAAGCGCGCAAAGATTGCAAAGCACAAGCGTAAAAAGCGTCTGAGAAAAAACAGACACAAGAAAAAGTAATTTTTAGGCTCCGGTATTTATCGGAGCCTTTTTTGTTTAAGGGAGTTCTATCTGGAACAGGGTAATTTCGATGTATGCGTCTTTTGAGTTTAAAAGGACCAATCAACAACCGGCTTCTGCTTATGCAGCAACAGTTTCTTTTAAAATAGAATCAGCCATAGATATTACTCGGTTTCCTCTTAAAAGCAATTCTTGGAGTCGACGCGCCACGTGTTTCTGCAAATCGTTTAAGTCGCGCGCAGCAGATAACTCGTACTGGAAATAGGAAATCAAATTGATGGCGCTTAAATATTTGCCGTGCTCATCACCTTCAATTTCGATATGCCAACGTGTAATTAGATTCTCATTTTTCAGCAAATCATTAATCTGCTTACTGATGGATTCCATCCACTTACTGGCTTGTTCGATACGGTAATTACCTTCTTTGCCATTTTGTTGAGGCTGACAGGCTTCAATATCGAATACCCATGTCATTTCTACGTCGATGGTTGGAGACACTTCCACTTCTGAAAGTTTCTCAATTTTAAGGAATGGGTGTTCATGCATACCCTCGAGCTTGCGGGCCACCTGGGTTTCTCTGAAACTATCCCAATCAAAATTTATACTTAGTGCATCCACAAAACTTGAATCGTTTGAAAGCCCAACTTCTAATTCTAAGCCGATGGCATTTATTTTACTATCTTCCCAGGTTTTAAATTTGTTGCTTTCAATACCCCGTTTGCCAAGTTGTGTTTGAACTGTATTAACAATGGATTTAAAAATCGGATAATGCATTCTAACTATTGTAACTACTTAATTTAAACTCTCTTTTTAAATAAGCCTGATGAACTATTTCGAACTAATATATTTAATGAAAGAGTTTAAAACCAATTTATCTGAAAGTTGGATTGAACAAGCGGTGACTCCATTTAAGAATCAGCTCGGAGTATTTATGGCAAATGGAGAGGAAAGTTTCAGGTTAATTTTTAATGGGAGCCCCGGAAACGCAGCACTTTTTTTAGATAGTTACCGTCCGGCCAAAAAAAGTAATACTCAGCAGTTTTTCGAAGGAGTTCACGGTCGGCCAATTAAAGATTTTGTGCTTCTCGAAAACGAACGAATGTTGTTTTTTGATCTCGGAAAAGGGAAAAAACTATGGTTCAAACTATTCGGTAATTCCGCAAATGTGTTTTTAACCAAAGATGATATTATAGAGGAAACCTTTAAAGACAGAGATGATATCGGCGAAAAAGTGTTGCAGAATACCGGCGCTGATTTATTCGATACCGAATGGGATGAAGATCGATCGATCGAACAAAACATTCGAAAACAAATTCCTCTGTTTCCAAAAGGTTGGGTAGAATCGCTCTCTGAGTATTATGTTGATGAAAACTTTTCGAGTGACCAAATAATCGATCATTTAAAAAAGATTGATGAATCGCTTCGGGCAAATGCCTCGCCGAGGATCCTAAAGAATGGTAGAAATACAATTATACCATTCGAGCTTTTGCCTATCGAAGACAAAATGACTTTCGACAGTGTAAACGATCTGGTTCGGTATCGTTTTAAAAACTATGCACACGATCAACGGCTTCATCAACATAGGAATGAATTATTAAAAGCGATTAAAAGGCAGATTAAACGAGGTAATTCGTCGCTCAAAAATTTATATCAAGCAGATAAGGGCATAGAAAAAGCAGAAAAATATGAGCAGTTCGGACATATATTAATGGCCAATGCGCATTTGGGGATGCCTACTTCATCAAAAATGACTTTCGATGATTTGTACAATGCCGGTTCTGAAGTGAAGATCCCGCTCGACGAAAGTAAAACGATTGCTGAAAATGCTCAGAAATATTATTCCCGTTCGTCTAATTCACTAAGATCGTATGAGGAAGCCGTTGAGCGAATTCCTAAGCTTGAAGCTCAGGTTGAACGAATGCAACAAATCGAACAAGATCTGAATGAAATCAACGACATGAGATCGCTTCAGGATTGGAAAAAAGTCAACAAAGATTTGCTCGACGAAATACTTCCAAATTCAGGAAGTTCACAAAATGATGGATCAACTTTCCACGAATTTAAGCAAAACGGTTATACCATTTGGATTGGGAAAAATGCCCGAAATAATGATTTATTGGTCCAAACTGCTCATAAAGAAGATGTTTGGTTGCATGCCCGGGGAGTAGGTGGATCACATGTTATAATCCGCATGAACAACAACAAAAATATGCCCGATATGGCGTTAATCGAACAAGTTGCCGGTTTTGCTGCTTTTCAATCGAAGGCAAAAGGATCAAAATTAGCACCGGTTATCTACACGAAAAAAAAATATGTGCGTAAGCCAAAAGGTGCGGCACCGGGGGCTGTAATCGTTCAAAAAGAAAATGTTATAATAGTTGAGCCTGTAAATCCTTTTAAATGAACGAATATCGATTAAAAAAATATCAGCAAAGTGTGTTTATGGTTGGCTTCATGGCCAGTGGTAAGAGCACTATTGGTCGGTTATTGGCTAAAAAGTTAGAACGCCCATTTCTGGATTTGGATGACTATATCGAGGAAAAAGAGCAAAAATCCATCAAAAAGATATTTGCAGATGAAGGCGAGGCGTATTTTCGGGAATTGGAATGGAAAGCCATGCTCGAAGTTACACAGAATTTCAAAGGAGTAGTGTCGCTTGGGGGAGGAGCGTTGCACAATCAAAGAGTGGTTGATCACCTAAAATTGTACGGCTTACTGGTATTTTTAAAAACGGATTTAAATGTTACGGTTGAGCGAGTGTTGCGAAATAAAAAACGCCCGATTGTGTTAGATGAACACGGAGAATTAAAATCCAGAGAAACTCTGTTTAATGAACTCGAAAGCTTATATTTGAAGCGTTTAGAACTTTACAATCAGTCTCAAATTATCATCGAATCGAAAGGCAACGAAAATAAGGACTACCAGGTAGATCGGGTTATCGAAAAATTGTTACGCTATGTTTAATCAAATTAAGGTTAATACCAGTACATCTGCTGCCTATCATTATAATGTTGGTACAGATTTATTAGACGTCGTATGTGATTTTATTAGTGATGAGATTGGCTCTGCAAAAGTTTTTTTAATAATTGATAAAAATGTTCATCACCATCACATAGAAAAAATAAACACAGCATTCGAATCTCGTTTCGAACGAATAGTTACCTATGTGGTTCCTCCTGGTGAAAAAAGTAAAAGTTTTGAGCAGTTCAGCAGCATTGTAGAATTCGTGTTAAACCAAGGTGTTGAACGAACTACTCCGTTAGTAGCAATTGGAGGTGGAGTTATTGGCGATCTTGCCGGTTTTGTTGCTGCAAGTGTAATGCGAGGAATTCCCTTGATTCAAGTTCCAACTTCGCTCTTGGCCATGGTTGATAGTTCGATTGGCGGTAAAACGGGGATTAATCATTCTACCGGTAAAAATCTGATTGGGGCTTTTTATCAACCCAAAGCAGTATTTGCAGATCTGAACTTTCTGGATACTTTACCTGAAAAAGAATGGGTAAACGGGTTAAGCGAAATCATCAAATATGGGATGATTGAAAGCCCGATTATTTTGAAGCAGCTGCAGCGCTTAATTAGTGAAAACGGTTTTACTAATCCTGTTCAATGGCAGCCTATTGTGGAACAAAGTGCTCAAATTAAAGTGGATATAGTATCGAGAGATGTTAACGAACAAGGTGTTCGGGCGTATTTAAATTTCGGGCATACTTACGCGCACGTAATTGAGCGCCTGGGTGAATATTCGAACTATAGTCATGGCGAAGCTGTTTTTGCAGGTATGTATGGCGCCGTTTCGGCATCTAATAAACTTGGAGCATCCATCGATTTAAATGAACTTGATCATTTTAAAAGCCTATATAATTTCAAACTTGATGCAATTGCTGATCATCGTGATGAATTTTTATCGTTGATGCGAAAGGACAAAAAAGCTAAGAATCAGCAAATACGTTTAGTATTACTTAAAAAACTGGGAGATCCATTTGTGGAGGAAGTTGGCGAACTGGATTTAATAAAAGCCTCTTGGGAGGATGTGATCCACCACTTTTCATAATCAATGCAAATCAAATTCGTACATAAAGCCTGGAATTTCTTTTGGAATTCGATTGGGATTATCATCGCCATTGTTATTCTTATAGCCTCGATAGCATATGGGGTAGTTCAGTTGCCATCTTCAAAAGCCTGGCTGGTGCAAAATATTGAAGACAATTTTAACGAAGGACGGAAATCAAGGCTCGAAATTGGTCGCTTAAGTGGGCATTTGCCCTTTTCAGTGGTTTTTGAGGATGTAGCACTTTACTCCGATTCTACACGTACCGAAGCAATAATTATAAGTGATACCGTAAGTGCAGGTTTAGATCTTGCCGGGTTATTGAATAGGCAATTTTTGGTTACAAATTTGGAAATCTATAACCCCGATATGGAGTTCGATTTCCAAGAAAATAATCTGAGTGATCTATTTAAAAAGATTGATCCTGATACCACCTTTTTTGATGAAAACCCGCTAGATGAACCCCTCGAGTTGGCATACTCGGTTTTAGTACCTCGCATTAAAATTTATAACGGCAATCTGCGGCTGTTTGGCCTCGATATCGATAATGAAAGTTTATTTCCAACAAGTACGGTATCACTTACCGAAATCAATTCGGATATTTTTATTGAAGTAAGTTCCGAACAGCGATTTCTGGATATTGAACAATTATCGTTTAAAGTACCCGAAGCTGATATCACTAGGGTGAATATTTTTGGACAGATTTTTAATGACGATGAAAATCTAGAATTTAATGCCTTTAGTATAAATTCAGCGACAACCGGATTTAAGTTTAGCTCTGAAGTGAAAGGGGTTAATTTGTTGAAAGCCAATCTTCAAGAGCAGTTTAGGGAAGCACAATTTGCAGCAAATATTAACGAACTAATTATCTCGGGTAAAAACCTAAATCGAATTGTACCGGCCTTTCCACCCATCGAGGAAACTTTGTATACCAACGTATCTGCAAATGGAACCATTGATTCGTTGACGATTGATGATATCTTTCTTGTGGTTGGCGACAGCGAACTGAAAGGGTATGGTGGAGTTCATCTGCCAGGCAACTCAAACTCATTTTCTTACTCTGGATTTCTTAACAGAATGGTTGCCGATTCGGCTAATTTTGCTAATTGGTTTCCAAGCTTAACCGAGCTACAACTTAAGGCAATTACAAACTCTGAGATTCGCGGTACTTTTACCGGCACCGATACCTGGGTAGCCGGAGATTTACATATTCAAAATCCTAGAGGTAATGCTAATTTAGGAGGCAGGGTCAGTTTAAAAGACGATCAGGAATTCGATATTGAGCTAGGATTCGAAGATTTGAACCTAGGCGGATTATTTGCTTCTCAGCTGGATCAAACATCGCTAACCGGGACTTTAGCAACAAACAGTACTTCAATAGATCCCCGAGCGGCAACCGGAAATTTTGAAATGTACTTGTCGGATGGTTCTATAAATGCGTTTAGTTTCGATACACTTTTTGTTGAAGCCAATTGGGATAAAGGAATCATATATCCGGTGTACGGTTTGTCATCAGCCATTACAGAATTGCGTGGTCAAAGTTCAATAAACCTGGCTGATTCAGTTCCTTCGATAACTTTCTCTGGTTCAGCCGATCAATTTGATATAAAGTCGCTAACCAACGCAGAAAATTTGAGTAATGCTTTTGTTGATATGGAGTACGATATGTTGATTAATGGATTCGACCCGGAATCAGCTTTTGGGCGAATCACTATCGACTTACCTCAAACCATAATTAATGAAGATACTTTACGCGTTCATCAGATTTATGCCGATTACAATGCATTGGGGAAAAATGAGAAAAGTTTCCGACTCACTTCCACAGCATTAGATCTATCGCTGGATGGAATGTTCGCATTGAAAGAATTAAATGCACTAGGTAAGTATTGGATTTCATATCTCACAGAACATGTAAACCAAGAAATTTTATTCAATGGCGTCGAAGGTAAAGCGATTGCACCACGCGATAGTATTAGCCAAAATTTAACGCTGAACATGACGGTTAAAGACGTTGATCTGTTAAGAAAATACATCCCCAAAGTACCTGATTTAAGTTCAAAATTAGCTGTTCGCTCGAATATTGCAATGAATAATCAACGGTTGTTATTTAACGCAACCGTTATCGATTCTACTATGAAATTCAACGAATACGAGCTCGATTCGTTGAGTATGCAAGTTACCGGGAATTTCAGAGCAGGGGAATTATTCAGAGAATCTGCCGGGGTACAATTAGCAGCCACGGCAAAATCATTTTCAACCGAGATGTTAAGTGGTAACAATTTAGAATACTCGCTGCGAATGGATGAAGACTCAGTATTTATTCACACTGAAATTGCTCAAATTGGCGCCGAGACTAATTTCGATTTCCAGGGAAATGCCTTTCTTACCGACTCCGTAATAGCCATGCAAATTCTTGACTTTTCTTTAGGAAGTGAAAGCTATCAATGGAACAGTGTAGGAGTGCCAAAGCTTTCCTATGGGGAAAATGGGAGTCTGATTTTCAATGAATTTCAGTTCGAAAACACCGAAGAGTATTTCCGTTTACAGGGCGTTTTTAGCGATCAAGCCGAAGACTCGGTGCAGTATACCATTCAAAATGTAAACTTAGGTAGGGTTTCTGATATCATTGACGGCCGAATTGATTTTTCAGGAACTTTGAACGCAAACTTCACTACTCGCTCGCTTACTCGTATTCCTACCATTCAAGGGTTTTTGGGAATTACTGCCTTTGCAGTAGACGAGAACGTTGTTGGCGATGTAAATTTAAATTCGAGATTTAACCAGGAATTAAATCGATTTGATACCAGAATCACAGTTCAAACCGATTCTCTGCTTTATCCCGAATATTTTACACGATCAGAACGAGCAGGGCAAAATATAGAACTTGATGGGTATGTGTTAGCACCCGAAGGTGGAAATATTCCTGAAGCTGATTCTCTGTTTTATTTTGATTTAAATTTCGAATCCGTCGATTTGTGGGTTCTTCCATTCATCGCCCCAAAAGTATTTACCGAAATGTCGGGTATTGCAAGCGGGCAGGGTAGCATTTGGGGAAATCTGGATGATTTCGACTACTCAGTAGATTACGATATTGGGATGGATGATGCCGTGTATTTCCGACCTCGCTTTCTAGAAACTTTCTATTACGGGCAGGGCAGTATCACCTTCGACCGAACCGATGGTTTAACTTTTCATGATGTTTTTATCATAGACCCTTCCGGAGGGCGAGCTTCGTTAAATGGTATTTACGATTTGGGTAATTTTGAGCCTATTCATCAAATGAATCTTACCTTAGAAATGGATGAGTTTCAATTTTTGAATAACGATTTCGATCCTGATGTGGCATTTTTTGGCGATGCCTACGGTAGTGCCACCGTTCGCATGACGGGGACGAATTTGAATCCCGTGCTAACCACAGAATCTCCCGTTCTTATTTCTGACTTTTCACAGATTGGAATTCCACTACTCGAAGAAACAGAGTTTGATGAGGACAATAAATTCATCCGTTTTGTTGATTCGTTCGATTTTGAACAAAACCGGATTAATAATCAAAATCAAAAAGCAGAAAATGGCGATTCCGGTGATGAAGAAAATCCATTTGATGCTACCTTTATCGAGCGTTTCACCTTAGATCTGCAATTTATCGCAACCAATGCGATGGAAGTTCAGCTGATCTTTGATCCCATAACCGGCGATCAGATTGAAGCCGAGGGAACAGGGCGATTGGGGATTCGACTTGAAGACGAACAACTTAGTATGTTCGGTCAATTTGATATTTCCGGGGGTAGTTACCAGTTTGTAAGTGGCGAGATTTTTACCAGACGATTCGAATTGGAGCCGGGTGGAACCATCACCTGGGAAGGTCCGCCTGCAGACGCCAGACTTGATCTAAACGCGATTTACGAAGCGCGACCTGACATCAATACTCTAACTCAAGCTCGGTCTGATCTTGACAGTGAAACATCGCAACGTGTACCGGTAGAATTGGTGTTGAATGTGGGAGGTTCATTAACATCCATCGAAAATAATTTTTACTTCCGTTTGCCAAATAATTTCGAAACGCGCCAAAACTCGACGCTAAATACACAGATAGCTGCACTTAATAGAAACGAAGATGAAAAGCTTATCCAAGCTGCCAGTTTTCTGTTGATGGGCGATTTCATCCCAACAGCCAGTAGCGATGCAACTAACACGCTTGCCACCAATATTAGTGGTAGTGGTGCGGTGTTAAATCCGCTACTCTCGAGCCAAGTAATTAGTCCTTTGCTTTCCAGCCAGATAAATTCATTATTAAGAAGTGATATTGGCAGTTTAGATATCGATTTTAATTTGAATACTTATAACAACGTAGATTTAGGTGTTGCTCTCCGATTGTATAATGATCGAATTATATTGAGTCGCGAAGGCCAGATTACCGGCGCTCAATCAAATATTGGTGATATTGGAGCCACGTATCGCATCAACAATACACTTTCGGTTACAGCATTTCATCGGCAGGATCCTACATTTAGTGGAAACTCTGGAGGCGATGACACCCAACAATCGCAAGATATTAATGGCGTTGGTGTAGAAGCCGAAGTTAGTTTTAACAGCTGGCAAGAATTTTTTAGGCGACTAACCAAGCCTTTTAGAAAACTATTTGGTAAGAGTAAAGACAATGAAGAAATTGCCACAACCGAATAATTTTATAACATACAAAAGGGGAATTAATGAGCAGAAATAAAAGGCTCAGTTCACTCGAAGAATTAATTTATGATCTTGTAAAAAATCATCCAAAGCAGACGTTTAATAAAGACGAATTGGAAGATGTTTTGCAGCTCAGCAGTAAAAAAGAATATAGACGATTTGATAAAGCGCTGAATAGTTTAGCGTCGAAAGGATTAGTTTTTAAATCAGGGAAGAGTATCAGTACAAAAGGCGAGAAGAAAACCACAAAGAAAAGAAACATGAAAAACTTTCGGGGCACACTCGAAGGTAGAATCCAAATTACACCAAGAGGAACAGGCTACGTTATTGTTGAAGATCTTGAAGATGACGTACAAGTATCGCGTCGAGAGACGAGCACCGCATTGCCCGACGATATAGTTCGAGTGCTGGTTCAAGGCACAAACAATCGATCCGGACAGCCTAAAGGTAAAGTGGTAGATGTGCTTGAAAGAGGTAAAGATTTTTATGTTGGCACGCTTAAACGAAAGGGCGTAAAATCATTCATCATCGAACCGGATGTAAAATCAGCTCATATAGATTTTTTCGTTCAGCCCGAGAATGTTAACGGCGCTGAAAATGATGACAAAGTAGTTTTTGAGCTTAAAAATTGGGTGCATCAAAAAGCTTTACCCGAAGCAGTAATCACATCCGTACTTGGAAAAACGGGCACTAACGATGCCAATATTCTCTCCATTCTTGCAGAAAACGAATTGAAAGCTGATTTCCCGCCAAATGTTGAGAAATATGCCGAAGACATCCCGTTAGAGATTCCGAAATCGGAAATCGAAAGAAGAAAAGATTTACGCGACGAAACGATCTTTACCATTGATCCGATTGATGCCAAAGATTTTGATGATGCGCTGAGCATCAAACATCTTGATAATGGAAATTTCTATTTGGGCGTGCACATTGCAGATGTAACCGCCTACATGCCCATTGATTCGGTGTTGGATGAAGAAGCCTATAGCCGAGCTACCAGTATTTATTTGGTGGATCGTGTAATTCCGATGCTACCCGAACGCCTTAGTAACGGCGTGTGCTCGCTACGACCCGAAGAGGACAAACTTTGCTACAGCTGTTTTATGGAAATTGATGCAAATGGGCATTTGGTCGATTATTCCATCGAAGAAACGATTATACATTCGAAGCAGCGATTTACTTACGAGGAAGCACAGTCTATTCTCGATGGAGAATCGCACGCACTACAAAAAGAAGTGCACCTTGCCGGTAAATTGGCAAAAGTTCTGATGGAAAAGAGATTCAAAGAAGGAGCCATCGATTTTGATACTCCTGAACCTCGCTTTGTGTTAGACGAAAAAGGGAAGCCCATCAAAGTAATCCTGAAAAAACGAATATTTGCCCATCGCTTGATCGAAGAGTGTATGCTGATGGCTAATAAAACTGTTGCTCAGCATATCGATCGGTTGCGACAAAAATCAAACCAGAAGAAGTCGAAAACACTATTTCCATTTTTCTATCGGGTTCACGATCGCCCCGACGATAAGAAGCTGGCTGCTGTGGCCGACAGTGTTAAACCTATTGGGATCGATTTTCAATTAGGGGACAGCATCTCGCCGAAGTCTATAAATAGATTGCTCGAAAAGGTGAAAGGAAGCAGTGTGGAGATCATCGTAAACGAGCTAACATTGCGTGCAATGGCTAAGGCAGAATATAGTCCAGACAATGTTGGACACTTCGGTTTGGGATTTCAACATTACGCACACTTTACAAGCCCAATCCGCCGTTACCCTGACGTGATTGTCCACCGACTACTAAAAAGCTACGCAAAAGGCTCACAAGCCTACAACTACGATGCACTTCGTAAACACGGAGAACATTGCAGTGCCAGAGAACGAGTAGCGGTTGATGCTGAACGAGATTCCATCAAGCTTAAACAAGTTGAATTTCTTGCTGATAGGATTGGTGAAGAATTTGAAGGCATTATCAGCGGAGTTACCGAGCGTGGAATTTTTGTTGATCTAAAAGAAATTCATTGCGAAGGCATGATTCGTGTTAGCGATTTAAAACGTGATTATTTTCATTACGATCAACGATCGCACAGTTTAGTGGGTCGCTCAAGTAAAATCAGATATCGTTTGGGCGATGAAATTAAAGTGAAGGTGGATAGTGTTAACCATCAGAAAAGACAAATAGATTTTATACCAGCTTAAAGAAAAGAAGTGATGAGAAGAATCAGTAGAATCGCCGTTTCAGCCGTATTAATTCTAGGTTTTAGTGTTACCGCATTGCAGGCTCAATACGCCTCTTTTGGTAAAAACCGAGTACAGTACGAAGATTTTGATTGGAGATTCATTCAATCAAAACATTTCGATATTTATTACTACGGATCTAAAAACTACGAGCTTGCTGAGTTCGCAGCACAAAGTTTAGAATCTGCGTATTTGCAATTACAAACTGATTTTGACCACGAAATAGTAGACCGAATACCGCTTATCATTTACGATTCGCATAATGATTTCTCGCAAACAAACGTGGTTGCATTGCCAACTAGTGCTGAAGGTATTGGCGGGGTAACCGACAAATTTAAGAACCGAATGACGGTTCCTTTTGATGGCGATTACAACGATTTCCGGCGAACACTACATCACGAGCTGGTTCACGCGGTATTCAACGATATGTTTTACGGTGGATCGGTTCAATCCATCATCAGCAACAATATTCAGCTTGTTTTCCCGCTTTGGTTCGAAGAAGGCTTGGCCGAATATACAGCCCTCGGATGGGATACTAATACCGATATGTTTATTCGAGATGCAGTTATTAATGGATATTTGCCTCCGATCCCACGCTTAAGCGGATATTATGCTTATCGAGGTGGGCAATCTGTTTGGAACTTTATTGTAGAAGAATACGGTCGTGAAAAAATTGCTGAGATTCTGAATAGAATAAAAACCAGCAGAAGTATTGAATATGGTTTTGTTCAATCATTAGGACTGAGTATAGAAGAACTTTCAGAGCGATGGGAGGAATCACTTAAAAAACGATATTTCCCTGAAGTTGCAGAACGTGAATCTGCAAAATCTATCGCAACACTAATGACGAGACGTGGCGATTATGGAACCTATAACACAAGTCCTGCAATAACCCCACAAGGCGACAAAATCGCGTTTATCACCAACAAGCGTGGTTATTTCGATGTAATTGTGATCAATGCGCTAAATGGCCAGAAACTTAAAACCATTGTACGTGGCGAAGACGATCCGGATTTTGAAGAACTCAATATTTTGAATCCAAATTTAGCATGGTCGCCCGATGGTCAACGAGTAGCATTGTCCACTAAATCGAAAGGGGTCGATGAGCTTGCAATTATCGATTATCGAACCAAAAAAACCGAGAAAATTCGATTGCCTGAGCTTGATGCAATCGGGTCGGTAAACTGGTCGCCTGATGGGGAGAAGATTGCTTTTGACGGCAACATTGGGCCTTATCAAGACATTTTTGTGTATGAATTGCGAACAGGAACACTAACAAACGTTACCGGTGATTTCTTTACCGATGCCGAACCATACTGGGATAACGATTCTGAGCATTTATTTTTCACTTCTGCTCGGTCTGATCAAACAAACTTACATGAATCCACTACCGATTACCGCTTATTGAAAGATTACAGCATTTACCAAATGGATGTGTACCGCGTAAAGTTGGGAGAGAAGACTGCTGAAAGGATTACGAAAACTCCGGGATGGACTGAGAAACAGCCACAGATGACAAGAACGGGGCGCTTGATTTACAATTCTGATCGAAATGGGATTCAAAATATCTATGAGCATAATTTGGAAACCGGAGAAGCGCAGCCATTAACCGATTTACAGGCAGGAATATCTCAACATTCAATTTCAGGTGATGGAAGCAGAATAGCTTTTAGTTCAATCAATGAAGGTTATCTCGACATATTCTTATTAAAAACTCCTTTTGCCAGAAAAAAGAATTCACAAATAACTGAAAACTACTGGGCTAAAAGAAGAGCACAAGAACCACAATCGATACGTGTACCAGCTACTTTATATGCGCAGGAAATGTTCGAACAAGGTGTAATCTCAGGTGCAGAAAGAGCTCAAAAAGAAAAAGAAACTGACGAAAAGTTTATAGAGGCAAATCAAAACCTGGAGGAGACCGGAGAAATTGATTTTAGAAATTATGTGTTTTCTGAAGAGATTTTTGAGGATACCACACTCCAGCTTGAAGATCGGTTTTTGTTTGAACCTGATGACAACGTAACTGATGATGGAAGATATTTGCCACGTCCTTATCGGTTAACGTTTAGTACCGATGTTGCTTACAGCCCTTCAATTACGGCTTCTACTTATGGCACATACGCGTTCACTCAGTTTATAATCAGTGATTTATTGGGTGATCATCAACTTTCTTTAGGTACAAACTTCCAAACCGATTTAAGAAACAGCGATTACTCGGTTCAATACGGGTATTTGAAAAACAGAACCAATTTTTACGCTTCATTTTTCCATACGGGTAGACAGTACCAAACATTACTTGGCGAATTACTTCGTTTTAGAACCATGGGACTTGGAGCTGGTTTACAATATCCTATCGATAAATTTCGACGCATTGATGCAAACATCACTTGGGTTAGCCTGATTCGCGATTATGACGGAGTAACAACTTATTTTGGAAATGCCGGAAATGTAACGGCTCAAACAACCCGTGGTTCGTTTTTATATCCGAATGTTAGTTATACAAAAGATGCAACGCTTCCCGGCTTTATTACACCGCAGGGAGGAACTCGATTTACATTTACGTTATCGGCTTCTCCCGGACTTGGCATTGATTCCCCAACATTTGCTTCCTTTTCAGGCGATTTCCGCCACTATGTAAATCTTGGAAGGAATTCTACCATTGCTCTACGTGGTTCAGGGGCAGTTTCGGTTGGACCGGATACACAAACTTACTTCTTGGGAGGAATGCTTGGTTGGATCAACTATAGATGGTCGCAGAATGGAATTCCGTTTGAACGCCTAACAGATACATTCTTTACACTTCCGGCAATGCCACTACGTGGTTATGATTATTCAACCATTTATGGTAACAAATATGGGCTCATAAATGCAGAATTCAGATTCCCATTATTCGCAGCAGTTATTCCGGGAGCTATTCCAATTCTGCCATTATACAATATCACAGGAGCAATTTTTATTGATGCGGGAACCGCTTGGGGATATGATATTAACCAGACCTTTCCGAATCTAAATAACGAGCAAGTTGAATTAACTTCGAATGATGCTTCTCTTGATTTCAGAGTAGGTGAAGAGGTAGTTAGGTACTATGATTATGCGCAAAGTGCTTTTGTAAGCTCTCCAAATGAAAACACTCAGGAGTTCTCTTATATCGAAGGGGATGTTCTTATAGGATCCGGATTTGGACTTAGAACCATTGTTTTTGGACTCCCCTTACGCTGGGATATGGCATGGCCATATGAGCGTGATGGATTCAAAGGAAAAGCAGTTCATTATTTCTCCATCGGAATCGATTTCTAACCAAACTTTATTCTGAATAAAAAATACGAGTACTTAACAACCTGTGATATTGTTGTTGAGGATCCTGATAGTAAACAAAAGCCGCATATTCCTGTGGCTTTTGATTTAAGGTCTCCAAATTGCGTAATGGCTTGATCTGCCCATCCTCAAATACAACATATCGATAATTATAGATACCTTGTTTAATTAAAGCTGAAGTTTCGAGAAAGCCGGATTCTGAATTGTAATCCAGTTTAAAATCTTCCGATACTTTCCACTGATTGAAATCACCAAGTAGAAAGATTTCAGAATTCCGTGAAATCGCCCCTTGCGTTTCATATCTGAAGATAACCTCTACATATGCAGCGTCTTGAGACTGAAGAGGTCTTCCAAAACCGGTTTCAGTAATAGTTCGAAGATCACTTGAGAAATTGAAATAGTCGGTACGAAGTATCACTTTTTGTGGGATTTCAGCACGGTCAATACCATATATTTGCGCATTTTGCGTACTAAGCGATCTCAGATCCAGATTGTAGAATTCTTTATATCCTGCAAATAATTGGTTCCTCGTTGTTCTGAAAGTAGTGAAGTCACCGCCCGTGAACGAAGTCTCGTTAGGAAATACATTTGAACCCCAATATCGATTTTGAACCAATGTGTAACTAAGATCAAACTGTGGGAATTCTACAAATTCGGGATACAAAAATTTGCCCGACAATTCGTGCATTGCTGCGCCATATGGACCTGCATTAAAAATGGTTTCAACATCCGGTTGCAGATCACCTTTATTTTCGGTTACAAAAAAAGGCAAGCTGAAAAGTTCAATTCCCGACTGGTAATCGTAGATATGTAACAGGTAGTTCCCACTCACTAAAAACTGCAATTCTCGATTTGGGAATGAAAAGGAATAGCTATAAAAATTAGGGCGCTCACTGCTGTTTAATGTTCCGCCTCCAAAATCGGTTTCAGAGGAATTATCGAACACCCACACATCTGCTAAACTAGATCGGCTCCAGTCTTTATTGTGATGTGTAATGTTAATTCGATATCGCCCACTTAAGCTACTCAACTCATCAAATTTCAATTCCAGTTTATCGGAAGTGCCCAATCGAATGATGGGTGGGGAACCCGGATAGTTTTTTCGATAAAATTGAACGCCTTTAATACTACTCGGGATTGGTGATTGCCCGGGAACTAAAAACTCAGAGGTAGTACTTTTTACCACTTCGGGATCAGATTCTAACCCGGAATAGCCACCACCACAAGCGGCGGTAAATAGAACAAAAACAGATAGTAGGATTTTATAAATGGAAGGTTCCTTCATAAACAACGGCAGCAGGTCCTGTAAGTTTTATTTCTTCGTAATTACCGGTGGCCTCATTGCGCTTAAATTGAACGTTTAGAATGCCACCTTTTACAGTAACCTGAATATTCCGTAATTCATTTGCATCTGCAGAGGTGATGAAATCGGTAGCCAATGCAGAAGCAATGGCTCCGGTACCACATGCTTGCGTTAAGCCTTCAACACCACGTTCGTAGGTTTGAAGCTGAATGCTTTTATCCGGGCGTATACTGATGAAATTGACATTACTGCCGGGTGGATTTATAACCGGATGATTTCTGATTTTGCGACCAAGCGAATTCAACTCTTCTTCCTCGGCAAGTTTTTTGTCATCGGTGTGCAGAACTAGGTGTTCGGTTCCGGGATAAATCTGAAGTAATTTCAAATCGTCAATGGAGATCCATTTTGGTTGTAACGTATCAGGAAAGCTGATACTGATCAGGCCATTATCCTCATTAACTGATGCTTTATAAATGGCATCATGCACGTTAAAAGTGAAATTGGTTCCCATACCAAGTTGCCAGGCTAGGCGTGCTAAACAACGCGCTCCATTTCCACACATTCCGGCGTCAGATCCATCAGAATTTCGATAAATCATGGTGTAATCGGTGTCAGGTAACTGAGGCGAATTCAAAGCGATAAAACCATCGGCGCCAATACCAAAAATTCGATCGCAAAGTTGTGGAGTGTGTTCAATTATTTCGTCGAGCGAGAGTTTGCCATCTCGGTTATCAATAACAACAAAGTCGTTGCCGGTACCTTGCATTTTATAAAAATGGAGTTCTATCATTGAACAAAAGCGGGTAGATGTTTCCAGTTATCTTTAGTGCTGATTTCGGGATCAGCGCCTCTCATCAACGCAGAAAAGCGAAGCGAGAGTACAGTGAAAATTAATTTAGCTGATACGTTTTGACGCAGCATCGGGCGTGTGGCATCCAATTCGTGGATCATCTCTTCGATGCGTGCGTCTTTTAAAGCAGCTACAAATTTAGAAATAGATTCGATCTGATCTATGTTTGTAATTAAGGTATCGTTTTTTGTTTCACGATATATCATCAAATCACGTAAATACATTTCCATCAAGTTAGTGAGGCTAATCAGCGATTCGATGTTCATTCCGGTTTGCCAATCTTGTGCGATTTTCGATAATTCAACTGCGTCTTGGCTAAACGAATAACGCAGAAAGTTTACTACAGTTTCCCTATCGGTTTTTAATCGCTCTACATCGTAGAAGCGCGTCATTGCATAGTTGCCGTTCGAAACCCGAGCCAAATACGAAGCATCTTCTTGTTTCAGCCCATCAATGTTGATAAGACCTTGTTCTACATCGTTGGTTGTGAGCGTACCAAGCGGAATGTGTTGGCAACGTGAAGTAATGGTAGGAAGGAGGCTCTCGTAACTTGATGTGGTTAAAATGAACATCAAATTGTCTGATGGTTCCTCTAAAATCTTTAGAAAAGCATTTGCCGTTTCCTTCCGCATGGTTTCAACTTGAGTCATGATGACAATAACTCGATTCCCTTCGTTAGGGCGAAGGCGCGCTACCGGACGGATGTCATCTCTGAAATAATCAATCGGGTAAAAGGCTTGTAGATTTTTCGATCCGGAATCTTTATTCAGAGCCGGGCGTTGCGAAAAACTAATAATTTCGTACGGATCGGTTGCCAACAACTCAAGACGTTCCCGCAATTCAGAAATATCGGCAGAAGTTGGTTTTGGGATAAATACGTGGATATCGGGATGGTTGAACCACGAGGAATATTTCGATATTTGATCCTGATCAAGCTCAGTAATGTGGTCGACGTTATTCACGGCTTCGGAAAGTGCAAGCGCAAAAGCTGTTTTCCCTGATCCTCTGGGGCCCGAGAACAAATAGGCATGACCAATGCGCCCGGATTCTAAAATTCGGGATATTTGATCTTTTGCACGTTTTTGGCCAACTAATCGGCGGTTTCCAAAATTAACACTCATTATTCATCCCAAATAAAATCAAAAAGTAAAACTCCGGCTGTTATAGTAACACCAGCAAATCCGATTAACGCAAAAACATCGCTTGAAAAGGCGTCGAGTGAGGCATCGATGAAGGCGGCTCGTGTGACACGGGAAAGAAGTAAAATTAAAGGTATAAACAACGGAATGGAAAGCACAGAAAATACCGCACCTTTCCGATCAGCTTGAGAAACTATGGCGGCTGTCATGGTTGAAACAGAGCTTAAGCCAAGGGTTCCAAGAATTAACATCACTAAAAAAGCCGGTATCGAAACGATGGTCATGTCCATCAAAAACATATAAATAATAAAAGTAGCGGTGTTAATGAATAACGAAAATGCGCAGTTGAAGAACAGTTTGCCTAAGTAAACAACGGTTCCAGGGGCATAGATGCGTAATAAATCGTAAGTGCCTTTATCGGTCTCGGCAATAAAGCTTCGCCCCAACGCCGATAGAGCTGCGAACAAAATAATGATCCACACCAACCCGCTTTTTGGGGTGGGATCGAGCGATTGAGCTCTTAACGTGAAAAGTATGAGTAACAATGAAGCTACCACAAACGCCAATACCATGTTGATGGCAAATCGTGTGCGAAACTCAATTCTCAAATCTTTTTTAAATACAGCGAGCGATGTCTGAATCCAATCCATGGCCAAGAATACGGAGTTTTGTACGACTTTGCAGGAGATGAATAGTTATTTAATTCTGATTTTGGCCGATAATATTATTCCCGAAGGTCTCGCGTACAGAGGGCAACTATATGCAATAATTTATGGTTTTACAGAAAGGATAACTTAACAGTCGAGAGCAATGAGTTTGGATAAAAACACGAAAATGACAGAAACTGAAAATTTAGCTTTGATTGATTCGGTCGCAGCAAGCTATATTAACAAACCTGAAAATGGGACACAGAAGTTTAATTTGTTATCTATTAACTCCATGAATTTATACACTCTTCTTAACGAACAAACAGTGCTGCCGAATCTATCTGCTGAGAACAAAACGCAGGTGATTAATAGTTTGATTGATACGTTGAAGAGTACATTGGACGGCGAAACGGTTGAATTAATTCGAGAATCAGTTTTTGAGAGAGAACGAATTATGAGCACCGGTGTAGGTAAAGGATTAGCGATTCCGCATTGTAAAACTCATGCTGTTGATCAAAATTACGCTGCTTTTGCCCGACTTTCAGCTCCTCTCGATTTTAATTCTATTGATAACGAGCCTGTTCAAATTATCTTCTTATTGGTGGGTCCGGATGGCAACCACTCGCAGCATATCAAATTACTAAGTCGTATTTCTCGGTTGATGAACAGTGCATCTTTCCACGAGAAAATATTGAATTCCGAGACCTCAGAAGTTATCATTGAAGCGTTTCGGGAAGAAGAGGAAAAATACTTTGTACATTAATTCAATATGACCACATTCATTCGCAGTTTTTTGATGCTCACCTTCTTACTAACTGCGAACCTGATTCAAGCTCAGGATATCGGTTCAATACTAGCCAAAGGTGAAGAAACCGGTGCTTTTTGGTCGGTGAGTGTTAGGAGCGCTGATGGAGTTCTCCTCGAATCTTATAATGCCGATCGCTTCATCATCCCGGCATCCAATCAAAAATTATTTACAACAGCAGCTATTCTAGATGGACTTGGGGGCGACTACAGATTCACTACCAAGATTTATGCACACGGGAATATTCAGGATTCGGTGCTTATCGGAGACTTGATCATCGAAGGATCCGGTGATCCGAGCATATCAGGAATTTTTTATGATGAAGATCGCGAGTTTGTGTTTCGATCGTTTGCCAATCAGCTCATGCAAGCGGGCATTAAATCCATTCAGGGAAAGATTATTGCCGATATCACACGATTTGATGATCAGATATTACCAAAAGGATGGGACTGGGAAGATTTGAGTTTTTATTACGGTGTTGAGATCAACCCACTTTCGTTTAACAACAATGCAGTAGACTTAACAGTAACAGCGAAGGGTGAGATTGGAGGTAAGCCAATTATCGAATGGTGGCCATACAACACCGATTACGTCACATTTTATAACCGGCAGCATATTGTTGATGGAAGCAGAAGCTATGATGAAGACTATCTCAAATACCTGGGAAAAAACGAATATCATTTGGGCAGCGATTTGCCCCAAGGCTACATCGAAGAAGAAGCATTTGCGGTTTCTGATGCACACCTTTATTTCATTCACAGTTTCGATTTATATCTGAAGCGCCAAGGTTTTAAAACCACTTCAGAGTTTGATGTAATTAAACCGAATTCTGATCACACAAAAGAAGAATGGAAGGAAGTCGCGGCTCACACTTCAGTTCCTGTGGCCGATATGGTGATTTGGACCAACATGGAAAGCGACAATTTTTATACGGAAATGTTGCTGAAAGCATTGGCTGCAGAAAAGAAGGGGGTTCCTGCAACTTTCGATGGTGGACTAAGCGAAGTGCGAAAATTTTTAGGAAGCATTGAAGTGGATACAACCTCGATCAACATGAAAGACGGATCGGGGATGGCCGGCGGAAATTTCACCAAAACAAGTGTGTTATCGCACATGCTGGTTAAGATGCAGAATCACCCCGAGTTTGATACCTACTTCAAAAGTATGTCGGTTGCCGGCATAGATGGTACCATCGCTCATCGCATGAAAGGCACGCCGCTATACAATAATTTCCGAGGCAAATCCGGCTACATTGGCGGCGTGCGTACGCTAAGCGGTTACTTTGAAACTGCTGATGGTACCCGTCTGATCGTTAGTTTGGCAGCCAATAATTTTATTGGGAAAGTTCGACCCATTGATGCCATTCACGAAGAAATTTTGATGTATTTATACCAAAATTACTAAAGCGGAACTAAACCGGTTAAAAAGGGTAGATCGATGAGAATTCGGATTGATTACCTCATTCTTCTTTCAATTCGCATTTTATTTCCAATGCAATCTGAGTAGTTTTAAGCATGGCAAAAAAAGCGCACATTCTAGTTACCGACGACGAACGAGCAATCCGATCGACCCTGAAAGAAATTCTGGAATTCGAGGGTTACACTGTAACAACTGCCGAAAGTGGAGCCGAAGCACTAAAGATTATAGCTAAAGAAACCATCCACTTAATGTTTTTAGATATTAAGATGAAAGGCATGGATGGGCTCGAAACACTGAAGAAGCTTAGAGAATCAGGTAGCGAAATTCCTGTGGTGATGATTTCTGGTCACGGTACCATAGAAATTGCTGTTGAAGCAACGAAATATGGAGCCTTCGATTTTCTCGAAAAACCACCGGATCTCAACCGATTACTGTTAGCCACTAGAAACGCATTATCTCAAGAGTCGCTGAATCGGAAAATCACCAAAATGAAGGCTCGGCTACCTAAATTGCCCCCAATTTTAGGCGACAGTGCCGCTATCCAACGCATCAAAAACCTCATCGACAAAGTAGCCCCCACAAAATCACGCGTGCTTATAACCGGAGCAAACGGTACCGGTAAAGAGTTAGTGGCACGTTGGATTCATGAAAAAAGTCCTCGATACGGTGAAGCTTTTATAGATGTAAACTGTGCTGCCATTCCCCCGGATTTAATTGAAAGCGAATTGTTTGGGCACGAGAAAGGAGCTTTTACCGGTGCTTATCAACAAAGAAAAGGAAAGTTTGAACTTGCTGATGGTGGGACTCTATTTTTAGATGAAATAGGGGATATGCCGCTCGAAGCACAAGCTAAATTACTTCGTGCGCTCCAAGAGCAACAGATTACCAGAGTGGGTGGCTCAGAATTGATAAATGTGGATGTGCGAGTGATTGCGGCCACTAATAAAAATCTGGAAGAAGAAATTGCGAACGGAAATTTCCGGGAAGATTTATACCATCGCATTGGTGTGATCCCGCTTCAAATTCCACCGCTGGATGAGCGCAAGCAAGACATACCTGCACTAGCTAAAGCTTGGCTAGAAAAACTTCAAAATGATGATATCAGTTTTGCAAATGCCACAATATCAGGTGGTGCTTTAAATGCTTTACAAGAACGAAGTTGGAGCGGGAATGTGCGTGAGCTTCAGAATTCTATCGAGAGATTGGCGATTATGTCGAGCGGAAACGAAATAGACGCTGATCTGGTGAATTTAATCATGAAACCTGAATCGACCAAAAAGCGTGATTTAAAAGACCTGGCAGATTCTGAGAATGATTTTCAGTTGTTTAAGGAGTCGGCGGAGCGGATTTTTCTAGAACAACAACTTGAAAAGCATGATTGGAATATCTCCCAAACTGCCGAAACTATTGGTCTGCAACGCAGCCACGTGTATAACAAAATGAAAAAGTATAACATCGAGCGATAACAATGAGTGCAGAAATTATAGATGGTAAAAAAGTAGCCGCAATCATACGCGAAAGTGTGAGCGACGATGTTGAACAATGGGTGCAAAAAGGAAATCGGCGTCCATTTCTTCAGGTGGTTTTGGTTGGAGATGATCCTGCATCGGTAGTGTATACGGGAACCAAAACCAAAGCTTGTAAAGAAGTTGGTATCGAAACGAATACTCTCATTTTACAAGATACAGTTTCTGCTCGTGAGCTTAAAGAAGTGATTACCGGTTTTAACAACGACGAAAATGTTGACGGCATTCTTGTGCAGATGCCATTGCCATCTCACTTATCAAAATATGATGTAATCGAAAGCATCGATCATCGCAAAGATGTGGATGGATTCCATCCGATGAATGTTGGAAGATTGTCGGTAGATCAACCATGTTTTCGATCGTGTACTCCGGCAGGGGTGATGGAATTATTCAAACATTACAGCATCCCGGTAAAATCGAAGCATGCCGTTGTAGTTGGTGCAAGTAATATTGTTGGCTCGCCGATGGCAGTGATGTTATCGCGCGAAAATGCTTTAGGAAAAGCAACTACAACCATTTGCCATAAATACACTAAAGATCTAACTCAGCATACCATTAACGCTGATATATTGATTGTGGCGGCCGGACAACCTCACTTAATTAAACCCGAAATGGTAAAAGAAGGCGTGGTAGTGATTGATGTGGGAATCAATCGTGTGGCTGATGAAAAATCCAAAAAGGGCTATAAGCTGGTTGGGGATGTAGATTTCGAAGCCGTTCGAAAAAAAGCCAGCTGGATCACTCCGGTACCGGGCGGTGTTGGCCCGATGACCGTAGCAATGTTGATGAAAAATACCTTGTTGGCTGCTAAGAAATCGATTTATCCAACCGATTAAGTTACTTCAGCGCTTGAATGCGTTGCTGTAATTGTTGAATAAATCGTTCGTTATCGATCATAGAAATAGCCTTCTCGTACGATGAGATTGCCGCTTCGCTATGGTTTGCTAAAGCATGAACTTCGCCGGCAAACACATGCGCACGCCATTGATCCCCAAATTTAGTTATTAAGTTCTCTAAGGTACTCATCGATTCGCTTGTCATTCCGTTTACTAACTGAAGGCGAGCCAACATATTCAGAGTTCGAACATTTTCTTCTCTACCAACTGCACGGTTAGCCCATTCCAACCCTTTTTCAATTTCATAATTATTAGACAAGGTATACTCTGCGCCTTGCATCCAACCTTGCCAGCTAAATGCAGGTAGCGAAGTAAATTGCTTTTCGATGTGGGCAAAGGTTACTTCGCGTGGAATGGTAACATTAAAAGGCACGCTTCGATGAGCCCACTTCAATGAAATGTTGAGGCTGGTGTCGGTATACTCACTAAATGAAAATTTCATCCATTCATACTTACTATCCATTTCCTGTGAATCAACTGTAATTCTAAGCGCATCTTCTGATTCATCGTAAAAGTAACTTCCCCAGGCGTCTGAGTTGTTTGAAAAAATGATTGTCCATTCTTTTTCGCCGGGGATGGTATGAAAACCGTAAGAACCGGCCGGAAGCGGTTGCCCGTTGATGAGCACATCATCAGAAACAGAAAAAATTGTGTTTTTATTTGCTCCGGCTCTCCAAACTTCGCCGTAAGGAATCAATCCATCCCAGATCTCTCTACCTTTTATTCCAACCGAACTGTACTGCAATTTAATCTCGGTAAAGCCGATGGTAATGCTTCGTTCTTCGAGGGGACTCACTTGAGGCAGCGTAAGCGAAACGGGAAGCTGGGCGGTTGCTGGTATTGAAATAAAAAGTGCCAGAAACAGACAAATAGTAAGATTACGATAGGTTTTCATGTAAAGAAGATAATGATTGAATTTTGATTCACTAGATAGGAAAAAAGAAGCGTAAAATAAATTTCATTTTAGGGTGACATAATGCTGTCACACCTTGGCTGTAGATTTGAGTAAATCAAAAAAACAAAAAGCCCAATACAATGACACATTCAACTTCTACAACAACTAACAAAGCTCTTAAATCTAGCAACATTTTTGTAGCACCATTATTAAAGCGCATCAAAAAAGAAAGTGCTCGCGAGTACACCGAGATGCAGCAAGCTTTTGATTTACTCAGTTGGGGAAATCTACCGGACGAATTGAAAATCGAAATTTATGACGACGTTCGAATTATGGTACAAGAATTAAAAGGCATGTTTTCGTCATGCAATCCATATGTGCAACGTCGTCGAGAATCAGTTTTGTTTTGGGTACAAAGTTTTCAAGACGGAATCTGCTCACTCGAAACGGCTATCAAAGCGTTAAAAGTTAAAAGCCTATGATTGCTGAAGTCTATCTGTTGGTTGGGAGGAGAGGGTGTCGGAATCTTCGTAGGCACCCTCTTCAATCACTATGCTTGATGCTGTGGATGGTATTAATTTTTTCGAAATGACATCTATGGTTTGTTTCATCAACGTCTTTTGTTTCTCGAAATAGGGTTTCAAAAATAATCGAGTTGCTAACACACCGGCCAATCCAGCTAATCCTCCGGCAATAAGAAAAGCAATCAAAGGATACCCGGAGTCAGCTAATGAACCGGCAGCAAACATACTTGGAATCATAAATCCGAACAAATTGCTCATAAAACGAATACCTCTCCAACTGTACACATATTGAATGGTGGTTTGTCCATCTTTTGGTGTTAATGAAATATGCCGATATCCTATCTCTTTAAGCCGTTGTTCCCACTCGAAAGAGTTTCTTTGGTTCGAATCTTTCCCGATGCCACCAATAACTTTTCGGATTTCACGAATGATTTCGTCCCAATTATCTTCAGTCACTTCACCTTCAACTACGGCTACTTCCTGTATTTTCGAAGTGCCACTTATCCAGTCAAACGAGTCGTTAAATTCTACAGAATCTTTGCTTTGAATGGCTTTGTGTAGAGAGTCGGGATCAATCCCAACTTCTTTTGCAAGTAACTCAAGCTCTTCTTTAGTGAGACCTTCGCGATCACCATATAAATCTTTTTGAGTTTGAATTTCAGATGCTTTTCGAAGAATGTCGCTTACTTCCTTTTTGCTATAAATGTGCCCCATGTTATCCCTTAGCTCTGTTTGATGTATAATTTTCTGTGTCTTGAACTTCTTCGTGATCGTTTAATTTGATAGTGGGTTCTTTTTTCGAATACAGCAGAGATCTTATTTTTGTAAGCGTATTATTTAACAACGCTTTTTGTTGATTAAATCGGTGCCGTAAATACAACCAAGCTCCTCCTAATCCTACAAATCCGCCTAATGGTGCAAAAGCTATGGCAGTAAATTTATCATATCCCATGCCTTTAACAGTGATTAAAGTGATAATAAATGTGAGTAAAAAAGGAAATAATGCGGTAATAAATTTGATGGTTGTCCAATCGCTGGAAAATGTTAATGCAGTTTTTCCATCTTCTTCTTTCAATGTGAATTTCTGGGTTGATGCTTCACCGCTTGTATCCCAAATTAATGAATTAGCATGCACCTCAGTTTCTCCAAGTTCATTGTAATTGTTTTGTAATAGCTGCAGTACTTTAGCCATGTGTTCTTTTTGAAAAGGCACATTAAACACCTCGGAATGTTGTAACCTGGATGTCCCTTTAAGCCAACTAAAGGTATTATCAAATTGAGGAGTTTTTGCACTTTCGATGGCAGCCTTCATACTCGATTCACTGATTCCAACCTCTTTGGCTAGTTCTAACAATTCGGTATCGGTAAGTTCATCGGCAGAATTATTCAATGTTTTCGATAGTTCAATTTCTGCCGCTTTAGATAAAATAGAGGAAATTTCTTTTCGTGAGTAAGCCATAATTTTTGCCCAAATATTACAATCGGTACGCAGAATTAAAAAAATAGTTCAAATCATTAAACTTGCATTCAATAATGTGTATCTTTGAAAAACCGCAAGCAAAATCTCATCATTTTAATGCAAAAGCCGAGCGAATCACCCTTTGATCGAATCTCAAGACAAGGGCTCACCTACGACGACGTTCTACTTGTTCCAAACTACTCAAATGTTTTACCGCGCGAAGTTGATTTAAGTGTTCAACTAACACCCACACTTAAGTTAAACATACCCGTTTTAAGCGCTGCGATGGATACCGTTTCGGAGTATCGCTTAGCGATTGCGCTAGCGCGAGAAGGTGGTATTGCTATGCTGCACAAAAACATGTCGATCGAGGACCAGGCAGAACAGGTTCGGTTAGTAAAAAGAAGCGAAAGTGGGATGATTGTTGATCCCGTTACGCTTGGTTCAGAAGCTACGGTCTTGGATGCTCGAAATCTGATGAGAAAGCATAAAATTGGTGGAATTCCGATTATTGATAAAGCAGGACAGCTTATTGGGATCGTAACGAATCGTGATCTACGCTTTGAATCGGAAATGAAACGCAAGTTGGGCGATATCATGACCAAAGAAAACCTGATTACCGGTAAAGAAGGCACCAACTTAAAACAAGCCGAAGAAATCCTCCAAACTTATAAGGTGGAAAAGCTTCCTATTGTTGATGGAAATAATAAGCTGGTCGGGTTAATTACTTTTAAAGACATCGAAAAGAAAATGAATTTCCCGAATGCATGTAAAGATGATTTGGGGAGATTGCGTGTTGGGGCAGCAGTTGGCGTTACCGGCGATACCATGGACAGGGTTGATGCTTTAGTTTTTGCCGGAGTTGATATTATCACTGTTGATACCGCACATGGTCATTCGCAAGGCGTGTTAAATACCGTGGCTGCCATAAAAGAAAAATATCCCGATTTGAATGTTATTGGTGGCAACATCGCAACCAAAGCTGCCGCCGAAGCACTTGCCGATGCTGGTGCTGATGTAGTAAAAGTAGGTGTTGGTCCGGGTTCCATTTGTACAACACGTATAGTAACCGGTGTTGGAGTGCCTCAGCTCTCTGCAATTATGGAAGTATCGCAATTATGTGCCGAGCGTGGCATAGGATTGGTTGCCGATGGTGGAATCAAACAAACGGGAGATATTCCGAAAGCAATTGCCGGTGGAGCCGATGTGGTAATGATGGGCTCTATGTTTGCCGGTGTGGATGAAAGTCCGGGCGAAACCATTATTTACGAATCAAGAAAATATAAATCGTACCGCGGAATGGGCAGTATTGGCGCGATGAAAAAAGGCTCGAAAGATCGCTATTTCCAGGATGTTGAAGATGATTTGAGAAAACTTGTACCGGAAGGAATTGAAGGTCGTGTGCCGTTTAAAGGCTTCTTGAGTGAAGTTGTGCATCAAATGAATGGTGGATTACGAGCGGCTATGGGTTATTGTGGAGCATCTTCAATCGATGATCTTAAAAAAGCCGAGTTTGTTCAGATTTCTTCGGCTTCGTATCGCGAAAGTCATCCACATACGGTTCAAATCACAAAAGAAGCGCCCAATTACTCGGTATAATGTGTACGTTTGAACTATGAGAAACGTACTCTTTATCGTTTACTATTTTCCTCCGATGGGTGGGAGTGGGGTTCAACGTCCACTCAAATTCGCAAAGTATTTACGTGAGTTTGGTTGGAATCCAATCATTTTGTGCCCAAAACCCGGGGTGTATCATACGTTTGATGAATCCCTTCAGCAAGAACTAGACGAGTTAGATTTAGAAGTTCATCGTGTTGAAGCAGGTGGAATTTTCCAAAAAGCAGCCGGTAAACAAGCTCAAAAAGAAGTGTCTGTTTCGGACGGAATCGCAAAAATTTTACGCCGAATCTCTCGCCTGATCTATTATCCCGATAATAAAAAAGGGTGGATCAAACCCGCTTTGAAGAAAGCATTATCAATTATCGAAGTGAAAAAAATTGATTTGATTTTCAGTACTGCTCCACCGTTTAGTAATCATATATTAGCCTCTCGTATTAAGGAAATGACCGGGTTGCCAATGGTTGTTGATTACCGCGATTCATGGACGAATAATCATTTTCAAACAGACATATGGGATTGGCAAAAATCGATCCTTAGAAATCAGGAGAGAGGGGTGGTTGCTACCGCCGACCGAATCATTTGTTTAGATGCTTTTATGCGCAGCGAGTTGATTGCATCCTATCCTGATATTGGAGAACGAATTCAAGTGTTGCCACATGGATTTGATCCCGAAGATTTCGATCAGAAAAAAGAAACTTCTGATTTTGAGTATAAAGAAGGAGCCTTAAACTTCCTTTACAGTGGACTATTCTACGAGCACAATCAACCGGATATTTTTTTTAAAGCATTTCACGAGCTTTTTAAGGTGAGGCCGGAAATGAAAGATAAAGTTCGTCTGCATTTTCAAGGCGGGCTTGATCTGCGAATTCAAAAGCTTGCAAAGGAATTATCCATAGATGATATCATTGTGGATTATGGATACGTGACTCATAAGAAAGCGGCTCAGCATTTAAAAGAAGCTGATGTGCTTTGGATGATTTCGAATTTTGATCGAAACTTAAAACAGATAAAATCGGGTAAATTATTCGAGTATCTTGGAACAGGAAAACCCATTTTGGGATTAGTGCATCCATCGGAAGCAACAGAAGTACTGCTTAAATACGGAGCCGGGTTTTCTGCTGCGCCTGATAATATCGGTTTAATCTCGAGAGTGCTTGAAACTATTTATGAGCAATGGGAGTCTGATAATTTGCCGAATGCAGTCGAAGAATATCAACATCAGCATAACAGAAAAAATTTAACCCAAGAGTTGGCACAAATTTTTAATGTAATTTCCTGAGTTTTGTTACATCTTTGTTGATACCAAGCTATGATGATTAAATTTCTACGAAAACTTTACGAACAGCGTTTTAAGGACATTACAGTAATTTTACTTGATGATTCTAAGCCGGGAGAGGACAATTCGTTCGATATAAAACCGAACAGATTATTCAGTCTATTTATCATTTCCTCTGTGGTATTATCACTTGTTACCGTTTTCCTTTTTATGATAACCCCACTTGGATCGCTTTTATACACAAAAGAAGATGCAGCCATGCGTGCAGATATAGAAGCGATTACTGATCGCGTATTATCGCTTCAAGATTCGCTGATCGTTCGCGATCAACAATTGGCAGAGATGAAAAATATCATCCGTTTAAGTTTGGATACTACACTAACTACCGATGAACGTTTTCGTGAAGTTTTTAATAGCGGTGGAACCTATTTGGCATTTCCCGAATATGCAGAATCTCAGGTTCGTACTTCAAGTAGAGTAAATCCTTCAGGCATTGTGTTTTCGAATAATTTAAATGGTATGGATGATTTCCCTTCCAGTTATCCGGTTGATGGCACCTTTACGCGCGAATATGATCCGGAAACGTTTCATTTTGGTATCGATATAGCTACTTCGGATAACGTGCCGATAACAAGTATTGCTGATGGAACGGTAATTAATGCGAGTTGGACTATTAACGATGGATACGTGTTAACGATTCAACATGCATCAGGAATTATTAGCGTATATAAGCATTGTTCATCCATCGCAAAAAAAAGTGGCGATATAGTTTTAAAAGGTGATATTGTTGGGACCACTGGTGATGTTGGAGTAAGCAGCACGGGACCTCATTTGCACCTTGAAATTTGGAAAGATGGGATTCCGCAAGATCCTGCATTATATTTAATACAGTAATATTTTATGTTAAACAGAAATAAACCCCAGAAAAAAGTGAGCACGATCAATAATTCTCCTTCGGTTAATATTGTTAGCGAAGGCACTAAAGTAACTGGAAATGTGCATGCACACGCTGATATACGCGTTAGCGGAACCATAGATGGGGAAGCACTAAGTAAAGGTAAGCTCATTGTTACCGAAGTTGGTAAAGTAAATGGAAATGTAACTTCATCCGACGCTGATATTGCCGGCAAAGTGGAAGGTGAAGTGCGTGTGAGTAACAAGCTGATTCTCCGTAAAAGTGCGGTAATCGATGGAAATATCTACACAAAAACATTGATTGTTGAAGAAGGCGCCGCAATTAATGGAGCCTGCCGCATGGGGGAGCGCTCAACCAAACTCTCGCAAATAAATGATGCGGAGTTTGAAAAAGGAACACATCTTAAAGCTTCCGGTAGTTGAACTACAATCTACTCCCCAAAAAGTATTTAGAATATCTCGGCCTAGGCACCGAAATAGCCCTTTCTTTATCCTTGCCCATTTTAATTGGCCGATTTATCGATACCAAATTAGATAGCAGTCCTATTGGCATCCTTTGTGGAGTTGCTTTTGGACTGCTTTTATTTTTTCTGGTGATTTTCAGGATCACCAAACGACTGGATAAAGATAAATGATCAGATCTTACTTTCTTGCTCAGATTCCGCTTTTAATTATTTATGGTGTAGCAGGATTTTTAATCCCACGCGCACATGTTGTAGATATTTTTTTCGGGTATTTAATCAGTTTTGTATTTGTTTTTGTAAGTGTAGTTGCGTTAGAACGCACATGGAAACTAAACGACAATACATTTATGAACGTATTTTGGGGCACTCTGTTCGCACGATTTGTGGGCATCATCATCGTTTTAATAATTATCTATGGGGCAACAAAAATTGATGAAATCTACTTTACAGTTAGTTTCATTATTTCCTATCTTTGTCATTCTATAACAGAAATTATTTTCATCAACAAAATCCTCGAAAAGGGAAGTAATACCGTATAATGTTTCAGACAATCCGTCGCCTGTTTCTTACACTTCTTTTTTTATCAATCAGTACCTCACATTTATTTGCAGCAGACGCCAATTCTGAAAGCGAGGAACCTGTAATTGATGTAATGGGAACCGTAGCCGATCACGACTACTTTAAAGTTCCGAAATTTATAAATGGTGGTAAGATTTATTTGCCACGTTTAATTTTTTGGGAAGATGCAGAAGGTGCTTCTCAGTTTAGTGCATTCTTAAGTTCTAAAAAGGCAATTGAATCTGGTTTGTTCGAGGATGTTGATCATGTTTTAACGCCGGTGAGTGGAAGTATTAAACTCGATATGTCTATAACTTCGCATTTGGTTTATTTCTGGATGTCGATGCTATTTGCGGTGATGTTGACAATTGCCATGTCTAACCGTTATAAGAAAGGTTTTGGTAGAGATGTTGAGCCAAAAGGCGCATTCCAGAATCTATTTGAAGTATTTTTTGTATTCATTCGCGATGAAGTTGTTCGTGCGAATATTGAAGGGCATAAGGCTGATAAATACGTACCTTATTTGTTTACGGTTTTTATGGGTATCGCATTTATGAACTTGTTTGGGTTGTTGCCATGGGCTGCAACAGCAACTGCTGATTTAACAGTAACAGCCACGTTAGCAGTAATTAGTTTCTTTGTAATACAGTTTAGCGGAACTAAAGACCATTGGGAGCATGTATTTTGGTTCCCTGGCGTACCAACACCAATTCGATTGATTTTAACTCCGGTAGAGATTCTTGGTTTATTTACTAAACCGTTTGCATTGGCAATTCGATTGTTTGCCAACATGTTGTCAGGTAAAATTATGATCATTTCAATTTTAGGTTTGATCTTCATTTTTGCTGACTTCTTTGGAACCGTTGCCGGATACAGCGTAAGTATATTCTCTGTTTCATTAACGGTTGTACTTTACGCACTAAAGACATTTGTTGCCTTATTACAAGCATATATTTTTACTCTTCTAACCGCAGTATTTATTGGGATGGCCGCTGAAGAGCACCATCATGAAGAGCATGCCGCAGATCACGCAGCATAAGATTTTAAAACACTTAAATAACCATAACAATAAATAAAAAACACTATGGGACTTTTAGCAGCTGGTATTGGAGCTGGAATAGTAGCAATTGGAGCTGGAATCGGAATCGGTATGATCGGTAAAGCCGCAACCGAAAGTATCGCTCGTCAACCAGAAGCTTCTGGAGATATCAGAGGAGCAATGATTCTTACTGCCGCTTTCATCGAGGGTGTAGCCCTTTTCTGTGCAGTAATCTGTATCCTTCTCGTTTTCTTCGGCGGATAATTTTAAAATTACCCTGAAATGACTTTCCTTTTAGCAGGCGGAGGCGGCTTACTTTCTTTTAACACGGGATTTGCTTTGTGGATACTTATATCCATGATAATATTCTTGTTGGTAATGATGAAGTATGCGGTGCCGCCAATCATGAAGTCGCTCAACGAACGTGAAGCAAAAATCAAAGATTCTTTAGAATCAGCAGAAAAGGCCTTGGCCCGTGCTGAAGAAATTTCTAAGGATAATGAGAAAGCTTTACGAGAAGCCGAAGCTAAGGCGCAGCAAATTCGCAAAGAGGCATTAGAGGAAGCTGAGCTTCTTCGCACCGAGCGGATTTCTAAAGCCAAAGACGAGGCGACACAAATCATTGAGCAGGCTAAAAACACAATTGAGCAAGATAAGAAACAAGCTTTATCTGAATTAAGAGAAGAAGTTGCTCGACTTGCCATTCAGTCTGCTTCCATGATTTTGGATGAGGAACTCGACGAGAAGAAGAACAGCAAACTGGTCGATAAGTTTATTACCGACCTCTCAAACAACTAACCTAACAACGAATGTTAGTTTCTAAAGCAGCCAGAAGATATGCGATCGCTTTGCTTGAACTTAGTAAAGAGCAAAAGTCGGTTGAGGCTACACTTAGTGATGTACAATTTATTGATAGCACCATCGATGATTCTAAGGAACTTGTAAAATTTCTCAGGAGCCCGATCATCAAGCCATCAGTAAAGAAAGAAGCACTTTCTGCTTTGTTTAAAGAGCATATTTCTGCTCTTACTATGCAGTTTGTTAATCTTGTGGCATCTAAAGAACGTGCTGCTATTTTGCATCAAATTTCTAAATCATTTATTACCCAGTACAATGAGTACGCCGGAATTATTGAGGTAGAAGTTCGATCAGCAAAAAAACTAACCGATAAACAGGTTAAAGAGTTAAAAACTGTGCTTGAGACAACAACCTCTAAAATTGTAAATCTTACTGCTACAGTGCAGGAAGATTTAAAAGGTGGTTTGTTAGTTAAAATTGAAGACACCGTTATCGACGGAACTATCAAGCACAAGATTGAGCAATTAGAAGAACGATTGCTTGATAATACAATAGAATTGAACTAGAACGACTTAGTATATAAATACAATGAGCCAAGTCAGACCCGACGAAGTTTCAGCCATTTTACGCAAGCAATTATCAAGTTTCGAGAATGAAGCAGATGTATATGATGTGGGTACCGTACTCGAAGTAGGAGATGGTATCGCACGCGTATATGGTCTTTCTAAAGTGCAAGCAGGCGAGCTTGTAACTTTACCCGATTCAAAAGATGAGGACGGCAACCCAGTAACCGGTATGGTACTTAACCTCGAAGAGGACAATGTAGGTATCGTATTATTTGGTTCTGCCAGTGCCGTAGAGGAAGGTCAAACTGTAAAACGAACCAAAGATATTGCTTCTGTTAATGTAGGTGATGGTCTTCTTGGTCGTGTAATCGATCCGCTTGGTAATCCTGTTGATGGTAAAGGTCCGATTCTAGGAAAAACTGTTCGTCTTCCTCTTGAAAGGAAAGCACCAGGTGTAATTTATCGTGAGCCGGTAACAGAACCACTTCAAACCGGTATCAAAGCGATTGATTCGTTAATCCCTATTGGTCGTGGCCAGCGTGAGTTAATTATTGGTGATCGCCAAACCGGTAAGACTTCGGTTGCAATTGATACTATCATCAATCAGAAAGCAACTCAAAATTCTGACAAACCGGTTATTTGTATTTATGTAGCTGTAGGTCAAAAAGCATCTACCGTTGCCGGTATTATGCAAGTGTTAGAACAAACAGGTGCGATGGAGTACTCTGTAATTGTTACTGCACCTGCTTCTGCAGCAGCACCAATGCAATACATAGCCCCATTCACTGGTGCCGCAGTTGGTGAATTTTTCCGTGATACAGGTCGACACGCTTTGGTTATTTATGATGATTTATCGAAACAAGCTGTTGCATATCGCGAACTTTCACTGCTTCTAAAACGCCCTCCGGGACGTGAAGCATATCCTGGTGATGTATTCTACTTGCACAGTCGTTTATTAGAGCGTGCTGCTAAGATTATTGATGATGACGGCGTAGCGCAATCAATGAACAACATTCCTGATGAATTGCGTCCATTGGTTAAAGGTGGTGGATCTTTAACAGCACTTCCTATTATCGAAACTCAAGCTGGTGATGTGTCAGCATATATTCCAACCAACGTAATTTCTATTACGGATGGCCAGATTTTCCTTGATACCGATTTATTCAACCAAGGTATTCGTCCTGCAATTGATGTAGGAACCTCGGTATCTCGTGTAGGTGGTTCTGCACAGGTAAAATCAATGAAGAAATTATCCGGTACGCTAAAGCTAGATTTAGCGCAGTACCGAGAACTAGAAGCTTTTGCTAAGTTCGGTTCAGATCTTGATGCTTCTACACAAGCTCAACTTAGAAAAGGTGAGCGTACTGTAGAGCTATTGAAGCAAGATGTGTACCAACCGCTACCGGTTGAGCAAGAAATTGTGCTTCTAAAAGTTAACAATGTTGGATTATTGGATAAACTTCCGGTATCCAGTATTGGTGAGTTCCAAGCTCAGTTCCTTGAAACGGTAGGCGCAAAATACAGCCAGGAAATGGCAGCACTTGCATCTTCAGGCGTGTTAAGTGATGAATTTGGAGCACAGATTGTTGAGACTGCAAATCATGTAATTGATCAACTTTTGGCAGCAAAGGAAGTTTAATCCATGGCTAATTTACGGGACATACGAAACAGAATAGGTTCTGTAAACAATACGCAGCAGATTACCAAAGCAATGAAGATGGTAGCTGCAGCAAAGTTACGTAAGGCGCAAGACCGTATGGTTCAAACTCGTCCTTACGCAGCTAAAATTCAGGATGTAGTAGGGCGATTAGTTGGCAGTTCATCAGTTGATAACAAACTCATGCGTCCGGTTGATGAAGTAAACAATGTGTTGATGATCATTGTAGCTTCAGATCGTGGATTATGCGGTGGATTTAATAACAATCTGTTTAAAGAAATAGAAAAATACATCGAGAAGAATCTAATCGAACACCGTGAAAACGGAACTTTAGGTTTGGTGACGATAGGAAAGAAAGCAACTGCCTATTTTTCGAAAAGAAAGTATAATGTTGTTGAAAAATTTCCGGGTTTTTTCGACTCACTTGAGTACGATAAAACTTCAGCGATTATGAGTAATGCTACAGAGCAATTTGTAGATGGAACTTATGATGAAGTGTTTATTGCGTTCAACGAATTCCGTTCTGTAATTGCTCAGAATAGAAAAATCGAAAAAGTTTTACCAATCAACCCAGAAACGATTTCTGGTGATGATTCTAAAGAAACAATTGATTATCTTTTCGAGCCTGATTCTTCAGCGATTCTGGATCAGCTTTTACCACTGCATTTAAACATGCAATTATGGAAAGCAGTACTAGAATCAAACGCTGCAGAACAAGGCGCAAGAATGTCGGCAATGGACAGTGCAACTGAAAACGCGAAAGATTTAGAACGCGAACTCAGATTGAAATACAACCAAGCTCGACAAAGTGCTATCACCACAGAGATTTCGGAAATTGTATCCGGAGCTCAAGCACTTTCAGATTCTTAACTTATTGGAGAGTTGGCAGAGTGGTCGAATGCGGCGGTCTTGAAAACCGTTGAGGCTTCACGGTCTCCGGGGGTTCGAATCCCTCACTCTCCGCATTAAAATAGCCCCAATTGGGGCTATTTTTGTTTAAATAAACCAATACATTATACGTTCACTGCGATATTCACCAATCATTAGTATGAAATACTTTTTGGCTCTCTTTTTATTCATCGCATTTCTAATTCCTGTTCAAGCACAGGATACTTTATCCATATCGTTAGAAGAATTTCTTAATAAGGCACTTGAAAACGCCGGACAGGTTAAAGTCTCTGAAGTTGATGTTCGCCTTGCCGAAAACCGTAAACAGCTTGCCCAAGATCAGCGGTTTTTACCCAGCTTAAGCTTTCGATCTGAACACGCGCTGGTGCCCGGTGTAACATCTCCAAACGGACAACCGGAAGAGAGTATTTATTTAGACCCGGAAGCACGTAACGATTGGACGAATTTTGGGTTATTTACACGATTAAGAATTTCCGGGGTGCAACCGATTTTTACCTGGGGAGCAGTTGGTAAAGCTGTGAATGCTGCTGAATTAGCGATCAAAGGAGTGCAGCAACAATCAGAGGCCACGAAAGAAGAAACCAAAGTTCTGTTAAATGAACTGTATTACAGTTACATCTTAGCGCTTGAGATAGAGCGATTATTGAAAGATGCCGAAGATAAAATGGATCAGATTGAACGTGCGATGAAAAAGCAAGAGGAAGACGATCCTGCTGAACTCGATGAGTCGGATATGTTCAAGTTTCGAGTGTTTAAAGCACAATTCGGTATTCAGCGAGAAGAGGTAAAACAAAGCCTGTTATTTGTAAAGAAATCTTGGGAGTATGCATTAAGAAATGAGGACGGTACCATTTATGAGCCTTCCGTTCGATTTTTAGATCCTATTGAAGATCAATTATCCGAACTCGATTTTTATCAAAACTCTGCAATTGTAAATCGACCGGAATTGAAAGCTATTAGCTTCGGTAGAGATGCACTCAAAACGTATATAGGATCGCTAAAAGCTCAAAATCTACCGGGTTTGTACTTGGGTTTTACCACCACATTTGCGAGTACTCCAATTCGGCCAAGACAACCAAACCCGTTTATTCAAACCCCGGAAAACACATTTAATACAGCCGTTGGATTAACAATCCGACAAAACTTGAACTTCTTCCAGGCTAAAACAAATTTGAAGCGCAGCAGACTGGAAGTTCGTCGATTAGAATTTCTTGAGGATGCTGCAACTGATGGAATCATACTTGAATTGAACGAAGCATATAGAACAGCTGCGGTAGCAAAAGCTAAGGTTGAACGTACCGATGAAGCCCTCCAAATTGCAAAAGAATGGCTACGAGCCGAACAATTAGACTACGATTTGGGTTTTGGAGACTCAAAGGATTTGATTGATGCAGTAAAGCAGGAATTGGAACTTCGATTGGTTGAAAAACAAAGTATTTTTGAGTTCAACACTGCGATGGTTAAACTAAATAAATCGGCAGGACTCCCGTTAACTCATCGGTTAGATCAATAAAATAATTAGAGGATTTATGAGACGATTTATAACCCTGTTTATGTTCACTTTTATGATTGCCGGAATGGCAATGAATGTCACTGCTCAAACGGACGCAGCAGGAATCCAATCACTTTTGGAAGAACGTGACGCAGAAATTAAAGAGATTTTAGGCCCTGAGGGCAGCGAATATAGCGACGAACAACGCGAAACGCTCAAAACGATAATTAACGGAATCATTGATTTCGAAGCGATGTCGAAAACAGCACTGGATGATACTTACGAAGAGATTTCGGAGGAAAGCCGAAAAGAGTTTGTTGATTTATTCTCAACCATTATTCGCGATAACTCGCTTACCAAGTTAGATATTTATCGAGCAGAGGTTAGCTACAACGAAATTGAGATTGAAGGTGAAGATGCCTTGGTTCAAACCATGGCAGAACTTGACGATGTACGTACTCCTGTTAACTACAAGATGAAATGGAAAGACGGTGAATGGGTAATTATCGATATGAGCATCGACGATGTTTACACAGCGGAGTCATATCATCGCCAATTTCAGCGAATTATTGCCCGTCGTGGTTTTGATGCTTTGATGGAAAGTTTACGTAAACGAGCGGCCAGAGCTTAAGCGAATCTTTTATTCCGCCCGTATTAACCGTATCTTTAGCGCAAAAATTACTGACGGTGCTTACATCATTAATTAAAGAAAAGAAAGGAAAGCAGGGCTACGTTTACGTTAGCTACGGGCATCCTAAATATCTAAAACACACAATCGCTTCTGTAATTACACTTCGCAGATACGATCAGAGCAGACCCGTTGCACTTGCTTGCAGCGACAAGCAACGAAAGATTTTAGATGAACAAGGTTTGGCTCATCTTTTTGATGTAATTCATCCTCTACCTGAGGAACACGCATCGATTGTCGGTTTTAAGCACAACGTGCACAAGTACATGTTTTTCGAAGAAAATATGTATCTCGACAGCGATATTGTTTGGTGTAAAGATCCGGAAACACTGTGGTCGTCGTTAGAAAAATTTGAGTTTACGATTACGGGAAATCTCGTTTCCGATAGTTTTTTTGGGGCACCAAAAGGAATCTCATTTTTGATCGATGTATTTACCGGTCGCAGAAAAAAGACCCTTAAAAAATTTGGCCTTACCTATCTAAGCAGAGTACAGTCTGGCATTATGTACGCTGCCGATTACGAAACCACAAAGCATGTTTGTGAATTAGCAGGGGAGATGCTCGATCGGAAAGACGAAACTCATTTCCGTAGCCGAAAAATGGAACATGGCCGTACAATGGAATCCTGCGAATGGAGCCTTGCCATGGCAATGAGCAAGCTAAATATTCCAATTTACCCTTGGTTGCAAGGGCATGAAAGTCCACAGTTGGATTATATCGCAGATTTAACCGAACACGACGACGAGTATCAATATGTGAAGTGTAAATACTACTGCAACGACTTTGTGTATTCTTTCCGCGGATTGAAATCAGAGAAATTACGATCGCTCTTAATCAGTATTTTTGGATTAATGCCCGGTAAAGGCGATCACATGTGGACGACTCCTTACTGTTTACATTTTGGATGGTATCACCAAAAAGAACCGTTCTACAAATTCGCAGAATACGTTTGGAAACGCCTTACTATCGTTGATGGAGCCAAACCATCAGCCGGTAAGTCGAGCTATTTTGAAGCTAAATAACATTCACGTATGATGGGTATTCGGATTTCGATTGGAGTATTATTCCTGATATCCGCATTTAGTGTTAATAATGAACTTTTCGCTCAATCAAGTCGCGATCGATTAACTTTTGAATCCCGTGTTTTCGCCCCACTTTCATCGGGTAAATTACCTTTTTGGATGTGGGCAAATCAACGTGGGAAAGTTAATGAAAAGGGCGTATCTCTGATTCAGGATGTAGTTTATCGCCCCTATATTTCTGATTATGGAAAGTTCAGAATCAATTCAGGCGCCGACCTCACATTATCGAATGGAGTTGATCATTCGTTGAATATCTCTCAGCTTTATGTTGATGTTCAGTATGAGAAAATTGGGGCAAAAATAGGCCGATTTTATGAAACCCAAGGTTTGAATGACGGAGTGCTGGCAGTTGGCTCGATGATGAAAAGCAGGAATGCCGGGGCTCTCGTCGGTGCTTCAGCCGGAACTACACAATTCAATTCATTTCCACTGGCACAAGGCTATTTTCGATATCATGTTGGAATTAGTCATTTTTGGTTCGAAGACGACCGATATGTTGAAAACGCACTTTTACATTCTAAGTTTCTGTATCTCCAAATTGATTTATCGCCTTTGAAACTGGTAGGTGGAATCATTCATAATGCAATGTGGGGAGGTACAAATCCTGATATTGGAAAGATGCCCCAAAGTTTTAACGATTATTTGAGAGTAGTTTTTGCCAGGGGTGCTAGTGAAAACTCAACCGTTGATGCAGAACGTATCAATGCTTTGGGGAATACCATTGCTGCCTACGATTACGGTATTCTTTGGGATAGTGAAAAACTCGACATGAAAATAACACGATTGTTTTATATCGAAGATATTCCGGGGGCAACGTACCGAAGTGCTTGGGATGGGCAGTGGAGTTTTGATATTCATCTTAAAAAGCGCCCGTTTTTAACCCGACTACGCTACGATTATGTGTATACCATTCGGCAGGATTCTAAAATCAGCCAACCGGATGGACGTGCAGACTACTATCACCATTATTTGTATCAATCGGGGTGGACGAACCAAGGTTATGTTATTGGTGTACCCTTGATTAAGTATGATGAGTCCACCAATTCAATCACCAATAACGTTTTGGTAGCACAATCGGTGGGACTTGAGTTATCTCCATCAAATAAAATGGCAATTCAAATATTGGGGACCTTCTCCAGAAATTACGGTACTTGCGATGATATTCTGATAGATGAGAACCGGAGATGTTTAGGTAAACCTAAGATTTTACTCGAAGATGCCTACCCCCGAGACACATTACAGAAGAACATTTTTAGTTCAAATGTTGCAATCTCGTATCAGTATTCTGAAAATATAAGTGCAAATTTTAGCGTAGCTTATGATGCCATTGAAGCAGAGCCAAATCGAATGGGAATTGGTCTTGGCTTTAATTACCGAATATGGCCATCCAGTAAATCAGAATAAATTTGAGCGTACTTTTCGGCGGTAGCTTTCCAACTATAGTTTTCTATCACTTTTTGTCGCCCGTTTTTTGCAAGTAAAGCTCTTTTCTCAGGATCTTGAATTAACAATTTGATCTGCTCGCTTAGCGCTTTAGGATCACCGGGATTCACTAAAATTCCGTTTTGGTTGGCATCCACAATTTCGGGAATTGATCCGGCATTGGTGCTTATTACGGGCACTCCGCATGCCATGGCTTCAACAATCGCATTCCCAAAGCTCTCTTCAAAAGATGGCAACACGGCAAGGGTAGAGCGTTGTATTTCGATGATCAATTCTGAGATGCTCAACCAATCCAATCGTTGAATTTTTCCTGTTAGAGGTCCCTCTTGATGAGCAGCGTCAACCTTTGAAGCTAATTCTCCACGACCAATAAACACTAGCTCGTTGATGCTTTCAGGTATCAGAGTTGCTGCATCCAGCAAAGTTTCTACGCCTTTCTCCTTTGATAATCGACCGAAGAAGATAATTCGGTTTTTGGATGGTGATTTTTGATCAACCTCTAGATTAATGAACTCATCAGGGATTCCGTTTGGGACAACATCGAAAGGTTTATCATCAATGGCGTACACATCGCGATATAATGAAACCGCAAACTTTGAAGTAGGGCAGTAGATATCGCAATCATTCAGCGATTTTCCCAACAAAATATACTTTGAAAGCGATGGATTTAAGACTGCATTCTTTGTGGTTGGTTTAATGCGCCCAACTTTTTCAGGGATATGCGGATATCGCGGGGTAAGTACGAATGGAAATGCTTTCTGAGTTTTCAATTTTCCGATGTGAGAAGATTCCTCCCCATTCGCATGGTAAACGGCACCGGGCTCTAGTAACTGTGATACAAGCTTAGCAACTGCCTTACCGCTATTTCTACGAAACCAGTTTTTACGATCGGATTTCAATCCCGTAAACTCTGCCCAGTGAAGTTGATAGGGCAGGTCGGAAGGTGGAGTGATGCTCTCGTACCTCGTTTTGGTAAAAATCACATGCAAATCGTATCCCAAATCACTCAAAGCTTCTGCCAGATGATGAGTGGATCGTTGTCCGCCTCCGGAATACGGCGACCATGGAGAATAATTCGACGATAAGATGATTCTGTTAGTCAAAATGATGCCTTAGATGATCGACGGAATTTCTTCCTGTTCAATTTCTTCGATGTCTTTAGGTTTGAAGAAGCTGAAAATGGCGAAGAAAATGAAATTCAGGATTTTACCTAATACACTACGGGTTAGCATCAAACCGGCTATGGCTGATTCACTCACGTCCAAATCTCCGGCCAGAGAAATACTCAGACTTACAAAAATGAAATCTTTGTTCGGCAAAAATGGAATTCGGGAAAGGATGATCTCAATCGATAAATAAGTGAACCAAACGTACATAGGGGTTTCCGGCATCACCACATAAAACATCAATAGGTTTAGCGCCTGTACAACCAACAAACGAAGCATCTGAATTCCGAAAATGGAAAATGCAGTTCTCCACGACATGTGAATTACATAATTGCGGAATCGATAAAGAACGATAATCAACACTAGAGCGAATAAAGTACCCGAAATCCAGTACACCAATTGGTCGGCAGTAAACCATTCTTCGATGGGAACCTGACCGGTAAAAAAGAAAATGGAGAGCAAACCAACCGATACAAATGTGGAGGCAATCGAGGATATAATGTTGTTATCCTTTATGGTAAAAAGGATGTCTTTGTCTTTTAGCGAAAGATGCTTTTTCGCCCAAACGAAGAAATAAACCTCGCCGGAGTAGCCGAGTACATCTTTATTATATACTCGTTTTATGATGAACGTTGGGATGCTTTTTATGGCATCAAACGACCAAGTAAGGCGATAAATCCAAACCTCGAAAAAGGGTAATTGGAAATAAGCAATCAAGAAGAAAACGTAGAATAATGGCTCGATGGGAAGTGCTTGCCAAACTTTTAGCCAACCCACTTTGGTAAGCTCCGTGCCCATCCAAATTATGATTCCAACAAATAAAATTCGCTGAAACCACTTTATGAGCGTTTTACCAGCCGGCGACTCAAAAAAAGAAGTTAATTGGCTACCTAAATCCTTAAATTGCATATGTGATAATGATTTCAGCCGGAAAATATACGAGGATATCGACTTAAGATTTTGATCATATGCGGCTATTTTTTGTAACGCAAGACTTTCCACCCGAAACCGGCGGAATTCAAACCTATTCGTTCGAGCATGCCAAAGGACTAGCCAAGCATGTCGAGCAAGTTACCGTAATTGCACCCGATAAACCCGGGGCAAAGGCATTTGATGCAAAACAGCATTTCGACACAAAACGATTGTCAATTTTGAACACGTTGCTGTTTCTGCCCTTGTTATTCAAACTTCCGGTTTGGGCAAAGAAGATGAAAATCGACACTGTAGTTCATGCCCAATGGCAGACGATGTTGCCGTCCATCATGGCAAAAAAACTGGGCAGAATCGATCAAATTGTGGTTGCTGCCCATGCTCGTGAGTTATTGTTCAATCCTTTCGGAGATAGCTTCTTGGGAGGTATTTATCAAAAATATATGCGATGGTTGCTATCAAAAGCAGATTTACTTCTACCGGTTAGCGATTATACAAAAGATTTATTGATAAATTTGGGTGTAGACGAAGCCAAGATCGAAGTATTGATAAATGGCACAGATCCAACGCAATTTTATCCGTTGGATGTATCTGAGCAAAAGAAAGCAATGGAGTTGGAAAACAAGTTCGTGATCCTCACGGTAACGCGTATGGTGGAACGGAAAGGGATTGATACCGTGATCGAAGCTTTAAGTGTTTTAAAAGATCAAATCCCTGAATTCGCATACCTTGTCGTTGGCGACGGACCTGATCGATCAAAGCTTGAGCAATTGGCTCGTACAAAAAAGGTCGACAAGCTAGTTACATTTTGCGGGAAAGTGCCTTACGATGAGCTAAACACGTACTACAATTTGGGCGATGTTTTTGTAATGCCATCAAAAACGGCAACGCCTGATGTAGAAGGTTTCGGCATAGTTTTTCTGGAAGCAAATGCTTGTGCTAAGCCTGTAATCGGAACTTATTCAGGTGGAATTCCAAGTGCAATAATCCACGAAAAAACGGGTTTACTTGTTGAAGAGAATAATCCGAAGGAACTATCGCAGGCGATTTTAAGATTATATAAAAACCAAGAACTTGCGAAAGAATACGGTACACAAGGTTTGCTCAGAATAAAAGAAGAAGCGAATTGGGATGCTCTTTCAACACAACTATATCATCATCTACAACAACTTAAATAACTCCTCAGAATGAACATAGCTTTAATTCTGTACTTGTCATTAATACAACTACTCGCATTTCCGGTGAGTGAACGCCTTCACGAGGTGTATGCTATCGAAGATTTCGAAAGCGGGGAAATCGGAGGTCTACCCGTTGGCTGGTTTAATCAAAAAGGGAATTTAGCCACCAAAGATTTTAGCGAGGAGCTACGGCCCACCTACAATTATCAGATTTTAGAAGAGCAGAATAATAAGTTTCTCAGGTTCGAGGGCACCTACGGCAAGCACATGAGTTATCCGCTGATTAATAAAGACGGCGTAGACATTTTTGAAACCCCAATGCTTTCGTGGAAATGGCGAGTTCATCAAGCCCCGAAAAATGCCAATGAAGATGACGACGACCGAAACGATGTGGCCGCAAGTATTTATGTCGCTTTCGATATGGGCAGGGTAGCGTTGTTCAAAAAAGTACCAAAAACCATTCGATACACCTGGAGCAGCACATTGCCTGAGGGAACAGAGCTTTCAAAATTTTACGGCAATCAGAAAATAGTAGTAATGGGGCAGGGCGATAATACCAATGGTGATTGGCAATCCTTCAGTAGAAATATTGTTGAAGATTATAAGCGCTTGTTTGGGGATAACCCGCCCGCAAAACCTATTGCAATATTAATTCTAAGTGATGCCAACAATACCAATTCGCCTGCTAAGGCCGATTATGATGACATCATGTTACATTCCGATCGTTCTAATTAGCCGTTAAAATTATTATTTTAGGCAGATTTTTAAATTTTGATCACACCTTTTCATGAAGCAGATTCTGGGGTTATTTAAACCTCTTTTAGCACTTAATATTTCGCACCCCTTTGCTGTAATAACTGTTAGTCTGATGGTAGCTGTACTATCGGGCTATTTTGCCATTCAGCTTAAAGTTGATACCGATATTGCAAATCTGCTACCGGAAGATCATCCCAATGTGCTTGCGCTAAATCAATTGCAGGAAACCGTGGGTGGCGAAACCGAAATGCAGGTGACTATTAAATCGCCCAGTTTTGAAGCCAATAAAGCCTTTGCCGAAGCCATCATCCCCAAAAGTCTGGAATTATTTTATGAGCGCTACGACGACTACTATTTTAAGGGAGCCGAATATCGAAAAGATACGGAGGTCATAAAAAATAATGCCTTATATCTGGCTAGCAACGAAGAATTAGACGACATCATTTTCTGGCTGGAAGATGAAATCTACTACGCGAAAGAAGAAGCGAATCCATTTTTTGTAGATTTTGAAGACGATTTCGAAGACGAAGAAAGTTTGGAGGAAGAAGATCCAGCTGAGGATTTCAAAGAGAGCTACAACACCCTTGTTCCATCAGAATATCCGGTAAATGAAGACAGCACTATCATGGTGATTAAGTTCTTCCCAACCGGCTCGAAAAGTGATATCCAATATCTAGAGGATATGTTCGCGGTTTACAACGAACTTATCGCTGAATTGGATCCGAGTAGTTTTCATCCCGAAATGGAAGTGCAGTTTGGTGGACGGCTAAAACGACATCTCGAAGAATTGACTTCTATCATGAATGATGTGCTTGGCAGTTTTGCTTCCGGAATTAGTAGTGTGATTCTCCTGGTGATGCTGTATTTCTTCATCAAAAAATATGTGCATTACCGCAAAGGCGACGAAAAAGAGCGAAAGTACAGCATTTGGAGCCACATTATTCGTATGCCAATTCCTGTTTTGATTATTGGTCTACCTTTAGTTTTTAGTTTGATATGGACTTTCGGGCTAACCTATTTCTATCTGGGGATGCTCAACACGATGACTTCCGTCCTGGCTGTAATTCTATTTGGATTAGGCATCGATTATGGGATCCATTATTACGCTCGTTACATCGAACTTAGATCATCCGGCCTTACCGTTGAGGAAGCCATTTATGCCACGAACAGTAAAACCGGCGAGGCCATTTTAGTAAGCGCCTTTACAACTGCATGCGCACTTTATGTGTTGATGTTCGCCGATTTCCGTGGTTTCTCAGAATTTGGATTCATTTCCGGAACCGGAATTATGTTGGCCTTATTTGCCATGTTGTATGTGCTGCCATCACTGTTGGTGGTTTTCGAAAAGTACAATTTGATTCTGTTTAGTAAGAATGATCAAGCGCATGAAGTTAAACCTCATCGTTACCCGTTTGCCCGGCCAATTGTGGTGCTGGGATTAATCGCATCGGCTTTTGTAGTTGGGTACTCGAACAACCTGAGTTTTCAATACGATTTTAGCGAACTCGAACCGACTTATCCCGAATACGAGGAATTCAGAAAAGTAGCAGGACAAGTAGGCGATTCCAGTAAACGAAATCCTGCGTACATCATCGCCGAAAACGACGAAGAAGTAGCGATGTTGATCGAAGCACTGAACGAAATTGTGGAGTCCGACACATCGTCACCGACGGTTCAAAGTGTGGAATCGCTCCAAGAACGTTTCCCATCCACCGAAGAAGAATCGAACGAAAAACTCGAAAAAATTGCCTATGTACGGGAATTGCTTCAGGATCCATTTTTAGTAAATCGCGAAGATGATGAACTTGATAAACTCCGAAAAGCAGCTCAAAGTCGCGAACCGCTTACCATCGATCAAATTCCAGATTACCTCAAATCGCGGTTCATAACCAAAGACGGGGAAGTCGGTCGGTTTGTGATCATCTATCCTTCAGTTGGATTGTCGGATGGCCGCCAATCTATTGCTTTCAAGAATGATGTAGGCGTTGTAGAGCTCTCAAACGGCAAAAAATATCACGCAGCCAGTACGAGTATTGTAGCGGCTAGCATGCTCGATTTGATGCGCACTGAAAGTCCTTATATGGTAAGTGCTACTTTCATTATCATCTATCTTTTCATGATTTTCACTTTCCGATCGTTCCGATGGTCAGTGATTGCCATGTTACCGCTTCTGGTTGGTTTATTATGGTTGTTTGGAATAATGATGCTCACAGGTTTTCAATTCAATTTCTATAATCTGGTAGTACTTCCGGCTGTGTTAGGGATTGGATGCGATAGTGGAGTACACCTTGCGCATCGTTATCGCGAAGAAGGGAAAAACAGTATGTGGGCGGTGCTTTCAAGTACGGGTCAGCACATAGCGATGGGAAGTTTTACCACTATGCTTGGTTTTGCAGGCTTATTGTTTACTGCACATCCCGGCTTACAATCTTTGGGTATCATGGCAGTGATTGGCATCGGTATGACATTACTCACTTCACTTACGTTCTTACCTGCTCTGATACAATGGCTGGAAGACCGAAATTGGATTCGGTTTTAAACAAAAAAAAGCCGGCTGGGGAAGCCGGCTTGGGTTAGGTCATCTACTCTACTTCTACTTAGGTAAGCTCGATGCGTTTTCGCCAAATTTGTAGGCGAATCGATAAGATCCAATCTTCAATTTTTTGTATTCACTCGGAACCTGATTGTTTGGATAAAATATCCTCAGATTCGAAAGTGATTTTTTTTCTGAATTTCTCATGATTCTGTTGCTTTAAAAATACCATATGCGGTTAATCCGAACACGGTTGCAGCACCGGCTGCGAGTAATCCAAGATTAACATCGCGTTGCAAACGCTCTACTTTTTTCAAGTAAGAACTGCCAACGCCTTTACTAGAAATGGCGTCTTCAATTGATTCGATTCTGTTTTCAATTTCGTTTAATGTCTTTTCTTTAATACTCATGTTGTTCAATAATTTATTTTCTATTTACTCTTTCTAACTTCAATACTTTTAATTTGTTCCGAGTTTTGCTAAAAAAATTTTCTCATGCATGTAAAAGCAATTTAACAGAGTTCTTAACATCCTTTACATCATGAGTTTGTATCTACCGGAAAAAAGGAGAACTATGAGGAAACTTGTCGTATTAACACTATTCATATTTGCGCCATTTGTAGTAAAAGCTCAAATGGATGGCGAAGCTCGGCTGATGGAAATCGAAGCTTCTGTATTGCAGTTTATAACGGGAAATAATGCTGAGGATTTAAATGAACTAATCGGCTATTTCAGACCGGCAGAAGGAGATGCATTAGCAGATCGTAAAATCGCACTGAAGCAGATAAAAGAAGATTTACAACCCTTTCTGGGTGATGTTGGCATCGAAGGTGGTCCGGAAGGATTAAGTTTCTTTTTTTCAAATCAAGAGGAAGCACGAGTATTAAAAGTAATGATTAACAATTCCGGACAAATCGCTGGCATGCGTCTTGATATCCCAAGCTCTGGATTTACGTTAACAGTCAATTTATTACCTCAACTATTAGATTCACTTGAAGATGCCGGATATTCAGGCTTGCTTTATGCTCGTAAAAAAGGAGATGGATTAATTGAACAAGCTTTTGGAATGGCAAATCCCGGAATGGGCATTCCGAATACAACCGAAACGATTTTTGCTACAGGATCTCGTCCTATAGATTACACCGTTGCAGCCATTCAACTTTTAGATCAACAGGGCGAACTTTCTATTGAGGATCCGATCACTGAGTATTTTGAGGACGTTCCTTCTGATAAACAGAATATGACCCTGCAGCACTTGTTAACAGGCAGAAGTGGTCTACCTGATTTTTTCGATACAAAAGAAGATTGGGATGCAGATCTTGCTTGGATTGATAGAGAAGAAGCAACACACAGATTATTGAATATTGATTTAATATTCGAGCCCGGAACCAATCGCCAGCATTCACATGCAGCATTTGGCTTGCTTGCAATAATCGTAGAGCAGGTAAGTGGGATGGATTACTACGAGTTTTTAAGAGAGAAATTCTTCGACCCGGCTGGAATGGACAGAACCGGTGAATATGGTGAGACCCGCGGATTTAGTATCGAAGACTTTGCGGAAGGAAAAGGTCCACAGCGAATAGGTTTACCAAATATTCCGCCAAATTGGGGACCAACATCCTGGCTAATAAAAGGGAGCGGTGGTATGTATAGCACATTCGGCGATTTAAGGAAATTCTATGATTATTTACGTTCGGGTAAGGTGTTAGATGAGGAACATCAGCACGTATTTCGCGGCGAATCGGTACAACTTGATGGAAGTATGCGTGGCTTCGAATTGTTTAGCATTCATTACCCAAATGACGACACCGAACTGTATTTATTTCTAAATGAATTATCAGATCGACAAGGAATTCGGGATGTATTTCGGGCATTAGAACGGTTTATGACGGAGTGATAAGTTGATCGATGATCTCTAATCACAGGAAGGCACTCTGCGGGAGCAGGGTGCTTTTTTTGTTTAACTAGCTAAAAAATAATCTGTTGGATTTTACAGCGAGACTAATTACAATCAAAAATACTGTGAAAAGGGGTGTAGTCATTCGCAGTTACAATAACTAACTAAATTTTGAGGATAAGATTATGAATCCTTCTGGGACAAAATGTAAGGTGGTAATACCAAGATGGAATAGAGAAGTGAATTTAACTTTCGGTGATAAAGGAAGTGGAGTAACCATTCATGTGGTAGGTGCTGCTGAACCTGTAAATGGTATCTGGGCTATTGACGATACTTTGGAAAATCTAGTAATTCAAAGTCCTACTCCATATGGATGGTGGAATTCGGTCTATACTTTCAAATTGGATGGTAATTCGGGCAATGGGTTCTACATGTTGTACACACAACATCTAAATTTGTCTGATCTAGAACCATGTACGATTACGAAAGTGTCTTAAATGACACAGTCTTTCAATACAATCACAAACAATGAAGCAAAGCATCCTGATTAATTAGGATGCTTTTTTGTTTTAGCCTTCAAAACAACTCATTTTCCCGTTTCTTCATCTCTGCAGCAATTTTTGCGCCATCGCCTTCCTGGAACTCAAGATGTTTGATAATATTCTGATAGGTTTGCTTGTCTTTATTCTGGCTTAGTTTAAAAACATGGTTCAGATTTTTTACTTCGATTTCGAAACCAACGATCGCTCCCATCATCTTATCTACATAATCCTGAGACAAGTTATCATAAAAAGTAGGGGAGTGAGCATCTCCGCCTTCAAAGTGGAGGGTCAGTTTCTTCATAAAGTTAATCAGCTCTTCATCGTCCATAAAAACCACTTCACCCGAAGCATGTACACTCATATAATTCCACGTGGAGCCCACATTTGGCGACGAATACCATTTCGCGCTAACATAAGTATGCGGTCCGGTAAATACCGCGAGTGCAATTGGGTTATCAATGAAAGCTCTGTGGTGATCGGTATTTCGCATGATATGTCCTAGCAGAATGAGCTCATCTTCACGCTGCTCAATCAACAATGGAATCTGCGTTGCCACCTGCCGACCGTTCTTGAAACTTCCGGTTAGAAATGCGAAGGGGTTATCAGCCATCAAATTCAGGATTCTGGATCTTTCCGGCTCTTTAAAATGGGAGATGTTGTACATGGCAGAATAACCTGAGGTTTTACCGAATAATCAACACGATTTTCAAATCATCTTAGCCAGGATTTCCTTCATCATTTTTGCTCCGAGGTAGGCTGTCATCTCTTGGAAATCCCGATCAGGATTGTATTCCACGATGTCTGCGCCAATAATCGGGACGTTGATACTTTGGATGATACGCAACACTTCCCGAGTGCTTAAGCCGCCGGGCTCGTGATGCGAAACTCCGGGAGCAAACGCCGGATCGAAACCGTCCATGTCTAACGAAAGGTACACCGGTCGTTCAAACTTGGGTAGATTTGAAGGATCAAAATCCTGCATAGTTATCACTTCCACGTCATACTTTTCGGCTTGCTCTTGTTGATGCGGGGTCAAGGTTCGAACTCCTATTTGTACAAGTCGATCGGCGAGTTTGTTTTCCAAAATGCGAGCAAATGGACAAGCATGGGAATATGGATTCCCTTCAAAATCGTGGTATAAATCACTATGGGCATCAATCTGAAGAATATCAAAGCTTTCATATTTTTCCCGATACGCTTTCATGATGGGGTAAGTGATAGAATGATCGCCGCCTAAGGTCAAAAGCTTTTCCGCTTGCTTAAGGTTGTCTCTGGTGATGAACTCGATATCGAAATACGCATCAATATCGAAATCACCGACATCATGAAAAACTGTGTTGTCAATCAGGTCCAGGCTTTCTGAGTAGCTGTTTCCCGAATCGGAATGGAATGCCTTTCGAATGAGAGCAGGGGCTTTGGCCGGACCTTGTTGAAAGGAAGAATGAGCGTCGAAATTGATGCCTTGAAGAAGGATATTATTCATATTGAAAAGCTAGAGGTAATGAAAGGTTTCGGCTTGTGAAATCTTTTGAATTTTAAAATAACGAAAGATTACTCGTCAGTTTGAATTGTAGCCGAAATTAAATTCAGCAGTTCGGGTCCCATCCAAGGCATATTGCCACTTACTTCTTTATTGCACGTTTGCTGACGAAGGTACACTAAATCGAGATCCGGAAATAAGATGGTGAGTTGACCGAAATCGCCCATGGCAGCAAAGTTTTTATTTTCTGAATTGTTATCCAGCCACCACAAGTAGCCATAATAACCGGCTTTGTCGGAAGTTGATGTTGATTGTTCAATCCATTCTCGCGAAATCATTTGTTTGCCATCAACCATGCCTTTGTTCGCCATCAATAAACCAACTTTGGACGCATCTTGAAGGGTAGTTTTAGCACCACCAAAAACCATATAATTCCCTGCTTCGTCTTTTCCCAATTGGGTTGAATCCATCCCCAGTGGTTCGAACAAATGTTGTATGAATGCCTCATTCGCATTCATTCCGGTAATTTCTTCAATTAATAGTCCAAGTAATTGAACCGATTCGTTTGAATAGCTGAAACGCACATCCTGCAAAGTATCCGGTTCGGTGTTTAGAACATATTCGTTCATATCCTGTTGGGCAAGAATCCCGCTGGCACCGGGTCGACGGTTATAACCGGCCGACATCGTAAGCAATTGTTTTATGGTGATGTCCTCCCGGCAACCTATTTCCCAATTGGGTAAATACGTGCAAACGGTATCATCTACGCTTTCGATGAATCCTTTATCGACGAGTGAACCAATCACCAATCCCGTCCACGATTTAACCATCGAAGCCGTATTGAATTGAGGAGCATCGCACGATGGGTTTTTCCAGTGAATCAAAGTCTCATTCTTTTGAATAAGCATGAATTCGTCGGTGTAAGTTTCTTCGCTAAATGCTATTAAACTTTCAAGCACTTGTTGGTTAATCGCAGTCGGATTTTGAGCAAACAACAAGGATGATTTACAGAGGATTAAAACAACAATTAGCATTGAAGTTTGACAACGAAACATCATTATTTATTTAGCAAAATGGATGAGTTACTGTTATTTGTTAGAGTAAACTTTGCCCTGTTTCATAACAAATTGTACTTCTTTTAGTGATGAGATATCCTCTAACGGATTTTCATCTACGGCAATGATATCCGCAAATTTCCCTGCCTCTAACGTTCCTAAGAAGTTGCTCATCCCCAACAGATCGGATGCATAAATGGTGGCTGATTTGATCGCTTCTTCGTTACTCATGCCGTAAGCAACCATCAGTTCAAACTCGCGGGCGTTGGTTCCATGTTTACTCACTCCCGAATCGGTACCAAAAGCAATATTTACGCCTCCGTCTAAGGCGCGTTTAAAAGCGGCTTCAACATTAGGAATTACTTCTTTAATCTTAGCAACAATGGCAGGAGGGATGTCATCATTTACTTCCATTTCTTCCAGTAATACTACTCCGGCAAGTAGTGTTGGAACTAGATAAGCTCCCGTTTCATTAAATAATTCAACCGAACGATCGTCTAAATAAGAGCCGTGTTCGATGGAATGTACCCCGGCTTCCAAGGCTGCATTTATTCCTCCGGCTTGATGAGCATGAGCCGCTACTTTTCGTCCGAGCATGTTGGCAGTTTTAACTATTGCTTCTAATTCTTCATCGGTTAATTGTTGACCAACACCAGCGGCAGTATTACTTAAAACACCGCCCGTTGCTGTAATTTTGATAACATCAGCTCCTTGTTTTACGACTGCCCGAACAGCACGGCTACAGTCATCAGCTCCATCACAAATGCCTACACTTTCTTCAAATGCATTAATCACTTCCGAACGATAACCATGGAAATCTCCATGTCCGCCGGTAGCTGAAATCCCACCGGAAGCAGAAATAATCCGTGGACCTTCAATCAGTCCTTTATTAACGGCTCTTTTGATCGCGTTAATCGTAGTGTAAGCTGCGCCAAGATTGCGTACAGTGGTGAAGCCTGCCTGCAGTGTTGCCTCCAGAAATGGAATTGCTTCATAGGCGAAATCTTCATCATACAGGGTTAACCATTCATGTGGATTTACTTCAGGATCACGCTCGTTGGTGATATGGGTGTGCATATCAATTAAACCCGGGAGTACAAATTTATCAGAAAGGTCAATAATTTGAACTTCTGAGTCAGATAAAGAAAGATCCTCAGCAGATAAATATCCATCCTCGACAGCCGAAATCATTCCTTGTTTTATCACAATGGTTTTTTCGGTCTGAACATCGTCTCCCGGTACAGCTAATAATTTACCGGCATGAATGAGTGAAGTGGATTGTGCAAAAGCAGATGAAGAACAGAAAATTAAAAGTAACGCGAAGAAAGCAATTCTGGGTAGTTTCATAAGTACAAAGGGTTAATAATTTGCACAAAGAAACGTCATGGAATTTTAATTCACAAATTAAACTAAGTCTCGAGATTTGTAAGCATACACCGACGTGCACTTATTTACCAAGGCAAGTTAAGATCTCTAACCTCAGCCGAATAAAACTCCCGAAGCTCAGAAACCAAATTACTCGGAATTGGCTTCGATACACTTTCGATATTTCGGTTAAGCTGATCGATACTTGTGTTGCCGGGTATGACTGTAGAAACGGCATCGAAAGCCAGACAACAGGATAGAGCGACTTGTGCGATGCTGAGTTCATCGCCTATGATCTGTTGGATTCTTTGAACTAACTTGGCTCTTGTTTTGATGTCATCTTTCGACCAACGCGAGCGAATGCCCTCAAATGTGCTGTCTTCGTCATATTTTCCGGTCAGCCAGCCTGAATCGAAGGGGATTTTAGCAATGATTCCCACTTCTTTTTCCAAAGCCATATCAAATGCATTCACCGCATCCTGATACAAAATATTGAAGAAAGCTTCGATCACTTCGCAACCGGTGGTTTCCATAAACAGCTTCATTTCTTCGGCGGTATCGAGCGAAGCCCCGTAGGCTTTGATTTTACCTTCGTCCTTCAATTTCTCCAGAATTTCATAATGATCGTTCTTATTTCCATCCAGATACTCGAATGGTGGACTGTGAATAATGATCGAATCCACGTAATCGGTTCGTAGTCGCTTTAAACTACCTTCCAGCGATTCTCGAATGTAACTAGCATCATAATTAGTGACTCCGGTATCGGTATGTCCGAATTTTGTGTTAATCACAAAGCTACTCCGATCCACACCTGCCAAGGCTTTTCCCAATCGAGTTTCACTGGTTCCATTCCCATAATTAGGAGCGGTATCGATAAAATTTATTCCCGAATCCAGAGCGGTGTGCACCATGTTGATGGCTTCGGATTCACTCAGATTTTTCCAACCGGAATTAATACCCAGTTGCCAGGCACCAAGACCGATTTCAGAGATTGGAATTGCGTTCTTGATGTATGAATTATAGCGCATGGAATGTGTGGTGGTTAATCATCATTTAATGAGATTTGGATATACAATTGTTTTTTTACCCATTGAATGTAGGCTTCTTTTTGAAAATTGTACCAATCCTGAAGATAAACTGAACGTTTAATTGCTTGTTTAAAATTTCGAAATGGCTTTGCATTAGATAGCACACTGATCAAGTTATGGCGGTCGTTTTCATTCGATATTGAGTAAGCGAAGTTTTCCATCACTTGAAATTTTTGATAGGATGACATCACTTCAAAAGAAAAATAATTCGACCTTTCAGCTTCAATAGAATCTATTATTTCTTGCCAGAATTCAATTTCGAAGAAGGCATTATCAGGATTTGGATAATGTTTAATTTCTCCTGTTTGCTTATGAAAAAAGCAAAGGAGGTCGCATTCAAGTAACTCTGCAATCTCTCTGATATGTTGATCGGTTGGATTCATCCAATGAGAATATTTGAAAAGGGAGCTAAATTGTTTAACTAAACAACCTTGAGTTGCAGGAAACGGTACAAATTTTAAATAAGACGGTCAATAAATATTGAAGTGATGATTGAACGCTAACTAATATTCTAACAGCAATGCCCCAATCGAAAGTCCGGCTCCGGTACCGATCAACAAGCAGGTGTCGCCTTTGTTTAGTTTTCCCTCTTGAATGGCCATATGCAACGAAATTGGGATGGATGCCGCAATACAATTTCCGGTTTCTGCGAGGGTATCAATGATTTTTGATGCACTGGTTGGATGCATTCGTTTAAACATCTCTAAGCCGGCTCTAGAGGCCTGATGCGGTATGATAACATCAACCTCATCGAGTGAAAATGGGATGTCGCTGAAGAAGCCATCGACAAAAGTAGGTATGATGGTTTTAGCCTGTCGGAGTAACTTCTTGCCTTCCATTTTAAAGGAATAGAGCCCTTCATTATAGGGTTTCTCGCTGATATGATTCACATTTCCGCCGCCCTCGATGATAGAATAAAAAGCTCCTTCCGAATGGTTTTTAAATTGACCTTTTATGAATGTTGAATTTCCATCCGGATTGAAAGATAACACCACGGCCGCTGCGCCATCGCCAAATAAAGTGGTGGTTTCAAAATTTGAGGAATCCAGTCCTTTCGAGGCTATTTCTGACGACACAATGAGGATGCGGGAATAGGTGATTCCGTCTAAAATTCTTGAAGCCATATCCATCGCTGCCACAAAACTTAAACATGTAACATCAATATCGATGGCAGGGAAATCGTACGAATTGCCGTCGGTTAAATGATGCTTAATCATGCTGGCTTGATTAGGAATCGGGTAATCGAAACTCCCACTCGCTGATATCAGCATGTCGATGTCGGCCAGTCCTACGGTTGCAGATTTCAGCGCATCTTCAGCGGCTCGGGCGCCCATCAAACCGTTGGTTTCGTCGGTTACGTGATGCCTGCTTTTTACCCCTGAATATCGTTTGCTCCAACCTTTTGGTATCCCATACTTCGTTTCAATCGAATCTGAAGAAACCGCCTTCGGGAGGTACATTCCGGTACCATCGATGCTAATTTTTTTGTGACTCATTCTGTACCCGTCTTAATTTTTTGCCCTGTCTATGATTTCGAGATAACGATTGTCGGATCTCCACAGTATCAATTCCTTGCGATCTCAGAAAGCTTTGAAGCCTTTGCTTAACTTTATCAAAAAATTGGCTTTTTCCCACATATAATTCTATTATGGATTCACTTTTTTGAATCACGGTGTAATCCTGAATGGAAGGATGAGTGAGTATGATCTCCCGCCGGATAAAATCGGGGTAAATCTTAACGGACTTGTTCTCATTCGATCTAAAAACCAATACGTCATCCGAACGACCTTCGATCATTTCGATGGCCGTAAAAGTACTTCTGCACGGACAGTCATTTTTTTCATGAATAATATCGTTCAATTCGTACCTGATGATCGGTTGGGATGTGCGAAGCAGATCGGTGATGATGGGGTGATATCGCTTCTTTTCTTCATCAAGATATTTCTTTTCGATGATCAGAAAGTCGTCGTTGAAATGCAGCTTGCCGTGTTCACAAGTGGTGGCAAGCAATCCTTCGGTACATTGATATACCTGATGGATGGTCTGATTGAAAACGCCTTCTAAATTTCGGGCGTCTTCGGGGGTGAGCACCTCAGCGACAGAAATTATTTTAGCAGGAGAGATTGAGACTTTTCCTTCCTCGATACAAGCAGCAATTTCAAGCAGAACACTGGGTTGTGCCACCAAAATGCTTGGCTGTAATGCGTTTAATGCTTCGATGTGTTGATCCATCGGTTGTAGGATATCGAAAAACGAAAACTTTAATAATCGGGACGATACCGAACTATACAGATTGCTGTTTGCCCGCAGGAAAAAAGCCACGCTTCTTTTCTTGAATGAAATCCCAATTACCCGATCTAAAATGCATGCCACCCAGTTTGCTCTTTCGGCCTGACTTGCCATAAATATCCCTCGGTTTCCACTTGTGCCTGACGACAACCCAATGGTGATGCCATTCAACGTTGGGGAGAAATCACGTTGTTGTTCTGCCTTTTCGGCCACCTTTAGCGCCTCAGAGAGTTTGATACCAACCGTATTTATCTTATCGAAACTAGCCATGAAGGCCGATTTATCCATGATCGGGTAATCGTCCAACGGAGTTTTATTCAACACCAATTTTTGATAAAAAGGGGAGTGAAGTAATTGCTTCTGAAGGGATTTCCAGCGTTTTTCGCGAAGCTTATCCAGCTTGTTTTTGTACCACCATTTAGCAAGCCGCAACTTGATGAGGGCAAGTAAAATCTGAAGTTTAAAGTACATCTAAATCAATGGTAGGACTTACTAACGGATCGGTGGTTTCGGCGCAATGCGTGGGAATGATCAGAGTGGAAGGCTCGAGTTTGTGGAATTCCATCACTTTCGTCAAAGTCGATTTAAACTCCGGCCAGGAATCGAAAAATAATCGAACCATAGAATTGGGTAGGGTTCCTTGTTGGTATGATTCCTTCAACCAACAGGCATCGGCAATCAAAAAGTAGGTGTGTTTTTTGGTCGTGAGCAAAAGTCCCATTTGTCCGGCCGCATGACCCGGAAGCGGAACTGCAATAAGATGACCATCCCCAAATACATCGAAAGCCTGACCAAAAACGGGAATCTGAACCCTGGGCTTTTTATCAATAAAAGATACTCGGTTCATCAAATCGTCGGGGATAAGATCGGTGAGTATTCCTTTGGTAAAGCCGAAAGTCCTGGAGACATTTTTCAGCTGATCCACCGCCTTTCGCGAAGCATGAATGGTGGCATTGGGAAAGTCTTTGAGTCCGCCCACGTGATCGGCATGAAAATGCGAAACGAACACATGTTTGATGGATTCAGGCGAAATATCATAAGCAAGCAATTGCGCCTTAACCTCTTCTTCGGGCTTGATATTCACCTTTGTAAGCTGAGCGTAAATCTTACTCGGATACTGCCTGGTAGCTTCATAAAATCGCTCGGTGTAGCCGGTATCAAACAGCACGTATCCTTCGGTGGGATGCTCGATTAATCCCCAAAGTGCCTTAAACTTCACCTCCTGATTTCGGCCCGTTGTTATCGCATGATTTTCTTTCGCATAGCAAAAGCCCGCGTAGCCCAGATAAAGCTTACTAACCTTCATGATCTTGGTACCAGTTTACAAATTCGTCGATGGCTTCTTCGGTGCTCACCGTGGGTTGATAGCCCAATAAGTTCTTCGCTTTTGAAATATCTAAAGTAAGAGAAAAAGCGAGTGTTCCAACTCCATATTGCGTTAAAACGGGTTCTTCGTTGTTGGTCATTCTAGATTTAAACTCTAGAAATTGAGCCACCCATTTTACCAATCGATAGGGGACTTTTCGATTCGGTGCTGTTCTTCCCAATCGCGTTAACACTTCGGAAATAGCATCCCAAAGCACCACCGGAGCGCCATTGGAGATATTATAAATTTCGTTGAGTGAAGATTCGTTTTCGGACTTCAACGAAAGCAAAATGGCCTGGGCTACATTTGCAACTGATGTTAGATCGACGACGTTTTTTCCATCGCCGATGATTTTTAAACGACCGTCATCCACCGCTCGGATGAGGCGTGGCATGATCACCGTATCGCCGCGACCGATAATCGCACGGGGACGTAGAATGATGTGCGGCAACTCCGATTCCATGAGTAAAAGCTCGGCTTTTCGCTTGGTTTCGGCATAGTGATTCACCAACGTCTGAGGCAAAGGATCGTCTTCTTTCACCTCAAAACGATCACTGAAATTGAAGTACAAACTGGGAGTCGAAATATACACGAAGCGCTGAATCTCATGTCTTTTTGCAGCTTCAATCAAATTGCGTTGAGTATGCACGTTGGCGGTCTCAAACACCTCTTGATCTCCCCACGGCGAGGAAAGCGCCGCCGCATTTACCACCGCATCAATATTCACGAATAGACTTTCAACAAAGTCCTTGTTTTCCAGCTCGCCCAGCCGATACGTCACTTTTTTGTGGGCAACGGTGTGCGTTAGTTTTAGCGTTCTGCCGGTTGCAACGATGTTATCAATCGCAGGATCGTTGACCAATGCCTCCAGCGTTCGCCAGCCTAAAAATCCGGTTGCTCCGGTTAATAACACATTCATAAAACTCCAGCTATCATTCGATGTTGATTACGGTCGTTCGGGTGATCGTACAAAGTCCGAATATAGTCGGATCCCCGTTTCATAGCTTGTACTTTTTAATGATCGGGACCCCAATTTTATTCGAAACAAATTTAATGGCTTTCCAGCGACGTTGTCTCTTTTTGGGAAGATGATGGATGCAAACCGCGGAATATTCGATGGATGCTTCGCCACCGCGCAAACGTTTAAATTCGGCCGCGCCTGAACTCAGATTGAGCAATAATCCTTTTTTGAACTTACTTAAAATCGCCAGTTGCGCCGCGTGGATGTACAAACCTTGTTCGCGGGGAGCGTTTGTATCGTAGCCGACAAGGGGAGAAGTGATGGTGTTATCCACTATAAACTGACCCGAAAATGCTTTCAGATTCCCGCTTTCGTCGATGTAGCCCTGAAATTCGATGAGTCCGGCATCGTAGCATTCGTTGAAATATCGGAGCGTAAACTGCGGATTCAATTTCGAGTATTTTTCTAAGTAAAGGGCGCTATACAATTCCAAAGCTTGCGGCAGATATGCTTTCATTTGGTCGTGCTCGATCAAACGAAGCCCCGATTTTCGAATCAACTTATTGTCGTGTTTGTTATTCCGATGTTTCAGCCAGGCTTCTTTGGTCAGATCAAAAATATACACCTGCCGACTCCCGACTTTTTCGTACTGATGAGCTTCGAATTCGGATAATAAATGCCTGTGTTGATATTCATTCAGTGAACGGAAGATGATGGCGTGATCGGGAAATTCAGACTTCAGGAAGTCCGTGATTTCTGCAATTTCGTTGCCGCTCCACTCCGGATACGGGTTGGTCGACAGCAGGTAATTATTCACGTGCACGTTTTTGTTGAACTCGCCCCGCTTCAGCCATCCGGCAATGGATCGAATCACCAAAAACAGGAAAAATCGCAGCACAGGATTGCTGATAGTCCACTGAACTTCTTCTTTAGAATACTCAGCATAGGCCGAATAAGGCGAGCACACAAAGGCGTTATCCCATTCGGTGTGGTTGATGGTGACCGGAAAAAACAGTTCCTCATTTATATACAACACGCGGTATTGGGTGTGCACATTTTCGATAAGAAGATGAGAATCTGCTTCGAACATGGTACTGAACGCCCGAACCTTACCCTTGATCTCATGCGGTTCCGCCCATCTAATCTTCATGGCCATTCCACTCGATATCAAAAGTTGTGGTTTCCAGTAAGGATATTCCCTTCGAAAATTTGATGAACACCAGTTCCAGCACGCTCAGCCATTGCAAAAGTGCCGGTAAAGGATCGTTGATTCGAAACACCACGTCTGTTGCTTTGCGCACTTTTTTGGTGAAGCATTTTAGCGGATGTGTGAACCACATGACGCTCGATAATTTGTAGCAGCCCGATTTATCTGATTCCTTTTCTCCGGTACCCAGAAAGCAGTTTGCGAGCTGATCATTCAGCAGGTGCGCACCGCTCATTCCACGCGGATTACATTCGAGAAGCCAGATTGCATCGCCCGAAACCATCACATCGAAACTGAGTTGACCGGTAAAACGAATTGCTTCCCCAAATCGCTGTACTTGTTCTTTTATTTGTGGATGATCGACCGGCTCAAAGAAAATCCCTGATCCCATTCCCGCCCGAAAAGTGGGGGAATAGCAGGAATATCCGGTAAGAGTTCCGTCATTCCAGATGGAATACACACAGACTTCTTTTCCGACCACTTTCTTCTGTGCGATCCATTTTTGTGGTTCGCTAAACTGTTGAGCAGTGATGCTTTTGTTGATGATGGTGCGACTGCCAAAGCGCGAATATTTCGGCTTAAAAACGAAGTCTTTGCTGTGTGACCAATCCGAAAAAGTCTCTGCAGATATGGTTTCGGGAATATTCAGGAACTTGCTGAATTCCGACGCGAAGGTTTCTTTGTTGTGGAGGGCATCCATCAGTGCAATATCGGGCGTCCATACTTTGCACTTCCAATGTTCTTTGAATTGAGCCACATAAAAAGCCTCCTCGCAGGTGGGGATGAGGTGATCGATTTGATAGCGCTCAATCAATGCAGAAACTGCGGTAATATAGCTTTGTGCATCCCGACGCACCTTTGGGAGTCGCTCGTAGCGTTGGATGGTGTTTGTAAACCTACTCACCGGAAACCGAAGGGAATCAGCCAGAATCACGGTGCAACCGCGTTGATGAAAACTGCGAGCCAGCTCCAGCGCGATAGGAGCTCTGGCGCCCAAAATCAGAATGAAAGGTTCGTTCACATTGTCTCAATTATTTGATGCCAACATAAAGAACTACGGCAAGTTAGCAAAGTGAAAGAACACAGAAATGGGTGCTTGAGATTTCAGAGTAAAAGCCTAAAAGTGAGACATGGTATTTATTCAATCTATCTACAGTGTTAAACCTGAGAATAGCGATTTAAAGCTTTGGAGCAAAAACCATTTGAATCAAGGAAGTACTATTATTGGTAGTTGATCTCATCACCTTGTTGTTCGAAGGTAAAAATTCCATTTTTTTACCCTTGTTTAAAGCATAGAGGTAAATCTTTCTCTCGTTTATATAATCTATCACCTCTCAAAGCTCACTCCTAAATCATTTTGACATTAAAACTCACCCTAGCCTCAAGAGCGTTGAACACCTTTAGAACCGTTTCTATTGTTACGTTTCCCGTATTGTTCTCGAGCCTTGAAATTTGAGACTTCTTTACCCCAATAAGTTCGCCCAGCTGCTGCTGAGTTAAGTTGCGTTGTTTTCTAGTATGTTGAATCATGTCGCCAATCAACTCGAGTTTAAGTTCGAACTCATATTGGTCTCGTTCTTCAGTTCCAATCTTACCAATCAGATCGTCTTTCGTTTGGTCAAGTGAATATCGTTTCATCGCGCCTTAATTAAAATATTGCTGTCTAATTCGTTCAGCTTTGTCGATTTCCTTTTTGTTAACCTTACTTTTTTTCTTGATGAACCCATGAGTTGCGATAACCATTGTGTTTGTTGGTTTAGTCTTATCCCAGAAGGCAAGAAAACGATATTGTTTACCGGAATAAAGGGTTCGGAATTCCCATATTTCACCATCGAGTTTCTTAAACAGTTTCGGATCGGTATGAAATTTAGCTCGATCCATATTCTGTAGAATCTTCTTTCGATGCTTGAGATCTAACTTTTTAAGAAATTCGTAAGCCTCTTCAAGGAGTTCGACTTCAAATCGTTGAGTCATCAAGTTTACAGTTATGTTAACTTTTCAAATTTAATCAAAGTATCGTTGAAAGTAAACTTTGTGATATTCAATTAGTACTACTTACAACCTATCGAGACGCCTTAAATCTATTATTAACTATGTATTGAAGTATTCTTTTATTTCATTCATTACAACGGGATATATTTCTATATATCCATTATTTTCAAAAAACACTTTACCATGAGAATTACCTTTGTCAGTTTTCATAGACAAATAATTGCCTAGAAATTTCTTTTCGTCAATTTCATATTTCTTATTGGTACAAATATTTTTTAATTGCTCAAAAGTGACTTTTTGTTTTAAAGATAATTCCAAAAATGCTTTAATCATCTTATGGTTTGTTTGGTGTTTTCTTTTAGACCATAGTTCAATTCGGTTTAGTTTTTTGAAATCTGAGTATTCTGTTAAATTGCTATTAATTGGTGCAGGTTTCTCTTGAATGGTAAGATCTGGGTGCTTGTTTTTATCATAAAGAGTATGACAAGGTTTACAGATAAATTTGAATGTACTTTCAAGCGGTAAATGAGCTTCGATTATTTTCTTTTCTATTTCGAGTAAATTTCCATGAACATAATTATCAGATAAATATTCATTGAGTACATATTCGATGATTTTTTTTCTTCCTTTCCCATGAATATGCGCAGACTCCAATTCACTTTTATCTCCACAAAATTCACAAATCTTATTTCGTGATAGGCGTTCTTTTCTAGTTAAAGAATTAACTTTATTTCTAATCAATGGTCCAAGAAAACGATGATATTCTTGTATTGTGCAATGGATTCTTGCCATGCTATAAAATTATAAGTTTATAGATTATAGGTAACATTAAAACTAATATTTAAGATTGCCTAAGCAATTAAATAATTAGGTAGGAGAAGTAGAGCATGCGAAGGTTGGCAACCTCGTATTTATTTATGAAAATGATGAAGTCGGACGAAGAATCCGGTTTATATGATTCATGGCGTTCGCTTTATTTGTGTCTTAGATACCGCCAATTTTCTACATGCTTTTCTGTAGAAACGAAAGGACCACCTCTACACTTTGATCGGGGCTTTCTTCCATCGGTACGTGTCCGACATTTTTTAAAATTACCAGAGTGTCGTTGGGGAGGTCGTGGTGGAATTGGTACGCTCGTTCGGACGGAATCAGTTGATCCTGATCGCCCCACAGCACCAGCGTGTTCTGCCGGATCTGTTTTATGGTATGATAGGCAGCGGTGTCATTTTCAGCTTCAAATTTATCGATAAAAGCCTTACGGTTGCCTTCTCTGAGCGATAGCTCAAAATAACGATCCACCAGGGCATCGGACACTTTGGCTTTGTCGGCGTACACATTCTCAACGCTAGACTGCACGACAGCCCGAGGTGTGATAAAAGTGAACAGGTGCTTAACTACGGGCAGCCGTGCAATTTTAAAAGCAAGGGGAGTGCTTTCTTCTTTGGATGGATAGCCGGATGCATCAATTAAGATCAGTTTATCCACCATTTCGGGGTGATCAACCGTAAACCTCCACGCGATACCACCGCCCAGCGAGTTGCCCGCCAGAACGCATTGCTCAACGCCCAGTTCAGCCAAAAAATCATGCAGAAACTCCACATAGCGTTCTAAGGAATAATCGCGATGGGGAAAGGGACCGGTGAGCCCATAGCCCGGAAGATCCATGCGTATCACACGGTAGTCACTTCTAAGTCGCGCTGCCCAATCATCAAAGGTGTGCAGACTTGAACCCGTGCCGTGAATGAGCACAATGGGGATGGAATCGGTGGAAGGGCCCTCATCGCGAAGATGAACCTCCATGCCATTCACCGACACAAAAGAAGAGGCTTCTTCCGTCGCATACTTCGCCTTCAGTTCATCCAATGGAATATTCCGATGCCCAAAAAACGCAGTAACGAGGACAGCCAAAACCCCAATACCAATACCTACGATCTTAGCTGAGTTGATAAGGGTTTTCATGGGGGTGGGGATTACAATGCAACAATTAATTGGATTGATTATGCGCAGTGTCCTAAAAAGGTATTGCGTATAAGTATTGTTGTGTACCGGCTATTATTTCTTTTTTCTGTTGAATAGTATTTGTTCTTCAAAACCTGATTTACTATGAATGGATCAATTTATTCCATAATGATCGTTAGCTTGGACATCATGTCCAAGTTTATGTCCATGCTTAGCTTTTCATCTACAATCACCACCATTAGCATGGACACTATGTCCATGTCTTTGTCCATGCTACTACGCTCTGGCGCCCAAAATCAGAATGGAAGGTTCGTTCACATTGCCTCAATTATTTGATGCAGAAGAGCTGGGTTAAGTTCAGTTTGTAGTGTTGGCTGAGACATACTATCACCAGTTTTGGATGCGCTTTAGCTTTAGCGATTGTGTATGCCCCTATTTGTTGAAATTTAAATCAATTTCATTTTCAAATGTAAGATTATTCAAGTCTGTTGGTACTGCAATATTTAAGCTTTTTATGCTTAATCTATTAGGCGTTAATGAACCATTAAATAGCTGAAAGTTTGGTATAAAAATATCTGAAATAGTTGAGATGTTCCTACAAACTCGCAACTTTGGCTCATTATCCAAGTTGTAAACTCTATGTATTAGATAATCTGTTTTATTTTGATGAATAAAGTGAAGTTCACTTGAGCTTAAAATAATTGGTTGCTCGAACATATATTTAGTTGCCTTTGAATCGGAGAATTTTACTGTGTTATTAAACTCAGTGATTTCAAAATCGTAGGGCATTCCAGATTCTTTACTTTGATTTAACCATTTGAAGTCTTTTATGAAGCCATTTTCTTTTTGAAGTTCAAAATGTTGAAACAGCAATTGTTCGCCTTTTCGTCCTGTCTCTTTAAAAATTTTATTAGCTTTTTCTAAATCCCTTATTCTCGGAATTATTCTTCTCGTAATTTGTTCGGTACTTGTTTGTGATACTATCTCAAGTTCTTGATAATATTCGAGATTAACTCTCTCAACTTTATCATTAAGATATGTAATAAGCTGGGTAAATTCAGTGGACACGTTCGAAATTTGCTTACGAGTTTCAATTGTACCAGTTATAGCTCGAACATCATTATATTCTTGCGAGTCTCGGTTGAACAGAAAAAAAATCAATTCGTTTGTGTCTAAACCAAACCATAGCAAATACCATTCTGATTGAGAAGTTTGAGCAATTTCTCTAATTGCTCTCACAACAGAGTTAACTCTCACTCCGGTTTGATTTAATTCCCATTCGTGACCCAATCTAATTTTTGGACTTCTAAAAGTTCCATCTGGATTTTGAATAAAGTCAAGTATCGCAAGCAAATCTATAGTTTGATTTTGATAAATCAACTGAGAAGATAAAATTTGTGGTCTTGATTCAAGAAAGTTTAAAGTACCGTCAAAAAGTCCTATGTGCGTCAAATTACTTGTATCACTTGTACCTAAATCAGCTTGAGATAATCTTTTTATTCCTATTGTACTGTTAGATTGTACTTGATTCACCATTTGCTATAGTTTCATTAGTTTTTTTCCAAATAGAAAGTCAATAATTGAGTATACCGTGTTAACACTTACTGCATTTCCAGCTTGTTTGTAAAGTTGATGATTACTTACTCCTGCTTTTTTAGCATTGTAAAAAAAGTCTTCATCAAAACCTTGAAGTTTTAATGCCTCAAGAGGTGTCAATTTACGAATTTTATGACGTGCTTGTTCTTCTTTTGTAAAATTGAGGTTTAAGTAATCTAATGGATTATCGCTATTTAGAAATTCGTCTGAGTAATAATTGTCTTGACAGGCTCTGTGCATTTTTACCATTGTGGCAGTAAGTGGACGAGCTATAAGTTGATTTATTTCAGAATTCGATTTGAAGTTTTTGCTTCCGTTTGCCAATATTGTAGGTTTTATTCTTTCTGATAAGTAATATTTTTCATCAACTTCTTTTTCTAACAACCCATCTAAAACATTTTGATATTTATAAAGACTTGTTGACCCATTTAGTTTGCTTGCTTTTTGCACAACCAAATCTTTAGGCATTTTAACTTTCATAAAGTTAGGTTGAAGATCTTTTCTAACGGCAAAAATGAAGATGCGTCTGCGATTTTGAGGTAATCCAAATTCTGCTGTATTGAAAATATCTGATGTTACATTATATCCTGCATCTTTTTCCAATGACCGGACAATTTCCGCAAATGTTTTACCACTATCGTGTGTTTTAAGGTTCCGCACATTTTCAAGAAGTACATATTTTGGTTTTTTAATTTCCAAAATATTTATGATTGAATAAAACAAATTACCTCTTGCATCTTCAAACCCTTTTTTCTTTCCCATCATACTGAACGCTTGACAGGGAAAACCACCAGTCAAAAGGTCAAAATCTGGAAGGTTTTCAATCTTAGTTCTGTCAGTAGCAAACTCTGAAATATCGCCAATTTCAATTTCGCCTGAGGTATTAAAGTTTGACTTGTAAGTTAAGTTAGCATATTTGTCTTTCTCCGAAAAGCCAACACAATCAGCCTTTATATTATTGTCTTCGCAAAAAAGATCAATTGCTTTTCTAAAACCACCGATTCCAGCAAATAATTCTAAATGTTTAAGAGTTGGGTTCATAAGTCTTAGTTTATATGTTTTATAATGTGTTTGCCAATGATTTCTGCAAGTTTTACTGGAACTGCATTTCCAATTTGAGCGTACCAAGTATTGTTAGCCCCCATAAAAATGTAATCGTCTGGGAATGTTTGTATTCTTGACGCTTCTCTTGGACTTAGACCTCTTGGCTGATTTGGGTGGATGTACATATTACAGTCAAGTCGCATATGTGATGTAATTGTTTTAGAAACTTTATTTTCTTCGAGTTTAAAGTACTTATCCTTAAACATATGGTTCCGATTACTGTATGGCATTATATCTTTTATCGAGCTGTGAAGGGAATTGGCACCTTGAGGTAATTTGTTAAAGATTTCTATGTCTCTATCATTGTTGTATCTATTAGTGTGATTTGCCAAATAGTCAATGTGTTGCTCATTATTTATATCTTTGAGGAAATCGTTTTGAGGAAAACCATTTAGGCGAAATTTATAGCCGACTTTATCGTTTTCGATTCCTCTTTTATTTTTTATACGTTTAGGTTCTAAAGTTGGAAGTCCAAATAATGCATCTTTGATTGGTTTCTCAGTATAATTAATCTTTGATTTTAAGATATCCTCTACTATCCGCTTTGCATCTACAGATTTTATTCTACTTCCAATTACAAAAACCCTTTCCCGATTTTGTGGAATTCCGAATTCTTTAGCATTAAGCAATACTATATCAATTGAATAGTCATCGCCAATAGTGGCCTTGAAATTTTCTAAAATTTCGTCAGATTTGTTCATCATTCCTTTAACGTTTTCCATGATGAAAAACTTTGGTCTTGCATTTGATAGCAACTTCAAGAAGTATTTGTAGAGTCTGTTTCTTGGGTCATCAAGAATTCGCTGGCGATTTGCCATAGAAAAACCTTGACAAGGTGGACCGCCAACTACTAAATCTACTTTTGGCAGTTTATCGCTATCGGCAATATCTTTAATATCGCCACAATGGTAATCTTCTAATTTTATATCGTGATTAAAATAATAAGTCTCTAAAAACTTAGGTTCTATTTCGTTTATTAAAACAGGTTTAAACCCATTTTTCATAAGACCCAAACTTAACCCACCACAACCTGCAAAGGTGTCAATGAATGTTAGTTGGCACTTTTGGAAACTTTCTGTTTTGTTGATAAACTTATTTAAGGTCTTTGAGATTTTATTTTTATTTTGATATAGAGTATTGTAGAGTTGATTAATCCGTTGCCATTGTTTGTCGGATAAGTTATGCTTGAATTCATTAAACAAAATTGGGTCGTCATATTGTGATATATAAATATTCTCTAATTCCAGAAGTCTCTCAATGTCTAAAATCAACTGTTTTACTTTAGCTCTATAGTTTGTTTCAAAATGCTTTCTGTAAAACTCAATCATTTTCTTTGTCTAATTTTAGAGTTCCTTGTTTTGCATTATTCTGGATGAGATATTTGATCTTTTCCTCTGCTACCATTAGCGCTTCAATTGAACAATTGCTTTCGTAAAGTTTTTTTGCAAATAAATCGCTAAAAAATTCTGTTTTCAGTTTTTCTAAATCTAAATCGAAAACCTCTGCTAATTTGACAAGCCTTTTCTCGTCAAATTCTCTTTTTCCATTTTCAATCTTGCTGAGATTAGCAGAATCGAGACTTAATTCTGCTCCTAATTGAGTTAGGGTCAAGCCCATTTCATTTCTAAGTCTGCGAATATATTTTCCAAAGCTTTCTTTCATTGACTTGCAAATTTATACTTGTCATTATTTGACAAAATATAAAAATTACTTTGGTATATGCAAACGTTGGAATTAAATAGCTCTCTTATTTTTTAGGCTTTGGATGAAACATTTTGAAAAAATAAATTCGCTGATTTAGTGCTTGGCTTGAAATATGTAAAATAGCAGTGTGAAATGAACTAAGTTCAGTTTATCCCTATTTCTTCGGTAAGTGGTTTTTTATTTAGTACTACTAGTTGGGGATAAAGTGAATAAAATTGATTTAATATCAAAATGGGAAACTCAGCATATGCTTAAGAAGTATGGCGAAAATCTGATCTTGCTAAAGAATAAATGAGTTAGAAATATAGAAAGGCATGCAATTATCTTGCTCACCGCTTTTAATCAACGAAGCGCATATGTGCGTAGTTGATCACAACTAAAAACTCAAAACTCATCACTCAAAACTAACCCTACTGTTTCCAAAAAGCAGGGGAGAAGATAATGAGCACGGTGAAGATTTCGAGTCGGCCGATCATCATTAAAGAAATGAGTACCCATTTTGCCAGATAAGGCATTTGTGCGAAGCTATCGGTGGGACCGAATTCGCCCCAGCCAGGACCAACGTTGCCCAGTGCGGCGATGCTTGCCCCGATGGAGCTCATCATATCATAGCCAAACAAGGAAATAATGAAAGCCCCCAATCCGAAAATAAACATGTAGAGAATAAAGAAGCTAAGCACTGTGCGTTGGATGTTGGCATCGATGGCGCGCTCGCCAATGCGCACGGGAAGAATGGCTTTCGGGTGGATAATTTGTTTAATCTCGCGACCGGTATTCCGGATCAAAATCATCCAGCGAATCATTTTAATCCCACCGCCGGTTGAGCCGGAACTTCCGCCGGTAAAAAAGAGCAGAAACAGAAAGAAGGCCCCAAAGCTGTACCAGAGTTCGTAATCGTCGGTGCCAAAACCTGTGGTGGTTACAATGGCTACCACCTGAAAAGAACCGTATCGGATGGCATCAAGAATCGAACGACCATCAAAAAACCACAAAGAAAAAGTGATCCCCACAATACCGATGAAGGTGATTAAGGTGTAGAAACGAGTTTCCCGGTTATTAAAAAAGGATTCGCGGTCGCCGTTAATCAGTCGGAAATGCATGGCAAAGTTAATCCCTGCCAAAAACATAAATAAAGTAATGATCGCATCGATATAGGCAGAATCGAAGCCCTGCACACTGGCGTTTTTGGTAGAAAAACCGCCGGTGGCTAAAGTGGCAAAAGCGTGGTTGAGGGCATCGAACCAATCCATAGAAGGATGCACCCACAGCAAAAGAAACTCGGCCATAGTAAAAGCGAAGTACACCACCCACAATAATTTGGCCGTTTCCTGAACGCGAGGCGTAAGTTTATCGGTGGTTGGTCCGGGCGATTCGGCCTGAAAAAGCTGCATCCCGCCAATGCCCAGCAAAGGCAAAATAGCCAGCGAAAGCACGATAATTCCCATTCCGCCCAGCCAATGGGCCAGCGATCGCCAGAATAAAAAACTTTTGGGCAGATCTTCGATCATCGGGTTTTGGAAGCCATCGGAAGTAGTTCCGCCCATGATGGTGGAGCCCGTGGTTGTGAGTCCGCTCATGGTTTCGAACACGGCGTCGGTGTAGGAGGGAAGGATTCCGGCAATTATGAAAGGTAACGCTCCAACTAAAGAAAGCATTAGCCAGGTGCCGCTTACCACCAGAAAGCCTTCACGGATGCGTAACTCATGTTTGGGTTTGAAGAAATACCAAAGTGTGCCTCCCAATCCAAAAGAAATGCCGGCAGAAATCAGCCACGAATCCCAGTGATGTTCGCTGTACACCAGATCGATAATGAGGGGCAGGATGAGCGCAAAGCCCATAAAAAAGATAAATGCTCCCAGTATCCCTAAAACAATGGGGAAGTCTATTTTTGGGCGATTGAGCGAACTTATAGGGCTTTTCAGCATTATTTAAAAAGCTGGGTTACTTTGTCGACCGCATTTGGCAGGCAGAACACCATCACGCGGTCGTTGGCTTTAATAACGGTGTCTCCGGTGGCAATTTCTACATCTCCGTTGCACAAAACCCCGCCAATCACGCAGGCTTCGGGCAACTTCAATTTCTTAACCGGCTTGCCTACTACTTTCGATTTTGCTCCGGCTTTTAATTCGATCACTTCCGCATTTATGCCTCTCAACTCGGTTACGGAGATCACATTTCCCTGGCGAACGTAACGGTGAATTTCGTTGGATGCAGCCACTTTCTTGTTGATGACGGCATCTAAACCGATGGTTTGGCTTAGCGGGATGAAATCCGGTTTGGAAACCAAAGCCACGGTCTTTTTAACGTCCAGATGTTTAGCCATCAGGCACGAAATGATGTTCGATTCCTCGTCGTCGGTTACGGCGATAAAGGCGTCCATGTCGGTGATGCCTTCGGTGGCCAGCAAATCGGGATCGGTAGGATTGCCGTGCAAAATCATGGCGTTTTTAAGCTCGATAGCGAGTTCTTCTGCCGTTTCGTAATCGGGCTCTATGAGTTTAATCGACCAGTTTTTAGTAGTATCGCCACATAAAATACGAGCGATCATCGATCCAATGGCTGAGCCGCCTGCAATCATAATTCGATTGAGTTCCGTTTCTTTTTTTCCGGTAGTTTCAACAATTTTCGGAATATCCTCGGTTTTAGCCAGCACAAAAATCTGATCGAAAGCCTGTAATTTAACCGGACCTTTTGGGATAAGAGTAAGTCCGCGCCGACCGATTGCTACTACCCGAAAGGTAAAATTGGAGTATTCTGAAGCGTATTCAATCAGTGATTTCCCGATCAGCGGCGAGTTTTTATCTAATCGGATGCCAATCAACTGCATACGGTTTTCTGCCAGATTAATGACATCGGAAGCGGCCGATCGCTTTAACAAATGGGCGATCTCACTGGCTGCAGAAAGCTCCGGATGAATCATCACATCTATTCCAAGATCTTTAGGGGTGAGTGGAGCATTTTTATGGGAGAATTCATCGCTTCTCACTCTGGCAATCACCATTTTAGCCCCGAGGCGTTTGCCCATCATCGCGGTGATGATGTTCACTTCATCCACACTGGTAACCGAGATAAGGATATCGGCATTTTTAACTCCGGCTCGCACCAAATCTTTGCCCGAAGTCGCATTACCAACAACGGTTAAAACGTCGAGGGTGTCACCGGCTTTGGAGAGGCATTCTTTGTGGTGATCTACTACGGTGACGTCGTGTTTTTCTTTGGATAATACGCTTGCGAGGTCGTATCCAATTTCGCCGGCACCGATTATGACAATCTTCAAATGATTAGATCTAGGTTAGAAAACAATCCAAAAATTACCACCTTTTCATTTCATATGAAAGGTGGCAGTTGACCTACAAGTGGTTGATCTTACTGCGTTGTTACAATAAGATCAACTCTTACAGGACGTGATTGTGCAACCTTCAGGTCGGTTACTTCAATTGTAAATCTGTTTTGACCTCTGATCAATTCCGGGCTGATCTGCATTCCTTGCCCAATAACCTCTCCATTGCGCTTCCATTCGATTTTAACATCCGAAACAGGACGGTTTACCGATGGAGCCGTTAATATGGCTGTAGGGTTGGTCGGGTTCCATTCCAGAATCAACGGAGTAGCCTGTTGGGTAAATTGCAACGGTTCAACAACGGTGATTGGGAAGGTTTGCTCAGCCAAAGACTGACCTTGTGGAGTCCAGGCTAAGGTGAAAGTAGTTTCCCCGGCAGTAGTTGGTCTCCACGAAGCTTCAAAGAAAGTTTGATTCTTAAATGCCCAGTTTTGGCCAATATTCATTTCAGCAACCGAAAGGGCACCACCCAATGCAATTTTAGAAGGATAGTACGGATTGATGGTTGGAGCTTTAACCGGAGAAATAGCCAATATGGTTGAATCCACGGAGTTTTCCAGTCCACGCCCGTCGTCCTGAATCAACGTAACTTTGTAAGTTCGAGCATCACTTGCTACAAAAGTTGGTGTTGGCAGATATTCACCGTCCAATTTCCATCGTGTGGTGAGGATATCGCCATCGGCATCCTGAGCCAAGCCTGAGCGTAAGTTTACCGTCTGATTTTGGAAAACGGTAGCCGGAGCTTCGATGGTTGGTTTCGGGCTGCTGTTTGCGAAGAAGTATTTCTCAATGGTTTTGAAATTGTTTGAAGCGTTAGAGTTGTCGGTTACTTCTAATGTCACTTTATGGCGACCGGGGGTGATCGCTTTAATGAGTTCGCTTGCGTTGTAGCTCACAAAGCCGTCATCTACGTACCACTTGTACTTTTTGATAAAGCCGTCGGGATCGGTGCTGTTTAAGGCATCGAGTAATACATCGCTACCGGCAGGGACGTTTTCTGCTAAATCCCAATTAATTACCGGCGGTGCATTTACATTGATGGATTTGGTAAGACTAACCGTGTTGCAATCTGTTTCGGCATTGGTTTCCAAATTCAGCGTTACAAAGTATTCGCCCGGTTCGTTAAATATGTGCGTAGCTGTTAAGCCAGATAATTCCTGAGAACCACTTTCTGTATCAATTACCCAGGTTGCATTTTTAAATCCACCTTCGGTAAAACTGCCTGAGCCGTCTAAGATAACCGGCTCGCCCGGTGCAACCCATTCAGGGAGCTCAAATGTGGCTTCAGGACCTTCAATAACGGTTATTTCAGCAGTAGTTTGTGAGGTATTACCACATTGTCCGGAACCCGAACCTTCAACGGTAAGTGTGATAGTATAGGTGCCCGGTTCAGTAAATACATGCTGATATTTCGCTCCTGTGGCTGAGTTGCCATCGCCTAAATCCCAACTGAAAGAGGGGAGAGAGCCTGATGGATCGGTACTTTGAGTTCCATCCAGCTGAATGGCGGAATTCACACAAACGGTGGTTTCATCTAGCGAGAATTTTGCAACCGGAGAGCCTTCAATAATCACCGGAATTTTTGCGATAGATGGCATGCCTGAAAAGCCGTCGTCGAGTGTTAAGCGAGCTTCGTAAACTCCGGGAGTTTCATACACATGGGTTGGGTTTGCTTCTTCAGAAGTTTTTCCATTTCCAAAATCCCACTGCACGCGGAATGCATCCCCATCAGGATCGAAACTTTGGCTACTGTTAAACAACACACGTTGACCAGTACAATTGGTGATTACGGAATCAACCACAGCTTCAACTGGGCGATTAACCATCACGGTAATCGATTCTGAAACCGAAGAATTACCAAGCGACAATCCATCTGAAACTGTTAGTCCTATGAGGTGAACACCCGGTTGAGGAGCTTTCCAGGTAAAGGCCGATTCGCGACGTTTAGATCCATCCGGAAGTGTCCATTCGAAGATGAGGGCATCGTTATCAAGATCATAGCTTTCAGAGGCATCGAGACGAACATCCAAAGAATTTGAACGAACCATCGATTCAGTTACGATGTAGGGTTGGTGGTTTACATTAACCGTCCCGGAGACAGTGGAGGAAGAATTACCCACGCCATCGTTATCAACAACGGTAAGCGTAAATCCTTTTTGTCCGCCTTCTTCGAAGAAGCGTTGAATGGTTTCGCCACGGATTTCAGTTCCGTCATCAAAGCGCCAGATATAGCGATCGATTTCGCCATCATTATCAAAAGAAAGATCGGCGATGAATTTAATTTCTGTGTTTGGTACAAGATCAACCGGCTCGGTTCTCCAGCGAGCAACCGGTGACTCATTCACTCTAATTTGCTGTGCTGAAAATCCTTTTGCTTCCTCAAAACCGGAATTATCAGAAACGGAAAGTCCAACGGTGTGTAATCCCGGAGAATCTAGCTGTAAAGTGGCTTGTGGACCGGAAGTAGTTGGGGCGCCGTTCACTATCCAATCGTAGCGCGAAATTTCACCTTCGGCATCGGTACTTGCGGTTCCGTCAACTGTAAATGGCTCGCCCGGACCAACAACGGTAGGGGCAAAAAACGAAGCTTTCGGGTAGCTGTTTACTACAATTACATGTTCCGACGATTGTACACTGTTTGCTAAACTTGCGCCGTCATCTACGGTTAGTTTAACGGTGTACGTACCTGTATTTTGATAGGTGTGGCTAACCTGAGGTCCTGAAGCTCGATTTCCATCTCCAAAATCCCAGAGGTAAGATTGAATTTCGCTTTCTACATCGGTGCTTTGGTTGGCAGCAAATTCAACGTTGGCTTTAGAAGTAATCGGCACTGCAGATATTACAGGAGTAGGAGGCGCGTTTACATGAATCACCTGAGTTAACGATTGAGAAGAATTTGAAGCTCCTCGTTGGTCATCAACCGTTAAGGTGACATTAAAATCGCCAGGTTCATCCAAACTTAGCGTTGTAATTTCTGAACTCGCAATTATCTGCCCATCAAGGCTCCAAGAGTATGCTAAGTCATCCATGTTTGGATCGCTGGATTCCATGGCATTTAAGGTAACAATATCGCCGGGAGCAATATTTTCAGGGATAGAGAAACTTGGCTCGGGAGCAGCATTGATCTCATAAACACGATTTACAGTATAGGTAGCATTTTGTGAACCGGTGTTATCATCGATGGTTAATCGAACAGGATAAACGCCCGGTTGCGCATGTTGTACGGTAATTGATGTTCCGGAAGAGTTTGGAGGAACACCTAAACCGGCCCAATTGTAGGTTAGATTATCGCTGTCGGAATCAGATGCGTTTTGAACCGTAATAGTGATCGGCTCGTCGGTGCCCGAAACTGCAGGAACTATAATTTCAGCGTAGGGCTGTGTGTTGACTCGAATATCTACCGATTTTTCTGAGATACTACAGTTTACTGAGGAACCGCCGTCAGAAACCTGAACGGTGATGGTATATCGGCCTGAAACGGTATTTAAGAACCTGAAGGTTGGCCCGGAACCACGACGAGTACCGTTTACAAGCCAAGTAAATTCTATTTCTTGTCCTTCAAGATCATAGGATTCTGAGGCATCTAGAATTAATTCTTCGGATGGGGATAAAATCTGTTTTGGTGCCGATAATTCTGCGATAGGAGGCGTGTTCACAAACACAATTTGTTGGTACGCCCAATATTCAGGGTAGTAAGAACGATCGTTTGGAATAAGAATTTCTAAAGGGATTTGGCCACGATCTTCAAAACTGATGGTTGGTCGTCCACCGGTGGTTAACTGGGCGTCGTTTAAAACCCAAAGTGCTCGGTTTAAATCAGAGTTTGAGAAATCAACTCCGGATAATTCAAAGGTTTTATCCGTACACGCTGTAGTTGCTTCAACCTCGCTAATCGAAAGCTCGGGATTTGAGAATCCGCTTAAAGCAATAGGTTCAAATTCCCATAGAACCGGATTATCAACGCCATAAACTGTTAAGGTGTTCAACCATTGATCGGAGCCTGTAAACTGAATGCCCCATGTATTGGTAATTCCAAATTTTGAGAATGGTAACTCAGTTTCATTCAAGGCATAGATATTTCCAAAGGAATCAATTTTACGAACTTCTGAGTCTTCTTCGCCATTTACTCGCAATGCAGGGGATGAGTAATCGTTTGCAGCAAAGTAGGGCTTCAGTTGGTAGACCGTATTTTTTGTTGATCGGTAAACGCCAATAGAAAGGTCGATGGCTATAATTTTCCATGCATCAGGACCTAGTATTTGCCCGGTGCTGCTAACCACTCTGAAATTGAAACTGTTTACGTCGTCACCGTCGTCGGCACTTACTCTGATAATGTATCCGTTACCTGTGCTTTGAACACTTGAAAGCGGAACCCAACGGTTTTTGAATCGCTCTTCGTCGGTTGTAACCAAGTTATTTAGGGCGGTAGCATCGCTGTTTTTTGGAACTACCGTATTTCCGCTGATGGTGTAGACGTCATCAAAATTAAAGAGCGCGAAGTTAGTAGAAGTATTGGCACTTTCTTGGGTGATTAAATCTACTGCGCCACCTAAACCGGCATCGAAAATTTGAATGCTACCAGCTTCAGAGCCGGCAATTGGCTTAATCCAAATGTCGTATTGATTTCGTTCATCACCACTTGCAACTTCTACATTAGTGCCGGAAATAGAAAAATACATTTCCTGTGCAAACCCAGAGATTGAAGAGGCTATAAATACCGCAACTAGTACGATTTTTTTGAGCATAGAATAGTTAGTTAGCTTCTACTGTAAATGATTTTGTTCGATAAATTTCACCAGTGCGAACATCCTTAAATGTAATAGAAAGTTCGCCTTGTTGCATATTCATTGTGATCCCCCAACGTCCTTGCGAGTCGGTTTGAACTCGACGTGTAGTACCTCCATTATTAATAATAACTTCTAAGCCGGGATAGGCTCTAGAAGAAAGAGTTACCGTTGGTTGGTTAATCCGAATTGGATTCATTCCTCTTGCACCGCTTAGTGCAAAGTTGAATAAGATATCTTCGGTAAGATAAACAACTCTTACGCCACGAACTGTGTTGTTACCCGAATTATCGGTAGCTAAGATAGAAACCATCTGATCTGCACTAAGCTCTTCGATAGTTTTTGTGAATCTACCGGAGGCGTCAACATCTACGCGTTCGTTATTAATTAGAACCTTTGCATCCGGCTGCGTAGCACCCGTAATGGTAACCGTTGGGGTAAGGGTGAATAAAATATTTCCGTTTAGGTTATCAATAAAAGCTGGAGGAGGCTGATTATCGATATTTCTAACAATTCGTGTTGATTCAGAATAAGGTCCGCGAAGTCCGAGTGCATCAACCGATTGTACACGAACATAGGTATTACCTAAGGGCAAATATGAAAGGAGAGCAGTATTGGTGCTCACTTTAATTGCTTCAATATTTGCATCAAAATTTGAACTGGTACTTCGCTGAACGATGTAAGAATCGGCGCCATCAACAAACTGAAATGGAAAGATGATTTGTTCGGTATAAACGATGGTATCGTTGCTCGCCCATATCATTTCGGGGCTTGGCAATAATTGAATTGGGGGAGATGGCGGTTCACCTTCTTTAACAATGGTTCCTTCATTTTCTCTGATGGTAACCGACACATCGTTGGCACTTACATTCGCGATGCCATCATAATTGGTAAGTTTTACCGTCTCATCGCCATCCGATTCGGCATAAAAGTTGGTGGTTCTTAATTCAGACTGTGAACTACCGGCATTTAATATATAGTTGCTACGTTCGCTTGCAACGGCAGATAATTTGGCTAATAAACCACCTTCTTCAAGAGTGATTTCAGTATCGGCAGATTCACTTAATCGGTCGATTCGAGCTTTACGAATAATTGCCGTTGTGTTAGGATCTACGATGATTTTACTTCCATCGGTAAAGCCAAGATTGGCATAACTTTCGCGACCTGTTCTTAAACCATCGGCTTCTTTAAAAAGATCGCCAACGATGGCTTCATTCCAGCTACCTAATATCCCAAGTCTTTTGTCAACGTCTCCTTTTTTGGCTTCAAGTAACGCTTGAACTTCCACCATTCGGTTTTCAAGCAGGGTTTCCTCAACCAAATCCACTTTTTCTTTTACGCTATTTCCGTAACTAATTGCCTCGTTGATATTTCCCTGTTTTACAGCTTCGTTGTAATTACTGATTACAAGCGCGGCTTCAATAAGCTGGTCTTTAGCAAATACAGAGGCGCCATCGCCAATCAAAGTTTTCATGCGATTTCGTTGCTCTAACACTCGGGCAGTTACATTAGATAGCGTTTCGAGTTGCTGTAAATCGGCAGGGGATAAGGTAAACGAGTTGTTTTGAATATCACGTTCTGCTAATGAAACAATTATCGGCCAGGTGAGTGTGTCGCCGGTGTAGCGAAGTGCAACGTCTTGAAGCTCGGCTGCAAGAAAAGTGAGCTCATTATTTTGAGCCGAAGCAGTTAGACTGCAGCTAATAAAAAATAACAGTGAAAAATAATGTTTCATCAATCGGTATCGGCACCTAATTTAGGCAGTACGATGGTAAATCTACTACCAATTTTATCGTTAGATTCTAGTAAAACGTCACCTTCATGGCGGTTTACAATCTCTTTAACATACGCTAAACCTAGCCCGGTACCTTTTTCGCGAGCTGCTTTAATGTTAGAGCGTACTCTAAAGAATTTATCGAATACTTTTTTCTGATCTTCTAAGCTAATTCCGTATCCGAAGTCGGTAACACTGATCTCGATCGTTTTTTCACTTTCTTCGAGTTCAACTTCAATGGTACGGTCTTTGTCGCCGTATTTAATAGCATTACTTACAAGATTCTGTATTGCATCAAAAAGAAGATCTTTACTGCCTTTAGTTACAAAGTTAGTGCCTTTAGCAATAATTTCGATTTTGAGATTCTTTTGAGTAAGCAGTGAGTTTGTAACTGATTTCACATCGTTTACAATCTGGAATAAATCGATTTGAGCAAACTCAACCGGAATGCGACCATGTTCAAGCCTTTGAACATCTAAGAAACGATTTACTAAATCGTTCATACGTTCGCCTGAGAGATAAATTTCCTTTAGCAGATCGCGTTGCTCATCAGCGCTCATGCTTGAGTTATCGATCATCAATTTAGACAAGCCCACAACCCCTGTAATCGGGTTTTTCAGCTCATGGACAATGATATTAATCATATCCGTACGCTTCATATCAACTAAGCGATCCTTCGTTTTATCGTGGAGAATTACCAAAGCCCCTTGCGGATTCTGTTCTTCATCTTCGAAAGAAACGTATTGATAGTCGTAGAAATAGGTGGTTTCCTCATCTACAAAGTGAGCAAGTTCTGCCCGGTTTATTTTGATGGAATATGGATTTGGAAAATGAACGGTCTGATTTGATTTGGTAAGTTCAACTTTCGGGCTGTCTAACAATTCTTGAAAAGCAACATCATGCGGGTTTTTACCGAAACCTTCGATAAACTCTACAAAGTGATTGTTAGCAAAACGGAATTTCCCGGAATTATCTAAAATACCAATCAAATCCTCCGAATACGTCATTATATAGCGGTTTTTCCACTCTTCGAGGATGATTTTTTCGACATTAATTTTTTGATAGCGATGCAGCGTAATTCGAATGTTTTCGAGCGTTTCTCGCATGTTTTTAAATTCGGGTAACTCCACTTCTCGTATTGCGTGATCGAAGTCTAAATTACTGATGTAATCCACATCCCGAAGTATATTCTCAATAGGTCGGTTAATTCGTAAGCTTACATAAAAGCTAAATACAACTAACAGCAAGAGAATACCTAGAGCCGTAAACAGTGAATACAATACAAGGTTGTTAACCGGCTCGAGAATAAAATTGTCTTCTACGGCAATCAAATGCCAATAGGGTAGCGTTTGAAATCTCGACGACATCACAAACCAGTCGTCACCATTTAAGCGAATTACTGTTTCTTCGGAATAGCTTGCATCACCAACTAACTCTTGTGGAAATTCCAGCTGTTGGTTTGGGAATAAATTTTCGCCCGTTTCGGTAACAATATTTGCAGAATAGTTGCCACCAAGTGGGATGTCGCGCAGTTCGGTTGCAATTCCTGTTCCATTAAAAAACATCGTTAGGTTTAATAGAACGGTTACGGTGTTACCACTTTCATCAAATGAATCAATTTGAAGTGCTCGCTGCGCCGTGAAAAAGCTAAAATCTTGAGTGGTGTCCGATACCCACGAAACATTAGTGCGTGGATCGAGCCGGGATTCGTACCAATTTGAAATTTCGTCAGGGTAGGTGAGGTTTTCGAAAATACTTCGAGTGAACTCTACCGATTGTGTTGCCCCAATTTCGTTTATGCTTATACGAATTAATCCCGGAGTATAGTTGATAGCTCGGCGAGCAATTGCCTCAACCTGTCCGGGATTTTGAATGACGTCTTCTGCTAGAAAGCTGGTGGCATTCAACCAATCACGAATGGTTTCATCGGCGCGCATCAACGAGTATTCTTGAAGCTGAGATACAATAGTGGTGCGTTCGTTGATGATTGCTTTTTTGTATTCAGGGCGTATAAAAATCCACAATAACACAAAAGAGACCACTACCAGGGCGGTAGAGATGACAAAAATTCTGTTCCTAAGTGTGAGGTCTTTATACATAGCTTTTAGAATAGCCAAATTTGAGGCTATCCTTAGTTAAATACGATTAGAATCGTCTTAATTTTTCGTTTCTTACGTAGTGTACCCTTTTGCAAGTTAAGTAAATCAAGAAAGCACCTAATGTAATCAATAAAGCTGGAATTTTCGGACATTCTTTGAACTATTTGCAAACACTATTATTTATGAATCGGCTATTTTTAATTTAACTAAAGCACAAAAAAAAGGAGCCTTTAAAAAAAGCTCCTTAATATTCTATTCGTTATCTAATATTTGAGTTATACGTGCCTCAATATCTTCGAGATGCGCTTTTGTCATTGGATCAGATATCCGTGCTTTGTTGATATCACTTTGCAGGCTTTTTAGCTCAGATCGGAGAGCTGCCCGGATGTCTGAGTCTTTAATGTCGATAGATCCCGAACGTGAGCGTTGGATATCGGTCTCGAACATCGAATGCACATAACTAATGTACTCGCGTTGTAAAGCTCGGCGGAAAGCATCAATGTTATCATTTTCATATACCTCACTCCAGATTCCCTTTCTGATATCCGCAAGCATTTCGAGTAGGGTATAAGCATTTTTGTCGATGGCTTCTTGTTCGACCAATCGGGTCATTGAACCGGGATTCATCGTTGCGGTTAAAATTCGTGCCTGTAAATTTTTAACCGACTCAACGGCACCTGCATGTTCAATTCTTCGCAGGATATTTTCATCCAACAACCAATCTGGTGTAGTAAAAGCATGCTCGTTTAAGAAAGCTAGTGCATTTTTTTGATAAGAAGCATCCACCGGAGTGTAAACCATTCCTTCTTGGTCGGAAGCCAATCGGTTTTGATAAACACCACCCACATTTGTGGAAACATGGCGTGCATATCGCGACCATTGGAAAATCAGCTCGTTATAAATTTCTTCCAGATCGTCGTAGCCTTTTCCGTCGGTAGAGGTCCATTCAACTAAGTTTGGAACCACTCGTTTTAAGTTCATCAATCCATAAGTGCTGGCTTTGATGGGATCGTTGGATAAATCTTCGGTTTGGGCTGATGGATCATATCCGGTAGAAGAAGCAAAACGGTAGATCGGATCACCGGCTTTTTCTTCGATCCAGTTATCCAGAATTGCATTTTCATCGTCGGGCGATTCCGCGCCTTCGATCACTCGATAGCCCCAATTCACCGAATACAAATCATAAGGTCCGATTTTTCGAATGAAACTGATTCCTTCATCACCGGGCTGCGCCACATAATTCTGTCGCGCGTATTCCATGATGGTGGTCGCAATTCCATATTTCTGGGTAAAACTTCCGCTCCGAAGCGAATCTACCGGATAGGCCGAACTTGACTGCATATTATGTGGAAGTCCGATTGCATGCCCAATCTCGTGTGAAATTACTCTACGCATGGTTTCGCCAATTAAGTCGTCGTCTAGTTTTAAACCTCTGGCTGCGGGATTTGCTGCACCGGTTTCAATCATTAAGCGATTACGATAAGAGCGCATATGATTATGATACCAAACGATATCACTTTCGATAATTTCCCCCGAACGTGGATCAGACACACTAGGTCCAACGGCATTTCGAATGGTGTTGGCTACCCAACGAACGGTAGAATATCGAATGTCTTCGGGGCTCCAATCGGGATCTTCTTCGGGGCTTGGCGGTAACTTCGCTTGAACGGCGTTTTTAAATCCTGCGGCTTCGAAAGCTTCGTTCCAATCCAAAATCCCTTGAATGATATAAGAACGGTATTTTTCCGGGGTAGCAGGATCCAAATAGTAAACAATAGGCTTTACCGGTTCCACTAATTCACCTCTGAAATAAGCTTCAGGATCTTTTGGTTCGAGTCTCCATCGACGAATAAAGCGTTTTGACGCTGCTTTTTGCTCATCCAAACCGAAATCGATTTGTTGAATGGTAAACCAGCCCACTCGATAATCGAATTCCCTTTTTTGCATGGGTTCTTTTGGTAATAATACCATCGATTGGCTCATACGCAGCGAAAGAGTAGCTGTGTTTCCATCAGAAGGCGGATTTTGTGCCTGATACGTCATAACGTGGCGTACTTCAATATTTTGAGGGAAGCTTTTTGCTGATTCAATGTAACTGCGATCACCATCTAATCGGCGAACCTGATATTCGCGGCGTAAAAAGCTGATGACACCACTAATGGCTTCAATATCCGACTCAAAGAAATCGGTCATTTCAATCACCACGCCATTCGAATCTTCGGTAAGTGCTTCGATATCAAACGAGGCTAGAATAGGAGCGAAGTTATTCGCCTGCACCGATTTGTAGACGGGAAGCTCTTCATCGGCGATGTTTTCGAAGGAATATTTCCGAATCAAAATGCGATCTCTTTGCCGCTCAAAACGGATCACCTGCTCGGCTGTTTTTGCACCGGCTGAGAAGAATCCAAAATAATCGGTGGGTACATCCGCCACGCGGCTAACTAACAACATATCGCGACTAAGCAGAGAATCGGGGATAGCGTAATAAAGTTTTTCCTCTTGTTGATATATAGTGAAAAGTCCTTCGTCTTTTTCGGCTTTTGCTTTTATAACCTCATCAAAAGCTTTAATGCCTTCGGCAGGGCGTGCGGGTCGGTTATTGGCGGGAGTGGAAGTGGTTGCTTGTTTCGATGATGAACAGGCACTTGCCAGCACCACCATCAACAATAAAAGCGTGGGTAATCGGAGTATTCTCATAGTAAAGTTTGCGTTGGTAAATAGGGTAGATACAGCCATCTAAATACAGAATAAATCTATTTAACAACAAATAACAAGAAGGGTAAAATATTTGAAGGTTTGTGAAGGGTGCAGGCAACCTTTTTGAAGATATTTTTTTACCTTTGTGGGCTAAAATAAATCCGAACGTAAACGAGTGAATGATGATAATTGGAGTTCCCAAAGAAATTAAACCACAAGAAAATCGAGTAGCCTTGCAGCCAGGTGGTGCCTTGCAACTTATTAAGCATGGACACACTGTAATTGTAGAAAAAGGAGCCGGACTTGGAAGCGGTTTCACAGATGATTTGTACACCGATGCCGGTGCTGAGATTTTAAGCGATGTTGACGAATTGTGGCAACGTGCTGATATGATTATGAAAGTGAAAGAGCCGATTGCTGTGGAATATCCGCGGATGCGAGAAGGACAAGTTCTGTTCACTTATTTTCACTTTGCTGCTGATGAAGCGCTTACCAAAGCGGTGGTTGACTCCAAATGTATTGCTATTGCCTACGAAACGGTTGAAAAAGCAGATGGTTCGCTTCCATTATTGATTCCAATGAGCGAGGTTGCAGGACGTATGGCAACTCAGGAAGGCGCTGTTTTCCTTGAAAAACCAAAAGGCGGTCGCGGAATGTTACTTGGTGGAATTCCTGGTGTTCAGCCGGCAAAAGTGTTGATTCTTGGTGGTGGAATTGTGGGTGTAAATGCTGCTAAGATTGCTGCCGGAATGGGTGCTGATGTAACCATTATGGATATCAACATGCCACGTTTACGTTACTTGGATGATGTTATGCCCGAAAACATTCACACCTTCTTCTCAACCGAGGCAAACATCAGAAGTCTGCTTCCTTCAGTTGATTTAATTATCGGTGCGGTATTAAAACCAGGTGCAAAGGCTCCAAACTTAATCACTCGCGATATGCTAAAAGAAATGCGTCCGGGTACAGTACTTGTTGATGTAGCCATCGATCAGGGTGGATGTTTTGAAACCTCTAAAGCAACTACACACCAAGACCCAACTTATGTAATTGACGATGTGTTGCATTACTGCGTAGCAAACATGCCGGGAGCTGTTCCTTACACCTCAACACTTGGCTTAACCAATGTAACGCTACCTTATGCTGTTGCTTTAGCCAACAAAGGGTGGAAGCAAGCCATAATGGACGATGCAGAACTAAAAATGGGACTAAATATCGCGAACGGAACCATCGTTTATGCTGATGTTGCCAATGCTTTCGATATGGCATGGGAACCCGTTGAAAGTGTATTGAATTAATCCATTTTAGTTTTAAAAATATTTTTCGATTTTTGATTAAATCATTCCCTTACAAGGAACTGTCAGTTTTTGGCAGTTCCTTTTTTTATTTTCTCCTAGAAAACTTGGCATAATATATATTTTTGATTCATCTTTAAGGGTCAATTTTATAGAGTCATTTTTCTATCTATGCGTTCAAAAATTTGTACATCAACTTTGTTGATGATTTTTTGTTTTCAATGGTCTGTTTTTAGTCAATCTTCTCGCCCTGCTTCGCCAGCCAATCAACCGCCACCACAATTAACCGAACAACAATTTCGGCAAATGGTGAATCAGACTTCAGATCCTGATTCGGTATTGGACTTATATGTTCAGTTTTCGAATGTGATGGTCCGTAGAAATCCAGCAATGGTATTAGATCTTATTCAGGAAATAGAGATCAAATCTGATATTTCTGAGCTGAATAAAAATGCTTATGTGAACTTTTTAAAAGCAACGTATTGGAATCGATCGGATTTGGACTCAGCGGCATACTTTTATGGTCTGGCCGAGCAACAATTCAAAGCACTGGATAAGCATTTTCGAGCAATCGACGCCATGCAACAACGTGCACGGATTAAATCCAGAAATAACGAGTATATTGAAGCGGAGTCAATTTACTACACCCTGTTAGAATATTTGGATGATCAACAATTTGATGATCGAATTCAGCAAAGCGTTTACAACGAACTTACCGACTTATATATCCGTGTTGGCGCCATAGAAATTGCTCTAGAGCGATATAATCAAATGCTTGAATTAGGTCCAAAAACACCAGATTCAGAGTGTAATCTTAGGTTGAAAATCAGTAATGCTTATAAGCGAAATCTTGAACTAGACAAAGCTACTGAAGAGCTTGAAAAGTGTATTGGAAAAGATAATGTGCGTAATGATTTGATGGCTTCGATTTACAGGAGTTTAGCTGATCTTGAGAAAATAGGTGGGGATCAGCAGCAGAGGTTATTGTATAGTTTGGAAGCTTCGGAACTGGTGTCTCCTAACTCGGGAGTGTACTACGGTACCCAGTTATTTTTAGCTGAATCATTTTTTGAAAATGGGATGTACGAAAAAACAGATTCAGTGATAGCTATTTTGGATGCATTCAATCCCCGGCGAGTTCAGCTTCCTGCTCGCATTAGTTTTTTGATTCTAAAGGCAAAGCAAAATATTCAATCAAAAGACTACGAAAACGCACTTAAAATTACGGATGAAGGATTAGCATTAGGTAAAAGAATACCACAGGCAATCCTAAATGTTGAGCTTCAACGCTTAAAAGCAGAGGCGCTACGTCTTAAGGGAGATTATGAAGAAGCATATTCGATATTATCTTCTTTGGCAGATCATGAACGTATGATAGAAAAAACCGGGCGCATACAGATGGAAGAAATGGGGAGAGTTCGGTATCAAATGAAAGCTAAAAATCTTGAACTAGAAGCTGTTAATGCCCAACTCTCGTTAGTACGGTTCAGAACATTTACGATTATATTTTTGATTATAGCTTTAGGTGGATTTTTGGTGTACAGATATAGGGTAATCGCCGAACTAAAAGAAGAACGAACCAGAACTAAAATAGCCAACGATTTACACGACGAGGTTAGCGCTACTCTAACCGGAATCACTTATTTTGCAGAGGCAGTAAAGCAAGATTTAGAAAGCGAAAAGAAGTCGCATTTCATTAACCTGATAGCTGAAAGTGCAGGCGATGCTAAAGAGAAAATAACTGATATCGTTTGGTCGATTACCCCTGAAAATGATAACTGGGAATTATTACTTGCAAAATGCCGGCGTTATGCATCCGATTTACTCGAAAGTAAAGGCATAAACTATGTATTGGATATTGATAAAGCGATTGATGGAAAATTGGATATGAATATGCGACAGCATATCTGGATGATTTACAAAGAACTCATCACAAATGCTGTCCGTCACGCTCAATCATCTACTGTAAAAGTAACCATAAAACAACAAGGGAATAGTTTATATCTCTCGGTCTCAGACGATGGAATTGGCTTCGATATTGAAAATAAATCAGGTGGAAATGGATTGACAAACATTAAACGCCGTGCCGATAAACTAAAGGCTAGCTTTAGCTTACAAAGTTCGGTAGGTAAAGGAACTTCCTGCAATTTAAATATACCTCTAAATTAAAAACTACATATGTGTGTGGTTGCCTAATAAACAGTAATAATTATTTTGAAGGTAAACTTGGTTTAATCATATTCTTTATGGCTTTCTCGGGGGGAGAAAGCTCTTTTCTAACCTTACAGGAGTTACAATGAATAAACGGCTACAGAAATTTGCAATGGGCATTCTATTGTCTGTATTTGCGATATCAAAAGTACATGCACAAAATACCGAAGCACTAGAACAAACATTTGATTTGGAGGTTACTTTTGAAGTAAATCTTGCAGTTCAACAAGAATTAGGAGTGTATGATCCGGAAATTCATACCCCAAAAATTGCCGGTAATTTTACAAGCTGGCAAGATGCCGCAGAAGAGTTAACCGATCAGGTTGATACTTCATTTGCTCGACCTTTTCTTTTTCAAGATGTCACAGTTGATTCAGTTCTAGAGTATAAATTCATTTTAGTTGATGACGATGGAACTGTTACCTGGGAATCAGTCAATAATCGAATTTATACAGTATCCGGTAGTGAAACTGATTCGAATGGCGACGATATAGCAGATACCACATTAACCCATTTTTTCAATGATTTAGCGCAATCCGGACTTGGTGAACCTACCGACTACGACGTGACCTTCACGGTAGATATGAGGGTACAAACACATCTTGGAAATTTTGATGCAGATGACGGAGATATTGTAGGTTTAGTAGGTAATTTCAATGATTGGAGTACTGCTGAGCCACACATTTTAACACTAGGACCTGAATCAATCTACACTATCGAAATTCCTTTTGATCAAGACGAGTATGCTTTAGGTAGTGAAATCGTGTATAAGTTTGTCATAATTGATGAAAATGGAGTTTACTGGGAAGAGCCAAATCCCAACCCGAATGAAGTAGGTAACAGAAGTTTTATTTTTAACGGAACAGAAGTAGACGATGATGATGATGACCGATTAGAAAAATACTTGCCTACCGAATTTTTTAGTAATCAGAGTTTTGACTTTTATGGCTTTGATGTTCTCTTTTCGGTTGATATGAGTGCACAAGATGCTATGGGGAATTTTAAACCGGATAGCCATTTAGTTCGATTGGTTGGTGATTTTAATGATTGGAATCCTGAGACCGGTCAAATTATGAATACCGACGATGGCGCTATTTACTCGACAGAAGCGTTCATCACCGCCTCATTTATCGACACCGTTCAATATAGTTTTGTTATTGAAAAACAAGATGAGTTTATATGGGAAAACGATGTAACCGAACTAGGTAAAAGATATTTTACGTTTGATGGAACCGAAATAGATGACGACGAAGATGGCTCCCGCGAAAAGTATATCGAAACGGCTTTATTCAATAATCAAGAATTCGATTTCTCTCCAATGCCACCCTATGAAGTAGGAGATATCATAAACTATAATGGAAGTTTTGCTTTAAACAATTTAGGACCTGTTTCCGGAAGTAATCAAGGTTGGTTATTTGAAACGGTTAATGGTCCATCGGTTTATGAAATAGTTAACGATTCGCAAGATGATGATGGTAAAGCCGCAAGGGTGATCGTACAATTTGATGGATCGGAAGATGTTTGGAGAAGCCAGGTTGTAAATGAGCCGATTTTCCCTGCCGAAGGTGATCTTTACAAGGTATCGATGTGGCTAAAATCATCGGTAGATGGTTTTGCTTCTGAAGCATTTTTAGGATTGCCTGGTGAAGGCAATTTTCAGGAAGTAAATACTCATTTCTTTGAATTAGGAACCGAGTGGGAGTATTATTCTTTTGATTATTTCGCATCCGACGTTGATGCCGACTTAGGTCTTCGATTAGGGTTAAAACTTAATTTTGAGTCGAATGATGGCGACACCGTTTACATCGACAATGTTCAAATGGAAAAAATCGAAGCAATCTTTACACCGGTTACTTTTTCAGTGAATGTTGCTGTTCAGGAAGCTTTAGGTAATTTTGATAAAGGCGAACACATCGTTGGATTAGTAGGCAGTTTTAATGGATGGGATGCAGGTGCACCCATTGTATTAGAAGCCGAATTAGGTGATTCAGTATATACCGGCACTGCCGAAATTTTGAATGCTTCTATTGATGATGAAATTCGATACAAATTCATTCTGAAAGATGATACCACCGGTGTTTTCCAATGGGAAGCTCCCGATCCTGAGAACCCGGACACCGATGGCGATTTTAGCGATCGAATCACTTACATAGATGATGTAAGTGGTATGACCGTTCCTACAGTATATTTCCATGATATTGATCGAGCAGATTTAAATATCGATAACTACGATGCTTCACCGATTATTGACGCTCGAAATAGTGTATATGGTACTCATTTAGCTGTTCAGGGAATTGTAACTCGAATCACAAATAACTTCGTATACGTGCAGGATGAAACTGCAGCCACAACGCTTTTTAGTCGACCATTTTTCTCTGCAACAAACTCTGTCAATTTTAATTTGGCTACAAAATCAGGCGAGATTCAAGTTGGTGACGAACTAAAAGTTGCAGGAATTACTGCCGATTTTAACGGTCTTCATGAAGTAATCAATATTCATGCGTGGGATGTTGTCTCGGCTGGAAATCCGCTGCCCAATCCACAACTTGTAGATATCGATGAGTACTCGAACAATGGTGAAGAATACGAAAGTGAAGTGGTTAGAGTTGAACGAGTTCGGATTCTGGATCCTGTAGATTCACTCAAAGCCGGTTTTGTATACGAGATCGTAAATGAAGAGGAAACTCAAATAGGGTGGATGTCGATTCAAAGTGGATTCAATAGCGACTGGGCCTTTCAACCTGCACCACAAGGTTTCTTTAATATCGAGGCCGTTGTTAAGGATTTTTATATCCCTAGTTTAGATGAAAACATCTATGCAGTTTCTATTCATGACTTTAGCGATATCGAAATTATTCCTGATAACTTCGATGCCGAACTTTCAATGATATCGTTCGCTGCACTTCCAAATACCTTTGAAACGTTAAATATTGATTTAATCGATCTTGGCGATGAGCCAATTCAAGGAATGGAATTTACGATCAACTTTGATCCAAACTTTGTTGATGTAAATCTCGGTGATCAATCCAATACCTTACTTGAAGGCACAACCATTATCACCAATAAACTTGAGGGGCAATTAATTGTAGCTTTCGCTACCGATGGTACTCCTGAAAATGATATCTCTGAACCTGGAGTATTATTCAACATGGGCATCGATATATTAGCAGCTGGCGAAACTGAAATCTTTGTTTCAGATATCTCGATTAACGAAATGCCTTCGCCCGAACTGTACTCCTTTGTTAATATTGTTCCTCGCCTTTGTGGTGATGTTACTGGAGATGTGACTATAAGTACGGAAGATGCAACACTGGTACTGCAACATACCGTGAAAATGGGAGGAGTTTTCCCTCTGGTTGAACTCGATTCCACCGCCGCTGATGTTACAGGAAATGGTGATATCAGTGCTTTTGATGCATCCTGGATACTTCAAAAAACCGTTGGATTACGAGATCAACTCGGTTGTATTACACTTCCGTTAAAAGAAGATCAGAAACCGGTTTCAGCAAACTGGTTACTAGCCGAAAGTAATAGCAACGAAAGCGTTGTACAGTTGGATGTTTCTCAGAACGAAATGGAAATCTACGCCATTCAAATGGAACTGGATCTTTCAGCCGGAGCAACCTTTAAATCGATAAGAAACCTTCCGGACGGATGGAATATAATTTCAAATACAACCGAAGATGGCACACTGCTGTCGTTGTATGGAGTTAAGCCTTTCGAGGGTAAAACACTCGATATTGAATTCAATACAGCGAACGCTCAAGCGGTACCAAAACTTAGGGCCAATATAGTGCTGAATGAACGTTCGGTTCCTGAAATGGATGAATTGGTAATTGGGGAAGTTCCAAGCGAATTCAGCTTACTTCAAAATTATCCGAATCCATTCAATCCTAGTACAAACATCGGATACACTTTAGCAGAAAAAGCAGATGTGGAATTGTCGATTTATAACATGCTTGGCCAAAAAGTGGCTACGGTGGTAAATCAAACGCAAGAAGCAGGTTCGTACAGCATAACCTGGCAAGCAGGTAATCTGTCGAGTGGCGTGTATATTTATCAATTAAAAACTGGTGATAAATCGTTTACTAAGCGCATGATGTTGATCAAATAACATGAATAAGTTTCTTTCAACTTTACTGATAATGGCAGTTATGTCCCCGGCTTTAGCTTGGGGACAGGCTTCCGTTACAATGTCGGATACTTCAACCGTTGTTGGAGAAACCCTGCTGTTTCCTGTTCATTTAAAAAACGAGAGCAGTAATGTTACCGGCATCAATTTGATGATTAGTTACGATACGCTTTCTCTTCAGTATGTTGGAATTTCGGAATCTTCAACAATCTCTGATTCTGTACTTTCAATTGAAAACGGTGCTGATGGAAAGGTTAGGTTTTCAATGGCATCAACCTATCCGGTTACATCATCAGGAACTATTGTACATCTGGAGTTTATTGGACTTACCTCAGGTGATACTTTTTTGCAATTGGATGAATACAGAATTAATGAAGAATCCGTAGTTGAAAACGCTGCAGAAGCACGAATTCGAGTATTTGGAGAGGGAGGAAATCAACCACCTTTTGCCGTAAATATTCCGGATACTTTAGTATTGATTTCCGGTGATACTCTTCAATTTAACATCGACGAAACAGTATTTGCTGATGCCGAAGACGCCTTCGATTCGTTAGACATTCAGGTAAGCTTAGAGCCCGAAGTTGTTTTTGGTACTTTCGACGAAGAAACCGGTTTGGTAACCATTACCACTGCCGATTTTGTAGGATTTGCCACTCTTTCCATTCGAGTTGAAGATACCAATGGTGGAGTATTTGAAGAATCTATAATTCTCGATATCCAATTAAAGGTATCCAATGAGAATGAGCAATATGAAACACCTGGTCAATTTTGGTTAGCTCAGAACTATCCGAATCCATTCAATCCGTCAACAAACATCAGTTTTACACTAGCCGAAACAGGTTTCGCTAAACTTGAAGTATATAATTTACAAGGCCAAAGTATAGCTGTTCTCATTAAAAATCGGTTAACTAGCGGAAGGCATTCCGTATCGTTTGATGCAAGTGCACTTGCCAGTGGCATCTATTTGTATCGGTTAACAAGTGGTAATCAGGTGCTCACAAAAAAGATGATGCTTATCAAATAGGATAGATCAGGTTACGTATGATATTTAGAATGCCGGGCTACTTTGTCCGGCTTTTTTTTGATTAGGCAATCAAATACCACATAACCGTGTGGTGAATGGCAGGATGTGTTCAATTATAATAATTACGGTTAGTGTGGGTTTTTTCGGGGGATATGATGAGCAAATGACCTCTTCTATTTTTGCACAGAGTAGAAGACCATTAACAAGAAAAGCCGGCTATTTTAGTCGGCTTTTTTTTATCAAAGAATGTTAAGTCTATATGAATATATATTTAGCACTTGAAAATTAAATCTAAATAAACGTAATTCAATCAGACTAAAAGATATAAGTGGGGTATGGCGCCGTCTGCCGGGTCTGGGTTTTTTAAAATTAAAGGCAAATGATTTATAAACGATTAATTCCGGGACTAATACTTTTAGTAGCAATTTTCAGTACAAATTCCGAAGCACAACAAGATTCGAAGTGTGAATCTAATTCAACTTCAATTTTAATTTTGAATTGTATGGAAATTCCAGTCGATTTTTTTCTTCGATTAAATAAAACAGAATATAGACCTGCAGGTGTACTTATAAATAATAAAAGATCATCACGAATCGACCCGTTTGATCCAAATTTTCCAAATATCAATACTTTAAGATATGATATTCAGCCTACTGTCGGAGTTCTAGAGCAGATAGAGTTCATATTTAGAATTAATAAATCGGAACTTATTGATGCTAATAAACCGATTGGGGCTAAAATTGCTATTGGAAAAAAGCATCTGATTCCAAGTACAACCCATATACCACATCATTTTTCAACCATTGAAAAAAATGATTCGCTAGTAATAATTATTCATTTCTCGGATTTAGTATCATTGGGTCAAAACTTTGAGAATCACATAAGAGATGAAGTTGAATACAAATGCGAAGGAGATGAGTGTGAAGATTTGGCTACTTTTTTTCAAGATTTTTTAAGAGAAACTGATATGGATATTGAAAAAATAAACGAGGAATCAATAGCAGTAAATTTTATTAATTACATATTAACACATATACATCCAGCAATTCATCATCCCTAATTATGAAAAATTCAACTTCAAATTCTCATACAATAAAAAATAATCTCAAAGAAACAGATATGGAGGTATTTGTTAAAATTGACCAAGGTGCTGAGAAAGGAGCTCTAATTGATAAAGGTAAACGTACTTCAAAATTGAAAAAGAAATCAGTTCTAGCTTACAGTCCAAAAGATTCTAATGATTCTGTAAATCACGAATTTTCAGTTTTATATAGAATTCCTGCTTTGCCAATCGACAGGTTAGAAGGAATTAAAATATCTCTTGCAGGTAATGCGCTAATTGCTGATTTGAATAGTCAAGACATTAATCCAATACCACATCATTTTTCAATTTATAAACGAGCTGATGGACAAATCGAAATAGAAATTCATTTTATGGAGGAGAAGCAGTTAACTGATATCCATCCAGATATTCATCATCCCTAAAGCTTTGAAGACAATAGCCAATCATAATGATTAGGTACGTTTGTGTAATCCTGTTATTTGGGATGAATACTTTATTAAGCAGTAACGCCTTGTCACAAATTAGTAAAGTTGAAGTATTAGATAATTACACAACAGAAGATTTCAGTAATTCAACACAGATGTGGGCAGGACTGAGTATAGATGACGGTAGTCTACTGTTTGGAAACTCAACGGCGTTGGTTCGATATGATGGGAATAAATGGTCTTCAATTCATGTGGGAAGAAGAGAAGTTGTATTCTCCTTAGATAAAAACAATGCTGGTAAAGTCTATGTAGGTGGATTGAACGACTTTGGTTTTCTTGAACCGGATTCACTTAACCAAATGAAATATTTTTCTTTATTTGATTTGATTCCTGAGGATGCCCGGGATTTCTCGCAAGTCAGGCAAACAATTGCTCATCAAAATAAAGTCTATTTCAGGAGTTTAGAGTACTTGTTCATTTATTCAGAAATCGAAGATTCAATTTCAGTCCTTGATTACAAAGATATTTTAGATAACGCCTTTCTTGTCAATGATGAAATACTTTTAAATGTTCATGGACTAGGAGTCTCGATTGTGGCAGATGAGGGCTTTGTATTACTCGAAGGGACTGAAATATTAAAGAACGATCGGATTTATGGCATAGTAGAAAATGGAAATGAACTAATTATATATTCACGTGAAAAAGGACTGTTACGTTATAACAATAAGAAATTACAACCTATTGAAAGCGAATTGAATGCACTTCTGAGCGAGTATCCTGGGTATCGACTAATAAAATTAGATAATAACTCATATGGTTTTGGTACACTGGGCGGGGGTATCATTATTTTTGACAAAAATTTTAACCTCATTGAGCATATTACTACAGATAAAGGATTAAACGACAATGATATCTACGGCTTATTCCTAGATAGAAATAATCTTTTATGGGCAACTCTAAGTAATGGAATCTCTGTAATAAATACTGACCAACATTTCAGGTCAATTAATTTGCCGGATGAAGCTGGTACACCTTTCAAAACCGTAGAATTAAATGAGAAATTATTCGCTATTACCAACCAAAAAGTCCTTGAGTATAATATTGATTCAGAATCATTTGATGATGTTTTAAAATATGACTCAAATTTTATTTACGATGTTGCTAGTTCAGATAATCAATTAATTATCTCTTCAACAAATGGTGTTTGGCAAATCGAACCGATACTTCGCCAAATTAACGAAAGAACTTATACCGATTTACTATTTCATGATGAAAGGCTATATGGATTTAATGATTATGGACTATTTGAAATAGATTTAAATATAGGAGAGGAAGAATTAGTAGTGGCGGAATATGTTTTTTCTGATAATACAACTTCCTTCAAGAATAGTATTGCTTTTACAACTTCCGCTGATGAATTAGTTCTTTTTGATCCTGACAATAAAAACAGTCAAAAAATTGCAAATCCTGAAAAAAAGATAACGGGCATCAGAAGTCTCGTTGTTGAAGAAGATAGCTTATTCGTGCTAAGTAGCAGTAATGGGTTATGGGTACTCGATGAAAGAAATTTAGTATTAAGAAAGCGAGTACGTAAACATAATATCAATCTGTCAGCAAATGATGTAAGCTACTTTAACCAATGTGACAATGAGTTTTGGTATAGTAGTTCACTTAACTTATTAAGATCTATTCAGTCAGATTTAGATTTCAAAGTTGAAGAAAAGTGGTTTCAAGGCATTGGATTTGAAAACGGTATCTATGGATTAGATTGTGGTGAAAATCACGTATGGTTTGCAGAAGAAAGAAAGATTGTAGGGGTACCGGTTGGCTATTCACATCAACCTACCAACTTCAAAACCAACATCACAGGCACTTTTGTCGATCAGGATTCTTTGATTTATGGCGGATTTGGTGAGCCATCCAATGAAATCATTTTACCATACAAAGATAATGCTTTACGGTTCACCTATGCTGCCGCATGTTACATCGATCCCGAACGAAACACTTACTCGTACAAACTAGAAGGCTTTGATGCAAAATGGAGCGATTGGAGCCTAGAAACACAAAAAGATTACACCAACATCCCGGAAGGCGACTATGTGTTTAAAGTGAAATCACAAAACGTATTCGGGGTGGAAGGCTCTACCGACAGCCTCGCTTTTTCGATTTTACCGCCATGGTATCGCACCTGGTGGGCCTATTTGTTGTATGTGATTGGAATATCCGGTTTGATATACACAGCACACCGAATCCGACTCAATCAGCTGTTAAAAGTAGAACGCATGCGCACTAAAATTGCCAGCGATTTACACGATGAAGTCAGCGCCACCTTAACCGGAATAAGTTACTTTGCGGAAGCGGTTAAAACCGATCAGGATGAGCAACGAAAATCTCATTTCATTAATCTAATAACCGAAAGTGCAGGCGATGCCAAAGAAAAAATCACGGATATCGTTTGGTCGATAACTCCCGAGAATGATAACTGGGAGCTGTTTTTGTCGAAATGTCGGCGGTATGCCTCCGATCTGTTAGAATCCAGCGACATCAAGTATAATCTCAATATTACCCAAGCCATTGATGGCGAGCTGTCGATGAATGTACGCCAACACTTGTGGATGATTTTTAAAGAAATGCTTACCAATACCGTTCGCCATTCGAAGGCTACTCAGGTGGATGTAATTCTGGATGTAGAAGATGGTCTGCTAAAATTGATAGTGCAAGATAACGGTGCCGGATTTGATGTAGATTCGGGCAGAATTGGAAATGGAGTAGCAAATATTAAAAAAAGAGCCGAAGAATTAGGGGCTTCGATCAGTCTGATCTCAGAACCGGAAATGGGAACTCGATGGCGATTGGAGCTTCCGCTGTAAACCACATATCTGTGTGGTGATACTGTATCGAGGTTCTTCTATTCTTGTGTATGTCCTTCCAAAAGAGAAGATTAAACCAAAATTAGACTCAGGTTTTTGAAAGAATCTGAGTTCATTTAAATTAGATGTTCATGCAAACTTTTTTAATGGCCGATGCACTACGATCAAAACAGTACAAATGGGGGAGTTCGTTGATAAAAGTAATTATAGTTGAAGACAACAAATACATGTGCGAAGGTTGGCAAACTTTTATCGACTACGACAAGAATTTGTGCGTGTTGAAAAGTTTTGATTCGGTGGAAGCCGCGATGGATTCGGAAGAATTAAAAAAGACCGATGTAATTATTATGGACATTGGCTTGCCTGGAATGAGTGGAATCGAAGGGGTACGCGCTATCAAGGCAATTCATCCAAAAGTGCAGATTATAATGGCCACGGTGCACGACGATAATGAACACATTTTTGAAGCCATAAAAGCCGGTGCAGTTGGATACCTCATGAAAAAAGTGACTCCCGATGAACTGGTTGCTGCAGTAAAAGATGCTCACGATGGTGGCTCGCCAATTACTCCGAATATTGCTCGAAAAATAATTGCTAAAATGCATGCACCTATTGTACCGGAAGAAGATCAATTATCAGAACGGGAATTAGAAATACTACAGGAATTAGCGACCGGAAAATCATATGCAGCCATCGGTAAATCTATTTTCCTTTCGGTAGATGGAGTGCGGCATCACATTCGAAATATCTACAACAAATTACAGGTTCACTCTCGATCTGAAGCAGTTAGTAAAGGCATCATGAAACGATTAATTGAGCCCGATTCTGGGGCAAAATAATCCAAAAACTACCAGATACCACATACCCATGTAGTGATTGAAAAAAATGAACTCTTTAGTATCTGCTTAACTAACACAGTAGTGTTGATTAACAGTAACTCAGAGTTTAACCATGAAGTTTTTAGCCAAATTCACTCTATTCCTATCAGTCGGATTCTTAATTAACCAGGCAGCATTTGCCCAAACCTCAGTTTCCGATTCCCTCACCACAGATCAAACATGGACACTAGCAAATAGTCCGTATCAAGTAACCGCAAATGTGATTGTTAACCCAGGGGTTACGCTAACAATCGAAGCAGGAGTTACTGTACAGTTTGATACAGGGACTTCGTTGATTGTTGATGGAGCAATTGTAGCGGATGGATCAGCGGGCAATGAAGTTACATTTACATCCGGTGCAGGGAGCCCGGCAGCGGGCGATTGGGGTACTATTCGTTTCAATAATACTTCAGGCGTTGGTTCAGTATTTGATTATGTGATTCTTGAATATGGCGGTGGAGCCGGATCAGGAGCTATGGTCACCTATCGTACCGGTGCTTTCGCCTTTGATATCACCAACGCAGTATTTAGACATAGTGCTGGTCATGGTATCGATTTACGAGCTTCCAGTCCGTTAATCCAAAATTCAGAGTTCAGAAATAACAATGGCTATGGAATTTTTTCTGATTTAGGTCTTAGTTTTGAGGTAGACAACTCAGTGGTGGCAGAAAATACTACCGGTGGAATTCGAGTTCCGATAAACTCATCGCCAAGTATTCATGATTCCCGAATCGACTCAAATGGCGTGGGTATTTACATCGATAACGGAGCGATTCCTGACATCGAAAACAACGTTATTGATGGCAACAACTATGGAATCGTAGTGATAGAAGCTGCGGGGCAGTCACCAAATATCTCTGACAACACCATCCGAAACAGTACCACATTCGGGGTTGATAACCGCGGTACAGGCTTAGTAACTGCAGAATATAATTTCTGGGGCGATAAATCCGGCCCGAGCAATGCTTTAAATCCAACCGGTAATGGCGATGCAGTTTCAAACAACATCGATTTTACCCCTTGGTTATACGGCGCAACACTTCCGGTGCGTGAGATTACTTCAAACCCGGTTAATGGCGATGTTTGGAGTGCCGATTCTGTGTATTGGGTAAAAAACAATATCACGTTAGGCACTGGTCAGACACTCACTATCCAACCCGGTGCGGTTATCAAATTTGCCGACAATATTGATTTCTTTATTTACGGTACGTTGATTGCTGATGGTACTGAAAACGACAAGATAATTTTCACTTCACAATATGATGACGCCATTGGCGGTGACAGTAATGGAGATGGTAGAGCTACTGAACCAAACAGAGGAAACTGGCGGCGGATTTATTTATTCGATCAATCGGTAAATAATGTTTTTGATTATGTAGATATCCGGTACGGTGGTTACAGCAGCTCAGGAAATTTATATATAGATGAGTCTACAACTTCAGTTACTAATACTTTCGTTACCAATAGTAATTCGTATGGTATTCGTGTTCAAAAAACACTTACTGCTTTTAACAATAATACTGCGAATAATAATGCATCAGCAGGATTTTACATTGCTGCACCCGTTGAATTAAAAAACCTGACTGCTGAATTTAACAATAATCATGGCATGATAATTTATGCCTACACCAATGGGTTAGTAAGTATTGTAGGTGGCAATTTTAGCAATAATAATTTCAATGGGATTAATTTTGAAGGGGGAGGTTCCTATCAACAGAAAATAGACAGCCTTGTAAATGTTACAGCGTCAAATAATGGACGCACCGGAATAGATATTGGAACCAACGATTCGGAAAACTTTCTTGCTGAAAATTTGACTATTGAGAATAATGGCTGGGCTGGATTACAACTGTTTTTCCGAAATCGTATGCAAAAAAATGCGGTTGTTCGAAACAGTACGTTCCGAGGGAATAGTTTAGATGGATTAAAAACTTCGTCTGCTCAGATTTACGGAAATACTTTTGAAGATAACCAGTATGGAATCACAATTTGGGGACCACTTGGACATATTTATGAAGACGACTTAGGAAATGATGGAAATACATTTAACGGCAATACATATAACAATGTTCTTGGCCTTGATGGCAGAGCGTTAGAAGATACACTGAGTTCCACTTTTCCTGAAAATATTACATCCGGGGCGTATATGTTTAACTCATATTTTTATCAAAATGCAGTAAATGCGAATGATACTCTAGTAATTGAGCCTGGTGTAATAGTAAAGATGAGCCCTAATACCAGAGATCTTGATTCAAGACAAAATGGGAGAGATTTCAAAGTATACGACGGTATTTTAGTAGCAGAAGGGACAGAAGAAAACCCAATTATCTTTACTTCTTGGAGAGATGATACGGCCGGTGGTGATACCGATGCATTGGATGATACTGTTTCTGCCAAGCCCTATGATTGGGATCAATTGAGTATTACACTTACAAATAGTGCGAATCACAACACTGATGAATCAAGGATCAAACATGTTGAATTAAGATATGGTGGTGACGGAGCACTCTATTTAAGTTTGAATAATACTTCTTTGAAAAATCCCATTGATCATGTAAAAGTCACTGATGCATTTTATAATGGAATACAACTAGACTATGGCAGTTATACTATAACTAATTCTGAAGTACTAGATACAGAACGTTATCATGGTATTTATGCCAGATATGGTAGTACAGATTTAACGGTTAGAAACACCATCGTTAAAAATAGTGGTCGCTACGGGATACTTGCTCAAGGACCTAATTATAATTCTTTTATTAGGGAAATTTCTAACTCCATTATTGAAGATAACAATTGGGATGGGGTGCATAATTCTGACGTGAAAGCAGCCAGTACTTTATTAGGAAATACCATTCGTAATAATGGTAGATCCGGTGTTTATTACTGGCATAATTCATTGGATAGTACCGATGTTTTTTTTACAGGAAATATCGTTGAAAATAATGCAAACACAGGTATTATCAGTTCGGCTGCAAATTTTGTAGACAATCAATTTAACAATAACGAGTTTGGTATTGGTCTAATTGGTAAGCTAGGGCATCGATATACCGATGAAAATGGAATCGATGGGAATACGTTTTCCGGTAATACATTCAATAATGTTGTTGCGCTGTATGGTCTGGGCTTAAAAGGAACGCTTAGCGCAACATTTCCAGAGCAAGTAACTTCTGGTGCGTATATGTTTAATGCATATTGGTATCAAAATGCAGTAAATACCTCAGATACTTTGAAAATTGAACCAGGTGTAATCGTTAAAATGGGTTACAAAACTGTGGACCTCGATCAAAGACAAAACGGTAGAGACTTTAAGATATACGACGGTTTATTACTAGCGGAAGGGACTCCAGAAAATCCAATTATTTTTACTTCCTGGAGAGATGATACCGCCGGTGGAGATACCGATGCAGCGGATGATACGGTTTCAGCCAGACCTTATGATTGGGATCAATTGAGTATTACGTTAAGCAATAATGCAGCATATAACACTGAAGAGTCGGTGCTTAAATATGTAGAGTTGCGCTATGGTGGGGATGGGGCATTAACCCTGAGTATGAATGGAACTTCATTAATAAATCCAATTGATCATGTTAAAGTATTGGATCCGTTTTACAACGGGATGTATTTAGACCATGGGAAATTTACCCTAACAAATTCTGAAGTTCGAAACTCTCGTAACTCAAGTGGTATTTACGCCAGATATACCGGTTCAGATTTGACCGTTCGAAATTCAATTATTGCTGGAAATGCACAATATGGTGTTATAGCTAACGGTATTTCCTATAATTCATTTATTCGTGAAATTTCCAATTCAATCATTGAGAATAACGGAAGGGAGGGGATTTATACCGAAAGAGCTAAAAATCCGGTAACCATTCAAAACAATAAAGTTCGAAATAATGCCCGAGCTGGCATGTACATGAATATTGACCGGTCGGTTACTACAGATACCGTTTTAACCATTTCGGGTAATGTATTCGAAAATAACGACGGTCCTGGCTTTGTTTCCTCCCGTGCAATTATTGTGGACGATACCTTACGAGGAAACAAATATCCGTTTGGGGTTACCGGTGAATTATCAAGATCAGGAACTGTAAATGAAAGGGGTAACTACTACGAAGGGAATGTCATCGAAAACAATGAGTTTGATAGCTTATATATAGTGACAGGTACAATTCATGGTGTTCTTGGCGGTTCTTTCCCAGAAGGATATAAGAACAAGTTGATTCTTAAGGAACAAATAACTGCGAATGTTCAGGTTAATTCCGGGGATTCACTAATCATTAAACCTGGTGTTATCATCAAAAATCCAGCAGATGGCAGATATGGATTTTATATAAGCGGAACCTTTCTGGTTGAAGGGACGGAAGATGAGAAAGTTGTATTTACTTCTTTAAGAGATGACACTTTCGCCGGTAATACCAACAACGATACTACAGGAATTCAACCTGCAATAAACAATTGGAGCGGGATTGAACTTTGGAATCCTTCAACTGACAGTAGTTACATTAATAATCTAATAGTAAGGTATGCTGCAAAAGGTTTATACCTATATGATACTGACGTAGTTGTTGATTCAACTATTACTTCGTTTAATTCAAGTGGAATTATTGTAGAACGTGGCATACCAACAATTAGATATTCAGATATCCATAGTAACCATTCTGGATTATTTGTCAGCAATAATGGTAATCCTCTTATTCAGTTAAGCAACATTTACAATAACAGAGATCAGGGATTGTATCAGGCTGCCGGTACTAATATCATGGCCGAAAATAACTTCTGGGGCGATCCTAGTGGCCCGTTTGTAAACAATGGTCCTGATCAAAATGTGAATGGTCAGGGTGATCGAATTAATGTGGCAAGCGGAACGGTTGATTATCGACCATACCTTGTAGGCAGAAATGGTATTCTGCTCGGCGATGTAACCATAAACGGAACGATTTCTGCCTTCGATGCATCCAAAATTCTACTTCACGTAGTTGGCTTGGATATTTTAACCGGCAATAATCTAGCCGCAGGGGATGTAACAGGAAACGGAACGGTTTCTTCGATGGATGCCTCACTGGTACTACAATATGTAGTGGGTATTATCACGGGATTCCCGGGACAGGGTAAAATTATTGTGCCTGAGCCACAGAATATGCTGGCACTTGATTACGAGGATTCTGATGCCTTCACCGATATCACTTATAACCACAAAGGTGGTTTCGATTTCTACGGCGCCGAAATGGAACTCATACTTCCTGCGGGAACCGTAGATCGTGTGGAATGGACGAACTCCGCATTTAGCGATCACATCGAGTTAAACTATAATCAGGTGGGCGATACGCTTCGTATTGCAATGGCATCGGCCAAACCAATTCGAAAATCCGGTGATTTAGGTGATATTAGATTGATCTATAGCGAAGAGTCGACGGCAAGTTCGATTAGCGAGCAAATCAAATACCATAAGTTCGCGGCGAATGAAGTGGACCTAACTGAGTTTGTAAACGAAAACTTTACTACTTCCGAAAACGAGACGTTAATACCGGATGAGTTTGCATTGAATCAAAACTATCCGAATCCGTTTAACCCAAGCACTAATATTTCTTATCAGTTACCGGCTGATGCAAAAGTACAAGTGCAGGTGTATAACATGCTGGGTCAGTTAGTGCAAACGCTGGTGGATGACAATCAGAAAGCAGGGGTGTACAACCTCAGGTGGGATGCTTCAACTTTCAGTAGCGGAACCTATCTGTTACGCATAGATGTGGTTGGCTCTGATAATCAAAATTACTCCCAGATACGGAAAATGCTACTCATCAAGTAAGCGCTATCTGTAATCATAAATGGAGTAATTATGTATTCAACTAAACACAAAATATCAACGTGGAAGCTGCTTCTGGCACTGATTATCAGTGGAATAGCGGCTTCAACGATGGCACAAGACGTCAACATTTCGGTGTCGGATACGGCGGCCATTGCCGGGGAAACCATCTTGGTTCCGCTTCGGATATCGCCTATTGATGAAACCGATGCTGTGATTTCAGGTACGTTTAAATTTTCGTCTAACGAGAGCATTTTCGAAATTGTAGGCTTCGATAAAGCCGGAACCATGCTTGAAAATACATCCAACGTATTTTACAACGTAGGTACCAACACGCTGGCTTTTGCCGGAACAGATACACTGGTTGGCTCTGGCACGCTGATTAACCTTCGGGTGAAAGCCAAAGACAATGCCTCGTACTTTCAATACACGGATGTTTCATTTACCGAAGCATCCCTGAACGAAGGTGAACCTGCAGTAAACGCTACCGGTGCACGGTGGACGATTAAAGGGATTCAGATAAATCCTCGTCATTCTAGTATTTTTGTACTCGAAGGGGATTCTCTTCAATTTAATATCACCGGCAACATCGTTGATCCGGTCACATGGTCGGTTACGGATACCACCATTGGAACCATCGATTCGAACGGTTTATTTGCAGCCAAAACCTTTGGGTTGGTGCAAGTTAAAGCGGTAGATGGACAAGGATTACGAGATTCGACCGCCTTTTTCAGAGTTCAACCGGCTACACTAACAGAGCTTTCGGTAACGATACCTGATACTTCAATCCGACAAACAAAAGATATTGCACTACCTATTTATATCAGTGATGTTACAGGATTGGAAGTGCTTTCGGCTGATCTTCAGGTGAATTATAATCAAAATTATCTCACGCTGAACGGAGTTACTTCGGTCGGAACGATGACCGAAAGCTGGGGGGAACCAACGATCAATACAGAAACGGGATCTGTAAAAATTGCTTCAGCCGGAACCGATACGCTGCAAGGCTTTGGAACTTTATACTACCTCAACTTTACGGTTAAGGATATCAACACCGGAAGATTTCCGATCAATTTTGCGTATGCAAATCTGAATGAGGATCTGAGCATTGATTTGAACAACGGGACCTTTACCGTTCTTGCAAAACCAACCATTGATCTGAATCTGCCTGATACTGCCATTAGCATTGGTCAAAGCATCGATTTTGATGTAACCGGAGGCGATGGTACTGGTCCTTATACCTGGCAGGTTAATGATGAAAATGTTGCAAGTATTGATACCAACTCAGGGGTGTTAACAGCTGCAAGCAGGGGCGATGTACTTGTGAACGCGGTTGACAACGAAGGATTTCTTTCTTCGCCCATAAATATTCGGGTTAACGATTTTGATGCCTACCTCGATTCTTCAACGGCTATTTTTCCGGACACGATTGAAGTTGCGCTTCGTACCGGTGATTTGAGTCCGTTTAATGTACTTTCTTATCAAGCTGAAGTTGAATATGATACTACCAAATTGGAGTTTTTGGGACTCAAAACGGAGGGGACTCAAAGCGAAAATGCCTCAGCAGAAGCAACCGTTGATGCATCATTGAAAATAGCCTCTGCCGGAACTTCATTTCTAGGTGGAACTGATCCGATTGTTATTTTGAAGTTTGCTCAAAAGGGTGCTATCGAGCATCTCGACGAACTTATTCTGGATCTCAATTATCTAACTTTTGATGAACCGGGTCCTGATGTGCCAACCACATCTCCGCTTCCCGGAATTCTTGATATTATAAAAATCGATCCACCGGAAGCTCCTGAATTAGTGAATCCAGTTGATCTGGCTGTTAATCAAGATACCAGTATTGCGTTCGATTGGAATTCATCCGACCGTGCCGAGGACTATCAGTTTCAACTCAGTACAACCGCTGATTTTTCCGTCGTAGTTACAGATTCAACAGTTTCAGGAACCGAACTTTCTGTATCCGGATTGATGTATCTAACCGATTACTTTTGGCGCGTAAAAGCTTCAAATATTGGGGGAGAATCTGCCTGGAGTGATACTTTAGCTTTCACAACCATCATCGAGAAACCGGAAAAACCAAACCCTCTCTTACCTGATGATGGAGTGATCAAAACAGACACGCTCGTAGCTTTTAGTTGGAATGTTTCTGATCGAGCTGATTCTTATCTGTTTCACTTATCAAAAACCAACGATTTTTCAAATATAGATTTCGAAATAACTACCACAGACACCGCATTAAGTCAGGGAGGTTTAGCATTTTTAACCGATTATTTCTGGAAAGTAAAAGCTACTAATGTTGGAGGTGAAAGTGAGTTTAGTGATGTTCAATCATTCCAAACGAAAGCGATTCCTGCAGCTATTCCAACGCTAATTTCTCCGGCAGATCAAACTGTTGATACCGACACTTCGCTTACGTTGATGTGGGCGAGTGCCGAAGGAGCGGTTTCGTACGAATATCAATTGGCAACGGATGCTGGATTTAGTTCAATAATTGGCGGAACCAACACGGGTTCTGATACTTCTGCTACGATTGCGGATCTGAGTTTCCTCACTGAATATTTCTGGAGAGTGCGAGCCATTGGCGCCCAGGATACCTCAGCGTATTCATCGCCATTTAGTTTTACGACTAAGATAGAAACTCCGGAAATCCCGGTATTAATCGAGCCGTTGAATGGCGCTGATCGTCAACCTACCGATCTAACATTGATGTGGAATACGGCCGCTCGAGCATCGGAATATAGTATACAGGTAGCTACGGATGCGGATTTTAATACTTTGGTTGTTGATGAAACCACCTCCGACACTAGTTTTGCCGTAACTAATCTAGAATTTCTGACCGATTACTACTGGCGAGTGCTGGCAACAAATTCAACCGGAAGTAGTGATTACAGCGCTGTGAGCAGCTTTCAAACGAAAGCGATTCCTGCAGCTATTCCAACGCTAATTTCTCCGGCAGATCAAACTGTTGATACCGACACTTCGCTTACGTTGATGTGGGCGAGTGCCGAAGGAGCGGTTAATTACGAATATCAGGTATCTTCGAGCTCTGATTTTTCAACGGTATTTGCAACTTCAATTATCAACGATACAACATCATTGATTAGCGGCCTCGATTACCTAACGCAGTACTTCTGGCGGGTAAGAGCCGTCGGAGCTCAAAATACTTCTGATTGGAGTGGAGTCTTTGATTTTACCACCAAAATTGCGATTCCAGAAATCCCTGAGTTGATTGATCCTGCAGATGGAGAAGACCGGGTGCCAACTAATTTAATATTAGCCTGGAAAACTGCTGATCGAGCTTCCGGTTACACCATTGAACTTTCTACAGACGCCGGATTTAGTACTCTGATTGTTCAGGATGCAACAACTGATACCATGTATTCTGTGTCAGGATTGGATTTCTTAACGGATTATTTCTGGAGAGTTAAATCCACAAACTCAACCGGCGAAAGTGCGTTCAGTGCTGTCTCATCCTTTCAGACCAAAGCAGAAGATGCCAGTATTCCAGTGCTTCTTAGTCCAGCCGACCTGAGTATAGAAGTGGATACCTCAGTAACTCTGACATGGGCTTCAGCGCCTGCTGCCGTCGGTTATCAGTACGAAGTTTCAACTACTACCGATTTTGGAAGTCTGTTTGCTTCGGGAGAAGTAAATGATACCACTGCTCTGATTAGCGAAATGGATTACTCAACCCAGTACTTCTGGAGAGTTCGGTCTTTAGGTTTACAGGACACTTCTGCTTATGCAACAGCTTTTAGTTTTACTACTAAAATTGCACCGCCAGCAACACCGATGTTGGTAAGTCCAGCTGATGGCGCATCGGCACAACCGTTAAGCATAGATCTTGTTTGGAATGCTTCTGCAAGAGCGTCTGAATATCAGGTGATTGTTTCAAAGAGCTCGGATTTCAGTTCAACTGTGTCCGATCAAACAGTAAACGATACAACTGCACTGATTATCGGGCTTTCGAATCTGACCGATTACTTCTGGAAAGTAAAAGCGATTAACAGCACCGGTGAGAGTTCGTTTAGCGATACCCGAACCTTCCAGACCAAAGCTGTGGATGCCAGCGTGCCAATTTTGCTGAATCCGTTAGCAGGCAGCACCGATGTTGATACCAGCCAAACCTTAATTTGGTCAAGTGCTGTTGGGGCTTTGGAGTACGAATATCAGCTCTCCACTCAGATAAATTTCTCTACTCTGGTTTCGGGAACTGTTCAAAGCGATACTACAGCTCTGGTAAGTGGCTTGAATCATTCCACACAATACTTCTGGCGTGCCCGTGCCATAGGCGCACAGGATACTTCCGATTGGAGTGCTGTATTTGATTTCACAACGATCATTGAAAAAGCAGAAGCACCAATGTTGGTGTCTCCAATTGATGGCTTTACTGATGCTGATACCTCACTAACTTTAGTTTGGAATAACAGCGTTAGGGCTGCCGAATATCAGGTTGAACTGTCTAAAAGTGATAGTTTTACTGAAATTCTGATTGGATCGGTAGTTTCTGATACGAGCCTGGTTATTTCAAATCTTGATTTTTCCAGTACCTACTTTTGGAAAGTGAAGGCATTGAACGAAGGAGGCGAAAGCGAGTTTTCCGAAGCTCGATCGTTCCAAACCAAAGTAGCACCAACCGGATTATCGGTACCACTGCTGCCGGCCATGAGCGAAAATGGTGTTGATACGATGCCAACGTTTGTATGGACAGAAGCTGAAAACGCTCTGAGCTACAGATTTCAACTAAGCTCAGATGTTGATTTCAACACAATCATCCATGATCAAGTTGGGTTGGTTGATACAACAACCACCGCTTCAGGTCTTTCATTTGGTACTCAGTATTTTTGGAGAGTGAAAGCATTCGGTGTGAACGATTCAACGGAATGGTCGATGGTGTTTAATTTTACAACACGATTTGGTGAACTCGCAGCACCAATTCTATTATCACCTGCGCAAAATGCGACTGATCTAGAAGACTCTGTTACCTTTGAATGGACGGCGGTAGCCGAAGCCGATTCGTATGATTTCGAATTAAATTCAGACACAACTCAAACTGCTTTGGTGAATATTAATCAAGCAGATACAATGTACACTCATACAAGTCTGGCTTTCGATAGTACTTATTATTGGAGAGTAAAATCCAACGATGGTATTTCCGGCAGAAGTTCGGTATGGACTCCGTGGTTTGCCTTTACGGTAAAATCACAGCCTGATGCTGCGCCCGTGGTTGTTAATCCATTAGGTGCCATTACATTATTCGAGGATTTTGCTGACACAACCATTGCAGATTTAAATGCAGTGTTTGAAGATCCTGGTGAAGTGCTAAGTTTTTCAATTACACAAACTACTGATCTTGTGCATACATCAATCGATGGCACAAATCTGATATTCAGTTCCGTACAGGATACAAGCGGTTCAGCGGAAATAGTTGTGGAAGCTTCTGATGGAGCCGGAAACACTGTTTCTGATACACTCACAGTTACCGTAACCCCAGTTAATGATGTGCCTTATGTCGTCGAATTACCTGACACGCTCACTTTTAAAGTAGGGGAAGTGTTTAGCTTTACCATTGATACGGCATTTGCGGATGTAGAAGACGAACTTTCTGATTTTGATTTCAGTGTTTCTGTCACACCTTCAGATGTTCTGTTGGGCTTCGATCCAAACTCCTATACGATAACGCTAACTTCTCCAACCTATATTGGCTTCGGTGAAATCCGACTAATCGTTGAAGATTCAGACGGAGGTATTCTTGAAGTAGTGCTAATTATTGAAGTAGAAATGGCGACATCCAATGACTTACATGCCGACGTTCCAACAAGCTTCGAACTGCAACAAAATTATCCGAATCCATTTAATCCGAGCTCAAATATTCGGTTTGGGTTACCTGAGTTGGGGGATGTGAGGCTGGATGTATACAATATGCTTGGGCAACGTGTAGCCACTCTGGTAAATCAGAAGATGCAGGCAGGCTGGCATACAGTAACCTTCGATGCTTCCGCATTATCATCGGGAACGTATATTTATCGCATAACATCGGGCGATTTCGTTCAAACAAAGAAAATGATGTTAATCAAATAATTAGAATAGCATCAAATCGAGAATTAGGCTGGTTTAACGACCGGCCTTTTTTATTTCTATCTACCGTAAGAAATAACCTTCAATGGATCGGTTTTAGCGGCAATTCGGGCAGGGAGCCAACTAGCAAGTGCACACAACGAGATGGTTACTACGGTAGTGATGATGAAATCAAAAAAGCGCAATTCAACCGGAGCATAGCTCATGTAATAGTTTTCTTCGGATAGAGGAATCAACTGATACTCGAGTTGGAGGTATGCAAAAATTAACGAAATGGCGATCCCAATAATCAATCCTATTCCTGCTACAATAACGCCTTCAAGTAGAAAGACTTTTCGAATCATCGATGATTTTCCACCGAGTGTTTTTAAGATGCCAATGTCTTTCGTTCGTTCTAAAACCATCATTAAAACCGCGCCGATCAAGTTAAAAGCGGCAACAATGATCATCACACTAATAACCAAAGGAATCATGTTTTCCTGAAGCTCAACCCACGCAAAAATGTTGGCGTAACGGCTGGTTATGGTCTCTTCGTAGTAGGGGAAACCTAAGTGCTCTCCAAGCTCAGTATCAAACTGATCGATTTGCGTGTAATCAACTAATTTCAGTTCGATGGCATGGGCTTGAGTCGGACCCAGATCAAAAAGCTTTTGTGCAAATCTTCGATCGGAAATTGCATACAACTCATCGAAAAGATCAACTCCCGTTTCGTACACGCCGGTTAGTCGGAATTGTTGAATTTCAGGAGAATTTATGATGCTGGGCACCCCACGAATGGTATACACAGTAATGATACTTCCGAGCTCAGCTCTCAACGTTTTAACCAAGTCATCCCCTAAAATAATACCCGGAAAACCGGTTGAATCTACCGATAAATCGAAGCTTCCTACACTCAAATATTCAGCAAATGAGGAAGTTTCAGGATCTGATATTCCTTTAAGCAGCGTTCCTGTAATCTCATTTTTGGTCTGAATCATTACCTGTCCTTCGGTAACAACTTGCATCGCTTCGATTTCTTCGAACCTGCCTAAAAAGCTTTCCAGCGTATCGGCTCGATAAATGGGTTGATCGGTGAACGTAGTTACGGTGATATGCGGAGCGAAGCCCAATATCTTCTCGTTGATGGTAGTTTTAAACCCATGAACGATAGAAAGAGCAATCAATAAGCCGGCCGAGCCTACCGCAACCCCGGTAATCGCCATCAGTTTGATGAACGACAAAAAGCGAGCACCTTTTCGAGTGCCCTTAAAATACCGTAGTGCCAGGTAGGTTTCGAATTTCATGCGAATAAATTCCAATCTTCAATGTTCAAATTCCAAACAAGAACCAATGATTGGATTGCTAATAGTATAGAATTAGACATTTAGGGTTGTTTGAAATTTGAAATATTGGAATTTGGCAGTTAACCGAAGGCGTTTACTCCGGTTTCATTTGTGGGAAAAACAGCACGTCGCGTATAGATTCTGAGTTGGTCATGATCATTGCGAGGCGATCGATTCCAATCCCAATTCCGGCCGTAGGAGGCATTCCGTATTCCAACGAACGGATGAAATCCTCATCGATTGTCATTGCTTCTAAATCGCCACCATCACGTAATGCAGCTTGTGCCTCTAAACGCTCTCGCTGATCAATAGGATCGTTCAACTCGGTGTACGCATTGGCAATTTCCTTTCCGTTGCAAATACACTCGAAGCGCTCAACTAAGCCTTCTTTGCTACGATGCTTTTTGGTTAACGGACTCATTTCCACGGGATAGTCGGTGATAAAAGTAGGTTGAATCAGTTTTGGCTCAACGTATTCTCCGAAAATCTCATCGATGATTTTAGCTACCCCAAAAGTGTCGTCTATTTGGATGTGCAGTTCTTTGGCAATCGGTTTTAGTTCTTCGAGCGATTTGCCATACAAATCATGCCCGGTGTATTCTTTGATGGCATCGAACATTGGGATTCGTGGCCAAGGCGATTGGAAATTGATTTCATGTTCACCCACTTTTACAGTTGTGCTACCGTGAAGATCCATCGCTACTTTTTCGATCATCTTTTCGGTGAAGTCCATCATCCAGTTGTAGTCTTTGTAGGCTACATAAAGCTCAACTTGTGTGAATTCAGGATTATGGAAACGGCTCAAGCCTTCGTTTCTGAAATCCTTCGAGAATTCATAAACACCATCAAATCCACCTACAATCAAGCGCTTAAGATACAATTCGTTCGCGATACGGAGATACAAATCCATATCCAGCGTGTTGTGATGCGTCACAAAAGGTCGGGCAGAAGCTCCGCCATACACGGGCTGCAAAATTGGAGTCTCAACTTCCATGTAGCCACGATCGTTCATGAAATTCCGCATCGACTGAACCATATGCGTTCTTTTACGGAAAGTATCACGCACTTCGGGATTTACAATCAAATCAACATAGCGTTGGCGGTAACGAAGTTCTTTATCTGCAAACGCATCAAAAATTACTTTCTCTCCGTCTTCATTTTCCACTTCTTTTGGGATGGGAATAGGACGAATGGTTTTGGTGAGGAACTCAAATTCTTCGGCATGCACGGTAGTTTCGCCTGTGCGTGTTTTGAAAACAAAACCTTTAATGCCCACGATATCACCGATATCCACTAACTTTTTGAACACAGTATTGTAGTTATCCACGCCTACATCGTCGCGACGAATATACACTTGAATGGTGCCTTCAGAATCCTGAAGATTAAAAAAGGCAGCTTTCCCCATAATTCTGCGCGTCATTACTCGCCCTGCAATAGATACGGTCTCAGATTCGGGGTTTGATTCTTCATCTCTAACAAGCGATTCATCGGCTTTGATGCCGGTGCTTGTGTGGGTAACATCGAAGGAGTAAGGGAACGGATTTACGCCCATTTCGTTTAATTGGGCAAGTTTCTCTCGGCGTATTTCTTCTTGTTCAGAAAGTGAAATATCTTGGTGGGACATATTTAATTATTGTTACTAAGTTCGATTCGAATACAAGGTGGTAAAAATACTACATTGTAGGCAAAATTGTGGCATCGCAAACACTCTAAATCAGATCAGTGAATACAATTACTTCTCGACACGTTTCAGACCTTCCGGATTCGGTATTTATTGCCTTCGCTACCATTAGGGAAGAGGCCAATTTGGACAATCCCTTTCTGAACTATGAGTTGATTTCAGAGACACGAAATAAGCAGCGAATTTATGAGCATGTAAGTTCACGCGAATTGCTTTTGCAAATGCTGAAAGCACGTAATATCGAACCGAATGCCTTTAATATTGATAAAACGGAAGATGGTAAGCCGTTTGGTAAAATCAATGATTCACATGTTTATTTGAGTTTCTCTCACACCGACGAATTAGTATTTTGTGCGTTAAGTACACAAGTGGATATCGGAATTGATGCGGAGAAAATCGATCGTCCATTTCGGCCTGAACTTTTGAAAAGAATTGCAGGAGAAGAGGAAATCGAAGCACTTGCTACTTGTAAGCCTATCGCAATTTGGACTATGAAAGAAGCCGTAGTGAAATGTTTAGGGATTGGAATTCGACGAGATTTGCGAGACATCCGAATCCAAAAAGAAGAGCTTGGGTTTAGTTTTCTAGGATCAGATGAGCAGCTCAGAATTGTATCAGGCGTGATTAATAACCATCAAATTTCGGTGGCGTGGAGAACAACAGTTTAAAATCGGTTACAATAATCGGTTACGGTCGGCTAGGGGCACTTTTTCATCGAAGTTTGATGTCGGTTGGTATAACTGAGATTCAAATCGTTAAGAAAAATGAATGGCCGGATCGGTTAAATCAGTTGGTGTTGATTTGTGTACCCGATTCTGAGATTGAAGTGGTTTCAGCAAAAATTGCGAACACCTTTAAAGGTCTTACCAATCAGGTAATTATTCATTGTTCGGGAACGGTTGGGCTTTCGGTACTTCATAAATTAGAACAAAAAGGGGCGACCGTCGGCTGTATTCACCCATTGATGGCCGTTTCTGAAGCGACAACATCTTTCAATAATGTCACCTTTGATGTGTGCGGATCAGCGACTTTCATCGGCTTCGCAAAATCACTCATACATTTGCTAGACGCGGATATGGTGGTGGTAGAAGAAGATCAAAAAAAGAAGCTGCACATTGCTTCGGTAGTGGCATCCAATTACCTGGTAACTTTGATGCATCTCGCACAAGAAATTGCTGATTCAGATTCTCAAAATCAGGAATCGTTGAAACCTGCTCTGCTTTCGTTAATGCAATCAGCAGTGAATAATCTCGAAAAATCATCCCCGAAAGAAGCACTTACCGGTCCCATTGCACGCGGCGATGTAGAAACGGTTTCCGATCATATCGAATTACTAAAAAAACATCATTCTAAAAACTTAGATTTGTACAAAATACTGGGTAAAGCAACTGTAGATATGCTAGGAGATCGAATAACACAAAAAGAAAAGAATGCGCTAATCGAATTGTTTGATGAAAGCTAACACCTCCGATTTTTATGAAAGAGTGTATGAGGTAGTAGCACAAATCCCTACTGGAAAAGTGACCAACTACGGCGCCATCGCTAAGCATCTTGGCGTTGAATCCGGTGCTCGCATGGTTGGGTATGCGCTTAATAATTATTTGTCAGGCAAGCATCCACATGAAATTCCGGTCCATCGAGTGGTAAATCGTTTGGGATATTTAACGGGCAGAGCCTATTTCGATGGCGATACTATGCGCGAACGGCTCCAACAAGAAGACATCAAATTTACCGAAGAATTTCGGGTTGATATGAAGACGCATTTCTGGGATCCTATGGAAAATCTTTAAGTAAGTAGTTTAGCAGGATAAGCTCTGAATCGTTCGCAGATGTTTAGTATTTTAAGCACTGCTAAATTTCATAAAATCATCATTATTGTGAAAAGCTTACTTACTACTTTAGCGATCATCTTACTAAGTGCCATCTCAGTCGAAGCTCAATCTACGCTTACTTTAGGGAGTGATTTACCAATGGGTGATCATGCCATGCAAGACGTAAGCGGACGTAATTTAACGCTGAATGACATCGCTAAATCGAATGGGTTAATCGTAATTTTTAGTTGCAATACATGCCCTTGGGTAGCACGGTGGGAAGACAGATATGCCGATATTTCACGAATAGCTCAATTCAATAATGTTGGGATGGTTGCTGTTAACTCTAACGAAGCATACAGGAGTAGAGGAGACGGAATGGAGGATATGATTCGCTACGCAAACAAAGCCAATTACAATTTCCCGTACGTGTTAGATCGCAATCATGAAGTAGCAGATGCATTCGGGGCTAAAAGTACTCCACACATTTTTCTTTTCAATGCGGATATGAAATTGATCTACACCGGCTCAATCGATGATAATGCAAATCGAGCTGAAGCAGTAACCCAGTACTTTTTAAAAGATGCGATTGAGCAAATGGTAGCCGGTGAAAAAATACTAGAGGCTACTACCAAAACACTTGGTTGCTCAATAAAACGCAATAGTTAAAATTTGTTTTAAAAAGCTGTATTTTACGATCCCTGCATCTAACGGGTGCAGGGTTTTTTTTGATCTGAAATTCCCTGAGATTATATGCCAACCTGGATATTACATACAGAATTTAAATTTGATGCCGCCCACTACATCGACGGATATAATGGGAAATGTGGCAGAATGCACGGCCACACGTATAAAGTCAAGATGAGCGCAAAGTCGCATAAGTTAAACCCATCAGCTTACCTCAATACCGACGATATGGTGTGCGATTTCAAAGAGTTGAAATGGGCAGCCAAAGACTCGGAAAAGGGCGGACTTGACCACGGCGTTTTGAACGAATTGTTAGAAGTTAACACGACTGCCGAACGCATTGCAGAATTCATCCACGATGAAACAAAAAAACGAATTCCCGCCGGAATTGAACTAACTGTAACTGTTTGGGAAACGGATACCAGTTGGGTAGAATACACCGATAAAGATGTATAATCCCGAAGATATTGTTCCTACTCCTGTTTCTGAACAGGAACTTTTAGACGTGGAATATCCCATCATGGAGCACTTTTACACGATCCAAGGGGAGGGTGCGCATACCGGAAAAGCAGCATATTTCATCCGAACGGCCGGATGTGATGTTGGCTGCTGGTGGTGCGATGTAAAAGAAAGCTGGGACGAAGAAAAACATCCCAGAATGTCCGTGAAAAGTTTAGTGGATGCCGTGCAAAAAAGTGGGGCTGAAATTGTGGTAATAACCGGTGGCGAACCATTGTTGCATAATTTGGATGCACTAAGTATTTCGCTCAAAAATATCGGGGTTCAAACGCATATAGAAACGAGTGGTTCATCGCCCATATCCGGAATGATTGATTGGGTGACTTTATCCCCAAAACGCTTTAAAAAACCGGTTGATGAGATTTATCCATTTGTTGACGAATTGAAGGTTGTGGTGCTTACCAAAAAGGATCTGAAATGGGCGGAAGATCATGCCGAAAAATGCCCATCTGATGCACGCTTACTTCTGCAACCCGAATGGGAAACGGAGAAAGCAATTCCGCTGATTGTTGAATATGTGAAGGAAAATCCACAGTGGGGAATAAGCTTACAAACGCATAAATATCTAAATGTTCCGTAATGTCGTTTCAAGATGCATCAGTAATAATTACTGGAGGTAGCAAAGGCATTGGGCTTTCCATCGCCAAAGTTTTTGCCCGATCAACAAATAGACGATTGGTACTGATTGCGCGCAAACTTGAAGACTTACAAAATGCGCGGAAAGAATGCCTTGCCGAAGGCGCTCGTGGAGTTGAAATATTAGCTGCTGATGTCACCGATTCGAAAGCCTTAGATGCCCTAGATTTTGCATCCCTAAATCCCGGAATTTTAATCAACAACGCGGGATCATTTCTATTCAAACCTTTAGAAGAAACTTCGGGTGAGGAGTATATCAAACAGTTTGGAGTAAACGCTCTAGGCGCATTCAATCTCACCTCAAAAATTCTGCCTGTTTTTAAAAACCAAGAGCGATCGTTGATCGTAAATATTTGCTCTCAGGCTTCGCTAAAGGGGTATGGTCACAGCGGAGCATACACCATGAGTAAGCATGCCTTACTGGGCTATACACGCTCGCTACGTAAAGAATTAACCGGAACCGGAATTGCGGTTACGGCCATCAATCTTGGTCAAACTTATAGTACTTCGTGGGAAGGGGTTGATGTAGATCCCAACGAACTTATCGATCCGGAAGATGTGGGTAAAATTATCCTTTCACTAAGCGAATTAAGTCCTCGCAGTGTAGCCGAAGAAATCCTGTTGATGCCGGAAGGCGGCGAAACCACTCCTATGTAGCTTAAAAGCTCAGCAAAGAGGGGAAAATCCTACCTAATGTTGAAGATTCTTCCGTCTAGAATTACCTGTACTTTCATAAATGATTCGATTCTCAAATAATAAGTCCCTAAGTAGTTAGAATCATCGATTTGGTATCGTTTTTGTGTTGATATGGGTAACTATGCCACAATCAACTAACTACAGGGTATCTGCATTTTGAAGAACGAGATTAAACAAGCTCAATCGCTTTTGATGAGCAATCCCCCAAAGATCGATGAAGCTCTTTCTATTCTAAACAAATTTCGTGGTTTAAATCATCCTTCTGCTTGGGTGATTTCTTATCTGACCGGATTCGCCTACGTTCGAAAAGAAGATTTCGAATCGGCAGTTAAACCTTTGGAGCAAGCGATTAAGAAAGGAGGGAATTCGTACGAAGTTCTTCAGATTTTGATGGAAGCATGCATTAAAACCAATCGATTTGAGCGTGCTAAAGTGCTTATAGAACAAGTGTTAAACCTGAAGGAAGATGATGTAGCTGCTTGGAAGAATCTTGCTATCGTTTACACTCAAGAGTTGAAGTACGAAGAAGCAATAGTGACGATCGGAAAAGCGAATAACTTTGATCGAACGAATCTAGCTTTGGTTGTTATTGCCGGCAACATCTACGGAAAATTGAAGAAGTATGATGAGGCTATAAATACTTTCGATTCACTAATTCAGGTTCAACCCGATTACTTGGATGCTCACATCGGGAAAACAAGGATACTCATTAACAAAGAGCATTATGCAGAAGCTAAACAAATTGCTTCGAAATTAATGCAGCATGTACCAGAGAATAGCGAAGTTCGTAGCCTAATGGCTGCTTGCCAATTTGGTATGGGCGAATTTCAACAAGCAATAACAATTTATGATGAACTAGTAACTCAATTACCTGCAGATGAATCCCTAGTAGCATCCTATGCAGAATGTTTGTTAAGCGCAGGGATGGTAGAAGAGGCTAAGGTGCAGGTTCAATCTATCCTAGCGTCGAAAGAATTCTCAAAAGAAACATTGGCTCAGTACGCTAGGATTTTGAAAGCCGATGAAAATGTGGAGCTAGATGTTGTTAAAAAAGAGATTAGTAAGTATTCAAAGCAACTGCCCAAAGCTCATCAAATTGATAGAGATAAACCCGAAGGAATAAACGGAAGGAAATTAAAACTCGGGATTATTTCTAATGCATTATGGGATCATCCTGTGGGGAGGAAATGGGAAAAGATACTCTCAATACTTCCCAAAGAGTTGTTTAAAGTGGTAGCATTTTCAACCGAAGTGAAGAAGGATGCTGTTGCTGATAACATAGCCTCGAACTGTTCGGTGTTTCATCTTTCGCACCAAATTTCGCCGGTAGCGTTAACTGATAAAATTAGAAACCTAAACTTAGACTTTTTAATTGATGCTAGTGCCAATTTTGATTCTCTGATTGAATTTGTGATGCAGCACAAACCAAGTGCCATTTGTATCAGTTCAAATGATCGAGAACTGCTTCCGTTTGAGGTTGATCATTATGATTTCGGTCTTGGTAATCCAGCTGAAAATACATTTTGCAAGCATCTCCCTACTCATATCGTAGTTTCTACTGGAAATGCATTATCGATATCGGCAGGTTTGATAGAGGCGTTGAAGCAAGCCTCTGCCTCATCGCAAAAACAGTGGAAAAAAGGCAGATGGCAACAACCAATCGATGCTGAAAGAATTGCAGATGCTATCCCTGAAATTGAAGAGGATATTCAATCCTTTAAGGATCAAAAATTATCAGCCAAGGTGGAATCGGGTAAGATATTCAATGATTTATTCTGGAATGGATTTACCGACTCGCGTAAAGCGAACAAAATTGCGGCGCTCACAAAGAAGTTTTTCGACCTAAACCAAACGGCTGATTATCTGCAACAAATTGTAGACGAAACAGCTAAGCGTTTACAAAAAGAGCCCACCGATAATGTTGCCTTTTACATCCAAACGATTGCATTGCTCGCCCAAAATGCTGCAAGTATAAAAAATCACTTCCCCGTTGTTAATGAAGTGCTTGAAGTGAAAGGGTGGATGAAAAAATTGCCGTTATATTCATATTGGTTTGAAAAAGTTGAAGAAATTAATGCTTCGGTTGGAACCAAGGTCTCTGCCATTATCATCTCAAATAAATTCAAAGAGAAATCGGTTGAAAACCTTAAACAACTCAGTAAGCAACTTAAGGGCATAGGCGAAATTATCTTTGTGAATAATGGAGTTGAAGACGAGGCGTTTTCGGCGTTGTTTCCGTATGTGAATACCTATGTAAAAGCGAACGGGAATGCGGGTGCTTATCTGGCTCGGAATTTGGGTGCAGCCTTCGCAAAAGGGGAATATTTACTCTTTGTTGATGATGATGGAATTCCACAAGTAAATTTTGTGCAAGCTCATCTAAAAGAACATGCCGAGCGCGATATCATTGTATCGAGAGGAATGTATTACAGCAGTAATGTGATCAATGATCCTTGGCACTATAACATCGGAAATACTGTAATACCGGCGTACACGATTTTGGAAGGTAACGCCATGTACAAAGCCGAAGCATTCTATAAAGCCGGTGGATGGGGCGATTACATTTTATTCGGGCATGGCGGTAAAGATTTAAGTTTTCGTTTACTCGAGCACTATCCCGACCGTGAACAACAAATTTACGTGCCTCAAAGTAGGTTACATCATGAGTATCTGCGTGGAGCTGCACATCAAAAAGAGAAAAAATTAAAGCAAGAGGTTTCGCTTCGGCTTTTGGAAGCAATGCATCCGGGATTGAAACAATGCATGGATTCTTGGCCTACAGATTTTACCTCCAAAAAAGCGGAATCCACACTCCCGAAAAAATCTTTATTACCGATTGCTGAAGGAAAGAAATCGAAGTATTTCCACTTTTGTAGAAATCACGTGTACGCTCAGGCCTTGTCAGATATGATCGAAGAATTAAATGCCACTTCCGATCAGCAACATTGGTTATTGGTTGAGAAAACGCCTTGGAATGTAGCAGGTGGATACACCATCGAAGAAGGAAAAAATGCCAGCACCTTATTTTTTGATTGTTCAAGTCAAAGTGATGTAGACGGCATTATCAATGAACTGCTACTTCCGGAAGTTACCGCTGTTTTTATGCATGGAATGTTTAGAGCGTGGGAACATGGTATAGTTGATGTTATTGGTGATAAAAAACATGTTGGATGGATGATTTGGGGAGGGGACTTGTACCAGCCACTCAAAAAGAATCAAAAAAGAAGAATTCAGCATCATAAATTGGGCAGTATTTTAACTCCCGTTGATGGCGATGCTAAGGTGTTTCATGATAATTTTGGTGATAAACCCCGGTTTGATTTCGCATACCCATATCCGGGCTTGTATGGCGATATCGATATTCCTAAAACAGCTAACAAGAAAAAGATTTTAGTTGGTAATTCCGGGGACCCGTCCAATAATCATATTCATACGCTTCACCTATTATCGAAGAAGAAGGATATAGCCGAATATCAAATAATTATACCCTTAGCGTACAATTGTAAGCCTCCATACAAACAGGAACTGCTTTCAACCATCGATGAACTCGGTTTAACAGAGCAGGTGCAATTTCATGAACAGTTTATATTACCTGATGATTACATGAACCTTATTAATGATGTTGATATGCTGATTATGGCACATGATCGCCAACAAGCAATTGGGAATACATTGATGGGTTTATTTTTAGGAAAACAAATCTTTATCAAAGATAAAATTGAAATGAACGATGAACTTGTTGAAAATCCTAGTTGGCAGTTTCTGCATGAAAATGGTTTATCGTTACAATCTTTGGATCATTTTTCAGAATCATCAACCTTAAGTGAATTACCGAAAGTTGATACCGAGACATGGAATAAACATCAGGAGATAATTCGAACAAAATTTGGCTTATCAGCCAGAGCTAACACCCTCAAGAACAGTTGCGATTTGATAAGCGAAATGGTGAATGAGAACGCAGAAATTAATGAATTACAACCGGCTTAATTAGGCGATTAATCAGCATTAATTTTTCAGCTCGCTTTTTTCAAACCGAGATAAAAACTCCCAGGTAATTTCACTGGCTGAAATATCTTTATTTCCCCAGGCTCCCGGCCAATCATGTCCGCCACTTTTCACAAAGTAATGGATAACCGGAGCTTCGGTAGTCGATGCTTTGTAAACATGCTTTTCAACCGTACTTCCATCATTTGGATCAATGTCGGGCATGGCACTAATTTCCGGCTCGGTTTGCGTGCCGTTGTGTGCAACCCAATAGTCGATGATATCTTCAATACCAATGGTCCACGCCGGATCGCCGGTATAAGGTACCGTTTCATCAGTATCTGCATGAAATTGAAGTACAGGCACGCTTTTCTGAGGCGAACAAGCGTCAATCGTTTGAGGTGTCATCGCACCGGTAATTGAAGCCATTGCGGCAATTCTGCTATCGGCTTGGCAGGCTAGCAAAAAGCTCATGTATCCACCATTCGACATCCCGTTCGAGTAAATTCGATCTTCATCGATGGCATACTCGGTAGTTAATTCATCAATTAATTGATTTACAAAGGCAACGTCGTCAACGGTACTTTCCAAAGTCCATCCACCCACATTCCAATGGGTCTTGCCTTCAAGTAAAGTTCCTTGCGGATACACGGCTATAAAGCCAAGTGAGTCCGCCAAATCGTTATAACCCGAATATCGCATGATAGAGCGAGCATTGCCGGTGTACCCATGAAAGGTAAATAGCAACGGCATCGGTGAGTCATGTTGATAAGATTCGGGAACGTAAACGAAGTAACTTCGAAGCGAATCCTGAAATGTCATTTCCTTTTCAAATAAACCGGTTTCTACAGCGGAGGTTTCAATGGATTGGTCTTGATTTGAGGTACAGGCAGCGGTAGAAAAAAACAATAGAAAAACAACGACTCTAATTTTCATGAGTAGGGTTTAAGATTTGGTTAAATAGGGGATAAAAATATTACGCAATGTTTCATTAAAGCCTTCCACATGATGGGGTTGAAAGTCTTTTCCGGTAAGCATTTTGTATAATTCCGCGTATCGATCATAAACTTCTAAACGGAAAGAATCGGGCAGATCAGGGAGTGTTTGGCCATCCAAACCCTGGAAGTCATGCTCCATCAACCACTCGCGCAAAAACTCTTTAGAGAGCTGTTTTTGTCCGGCTGCTGAAGTTTGTCGCTCTTTGTATCCATCGGCATAAAAATATCGGGAAGAATCGGTAGTGTGTACCTCGTCGATCAGGGTAAGTTCGCCGTTAAATATTCCCATCTCGTATTTGGTATCTACCAAAATTAGACCTTGCTTGGCCGCAACTTCAGTTCCACGTGCAAACAGTTTAAAAGCCTTGGCTTTAATCTCTTCCCAAAGTTCAAGTGGAACAATTTGTTGTTCTAAAATCTCGGCTTCAGAAATGTCTTCATCATGTCCCTCGGTAGCCTTAGTAGCAGGAGTGAGGATAGGCTCGGGCAATCTATCATGTTCTTTAAGTCCATCCGGCAGCGAAACCCCACACAGCATTCGGAGTCCGGATTTATACACTCTCCAGGCATGACCGGTTAAATATCCCCGAATTACAATTTCGATGGGTATGGGCACACATTTTTTGGCAATGGTAACATTCGGATGCGGTACATCGATAATATGCGTTGGCATAATATCTTGAACAGTATCAAAACTAAATTTTGCCAGTTGATTTAAAATTTGCCCTTTGAATGGAATCGCCTGATTCATTATGTAATCGAAAGCAGAAATTCTATCGGTTACTACAATGCCAAGAGTTTGCTTGTTTAGTGGGTAAACTTCCCGAACTTTACCTTTATAGGGAGTAGGTAGGCCATCAACTTGAGTGTCTATGATGCAATTATCTAAAGCAACAGAGGTATCGAAAGAGTATTTCAACGGCTTATTTTTTTTCGGTTGATCCTCGTTCTACCAGAATTGGTTGATGCGATTCCTGCACCAAAGGCGAATCCGGGTTTTTGATTATTTCAGCAAGTCTGGCGGTAGCTTGTGCACCAATGGTATGCATATGCTGATCGATGGTAGTAAGATCGAGGTAGCGGCTTAGTTTGATATTATCATAACCCATGATGGCAATATCGTCGGGCACTTTCATCCCCAGTTTTGATAAAGCGTGATAAGCCCCAAGCGCTTGAGTGTCGTTTGCACAGAAAACCGCATCGGGGAATTCTCCCATTTCTTTAAATTTGTAGATAGCCTCGAACCCGCTTTCTTCGGTATAACCGGCATGCTTTGTGGTATCTCCGGTTACAAAATATTCGTTGATGATTGGCATTTTGAAGTTGCGAAGAGCGTCTTTAAATCCACGTTCGCGTTCGGATGACGATTTCGTTTCTACCGGGGTAGATATCATCCCAATTCGTTCAAATCCTTTTTTAACTAAATGTTCTCCGGCCATGTAACCGCCACGATAATCGTTTACCATAAAATAGTTGTACGAAGGATGCGCGGTGTTCACCAAAACAATAGGCACATGCGTGGTTTGCAAATGTTTGTGTACGGTTTCGCTCACATCAATAGAAAGAAGAATAAGAGCGTCGGCAGTTCCGCGATCGAAAAAATTGATCACAGCTTCCTCAGGATCTTTTGAACCGGTGTTATAAAGGATAATATCTAAATCCATTTTGCGGATTTCATCTTTAACTCCTTTCAACACTTCGTTAAAAAACGGTGTAGTAAACGAAGGAACAGCCACTGCTAAAATTTGAGGTTCCTTACTAGCTAATTTTCGAGCACTTACCTGAGGTCGAAAATTCAATTCATCAATTGCTTTCTGAACTTTCTTTTTAGTTTCTTCCGAAACGTTTGGCGAATCGTTTAATACTCTAGAAACAGTTGATATGGCAACACCTGCTATTTTGGCCACTTCATAAATCGTCACTTTCTTATTCATACACGCAAACTAATTTTGTCGAATTGATCAGTAATGGGAGTTATTTGGGCTAAATTACTGAACCGCAATTATAATCATCTAAATTGGAATATGTTATCAACACGGCAAATTTATTTATTTAATAAAATTGGAACGAAGCATACTTATTTGTTGATTATTGGAGCATGAGCGAACTACTTCGAGTGCCATATTCTATGTTCCGACCAATCTATGAAAAGACATCCTTTCATCGTTCAGTGATAGATGAAGTAAATGATCTCCATTTACGCGATGCATATTCGCATTGCAGGGCCATTACTCGGTTTTATGCCAAGACATTCTACATGGCCACTCGCTTCTTACCCAACGAGAAGCAACGCAGTATTTTCGCGATTTATGGGCTTTGCCGCTATTTAGATAATCTGGTAGATGAGAGTATGGATTTGATGAATCATACTCGCATTAACATCGATCAGGTTGACGAAAAGTTAGATGAATTCAAAGCTAAGTTGATTGGAGTTTATAAAGGGTTGGAATCTGATGATCCAATTCTAGTTGCCTTTTCAGATACGTTAAAAAAGTATCACATACCTATAAATTTGCCATTTGAGTTAATGGATGGGGTACGATCAGACCTCGAAAAAAATCGATACGCCACTTTTAGTGAGCTGTATGATTACTCGTACAAGGTTGCTTCCGTAGTAGGATTGATGACGAGTCGCGTATTTGGGTATACCGATGAAAAAGCGCTGGAATATGCCGTTGATTTGGGAATAGCCATGCAGTTAACAAATATACTGCGCGACATTGGCGAAGACTTAGAGAGAGATCGAATTTATCTGCCGTTCAACGAGCTTACCATGTTTGATATAAGCGAAGCTGATTTATTTGCAGGGGACAAATCTGAGAATTTCAGACAATTGATGAAATTTCAAATCAAGAGAGCCAGAGAGTATTATGAGAAGGCCGATATCGGAATCCGAATGCTCGACAAAGACAGCCGACTACCGGTATATCTTGCTCGTTATAATTACAGCCGAATTCTCGATAAAATTGAAGAAAGCGATTATAACGTATTCAATGAGAGAGCATATCTGAATAAAGTGGAGAAATTCTCCATCCTGCCAAAAATATTCATGGAAATGCGTACTGCCAGCTAAACTTAAGTGGTGAATTTCTAGGGTAATTGGTACTATCCAAGAAAATCATTTCTTATGGCAGAGATTAAAAAAGTTTTAGTAGCAAATCGCGGTGAAATAGCCGTGCGGGTAATTCATACGTGTAAAGAATTAGGTATAAAATCAGTGGCGGTGTACTCTCGTCCCGATTCCTTCGCTCCACACGTTCAACTTGCCGATGAGTCGGTTTTTATAGGTGAGGCGGCTTCCTCAGAAAGTTATCTGGTGATGGATAAAATCATCGATGCCTGCAAGCAAACCGGCGCCGATGCTGTACATCCCGGCTATGGATTTTTGAGTGAGAACTCAGCTTTTGCTGAACGTTGTAAGCAAGAAGGCATCATTTTTATCGGTCCGGGCACAAGAGCCATCGAATTAATGGGGGATAAGACTTCCGCTCGCGAATTAATGGCCGTGCACAATATTCCAACACCTCCCGGTTTAAAAAGCACCCTCGAAAGTATCGAAGAAGCACGAGAAGTTGCTGATGACATCGGTTTTCCGATTTTGATTAAAGCATCAGCCGGCGGCGGTGGAAAGGGGATGCGCATTGTTCATAAACCCGAAGAATTTGAAGCTAGCATCAAAGCCGCAAAAAATGAAGCACGCAATGCTTTTGGCGATGATAGAGTGTACATCGAAAAATATTTAGAAGAACCACGCCATATCGAATTCCAAATAATGGCAGATATGCACGGAAATACAGTGCATGTTTTTGATCGGGAATGTTCGGTTCAACGGCGACATCAAAAAGTAATTGAAGAAGCGCCAAGTCCACTTTTAACGGATGATTTACGTGCCCAAATGGCGGAAACAGCTATTAAAGCTGCCGAAGCTTGCGATTATGTAGGAGCCGGAACTATTGAGTTTTTGGTGGATAAACATCACAATTACTACTTTCTGGAGATGAATACCCGACTTCAGGTAGAGCATCCCGTAACAGAAATGATTACTGGTATTGATTTGGTTGCTGCACAAATTGCGGTGGCTGAAGGCAAAGAACTTCCTTTCACCCAAGAAGATGTAAAGAAAATCGGGCATGCCATTGAGTGTAGAATCTATGCCGAAGATCCGGAGAATAATTTCTTACCAAGTACAGGAACTCTGCTCAAACACCGCATCCCAACCGGAACAGGAGTTCGTGTAGATTCAGGGATCGAAGAAGGTCAAGCGGTGAGTATAAATTATGATCCAATGATTTCGAAGCTTACCGTATATGGAATTGATCGAGAAGATGCTCGCAAGAAAATGCTGCGGGCACTTGATGAATATGAGATAGTTGGATGTAGAACTACCATTCCATTTTGTACTTACACGCTTGAGCACGAAGCTTTTATAAGCGGTAAATATGATACTCACTTTGTAAAAGATCATTTCGACGTGGATAAACTGTTCAAAAAGCATGATGATGAAATTGTAGCTTTAGCGGCAGCATTGTTAGTTTCTAATGCAGAAAATGAACAAACCACACCTCTGGAATCTGCGGGCGTAGAATCATCAGATTGGTGGAACCACCGAAGAGATTAATACATGTCAGAACAGCAATTATTCGATCAATTAAAAAAACTAGATACCGAACAACGCAATCCGGCTACATTAGAAATTGATGTTGCTTCAGCTGAAGAGATAGCCCGTTTAATTAACGAAGAGGATAAGAAGGTTGCTGATTATGTAGCCTTGCGTAATGCTGAAATTGCCAAAGCGATTGATTTGGTGAGTCAGGCATTTTCGGTGGGTGGAAGATTGCTTTATTTCGGTGCAGGCACCAGTGGCAGACTTGGAGTTTTAGATGCGGCTGAATGTCCACCCACTTTTGGAAGCAATCCGGAGCAAGTTCAAGGTTTTATTGCCGGCGGAGAAGCAGCTATGTTTGTTGCTCAGGAGGGCGCCGAAGACTCAGAAGAACTTGGTCGGGAAGAAATCACAAAACAGAAAATAACTTCACTGGATGTGGTATGTGGCATAGCCGCAAGTGGCAGAACTCCTTATGTGGTTGGTTTGCTTAAAGAAGCTAAAGAACAAGGAATTCCATCCCTGTTGGTAACTACCGTATCTGCCGAACAACTACCATTTAAAGCTGATATTACCATAGATGTCCCTGTTGGACCCGAAGTAATTATGGGAAGTACCCGAATGAAAAGCGGAACTGCCCAAAAAATGGTTCTAAATATGATTTCTACCGGCGCTATGATACGCCAAGGCAAGGTGTATGAAAACGTAATGGTAGATTTAATGCTTACCAACAAGAAACTGGTTGAACGTGCTAAGCGAATTATTCTTACCTTTGCTGATGTCGATTATCAACAAGCAGGAGAACTACTCGAAGCCGCTGATGGACACGTGAAAACGGCGCTGGTGATGGGTTTAAAAGACATCCCAAAGAATGAAGCGCAGCAACTCCTTCGAAAACACGGAGGGTTTATCCGAAAAGCGCTCGAGCACTAAAATAATAGTATGGTTAGATTTTTATTTAGTACCTATGTATGGTTGTATTACTCAGTACTGTTTCTATTGTTTTTTATAATTATAGCGGTTTTATTCATCTTTACCTTTCCATTCGATCGGTATAATAAAATCACTAACCGAGTGCTAGCTAAAATGGCATGGATGATGATGCGTCCATCACCAACTTGGAAGATTCATATCGAAGGTGAAGAGAAATATGATCCTTCGAAACCCACTATTTTTATAGCGAATCACCAAAGCTTCATGGATATCCCACTCGCTTTTCAGCTAAAGTGGAGAATGAAATGGGTGGTAAAACACAGCATGACTTACATCCCGGTAATGGGGTGGATGGTAAGGCTAACCGGACATCTAACCATCAATCGGTCTAGCAAATCGGCGTTAAAAAAACTATCTAAGTTAGTAAAGCCTTTAAAAGATCTCGTTCCTGTGATGATTTTCCCTGAAGGAACCCGATCGTTGGATGGAAAGATCAAAACATTTAAAAATGGCGCTTTTTTACTCGCAAAAGAGCACGGTTTTTTACTTCAACCCATAGTAATAGATGGGGCACATTCTGCGTTGGCATCTGGATCAAAGCTTTTTAATCCTAAAGCTAAATTTAAACTCCGAGTTTTAGATAGTATCGATCCCAATGCATTTGAATCTATGACAGCTTTACGCGATCATGCAAGGGAGGTTATTATCACTGCGCATGAAGAGCTGACTAATTCTTGAAACCATTCAAATCCCAACTTTTTCTATCCGACATACACTACCAGCATCGTGTGATGGCAGGGATTATAGTTGCACAGTTGTTGCTAATTTCGGTGTTTCAGTTTTGGCCACAGCAGGAACGTAATGTCACTGAATTTATCTATCCTGAAGACGAAAATATCTTTGTAGAGGAGATGGTAATAACGAAACAAGCGAATACTCCGGCTTCACCTCCGAAACCTCAAGTGCCAATCCCGGTGCCGAACGATAAAGTTATTGAAGATGAAATTGAGTTTCCCGAATTTGATAATCTTATATCTTTCGATTCTTTGAGTATCGCCGAAACAACCGGCCAAACCGGTGATGAGAATCGGATATCAGGAAATCCTGATCGACCACCACGAATTTCAAGAATTGTAGAGCCAACCTTATCATCCGAAGCGCTAAATGCGAATTTAAAAATTATGATTTTGGTGAACTTCACTGTTAATAAAAACGGTACGGTTAGAGAAGCTTATGTGGCAGAAATAAGAAAATACAATGGGAAGTCAGATGAATATGAAGTTGTGCAAACATTAGGATATGGTATAATTCGAGATGTAATGGAAGCTGCATATAAATGGCGTTTCCGACCGGCAACCGAAGATGGTGAGGAAGTTGGGGCTTATATCCAAGAAGCGTTTTTAATTGGCTTTTAACATTGCGATGGGGTGCAATTAGTTCTATCTTTGCGCCCTTGCAAAATAGGAGAGGTGCCAGAGCGGTCGAATGGGCTCGCCTGGAAAGCGAGTGTGCCGCCAACGCGGTACCGAGGGTTCGAATCCCTCCCTCTCCGCTCAACTACGCTAAAGCTTCGTTGAGCAGGCTCAACCTATTGTTGAGAATGTTTAGTGAACAAATAGTGATTTTGGAATCCTGTACGCTTTAATTTGTGTACAGGATTTTTTTGTTCCCAAATTACGATGCTTCAATAATTAAAGACTACACTTCAAATGACAGCAATTATTCCGGGTTAATTGATCGGTTGAAGCAGTAAAACCAAGGAAAGAATTGGCGAAAAAAGGAGATTAGACCATTGAGGTGTAACTTTGGCTAAGTAGATCTTAAGACTGCTTAATATTTTTGTACTTGTTCGATAAAATCTTCAGAAATAGAATAGCTATTATTGCAAGAAATCCAATGGAACAAATTGAACACTTCATATTATAAAGCGTTCAATTCTATAATCTATGGTAGAATTTTGGCATATTATTTCTACTTTTACTTAAAGAAACATTATGTTGGTTATAATCAAAGAAAGGGTACAATTAATAAACTCTGGTTTATTTCAATGTGCCTCATTATTGGGTTCAGCCGAATAATCAAATCTACAATCATCAACAAACACATAACAGATGCGTAATTTTAAGCTGTTACTAGTTTGGATTTTCACTGTCGTTCTAGTCACTAATTGTGATATAAGTACCCCGGGAAAGCCAGACTTTACAACATCTCAAAGCGTTGAAGCACCACTTTTGCTCAATAAAACGCTGCAATTTTTAGGAGGTGGCGAAGGAGCTCCCGAAGCTTTACTCGATACTACTAAAAGCGATTTCGATTCACTATTCACAGTTACTGATGGTGGCATCGATGATGGACTTATTACACTTTCACGAACCGAAGAATTCGATTTTGGCGATCTTAACGATGCCATACCAGAGATTAGTGCTGAACCAAGTACTTTCTCTGCTGAGGTTGGTGAATTAGAAATTGGAAGCTTTTCAAGTGGAGATGGCGACCTTGGTTCGGTAGATATCGAAGCAGTTACAGGTAGCGATCCGGATTTTGTTCCAGCTGGTACACCAATTCCTGCTGGCGATAACTCAGCTAACCCGGTTGAAATTAATATTGGTGCTAATACCGATTTCTTTGTGAGTGCCACTATTAAAAGAGGAACTATCGATATTCAAGTTACTAACAATCTTGGCTTCGATTTCCGTGTAGCTCAAGTTCAACTTATCGATACTACAACAAAAGTTGGCATTGGTAGTGTAGCAGAATTTAGTACTGCTAATGGAAATCAATTAGTTGACGGCGCTGTTGAAATTGCATCAGTTTCGTTTACTGAAGGCGATAAAATCCAAAATCTTGGTGTTCAGCTTACCATTTTCTGGGATGCGTTTACCTTTCCTGCAAATCCCGGTTTGTTGGCTGTGAATTCAGTTGAGGGTAACGGACTTACAGCCTCTGAAGTAGAAGCAGCGGTTACAGCTCAAGATTTTTCTACTACAAAAACTACAACTTTTGATGATACTGAGTTTGTATTCACATCTCCAGATCATTATGTTGAACTTGAATCAGGTATAATTAGTGTAGACCCAATTCAAAACAGTTTAGATTTAACAGTCGATACTCTTATAATTTCATTTCCGACAATTCGAAGAGCGCCCTACACTGCAGCTGATTCCCTTGTTGTTTCTTATGTAGGTGAAGATCGAATTTTTCGTTCATCAGCATCAAATGCTAAAACAATTGATCTCGCAGGTTACAGATTATTTGCTCTCAATAATACTGTGGGCTATAATATTGTTGCATTAACTGAAAACACACAAGAAGCACCCGTTGGAGACCAAACCCGTATTATCTCAGAATTGGATGCAATTAGTTCCGGTGTTGAAATCACAAACCTGAAAGTGACTGAAGCCTTTGGTGAGATTCAATCTCAAACTGTATTACTTGGTGATGACGATCCATCTAATGGAACCACTACCGCAGGCAATGATATTGTTGATGCATATAACGAAACTGAAGTTTCATTAACAGAAATTGATGGCCTTGACGATCTTTCGAGCGAAATTGACGGGATTGAATTTGCCGGAGCTAGTTTGAGTATTACTTATACTTCAAATATCGGCGTTCCAACTACTATTTACGCTGCAATTCTTGGTGTAGATGGGGAAGGCCAGGAAATCTTCCTTAGAGGTACTGCCGGTACTGATAAAGAAGTTCAACCAACCGATCCGATCGATGGTATTTACGCAAATGGTGTTCAGTTGACTTCAGATCAGTTAATTAAATTTTCACTTGATCCTAGTCCGGACGGATCAGTTATTAACTCGTCCGTAACTTTCGACGACAGTAATACTAACGTACTTGATTTCTTGAATAACCTGCCAAGTGAAATTCGTTTTGTAGGTAAATCGGTAATCAACGAGTCGAATGGTGAAGCTACCATCGCAACTCCACTTGAGTTTGACCCTTCAATCTTAGTAGATCTTCCGATTTACTTTAGTGCTGCAAGCGCATCTTACGAAACTACCGTGGACGGTTCGGGACTTGACGGTTTACCTAAAGATGGAGACGACACCGATGTTACTTCCGGTGAACTGGTAATTACTTACGACAACGGACTTCCGTTAGGATTCATCCTTAACTTCGATTTTCTGGACGATGTTGGAAACTCGATTACAACCGTACCATTACCGGGTGATGATCAGGTAATACTTTCGGCAGCTCAGGTCGACGCAAATACAAGGTTTGTTTCATCAACTATGCCGGGACAGCTTATCATTGCATTGAATGATTCTCAGCTTGATCAATTATCCAGAACCGATTCTGTAGCCATCAGTGCAACACTTGATACTTTCTCGCAGGAAGCGGTGAAAATTCGGGATACTGATTCCATCACCATAAGTATCAGTGCAAAAGCAAGTGTTAGAACTAATGTAGGAGGCAACTAAAATGAAAAAGCTAAAAATTATATTTACTGTATTTCTGGCGCTTTCAGCTGCTTCCGTTGTAGCTCAAGGCAGGCACTTTAACTCGGCTACTATTGGAATGGGGGGCGGTGGAACCGCTTATGTTGATGGCTATCATGCCAATTTCATAAACCCTGCAAACCTGATGGTGAATAATACCGGTCGTAAACCTAAACGCACTGTTGGTTTAATGGGTGGATTAGGGCTTCGTGCCGGTGGTACATTACTGAACCAAAATGTATATGATACCTATTTCACAAAAGGATTAATTCTTGAAGGTCAAACACGAACCGACATGTTAAATGCTTGGTTTGGTTCTGACGTTTCTAATACGCGAAATGTGGTAGTTGGACTAAATCTTGTTCCATTTGGTTTTTCAAATCGTGGCAAGAATACCGCATTCAGTTTAGCAACAAGAATTCGTACCATCGAAGAATTTGACGTGAACAAAGGATTTATGGAACTAGCTTTCTATGGGCTTGATTCAGATCAATTTGCAAGTCCGGTTCCAGTTGATTTCTCAAATACGGTACTTTCTTATACCGAAGTTTCAGTTGGTTTTGCTATGGAATTACCTATTCCTTTAACAGGATTAATCGAAAAGCTTCCATTCATAAATGGAATTAACATTTATGCAGGTGCTGCGCCAAAGTACATCATAGGTTTACAATCAACCGAGCTTGATTTCAACTCAACCTTACAAGTTTCCGGAGCGGATCAAAACGGACCGGGAGTTATCACCCACGACTTCAATTATTCAATGTTTGTTTATGGCGATTTGGCTACACAAATGTCGGATTACAGTCGTGCACGCCAAACCGATTCGAACGCAAAGTTTGGTGATTATGTAGATTACGATGGTTCTGATATTGGTACGTTAGGAACAGGTTTTGGTCTTGACCTCGGTATCACTGCCGAGCTTGATGTATCGCTACCAGCACTTGGTTTCTTAGGCAAGCGACAAGTACTTCGTGTAAGTATGTCTGCTACTGATTTAGGAAGCGTATCCTTTAAAGAAAACCCGAAAGAAATCAATGCAAATTCGATCTTCACATTTGATGGCGACATTGGCGATGATTCTTTTGGCGATTATTTCGACACCCTATCTGATAGTCTGCAAAATGATGTATATGGTGGTTTCGAAGCTGATGACGCTCCAGAACGCAAGTACGATCTACCCGGTATGTATAACTTCGGTGCATCGTTAACGCTCGGTAAACTTACTGCTACCGCAGATTATGGAATTGGATTTAACGATTTCGGAAATAATACTGAAATCAGTTACGTGACATTAGGTGCAGAATATCGTCTGTTAAACTTTATTCCGATTCGTTTTGGAACACGCAGAGGTGGAGATTATTCAGCGGCTTATTCTGCAGGTATCGGTGTTGATTTCCGGTTCCTTGAATTTACCGTAGGTGCTTCTACTGTAAGCAGCGATGCCGACAAAGGTACATCGTTGGCATTAGCATGGAGTGGTTTAGTACTAAGATTCTAGATCGCCTAGATACCTAATTTTCTAAACCCTGTGTTAGCAATAACTCAGGGTTTTTTTATGCCTAAAATCGAGTGATTGAAAGAGCTTCAGGAACAGGTGCATTATCCAACAAATATTCTTTCAAAATACGAGCCCCATAAGCAGAGTAGAGCAAGCCTTTTGAACCTAAGCCGGCAAATACAAATGCGTTTTTGTAGCCGGGTATTGCTCCGATTACAGGTTTACGATCGGGAGTAGAAGCACGAACACCGGCCCATTGTGAAATAACCTCAGAATGATCAGCCAAATCAGGTTGAACATTTCTAAATCGTTTCAGCATGTATTGTTTTCCTTTTTGATCGGGCTTTTCATGCTCGAAATTGTGCTCATAAGTTGATCCTAATATGAACTCATTCGAGTTTATTTTGCTAAAATAACCCTGGGCACTTACGGCGTGATCGAAGTTAAGAGTAGAATTTGATCTGAGTTGCGCAGTTTGCCCTTTTACGGCATGAAAGGGGAGGTTCTTAGTAATGATAAGGCTTTTGGAATAGATGCCCGCACAAACTATGAGCTTTGTTGCTGTAAAGGATTCTTTATTGGTTGTGATCTTCCAGTGTTCAGTTTCTTCGAGTTGATAGTCCAGTCCTGTTTTGAAATCTACATCTTTAGTCTCGAGATACGAATGCATCGCAGTTATATACTCAGGAATATGAACAGTTAACCCAACAGGTATCCAAACGCCGCCCTCAACACATGTCAAACCGGGATGCATCTTTTCGATATCTGAACTGGATTTCCATTCCACCATTCCGGGCAACCAATCATTATGGGTCACATTTTCCTGCATCCTATTGGCGATCTTTATGGAAAGTGCAGGACGAAGTACACCGGATTTTCGGTAGAATTCCTTTCCGGTAGATTTTGAAAGTTGTTCGAGTCTGGAGTTTAAAATCGTTAAACATTGCTCTGCTTCCCAGCTTCGGTTTGCAAATCGCCCTGTAGCGGGATTTGCCAGCCCTACAGGAGTTCCTGAGGCACCACCTGCAATCGATTTAGGGTCTACCACGCAAACCGACAATCCGGCTTCCTGCAATTCTAAAGCAGTATGCATTCCGGCTAAACCTGCACCAAGAATGCAGGCATCGTATGGTTTTCTCAATGTGTTTTGGATAGTAGTTTTTCCGGTAAAAATGGATGTTCTGATTTATTGCTTAACGGCCTCTGAATCGACGTCGTTCAATAATCTTTTTGATCTTTTTATTACCTATCCAAACTTTACGGCTGGTTTCCACATCAACCATTTCAAGATTAACAGTATAAAAAATAGCGGCTTCCCGACCATTATCTGTCTCATCCAGTATTGAGCTGATATTACCAATAATCAGATAATCGGCTCCAAGTTCTTTGCCCATGGCCGCTGCTGATTCAATTGAAGCATATCGTTGCTGATCGGTTCGAACCTGGCGCAATTGCTCAGCTTCATTAATTCCAGCTACAACATCTACCATTCCTGAATTAACAAAGGCACGTTCAAGTTCTTTGGTAAACACTTCAGTGTCGATGTGTTCCATCGTTTCGTTTCGTACTCTACCAACCATTGCAACCGGTACTTCTGAATTGGCCTGACGGAAATTTTGATACCATGGTTTTGAAAGGGCGTCGTCGATCATTTCTTCAGCTACCAGACGTGCGTCGGTATCATTCCATCGGCCGGACAAATCGGTTTGTGTATCGGCAGAAACACGGGTAACTTTTTTAGAGGGGGAGCAAGCAACTAAGCTCGCTACTAGTAGTAAAATTAATAGATTAGTTTTTTTCATGGCTTAATTGTTTGATAAAAATTCTGATGAAAAATATTGTCGGAATTTGCCTTCGATTTGTTCGACAGCAGCTTTAGATGCTCTTTGGTAAGCATTTTGAATATTCAATGCGCCTTCTCGTCCGAATACCGAAAAAGCGGTATAGGTTTGATCGGTATCTGGTCGTGAAATTTGTATATGTAATTCCCAACGTACAAAATCAGCATCATTTCTGTTTATGTCGGTTTCTTCTGCAGTGTAGTTAGCATCTACCAATAACACTGCATTCTGTGTTCCCAGATAAAAACCCTCGGTTAAAAAAGCATCTGCCAGCGCATTGTGAATGTTCTCATATTCTGTTAGTCCATTAATTTGAACAGGCATAGTTTGTTGATGCAAATTGAATGCATTTCGCGTTTCGATTAATACTTCCTGTGATAATGCACTTGTTCCGGAACCTGGTTGGATAATCTCAAGCATCGATGAAAGCCGCTTGTTGATGCGGACAAGTAACAGATTCTCTTTTAGAAATCTAAGCTTATAAAATTGATCCCGGGTTTTTTCTAATTCCAGTTTGTTCCGGTCAATACGCTCGTAATTATTACTGAGTTCACTTTGATATAAATCTGCGGTTTCAGATCGGTTAAAACCTGCCAGCACATAATACACACCGTCTTTTCCGGTATCAGAAGTTAAAACTTCGGCGTTTTGAAGTTCTTCATTGGTACCAATCTCTATTTCGTTGATAAGACGAATGGTTTGTTTAGAAGTAAAATCCTCATTGGTTTTTGAGACTTCCAGTACATCCGAATACAAATTTTGAGTTCCATCGATACTGGCTTTAAATATCTGTGCTAACGAAAGCATGGCATCCGACCGGGCTTCGTTATAAGTATCGCCACTGCCAACAGCCATTAAATATTGGCGATCACTGAAAGAAGAAGATGGATCAGAAACCCAATCCGGTAGTGTTTTGGGCGTTTTTGACGAACTTCCACAACTGTTAAATACAATCAACAGAAGCATCCAAGAGGGGATCAGACAATACCTGAATATCGACTTATGACTCATATTAATTCCAATAAATTGATTCAACCAGTTTTAGTGCATCGTTTTCTGTTACTTCAATTTCCTGTTCTTCAAAAAATAGTACTTTTCCACGCCGATCAAGATAATCTATTCGTACAGAATGCACACCTGCCGGTAAACTTAAAACTGTGGCATGAGAAGTGCCCGGCATTGTTTGCCATCCTCTTAAATCAGCCTTTTCGGTAGTTTCCTGAGCTAATTTTCCCAGGAAGTTTAACAAACTACCCAACCCTTCATTCTTTTCACTTACTTTATTACTAGCGCGGTTCGAAGCCAGCGATTTTAAGGTTGCTCGCACCATGGTTCTTGCTATAATTAACGGTTCTTTTACTTTGTATACCTCACCGGCCACTTTATCTAAATGTTCGATCGTAGCTAATTCTTCCTGAGTTGTTCCATTTACAGAAACAGAAACGGAGTAAACCTCACTTTGATATTTTAATAATACCGGAAAGCTGAACTTTATATACGTATCCGAATCTTCGAAATAAATTCGTGAATCATCCTGCACTTTCATCGGAGAACGGCCTGAAAAAGCTTTTATCAGCACGTTATAGGCATCCGGGTTGGTGAGCTTGTCGAATTTTTGATAATCATAAGCGTCAAGTAGAAAATAGGAAGATTGCTCCTGATGAGCTTTCAATAAATTCTGATACGAAATTCGGGCATCATCCGGCTTGTTCGTTTTCGCATATAAAATTGTAGCCAAATAATAACCCAAAGTGCTGTTTTGGATATTACTTTTGCCCGTAGACCACTTATCAGAACCGGTATTCGTGGTATCTGCCTTCGAAAGTGTTTCTACCAATCCGCGGTATTTTGTATTGATTTGGTCAAGCTTGTATGAAATTCTGCGGGTTTCAACTAATGCACCTTCAAAGTCTTCGAGATGAATATAATTGAGCGCTTTAAAAACATTCAAATATACATCTTCGTAATCTTCACCATCATAAGACAGTTGATTATCATTCACCAAAAACGACTTTAATGCTCTGGATATACTTTTGGTATATAAATCTTCAATGTTGAACTCAGCCTGCTCGAAATAGCTATTACTTGCTGAATAATCGCCGGAAAAATGGTACGCACTTCCTTTTTCGAGATTGAGTAAAACTGCATCTTTTTCGGTATAAACACCTTTTTTCTCAAGCGATTCCATCATTGCTGAGGTAGACTCGAAATCGCCGGATGCGAAAGAATCACGCAAATCGTTTTGAGCAGAATCAAGTAAATAAGCTCCACACGATGATGCTAATGCAGCAAAAATAATCACTAAAAAAAATCGCCCCAGAGATATGCTCATTCTTCTTACTTTGCGTTGAAGCAAAAACTAATTACGTACGTTCTTTTTGGTTAAAATTGCCGAATTTAACGGCAACTTCTGCAAATAGATACATACAATCAACGAATAATCTGCACATAAACGCATTGCATCCCAAGAATCTTTTCCCATTATTTTTAATTGTCGCTTTTGCACTTATTTATTGTGCTACTCCCGTAGGACCTACAGGCGGACCAAGAGACGAAAAAGGGCCGGTTATATTATATACAGAACCTGAAACCGGAACTACAAATTTCGAAAACGACGAAGTATTATTTTATTTCGATGAATTTGTAAATCGAAATTCGATTAATAATAACATCACGATCGAACCGGATTTTGGCGCAACCTACTCCACCGATTGGAAGCGAAAACGATTGGCAATCAAATTTGAAGATCCCTTGCCCGATTCAACTACCATTATTGTAACCCTTGGGGGGCAAATTTCTGATACAAAAGGCAATCGAATCGGAACACCAACAGTAATTGCGTTTTCAACAGGGGATGAAATCGATCGGGGAATAATTAAAGGCCGAATTCGAAATGCAGATACCGGAGCCGGTGAAACCACAAGAAAAGTAGCGTTGTATCGTTCGCCCATCGATTTAAAAGCGCCATACAATTACACTGCCGAAACCGATACCGGTGGATATTTCAAGTTTTCGTATTTACGCGAGGGAACCTATAAAGCGTTTTATTTTGATGATCGGAACAGGAATAAAATTTGGGATCCTGAAAATGAAACAGCCAGTCCGTTTGAGATCGACCAATTAGAATTGGCAAAAGGGGATTCGGTTGAACTCGGAACAATTTATATCGCTTTCGAAGATTCATTGGCGCCGAAGCTGCAGGGGGTAGGGTTATTTTCTGAACAGCGACTGCGACTTCGTTTTAATGACGATGTGGTACTTTCCGATTCAGCTTCCATCACTATAACCGATACAACAGGAGTTTTCTATAGCGAGGCAAATCCATTATATGTTCAAAAAGACGAAAAGAACGCTATTTTTGCTCAATCAGATTCGTTGCTTACTGCTTCCAGAACGTTTGAATTGAGCGTCTCCGGAATCACAGATAAAGCAGGTAACGAAGTAATTTCAAGAACCTTTAGATTTACTGGCAGCGATCAGCCCGACACAACTGCACAGCGGATTATTGGGGTAGAAACAAACTCGGGATTATTTCCAACTCAGCCTTATGTTATAAAATATGCGGCGAATATAAATTCCAGAACGCTGTTCGATTCGTTGGTGGTAGTTGAAGGAGATGTTTCTTTCGATGACTGGCCAAATCTTGCTTTCGATCATAATCGACTTATAATTCCACCACAAGAGCAATGGATCGATGGAGTTAATTATCAATTTCTGGTTTGGAACCCGGTTACACAACGTCGTGCTTTATACACACCGGAAATTTGGGATAACACCGAACTTGGCGAAATTGAAATCGCAGTTATGGATACGAGTGCTGTTGCCGACTCCACCACGCTACCTGTTTTTCATTACAAGCTCGAAAATATTCAAAATGAACTGGTTTATGAAGGTACATTGACAGATGTAACAACCATCACCGATTTGCCGCCATTATCTTATCTTTTAAGGATATTTAAAGATGAAAACGGAGATGGAATATGGAATAAAGGAACAGTTTCGCCATATACCGCACCTGAGCCTTTTATCATCCGAAAATCAGTAAAAGTACAAACAGGCTTCACCTCTCAAGTAACCATCGAATTTTAATGCAAGGCCCACTTAAAAATCTTATCCCCGAAGAATGGTTGGTATTTACCTTGGTGGTATTCACCATCTTAGGAACCATCATTATTGCCTCCACGGTAAATTATTTGTTTACCAAAGCCATCAAGCGAACCGAAGACTCTGATGACGATGATGATATCACAAATTTAAAATTCCTAAAACGAGGGGTTGGAGTACTTATTTATATAACAGGAATAGGCGTTTCAATTTACATGATTCCTCAGCTTCGAGTGTTGGCAACCACCATGTTTGCCGGTGCCGGAGTATTAGCCATCGCAATTGGATTCGCCTCGCAACAGGCACTCGCCAATATTATCGGCGGAATTTTCATCGTGATTTTTAAGCCCTATAAAATCAACGACCGTATTGAGCTCCGTACAACCTTAAGTGGAGTTGTTGAAGATATAAACCTTCGACATACAGTGATTCGAAATTTTCTGAATCAGCGAATCATTATCCCAAACTCGGTGATAAGCAACGAAATTCTGGTGAACTCAAATTACGAAGACGACCGAATTACTAAATGGATAGAAATGGGCATCAGTTACGATTCCGATATAGATCTGGCTAAAAAAATAATGAAAGAAGAAGTAGCCGCACATCCACTATTTATTGACGCCAGAACAGATGAGCAAAAAGAAAAAGGCGAGCCTTTAGTGCATGTTCGGGTAATATCGATGGGAGAATCTTCAGTGAATCTGAGAGCCTGGGCCAATGCCAAAGATTCTGCTGATGCCTTTGTATTGGGCTGCGATTTACTGGAAAGCATCAAAAAAAGGTTCGACAAAGAAGGGATCGAAATCCCATTTCCTCATCGAACCATTGTCGAAAAGAAAAGATAGTCCATAAGTTTTTCATTTTAAGCGTGCCCAAGAATAAGTCGATTTTGAATTGATTGTTCTATTCTGAAAGATGCATCCGCTACAGCATTTTTGTATCTTTGGAATCGCTTCCAATAAAATTCAAACATCACAGATGTCTTTAAAAACACAGTCAGAAAATCCTGTTTCATCATCCGATACTCAAGAATTGTATTCGAATACCCCTTACCACACAAAACATAAAGTTCGTTTTGTAACTGCTGCCAGTTTATTTGATGGTCACGATGCTTCAATAAACATTATGCGTCGAATTTTGCAAAGTAGTGGGGCTGAGGTAATTCATTTGGGTCATAATCGCTCGGTGCACGAAATTGTGAACTGTGCCATTCAGGAAGATGTGCAAGGTATTGCCATTAGTTCGTATCAAGGCGGACACGTAGAATATTTTAAATACATGACGGAATTACTTCGCGAACAGGGTGCCGAGCATATCAAAGTGTTCGGCGGCGGCGGTGGAGTGATTGTCCCCGAAGAAATTGAAGACTTACATAACGCCGGGGTGACCCGAATTTTTTCTGTTGAAGACGGAAGTAAAATGGGGCTGCAAGGCATGATTAATTTCATGCTGAAAGAATGCGATTTCGATACCATCAAAAACTATAAAGTGGATGCCGATTCCATCAAAAATAAAGAAGCTGTTGAGCTTGCGAAAGGAATCACCGCACTAGAGAATCATACCGATGAAATTCTAAAGTTTGATTCAGGTAAACTACTCGCAGACAACGGTAAAATTAAATTAGATGTCAACAAAAATCAGGTTCCATTATTGGGGATTACCGGAACCGGTGGGGCAGGTAAAAGCTCACTGACCGATGAAATTGTCCGTCGCTTTTTAACCGAATTTGAGGACATAAATATTGGGATCATTTCGGTAGATCCATCGCGCTTGAAAACCGGTGGTGCTTTACTTGGCGATCGCATCCGAATGAACAGTATTGATACACCGCGGGTGTACATGAGAAGTCTGGCAACACGAGCATCAAATCGCTCAACCAGCGAAGCTTTGGAAGCGGTGATCGCATTGTACAAAGCGGCCGGATTTGATTTAATTATTGTGGAGACAAGCGGAATCGGGCAGAGTGGAACTGAAATTGTAGACCTCACAGACATTTCGATGTATGTGATGACCAGTGAATATGGCGCAGCTACACAGTTAGAGAAGATCAATATGCTTGATCTGGCCGATATTGTGGTGTTGAACAAGTTCGAGAAGAAAGGTTCGATGGATGCGTTACGTGATGTGCGCAAGCAAATGCAACGCAATTCTGGTCAATGGCACGCTGATCCGGCAAATATGCCCGTATATCCTACAATCGCTGCCCAATTTAACGACGAAGGCGTAAATCGCTTGTTTAGCGCATTGGTTGATAAAATCAATACACAGTACGGATTAGATTGGGAAAAGCAGATCTACGTGAATTCTGAGCCTTCAGAAGATATTCGGAGTCAGGCGATCATCCCCGGAAAACGAGTTCGCTATTTATCAGAGATTTCAGAAACGATAAGAGACTACCACACCTGGGCTGAGCAACAAGTTGAAATTGCTTCGAAATGGGATGAAGTGAAAGGAACTTTAGAGCAGTTAAACGATTGGGATGGAGTAGATAAGGAGAATGTATTAAGTCCACTTACCAAGTTAAAATCGAAATGGGAAGATCAACTCGATTTATTGCCAAAACGTGTGCTTGAAGGTTGGGATGAGCTTGCCGAGCAGTACGCTCAGGATGAATTGGAAGTGCAGGTGCGCGGACGTAGTTTCAAGAATAAATTATACAATGAGTCTTTAAGCGGGCTTAAAATCCGGCGTGTTGCAGTTCCGAAAACCAAGCATTCGGGCGAACGCCTCAAGTTTGCATTGAAGGAAAATCTACCGGGCTATTTCCCATATACTGCGGGGGTATTTCCGTTCAAGCGTGAGGGTGAAGATCCAACCCGTATGTTTGCCGGTGAAGGAACTCCGGAAAGAACCAATAAACGCTTTCATTACGTGAGTGAGGGGCTGCCTGCAGCTCGATTATCTACCGCTTTTGATTCGGTTACCTTGTACGGCGAAGACCCCGGATTCCGTCCTGATATCTACGGGAAAATTGGAAATTCGGGTGTTAGTATTTGTACGCTCGACGATATGAAGAAGCTTTACTCCGGGTTTGAACTAACAGCGCCAACTACATCTGTGTCAATGACTATCAACGGTCCGGCACCGATGATTTTAGCCATGTTTATGAACACGGTGATTGATCAGGAAGTGGAGCGACATTTAAAACAGGAAGGCAAGTGGGAAGAAGCTCAAAAGCAGATTGCCAAGTACTTTGAGCAGCGTGGAGTTGCTCAGCCGAACTATGCAAATGGCTTGCCTGCCGGAAACGATGGATTTGGTTTAGGTTTGATCGGAATGACCGGCGATAAGCTGCTGGATCAGGAGACTTATCAAAACATTAAAGCAAAAGCGCTAAGCGTAGTTCGTGGAACCGTTCAGGCGGATATCCTGAAAGAAGATCAGGCGCAAAACACATGTATTTTCAGTACCGAGTTTGCCTTGAAGATGATGGGCGATATTCAAACCTATTTCACCGAGCACAAGGTTCGGAACTATTATTCGGTGTCTATTTCGGGATATCACATTGCCGAAGCGGGTGCAAATCCGATTACTCAAGCCGCCTTCACGCTGGCAAATGGATTTACCTTTGTGGAATATTACCTGGCACGCGGACTTAGCGTGGATGACTTCGCTCACAATCTGTCGTTCTTTTTCAGTAACGGATTGGATCCTGAATATGCGGTGATCGGAAGGGTAGCGCGACGTATTTGGGCGATTGCCATGAAAAATAAATATCGTGCGAATGACCGCTCTCAAAAACTGAAATATCATATCCAAACCAGTGGTCGTTCGTTGCATGCACAGGAAATTCAATTCAACGATATCCGAACTACTTTGCAGGCATTATTGGCGATCTATGATAATTGTAACTCGTTGCACACCAATGCATATGATGAAGCAATTACCACACCTACTGAGGAGTCTGTTCGCAGAGCTTTAGCCATCCAAATGATCATCAACCGGGAACTTGGAACGGCAAAAAATGAGAACATCAATCAAGGTTCTTACTTCCTGGACGAGCTAACGGATTTGGTGGAAGAAGCCATCCTTACCGAATTTGATCGCCTCACCGAACGTGGTGGAGTTTTAGGCGCTATGGAAAGCATGTATCAGCGTGGAAAGATTCAAGATGAAAGTTTGTACTACGAAAGTAAAAAGCATTCCGGCGAACTTCCGATTATCGGGGTGAACACCTTCCTAAACGACAAAGCCGATGAAGACGAAGGACCTATTGAGCTTATCCGATCTACCGAAGACGAGAAGAAGCAGCAAATTGAGAATCTGGAAACATTCTGGAAACGTAACGAATCTGAGGCCGAGCAAGCAATTCAGCGCCTGAAAGAGGTTGCCCGAAATAATGGGAATCTCTTCGAAGAGTTGATGGAAACGGTAAAAGTGGCTTCGCTCGGACAGATTTCGCATGCACTATACGAAGTGGGTGGCCAATATCGCCGAAATATGTAAGCCTTGAAGTTGAAAGGTAATTCGTAGACTCGAGTAGTCATCCTGATCCCGATTTATGTCGGGAGAAGGATCTGAACGGGTAGAAGGAAAAGCTTTAACTTTTAGTAATAACAGCAATCAACGTTGATAAAATTAAATCCTTTTTAGCGTGAGAGAAATAATCATCCGTCTAGGTTCTTCTCCGCCAGCTGGCGGATCTGAATGACAGGTTTAGGCTAACGCTTAGCAAATTTGATATGACCGCGAATTATCTAACTTCTACGTGCCCCAACACTAATGTATGACGCAGTTGTAATCGGTTTGGGCTCGATGGGCTCCAGCGCTTTGTATCATCTGGCAAAAGCCGGATTTAAAGTCGCGGGCATCGAGCAATTCGGATTGGTGCACGGTAAAGGATCGCATTCCGGTCAAACCCGTTTGATTCGCAAGGCATATTATGAAAGTCAGGATTACATTCCGTTGTTGAACGGGGCCTACCGCGGTTGGAAGGAGATTGAACGAGTATCAGGCCGAAAGCTGTTCACAAAAAGCGGAATTGCCTATTTCGGAGAGAAAGATCACCCGATTATCAAAGGAGTGCAGGCTGCCGCCACTGAAAACAACATCGAACTTCGTGCTTGCACCGATCAGGAACAAGCATGGTTTGATTTACCGAGTACGTTCGAAGCGTTTACGGAAGTGGACGCCGGCTATCTTCGGGCGGATGAAGCCATCAAATCGTACGCAGAAGCGGCTCGAAGTCTGGGAGCGGTGATATTGCTCAATGAATCGGTTCAGACCTTAGAGCAGGATGGAAGCGCCATCACCATAAAAACCGACAAAGGCACATATCAGGCAAAGAAAGTGGTGATTACCTCAGGTGCGTATGTGTCGGGATTGATCCCAAATGCAAAGTTACCGCTTAGCGTAAGCCGACAGTTAATCGGATGGGTGAAAGCGGGGGCGTCGGCACCAAAATATCCGGACGCTATGCCGGCGTGGATTATCGCGGATAAGAATGTGCCCGGGATATATTATGGATTCCCTAAGCTAAACGATGAGCAATCGCCAAAAAATGGTTATTTCAAATTTGCCCATCACACCGTAGCTGAAAGCATAGAGCCGCAACAAATGGATGATTTTGATCGTGAAGTTGAAGAAGCAAAACTGCGATCTATTTTGGAGCAATATTTGCCCGACTTAGCAACTCAACCCATCGAAATAACGACGTGTATGTACACAAATACGCCCGATGAGCATTTTATAATCGATTTCCTTCCGGATTCGGAAAACAATATCGTACTAGCCACCGGCTTTAGCGGTCATGGCTTCAAATTCGTGCCGGTAGTGGGGGAGATCCTCGCGGACCTAGTCACACAAGGCGAATCGAGTTACGATATCGGGTTTTTAGGGGTAGGTCGGTTTTGAGATCTTTTTGAACTCATTTGTTGCTGGAAGATGTGGGGTGAGCAATGAAGGTAACAACGAACAAGTACAGTAAACAAAAGCTCAAACAGAGCTGGAAAAATATTATCTACTTGATTCTGTTTTTATAAAAGGTGTTAATTGGCCGATATTTAATATACACCTAACGAAATTCCAAGCTTTGGGTAAAAAGTTTCCAACGTTATGTCGTAATTAATAGATCCTGTACCATGAATAAAAAACCTTGAGGAGCCATATTCCGATATTGGTGAGTAAGTAAATACCGAGCGTATTCCGAAAGAATTTGTATAATAATCAATATGATCTCCTCCCATATAATCGGTAGTGATACTTACAAATCGGTAACTTTTCCTAGCCAAAGCTCCAAATGAAAGACCGATTGGATTTCCGTCCAAGACTCGACGCTGAAAAATGAACTGAGATTGATAGTCTCTAATGTCACGACCCATGCCTGCGGCTGCCGTGAAATAGTATTTTCCAAATACATTATAAGTTGCATCGACTCCCGAGCCCATGACCAGAGGAGCTAAGGAAACAGAAAACCCAATGTTTTTATGTTTTTCACTGAGGAAAATAAAATTGGTAGTTAATGCGATGGGGTTACCGTAATTCATCTCTCTTCCTTCTGGATAATTCTCCCTGGTGTATTTTATGATTTCAGATTCAAGGAAATGATCAGTATTAGCACTTGCAATGCTATGGCTATACTTGGAGAAATAGGTTGAATCAGAATAAGCTCTCTTTTCTTGAAACATAACCATCTCACTCATCGGCTGGTGAATAGCACAGGAAGCAAAAAAGAAGCAAAGAAGAACTGCTACTAAAATTTTGAAAAATGCCTGTTTCATAGAGTAAGCCAACTAACGACCCTGCGTTTAAGCCAACCTACGCCAAAGGCTTCGGTAGACAGGCGGCGAGCCTTGTGTGAATGTTAATAAAGCTTCGGAAGTGCCCGCACTCCGAAGCTTTAGCGCAGGGGTGAGTCCGCTTGTCGAAGATCCCCATGGGGAAACGCTTGTCGAAGATCCCCATGGGGAAACGCTTGTCGAAGATCCCCATGGGGAAACGCTTGATCTTTACAAAAAGGATGTCCCCACCTAGATTAGAGTTTTGAGACTAATAAACCCAGGGAGGACACC
>JAEPNO010000006.1 GCA_017643365.1 Balneolaceae bacterium | reverse complement strand
AGAAAATAATATACCCTGCGGACTTAGAAATGCTATATTTAAAAGAAACTCAAAACGTTTAGGACACTATTGATAAGAAGTTGTAAAAAACGGGTGCAATGCTAGATTTCCCTGCGATTTTCTTATCCAAACGATGGTTAAATAAGCAACTAACAGAATAGCTAAGGTTCCGATCAAGCCGCCTTCGGGACCAAAAGAGCCACCTGTCCACATTGGGTTTCCGGCTTGTTGAATCTGAACCAGTGATCCCCGAATCGGTAATCCGCTTACTCTAAATCCGAAGATTCCGCCCTGGGCAAAATTCCATGCAAAGTGAATGCCCACCGAAAACGCAAGTCTACCGGTTAACACATACGGAATGGCTAACATTATCCCCGCCAACTCAATGTTGATTAATGCTAAAAAGGTGAGATTAGGATTGGCACCATGAGCTAAACTAAAAATTACCGAACTAAACAGGATTGCAATAACGGTTGCATTTTTGGGGGTAACTTTTCCGATGGTGAATGCTTCTTTGAAGTTGGGTATTAAGTACGACCGACTCATTACTTCTTCATAAAATCCCACATTCGCCATTTGAATAAAGAACAAGAAAAACGGAATTATCCAGCTGGTTTCGGCCGCATTTTGCCAACTAAAACCCATAAAAATTATATCCCCGCTTGCCCATTCTATCAAAAAAATAAATAGCATTGCCAAAACTGCTATGCCTGACCCCACGCCAAATTCACGCCACCATTCGGTGCTAAGTTCCAGTCCGGCTGCTTTAATATCCGATCGATTATCCACAAACCGGAACGCCATCCAGAAAAACCCGAATGTGAGAATTGAGGTAACAAAATATTGAACTCCGCCCAAGGGCAATGAGTTGCCTATGGTCATGATGAGAAAGGTTATAAAAAGGTAAACCGGAATACGAAATCCGGCCCTAAGTCTCATCTCAGATTTATTTATAAAGGGGTTCATACTAAACGCCGATATTTAATTGTTATAAGCACCTATTATACTACTAATTTAGTTTTCGTTTCGATATGCAGCGATATGTTTTACAAACCAACTCTATCGAATTGCATGAAGCATTTAATGTAAAATTTGAACTCGAAAACATGTTTGATCCCACATATAATGCTGCACCGGGTCAAATTCTTCCAATCTTGAAATGTAATCGCCAATCTAACAACATCGAGCTGGCTATTTGGGATGCCCAAACCCCTCACATCGCAAACGATCAGGCGTTAAAACCTCGACAACAGCATTTGATTGCTGCACCTTGCATAGTTCCTATATCCGGGTTTTATGTTTGGAATCAGGTAACCAAAGGCTCTCTTCCATTTTATGTTCGCATTCACTCGCAGCCCATCATTGGCATAGCTGGTTTTATCACACAACAGGATGAATTCTACAAACGCTTTACCATATTAATTCGCGATGCCAACGTTCTGCTGCAGCCGATTAACAAAAGTATGCCGGCTATTTTAGAATCCAATCAATACGAGAACTGGTGCTGTGGCTCTGCATCTGATATTATCAGAAGTGGATTTGAGCATACTTTGATGATGCCGGACATGACCATTTTCAGAGTTCCCGATTTGGTGAATGATCTCGACAATAACGGACCGGAGTTGCTACAGCCTATCCCAAAAGTTCGGGATGAAGATGATTAGTGATTACTAAATACATCTTTTGAATGCAATCATTCGGTGGGGCGTGTTCCGAGTTTTCCTTCTTTAGGATTTTCGTAATACCTGATCGTCGGATATGCAAAATCGATGTCATCATGTTTTTGAAATTCATCGAGTACTTGTTCCCAAATTACTTGCGAAGTTCCGCGCCGGCGTCGTGGATTTGTAAGGTATCGAACGGTTAGATTAATACCGCTTGCCTTCACATCGGTGTACACAATCGGAGTTAGATATCTGAACTCGATTAAATACGATTTCGATGCATTCGCAATTTGTCGCTCGGCACTTTGAATAAATTCCTGCGATACTTCGTTGATGATATCAAACAGAATCTGCTTCGCTTTTTTCCAATCACTTTCGAAGGTAACCAACACTTGTACCTCGTTCCATATAAACTCAAAGTCGCTAGTATAGTTGGCCAATTGATGCGAAAACACCTTGTGATTGGGTACATGTATAACCCGGCCTGTGCTTTGATCGGCTCCAACCCAATTCCCGATCTCAAGAATGGTGAATTTGAAAGGGCGAATATCAATCACATCGCCTTTGTAATTGTCTAATTCGATGCGATCCCCAACATTAAACGGGCGCCTCCAAAGAATAAACATCCAAGCCGCTAAATCGGTTACGGGGTCTTTCAAGGCAATGGCGACACCCGCACTCAATAAACCCAAAAAAGTAGCTATCGATTGAATACCCGAATACCATATCTGGATTACCGCTAAAAATCCTATAAAAAAACTACCGTATGAAAGGTTTTTACGCCATTTATATTGTGTGCGAATGTTCTCTGTTTTAGAGGTAACAATCCTAAGAATGATTAACCGTAACAGCCATAGCAATACAAAAACCCCAAGAGTTTCGATAATCTTGGCAGTCAAATCTGGGGAGTTGATGAAATAATCCATCAAATCCTGACGAATGTTTTCAATTCTTTCACCCATTTTGTTTTCCGATGATGCTTTTGCTTGGTTTCATATTCAAAATTTGGGTATCTTAGTAGTCTTTTGAAAGTTTAGTTGATTACAAAATGCTTTACAACATAATTATAGCTGTTATCACAATTATTTGCGTACTATTAACTTTAGTAGTGCTGCTGCAAAACGGGCAAGGTCAAGGCCTTTCCGGAATTGGTGGCGGAGGCGGACTTGACGCCGGTGCCGGTGGACTTGGAGCTCGCAGAACTGCCGATTTATTATCGCGCGCAACTTCCATTTTAGGCGGTGCATTCTTAGTGCTTTGCGTACTTGCAAACTTTGCTATCGATCGCCAACAATCAGGCAACTCGGTATTGCAGCAAGGCGCCCCGATTAACGACATTAGCGCACCTTCGCAAACTCAATCAGCTGTTCCGGTACAAACACCACCTCCTCCGGCAACAACCGAGGATAACAGCAACGACGATAACTAAGTCGTACGATCTTTTTCTAAAGCCTCTTTATACCAAAAGAGGCTTTTTTTATTTCTAGGAGTTAATCAATATCCTCAATGGTGAGATAAACCATAGTTTGGTTTAATAAACGGTATCCTATTTCACCAAAAGTTACCGGGCCTGCAAAGCCAAAAGTTGGCCGACCTTCCAATTCTGCGTACAGGTAATTAAGGATACAATTACACGAAAAAACTACCTTCCTGCTAACGCCAATCGGAATTTGTTTAAAAAACTCGAATACGTAATCCTTAATGGGTTTGGCAATTTTATACACTGTATTGCTGAAAACAGGTGCGTAGAAATACACTTTATTATTTTCGATTTTCTGGAAGCTCGTATTAAAAATGGTGCCAAAAGAATCGGTTACCAAAGGCTGCTTAAGACTGATTTTATTGCTCTCTAAATACTTGGCGAATTTTTTTCGCTTTCCATTTACAATAACATCTTTGGTTAAAAAGCCATCCACAGGAAATGTTAATTCGTCAGTGTCGCCTTGTTCAAAAATGTTGATAATATCGACATAAGCGATTTTATTCGTAGGTAGCGAGGCGTGAATCACCACGGCTTCGTCGGTTAACTCATCCCCGGTTTTTCCATCGAATACTTTAGGTGTGGTATATTCTGCTTTATCTAGATTAATACCCGAAACCCAGCCCACCAATGGTTTGTTAGCAAAGCCATGATACTTGCCACAATTTAGTGCAAAGGCAGAATGAATATCGCTACCGGAAGGCATGATGATGATACTGAAGCCATGGTTAAAGGCATCGCCATACACGCGATGTATATTTTCGTTATTATATACCTGATGCTTTGTTGCAGTAATAAACCTGGGCAATTCTGTGATGAATAACTCAGATTCAGAGAACGTCCCACCTTTGTAATCCATAAAATATGGAATGGTCCCCGCGATCCAGTCGCCTTTCGGCAAAAGTTTAATCAGCTTTTCATCGCCCGCGATAAGTAGTGTTTTTCCTGCTTTTATTAATGCAGAAACTTGGCCAACGCTCCTGATTTGTGTTTTCATAAATCAGCTAGTTAAATATTTTCATCAAGTCGGCAATTGCACGAGGATTATTTTTATTGTTTTTGAAAAATGAATAGAGCTTTCGCGAACACGTTCGCAGTGTTGCTTCTGTTGGCTGTGTTAAAAAAGTTTGCTTTAATTCGCTTATCAAAACTTTGATAGCAAACAGCTCAAAATCACGGCTAACTTTTCCGGTTACAAGCCTAGCCCAAGCAGGATTATTTTCATCAGGCAGTGTCATCTTACAGGCCTCTCTATTTCTTATTTCCCTTCCATCATCGGACTGCAAAGCCGCTTCTTTAATCTTAATAAGCACTCAAGCAGTGCCTAACATCAGGTAGAATTTCTCACACTAGAATCAGAGTACTGATTAACCACTACTTACCGATGCAAAATCGCGAAAATATCGAATCAAGAATATGTTCGTTGGTGATTTCCCCCGTTATGGTGCCCAAAGCATTTAATGCCGCCCGCAAATCGATAGAAAGAAAATCGCCGGTCATGCCCATATTTAAACCATGGATGGCGGCCTGAACTTGCTCATTCGCTTTCTTTAAAGCATCGCGGTGGCGAGAGGAAGTTACCAGCAAACTGGAGGCATCGTAGTGTTTATTTTCGAGCGCGCGTTCTTTCAGTGTTGCTTTCAGTGTATTGATGGCATCGCCCGAAAGTGCCGATATCTTCAGATCAAATTCCGTGCGCCATTCGTTTTCTTGTTCGATGTCGGCCTTGGTGCCGATCAGAATAAACGGCGTTTCACCGGCTCGTTGTTGAAATTCATTGATTTCAGCTCGTTCCTCGGTAGTAAATGCATGCGATAAATCCTTCAGATATATCACCAAATCAGCTTGCTCAAATGCTTTTTGCGACCGTTTCACCCCTTCAGCCTCAACCACATCGTCGGTTTCGCGCAATCCGGCGGTATCAATCAATTTGAACAACAGTCCCTCGTAATTCCAGTCTACGTCGATGGTGTCACGAGTGGTTCCGGCAATATCGGTTACGATAGCACGATCACTGCCAACCAGCGTATTTAAAAGGGTAGATTTTCCTGCATTTGGGCGACCAATGAGCACCGTTTTTACGCCATCTTTTACCAGCCTGCCGCTTTCGTAGGTTTCCAGCAACGAGTTAATCTCTGTGGAAACATCCACTAATAATTTCATGAGTTGCTCTTTATTCGCAAACTCAACGTCCTCTTCGATAAAATCGAGTTCCAGCTCAACCATGGCCGTGGCATCAATAATTTGTTGCCGAAATTTCTTGATATGCTCGCCTAAACGCCCTTCCAACTGCTGATGTGCTGCATCCACCGCTTTCACACTTTTGGCATGGATGATATCCGCTACTGCTTCGGCCTGATCTAAATCCATTTTTCCGTTAAGGAACGCTCGTTGGGTAAACTCGCCGGCTTCGGCGGCCTGCACTCCAGCATCCAGAATAGTTTCCAATACTTTTTGGGTAACCAACACCCCACCATGGCACGAAATTTCAACCGTGTCTTCGCCGGTGTAGCTTTTTGGTGATCGAAAAATAGTGGCTAACACCTCATCAACAGGAAGACCTTGCTTGTCAATAATCTTTCCGAAATGAACGGTGTGTGATTTCTGAGCCTCAATATCTTTTCCCTTAAATACCGAATTCACTTTTGTGATCGCATTTTTCCCAGAAACCCTGATAACAGCAATTCCTCCTTCACCAACCGGAGTTGCAATAGCGGCAATTGCTTTTTTTTGCTCAATCGAATCTTGCATTGTATTGTTTTTCATAATCCTTATTTCTACTATAAATCCTTTAACATCATTGCATTAGTCGTCACCCAAACCAAAATTCGATACTAACTTTATCAGTAATGAAAAAACTTTCTCTTTTTGTAGTTCTCTTAATTTCATCAGGTACTTTGTTTGCTCAGAATTCATTTGGTCCGGATCGGCCGGGTTTTGGCTATAGCTCAAGCACTACAGCTACAGGCATGTTTGGAATCGAATCGGGAGTTACCTTCTTGGAATCTGAATCAAATATAGGTGAATTTTTCTTTAGAGCGGGATTAACCGACGCATTTGAAATCCAGCTTGAAGCAGGCTCATTAGTAATCCCGAAAAATGGCGATTCCAAACTGTCAACTCAATACTTAATCCTTAAGCATAAACTCTACAACACCAACGATGGTTCGTTACAAGTTTCTGCCATGAATCGAACGTCATTACCATTTTTAAATGCAGACGAGACCGAATTCTTCACTGAGTTTTATTTTTTAGCTGATTTTACGTTAACCGATGATTTGGGAGTTAATACCAATATTGGTTTTGGTAATTATGCTTTCAGCGATCTTGATAACCCCACTTTTTACTTTACAGTAAACCCCGGCTATGTAATAACACCCGGCACCTCGGTTTATCTGGGCTATTCTTATAAAGACGAAAAGTTTTTCGATTCCAATAGCTATGAATTTGGCATCGCTCACTTAATCCACTCTGAATCTCAAATCGATTTAGGAATCGTTTTCGACGATGACTTCAATCCTTACCTAAAAGCTGGTATCGCAACCAGATTCTAAACTCCGACTATCATGAAAAAACTACCTTTGCTCTTACTTTTGTTGATGGGGACTTCAATTACCCTATCGGCACAAACAAATGTTGATGCACTAAAAAACCAAGCAATTGACCGCGTTGAAAAACACTCCGCCGATTTAATCGCACTCAGCGACGACATCTGGGAATATGCGGAGATCGCCTTCAAAGAAAATCAATCTGCCAAAGCCTTAGCCGATTTCGCCGAAATGCATGGCTTTACCGTAAAACGTGGGGTTGGTGAAATCCCGACTGCTTTTACCGCCGAATACAGCCGTGGCGATGGCCCAACCATCGGTATTATGGGCGAGTTTGATGCGTTACCCGGTTTATCCCAAGAAACCAAACCGTTTAAATCTCCATTGGTAGAAAGTGCTCCCGGTCATGGCTGTGGGCATAATCTATTCGGCGTGGCATCGCTTGGGGCGGCAATCACCATCAAAGAAATGATTGAATCCGGCGAATTTGAAGGCACTATTCGTTTTTACGGCACCCCGGCAGAGGAAAAGTTCTTTGGTAAACTTTGGATGATTCGCGCAGGTTTGTTCGATGATATTGACGTGATGATGGACTGGCATCCAAGTGCGGAAACCTCAGCAAATGTACAAAGCAGTTTAGCATTGGTTGATTTCCTGGTTGAGTTTTATGGTCAGGCTGCGCATGCCTCCGGCGATCCTTGGAATGGTAGAAGCGCCGGCGATGCACTGGAGTTATACACCGATGGAATCAACATGTACCGCGAGCATATTAAGCCAACGGTTCGTATTCATTATCACATTCAGGATGCCGGAAAAGTGGTGAACGTAGTTCCGGATTATTCTAAAATCTGGGTGCGGGTGCGCGATACTAAACGTGCCGGAATGCAAGAAGTGTACGAGCGCGTGATGGCGATGGCCGAAGGAGCCGCAATCATGGCCAATGTAGAACATCAAGTGTCGTTGATTTCCGGAATTCACGAAGTGTTGCCTAACCGAACCGGAGGCGCCGCTTTGCAGGCTAACCTGGAAACGCTGGGAACCATCGAATACACGCCCGAAGAGGAAGAGTTTGCGAAAGCCATTCAACGGGCGACCGGCAAAGAAGAAGTGGGCATCGATATGGAAATCAATCCACTTAAAGAAACTGCCGAACATCCTATGGGAGGCTCCACCGATGTGGGTGATGTGAGTTTTGTGGCGCCAACCATCCGGCTGGGAGTAACCACTGCGCCAAAGGGTACACCTTGGCACTCGTGGGCAGTTGTGGCAACCGGTGGAATGTCGATCGGGCATAAAGGACTGGTCTATGCTTCAAAGGCATTGTCGATGACGATGGTTGATTTATTTACCAACCCCGAGTTGATTGAGCAGGTGAAGGCTGAGTTCCACGAGCGTAAAGGCGATTATGAGTATGAAGGGATGATTCCTCCGGGCCCACCGCCATTGGATTTTGAGCAGTAGGAATAATGACGGAAGACAAACGACAAACGACAAACGACAAACGATTTTACTTGATTTGGGCGACTGTCGAAAATGTCTCGGCGTTATTTATTAAAGTCATACTAAGTGAAAGCGCAGCGTCCGCCTAACTCTCTTTCTATCATTATACCATGATTTAAGGGATTATTGGATTAGCTTGATTATGAACGTGCTTTAATCTCGAACATATACAAGCAAGGGTTTTAACCCTGCGATTTCAGGATGAGAAATAGTTTTAGATTTCTGGTTCGGTAGCTGGTTAAAGCATTCCATTCACGATCCCGACGATTTCTGAGCATGTCGAGGGAGGCGGGGTTTTAATTGAATTGATTATTGATTTAAATATACTTAGCATCATTTTCACACTTAGGTCATCCTGAGGATACTTCCGAAGGATCTATACGGATATGTGGTAAAAATTAAATTTTGTACCACTTATCCGTACGGTTCCATCGCTTTCGCTCTGGATGACTTGTATTATTTCTTATAGTGACTTACTTCAAGTTAAAATGGAGCTTGGATTCATTATGTCCTGCTCGTTCCGAGTCACCGATTCATTATCCCAAGCAGAATTAATTCAGTTGTTTACGTGCATATTTGGGATGAATCATATACATTTATCGTCGATGAAGTAGTTCATCAGTATTATATTAGATTGCTTTAAACGAATCAGAAATCCACATGAATTTAATCAAGACTGTATTTCTTTCTTTTTTTACAATTTCAGTATTAATAGCCTGTGAAAAAGAACCTCAAAACTATGATGACTGTATTCTCAAATACTTAAAAGAGGACATGAATGAAATAGCAACACGTGCTATTATTTATTCATGTAAAGAAAAATTTTCGCAACAGACAAACGAGAGTGTTGTGTTACAGGCAAGAGAACTAACCGAAGTAGAATTAGACAATTTGGAAGGTCGTGCTAAACTTTCACACAGTAATACTTTTGGCGGGGAAATTTACAACGGAAATGAAAAAATTAGGGTGACTGAACTAAAAGTTAAAATCAGAACCAAATTGGATGGCGAAATAGTTACCAAAGTTTACAGCGATAATATTACCATTTCTCCACAAACAACAAAAAACTTCTATGTGGACATTATTACAGGCGATGATGGCGCAGAATACATATGGGGAATAGCAAGTGCCAGAGGAATTGAAATCAATAATTGATTCAAAACACCCCAACAATGAATGAAAAGATTTCAACTCCTGCATCATGAGAGGGAAAAATTTGTTAATTCTTGCTTTTTAAGAGTAACAGATTCAATATCCCAGGCTGAGGCAAATCAGTTGCTTACGTGCATATTCGAGATGAATCATATACATTTATTACAGATGAAATAATTTAACCGAAAGATGTATAGCAAATATAATTCCATAACCACAACTAAATAGAATATGACACCGCAAAATTTTAAACCAAAAGGAAAGGACTATTTCGAGCAAAATTTTAATTTACTTAATGAAGTCCTGCAGCAACAAATTCGGACTCAAACTGTTCTTTTAGCGCTTGGTTCTCAAATTAATTCAATGAAAGCATCAATTGAGGAACTTGAATTAGAATCTGTGGAAAAAGAATTTATTTCATTAGTAAATCACTGGGAAAAAATTATTTTTGAAGAAAGTAAGTCTCGATTATCTAGTATCGAAGATCTTTTCAAGGAGTAAGTTATAATGAGCATTTCATACGAAAGAGATAAATGGTATATGGCTTCGGAAGAGCCGGAACCTCAGCATTTAGGTTCCATATACTTTGTTACAAAAGATGGCCAGTATCTAGCTGGCACATATATTTCTTATTCTCAGTTCTTATCTCTTGATGAGAAAGTTTATGAAGATCACATGATTGAGAAATGGAAAATTCGAGATAGAAATTCTAAGTCCAATCACCCATCTACATTCGTATATAAAGATTGTACAGTTTCGTTATCTACCGGTAAGAAAGTCGGTTTTCATTGGAAAGCTAGTTTCCAAGTTGGTAACGAAGAAATATATGTTAATAAAGAATCTGAGAAAGAAGCGATACAAGCAATTAAAAACAAAATTGACAGCTTACTTTAATAGCATACCCAGCATAACACCTTAAACTCGTTACAAACGCCCCGTTCGGAATGCCTTCGTGAACCACTGATTAAACCCGATCTGAATAATTCCGAACGCCGTCCTTTTTTTCTGACCCCTCTCTGTCTCTCCCCTATATTTAGGGGAGAGGACTTTTTAAATTAATTCTGATCTCGTTTTCAAAATCCGGAACTCTTCGTAATGACTGTTGAAACAACGATCTTCAATTTAAGATCCTTGGCGCCATTTATCCGTACGGTTCCATCGCTCCCGCTCTGGATGACCTGATTTAAGACTTACCTCAGCTTACATTCACGATCCCGCCGGTTCCTGAGCATTTCGAGGGAGACGGGGGTTTTAATTGAATTGATTATTGATTTAAATATACTTAGCAACATTTTCACACTTATGTCATCCTGAGGATACTTCCGAAGGATCTAAACGGATATATAGTAGAAAATATATTTCGCGCCACTTTTTCGTTCGGTTCCATCGCTCCCGCTCTGGATGACCTGCTTTAAGACTTAATTCAGCCTACATTCACGATCCCGCCGGTTCCTGAGCATGTCGAAGGAGGCGGGAGAAGTGAGCTCTGGTTTTTACCACCTCACTACGGCACTCAACATAAAAAAAGGCTTCCCCGGTTAGTAAGGAAGCCTTTTGTATTTCAACGAACAGTGTACTTAGTGGACGTTACCCATTAGTTTTCTAACCGGTTTCGAGATCAATAATAACAAGATTCCGGCACCAACGGTGGTGTAAACAATTAGCATGTATTGGCTTGGCATGGAGGCTAGTGCATCTTCGGTTCCACCACTTAGTGAACCGGAAATTAAACCTGCAAACAGGTTACCCATCGCAACTGATAGGAACCACATCCCCATCATTTGTCCTGCAAAGCGCTGTGGTGATAGTTTGGTTACTAAACTTAAACCAACGGGACTTAAACTCAGCTCGCCAAAGGTGTGAAACAGATACGTGAAGATTAACCAGGTTGGAGCTGCAAGATCGCCGGAAGCGGCAATTTTGGCTGCAAAGTACATCACCATAAATCCTACCCCAAGCAGAATCAATCCAAAAGCGAATTTGAGCGGTGAGCTTGGTTCCATATTTCGCTGCGCTAACCAAACCCACATTGCACCGAATATTGGTGCAAAAATGATGATGAACATCGAGTTGATACTTTGAAACATCCCGGCAGGAATTTCCCACCCGAACATTGTGCGATCGGTAAAACGCTCGGCAAATAAGTTCAATGTTGAACCCGCTTGCTCAAATCCTGACCAGAATAACGCACTGAAAATGAGGAGTAATCCAATTACCCCAACTTTCTTTTTCTCTTCGGTATTCAATCCACCTAAAAACAGCACATACCCAAAGAATAGCACCGCTGCGGTAGAAATAATGTATTTAGATGCATTCGCAATACTTACGGCATCTATCGAAATCACCCCAAAAAAGAAGAGGGCAAAAATAAGTACAACAACTCCACCTACAATTTTTGCAATGTTAGCAGTTTTGGCTGCTTTGGCTTGAGCTTCAGGAGTTTCATAAACTGGAGCATCGCCAACACCATCTAAATTACTGGCCGTTGCGCGGTATTGGATCAATCCAATCAGCATACCAAGTCCGGCTGCGCCAAATCCTAAATGCCAGTTAATTTCTTCAGCCAAGTAGCTACAAACAAGCGGCGCTAAGAAAGCTCCGATGTTTATCCCCATATAAAAAATAGAAAAACCGGCATCGCGTTTAGCACTGTCTTTATCCTCGGCTCCACCGTAAAGCTCACCAACAATACTGCTCACGTTAGGCTTTAACATCCCGGTTCCAATTACAATAAACACAAGGCCTAAGTAAAATGAATAGGTATCTAATGCAGTTACACCGCCGCTATGGTCGGCGCCTGTAAAAAGCGCTACAACTCCCGGAACTGCCATGGTAAAGTGGCCAATGGTAATGATGATACCACCGTACCAAACCGATTTTTTTAAGCCAATGATGTGATCGGCCAACCAACCTCCCGGCAGTGCAAACAGGTAAACGCCCATGGTGTATAATCCATAGATGGCTCCCGAGGTTACATCATCAAATTCCAGACCACCATAAATGGCCGGGGTTGTCATAAAAAGGATTAAGAGGGCGCGCATACCATAGTAGCTGAAACGCTCCCACATTTCGGTAAAAAAGAGTGTGGCTAATCCACTTGGATGCCCGAAAAAAGTTTTTGTACTCATAAAGTTTAATTTGGGGTTTTATCACAAATTCTGATGATGATACCTATTCACATCTTCGACCGCAAGCGGATATTGGAAAAGCGGTTTTTCAACTTCATTTATTCTTAACAATTGGGAGCTACTTTCGAATTACCTTTAAAGCAATCCAACCGGAGCTTCACCGGACTTTTGGAAATGCTTGACCTTATTCACGTAAAAAATAAACCCCGACACCTGAAAGATGCCGGGGTTTTTCTCAATCTAAATCAAATATTCTAACCTAATATTCGCTTGTCATGATAAACAACGGCTGCATTTCGAAACTATTGTAGTAAGGCCGTAATCTTTCTGTGTTATAATGGCGATCAACATTTACCAGCTTCTTTTTACTGGTTACAATGTCGATCGGCACGTTGTCGTATCTCCCATTTTTAAGCACCACCATTCTCCCGTGTATGTTTTGGTTAATCAGATCGAAGGCCATATTACCATACGCCATGGGCACAATCGAATCGATAGCATCCGGATCGCCACCACGAACCATATACCCCAGCTTTTGATTAATGATATTCACCGTTTTGCCATTATTGTATTTAGGCGATAATCGTTTGAGTTCTTCCGAAACTAAATCACCGATTCCTCCCAGCTTTTTGTGCCCATAAGCATCGGTCGTGGCATCCTGAAATACCATTTCTCCACCTTCAAACATGGCCCCTTCAGATACCAGCAACATAGAGTAGCGGCTTGGGTTTTTCAAGCGATCATAATTCATTAGCTCTGCCAGTTGCTCCATATCAAACTTGTATTCCGGAATTACACAGCGGCTGGCTGCACCGGCCATTGTGGGCAACATCGCGGTAAACCCAGCATATCGGCCAAATACTTCCATCACCAAAAAGCGCTCGTGCGAACCTGCTGAGGTCCGCAATGTATTAGCTAGTTGAATGGTTCGGGTTACACATGTACTAAATCCGATGCAATAATCGGTGCCGGGCACGTCATTGTCCATGGTTTTGGGAAGCGCAACAACTTTAAATCCCTCGGTGTACAGCCGAACGCCGTAACTCAGGGTATCATCTCCACCAATGGGTATAAGATAATCGATGCCCACCCATTCCAAATTCTTAAGCACTTCGTGTGTTAAGTCATTGTCGTCTTCGGTGTACGTTTCTTTTAAGTGATCGGGAACCACCGCTTTTTTAACATGACTTGGTCGAGTTCTTGATGTATGCAGAAAGGTCCCTCCGGTTCGCCCCGCTTTGTTTACGATTTCTTCGGTGAGTTCAATAAAGTTATTACTGTTATCTGCATTCTTATCTCGCACGATATCGATTAATCCAGCCCAACCTCTTCTAAATCCAATCACTCTATATCCTTCTCGCAATGCCCGAATCGTTACGCCTCGTATAGCCGGGTTCAATCCGGGCACATCTCCACCACCGGTTAATATTCCCAATGTGCCTTTGTACTTTTCTTTTGCAGCCATAGTATCTCCGTTAGTTTTTCTGAGAGTAAATAAAACGTATGAATTATTTATGAAAAAGCGCTTTTCTGCCTTAAATTCACACAATCTTCAATTTTAGAAAGTAACGTGATTCATGCATCCAAAATGGGGAGGTTATCATGAAGAAAAGAGTAGTAATTGTAGGTTCAAGCTTTGCAGGGTATTCAACGGCACTTAATTTAGCCAAGTTATTTGAGGGCAGGCATGACATCACTGTAATCGATAAAACACCGGAGTTCACGTTTTTACCTTCGTTGGTTTGGCATCCATTTGGATATCGACATTCGGAGGATATCTCTTTCGATACTCGCCCGATTTATGAGGATCATGGCATTGAGTTCATTCAGTCTACCGTATATGGTTTCGATTTAGAAGACCAACTAGTGTACACGCATCAGGAGGATATCCCTTACGATTATCTCGTATTGGCAACCGGTACAAAGCCCAATTACAGCAGCATAAAAGGGTATGTTCCCGAGCATCATATTTTTTCGATTTGCACGATGCACGAAGCCGAACGAACTCGTTTAGCCTGGAAAAATTTCTTGCAAAATCCGGGCCCGATGGTGATCGGCGCTGCGCAGTGGTCGGGCTACTTTTTTGCCGCGTACGAATTTTTGTTAAATGCTCTTTATCACCTGAAAGAAGAAGATTTGTTAGATCAGGTTCCTATTCATTTTATCACGGCAGAGCCATATCTCACCCATTTTGGTATTGATGGAATGCATAAAGAGATGAAAGGATGTGAACATCTGTTCGATCGGTATGGCATCAACTGGCGAACCAATGCTGAGATTAAAGAGCTGAAACGAGGTAAAGTTATACTTAGTAGTGGAGAGGAAATCGAGTCTAGTTTTAGCATGATTATCCCTCAATATTCTGGCATCGATGCAGTGCGAACCACCCACAATCTTTCCAATTTTGCCGGATTGATAAAAGTGAACAACGAGTTTCAGCATTTGAAATACCCAAATATTTACGGCGCCGGCGGATCGGTTCACATTGCTCAAGAAGACGAAACCCGAGTACCTTGCGGAGTGCCAAGAACTCGTTATTGCACCGATATAATGGCGAAAACAGTGGCTTATAACATTGCTGCTGAAATATTAGGCGGCTCACGAGTGTCCGTTACCAATCATCGATTGTACGAGTACTGTAAGCAGGATATGGATCATCTGAGCTCGTTATTATTCCGCAACGCAGATGACCAATCGCATGATTTAGACTTCATCAAAAAGAATTCATCCGATAAGTGGGCGAATATGTCGATCAGTGAATATATCGAGTCATCGTTCGATCATGAATATCTTAAAATCTAGAAGCCTTGAAACATCGAGTGTTCAAATCCGTGACAGTCACCATAACTAATTGCTGATATGGAATTCATTTGGATACTTTTTGCCGGTTTATTAATCATCGTTGGATTAATTGGAGCCTTTCTCCCGGTCATTCCGGGCTTACCCTTTAGTTATTTAGGACTATTTGTTCTGCATCTTGCCGGCGTTACCACCTACAGCACTACATTTTTTGTGGTTTGGGCCATTGTAATTGTAGCCATTTTAGTACTCGAAAATATGATTCCTGCATACACCACTAAGAAATTTGGTGGTACCGTATACGGTGCAACCGGAAGTATGATTGGAATGATTTTCGGGGTGTTCTTTATGCCGCCAATTGGCTTTTTCTTAGGTTCTTTAATTGGCGCATTTGCAGGAGAAATGCTTTACAAACAAGATGTGCATGTAGCTCTTAGATCTGCATGGGGTTCTTTTTTAGGCTTCCTAACCGGAACCATGATCAAAACTTTTGTAGCTGCAATGTTTGCCGTGATGTTCTTCAGAGCAATTTTTTAAGGGTTACCACGAAAGCATGAAAGCACTAAGTGTTGTTGCTGGTGAAGACAGCTCAAGATTCCCGCCTAAACTACGCATCAATGCTTCATTAAACATGCTCCGCGGGTATGACTAAAAAGTGAAACTTGCACCGTAATCGATAAATGAGTCCTTCTCCTTTAGGAGAAGACAGATGAGGTGTTTTCTTATCACCGAAACTCACTATTCGAGTGCAGGTGTAGATGAGGTGTTTTCCATCTAGTCATGCCTGCGCAGCCAGGCATCTAAATCGTGATGAAGCTTCGAATTTATCTAAATCCACTCCACCGCGGGGATGGCCAACCAAAAGGTCACCGAGCCTGTCGAGGTGACCGGATTCGTGGCTTGGATTTGCCTCGACACTCCACAATAAAGTCTCGAGAAAGCTAAACAACAATCGGTCAGACGAGTAATTCGTTGGACCGATCTTAAAACTACAAAGGAAGTCAATCAACGAGTCCTTCTTCATCAAAAGAAGACATTTATGCACCGAAACTCATTATTTGAGTGCAGGTGTAGATGAGGTGTATTATTTCTCAATCTCTTGCTTTCCGCTCTTTCAAGTGTAACCGAAAAGCATGAATTGCAATGCCGTAGCAAACCAATGCTCCAAACCCGAAAACAATACGACCAAGTGTGATGTTTCCCGCATCAGAAAGCAAATTGATTCCTCCCGACATCTGATCAGCATCTCCAAAAAGTGCAACCCAAGCTCCAATGCTGCCCATAAGTGCAATCAGAATCGAGGCCAGCAACTGATTGAATTTGTCGCCTTGTCCCCGGAGCGTTAGTGCCGCAGCGATGCAAAAAATGAGTCCACAAATTGTAATAATCCATGCAGGAGCTTCATTTTCTTGCAACTCGATGGGAATGATTCCAGCGCCCATCAACACAAAAAACACCCCAACCGTACCCATAAAAATGGCGATTGCTTTGGGATTTTGATGGTTTTTTACTGGGTTAGTCATTTTAAAATTTGGCCTTAATATCAGGTTATTTTTTGTCTAATAATTTATAGCAACTGGAACCAATAACATTTTTGGTTTTATTGGAGCCAGTTTAGTTACTTAAATCATTAATGGCGATTTTAACCTGAGAAAGCAATTCTTCATTAATGCTTTTGAAATGTTCAAAGCTTAACATCGAATTCTTGTGATTCTCTTTATACACAATTAGATATTCTTTCAATGCTTTTTCAAGTTCCGGATTCGGAAAAGATGTAAATGTAACCATTACCGCATGTTCTAATTCGTCAAAAAAACCTTGTTCAAGTATCAAGCGAGCATCCTCTAAAAAGGCTTTCTCTAAATCTTTGAATGAACTTTGCACTCTTAAGACCTCATATTCATAATACTGTCCCAACAAAGATCGAAGCTCATCTGAACTAAGTGTTAAACCATTACTTTTTAACATCTCATATCCATTAACGATCGGAAAGAACCTTTCAAAAGTGAATAAATTAGCTACATGCTTTCCATATTCATCCGATGTAAAATCTTCAATCACATTAGAATTAATAATCATGATAGCTTCAGCTGCTTTTTGCCTTTGCTTGATACTTGAAAGAAGCTGTTGCTGATCTTGAATCAGATTAGTTTGAATTTCAGTTAACACATATTTTTCAAACGCCCGCTCTTTCCTGTCCTCATTCCAGTTATTGATTTGAAGTGCAATGAGTATTCCGATCACAACTAGCAATATTTCCCCAAAAGCATACCAGAAGTATTTGCTAATATTCCCGTTTTCGAGAAGCTTTTGGCGGATATTTCGGAAGAAGCGGAGCATTTAGTTTTTTGTTAGTTCAATAATTCTATCTGCTTTTTGTACGGTTTCAGAATATTTTAAACTCACCCGATAAGCGAGGAAATAAAAATTTTCTGCTTTATTTTCGAAAACAGGATTTTTCAGCATTTCCAGACTGTTTTCGGTGATTGTCGATTTTCTAAGTGTCGGAATGAACCCAATAATAACATCTAAGTTTCTGACTGAGCCAAACTCGGTTAAAAACTCGATATAATCCGAACCATAGCTACTAAAATCTGACTCTACAATTCTCATTTCAGCGTTATGTCTTTCCCAGTCGAATAAAAGAGATTCTAACTCCTGGTCATCAAGTCTGGTTAATCCACCTGAATTTTTAAGTTCTTCAAGAACAAAAGAGCTCGGTGAGTATGAAGGGGTGAAAAAAGTTCCTTCTAAAAGAATTTCAAACTCCTCCACCGATAAAGTATCCGGCTGATCATGCATTACTCGGAGAAGCTCACCCAATGAAGACTTTAAAGAATCTAATTGAGCAATGCTGACTTTTAATTCCAATACATTTTCACTGAACTCAACATTAAGATTATCAAGGATAGCGATTCTTTCATTGGCTAATTTTCGTTTCTCATTCCAATTATTAACCTGCAATGCCAATAGAATCCCAATCATCACTAAAAGTATTTCCCCTAAGGCATACCAAAAATACTTTCGGATATTTTTTTGCTCGATTAGCTTTTTGCGGATATTTCGGAAGAATCTAAGCATGGGCTTTGAACCACAGATTTTAAGGATTATTGGATTTCGCGGATATTCGCTTTGTCATTTCGATCCCTGAGCCCGTCGAAGGGGAGAAATCTATATAATCGAAACCTTTAACGGTACTTTGTAGATGTCTCGGCAAAGCCCCACATGACAAAAAAGAGAAAATCTGTGCTAATCCAAACATCCGTTTAATCCTAAACTGTGCCAAGGCTTCGTATAGCAGGTGTGGTTCAAAAGTAATTTGTCGGAAGAAATGTAGCATTTACAATCAATTTTTTAAATACGTTGCAAGCAGCTCCATATCAGAATTCATCCTTTCAATGTGATCTGCTAAATTGCGGTAGAAGATTAATTTACTCCTCAGTTGATTATTGAAATACTGATTATTGATGTAGGCTTCTTTGTGTATAAAAGTATCATTATCCGGCATAGCATGGCCTCTGAGCGTATCAATTGTGTTGATAACCGTGTAATTTTTAATCTGGTAGGGCATCAGGTAATCTGTCCAGGTACTGTTTGCCCTAGACAAGTATAGATCGTAGAATTCAAATAACTCCCCGGTTTTCAGTAGCTGCTTCTTGAGGATTTGATCTTGAATATTTTCATGTATTCCGGAAGAGATCAGATCGTAAAATACTGTTCGATCAAGAGTTTGAAGGTATAATGGGAGAACGGCTCCGTTTAATAATTCTATAATTTGCTGATCGGTTATTGTATCAGGCCTGGCTGTATTTAACCGATCCAAAATCAAAATGGTACGGCCAATATTTTGATCAATCCGTGCAAGGTTATGAGTTAACTTTTCTGTATTCGACTGCACTTCCGTAAGAAGGGTTTCCAGATACGCATTGGTGCGTTGACTTGTCTTGTATTCTTCGTTCCAGTTATTCACCTGCAAAGCCAGCAAAATTCCAATCATCACCAGTAGAATTTCCCCTAAGGCATACCACAGGTATTTACGAACATTATCTTGTTCAATCAGTTTTTGGCGGATATTTCGGAAGAAGCGGAGCATTGTTTAGTCTTGTATCCCGAGTTCTACTACAAGTAAACTGTCTAAATCATTGTACATTTCCAACATACTGGTGTAGGTCCTTGTTGAGCTTTTTTCAAATTGTATAGATTTTTCAAGTAATCGGATAAAATGCAGATTTGTATGTATATCAAAATTTACAGGCTGTTCTACGATCTCAAGTCCACTATTAAAGTCAAATTTAGGAGTGCCAAGTAACTCTGGGAGGTCATTTTCGCGGGCATCAATCAATTCATTAACAGAAAAATCGATCAACTCTTCATATCTAGGTATTTGAAACTCATAGAAGTTGGTGATAAAGCTTCGAATCTCCCGATTTGAAATTTTATCTATTCCCGAAGATTTTATACTCTCATAGGCCCCATCATTGACATTAAAGGTGTTGTGATACTTTAACCAAATCAGATAATTGTTAAATTTACTGGCATCAACTTCTTCTCCCTTAATCATTTGCTCAAAATAGTGATGAACCACATCCCTCTTATAAGCATTGCGGTTATTGAGTAAATGATCACCGAAGAAATCGATATCATTCTTAATATCCACCCGCAATTCTGTTAAAAGAGTACGCTCGTACTCTCGGGCTTTGTTATCCTCATTCCAGTTATTCACCTGTAACGCCAGCAAAATCCCAATCATCACCAGCAAAATTTCCCCTAAGGCATACCAGAAGTATTTGCGGATATTCCCGTTTTCGAGAAGCTTTTGACGGATTTGGCGGAAGAAGCGGAGCATGACTACTTATATAATGTGGTATATGTTTTGATGCAACAAACGATTTTGTCCCGTAGGGACAGGATATTGGTAGAAATATCATCAATAACATTCATTCTCGTGCCGTAGGTACGAAGTATTAAATGGTGCGTTCGCCGTGGATTGTAAATAAACACGGTGAGGATTGATAATAACAAAAACAGCCAAAATATGGATTAGGTTGTAGGTGTTAACCATCAAACAGTCATAGGTTGTACCTGACGGCAAAAGGCTCGTAGGTTCATTCAAGTCTACCAATGTTATATCCTTAACGGGACTTATTTCAACTACCATAAAATGAAATTTGCACAGCGAATACCAGATGTATTTTCGGATATTCCCGGTTTCTGATACAAACATTGTTATTCCCCCCGGCTGTTCAGCTCATCTCTGAGCAATTCCAGAATGGGTATTGTATAAATGTTCATATTCTGATTGTATAACCTGGTTAATTCCTGATTAAGAGCCCCCACAACTTCGGCATGATATACAGAAGAAGGGTCATTAAAGTAATCTTCTAGATTAATTCCAAGGGGCTTCATTCGGCTCAGTTCTACTTCACCTCGCTCCACTTCCCAGATATGATCCATAATCAAGGCAGAGAAGTAGTGATGAATAAATTGCATATAGGCCGACCTGCGTTGTTCACCATCCTCGTACACAAACGACTCCCAACTCTGAACTCTGTTTATATATCGGGAAATTTGATCTGTAATAGCATCATTCTGAATGATGTTCAATTCACCGGTGGAAATCATTTCGTTATAGGTGGGGAAATAGGGATGATAACTCCCTCCCCGGCCAATCAGAAATATGTCTCTAACAAATTTTGCGCTGTCTGAAATCTCTGTTTGGTTGTTTAACACAGATAACACACGTTCTGCCTGTTCTACTTTGTATTCAACAAGCTCGATTGAGTTCTGTAAGCTTGCACTATCTCTTTCAGCTTCGTTCAGCAACCTTTCCAGATATTTTATCTCCTTGTGGTATTCCTTTCGCCCCTCATTCCAGTTATTGATCTGCAGTGCCATCAATATCCCGATCATGACCAGTAGAATTTCCCCCAGTGCATACCAGAAGTATTTACGGATATTCCCGTTTTCGAGGAGCTTTTGGCGGATTTGTCGAAAGAATTTAAGCATACGTTTTGAACCACGGATTTTTGGGATTAAGGGATGCCACGGATTTATGGCTGGTAGCTAAAATCCGTGCTAATCCGAACATCCGTTTAATCAGCGGTTCAAATAATATTTGTCGGAAGAATCTAATCATGGGCTTTGAACTACAGATTTTAAGGATTATTGGATTTCGCGGATATTCGCTTTGTCATTTCGATCCCTGAGCCCGTCGAAGGGGAGAAATCTATATTATCGATACCTTTAACAGTAATTTGCAGATGACTCGCCGAGGCTCGACATGGCAAAAAAGAGAAAATCTGTGTTAATCCAAACATCGGTTTAATCCTAAACTGCGCCAAGGCTTCGTATAGCAGGTGCGGTTCAAAAGTTATTTGACGGAAGAAGCGGAGCATATGAATATCTATTGTTCTAGGGGATAATATTCCTGATCGTCATTATCTGGGGAGGTCGTTTTTAATTTTTCAATTGCCCCGGTAGAGTCTCTTATTACTTCAATTTTAACCCTGGAATCAAGTGCGAACTGAAGCATATCCGGAGCAGTTTCAGCTAATAGAATTTCAGAAAAATAAAACATAGCTCGGTCGTTTATGTATTGCAAAACAAACACATCGTACAGTTCATTTATCTGTACTTGATCAACCGCTCCATCCTCATTACTGTATTCATATATTCCTGCATAGTTTAACGACGATGGGCGTTCTTTCATCCCGTAATCCTTAACAAACTTCGGAAGCTCGGAATCGTCATTTAGAAGTGACCTGATAATCATATAATTAGTGACCGCTTTATCTTTCATTCTTTTTGCGTAACCAATGAGGCCCCGAATATCACTGCGATATCGAAATAATTTTCTTTTATGATACGTGTCTTCAGAGAAGTACCTAATCCATTCTTCAGATGGCCAATCGGGACTTGGGGTTGCCCATTCATGGGTATTAAATACGTTGTTCTTATAGTCCATAGTGAACACAATAATCATGTCTTGTACACGATTTAAATACGCCTGATCTTCGATGTATAGATTGTTAAGACGTTTAATAATTCCTCGATATTCTGCCGGTACCCGGTCTTTAAAATCAGATAAAAGTTGGAAGGAACGGTCGCTAATAATTATATCATAATAGCTTAATGCAGTGTTAAACAGATATTCATTTTCAGGATTCTCGAAATCTTTTATATCGTATCGGTTTTCGATCATTCTTGTACTGATACTATCCTTTTCTATATGCCAATCAAGGGCAAGGCTAATCTCAACTAAGTCATTGTAGAGATCCTCTTGAACTTCTTTTAGAACTATTTTTAAAGATTCTTCTGCTTTCCGCTGCTCGTTCCAGTTGTTTACTTGCAATGCCAGCAGAATCCCAATGACAACCAGCAATATTTCCCCTAAGGCATACCATACATATTTCCGAACATTTTCTTGTTCGATGAGTTTTTGGCGGATTTGACGGAAGAATTTAAGCATAGGTTTTGAACCACGGATTATTGGGATTAAGGGATGCCGCGGATTTATGGCTGGTAGCTAAAATCCGTGCTAATCCAAACATCCGTTTAATCTGCGGTTCAAATAGTATTTTGCGGAAGAATCTAATCATAAGTGTTTGAATCGCAGATTTAATGGATTAATGGATTACACTGATTGTGGGTTAGTCAAGATCAGTCTTTTATATTCAACACTTTTTGCACCTAAATTAATAAGCAACCCAATTTCTAAACGATATGCTTTGAGGTAATTTAATGCTTGAGCAAGATGTACATCGTTTAACCCTGAAACCGCTTTGATTTCTACCATAACTTTTTGATCTACAACAAAGTCTGCTCGTCTTGTTCCAATCGGAAAGTCTCTATCTTTATAGAAAATTTGTTGCTCTATTTCTCTTTCAAAAGGCAGCTCCGCATTTTCAAACTCAATGGCCAAAGCTCTTTGATAAATAACTTCCTGAAATCCATTGCCCAAAAAATTATGCACCTCAAAGGAAGCTCCAATTATTTTTTTAGTCAAATTACTATGCTTTAAATCCGTGTTCATCGCATAATCCGTTTAATCAGTGGTTCAATACTTGTTTGGCGGATATTTCGGAAGAAGCGGAGCATTACAGTTTAAATAATGTGGTTTTTGATTGGTAGCAAGCAACAAATTCGTCCCGTAGGGACCTAACATCGGTAGAAATAACATTCATAAAAACATCAATGTGCCGTAGGTACATCCTGTGAATATTGAGCAGATTAAAGCCAATGCATATTCCGTACCTCACGGCACGGGGATTATTTGGGTTTAACCTGAGTTCTACCCAAATAGTGTCCCTAACGGGACTGTATAATAGATGTCTCGGCCCAGCTTGACCCGACAAATACCAAAATTGGACTAAATATCTTTGAATCTGATCAGACAGCGATTCAAATTCAATGCTAGTACTAGAATAAATGTTCATTCCCCTATACATCGCCCCCATTTTTCTTTTTTGCTTTAATCCACCCAATTAACAGTCTAATCCCCAATCTTGCAAACAAGATTATTGCAATTACAGTTACTATGGTAAACGTATCCATTTGGGTTGGGCGCCCTTTGCCCTGTTTTAAAACTACCGAATACCGTACGGAGATTTACTGAAATAGTTCAAATTCACCCCAATCAACCATTACTTTTGTTCTCTATATACTTTTCGCGCATAGCTTCAAATTTCTCGAATGCATCCTCAACAAGCTCATTACTTTCATCCGATAGGCTAATTACCGAATTACATTTCAGACATGAAATTTCTTTTCCTTGAAAGAGTTCGGAAGTGTTAAATGTAATTAGTCCTCCGCATCCGCTATTGGGACAAGGTATAGTCTGATTTGTTAGCTCTTTTGACATGATGGATGCTGTATTAGTTGATAACTAACCTCAATGTAGTTAATAAAATCACTTTGTCAATCAGTTCGCTCTTTCGTTTCTTTGGCGCATGCAATCCATCCCCAAACACGTTTTACCTGTTATCGTTTTTGCTCAATTTGCCGGAACCTCCCTTTGGTTCGCCGGTAATGCCGTGGTGGATGACCTAATCACCGAACTCGATTTGCTCGAAATGTTCATCGGCTTTATTGCGATGGCGATTCAATCGGGTTTTATCATCGGTACGCTGGTTTTTGCACTGTTGAATATTGCCGATCGGTTTTCGCCGGTGGCAGTTTTCTTAGTTTGTTCGCTGGCCGGAGCGGCGCTTAACCTCACAACCATTTGGAGCTCGAGTTTTACAGAAGTGATGTTCAGTCGTGTTGGTACGGGGTTCTTTCTTGCCGGCATTTATCCCGTTGGGATGAAGATTGCTTCCGATTGGCACCAAGGCGGACTTGGAAAAGCGCTGGGATATTTAGTGGGTGCGCTCGTTCTAGGAACAGCATTTCCGCATTTGCTTAAAGCATGGGGCGGGGTACTTCCTTGGCGCTTTGTAATCGTAGGCACATCGATTTTTTCAGCTCTGGGTGGGTTGATCTTATTCATTACAGTAAAAAACGGTCCTTACCGAAAGGTAAGCAATGGTTTCAAATTCAAGATTAACGCTCTTATCGAACTGTTTAAAATCAAAAACTTCCGATCGGCAGCTTTTGGTTATTTCGGACACATGTGGGAGCTTTATACGTTCTGGACATTCACGCCCGCATTGCTTACTTATTATTTAGTAAGTAGCAATTCTGAATCTATCAATGTTTCTTTTTGGTCGTTCATCATCATTGGAGTGGGAGCAATCAGTTGTGCCATAGGTGGACACTTATCTAAGAGTAAGGGAAGTAAAAACGTGGCGCTTTATTCGCTGATTGGATCCGGGCTCTGTTGTTTACTCTTACCCTTTTCGCTTACCGCGCCGTTGGTGCTTTTTCTTTTGTTGATGCTTTTATGGGGCATTTTTGTGATTCCCGACAGTCCACAATTTTCAACTTTGGTAGCTCAATCGGCGGTATCGGAATATGTGGGCACGGGACTGACCATCGTAAACAGCATCGGGTTTGCCATCACCATCGTAAGTATTCAGCTGGTAAATTTGATATGGTCGGCAACCGGTAATCCCTTTGTGTTTTGGATAATGCTTTTCGGACCGGTGTTTGGGCTCGCTGCTTTTATCAAGTATCAAGAATAGCGTTACTTAAAATCGTACACGAACACTTCCCAATCCGAATTCCACTCGCCGTTTTCTTTCATCCATTCAATCGCATTCTGGCGCATGGAGTCTATATCTGCTTCCATCCTAGATCTCAGCGCAATATAATCGGGGTCGTCTTTGATAAAATCATAGATAGGATTTGCATCCAAAAACTCATACAAATTCGCTTTCGAATTTCTCTCAAAATGGGTTTGCTCTAACAATCGTAAAAATTCGGCTTTGTTTTTATTCAATGCCAGGCAATCCATGTAGTCAAACACATCTTGTACAATTTCGCTATCCGGATCTTCCTCGTTTTGCAACCATCCGGTTGCTATCAAACAAGCATTCTCTTTTAGTTCATTTGCTTTCGCTTCGTTACCAAGCCGATCAAATAGAATACTCAAAAATGAAAGCTCATAGGTTAAATATTGCGCCGGATTATACTCACCATTGATAATCGACGGATAGTATTCTTTCACATAATCGTACCCTTGTTCATACCAACCTGCGCCTATATACGCTCGCATATAGTTTTCTAAAAAGTACCACTCTTGAGGAGTTACATTTTCTTTCTCTTGAAATTCTTTCATTGCCTCAAGCATGTCCTCATATTCCGACCGGTAGTAATGCAATTCTTGCTTATAGGTGATATAAAATGCATTCTCAGGATAATAGCGCTCCATTTCTCTAATCATTTCTTCCACGATATTCAGAAAGCCCAAATCAAATGAAAGCTCTGCCAGTGCTTGCATATAGGATAAGTTTGCCGGCTCATTTTTATACGCTTGATAAGACAGCTTGAAGGCTTCGTCTAACTGCCCAAAAGGTTGATCCTTAATAAACTCTGCTTTCAAACTTAGCGCCATCGAATAACCGGGATTTAACCGAATATTTTTCTCCATTAGATCAACGGCTTCATCAAAGCGATCAACCAAATAAAGCTGTCGTGCGTATTTGTCGATAACGATTGGCGAATAGGGATCCGTTTTATATGCTCGCTCGATAAGCGATGATGTAAGCTCCGGATCACCGGCGTAGGGCGAATACCAAATCATGATTTCAGGATCGCCCGGTATCAGTTCGTAGGCTCGTTCGAACGCAGTGCCAGCTGCTTCATAGTCGCTGGTTTTTTGATAATACAAACCTAGTGCAGCGTACGCCCAACCCAAATTCCCATCGATAAGTAAGGCTTTATCAATATTTGACCGCATTATGGTTTTGAGATCTTTCGAGTTCATACTGCCGAAAAAACTGAGTAAATGATAGGCAATTGCCTGACGAGCATAGGCAGCGGCAAAGTCAGCATCTAGCGCAATGGCTTCATCAAACAGCTCAATGGCCTTTTCAATTTCGTTAGCATTCCGATTTACTAAAAGTTGCGTAGCTCTGAGGTATAAATCGTACGCTTCGGTATTTGATGTCAGGTTTTTTTGAAGTTGTGATTCCTTTTCAGGGATCAACCGGATTTGCAATTCTTGAAGAACTTGGCTCGAAATTTCGTCTTGAATATCGAATAGATTGTTAGCCGAATATTCGCGCGTGTAGGTCTCTGACCACACATGAAATCCATCATCGGCTTTGATCAACTGAGCGGTTATCCGAATCTGATCACCGAATTTTCGAACACTGCCTTCTAAAATGTGATCAACACCTAAATCTTCGCCCACCAATCGTAGATCAATATTTTGCCCTTTGTATTGAAAGGAAGATGTACGCCCTGCAACCTGTAAGCCTTCTACCTTAGCAAGGACGTTTAATAATTCTTCCGATAATCCATCCGAAAAGTATTCCTGATCTTGGTTTTCACTCATATCTACAAATGGAAGAACTGCAACCGACGCTGTTTGCACTTGTAAGGTATCGCGCTCGATGATACTTCCCTCAGCAAAGAAAACGCGTTCAACCAACATGAAAAGGATTACCGTTGCGAGCACCCCAATGATTATTCGATTGAGCTTTCGATCGCTGTATTCTTCGAAGGCTTCCGATACTTCCACTTCGTCGGTTTTGCGGATGCCGTCCGGAGTCATTTCGTAAATCCATCCGCCTATAACAGCGATGGGAAAACCAATAATCAGCAAAACTATGATGGTGGTGATCCAGAAATCATCGATGCCGATATAGGGGAAAATGGACACTACAATCTGGATAATCAACCAGGAGGAAACGGTATAGGCCGTAGCAACGCGAAATACATCGCGGCGTTTGAGTTCGTTAAAAAAGTGACTCAATTTCATTGCCTAAATTTACCTATTAATTATCCCATTCTACTTTTTTTAGGCGAGAAACATCAATTCCTGCTTCTTTAAATCGAGCCGATAAATTGGGAGCATCTTCCAGATCGAAAAATAAGCGATTGCCAAAAGCGACGATCCCAATCGCAAGGTTTGCAGGTCCACCCGGCATGCTGTCGATGTATCGAATTGCTTCCCGCGCTTCTTCTTCCCTGCCTAATGCATACAAAGTGATAACAGACATGTCGTCAATAAAATCAGCTTTGCTTTTATACTTTTCTAAGAGTTCGTTTGCCACTTCCTCATTTCCAAGATAGGCAGCTAGAAAGGCATTAAATTGAATGCTCCAGATATCATTGGCTCCCCAGTTTTGGACTCCGTTAGGATAGAAATTTTGCACCAGTTCTTTTTCTTGATCTACTCCCAGAAGCACATGTGCAAAGGCATTTAAAAAGGAGTGATTTCCCAACGATTTTTTTGCTCGTTCTACAACATTTAATAACCCTTCCGAATCGCCTTCTTTCATTGCCACCATCCCTCTATACATCCAGGAGTTTAAACTAAGAGGATCAACCATTACCTCTTCTTCAATATCGCTGTACACCAGCTCATCTTCACCAAGCAACGTGAAGATTTCAACACTCCAAATTCCACCTACCGGGAAACTCGTTCGATCACCCAACCCTTTTTTCACTTCATCTTTAATAACCGGGAGTTGATACCATGAATCACTAAAGAACACGGCGTTTAATCGCGCCAGATGTTTTAGCGCAGGATCCTGAAGTCGATCAGAAGCATATTCCAAGCTTTCTAAAATTCCTTGATTGGCTTCATCGTACGACATTACCAGTGTTGAAGTGCCCGGGTCAGTGATCATGTGTGCATATGCATCCATTTTTTGGATAGAAGCCAGACCAAAGTTCGGATCCAGAGCTAATGCTTTATCAAAATATTTGTTGGCTTCCCAAAGACCATCTATTGCACTTTCATCGTGCGATTTCCTGAAAAGCTCCATGCCTTTTAAATATTCCTGAAATGCCTGCACATTTCGTGTACCTGAAGCGAACATCCGTTCACGACGTTCATCATCTAGAAATACATCAAGCGTTGTTGCAATCTCTTCAGCGATATCGGTCTGTACCTCAAACAAATTCTCGGTGTTGCTGTCGTATGTTTCGCTCCATAAATGGAAGCCATCCTCAGCTCGAATCAGCTGTGCGGTTATTCGCAATCGATCGCCAATCCGCCGAACCGAGCCTTCCACAATATGTGCCACGCCAAGTGTATCTGCAATAATGCTTATGTCGATGTCTTTGCCTTTAAACTGAAAAGCTGATGTTCGCGATGTGACTTTTAACTCGGGGAGTTGAGCCAGTGAATTCAGGATTTCTTCCGTTAAGCCGTCGCTAAACCAATCCTGATCTTTATTCTCCGACATATCGGCAAAAGGAAGCACCGCCACCGATTGTTGAGAGATGGTAGAAATTTTAGGCAGATTTTCTTCGATGGAAGCTTTCGGTGCAAATGCGAAACGTTCGACCAATAAAACAAGGATGAGTAAACTCAATGCTGAAATAATTACCACATTTAATTTTTTACCGGTTTGATTGGTTACCGATTCGGCAATGGCAACCTCATCCGATTTCTTCATCCCGTCGGGTGTGAGTTCAAATGCCCAGGCGATTATAAGTGCTATGGGAAAGCCTATGGCTACTAAAACGATGATCGCTGTATCGAACCAATCGGGCAAGGCAAGCGGTTGCTCGATCACCGTTACGATTTGAATAATCAACCAACCAGCGATAGCATAAGCCGTAGCGACTTTGATGACGTTCCGGCGTTTTAGTTCTTGTATAAAATTGGAAATATTCAATTCGATAATGTTAAATGCCAAGAGTTAAAAGTTGAATGCCCATTTAACTCTTCTAATTTAAAATTTAAAACTTCTAGTATTGTCATGTCGAACCAATGTGAGACATCTAAAAACTTACTAAACCGTACCCCTTTTTTTAGACTTCTCGTATTCACTCGAAGTGACAAATAATGGGAAATCATTTTTAATTCAGTCCCTCTTCCCATTCTTCGCGCCACTCGCCTTTTTCCTTTAAATACTTCACGATATTGCTTCGCATTTCAGCTAAGTCGTCATCTAATTTCGCTCGTACTTCCGGGTAGAATTCAGATTCTTTAAAACCGAAGTACACAATCTCTTTTTGGAAAATTATTGGCCAATTGGCTTTTGAGTTGAAATCGAAATGAATGTCATAAAAAAGCTCTGCTGTTTTCTTGTAATCTTTTCTTGTAATTGATAAATCGAATTCTTCAACTATTCGATTGTAATCTTCGCCCTCATCCATTTCTGCCATTTGTTTTAGCATAAAATCTTCAACTTTTATTGCCCACTCTTCGGCTTCTTCATTCCTGCCTAGCTTTTCCAAAACCGGTATATAAAACCAAATTAACGTTTCATGAAAATTATTTTCGATAACACCTGTATCAAAAACTTCGGTACCATTTCCAAATTTCAAAATTTCTATGGCTTGTTCATAATCTCCTCTTGAATATGCCATGTAGGTAATATCTATTCTAAAAAATGATTTTACCTGTTCACCATATAACTCAATAAAGCTATCCAGGATTTCTTCCGCCTCTTCCAATCTGTCTTCATATATCAGTGTTAGCAGTAAGTTTCTGTAACCCGCATTATTATTCGGATATAATTCAATCCCTTTTCGTGCTATATGTTCGGGTAGTCCTGCCAGGTCTACATCTCTTGCAATATCACTGACCGATTGCATAAGATCTAAATTATCTGGACTTCTTAGATATGCTTCATACGCAAATTTGAAGGCTTCATCCAGTTGCCCATATGGAACATCTCGCAATAACCAAGCTTTCGTAGCATACGCAGGAGCATAATCCGGATTCCGTTCAATCGTTCGATTTAGAATTTCATTGGCTTTTTCATATTCGTTTTTTCGGTCGATTAAATACCTAGCATAGTTTGTAGCTATGGGAGAATTTAAAGGATCCAAACGGTATGCTTTACTAAGCATCTCGTACTTTTTATCCAAACTGTCGGCTCTTAATGCTAAGTAATACGTATTTAATACTACTGGATCGTTTGGTGCTAGGCGATAGGCTTTAATTGCGCTTTCAAGCCTTTTTTCATCATCAAAGTAATATTGATACAACGCGCTCTCAGCAACAAAAGCCATCGGTAATGAATTGTTAATTCTTAACGCCTTGTCGATGTTTTCCTGCATCAACTCTTTCATTTCCTCAACCGCTATGTCTCCATTTTCATGTAGCAATAAATAGGTGTACGCAAGTTTAGCATAGGCATCAGCATATCCCGGGTCTAATCGGAGAGCTTGTTTGTATAATTCAATGGCACGTTCTAAATCGTCTGCCTGTCGAGTTGCTGCAATCTGATTGGCAGCCAGATAGGCATTGTATGCCTCAATATCCTGTGTGGGCCGTGTAGTAATTGCGAGTTCTTCTTCCGGCAACAGCTGCACTTTTAGTTCCTCAGATACATGACGCGAAATCTCTTCCTGTATATCAAAAATATCCGAAACGGTAAGCTCACGATCGTAAGACTCCGACCAAATATGGAAACCATCTTCAACCCGAATGAGCTGTGCTGTAATTCGAAGTCTGTTACCGTCTTTTCTAACACTTCCTTCCAGTATAGTGTTAACACCGAGTTGCTCCCCAATCAATTTTAAGTCTTCGTTTTGGCCTTTAAACTTAAACGAAGATGTACGCCCGGCAACCTGTAAGTCTTCAATTTTGGCTAAGGCATTTAATAACTCTTCCGAGAGCCCATCAGAGAAATATTCATTTTCCTCATCGCTACTCATATTTACAAAAGGAAGAACTGCAATAGATGCCGACTGCACAGTAAACGAATCATCCGCCTTAAAGGTCGACTCGGCAAAGAAAATGCGCTCACTCAATAAAAAAACCAGCGCCACAGATAGTACCGTGATTATTAGTTTATTCAGCTTTTTTCCGGTTTGATTTGTTACCGATTCGGCAATGGCAACCTCATCCGATTTCTTCATCCCATCGGGGGTTAACTCAAAAGCCCAGGCAATGATGAGTGCTATTGGGAAACCTATAGCAACCAGTATGATAATCGCCGTATCGAACCAATCGGGAAGCGCAAGTGGTTGCTCAATTACTGTAACAATTTGAATAATCAACCAACCGGCAATTACATAAGCCGTAGCTACTTTAAAGACATTCCGTCTTTTTAATTCATTAATAAAATTCGAAACCATATAGATGAACCCTGCAAATTGAACCCCATCAATAAACGGAAAAAACTGCGATTTTCTAATTATAAACTGTGATTAGACACCGAAAAACCGTTCATTATTTGCACTATACGAACAACCCTAATTACAAATAGCTGCATGTCGCCTAATGAGATTCAACAATTAGAACAATTGGTTCATGAGAAGATCTCAGAGTTAACCGCTGAAATATCAGAACTCGAAGAATTGACTAAACCTGTGCCTCTGGATGCTTCTATTGGGCGGGTTTCAAGAATGGATGCCATCAATAATAAAAGTATTAACGAAGCCGCACTCCGGGAAAAACGAAAACTGATAACTCGACTTGAACGGACACTGGAACGCATCAACGAGAAAGATTTCGGTTTATGTACTAAATGCGGACAAGCAATTCCATTTGGCCGGCTTGAATATATGCCTCACACTACTCGGTGTGTACACTGTGTAGCTTAGTTATTTGATTTCAGATTTCTGATTTTCTTTAATAGATTTAACGCATGAAAATACTTGGAATAGATGTTGGAGGCTCCGGAATAAAGGGAGCAATTGTAGATACAAAAAATGGTAACCTGCTAACTGAAAGGCATCGTATACCAACCCCGCAACCTGCTACGCCCGATGCGGTGATTAAAACCATCACCAAAATTATTCGCCATTTTGATTGGCATGGTCAAGTTGGCGTCGGTTTTCCTGCGGCAGTGGTTGATGAAGTGGTAAGAACTGCTTCAAATATCGACAATAGCTGGATTGGCGTGAATGCATCCGCTAAAATTGAGAAAGTAACCGGCTGCCCGACACATTTGGTAAATGACGTGGATGCCGCCGGTTTTGCCGAGATGAAATTCGGCGCCGGTAAAAATGAAAAAGGTGTTGTTCTGATTGCCGCCTTCGGAACCGGAATCGGAACGGCCATTTTCAATCATAAAAAGTTACTACCAAACACAGAGTTAGGACACGTTTTAATGCATGGAATGATCGCCGAGCATTACGCTGCTAACTCCATCCGCGAAAATGAAGAACTCGATTTTAAAACGTGGGGTTTGCGGGTGAATGAGTACTTAAGCCACCTCGAAAAACTGTTTTACCCAAATCTGATTATCGTGGGCGGCGGAGTGAGTAAAAAGTTCGACCAATTTGAAGATTATATAACCATTGACACTCCGGTTGTGCCTGCCAAAAACCGAAACCATGCCGGAATTATCGGGGCCGCTTTAGCAGCGAAGAAGTTTGGGTAGAACCCATTTTTTCATCAACCCTTCCAGGGTTTAAAACCCTGGATGGGTTAGTAATTGGAGATAACTAATTAAAATCACCTATTCCTAAAATCAGGATAACGGTGTATCATCTCGCATGAAAAATGCAGTTCTATTTCTCGTGCCTACCCTCATCTGGGGCTCTACCTGGTACGTAATTAAATTTCAGGTTGGTGATGTCGATCCCATTCTTTCGGTTTCGTACCGTTTTTTGCTTGCCGGACTTCTATTACTGATTGGATTACGATTCAGTTCGCATTGGCGCACCTTTTCTATCAGCGAGCATCGGTTTATTGCACTTCAAGGACTCATGCTGTTCGGTTTTAACTATTGGTTGATCTATATGTCGGAGTTGTATTTAACCAGTGGCCTGGTTGGTCTCATTTTTTCTCTATTGGTTTTCTTCAACATCCTAAACGCTCGAATTCTGTTGAAACAAGCCATAGAATCGAAAGTAATTTTGGGTGGCTTGCTGGGCATCTTCGGTACGGCAATGACTTTCTGGGAAGACCTCCGCATATTTTCTTTTGAGGATGGAAAACTGACCGGAATGTTTCTTGCCATCGGAGGCACCTATGTGGCTTCTTTGGGAAATATTACTTCAGCCAGAAATCAAATGAAGGGGATGTCGGTGTTAGCTTCCAATGCCTATGGCATGACCTACGGCGGAACTGCCATGATGCTCATCGCCTTGCTAACCGGCGTAGAATTCAAATTCGCGATGAATATCAGCTACGTTTCTTCGTTACTTTATCTCGCTATTTTCGGCAGTATTTTCGCCTTTAGTGCTTACCTCACCTTGGTAGGAAATATTGGGGCCGGAAAAGCCGCTTATGTAAGTCTTATCGCTCCGGTAATTGCGTTAATTATTTCCACTTTTCTGGAAGATTATCAATGGAAAAGCACCAGTATTTTTGGCGCCATCCTAATTTTAACCGGAAACATGATTGCCTTGATAAGTCGTAGGAAGAAGCATCCTGAATCGCCACTTGAGCCAATCAACGATTAGTTAGGATCATCCCTTATTGAGGATATTTACCATAAAGATTTAATAGTTTAACTAATTCAATGTTGAAACACCGATCTTAAGCAGTTAAATTATTAACCAGAATTTTTAAAAGACCTAAACTATTGAATTTCAATTTGTTTGATAGTCGGGTGGTGAAATACACTACCATTTTTATTATTACACTATGACAAGTACCGAAGAATTTATTCAACAAAAAGAGTTTCAAAGCCCATGGCATAAACTGAGGGTGAACTTGTTAATTACCAGCAATTGGCTCAAAAACGAGTTCAAAGAGTTTTTAGATCAATTTGAGATTACCCAGCAACAGTATAACATCCTGCGAATTCTACGAGGTGCAAAGAGCGAACCACTTTCGACCAATGAAATTTGTGATCGAATGATCGACAAAATGTCGGACACTTCCCGAATTGTGGATAGATTGGTGGCTAAAAATCTGGCTGAGAAAAATCCATGTCCCAACGACAAGAGAAAGATTCAGGTTTTTATCTCGAAGGATGGCGAGCAATTACTGTCTTCCATAGATGCCGAAATGCATGCATTAGATGCGAAATTCAATCATTTGTCGGACAAGGAAGCTGAACAACTAAACGATTTACTCGAGAAGCTTCGCGGTTAAGCAAACAAACTACCTCAAATAGGCATTAAAAATACTTCCGGCAATTCTAACTGTGTTGCCATTATCGTACTTAGGATTCAATTCGCAAACATCCATCGAAAGTAATTTCCCGCTCTTTTTAACCAAATTGATTGCATTTAAAGCTGATTGAAGTGCAATTCCATTCCAGGCCGGGGCACTAACTCCCGGGGCATTAACTGCATCAAAAGCATCCAGGCAGACTGTGCAGTAAATATGAGAATAGCTTTCTATAAACTCCCTAACTCTATCTAATTGCTCCTTTTCTGAATGGATGACTTCTTCATTTGAACTCCAAGTGGCTCCTAACGAGCGAGCTTGATCCAACAAAAACCGAGTGTTGTTATCTTCGTTTAGCCCAAATGCATGATACCCGAGTTTCACGTCCATCTCCTTGGCCAGCTCAAATGCTTGCAATGCCCACGAACCGGAATGTGCGCCCTCTTCGTAACTCCGCATATCCAAATGAGCGTCGATGTTTAGGATTCCTAAGCTTTCATTACTTGTTGATTTTAAATGCTTCAAAAGACCGGCAACATGACCAAATGCAGTTTCATGACCGCCACCGATTACAAACGGATGAACTCCTTTTTTCAATAATAATTGGATGAATTCTGACAGTCGATCCTGCGCCGATTCCAGCTCTTTGCCTTCTACTCCTATCGTACCCAAATCGTAAAAACCGTCCTCTCCACCATAATAACACAACGATCCAATCGATTTTCGAAAATACTCCGGCCCACCTGACGCCCCGACTCTGCCTTTATTTCTTCGCACGCCTTCATCACTGCTAAATCCCACCAATCCAACATGATCCTTTTTAAGCAGATCGAATTCCGGGTTTTGTTGCACTACTTGATGCAACCTAAACTGTGAAGTATCACTTGTTGAATCAATTCTTCCGCTCCAATTGCCGTCACTTACCGGTTCGATATTGAATTTATTTTTACTCATAAATCACGTACTCACTTCCTATCAGGGTACAATGTGGACGTAATTGCCCTTGTCTGTAAAATATAGATCGATAATCATCCGCTTCGAACACCACGATCTTCGCTTCTTTTTCCTTTTCGATGGTGCCCATGTCTTCGCGCAATGCATATCCCGCGCGATAGGTAATTCCGGCTAATGTTTCAGCAATGGTTAGTTTTTCTGATGCACCTAAAATGGAGGCCTGCGTCACCAAATCGCCCATGGGCGCAGAACCCGGATTCCAATCCGTAGCTATCGCCAAACATGCATCGTTATCTAACAAAGTCCTACCCGGTGTAAACTGCATGCCCAGCCCAAGTGAAGCACCGGGTAAAGCCACTGCCACGGTATCAGAATTACCAAATCGAAGCGCCGCAACTTTTTGTGTTTGTTCCAGGTGATCTGCAGAAACGCAACCTAAACTCACGGCAAGCTCTGCTCCACCGGTTGTAAATTGATCTACATGCATGGTCATTTCAAATCCCAATTCCTGCATTTCTTTGGCATACCAATCAGCATCTTCCACCGAAAAAGCGCCTTCTTCCACAAAAATATCTGCTCGCGACGCTAAGTTTTCTTCTTTGATAATCGGCACAACATCCCGAATCAACATTTCCAGATATTCGCGTGCTGATCCATCGAAGTCAGATGGTTTTAAATGCGCTCCCAGAAAGGTTGGAATCAAGGTAGCTGGCGTTTGCTCATTTGCAGTTTTTATGGCTCGCAGCATAGTTAGTTCAGCATCTACCGAGAGTCCATAGCCGGACTTCACTTCAATTGTGCCAATTCCACGTTTTAGGTGCTCCTGAACATGATCCAAAATTACGGACACCAATTCTTCCTCACTTGCCTCACGCGTAGACCGAACCGAATCCATGATCCCGCCGCCCGCTTTGGCAATCTCGAGATAACTTTTGCCCGCAACCCTCATCGCATAATCGTGCACTCGGGTTCCGCCCCAACAAATATGGGTGTGGCAATCAACAAACGCCGGAAATGCTACCAGCCTCTTATCCGAAATGGAGATGCGCTGCTCTTCGGGGAAAGCTTCAAGCAGTTCTGCATAAGCTCCTATTTCAAGCACCCGACCGTTTTTGATCAATATTCCAGCCTCATCAATCACCGGTAGCTGATCATCGGTCAATGAGCCGTGAAGCGGTAATCCGGTCATTGGCAAACATTGTGTAAACGGTCCGTAAAGCATGGTTATCTGTTTTTTTGATGTGAGCAGTTTATGGGGTTATTTGACCTCCTCTGTCTCCTCCTACATATAGGAGGAGGACTCGCTGATAAAAATTGTACTCATTTCATCACGTTATTCGACTTCAATTAATTAACACAAAACGATTTTCACAACATCCGCCTCATCCACTGCGTCCTTCCCCTTTTTAAAGGGGAAGACCAGGTTTTCAATTAGTGAGCAAGTTTTAAGATTTTTCAACCAACCAGTTTCTGACCTCCACTGTCTCCTCCTACAAGCAGGAGGAGGACTCGTTGATAAAAGTTGTACACCTTTCATCTCAGTATTCGGCTTCAATTAATTAACACTAAACGATTTTCACAACAACCATCTCATCCATTGCGTCCTTCCCTTTATAAAGGGGAAGACAGAGGAGGTCGGAAAATCATAAAATTAACCCATGTTCTTCGCCAACTTCGGTGGCAAGTTCGTATCCGGCGTCGTGGTGACGGAATACTCCCATTGCCGGGTCGTTGTGCAGCACCCTTTTCAGGCATTGTTCAGCTCGATCGGTTCCATCAGCAAGAACTACCATTCCTGCATGTTGGCTGTATCCCATTCCAACGCCGCCTCCGTGATGGAAACTAATCCACGTTGCTCCACCACTCGCGTTCGACATTAAGTTCAGCAACGGCCAATCGCTCACTGCATCGGTTCCGTCTTTCATGCCTTCAGTTTCTCTATTTGGGGATGCCACCGAGCCACAATCTAAATGATCACGACCAATTACGATCGGGGCTTTTACTTTACCATCGCGAACTAAGTCGTTGAAGATCTTTCCTGCTTTTTCTCGCTCGCCCATTCCTAACCAACAAATCCGACACGGTAGTCCTTGGAAAGCCACTTGTTCGCCGGCTTTTTCGAGCCAGTTTATGAGCGCCTTGTTTTCAGGAAATGCTTCTTTCAAAGCGCGATCGGTAGTGTAAATATCTTCAGGATCGCCGGAAAGTGCTGCCCAGCGAAACGGCCCTTTCCCCTCGCAGAATAACGGACGAATATAGGCCGGAACAAATCCCGGAAAATCGAAGGCATTTTCTATGCCGCCTTGTTTTGCATAGGCGCGCAGGTTGTTACCGTAATCGAAAGTGATCGCACCACGATCTTTCAACGTGAGCATGTGGCGTACATGACGCGCCATACTCTCGATTGATCTTCGTTCGTATTCTTTTGGATCAGAAGTGCGCAAAGCCATAGCTTCTTTCAGCGAAATTCCATGCGGTACGTATCCATTCAACGGATCATGTGCAGATGTTTGATCGGTTAAAATATCCGGTGTGATGCCATCATCAATCAATCGTTCTAACACATCTCCGATATCGCCAACCAAACCAACTGAGATATTCTCTTTCTTCGCTTTAGCTTCCAGCACCCATTTGATAGCTTCCTCGTACGAGTGTGTCATCCGATCGATGTATTCCGTTTTGATGCGTTTTTCGATGCGAGTCGGATCCACATCAACACCCAAAAAGGTTGCGCCGGCCATAGTGGCTGCCAAAGGCTGAGCTCCGCCCATTCCACCGATACCACCTGTAACCAATAATTTGCCGGATAAGTCACCACCAAAATGGGTATTTCCACAAGCAACAAAGGTTTCGTAGGTGCCCTGCAAAATCCCTTGCGTTCCGATGTAAATCCACGATCCCGCTGTCATTTGTCCATACATCATCAATCCACGGGATTTCAACTCGTTGAAGTGATCCCAGGTAGCCCATTCGGGCACCAGATTACTGTTTGCGATAAGCACACGCGGAGCTTCAGGATGCGATCGAATCACCCCAACCGGCTTTCCGGATTGCACCAACAAACTTTGATCTTCTTCCAAACTCAGAAGCTGTTTCACAATCATCTCCAGCGCTTCCCGATTTCGAACGGCCTGACCATTACCGCCATACACGATAAATTCATTGGGATCTTCCGCCACTTCCTGATCAAGGTTGTTCAATAACATGCGCAACGGCGCTTCCGTCTGCCAACTTTTTGCGTTTAATTTCAATCCCGTTGGGGACTTGTAGTTAGGATGCGATGCGTAGGTATTAAGAAAGTCCGAATGGTTCATCAAATTCTCCGTTCAGTGAAATATTTAATTTTTTGGCTGTTTGATTGGCCACTTGATTCAGCGAAAGTGAGGTGATCAATTCCTGTGCTTTGGCGATGTCTACCCCAAACACTCGGTCACGATCTGCATGGTCGATTTTTGATCGAACCAATGCATGACATTCTTCCAAAATCGGGCCTGATTTCATTGGTCGGCGGAAATCAAATGCCTGTGCAGCAGTTACCAATTCAATCGACAGAATTTTGCTGATGTTGTCGATCACTTCGTTCAATTTTCGTGCGCTGATGGAGCCCATACTTACGTGATCTTCTTGTCCGAGTGAAGTTGGAATTGAATCTGCCGATGCCGGAAAGCACAGCGATTTATTTTCACTTACCAGCGCTGCCGAAGTGTATTGTGGAATCATAAAGCCGGAATTCAAGCCGATATCCTTCATCAACAATGTGGGCAGACCTTCATTTCCACCTTCCAACAGCAAGTAGATTCGCCGATCAGAAATATTGCCTAATTCGTGGGCTGCAACGGTCAGATAATCGCAAGGGATTGCGAGTGGCTGTCCGTGGAAATTCCCTCCGCTGATGGTTTCTTCGGCAGATAAAATGATTGGATTATCGGTTACCGAATTCATCTCGATTTCAACCAGCTCTTTCACATGTTTCCAGGCGTTGCGCGAAGTTCCATGCACTTGGGGAATACATCGAATGGAATAGGGATCCTGCACTCGCCCGCAATCGGCATGACTTTGCAGCATTTCCGAGCCATTCAAAAGCGTTCGCATTCGATGAGCAACGAGTTTACATCCTTCAAAAGGACGAATATCATGCAGCTCTTTCTTAAACGGACTTGCAGAGCCAAGCACGCCTTCCAAACTCATCGCGCCAATGATGTCGGCCACATCCAAATAATGATACATTCGATACACCGCCCAGGCGGCATGCGCGGCTATAAATTGAGTGCCGTTGATGAGTGCCAATCCTTCTTTGGCCTGCAACTTGAGTGGAGTCATGCCTAATTGCATGTACGCCAAATCCATCGAAACCCGCTCGCCTTTCCAGTCAATTTCTCCTAAACCAATCAGCGGTAAAAACAAATGTGCCAGCGGCGCCAGATCACCGGAAGCACCGACTGATCCTTTTTCGGGAACAACGGGAATCATATCCTGCTCCAGGAATAAAAGCATACGATCGAGCGTTTCTTCCCGGATTCCTGAATAGCCCATGCTCAGATTCTGAATTTTTAGAATCAGCATCATTTTGGCCAATTTCGGATCGATGGAATTTCCAACGCCCACACTGTGGCTACGAAGTATATTCTCCTGAAGCTGACGCGTATCTTTCTTCGAAATGGTGGTATTGCAAAGCGGACCGAAACCGGTATTGATCCCATATACCACTTCGCCACTTTCTACGATTTCATCAACATAACTGCTGCTTTGCCGGATTTTTTCCCGAACAGATTGTGATAGTTCGCCTTTTCGACGTCCTTCCGCTAAGTCGATTAGCACCCGAATGGTAAGGGTGTCTTCCCCAAATTTAAATTTCATGTGTTCCTCTTAATTTGCTTAAAGGTATGTCGCACAACTGATACTTTGTAATTACCAGTTTTTATATATTAATGATTATGAGTAATGATTTAGAATTGCGACATCTTCGATATTTCCGGAAACTGGCCGTGGAACTTCACTTCGGGAAAGCCGCTGAGCAGCTGTTTCTCACTCAACCGGCGTTGAGTAGACAGATTAAACAGTTAGAAGAAATTCTTGGTGTATCGTTGTTTCAAAGAACAAAGCGAACGGTAAGCCTTACAAAGGCAGGAGAGTATCTACTCACCGAAACCAGTCAGATTTTCGATAACATCGAGTTTATCAAAGATAACTTGAGGCATATCCAGAATGGGGATCAAGGCGAGCTTAGAATCGGATTTGTGGGTTCTGCCATGCAATCCGTAATTCCAGGATTGTTGAAAGAGATCAACACGCAATCGCCGGGAATTCATTCGGTGCTTACCGAGCTTCCCAATCAACAGCAGATCGACATGCTGAAAAACGACCAGCTCGATCTGGGATTTATTCGAACGATTCGGCTACCAGCCGGTATCCAAAAGCTGGATGTAATAGAAGAAAACTTTTGCCTGATTTTACCCTCCGATCACCCGCTTGATCAACACTCTTTCAATTCAGTTGCTGATTTACGGGACGAGTCGTTTATCCTGTTTTCGAGTCAGTACAGCCATGGTTATTTCGATAAGATTATGAGCATTTTTGAGGATGCGGGTTTTACTCCTCGTGTTGCGCACGAATCGGTGCATGCCAGCACCATCTTTCGATTGGTGGAACACGGGCTTGGTATCGGAATTGTGCCTAGTAGTTTAAAACATGGCTTTAGTTTACCCATCAAATTCATCGAGTTGAATAACATTCCTCAGCGAACAACCTTATCGGCCGTTTGGAAAACCGATCATCGCAACCCTTTGGTCCACCGAGTAACTCCCATTCTTCAGGAACTCGCCAAAAACTGATTTGGCTTTTTTATGTGCTAAGATTACTATATCGGAGTCCACATCAACCTAAGTCCACCATTATGGAACATGTAATCAGTTGGTTCGAAATTCCTGCAACAGATATTAAACGCGCAAAAGCCTTTTACGAAACAATCTTAGATATCGAGCTTATTTCGTTAGATATGGGCGATGAATTTAAAATGGAAATGTTTCCCAGCGAGCAAGGTGCAATTTCGGGAGCAATTGTGATGAACAAAGAATGGTATAAACCAAGCGCATCGCACGGACCGCTAATCTACCTAAACGGCGGCGACGATCTTCAGGTTGTTGAAGATAGAATTGCAGAAGCGGGTGGAACCGTGACTATCCCAAAACGACAGATTTCCCCCGAGCATGGTTACATGGCCGTTTTTGAGGATTCGGAAGGAAATCGAATGGCATTGCATTCGAATAACTAGTCGCGGAACAAAGCGCTCAAGTTGTCGTACCTGTTTCGGAATTTAACATCGATCCTTATGAAATCAAGAATCCTGGCCAGAGTGCTAGCAGTACTTTTAACTGCTTCGGTGAATGCTCAAAATTTTGATGCCGGCGTACAGCTATTTGAACGTGGTGAATTGGATAAAGCCGAAGACGTTTTCCAATCACTAAAAAAATCGCAACCTAAGAATCCTCAAGTCTATTTCTATTTAGGGAGGATTGAGTTCAACAAAGATGAATACAAAGACGCCGGAAAATGGTTTGAGGAAGCGGCTGATTTGGACGAAGACAATTCCTTGTATTGGATGTGGATGGGGCACTCTTTTGGTCGGCAAGCTCAAAACGCATCGGTACTTCGACAGGCCGGGTTGGCTAGAAACAGCAGAAAAAACTACGAAAAAGCCATCGAGCTTGATCCCAATAATGTGGAGGCTCGCGAAAGTGCCATGGAGTTTTACTTACAAGCGCCGGGATTTTTAGGGGGCGGACGAGATAAAGCCGAGCTACAAGCTTCAACCATCGAAAAGTTGGATACCGAAGCCGGAATAAAAGCCTGGGGCAGGATTTACACCTATTACGATGAGACCCAATTTGCTGAAGTGCACTATAAAACGGCCATCGAAAATCATCCCGAGATCATGGTTTCGTACTTTGAGCTGTTCAATTTTTATTTCAACGAACAGGAGTTTGAAAAAGCGGCCGATTTAGCGATTCAACAGCTTCAAGTGAACGATACCACCGCTGCAATCTACAACAACCTTGGCAACGCTCAGCAACGATATGGCTTGTATGATCAGGCTTTAGAGAATTATCAAAAAGCCCTAGAAATAGACCCTGATTTTTCCAATTCTTGGTATCAAATCGGGCGAATGGCAGCGGTATCCGGAATGCATCTTGAAACAGGAATGGAGCACATCGAAAAGTATATTTCGCTTGGCGATGAACTGGGAAGTGTAAACCTCGCGTGGGCACTTTACCGGAAGGGAAGTATATTCGAGCACATGAACCAAAAGGCTAAAGCCAAAGAATTCTACCAACAAGCTTTACAAGTTGATGGCGATCACGAAGAAGCTAAAAAAGCTTTAGCTGCGCTGAACTAATCGTCGTTCTTCGCTTTCCGCTTGCTCTTTTTTTGCTCTAAGTGCATTGCAAAGTACGCTGCTCCAACTATGGCCGAATCGTTTTTAAATTCTGCCGGTTTAAACCGAGTACTCAACTTGATATAAGGCAGCGTTTTGTTGGCTTTCGAGCTGATTTGCCCGCCGATGATAAACATCTCGGGATGGAAAAGCTTTTCGTAGTGTTCCAGAACAAATTGAAGTCGCTTTGCCCAGGTTTTTTTCTGAATACCTTCCTCTTTTCGAGCTCGGTTTGAAGCCCGTTCCTCAACGGTGATTCCTTTAATTTCGATATGACCTAATTCGGTATTAGGCACCAGCGTTTCGTCTACAAACACCGAAGAACCAATGGTTTCGCCAATGGTTAGAATTACGATAGTTCCCGAAATGCCTTTTCCAACTCCGAAGGTTACTTCTGCAAGCCCTGCTGCATCCGATGCATTTAGGGCATACACATCACAACCTGTAATTTCGGAAAACAAGTGATCGGCGTCGGCATCCACCCAAGCCTCGTTTAACACATAGCTCGTTAGAATTCGGCCTTTGCGTACAGCTGCCGGTAAAGCCACTCCAACCGGACCATCCCAATCGAATTTTTTTACCACCTTGTGCATTTTCGAAATCAGCTTGTGCGGACGGGTATCCTCAATCTTATCGATGGACTTCTTCCCTGAAAGAATCTCTCCTTTTTTGGTATCAACGATAGCGCCTTTTACGCTATCCTCTTCTATTACGATTCCGAGTACTTCCAATGGCTTAACAATTTGGTAACATGGGCTTCAAACATAAGGAATGCGTGCAAATATCCAATGTTAAATCTTCGGGAATCATTCAGATATTTAACCTCGTTCCTTAGCTCTCGGGCTGTGTAAAAAGTAAGGAAATCGTAATCGATGAGGGCCAATTCGTGAATTGACCTCGTTCCGTAGCTCCAGCCTGTGTAAAAAGTAAGGAATTGGGGTAACAAAATAAGGTGAACACTTCGCAGCGCCCACCTTAATTCAATGTCTCAAAATTATAGTAATTCATGTAATTTTTCAGGCCCTTTCCATTTATTGTAGTATTGATATAATTCATAATAAACCAACCATTCTGAAATCCAGGGAATTATAGTATAAGCAAGTAAATCATTTTTTGACCAAGACATATCATTCGGATAGTGTAGACATAGTGAACCATTTCGGTAAACATGAATGTCCGAATTATAGTTAATTGTTGGGCTCAAAATGAATGCCTCAGGTTGCTCTACTGCATTAAACCGTATTAGTACATCATATTTATTTGACGTCAATGTAGGTGAGAAAACACCTCTTACTTTCATTTCTGTTGAAGTAAAAGTACAACTGAGGAAAGGAAACTCTTCCTCAATTATACTCTTTTCGTATTGGTACCGTAATTCAAAACCAGTTTTTCGAATTAATGGCAGCTTATTCTCCATAAAAACGATGTGGTTTGTTATGAATTTTGGTCTCATCTTTAGTACGAATTCTCCCTTCTTTATCAGTGCCCGCATTCCCTTTTTTGAGTAGAGCAGCAGCAGTAAGTAAGTTTTCTAGATGTTCATCTTTTCCTTCGGGAAATCTTTTCCCTAGATGTTTCTTCCAATATTTTGAAGCTTTGTATTGATTGTCCTCATCTTTTATCGCCTTTTTTGCATCATCAATAAAAGCATCAAGTCTGTCAAAAAAATTATCCTTTCTAACCTGATCATATTCAGAGAAAAGATCATCATATGGAACTGTTGGCATTACACATTTAAAATCATTTTTTAAATGTGATCTGATTGCTTTTAGAGTTTCATATAGACTGATGTCGTCACGATCATCATTTACGTGATTCTTTTCAGCTAGAACAGTAAATGCAAGCCCACTAGGCATTTTATTGCGAAGATGATCACCCCAAGCTTTTAGAAATTTGATTACACGAACTAATTGATCGGTTTTCATATATCTGAACCAATCGACGAAATCCTTAGGGTCACTTTCTTCCAAATCTGAATTTTTTACAGCAAGCTGAGGATGGTCTTCATCTTCTGGAAAATAGTATATGGGAATATCGATATGGTAATCACTTGCATAGATGACTCGTATACATTTTGCTTTGTGTACTACCTTAGCATTAGTTATATCTTTTACAGCTTCATAAATCCAATTCTGAAGTGTAGTACCAGAAACTCCTATCTCTCTTTTGAAATATGCACCATCATCTAGATCACAGGTGTCTTCTTTAGTTCGTATTAAGGTTCCTAGCTTTTTCGATCCTTGAATATAAAATTCAGGTTTATACTCAGGATGATTTTCTTTGAACCATTTTTTAATCGTTTCCCTGATGTTATCTTTTGAAGTCATCAGGTTATTATTTTTTGTTTTTGTGATTTTCAGATCATCATTAAAATCCGAAAAGAGATTATGACAGTTAGCCATTTACTTTTCCTCTCATATAGTTATATAATTATTTAGCTGTCCCTTACTGATAAGATCAGCAGCGGTTTGATCGCCAAACTCGGTCAAAAGTTTTAAAGCGGATTCGCTTGTATTATCTAGAGCGATCATTGATATATGCTCAGCCGATAAATTTGGCTGGCTAACCCGGTAATATTGTCCCGGTGCTTTTGTGTGTTTCACTATCTTTCTTGTCATGAAATCAGTGAAATAAGATTGTCCTTCCATTGATGGGTCAAGAATTTTACCGCCCCAATCTTTTAAAGACATATTCTTTGATGCTTTTCCAGCCCATCCAGTTGGGTTTGAAATCGTTGGTAAAGAAAGAATACTGTACGAATCGTACTCTTTATCCTCTCCGACGAAATAATCTAAAGCCTCAATAAGTCCCGTTAAAGAAGGATTGTTTGCCCACATGCCACCATCACAATAAAGGGCGCTATTGATTTGATGGATAGGTAAATAGCTGGGAGCTGCAGAGGTAGCCAGCGCAGCATCAACCATTGTTATAGTCTCATCTTTGAAAAGGCCTCCTTCAACGTGAGGTTTTTTAAAGACTCTGGGTTGCCCAATTGTTAGATTGTAGCTAGGGATATTTAAATATGTTTTGGCTTCTGAAAGTGTTTTGTTTCCAAAAAAATCATGAAGAGCCTTTTCCAGTTCATCTTTATCATATTTACCCTTTCCTACTAACTGATTAACTTTTTGAATCACTCTTCTAAATCTATTTTTCGGCTCAGGAAAAATTAATTGTCCCTTCTCTTGATACAGTTTCACAATGTTGGAGGCGGGCTTGCCAATAGATAGCCCTAAAGCAATTAACCCTCCTGTTGATGTCCCACAGATCATATCGAACTGATCTGCAATTCTAGTTTGGAACCTCTCTTCAATATGTTGAAGAATTCTGGCGGGGTACAACCCTTTTATTCCTCCACCGTCAATCGATAATATTTTGAAAGTTTTTTTCGGACTTGAAGTACTAGAGCTCCTTTCATGTCCATTAACCTTTTGTTCGTCTTGGATCATTTCCGTGGCTGTCTCGGTTTTTGAATTTGTCCGTTTTTGCCATGGATGAAGAACTCAGAGTTTTTGTTCCGGCTAATTTCTCTTCCTCTATCTATGGCCTGTTGTTTTGTATCAAAGTGGGCTGATGCTCGTTGGCTGTTTCCAGCTTTTACGTTCCATCCACCTTGTTTTGCTGGTACTACATGTGTTGATTTCATGATATTTAAATTTGTAGTTAATTCATTGATTGTTAAATTTAACAATTATTGTAATTAAAATTTAACACTTTATGTTAAAATGAAAAAATCCTTCTATCTAGGTGAAAACATTAAACAAATCCGTGAATCTAGAAATATTAAACAAGGTGATTTTGCAAAAAAACTTAATCTTTCACAGGCTGCAGTATCTCAATTTGAGAGCGGAGCTAGACAACCCACACCTAAAACAATCGAAAAGATGTGTTCAATACTAGAAGTAAATAGAGAGGAACTTGTTGGTAAAGAAGGTGAAGAGAATTTTGAAAAAAATATGCTCATGCGAAATCTCAAAGGAATGAGTCCGGAATCTATAAGAGCATTAAACGAAATTGCTAAAAGAATGAAAGAATAGTGAGCTACAAGGATTTAGAATTAATTTCAGCGGCTAAAAATTTACGGGAAGAGGCAGGAATAAATCTAATGTCACCAATTGGTGACATTACACAGTTAGTATTTGACTTAGGACATGATTTAGTTGAAAATGATTTTGGAGATGATTTTTCTGCAACCTGCATGACTATTAATGGAATTAAATTCACCATAGCTTTAAATACTTCGCAAATGTGGAATGAAAACTTTAGAAGGTTTACTGTAGCACATGAACTTGGACATATTTCATTGGTTCAGCATCACGCAGAAATGATCAGGAATGGTGGTCTTTTGAAATCAAAAGCTGAATTTCAGTCAAATAGTGTCATAGAGAGAGAGGCTGACAAATTTGCTATAAATTTTTTAGCACCCGTTGGATTGTTTAAGAAAGAAATTGAAAATCTTGAATTAACATATTCAAGTTTATCAAATTTGGGTAACATTTTCGGCATTTCTTTACTGTCATGTGCTTTTAGATTTGTTGAGCTGACTGATTTGTGCTGTTCATTAATCATATTTGATGGAAGTACCCAAAAAATAAAGTATGAGATTCGATCTGGATTAATGAAACAATATAACAAACATCCCTATTTGCAAGGTTGGTATGCTCCTGAACAAGGCTCAGTAACAAGACTTTTAGCAAAACCATTAGGTTATGATATTAATGATCAAATTGTAGAATTGAATGAATACTATCAAAATATGAGAGTAAGTATCCGTTGTAATGAATCCGTTTTTAAATTGGGGTATAACAATACTGTTATGGTTTTACTTTCTGCTTTAGATGATCCTGAAGATTTAATTTAATTCAATAGCTCAAACGCAGATATCAATGCAATTTATGCTCCATTTTGGAAATAAGAAATGGAACTCCAGTACAAGGCCAATTCATGAATTGACCCAACAAAAAAAGGTGAACACTTCGCAGCGCTCACCTTAATTCGTAATTATTATCTCGGAATTCGTAAATCGTAATTCCTCAGCTTTCCACCAAAACCCAGCCTTGTTCGTCCACCAGCTTTTTCGCGTGTTTCCACTTGATGGATTTTGTTTCGCCGGTGTTCATATTTTGGATGGTTACCGAATCATTTCGACCCGGCTCTGCAGCAACTTCAACAGGTTTACGCTTCACATTTGGTCCCATCGGATTTTGCTTTGGCGTAGCGTCGTTTCCACCGGCCTGCAGTCCCATTCCGGTTGAGTCGGCGTGTTGAGTTTGCATTCTGGAAGTGTCGTATTTCGACTTCTGCTGCTCGGCCTGCTTTAGCTCGCCGTTGTTTGCCTGAGCTTCAGGGAATGATTTCCAGATCAGCGAAATGGCATCCTGATTAATCATATCCAACAACTGCTTAAACATATCGAAGGCTTCTTTCTTGTATTCGAGCAGTGGGTTTTTCTGTGCAAACGAGCGAAGCCCAATCCCTTCTTTCACCGAATCCAGTTCGCGCAGATGCTGCATCCACTTGTCATCAATTACCGAAAGAACAGCGGCACGTTCGAGTGCCCGAGCCACTTCACGACCTTCATTTTCGAGTGCCGCTTCCACATCTACCACCACGCGCATGCGGCGTAAACCGTCGGTAAACACGATCTGAACTTTTCCGGGTCGGCGCTCTGGATCGGCAGCTGAAATACGCTTCATCACTTCGTAAAGTGGTTTCGCCATCAATTCTTCTTTACGCTTGTACACATCCAACGCACGATCGATGATTAATTCGGTAAGTTCCGATTCGTCTTTTTGTCGCCATTCGTCAGCATCGAATTCTACATCAACAGCAAGCTGACGCAAGATTTCTTTGTGCAGGCCTTCGTAATCGCCGGCGGCAACATGATCGTATACAATCGCCTCGATTAACTCTTCGAGCATGCCCAGAATATCGGTTCGCAGCTGATCGCCCAACAACGCATGTTTACGTCGCGCGTAAATTACATTACGCTGGTTATTCAACACATCATCATATTCCAGCTGTCGCTTTCTGATGCTAAAATTGTTTTGCTCTACTTTCGATTGAGCACGTTCCAGCGACTTGGTGATCCACGGATGCGTGATTACCTCGCCTTCTTCAAAACTGAGTTTATCCATCACGCCCGCAACACGATCACTCATGAACAGAGCCATCAATTTATCTTCCAGAGAAACGAAAAACTGCGATTCCCCCGGATCTCCCTGCCGACCGGATCGCCCACGAAGCTGCAAATCGATTCGGCGAGATTCATGGCGTTCGGTACCTAAAATGGCTAAACCGCCTTTTTCTTTTACGCCCGGTGCCAATTTAATATCGGTACCACGACCGGCCATGTTGGTTGCCACCGTAACCGCACCGGGTTGACCGGCTTGTTTTACAATTTCACTCTCGCTGGCGTGTTGTTTCGCGTTCAATACGTTGTGAGGAATTCCCGCACGTTTCAGCATTCGGCTCATCGTTTCCGAAACATCCACACTGGTGGTACCCACCAACACCGGCTGTCCTTTTTCGTGATATTCGCGGATGGAATCGATGGCAGCGTTGAATTTTTCACGCTTGGTTTTGAAAACCAGATCCTCTTTATCGTCGCGCTGAATAGGGCGATTGGTTGGAATAACCACCACATCCAATTCATAAATTTCGTTGAATTCGCCTTCTTCCGTTTCCGCTGTACCCGTCATACCCGACAGTTTGTTGTACATCCGGAAATAATTCTGAAGTGTGATGGTTGCGTACGTTTGTGTGGATGCTTCCACTTTCACATTCTCTTTAGCCTCAATCGCCTGATGCAATCCATCCGAATAACGGCGACCGGAAAGCACCCGTCCCGTGTGTTCATCTACAATATTAACTTTGCCATCCTGAACGATGTATTCTTCCTCTTTGGCAAAATTGGTGTAGGCTTTCAGCAATTGGTTTACGGTGTGGATACGATCTCCACGCTCGGCAAATAAACGGTGTAGTTCGCTGAATTTTCGCTCACGCTCTTGCTGAACTTCCATTTTTGCTTCAGCAATTTTCTTTTCTTTATACTCTTCGCTGAATTCGCTGTTATTTTTGATTTCAGCAATTGTGGAAGCTTCAAGTTGCTCAATTTCTTTTTCGAGCGTAGCCGTTTCTGATCCTAAATCCGGGATTACGAAGAAGTCGGGATCTTCCCCTTTCTTAGTTACAAATTCTCGCCCTTTCTCCGTCATTTCGATGGAGTTCATCTTCATATCCACCGAGTAGTACAAGTACTCATCAACAATGGGCATGTTTTTAGCATTATCCGCCAGATAAAATGATTCCGTTTTTTGGATCATCTTTTGGATAGTCGGCTCCTGCAACATTTTGCGGAAACGTGTGTTTTTCGGGAAACCTCGTTGCACACGGAATAATGCTAGCCCGGCCTCTTCTTCGTTGCCTTCTTCCAGCTTTTGTTGGGCTTCGGCCACGAGCTGTGAAACCAGTTTTTTCTGTGCATTTACCAATGCCTCAATCCGAGGCTTCATGTCTACGTATTTGTCCGATTTATTGTCGTTCGGAACCGGACCGGAGATGATGAGCGGCGTACGTGCCTCATCAATCAAAATAGAATCCACCTCATCAATAATGGTGTAATTGTGTACACGCTGTACCAACTGATCTTTACCCACTACCATGTTATCGCGCAGATAATCGAAACCGAATTCGTTGTTGGTTCCATAGGTGATATCCGCACGATAGGCTTCGCGACGGGCTTCGGTATTAGGCTCAAAATTATCGATACAGGCAACGTTTATCCCGTGGAAGTTAAAAATCGGCTCGTTCCACTCGGCATCACGTTTTGCCAGATAATTATTCACCGTAATTACATGCACTCCTTTCCCTGATAGCGAATTTAAGTACGCCGGGAAAATGGCAACCAAGGTTTTACCTTCACCGGTTTTCATCTCGGCGATTTTTCCTTGATGGAGCACGATGGCACCAATCAGCTGTACATCGTAAGGCACCATATTCCAAGTGATTTCATCGCCGGCTACTTTCCATGTCTTTCCGACAAATCGACGGCAGGTATCTTTTAGCACTGCATAGGCTTCGGGCAAAATGTCATTAAGCACATCCTCAATAATGTCCTTTTCCTGTTGCTCCAATTCATCGAGTTGCTCCGACAGGCGTCTGTTTTCTGCAGGATTTGATTCCTCGATGTTATCGAGCTGCTTTTTAGTTTCTTCAATCTGCGCCCGAACCTCTTTGGTTGCTTCCGAAATTTTATTCTTAAAGCCTTGCGTTTTCTCTTTCAGTTCATCATCGCTAAGCTTCTCCATTTCCGGGCCGTAAGCTTTTATTTTATCTACAATCGGCTGGATGGATTTAATGTCTTTTTCGCTTTTTGAGCCGAATACTTTGGTAATCAGCTTTCCTACTTTATCTAGCATAATCTCGCTTGGAGTGGATATTATTTATTCAAACAGCCTTAAAGTTAACCTTTAACCAAAGGTGGTTCAACTGTTCTGCATTGTTTTGACAAATATTGAGCCAATCTTTTTGTGCTGACAGATTTATCGCGCATAAAAAAACCCCGACGCTAACCGGGGCGTGGCCAAATTTAGTATTTGGTCGGTATAGTATTATTCGCCTTCAAAAAGATGTTCCGGCTTCCAGGCCAGTTGCGTTTCTTTCATCGATTGCTCACCAATGCGATTCGCTTCTTCTTGATCTTCTACCAGCTCATCGGCTACTACAAACGGCAACACCTTGCTTGTTTCGGTAATCAACTGTGCCATTCGCTCTAAACTGTCGGCTGCAAAATTCGCCAACTCATCGTTCTTATTGCTGATGGCTAACGTGTTTAACATGGTGTAACCGCTGGCGGTCATGCTCAGTGCGGTGTAATTATCGCGAATCATCTTCGATACGGCATCTTCTCGGATATTGCCAATGCTTCCGGCTATGGTGCCGAGTACTCGTGCTGCGTTCTCTTTAAACTGATCCATTTTCGATTCATTTAATAAATCATCGAAACTTTCCATTGTATTTAATTGATTGGTTAACGCAATGTCGATATCGTTTAATAATGTTACTGCTTTTGTGTTTTTGATTGCATCAGAACTCTTTTGCGTTCTTACTGCGCTTAATAAATGCTTGTTGTAATTATATAATTCTGTTGTATAATCTTTAATTCTGTCGGTATACATAATGTAATTTTTGTTGCTGTTTTTATTCAACTTCACTTATATAAATGGGAACCAGGCGTGTTTTGTTCCAATCTGATATTTGATGTACTCGATAACCCGGATAGGAACTACTTATGATGACAAGTTGTAGCACAAAAGGAACAAGCTGTACTTTAAATTTTTCAATTCAACCTTTTTCGATGCAGGCTGTAATCGACATATTATCCGGTACCCAAGTTGCCGTTTCTTTAGGCGGACTCATTTTATTGGGCGTGTACGAAAGCATGCATCCTTTCTTCGATTTTTATCAACAGAAAAAAGATACCCGGACCAAACACTTTGTTCGCAATTTAGCCGTGGGCGCGGTGAACGCAATGGTGATTGTAGCGCTGTTTAGTGGTTTGTGGCTGTGGGCAACGGTTTGGGCAAGTGATCAGAATGTTGGATTGTTTAACTGGCTTGATACTGTTATGCCCGGCATCCCAACTTGGGCGCGGCTCATTGGTGTAATTCTCTTATTCGATTTGTGGATGTACCTGTGGCATCGAATCAATCACAAAGTTCCGTTTTTATGGCGCTTTCACAAAGTGCATCACGCCGATCCTTTTATGGATGTATCCACGGCAACACGCTTTCATATCGGTGAGATCATACTTTCTTCGATCTTCCGCATTTTTGTATTGATTGCGCTCGGCATGCATTTGTGGGAGTTACTCGCGTACGAAATCATCGCCATTGGAGTGATTCAATTTCATCATGCAAATATTCAAATCCCCGAGAAAATGGATCGCTGGCTAAGGCAATTTATTGTAACTCCATCCATCCACAAAGTGCATCATTCGAACTATCAACTCGAAACGGATTCTAATTACGGCACCATCTTTACTTTTTGGGATCGGATGCTACGCACGCTTCGCATCAGAAAAGATCAGCACAAGATTCAGCTAGGCTTAGAAGAATACGCGCCCGATGAAGAACAGCGCTTATCCGATTTGTTCAAAATGCCTTTTGATAAGACTCAGAAATAAAAAACCCACACCAGATATCATCCAGTGCGGGCTATTTTAGGACATTTACTATTCTTATTGAACAGTAAACTGAACCATTACAACATTATTCGATTCGTTGAAAACCGGTGGGTCATTCGATTCAGCTGAACCGTCAAACTCATAGGCACCAGTTGTTCCGTTATCGATATGTAACATTGCCCAAACCTTCTCTCCTGCCTGCAATGTTTCACCGTCATCAAGCATTACCTCGATGTTAGTATTGTTACCTAAAAACAATTTTGCTTTACCGATACTTGCCGGTACAACCGGAGCATCGCTACCGTTATCACGGTGTAGCACTACAAATCCATCTTCCTGCATCATTGCTTCAGCAATAGTTACCATGTTGTCCATCGCTGATTGATCAGCAGCCATTACAGATGGTGCTGTTGCGCCCATCACAGTAATTGAAGTCATTAGTACGCCATTGGCAGTAACAACTGGTTGGTCATGAATGCCAACACCATCAAATTCGTACACACCTTTTTCGCCGGTATCGTAATGCACCATTGGCCATAGGGTTTCGCCATCTTCAACAATCTCTCCATCATTAAACATGATTTGTACGTCGGTGTTTGAACCGGCAGTAATTTGAGCTTTACCGATAATCTCAGGAACCTGAGGACCATCGTTGGTAGCATTTGAGCGGTGTACTACTACCCAACCATCGGTATCGGAATCCACATCAACGGTAATTGAGTTATTCTCTACCATTTGATCGTTTGCGGTAAGTGTCGACATATTTTCGAGCGCGGTAAACGAAGTAACTACTACATCTGCACCGTCAAGAACCGGTCCGTCGAATCCATTATTACCGTCAAATTCATACTCTCCAATGGTTCCGGTATCAAAATGAAGCATTGGGTATAAGGTTGCGTTGGCAGCTATTTCGCCTTCCACCTTAATCTCCACGCCTTCATTCATTCCGGCATTCACCATAGTTTTACCAATAATTTCTGGGATTTGAGGACCGCTGTTATCAGCGTTAGAAGCATGAATTACAATCCAGCCGGCTTCGGCGGCATCAACATCCATAGAAAAGATGTTTCCCTTATTTACCTGATCCTGAACGGTGATTTTTGGATTAGTTTGTGCGATTTCAAAAGAAGTCATCACAATGTTTTCATCTACAATAACCGGACCGTCGAATCCGCTTTGGCCGTCAAATTCGTACTCACCAATAGTGCCGTCATCTATATGAAGCATCGCCCACAGTTTCTCTTGGTTTGATACGCCTTCGTTAAGTTGAATCATAACGTTGGTATTAGTACCGGCATCAACCATTGTTTTACCAATAATGTCGGGCACCATCGGGCCGTCGTTTGTTGCGTTCGATCGATGGATTACAATCCAGCCATCTTGTTGGGCAGTAACTTCGGCAATGGTTACCATGTTACCGTTGGAAGTGCCTTGAGTATTAGTAACTACTTCAGGTATTGTAGTATCTGTTTCTGTATCTCCACCGGTTGTACTTTCGTCGCAGGCAGTAAACGCCGTTGACATTGCAACCAGCATTATGAATAGTTTTTTATTAATCGAGTTCATTTAATTTATTTGTCTTTTTTAGTTCGTGTTTCATTGATGAGTACGAAGACTAGAGCCAATCAGATTGCCCTTAATTTTGACAGAATTAGAACCCGATAAATTTTCTAATTAATAATGTGCAAATTGAGTGAATTTCTACTTATATTTGGAGTCTTTTGGATTACGAAATTGACATAAACATCCTGATTCATGAAACGTACATTTCAACCTAGTAATAAGAAGCGCACCAATAAGCACGGATACCGCAAGCGCATGTCCACTAAAAGTGGGCGTAATGTAATTGCCGGCCGTCGCGCAAAAGGGCGTCATAAATTAACTGTAAGCGATGAGAAAAAAGGAGCAAAGTAATTTAGCTGCTCCTTCTCCTCGCAGATTTACCCTCCCTAAATCTAGAATTCTGCGAGGCAGAACAAATTTCAAGAGTCTATTTACGAACTCTACGTCACTGTCATCTGCCTCCATTTTTCTCAGATACCGAATTGCCGAAAGCAATTCACCTGAATTTAAAATCGCATTCATTTCTCCTAAAAAGATAGGATCTGCGGTTAAACGAAATCGAATTAAACGCCTGATGCGAGAATCATTCCGGTTAAATCAGGAACTGCTTGATCCCTTATTCAATGCTCCGGTATTGCTCCATGTTGGGCTTATTGCCAGATCTTCTGATCTCGATTTCGACGCAACTCAAAAAGATGTAGTAACACTGCTTACTAAATTGCGTAACCGCCTTGCCGAACACCCATTTCTAAATACGTAGATCATTGGATAAGAATACAGTAATTGGTTTTTCACTCATTTTTATACTCATGCTGGGCTGGTTTTATTTTACCCTGCCAAGCGAAGAAGAAATAGCTGAACAACGCCGCCAAGCAGCCATTCAAGACAGCTTAAATGCGCTTGAGCAAATTGATGAAGTTCCTGAAGAAACCGCTGAACCGGTAATTCGTCAACCCGAATTCACAACCCCCGACGAAGAACAAGCCCCACAAACAGTGGGTATTTTCTCAGCCGGACAGGATTCCGTTCAAACTGAATTTGTTGTTGAAACTCCTCGTTACACTGCTGTATTTACAAACTTAGGTGCCGGTCCATCAAAGTTTACACTAAAAGATCATAAGACGTGGGCCGGGCAACTCATCCAAATGATCGGTGACACTACACGGTCGGCGTATAACACCGGTTTCCTCACCACCGAAAATTACAATGTGGATACCAACACCTTGTTATTCACACAGCTTAATTCAGGTTCATCGATATTTTTAGAAGAAGGTGAGATTGAAGAATTATCTTACGCACTTCAATTGGGTGACGGTCGCCAAATGATTTACACCTACACCATTTATGGTGGCAAATACGAAATCGATCTGGATATTCGATTTGTTGGTGTTCGCGAATACGTAATTGGCCGAGCAATCGATTTTGGTTTCAATTCTCGCTTACGATTTACCGAAAAAGATCGCGTTCAGGAAGCCTTGGCAACTACCTCTTATCTTTATGCAGGCGGAGAACTTGAGCAGCTCAAAGTAACCGACTTCGAAGAGAATGACGGCTACAGCGAACTTAATGTTAATGGAAATATCGATTGGGTAGCTACAAAGACCAAGTTCTTTTCCCAAATGATTAAGCCGGTTACTGAAACCGAGGGTGCTTACCTGAGCGGGCAAATTACCGGCGAGGTTGACGAACAAACAACTCGCCACCGATACACAAGTACAGTTACCGCCGATATCCCTTCTGATGGCACGGTTTCGATGAAATTATACATGGGACCGATGCGCTATTTGGATATCAAAGAATTTGATGAGCATGCCTTCGATATGGTTGAAGTTAGTTACGGCTGGCTGCGTTGGTTCTCTGATCCTTTTGTGCGATTCGCCGTGATTCCGTTTTTCAATTTCTTCAGTGGTTTTATTTCTAACTATGGAGTACTGGTAATCATTTTTGCCTTTCTAGTAAAACTTGCACTTTCGCCGCTTACAATTAAAAGCTACAAAAGCATGGCGGCCATGCGCGAGCTTCAGCCGCAAATGAAAGAGATTCAGGAAAAGCATAAAAACGATCCCCAGAAGCAGCAAAAAGCTACGATGGAGTTGTATCGAAAGAACAAAGTAAACCCGATTGGTGGATGTTTACCTATGTTGCTTCAGTTTCCGATTCTGATTACGCTTTGGAGATTTTTCCAGAATTCGATTTTATTACGTCAGGAAGAGTTTCTTTGGGTAAGCGATCTTTCCGCGCCGGATTACATCATAAGTTTACCATTCAGTATTCCATTTTTAGGTGATCAAATTGCCGGATTGGTATTGTTGATGACGGTTTCAATGGTGTTCCAAAGCAGAGTTTCTGCTGCAAATTCTACGGGCGGAGCCAACAACCCGATGGCGCAACAAATGAAAATGATGCAATACTTTTTACCGGTAATGCTATTGTTTGTATTCAACAACTTTGCATCCGGCTTGAGTTTGTACTACCTCATATTCAACGTTCTGTCGATCTTTCAGCAGTTATACATCAATAAAACTACGCACCAGGCAGCTGTTGCTAAAGCGTGATTTAGGAATTAGTTATTGGTTAATAGGAATACCAAACCGTTAACCAATAACCATTAACCTTATTCTTTTGATAAGTACCGCACTTTTTCAATATCCACAGATTCGGTTCAAAGAAGATCAGAAGGTCCTCTGGAATCCGGTGCTTAAGAAAACCTACGTTATTCGCCCCGAGGAACAAGTACGACTTCAATTCATCGAGTATTTGCTGTATGATGTCGGCTTTTCGAAAAGTAGAATTTCATTCGAAAGTCCGGTTTCTTTACCCAAAGATAAATCAGCTTCTCGCACCGATATCATTTGTTACGATGATGATTTCAAGCCGTTGCTGCTGGTGGAATGCAAAGCGCCCTCAATCCAACTAGATGAGAAAGCCGCTCTTCAAATTGCTCGGTATAACTCTGAAGTTAAGGCGCCCTTTCTGCTAGTCACCAATGGCATGTACGATTATTGGTTTCGCTATTCCGATGAGCAAATCACTTTATTGGATTCTATTCCGGATGCTTTTACGGCTTCCATCGAACGCGATCCTGCTTTTGATTACTGGGTAGAACGTGGTTTTGCCGGAAGCGAAGCTCAGCCAGAAATGGTTCATTGGCTCACAGAAAATGCAACTTCGTTATTAATTAACACTACAAATCCTGCCCGATATTTTCCCTTTGAAGGCACTGAGCCGGATTTGTATCTCCCAAACTATTATCAGGTTTTGATGATCAATGAACAGACCCGACTGGCTGTCGCTTTTTCATCTACTCCCTTTGGGTCCACCAAGTTTAACGCCATCTTGAATCAAGGTGGACGGAATATCGGTTTACTTTCTTCATCTTTGGATATCGTAGCATCCGAAGAAACTGCGAACACGATCGTTCAAAATGCGCGTGGACTTAAAATGATCGACATTGTGGAAGAAGTCGGCTTTGATTTCCAAAATTCGGTGAAGGACTTAGCGCAGTCGATTTCCAAATTGATGATGTGATTCTGTTTCAGCATTGCAACGCCTTATTTACTTTATGATTAGTAACTAGGTCGGGCCAATTCGTGAATTGGCCTTACGGTACCTATAAGCTTTAAGCGCCGGTTGCACCTTCGATTTTTTCCTTTTCCAGTGATTTCTTCCATGCCACGTATCCTGCAATCGCAAGTATTGTGAATAACAGAAACTGCACGCTGGTAAGCACTAATCCTTTGTAGAAATAAAGCGGGATGGAAATAAGATCGCAGATGATCCAGGCGATCCAGTTTTCGAGTTTTTTTCGTGCCATCAGCCACATTCCGGTAATGGCAAAGCAAGTTGTTGTAGCATCCCAAACAGGCACATCGCTGTCGGTAAAGTTCATCAGAACAAAAACTAAGATCCCGAACGAACCTATCAATAGTGCTGCAGTTATCAGCCATTCGCGAGCATCATTTACTGTAACCGGAATTTGCGCCCGATCCCCGGAAGTATCCGTCCAGTGGATCCAGCCATACACGCTCATCACAAAATAGTAGCTATTCACGCCCATGTCGGCGTAGAGCTTGTAATTGAACGCCAGGTACACGTAAATCAACACACTTACGATGCCGAAAGGATACACGAGAATGTTTTCCTTCATCGAACACCACACGCTCATTATGCCGGTGATCACAGCGATCCATTCAAGGGTTGAAGTGGCGATTACGCCTTCGATAAATGCAGAAAGTAACTCGTTCAAGCTTCTATAATTTTGATGCGCGCCAAAGGTAGCTAAAAGTTCGATCGGAATTTTATATCTTTTGGTTTCATTACGCAACCAATTTGGAACCATGGCAAATATCACGATAAAAAATATCCCCGATGAGGTATACGAAAAGCTGAAAGACCGTGCGAAACGCAATCGAAGATCCATCAATAACGAAGTGATTCATTTGATCGAGTCTCAGTTTCGGGCCAATCAAGTAAATGCTGAGGAAATTCGTTATGAGGCAGAAAAATTTCGGCAAAAAATAAAACGGTCTTTGACTACCGAAGAAATTGAGGCTGCTATCAATGAAGGACGAGAATGATAGTAGTTGATACTAACATTATTGTTCATTTCATTTTAAATGGTACTGAAAAGAATATTGTAACTGAAGTACACAAAAAAACGCCCATTTGGCTAGCCCCTCGACTTTGGCAAACAGAATTTCTTAGTGTTTTGAGTGTATACTTACGAAAAGATATTTTACAGTTCGAAGACATTCTGAATGCACAGTTCAAAGCTAAGCAAATGATGTCTTCATTTAGTTTAGAAGTTGAGCCGATTGAGGTTCTTGAGTTGATTAATACGTCCTCATGCTCTTCTTACGATTGCGAATTTGTTGCTTTGGCTAAAGATTTAGAAGTACCACTGCTCACATTCGATAAGAAAATCCTTGCGGAGTTCCCTGAAACAGCCATCCACCCAAAAGATTTTGTAACTGAAGAATGACTTACCTGCCCTTCAATAAATTCGTGAGATTGAGCTTATGAATAGGAATGAGGTAAGAAGAGAGCATCTCATCTTTATGAATCCCAAGTAATCCCGTTCCTCGGAAATCTACCACACACACTTTCTCTTCTTTTTGAACCACTTCGCCGATGCCGTAATACTCCGGGCTCGGACCATAATACACCAAATCGCCTTTATTCAACTCGTTATTCGCCCTTCGGTGATACGGATAAATGACCGGTAGTAAATCTAATCGATATGAAAGTCTGCGTTTCCCGGTAAGGGACATAATGCTCTATGCGTCTTCTATTCGTATTTCTCTTTCGTGTTCGCTCTTATGCGTGATGAAAACCCAAACGGATTCGGGCGGCAATAAATTTCCGATTTTTTTCGGCCATTCCACAATCGAAATCCCATCGCCGTATAAATAGTCCTCTGTGCCTATCTCCAACGCTTCTTGCTCGCTTTTAATTCGATAACAATCGAAGTGATAAACCGGGATTTCACCTTTGTACTCATTGATCAAAGTAAAAGTGGGCGAACTAACTTCGTACTCTTCGATTCCAAAGTGCGAAGCGATCCCTTTCACAAAGTGCGTTTTTCCTGCTCCAAGATCTCCATCTAAGCAAACCACATCGCCGGGCTTTAACCGCTCTGCGAATTGCTTTCCTATTTGTATCGTCTCTTTGATGGATGCGCTTAACATTTCCTGTAATTAGTCATCCCTGCGAAAGCAGGGATCTGCATTAGTCTTGATTAATAAATTAACATCACATTTTGGATTCCCGCCTTCGCGGGAATGACACAAATCAATATTGTTAGAATATATCACCAACTAATTTAACGTGTCTAACACTTATCATTCGTCGATTCACTTCTTTGGTGTCATCGTAACAATGGGCAAAATCATTTCTTCCATCGATGCACCCCCATGCTGAAATGTATCACGATATCGATTTTGAAACTTGTGATAATTAGTGGGATAAACGAAATAGTAATCTTCCAAGGCTATGATGTATTCGTTGGCTTTCGCTATTTCAGGCAATTTAAATCGCTTTGCATCACTGATTTTAATGCTTGCCGTTTCGTCTACGGTATTCAGATTTTTGCCATATTTATATCGCAGATTTGTTGCCGTATCCCGATCGCCAAACACTTTGGTATCGCGCATCGAACGCACCGAGCCATGATCAGCCGTAACAATCACCGTAACATCTTCATCAGCTAGCTCCTTAAACATTTGCAGTAAAGTAGAATGTTGAAACCAAGCTTCGGTAATGGATCGAAATGCGCCTTCATCCGGAGCAAGTTCTTTAATCACTTCTGAATCTGATCGCGAATGCACCAGCGTATCTACAAAGTTGAACACAAAAGCGGCTAGTTTCGACTGCGCAAAGTTCTGCATCTTGCCGGCAATTTGTTTGCCAACATCAGCACTCAGGATTTTCTCATACCTAAAATTGATGTCGATGCCTGCGCGCTTTAATTGCTTTGCTAGCAACTCTTCTTCGTGGCGATTTAGCGACGATTCATCCTGACCTTGCTGCCATAAACTCGGATATAATTGCTCGATTTCCATGGGTGAAAGACCCGCAAAAATGGCGTTTCGCGAATACGGTGTTGCCGTTGGAAGAATCGAATAATAAAAATCGGTATTGATGTCGTACATCTTTGCCAAATACGGCTCAAACACCAGCCATTGATCGTAGCGCATGCAATCAACCAGGAAAAACATGGTTTTTTTGTCATCTTGTAGATGCGGAAATACATACTTCTCAATTACGCCGGGCGATAATAAAGGAGCTTCATCTTTACCCTCGTTCAGCCACTGTTCGTAATTCTTCTGGATGAATTTCCCGAATTGATGATTCGCATCCTTGAACTGATCTTCCAATACCTGAACCAACGCTTCGTCGCCATCGCTTAACTCGATATGCCATTTAGTAAGCTCTCGATATATCTCGATCCATTCTTCCCAACTTGTTCTTGGTGATATTCTCGAAGTTAACTCGCCAAATTGCCTCAGATAGGTTTGGGATGATTTCTCCGTTTGAAGTCGACTCGTTTCGAGCAGTTTTTTGGTGGTTAATAAAATCTGGCTGGGATTCACCGGCTTGATCAAGTAATCGCTGATTTTTGCACCGATGGCATCTTCCATAATCGATTCTTCTTCGCTTTTGGTGATCATCACCACCGGCAGTAACGGCTGCTCTGCTTTGATGGCATCCAGCGCTTCGAGTCCGCCCATGCCGGGCATTTGTTCATCCAGAAAAACGATATCAAACGAGCGAGTTTTTATTTCCTCTACGGCGTCTTGACCATTTGCCACGGGCACAATTTCGAATCCCTTTTTCTCTAAAAATAGTATCAGCGATTGCAACTGATCAATCTCGTCATCCGCCCAAAGTATTGTTGGCATTTTTTTTAATTAAAAATTTAAGATTCAAAATGAAAGATGAGTACAATTTTGAATCTTTCATTTTAAATTTTGAATTATAGTTTTATAAAGGGTTTAATCTTCTCGAGGGTTCGCTCGCCGATTCCCTTCACGTTCACGAGTTCATCAACGGAAGTAAAATCCCCATTAGTTTCCCGATATTCAATAATTCTTTGGGCATAGGTATTTCCGATGCCGGGCAAATCGGTAAGCTGGCTCAATGTAGCGGTATTGATGGAAATAGGTTCCGTCATCGCTACACTGTTTTCTTCTTTTTGCATAGGTTCTTCAGAGCTAATACCTGCGTACTTTTGGTCTTCTAACAGTTTTTCGCGTTGGATGAGCGCGCTTCGTTGTTCAAAATCGGCGAGAATTTGAGCGTGATTTTCCGGCTCTGGAACATACTTTTCTTTTCTGAATACATTAAATAATGCAAGTATTACAAACAGAAGCAGCAATAACGTTATCGAATAACGCTCTCGCTTTCTGATCTGGAGTCGATCAACCCAAAAAAATAGACTTCTCTTAATACGTTGTTTATTCATAAGTACCCCACAAGTACCAAACAATAAGCCAAAGATTTCTTTTTAAGTCAACTTGTTTCGAACTGGATGAAGTGAGATGTTTGCACAAAGCGAATCGAATGAGTAAAACACACTATTTCAATTTTAAAGAACAACGTATCGCCTACGAGGTTGTGGGCACGGGTAAAGCCTTGGTGGTTTTGCATGGCTGGGGTTCAAGTAAACGCGTAATGATGCCCATCGCGAATCAATTAGCAGATATTCGAGCTAGTTATGTACTCGATTTTCCAGGTTTTGGGGAATCGATGGAGCCAACTTCACCGTGGAGCATCGACGATTATGCCGATGCCGTGGAAGCATTTATTTCGATGTTGCCCGACGATCACGTAGACGTACTCGTTCACTCTTTTGGAGGTCGAGTGATCTTAAAATTGTTGAACAGAACGAAGGGAAAGCAGATCATCCAAAAAGTATTGATTACCGGTGGCGCCGGAATGAAACCCCAGCGTTCGTGGAAGTTTTACCTTCGCAAATACACCGCAAAAACACTGAAAGCTCCATTTATGATTCTTCCAAATCCACTTCGGGAAAAGGCGTTGAGTTGGTTGCGGGGAACGGATCTTTGGAAGAGCTTGGGATCCAGCGATTATTCCAAATTGTCGGGAGTGATGCGCGAGACTTTCGTGAAATCAATTTCGGAACATTTGGAGGAGCAGTTACCAACCATCGAACATGAAACCTTGCTGCTTTGGGGAAGAAACGACGATGCAACGCCGATATACCAAGCCGAACGCATCGACCAAGGACTTAAAAACAGCGCGCTTGTGGTAATTGAAGATGCGGGACATTATGCCTTCCTCGATAAACCCAAACAGTTCGCCGCCATCGCCCGAGCCTTTTTTGAACCGAAGTAAAGAATTCAAAATGAAAGATTAAAAATGAAGAATTAGGCCTCCCCATTTTTCATTTTAAATTTTGAATTACGGGTTTATGGAATGGCTTAATTCTATGCCTAATGCTTCAATTTTGAGTTTTGTGCTCGTTAAACTGATTCCCACATTTTGAGTGCGTTTGCTGCTGGTATCGCCGTTGGGACCGTAAATTGGATCGTCGATTATGGGATATCCCCACTCTGCAAGATGTAAGCGAATCTGATGAGTACGTCCTGTTACCGGATTACATCGTATCAAACTAGAATTGGATTCGGGTGAAGTCTCGATTACCTCGAATTTTGTTATTCCAAGCTGACCAGAATCCAACGCTTCACCGCTTTCGAATACAAAACCATGCTTTCGCCGTATTTTCGATTCTATGGTTATTTTGTTTTCGGCCGGGATACCAAAAACTGTCGCCTCGTATTCTTTAACAACCAATCCATTGGTAAAGGCTTCCATCACTTGTTTTGCAAACGCTTTATTTTTGGCAAATAGCACAACTCCGGAAGTCACCGAATCTAAACGATGGGTGATTTTCAATTCCGGGTACCCTTTTTCTTCGAGGATTGTTTTAAGAGTGTTTTTGAAATACCTACCCCCGGGATGCATCGGCATGGGCGCCGGTTTGAATACTGCTAAGTAATCGTCGGTATCCATAATGATCCGAACTTCATCAGGCACACTGGGCTCAATTACTGCAGGATTATGATGCCGGATTTCATCCTGTTGCGTTAACAGTGTATCGGGATTAGAAGCTCTGTTTTCCAGATAAACGCGACTAGCATTAATGCGTTTTCTCCACTCATTTTCCGTTCGAAATGGAAACTTTGTGCTCATCATTTCCAGCAGCGATTTACCTTCGAATTCACCGCCGGCTTTAAACTGATGGGTGATAGGATAAGGCGCTACAATCCGAACCGAAGATGCGTTTTTTTTAGGCTGATTCAACCGAACGTTGTTTGAAGTCTTCGCCGAAATAATTGTACCACTTCCTAAACGGTTTGAATGCATTTTCTGGATCAAACGGACGCTTATACTCGCTGGCTTTGCACTCTTCGCTACAACATCCTTCCATAATATGGGCGCCTTCCTCGCTGCATACAAACAGTTTGTTGCATTCCATATTTGCGCAATTCACATAGGTATCAGCTGGTTTACCGGTTATTTCGCAATGGGCTATGGGCGCCAGATCTTTTGGATTTACCGGCACAATCAACCGATCATCAAAAACAAAACACTTGCCCTCAAAATGCTTTCCCTCTTCTTCTTTCGCATAATTCAGGATTCCCCCATGCAGCTGGTTTACATCATCCCAGCCTTTGTCTTTCATAAGCACCGAGAACTTCTCGCAACGGATTCCGCCCGTGCAATACATCAGTACTTTTTTGTCTTTGGGGATGTTGGCTTCGTCTAACCATTGTGGGAAATCGTAGAAATTCTCCAGATCCGGAGTTAGCGCTCCTTTAAAATGCCCTACTTTCGATTCGTAGTTATTGCGAACATCGATCATTACATAATCTTCGCCCGACTCCATCACTTTTCGCCATTCGCTTGGTAGCAGGTGCTTTCCACCTTCTTTCGGATCAATACCATCCATATGTAACGAAACTATCTCTTCGCGCACTTTACAAATCAGCTTTGCAAACGGGATATAATCTGACTGATCTTGCTTAAACTCGGTGTTTTCAAACCCCGGTAGCGACCACACATATTCTTTGTAAGCATCGATTTGCTCTTTTGTGCCCCCGGCAGTACCGTTAATACCTTCGCTCGAAATATAAATTCTACCTTTTAAGCCAAGTTCTTGACACTTATTTTTATGAAGCTTTGTGAAACGCTCCACTTCTTCGATTGGGTTAAAATTGTAATAAAGTATAACTTCGTACATTGTAATTCTTTTGTTAAAGACGAGATTGCCGATTACATCGTTAGCAACCTCAAAAATAAGCAATTTCATTGAAAAAGACGCCCCTGACAACTCATTGTCGACACTATTTATATTTGCTCCTTACGTGCTGCATTATTGTTCTGGCGGATAATTCATTATCGGCTCAACAATCTGATACTTCGTTCGAAGAACCAAATCCTGCAGAAGCGATAAAGCAATTTTTTGGTCATTCGACGCACTCGATTCAAAATCACGAGCATTCATTTGTGAAGTGTCTTACCCCGCTCATTATTTCTTTACAAAACGATGGTTCGAATGTACCAGCCGCTCTTAAAACCGCATTTGATCAAATTGATGTCCGCGAAACCCAAGCCTCTGAGGAATACATTTCACCGAGCGGTAAATTTCGAATTCACTACGAAACTTCCGGCACAGATCGCGTTCCTTCGGATGATTTTAACACCAATGGCATTCCCGATTATGTAGAAGAAGTTGCCGAAGCCGCCGATTCCTCTTATCAACATGAGATAATAACTCTAGGGTTTACCGACCCGATTGGTGCCGGCGAAGTGTACGATGTTTTTGTGCAAAACCTGGCAAATGTAGGTGCATATGGCCTTACCAATAATCGGACATCAGGGAGTTTTGCATGTAATTCTAACTCGCCCGGAACTTGTATTTATATCGAAAATGATTTCTCGGGATATCCGCCAAACACCGATCCCGAAGGCGATATTATTGGGTCGGTAAAAGTTACTATGGCGCACGAGTTTAAGCACGCTATCCAATTCGCACAAAATAATTGGCGGGGTAATGCGGATCGATGGGCTGAAATGGATGCCACTTTGATGGAAGAAGTGGTTTACGACGATGTGAATGATTATTACAATTACATCACCGGCTTTTCAACCGATTTGTTTAACTCTCCTTCGAGTTCTTTAACCGCCGGATCATACGAAGACATTACTTGGGCTTTATATTTTCATGAGCGATTTGGTCCCCTTTTCTGGACGGATGTTTGGGAGATTATTGAAAACGACAATGACATTCTATTACTTGATGCGATTGAAGCCGTTTTGAATAGTAGAGATGAGTCTTACAATGCGGCCGTGCTAGAATCGTATATGTGGCATTTTGCCAGTGGGCCGGATTTTTCTAGCGATAATTACGGGTTCGAAGAACGATTGAATTATCCTAACCCGCGTAGAACATCTACCTATACCGAGTTGCAACCCGATCTAACCGATACCCTTCAACTTTCGCCATTTGCCGCTCGTTATTATGCTCTAGACAATGAGTTTAATACAATTTCTGAAGGCTACGTGAAATTCGATTTTTATGTAGACAGCCCCGCCATGCATTTAGGTTTGATTGCTTATCTGCAAAATGGTTCTACAAAAATTCAAACGGCTTTAGGTTCACCTGATCGAACTACCGGTAGTATCGAAACCAATTGGTTGTACACCGAAATCGAAAAAATTGGGCTTGTGGTCATGAACAGTTCACCGGAAGCGAATAACAATTATGCTTTTCGGTTTACCGATTATTTTATTGCTGAGGATATCGAACTAGCACAGAATTATCCCAACCCGTTTAACCCGAACACATCCATTCGGGTTACCATCCCTCGAACTCAAGATATCACACTCCGTATTTTTGACTCCATAGGCAGGGAAATTCAAACCATTTACAACGGATCTATCGAAGCGGGCTTTCACGACATCCCGTTTTTTGCTCAAAATCTGGCTTCAGGAATTTATATATATCGCTTAGAAAGTGAGGATGGAGTCCGCTCGAAAGCAATGACGCTTATAAAATAGAACGTTCTCTTAAACCAGCCAGCGGTAAATCGAAATCGGTTAGGTTTATTGAAGTAATGGAAAGCATTCGTAGCATTTTTATCTCCATTAACGGAGCTGCCAATTCGCGCCAAGCTATGTAACCATCTTTAAAGATAAAGTTACTGGAGTTTTTCTCTTCGAGTACTTCGATGGTTTCCTCAACCGTAAGATCTTGAGTGTAGGCCAGCAATCCGGCCATCAATAGATTAATCAGCCCAAACACTTTGGAGTTGGTGGTGTAGTCATAGCTCGGGAAAGAATGAATATTATGACCGGCGAATTTGAGCGCTACGTTGGCATCGCGAGCATAGAGCATAACTTCTGCCAAAAACTCGGCCGTTGGCGCCGGGGTACAATTAATTTTAAGCCCCGAAAACAGGTAATTATCAATTTTTCGCTTAAGAACCGATTTATTGTGAACAGCAATTACCTTGATAATCTTTTTAGCCAGATTGATATCAATATCCTGCCCTGGAATTTCAAAAAACACTCTGTGCGGAAGCAATCTGGAATCGGCAGATGTAGTAACAACGGCTTCAATAGCCTTTACTAATTCTTCGGCATTGAAATTATCTACACTTACTTTGGGCAGGGTCAGCTCAAGAATATTGGTGCGAACTTCGCCGGGAAAATCAGAATGCACCGAGATAATATCTTTCTCAATATTCAGTACGGTGTTCCTAAATTCGTGCAAGGTTTCCACAATGGGGCCAAAAATACAAAGGTTTAAAGGGCCTTGCAGCCGATCTCTACGATCTGCGAACTTTGCCAGATCAGGAATTTGAGAGAATGGAATAACAAATCGAGACAGAATCCAACTCTCTTTACTGCTGGTAATGCGGGCATATTCGCGGAGTGCGTCGCGCAAATCTATACTAGCCGGTGGCTTTAAAGCGGCGTAATCTATCGCATCAGAAAGGAGTTGTTCAACTGATTTAGTCATATCTCACGAATAATACGTATCCGAATTGGTTTGATGAAAAAAAGATTGTGGTTTTTTTTAACTATTTTCGCCGATTATGATATTTGATTCTTTAGGTATTTTATAAGTAATTGAATCACATTCTTAAGCTGCATATGGGAAAACTAGAAACTATCAGGCAATTAAGCGAACGAACAGGCTTCACGCAACAAGAAACTGAACGAATTTATAATCGCTTGGTCGACATATTATCGGATCATCTTGCAAATGATGACGGGTTTACAATTCCTAAATTAGGCAGTTTTCATTCACGCATTCGCGATAGTTATCAAACGTATAATCCCCATTATAAAGGGATGATTCAATTACCAAAGAAAAAAGTGGTACAATTTACGCAAAGCACTACCCTTAAAGATGATTTAAATGAGGGTTAAGAATGAAGGATAAAGTCACATTAGCCGAAATAATAGAGCAACTTTCTGACGAGACTTACATTTCTAAAACAGCTGCTCAAGATTATATAGGTCATTTAACCGACATCTTACTCAAAGAAATTACTGAAAAAGAAAAAGCCGCCATTACCAATTTTGGCAGTTTTACTGTGGTTGAAGTTGCAGAACGGAATGGAGTTAATCCCCAAACCGGAGAACCGATCTCAATTCCGGCGCATAAACGAATTTCTTTTACCCCTTACAAAGCGCTGGAAAAAAAGGTGAACCACGAGTACGATCATCTTGAGGCAAAAGTAATTGAAGATAATTCGGATAAAGCACCAAAGAACGATGACAGCTCGAAAAGTGAGCCAAATAGTGCCGAGGCTTTATTTAATACCTTAACAACATCGCCCGGTAAACAACCTTCGCCGGATGATGACCCGTTTAATTTTGAAGAAGAACCCGAGGTAGACAAACAAGAGGACTTTAATCCCACTGAATCATTGGGAATTGATGAGGAAGAAATCACTGCAACACCGGTAGAATCTGACGATGAAGTATTAGATGATATTTTGGGATTATCGGATGAGCCCGAAGAATCAACCATTGAGAAAACTTCGGTTGACGAAGTAGTTCTGGAAACAGAAGTAGTTGAAGAAGTTGAATTAACGCTTGAAGCGGACGAAGACGAGCAAGAATCCGATATTTTCGAAGAATCTGGCTCGATTCAAGAAGAAAAAGAAGTAGAAGAAGAGGAAAATCCGGCAGGTTTACGCACACCCGGATTGCCAAATCGAAATAAAAGTGCACTTAACCCGACTGTATTATTAGCTGTACTTGCGACTTTTGTGATAATGATTTTAGCTATTTGGTTTTTCTTTTTAAGAACAGATTCCACACAAACTCAAACTGCAGATTCAGAGTCGGCCCCGTCAACTCAAACTGATCCGATTAACGATCCTTTAGCTTTTGAACCACCATCAAATACAGAATCTACCCAGAGCGATGAGCCTGCCGAAACGGAAAGTCAGGTTATTCCTATGGTTGCCGCCGATGTTGATCTTTCAGAGAATCCCGGGGAAATGCGGTCTATCAATAATCCGGAGCCACAAATTGAAATGCAGGAAACTATAGCCGTTACTTACACAACCGGCTCTGGAGTTTGGATTTATGAAATCGCTCGGCAAACTTATGGAAATACACGGCTTTGGCCCCTGATATTTCAAGCAAATTACACTACTGCAAACGATCCCGACTTAATCCTGCCGAATGTAAACCTGAACATTCCGAAATTAGAAGGCACAACCGACAATCCCAGTTCAGAAGATTATCGCCGTTTAGCCGATGCAGCACGATATGTCGCTGTTGCTTACGAGCAAGCGGGAAATGACAGTCAGGCAGCAGCCTATCGCAAAGCTGCCGATTGGTATGAGTCTATGCGCTAGTGATCAGATCAAGTATGATGGAATCGGCGATCTTAAGTCCATCAGTGGTTAAGGAAATGCGATCATTTTGTGGCTCAACCAGCCCAAGATTTTGCTTCTCTTTTAGGTAAAGCTTTTGTTTATCACTTAAAGAAAAATGATATCGATTTTCCAACTCGGCGAAGCCTACACCTTGCTTCGTTCGAAGTCCGAGCATTAACCGTTCTTCGGCAAGTGCTGGTAACGTCAGTATTTCAACCTCGATTTTTTGGTGTGATGGACTCTCCAGATAGTCTTTTAGGCTAGGCTTATTGCTCCATCGTTGAGCTTGATTTCGGTCTGCATCCCACAAAAAGGAATGTGCCGCCGGACCCAGACCAAGATAATTCACATGACTCCAATAAGCAGAATTATGTACGGCTTCGTGGCCGGGTTTGGCATAATTGCTCACTTCGTATTGTTGGATTCCCGCTTTGCCTAAACGATTCACTACTGTTTCAAAATGAATGGCAACCTGATCATCTTCAGGCGGGATAATGCGGCCCAAATCTACCTGTTTACCTAACCGTGTTTGGGGCTCTACTGTAAGGGAATAGGCAGAAACATGAGGGGGCTCAAATGATAGCAAAGTATCGATATCCTGATTGAGCACCTCCAATGATTGACCGGGATTTCCATAGATCAAATCTACCGTAAACGTATCGAAACCGGCCGCTGATAAATACTCGAGACTTCGCAAAGCTTCGCTCCGGTTATGTGCCCGATGCATGAAAGCAAGCAGGTTTTCATCAAAACTTTGCACCCCCATACTTGCCCGGTTAACGCCAATGCTTTTTAACTCATTCAAGTAATCCGGACGCACATCATCCGGGTTCATTTCGATGGTGAGTTCTTTAAGCTGAAGAGGAAAAACGTCTTCGAGTGCATTCAATATTTGCTCAAATTGTTGAGCGCTTAACAGTGATGGTGTTCCTCCTCCAAAATACACGGAAGAAACAGACTCGGACGAGATTTCCAAATTCTTGTAACTCCGGATTTCTTCAACCAATGCATCTACAAATGCTTGTTTCTGATGATGCCGGGTTACGAAGTAGAAATCGCAATAAGAACACGCCTGCTTGCAAAACGGGATATGAATGTAAATACCAGACATAGATCAATTTACAATTAAGAATGTTTCAATTATCAATTCATTTACCATTGATAATTCTTAATTGATAATTGAATCATTGATTGCTGTTATAAAACGGGTTTGAATCGTAGGTGTCTTTGCCGGAATATGCGCGGCTGTATTTCACATAGTTTTGTGAGTACTTTTTGATGGAGGCAATTTCATCTGCACTTAATTTTCGAGCAGCTTTTGCTGGCGAACCCATGTATAAGTATCCACTTTCCAAAGTTTTATTGGGCGGCACCAGCGTGCCTGCGGCAATGATTACATCCGATTCGACCACAGCCTTATCTAAAATGGTGGCATTCATTCCAATCAGCACCCGATCGTTGATAGTACAACCATGAACAACAGCGCCATGGCCAATAGTTACTTCATCGCCAATAATGGTTGGTCCGGTTTGATTCATCACATGAATACACACATTATCCTGTACATTCGAGCGTTTCCCGATGGTGATTTTATTTACATCGCCACGTATGGTTACGTTAAACCAAGCACTGCTTTCTTCAGCCATAGTAACGTCGCCAATAATTTCTGCGCTATCAGCAACAAATGCTGTGGAGTGGATGTCGGGCGATTTTCCTAAAAATTCTCTGATCATTATACAATCATTTTAACAGTTCTAACCGATGGGTGCAAAAATGTAGGCAGCCACAAGGGCCGCTATCGACATTACATAAAGTGTCATTATCCCAAAGCTTTTGAAAAACGATTTAATCCAACCGTCTTCAAATGTTCGCTTAAGATACGCGATTAAATAGCCAAAAATAGCTATTTGCGCCGGGCCGCTAATAATAATATCTAGGATTATTGCGAAGCCGGTATCAAATTCTCTGCTAAACCAAATGGTTAAAAGTTCAACCATCAGCAAAACAAACCAGATGGAATGGATATGAATAGCCAGAATTAAATATTCAACATAAAACGCTTTTCGCTTCCTGTAAAAGAGGCTAATTATCCATGCAAAAAGGGGCACCAAAAAAAACAATCCATATTGAACGGCCGTCCCAAGTTCTCCGGCATTTCCATCGTCGTTATTGAAATTGATAAAGAATACTTGTGAAGAATCCACCCATTGCACCATCAAAAAATACAGCACACTAATGGACACATAAATGCGCAAAGGCGGAAGATAACTTGCTCGTTTTCCGGCGATATATTCTCGGGTTACTTTGCCGGGTTTTAGAAATAAATCGCGGAAGGTATGAAACCAGCGACTATCAATATTAAACAAGGTTTCAACGGCATCACTTAAAAAAACACGAAGCGGTTGGCGTGTGGCTTGTGCTTTTTGTCCGCAATTCGGGCAGAATTGCTCAACGTTGTCGGAGTCACAATTTAGGCAGGAATTGGTAGTGATTTTATCGGTGCTGCTCATATCCCGAAAATAAAAAAGGTTTCGATCGAAACAACCGAAACCTTTTTAAAATCAACTGCAGGATATTTAGTCCATGTAGCTCTCAACAAGCTCTTTAAATTCCGGATAACTACTTGGGTTACCATTAATTTTATCGCCTTCGATGAAAAAAGTAGGTGTTGAATTCACACCCAACTCCATGCCTTCGCGACGATCAGAAATTACAATTCTATTCATATCCGCTGAATTCATATCTGCTCGGAATTTTTCGATATCCAAATCGAGCGACTGAGCATATCCGATAAAAATATTCTCCGCATTACCGCGGCTCCACTGAGATTGACCGGCGAAAATCAGGTCATGCATTTCATCATATTTACCCTGAAGTCGAGCTGCTTCGGCAGAACGTGCTGCAACTTGTGCATACGGATGAATACTTAACGGGAAATGCTTGGCAATCACTTTAACATCGGTGCCTAAATCTTGTTTTAGTTGCTTAAGCATAGAGTGGTAATACGCGCAAGCCGGGCACTCGTAGTCGCTGAATTTTACGATGGTAACTTTTGCTTCTACATCAGATTGTGTTTCAGCTGCTTCGGTAGAAGGAGCAGTATTGGATGGTTGTGGTGTTGTTTCAGATTTTTGGCACGCAGTAAACACCAACAATATTGCAGTGAGGCCAAATAATAAATTCTTCATGTTCTAGTCTGTTTTATTCTTAAGATCGATGAACTTTTTTAAAATGTCGGGTTAAGATACTGTCTATTTTTTCAATTATCTCGGGGATATCATGTTCTTTTACATCCCTGCCGAACGATAATCGTACAAACTCTCGCGCTTGTTCGTCGTTTCGTCCTAGTGCCATCATCGTACGATTTGGGCGATCGGAACCAACTTGGCAGGCGCTCCCCGTTGAAATCGCTAAGCCGGCCTGACTGCATTCTAACATCAAAAACTGTCCTTCGATGCCCGGAAAACGTACTCCCAGAATATACGGTGATTGAGAATCGGAATCTCCTTCCACAACCACCTCAAAAGGCAATGCTTTTAAACCGTCAATCAATTGTTGGCGAATATTTGTAATTCGATGGTGTTCCTCATCTCGCCCTTGCATGCTAATTTTTGCAGCCGTCGCAAATGCCGCTATACCGGGCACGTTAGCTGTGCCATATCGCAGCGCTCTTTTTTGATCGGGATCGTCGAACATGGGCTTCCAATCAACTTCTTTGCGCATCCACAATGCACCCACGCCTTTCGGCCCATAAATTTTATGCGCAGATATCGAAATTGCATCCACTCCCCAGCTTTCCGGATCAAGCGGGAGTTTTCCAAAACTCTGCACGCAATCAGAATGAAAGCGAATGTCTTTTCCTTCGATGATTTTTCCGATTTTTTCCAATGGCTGAATCACTCCCAACTCAGAATTAACACGCTGAATGGTGATGAGGGCTGTTTGATCAGAAATGAGGCTATCAAAATAATCCAAATCCAGCTCACCGTTTTCGAGAACATCCACCCATCGCACTACAAAACCTTGCGACTCCAATCGGCGAAGCACATTTATTACCGAAGAATGCTCCATTTGCGAGCTGATGATTTCGTTACGATCGTCGTTTCTTCCATCTAACAATGCCTGAATCGCTAAAAAATTCGCTTCCGTTGCGCCAGAAGTAAACACTACATCGCCGGGAGTTTGGCTAATCGATGAGGCAATCACCTTTGTACTCGCACTTAATACCTGCTTTGCGTTCGAGCCCACATCGTGTAGGCTGCTTGCATTGCCAAAATAGCGCGTAGAAACTTGTTGCATCACTTCCATAACCTGTGGGTAGATGGGCGTGGTAGCAGCATAATCAAGATAAATCATTAAACTCGTTCTTATAGATGAAAACCGGTATCTTCAGCAGTTCAAAAATAACTACTTTCGTTCAGTTAAACCCGATTTTCGTGCATAACCATCTTTATAAAAAAATCGTTGAAGACGCCCTGTTTGAAGACCTCGGCATGGGCGACATCACCACAAATTCGATCTTCGATGCGTCGCAAATTGCAAAAGGCACTTTTCGAGCTAAATCCGCTGGTGTAATTGCAGGACTGGAAGTTCTGGAAACTGTGTATGCTTTTTTCGATGGCGATGTATCCGTTGAATTGTTAGTGAACAATGGTGGACTTGTAAGCAATCAGCAGATTGTGGCCGAAGTTGAAGGTCCTGTTACCACATTATTGAGTGGCGAGCGGGTGATATTGAATATCCTGCAGCACATGAGTGGCATCGCAACCAGCACACGCGAATTGGTGCGATTATTGGACGATCCAACCATTGCTGTTGTCGACACTCGCAAAACATTGCCGGCTCTTCGCGGACTTCAAAAATACGCGGTTACCTGCGGTGGTGGCAAGAATCATCGTTTTCGTTTGGATGATGGTGCCATGATTAAAGACAATCATATAAAAGCGGCCGGTTCTATCACCAAAGCCGTGGAACAGATTCGAGCCAAAGCCGGGCATATGGTTTCCATCGAAGTAGAAACGGAGAGCAAAGCACAAGTGTTAGAAGCAGTAGAGGCCGGTGCAGATGTGATTATGTTGGATAATCGAAGTCCCCAAGAAGTTCGTGAACTAACCAGCATCATTCCCGATCATATTACTGTTGAAGTTTCGGGCGGGATAAACCCAACAAATATTGCTGCTTATCGAGGCTGCGGCGCCGATATTATTTCGGTGGGTTGGATCACTCATTCGGTAAAAGCGCTCGACATCAGCTTTAATTTAAATAACTAGCTAACTCTTAACCCAAACGTAACGCATAAGCGCAATTTTTTGTATTTTTGATGCTCGTTACGCATTCCTGTTTCGTACTAGATTACGGCAACCAATTATAGCATGGACGTTTTAGAACTTTTAGAAATCGAATCTGAAGTAAGTCTTCCCAAGCGATACTCTACCCTTTCTGTGGAAGAAATGGAGGCGCGGGTTAACGAGATCAAAGCGCATTTTGGGGATCGCCTGTTTATTCCCGGTCATCACTATCAAAAAGATGAAGTGATTCAGTTTGCCGATGCCCGTGGCGATTCGTTGAAGCTGGCGCAGATTTGCCAGACGAAGCCGAATGCCGAGTATATCGTTTTTTGTGGCGTTCATTTTATGGCCGAAACGGCTGATATGCTTACGAATCCGAACCAAAAAGTTATTTTGCCGGATTTACGCGCCGGTTGCTCCATGGCTGATATGGCCGATATCGAGCAGACTGAAATCGGTTGGACTAAAATGCAGGAAATTTGGGGCGATACCATTTTACCGCTTACCTATGTGAATTCGACAGCTGCTATTAAAGGCTTTGTTGGCAAAAATGGAGGGGCTTGTGTAACCTCCGGCAACGCTAAAAAAATGCTGGAATGGGCCTTCACCCAAAAAGAGCGCATCTTGTTTCTACCTGATCAACATTTGGGTAGAAATACCGCTTTTGATATTGGCATTCCTCTCGAACAGATGGCAGTGTACGCTCCACTTACCGGCGAGTTTGAGTATGAAGGCGAATGGGAAGATGTGAAAGTGATTCTTTGGAAAGGACACTGCTCGGTGCACGAAAAATTCAATGTGCAGCACATTCAAAACCTACGCAAGCAGCAACCTGAAATGAACATCATTGTGCATCCTGAGTGTACCTACGATGTAGTTCAAGCTTCGGATTATGCCGGCTCAACCAACTACATTATCGAGACCATTAAGAATGCGCCTGCCGGTTCTAAGTGGGCCATTGGTACTGAGATGAATCTTGTGAATCGCATTATCGATGAGCATCCCGACAAAGAAATCGTGAGCTTAAACCCGTTTATGTGTCCTTGCCTAACGATGAACCGTATAGATCTGCCTCATCTGCTGTGGAGCTTGGAAAAACTTGAGCAAGGTGAGGTTGTAAATCACATCACGGTACCGGCCGATATCACCAAAAATGCAGTGCTTTCGCTCGAAAGAATGTTGGAGCGAAGCTGAGCGGAGCAATATTCAATAGGCAACATTGAATATTCATTGTTCAAATAGAACTACATCTCAGAATACCTGATTGGGAAACTCGGATTTCTATTGCATTCTCAAATTAACATCAAAAAGCAAAAGTATACGTACTGCTTCAAAGCAATAATCTTTCGGTTAACATGTTATTTTTGTTAAGTTAATTTTACCAACGCTATTCACTGATGATGTTAAACCGTACTCTTCTATTATTACTTGTCTCCACACTTCTTGTTAATTGTAGCTTCGTATTGTTTGATGGTGAAGTTACGGCTGAGGCAATCGAGCCTATGATATACCTAAATAATAATACCAATCGTACTGTTTATTTCTTTGCAGGGGATGAAGATGATGGTGCCCGTATAAGCGTAAACTTGAAAGATCATTCAAATTGGCCAAAAATAAAACCTGACAAAACTAAGGCCATCTCTTACGAACAGTTAGCTTGGTACGATGAGGGGGATACACGTGCATGGATTTATTGGACTACTGAAAAAGGCCATCACGGAACAATCAAATTGACACTTCCTTACGATTAAAACCGATCCCATCACTCCGAACAACCTGTTCCGAATACGTGCTCGAAACACTGTTTCGAGTATCAAAAATCATATTATTGTTTGTGGTATAAATTCGATTTACCCAGAAAATTAATTTTGTCCCCTAAAACATTCTTTGTTTGTTGTGGTAGTACACGGAGTTAATCCCAATCAACCAAAACTACACGGAGAAGAGTCATGACCAACTTAGATCGCGCCTACGATATTGTTAAAATGAGCAATGAGGGCCAAATGATGGAAGCCCTATTAAAATATTACCACGAAGATTCGGTAAAAGTAGAAGGGACCGGTGAGGTAACCGAAGGACTTGAAGCGAATGTTGAATTTCATAAAGGTTGGATTGCCGGTATTAAAGAAGTGCATGATGGAGGCATTATTGCTGCCGCCGAAAACCCGGAAACTGGCGTTGTTTTTATGGAATCATGGGTAGATATGACCTTCCAGGATGGCAACAGAATGAAAATGCAGGAAGTGGAAGTACAAACGTGGGAAGACGGTAAAATCAAACACATCCGCTTCTACTACGATACCCGTGGAATGGAATAGCAAACAAACTTAAAGCATTTTCCTCCAATCATTTAAAAGCAATACTGTATCGTATTGCTTTTTTTATTCACACGATTTTCATTCCTTAATAGGATGAAAATTATTTCTATCCTCCTGCTAGCCTTTCTTCTGATTTCATGCTCCGAAATCAAACTCGATAATCAACCACAGTCAACTTCTTCAGCGCAATACATCTCTGTTTTGGGAGTAGCTCAGGATGCGGGCTTTCCACAAGCAGGTTGTGAGAAGGAACAATGCCGTTTGTTTTGGGAAGGGAAAGTAGAAGCGAGGCATGCAACCAGTTTAGGACTTATTGATCAGGAATCCGGCAAATTCTGGATGTTTGAAGCCACGCCCGATTTCAAATATCAGTTGGAAACCATCAAAAAATTAAAAAGTGGTACCGTGCTCGGCGGGATTTTTCTAACCCATGCGCACATCGGACACTATACCGGTTTGATGAATCTAGGAACCGAGGTAATGGGCGGCTCGAATGCTCCGGTTTATGCGATGCCTAGAATGAAAAATTTTCTAACCACCAACGGTCCCTGGAGCCAGCTGATTAATTATGGAAATATCAGCATCAGTGAATTGAAGGCTGATTCTGCTTTTCAAATTTCTGATCAGATTAGGGTTACGCCCTTTTTGGTGCCACATCGCGATGAGTTTTCTGAAACGGTTGGATACCGGATTGAGTCTGATTCCAAATCAGTACTTTTCATCCCCGACATCAACAAATGGGAAGTTTGGGATCGCAGCATTATCGATGAAATCGCTAAAGTAGACTACGCACTCCTTGATGCTACTTTTTTTGATTCCGACGAACTCCCCGGCAGAAACATGTCAGATATTCCTCATCCATTTGTGGAAGAAAGCATCGCTTTGTTTAAGGATTTACCGGTCTCTGAAAAATCAAAAATCATCTTTATTCATTTCAATCATACTAATCCGTTAATTCTTGATTCACGAGAACGCACTCATGTTGAAAGTTTGGGATTTAAGGTAGCCTACGAAGGCATGCGCATCGAATTGTGATGAAGATCTCGAATATATCGCCGGTGCTTCCGGTAGCAGACATCCAAAAAGAAATTGCATTCTTTGAAAAACTCGGGTTTTCTAATACCCATGACTCCCTTCGATATTCTGATGCATTAGATTATGCGGTAATGACTTTCGATTCGCAGAGCATTCACCTTCAACTTTTCGCAGATGGAAACTTTGTAGGACAACAAATAAAGTTCTGGGTTGCCGATATTAATCAGGTTAAAACACTTTTTGAAGCTGCGAAATTAAAGGGAAATCTTCATGAACAAACTCCTTGGGGAACCCACGAATTAGGCTGTTATTCACCAACGAAGCACGCCCTTATTTTTGTGCAGGAGATTGCTTAGTCGCCACAACCGATGTAGCGATAATACACCGGTGTGCCATCAGGCTGGATCATCGATGTCATATTTCCAAACTTGTCATAGGAATATTGATAGTTGTACACGGTAGAGTCGCTACGAACTGCAAGCACATTATTTGACGAGAAAAATCGAGCATCGGGGAAATTGGTATCGGTAAAGAAGGGCAGGAATAAGTTTTTCTGCGGACTTTGAAACTCGTCGTATTCGAAAGTAACATCCTCAAATTTTTCGAATATTGAAGGATCATCACGATCTGCAAAATAGCGCTCATTTCGAGTGATGTTTCCGTTTTCATCGGTGAAGTAATTCGAGTAGCCGGCATACAAAATTTGTCCATCGCTGGCTTCGCGGTATAAATCGATCAGTATTTTATCCGATTGGCTATAATCCATTTCATGGATAAGCCGAACTCCTGATCCACCGAAATATTTCTCCACACGCTTTGGTTTATCGCCCTCAAATTTAACGGTCATGTACGGAAATTTAAGCGTCTGCTCTAGTTGATTACGTACCACCAGCGAATCCACAAAATATTGGAACTGAAAAGAGGCAACGACCAAGGGCTTATCATCCTCTCTCAAAAACTCTTGCCTAAGTTGATAAATTTGTCCACCCGAAATAGTAGTAAACACCAAGCGGCTATTTTCGGCAAACTGGATTTCATTTAAAATGCAGGTGTTCTCAGGAGTAGCATTATTTACTGAACATGATGCAATCAGTAGCGATGCAAAAACAGAAACGGTAAGTATCCTATGAGTTTTCAGCTTTATCAAACCATTTGGTTAACCTGATGGTGTTCCTTAATTAATTAAATAATCTACATTAAGGTATCACGAAAAGCTGGATTTCGGATAAAGCGTTCGCTGAAGTATAGATTAGTTATTGCGCACTAATTGCGTAAAATTTGATCTCTAAAGGTGTTCTTACCTTAACCTCTGTTTCGGAGCCTGTCGGAGCTATATAATAAAACTCTGCATCAACGGTTCCTTTAATTCCAATATCGTTGATTTCCGTAATTGTTAGAATACCTGATTCAGAATAATATATCCGGTCATCTACAGCGAGTGAGCTAATATATTCACCCGTAAAACTATCCGAGAATATTTTATTCTTATCCTCAGCTTCCTTTATCGTGTACTCAGATTCATTTGGTAAATCCAAAGATTTGATGAAAAGCTTAATAAATGAAGTGTCGTTTTGAGAAGTGAGCGACACAAAACTAAAAATGAAAGAGCTATCACTCTGAAGGGTTAAATAGTTCACGGTTCCGATAAATTCTTCATAATGCCCTGTATTCTGGCTAACTCCTGCCTTTCCGGTAAATCGACCCGGCAGTAAACTTTCAGTGTTAATTTCGGGTGACGAAGTATTGCAAACAGTTCCTGTAACTAAGATCGCAACCAATAAAAATTTGAGCAGATTATTCATTCTTCAAGCTTAATAGTCTCAATAATTACAAGCTAATATATGCAGGTTTTTGATATATAGCCTCACCTCGTTAGATTCTCTTAAAAACCCAATCCTATGAAACGTTATTCGTTGCTCTTTCTACTTCTTTTATTATCTCAAAATGTTAACGCTCAATACTTTCCCGGCCAGTGGGGAGATTGGGAAACTCGTACTCCAGAACAAATGGGTTTTAATGCAGACTCAATAGCTGCAGTGATCGAATATGCCCAGGCAAATGAAACCACCAATCCCAGAAGCATGGAAGAAAATCATTACGGCACTTTTGGTCGGGAGCCTTTTGGTGATGGTGTGGGTCCGTTTAAAGATCGGGGCGATCAAACCGGAATTATTATTAAAGATGGATACATCATCGCAGAATGGGGCGAGCCGTTTCGGGTAGATATGACGCATTCGGTTACCAAAACTTTTTTGAGTAGCACCGTGGGCATTGCTTACGATTTGGGACTAATTCGCGATGTTCACGACAAGGTTGATGCTTACATGGCGCCCATTCTAATGGCTAATTTTGATGGTGATCAGTTCAAAGCCGATGAGTTCAAATCCCCCAAAGTGATAGAGCTATTTAAAGGAGAACACAACTCGAAAATCACCTGGGATCATTTATTGCGCCAAACTTCCGATTGGGAAGGCACTTTGTTTGGCAAGCCGGAATGGGCCGATCGTCCGGATCGGGATCGTTCAACTTGGTTAACCCGCGAGCGATATGAACCGGGCAGCGAATGGGAATACAACGATGTTCGGGTGAACCTGCTAGCTTTAGCCGCGATGAATGTATTCAGAAAGCCGTTACCGGTTGTACTGCGCGAACAAATGATGGACAAAATCGGAGCATCACCAACCTGGCGTTGGCAAGGCTACGAAACCAGCTGGGTGGTGATCGACGGACAATTGATGCAATCGGTAAGCGGTGGCGGTCATTGGGGTGGCGGGATGTTTATCTCAGCTCGTGATCAAGCCCGTTTAGGCTTACTAACTTTGAACGAGGGAAATTGGGATGGCGAGCAAATCATAAGCAAGGAATGGATTGAGCTTTCCAAAACTCCAACTGATGTTAACACCGGCTACGGATACATGAATTATTTTTTGAATACCGATCGGGAAGCCATGCCGAGCGCACCGGAATCAGCCTTTTGGCATCTTGGTGCCGGCACAAATATGGTGTATTGCGATCCCGAAAATAACTTGGTAATTGTAGCTCGCTGGATTAATCGTTCTGCCATGGAAGGAATTGTGAAGCGAGTGATTGGGGCGATTGAAAAATGAGATTTGAGATTTGAGAAATTACCAATCAGGAAGTTGGTTCAAACATCGAATTAATGGACTTTCTTATTTTTGGTGATGCATCAATTTGCAAGTATTAAGTCCCTTTAATTGTTAGTTACAACCACCGTGCTATCTTTGTGGAAAATCTAACTAACCCCCTTTTTGCAATGAGTGATGTGCAAAAAACCGCCATTGTATTGGGAGCCACAGGCTTGGTGGGATCTCAACTTTTGGATCTACTTTTAAATGATGATCGATATTCTACCGTTAAGGTCTTCCATCGGAGAACTACGGGTGTTTCCCATCCAAAATTAGAAGAACACATTATCAACTTTCACGAGATGCGCATCTGGCAGCATCTGATTACGGGCGATGAATTATACTCAGCTTTAGGAACTACAATAAAGGCAGCCGGTTCGAAAGAAGCGCAATACGAAGTCGACTTTGAGTACCAGTTGGATGTTGCCAAACAAGCTAAAAAGCACGGAGTGAACAAATACGCGCTATGTTCGTCTTTGGGCGCTACCCAATCTACCAAGAACTTTTACCTGAACATGAAAGGTAAGCTGGATAACAAAGTCCAAGAGCTTAAGTTTGAAAAAGTGGTGATTGTCCGCCCATCTTTACTAATCGGTGATCGCAAAGAACGCAGAATTGGGGAGCAATTGGGTGAGCCGCTATTGAAAATCGCTACCATAATTCCTCCCTTTCAAAAATACAAGCCCATTCATGTTCGGGATGTTGCCAAAGCAATGATCAACGGCATCCATTCACAATCAAATCAAGTGATTTACGAAGGATTGGAAGTGCATGAGCTTGCGGGTTGAATTGGTTAATTCGTAATTCGTAAATCATTATTCGCTTATTCGTAATTCTTCCGGGTTCAAGTGTTCAATGTTCGACTGTTCGATTGTTCATCACCACCCCGCTTCGACGTTCGTCGGACCACCCCTCCACCGGAGGGGAATTTGTCAATTCGTATTTCGTAAATTTTAATCAACGAAGCTTCAGCGTAGTTGATCTTTATTCGCATATTCGAAGTTCAAAGTTCAAGTGTTCGACGTTCCATTGTTCAACTGTTCTATAATTCTCTATCTTCGCGGCATGATTTATTCTATCCAATCTGAATTTCTGGAAGTCTCCATCCAACAAAAAGGAATTGAGCTGAGCTCCATCAAAAATAAGCAAACGGGAACAGAGTATATGTGGCAAGCCGATCCGGTATTCTGGACAGGTCAGGCACCGGTTTTATTTCCGATTATTGGATCGCTGAAAGACCAAAAGATGATGATTAATGGCACTGAATATCAGATTCCGAAACATGGTATCGTTCGGCATTCTACTAAGCCAAGCGTCCTTAACCAGACAGACAGCTCGATCACTTTTCGATTGAAATGGGATGAAGAAACATTGGCAGTGTTCCCTTTCCGTTTTCTGATTGATGTGACATTTACATTGAACGGCAAACAGCTCGACGTTTCACACACCATTCAGAATCTTGAAGAGAAAGTGATGCCCTATAATCTGGGCGGTCACCCTGCGTTTAATTGTCCGATAAACCCCGGCGAACAATACTCTGATCATTATTTAGAATTCGAACATACCGAACATTCAGAATCATGGTTGATTGATGAACACGGGTTACTTACAGATGAAAGCATCCCAATGCTGGAAAACAGCAATATTTTAAGGCTACAAAGTAATATGTACGATCGTGATGCATTGATTTTTAAAAACCTGGAGAGCAATCATGTTACCCTCAAAAATGATAGCCTCGGGAGTATCCTTCGCGTCGATTTTCATGAGTTTCCTTACCTCGGAATTTGGGCAAAGCCCGGAGCTCCTTTCGTTTGTATCGAGCCTTGGCATGGCATCACCGATCACCAACAAACAAACGGAAAGTTTAGTAATAAAGAGAAGCTACGATTGCTCGAACCCGGCACTCAAGAATCATTAAGTTATCAGATCACTATTTTAGATTAGGCTTTTCTTTTCTACCATTTTTACGGTACTTCTGTTAACAAATTGTAGCCCATTCCACTATGAAATATTTCGTCATTTTTTCCTTCTTTTTTTTGATTTCATGCACCGGAACTCAATCGGATCAATATGAACCCGAACTCGTTTACGCTTCCGATCAGACGCACGCAAATCTTGGCATTTTTATAACCGACACCGCTTACACGAATGTCCGTGAAGTTTTCCAAGACACCACAACCACGGCGTATGGACTTCAATGGGCTTCTGAAAACGAAGTGTTGTTCGTGTTTTATCAAACCGGTAATACTGAGATTATGAGTTTGAATCTGGAAACGGGCGAAACCACGAATTTGAGTAATCATCCTGCAAAAGATGGAAGTCCGCAATTATCTCCGGATGGAAAACTGTTAGCTTTTACCAGCGATCGTGATGTTGAAGGCAGATACGGCAGTGGTGACGAAATTTATCTGGTGGAAATTGGAACCACCGACACCACTCGAATCACTTTTAACGAAACCTACGATTCGGGTATTCGCTTCTCTCGGGATGGTTCGCAACTCACGTTTTGCCGACAGGTAAATCGGGAAGAAAGTAATGGCGAGATTTTTGTGTATGATTTGGAAACCAAACAAGAACGTCGTGTAACTAACAAACCCGGTTTCGATTGTTTATCCGATTTTTCACCCGATGGCGAGCAGCTCACCTTCCATGGGTGTTCAGAAAATGGTTGTGACATATTTACGATTTCGGTGGGTGGTGAATCACTGGCTAACATCACTAATGATGAATACGACAACCGCTGGCCACGTTGGTCGCCCGATGGCGAGTGGATTGCCTACACCTCGGTTCGCGATGGCAATTCTGATATTTTTATTATGCGTCCTGATGGATCGGATAAGCGAAGAATCACTACCCACGAAGGCCGCGATGAAATCGCTGAGTGGAAGCCTTTTTGATTAAGTTCTATCGATGTTATTAATACACCTCACCCTGACCCTCTCCTACAGGAGAGGGAGCTCGTTGTTTGAGTCTTTTTGTAAATTAACTTCATTTCCTTTTTTAGATGTCTGTGATTAGTTAATTCGTATTTCTCTAGTATTCAAAGTTCGATTGTTCGATGTTCAATGTTCTTCTAACCTCACCCCGACCCTCTCCTGCAGGAGAGGGAGCTCGTTGTTTGAGTCAATTTGTAGAATAACTTCATTTCATTTCAAAGTGTCTGTGATTAGTCAATTCGTAATTCATCACATCACCGAACACCCCTCCCCATCCGCCGGTTGGCGGACGGTACTCCCCTCAAGGGGAGACTAATTATAAATCGTACACAGTAATTTTTTTATTATCGAAGTCTGATCTGCAGATCTAATCGAGTAAAGCACTGGCTCAATGCCATATTTAAAATTTCGTTGACACTTCGCTTTCACTCAGTGTGACTTGGTGTAGAAAATTCGTAATTCTTATTTCGTTACTCGCTTATTCGTAATTCACCCGAGTTTAACTGCTCGTTTGTTCATCACCACCCCGCCCCGACCCTCTCCTACAGGAGAGGGAGCTCGTTGTTTGAGTCTTTTTGTAAATTAACTTCATTTCCTTTTTTAGATGTCTGTGATTATTTAATTCGTAAATCGAAAATCTTATCTCTCATATTCGTAATTCTCCAGAGTTCGAAGTTCAGCTTGTTCAACTGTTCAATGTTCTATTGTTCTTTTGTTTTCCACCGCATTTCCTCTACATTTTTGGGCGAATTCAAAACTTATTGCTCAATGAAAAAATTACTTGTTGCTCTACCTCTATTCTTGCTGTTTCTCGTTCCTGAAATCAGCGCACAGAACTCGAATCTCAAAGCTATAATCGATCAACGTGCGGATGATCTCGAAAATCAGGTGATTGAATGGCGCCGCTATTTTCATGAAAATCCGGAGTTATCGAACCGGGAATTCAACACTGCAGCTAAAGTAACAGAGCATTTAGAATCGCTGGGGCTCGATGTTGAAACCGGAATTGCACATACCGGTGTAGTGGCGATTCTTGAAGGCGGAAAGCCCGGTCCCGTGGTTGCACTTCGGGCCGACATGGACGCCTTGCCCGTTCCCGAGCGAAACGACCTACCATTTAAATCTGAAATGATGGGCGAATATCAAGGCAAAGAAGTACCCGTGATGCATGCCTGCGGTCACGATACTCACATCGCCATTTTGATGGGAGTAGCTCAGATACTTACCGAAATGAAGGATGAGCTATCCGGTACTGTGAAGTTCATTTTTCAACCTGCTGAGGAAGGAGCACCTCCGGGAGAAAATGGTGGCGCTAAAATGATGGTGGAAGAAGGCGTGCTCACCAATCCTGATGTGGACGTCATTTTTGGGTTACACATATCGGATGCAACTCCTGTAGGGCAAATTAATTACCGGGATCGCGGAATCATGGCTGCGGTAAACAGCTACGAAATCACCGTAAAAGGAAAACAAGCACATGGTTCTGCGCCGTGGACGGGAGTCGATCCGATTGTGACGGCATCGCAAATCATCAACAATATTCAGTCTATTGTTAGTCGAAATCTAAATTTAACCACTCAAGCAGCAGTCATCACCGTTGGGCAAATTCATGGCGGCGTTCGAAGCAACATCATCCCCGAAGAAGTGTACATGGAGGGAACTATCCGAACGCTGGATGCCGGAATGCGCGAGAAGTTATTTGAGCGACTCGAAACTGTGGTTATCAACACAGCAGAAAGTAACGGAGCCGAAGCCATTCTCAACATTCGCGAAGGCTACCCGATCACCTACAACGATCCTGAATTAACAGCCATGATGCTACCGACCTTACAAGAAGTAGCCGGTGCCGACAAGGTGAATTACATCAACGCGATTACCGGAGCCGAAGATTTTTCTTTCTTCCAGGAAGAAGTTCCGGGCTTGTATTTCTTTTTAGGTGGATTACCTCCGGGAGGAACCGCAGCCGGGCATCACACCCCCGACTTTTACATCGACGAATCGGGATTGAAATTGGGCGTCAGAGCTATGAGCAATCTCGTAATCGACTACTTTGAACGATCCGCAGGAAAATAACATGAAGAAGCTATTACTCTTACTATTACTTATCCCGTCAGTTAGTTTCGCTCAATCTCTGAGCGATGTTGAACAGTCAATTCTTAGCTCGATAGAGTCAAATCATGACGAAGCGGTCGATTTCTTGATCGAAAATGTAAATATGAACACTGGATCGATGAATCCGGAAGGTGTTCAAGCGTTGGGAAAAAGATACATCCAAGCGTACAACGAATTAGGCTTCGAAACCGAATGGGTTGATCAAAGCGAAGTAAACCGTGGCGGGCATTTCATTGCTCGCAAAAAAGGAACTTCAGGATTAAAACTCTTGCTCATTGGTCATTTGGACACGGTTTTTGAGCCAAATAGCCCTTTTCAAAAAGCCGAAATGCTCAACGATTCTACCATTGCAGGTCCAGGCATTGCTGATATGAAAGGCGGAAATGTTATGATTCTATATGCGCTCAAAGCATTAAATGAGGCCGGAGCGTTGGAAGATGCAACGATTACCGTAGTTTTAACAGGTGACGAGGAAAAAGCGGGTAAACCCACATCTATATCGCGGTATCATCTGGTTGAAGCAGCTAAGCAATCCGATATTGCTTTGGGTTTCGAAGGCGCTTCAGGTTGGCATTATGCAACGGTTGCACGCAGGTCCTCAAATAGCTGGTTGATTGAAATTGAAGGTGTTCAAGCTCATTCATCCGGGGTTTTTAGTGAGCGAGTTGGGGCAGGCTCGGTATATGAAGCCGGACGAATTTTGCATCGATTTTATAATGAGCTTCAGGAAGAATATCTCACCTTTAATGCGGCCATGATTGTTGGCGGAAACGAAGTTAACTTCGACGATGAAAACCAAACCGGAGAAATGAGTGGTAAGACCAACATCGTTCCAAAAAAGACGGTAATCAAAGGGGATTTACGATACCTAACCGAAGATCAAGGGGAACGTGTAGTTAAGAAAATGGAAGAAATAGTTTCAGAATCACTTCCTCAAACTACCTCTACTTTTACTTTCAACAAAGGCTATCCGCCAATGGCACCCACCGATGGAAATATGAAAGTGCTTGATGTTTTAAGCGGGGTTAGCGAAGATATGGGAATTGGCCCGGTTGAAGCTTTCGATCCCGGTCGACGTGGGGCCGCCGACATCTCTTTTGTCGCTAATTATATTGAAGGCGGATTAGATGGACTTGGGGTAATTGGTCGTGGCGCTCATAGCCCGAACGAGATGCTGCACACTCCTTCCTATATGAAGTTAACACAACGTGCGGCATTACTGATTTACCGCCTCACTCAGATGGAAAAACTCTAACAAACACACTATGCGAAAACTAATCCTGATTGCCGTACTTCTTGGTGCACCTGTAGTTTTAAATGCCCAATCCCTTCAGCAAAATATTGCGAAAGCAGAGGCTTTGGTTGAGTCGTTTGTTGAAGATAAAAGCCTGCCCGGCATGGCTGTTTCCATTTATTTGGGAGATGAAATGATCTGGAGCGAAGGATTTGGGTATGCTGATATCGAAACTCAAACACCGGTTGATCCGGCCCTAACCAAGTTCCGAATCGGAAGTGTGTCAAAAACACTAACAGCGGCGGCAATGGGTGATTTGATGAAAAAAGATAGGCTCGATCCCGACACCATCGTTCAAACGTACGTACCGAATTTCCCGAAAAAGGACTACGATATCACTGTCCGTCAGGTGGCGGGACATATCGCCGGAATTCGCCATTACAGAGGCACCGAGTTTATGAGCACGAAGCTATTTTCTACGGTAGATGAAGGACTCACTATTTTTGCGGATGATCCTTTGTTATTTGAGCCGGGCACTCAGTATAGTTATTCGAGCTATGGCTGGAATCTGATTTCGGCTGTGATTGAAGGAGCTTCTGAAGAAGAGTTTCTAGGCTATATGAAAGATCATGTCTTCGATCCGCTGGAAATGAACAACACTGTTCCAGAGTGGACGAATCAGGAAATCCCGAATCTTACTACTTTTTATGTGCCGGTTGGTGGCGACAACCTCGTTGCCCCATATGTTGATAATTCCTACAAGTGGGCCGGTGGTGGTTTTGTAGGTACTACCGAAGATTTAATTCGTTTCGGTGCCGCTTATCTCGATTACGATTATCAACCCGAACGTGTGCATAATGATTTGATGACACCCTTAACCTTAACCAATGGCGAGTCGACCAACTACGGGATGGGCTGGAGTAATTTATCGCACAACGGAGAGCGTTGGGTCGGACATTCCGGTGGCTCAGTGGGCGGTAGCACCATGTTTTTGATCAACAAAGAACACAACATGGTAATCGCCTACACGATCAATCGATCTAGTGTTGGTTTTGACGATTTACACTGGAAACTGGTGGATATATTCTTGGGTGAAGAATAAGAACTCACTTTAATTGAGTCATTAAATCCTACAACAGAGGTTTTTCGCTCAATGCATAAGAGCTTTTTGCTAAACTAAATATTATATCAACAAGTCCTTCTCCTTGTTAAGGAGAAGATATTTATGCACCGAAACTTTATGTGTAGGTGTAGATTAGGTCAATATTGTAATTCAACACACCCCTAAATCCCCTCTCAAGAGGGGACTTTTTATTAATAAACCATGAAATACCCAACATCCTGGAAATCTTACGAACTCATTGATATCGGCGAAGGACGAAAACTGGAGCGGTTTGGGGATTTGGTGGTGGATCGGCCGGAACCATCGGCAACATCGAAAAAAGGTGCTGTTTCGTTGTGGGATGTAGCCACGCATCGCTTTACAGAGCAAAAAGGACAAAAAGGGAGCTGGAATAAACCCGTTCCTGACTTTACGATCGAATATCAGCAGGACGAGATTTCGATTCTGTTTCAGCTAAAAGAAACCGCCTTTAAGCATTTGGGGATATTTCCCGAGCAGGCAGAAAACTGGGATTTTATTGTCGAACAATGCGCTCACATTTCAGAATCCGGCACCCAACCACGCATTCTAAATTTGTTCGCATACACCGGCGGGGCTTCGTTGGTTGCGGATCGAGTCGGGGCAAAAGTCACCCACGTTGATTCCTCAAAAACAGCGGTAAATTGGGCTCGCGAAAATGCTGATCTCAACGATATTTCTACGATTCGCTGGATTGTTGAAGATGCTCGAAAGTATGTTGAGCGTTGCATCAAGCGCGGAGAAAAATTCCATGGAGTGATTCTCGATCCGCCGATTTTTGGTATGGTTCCAAAAGGCAAAAACTGGAAACTAAACAACGATCTGGAGCCGCTTCTTTCCAATATTCTTAAGATTCTTGATCCCGAGCATCAATTCCTGATTTTGAATACCTACTCGCCACAACTTCCACTTCCTGATCTAAAAAAAATGCTGCGAGGAATTCGAGGTTGGCCAAAAAAGTTCGAAGCTACCACACTAGGTTTGAAATCGACTACCGGCAGAGAATTGGAGCTGGGAAATTTGGTTCGATTTTCTAGGTAACCAAAGTTTTGCCACAAAAACACGAAACCACAGAATGGATAAATTTGGAGGTAAACAACGAATTTAGGTTGATAAGAAAACTCGTTGATTGAGATAGACTCTTATCTCACCCTATTCTTGCCAAAATTTTCATTCGAATCATCTTCATCAAATGCATCGGGAAACTGAATGTAATCGGCGGACTTTGTTGCTGATTTTTCCTCTATAGGCGTGCTTTTTGAAACAAGTCCTTTCACTTTAATAAAGGTATGTCGAACCGAGTTTTTCTTTTTCTTGATGTAGTTTTTAAACCCTCTTAAAACTACTAAATACGTAATAAAGGTAGCTGCAAGACCGATGGGGATGCCAATCATGCCCAGATTTAGCATCGCCAGGAAAATGGTCCAAAAGCCAACATTTACAACTATTGGAATCGTCCATGCCATAGCAAGTTTGCCAAACAGCCCTTGGTAAATAAGTTTGGTTTGATCGGTACCGGGAATTAGTGAAAGTTTATGCGTTGTATTGTTCGTTTCAGCGGTTCACTCCAATAACTTTCCTACTTGCGATGAAATCCCCGCCTTACCGGAATGGCGCTCCATCATGGCCACTACCTCCGGCCATTCATCTTCCGATATTTCACCTTGAATAACATGTTCGACATCAATTTTGGTGGGCATCATTAATGATGAAAGAAACCCCTCATCTTCGTTTTCAGGTTCAATGTCGATGGTTTCGGCAACATTCGCGATGATATCCGGCTCTAGGCCCACTTCTTCTGCCAGTTGTTGTAACTCCTCAAGCGATAACCCCATCGTAACTTTCTCCCTTTCAGAAGCTTGAATTTCCCCCGCCCGCTTTAAAATCTTACTGATTTCCTTTTCAGTGTATAACCGATCGTTACTCATGGTTCTGTCTCGTATTTCCCAATTTTGGGTGCCCTGATTTATTTCGAAGGTACCTGTACGAGAATCTATCAAAATGTTATAGAGGTGCCTAACATTAATTAATCATTAAGATCAATGATCTTCTTTGATTATGTGAAATATTAGATTTGTAATCACGTATAGTCAAACACTCATAGTAATCTTTATTCCCCAACGTGAAGAACATATACTTTTTACTTATTCTAAGTCCATATTTATTAGCTATTCAATGTTTCGAAAATGAGTGCTCTCTCATCGAGAATTGGGAACAAAACAGCTACGCACCTCTGATTTCCGTCTCACCTTTACAAGAGTCATTTGAAGTTGGAGACACTATAATTCTTAGAATATCAGTTCCAAATTCGAACGAATATTTTGGGGAGATGGTCAACCTTTTAGAATCAACCGGGGACGAAACAGGGTTAGTGCAATTAATTTCATGGGAAGGAAAGGCCGATTTCTTCATTGATAATAAATTAACTTTTCGAAAAGGTAGCCAAGGCAAGAATTCTACTTCATTTGTTGCCCCTTATAACTCTGAAACCGGAAATTATGAATTCGAAGCAGAAATCACCCTAAATAGAACCGGTAATTACATAATGCTCTCGGATGGATCTGTTGAATTTGGTTCATCTGAATGCCCCGAATATGTTCTAAACATGAAATACATCGGAGTTGAGTCTCAATCGATTGAATTTGTAGTACATCAATAATTCACCGCTTTCACATAAAATTGTAAGCACTTACATCTGATTCTAAAGCATTGGTTTGGTACTTTCTGTCATTCGAATCTTTGACTTAATCACACATTCATGAAAAACGCGTTTCTATCCTTTGCCGCCAGCCTGCTTCTTTGTTCGGCGACTTTAGCTCAAGTTGAAAAAGTAGAACCTCCTTTCTGGTGGACCAACATGCCTGTTCAGGAGCTTCAAATTCAACTCTATGGCGAGAATCTGGGCGAGTATCGAGCAACCATCGACTACCCCGGCGTGGAAATCACCCGACAAATTGCCGTGGATTCGAAAAACTATCTGTTTTTGTATCTCGAGGTATCTGACAAAGCAAAGGCCGGCACGATCGACATCGAACTACTCAAAGGTCACCGGGATCGTGTGAATGTAGATTTTGAACTAAAACCACGTGCATCTACCGAAGGCAAACACATGGGTTTCGACGCTTCGGATTTGATTTACCTGATGATGCCCGATCGATTTGCAAATGGAAATCCGGACAACGATTCCATCGAAGGTATGCTGGAAACGGCGGATGTGACGAACCCCGAACGTCGGCAAGGTGGTGACCTTGAAGGTGTGATGAATCATCTCGATTACATCAAAGAACAGGGAATGACGGCTATTTGGTTGATGCCGATTTTCGAAAATGACATGACGCCCGAGTACGGTGGTTATCATGGTTACGCAGCTACCGATATGTATCGTGTTGATCGTCGCCTGGGAACTAATGAAGAATACAAAATGCTGGTTGAGGCCTCCCATCAAAATGGAATGAAAGTGATCATGGACATGATTCACAATCACATTGGTGATCAACATTGGTGGATGAGCGACCTGCCCACCACCGATTGGGTGCACAGCTGGGAAAAATATGGTCAGACCAGCTACCGAGGTCCGGTTGCTTCCGATCCATATGCGAGCGAATTCGATTCGAATAAGCTCGAAAAAGGCTGGTTCGTGAAGGAAATGCCGGATCTGAATCAAAACCAGCCACTCCTCGCCGATTATCTGATCCAAAACACGATTTGGTGGATCGAATATTCAGGCATTGATGGCATCCGCATGGATACGTACGTATTTCCAGATCAAGCGTATATGGCACGTTGGGCGAAAGAAGTGCTTGCCGCGTATCCGAATTTCAATATCGTGGGTGAAGCTTGGTTGAATTTCCCTGCGCCGGAAGCCTATTGGCAATTTGATAAGCCCGGAACCGATGACGGTTATCAATCACATTTGCCAAGTGTAACCGATTTTCCACTGGCTCAAACCATCGACCGAGCGCTTAACGAAGGCTTTGGCTGGGATAATGGAGTTTCGGCCATCTGGAATTTATTGGGCAATGATTTTCTGTATGCCGATCCGATGAAGAATGTCATTTTTATGGATAATCACGATATGGATCGCATTTTCGAGCGTCTCGGAAAAGACGAACGTAAGTTTAAAATGGCGTACAATTTTTTGATGACCACGCGTGGAATTCCCCAGATTTATTACGGCAATGAATTGATGATGGGGCACGAATATCGTGGAGGTGATGATGAACATCGTAGACCTAACATGCCTGGCGGCTGGCCCGGTGATGAGCGCTCTGTATTTACCGAAGAAGGTCGAACCGATAAAGAAAACGAAATTTTTGAGTACACTAAAACCATCAATCACTGGCGAAAAGACGCCGTAGCAGTTCATGAAGGCACGTTGATCCATTTTGTGCCACAGAATGGTGTATATGCGTATTTCCGTTTACACGATGATCAGAACGTGATGGTGATTATGAATCAAAACGATGAGGATGTGACCATCCCCCGAGAAGTACTTGCTGAAATCCTCGATCACTTTTCTACCGCCACCCATATTTTTGATGGAGGTAGCATCGACGTTTCGGTTGATTTTACAGCCCCCGCAATGACAACGAGTGTATGGGAGTTGGAGTAACTGTTCGAACCATGTAGGTGGATTTCATGAAATCCACCTACCATTTTTTAATTCTCTTTCAGCAATCTCGAATTCCACGCCATAAGCGAGGTTAGCAATACAATTCCGGCGATGGTATAAAAACCGCCATCCAGTTGATGATGCTGAACGATCACGCCCATAATCGGTTGCGATATTAACTCACCAACCCCGCCCATTATCATCACGGTTGCAAGTGCATTGGGACTGATCTTACCCGTAATGCTAAAAATGAATGGGAAAGTTAAAGCCACACCTGCACCCATAGCAAAAATGCCCACACTCGAAATCCATAGTTGTTGGGCAAAAATAGCTAACAAAATTCCTGCAACAGCAATCAACAGTCCTGGGGTTATAATATTTCGAGAACCAAACTTTGCTCGTAACCGATCGCCGGTAAAACGCATCATCAACAATGCAACCGCATATGTTGTGTACCCGATGGCTGCCAATCCTTCACCGGTGTTTAAGTAATCAGAATAAAATAAGGCCACCCAATTCATGATGGAAGCCTCTGTGCATGCTGCCATAAAAATAATGGCACCCAACCACAGTACCGGTCGATCCGGCCACTCTAAGCCGGGTTTTCGAATGGCTGCCTTGACCTCTTTTGGGATAAATCGAAAAGCAATGATTACTACTAAAATCATCACAAATGTAATTACTATCATGTGGATTTTAGCAGAGATCAATATTCCTGCTGCCAATGTTCCAAGTACAGCACCAGATAAATTGCCAACGCCAAACCAGGAGTGGATAGTTGACATTCGAGGCATACCTGATCGTTTTTCGTAGCTCGCACCTAATGCATTAATGGCCAGATTAAAACCACCACCTGATGCCCCCATAATGACCATAGATGCCGCTAATGCTACCCAGCTCGGTGAAAAGGCAATGGGCAAAAGTGAAAGCCCCACTACCCACCCAAAAATGAGCGCTGTTTTTCGTGCTCCTAAAACGTTCACCAACCAAGCAGTAACCGGCATCATTATTACCGAACCAATACCTCTTGCGAGCAAGGCATAACCTAAAGTTGCCGGAATGAGAAGCGCAGAGTCGCGGATTGCCGGGATACGACTTGCCCATGTAGAAAAATTAAAACCTAATACAAAAAACACTGCGCAAATGGCTATGAATTCAAATCGCAGTGATTTTCTATTATCTTGATGAGTCTGAGTCGTTTTCGAAAGTGTCATTCCAAATAAATCCCGTAGAAACTCCCCAAAAATACGGCTATTTTAAACCAACTTATCTCAATTTCTTATGGAATATCAATTTCTGGTTTTACTACACGTTTTCTTTGCCATCATAATTATAGGTGGGATCTGGATGGCCTCATTTATCGTAATTCCTTTTGCTAAGCGCACCGACAATCCAAGCTTTGCATTCAATTACATCAAGGCCTTCGATCGGGGCTCACATATCGTGCTTACTCTTCAGTTGTTGATCGGATTTCGCTTGGCTATGATTTACCTGCCTATGAGTGAGTGGTTTGCTTTCGAAACCCATCTGTCCCTCACCGTTGTGGTGAAACTTGTACTTTGGGTTGCTCTTTTCGCTTGGATGATCATCGGTAAAAAGAAAGGAATGTCGACTCCGGAATCAGGTACACTTTCTTCGGCTGCAAACTACTTTGGTATACTTAGCTTACTAGCTTTAGGTTTGATGGTATTCGGGCTGAATTTCCGTCTTGGCCTTGGGTTATTTTGGTAAATCTTAGAATTAGTTTATACGCTCGGCCAAAAGCACTTGTAGGTCGTCGAGTTGGTCTTGGGGGATGATTTCTGATTCCAAATTCAACTCGCGTTTCATTAATTGATTGCGAGCCGGGCCAAGTTCGTAAAACAAGCGAAGGTGCTCTACTTCGCTGGCAAAGTACTTGTTGGTAAAACGGTCGCGGAACGGGTTTTCATCCACCAACTGCTCAAACTCCTCAAGCAAATGTGCGCTCGTTCCTTTTAGTAATTGATGCACCTGCACGCCGCGTTGGTCGTCAAGCGGAATAGCATATCGCATCGGGGTTATTCGCTTCAATAATTGTGTGGGTAAGAAGCAGGCGCTATCGATGTGCTCGTCGGTTACGAATAGTAATTTTAGCAAGGCTCCCAGTCCCTTTCGCACACGTAAATGACCTTTAAAACAGCCATACGTTTTTGGATAATCATTCAAAGGTCGCATCGACAAACGAAACTCACGCTTATTGCCTTGCCGTGTGGTAGAAATGTAGTAATAAGTTTCGGGCTTCTTATTGGCTTCATTAAACGGAGGACGAAGCGATCGAATAAGTAAATTTTCTAGAAGGATGGCATCGGTTTCGTTTTTGCATTCTTCAATTCCGATTCGATGAAGATGTGCGATCATGCGAATCACCTTTTTCGATTTCGAATACCGATACGATGTAAGCCGTTTTTGTAAATCTTTCGCCTTGCCCACGTACAGAACCTGATCTTTGGCATCGTACATGGTATACACTCCCGGCGTATGTGGCATATGCTCGGGCAGCGCCGCATTTACACGTTCCTTTTGAGTTAAAGCGATGGGTTCGAATAAGTCCAGATTCATAGAGTGAAAGTACAAATTGCCCGAATGTTGATCACGAAATAAGTTAGTTTTTATCAACCTATACTTTCAAGGCTATGTTAAGTATATTGAAACCGCTAGTTAATGGTTAAATACTGGGTTTCATGTCGTATTCGATAGTTTTTAACATCGATCAACAGTTAGATATTCAAGAGAAGGCAAGCGAGCTACACGCAATTGTCCCAGGCTTTGATGAGAATACCACGCTCAATCTCTATCAATTTTTTGAGCCGGATAACGACCATGAATTCCAACAAGTAATTGAACAGCGTTCTGCTAATCCCGCTGTTGTGCATGGCTCGTTGGTGGCGATCGATCAACAGCCACCCGCTCGTTTATATGTGCATTGCATTCAAGACGAAAACTCGCAAGCAATTTTTGAATGTGTGTTAGTTAGCGCTCATACCTTGATTAGCAATACACCACCCGAAATTTCGAGCTCTCTTTTTAAGCATAATCCCCTTCCCTTTTATTGTTTCGATACAAACGGAAAATTCATTCATGTGAATGATAAACTAATTGAGTTTACCGGTCTTTCTGAACCAAAATTACTACAACTCGGCTTTAAAGATTTTATACATCCTGATGATCAGCAACTTGCCCAGAAACAATTTGACCAAGCACTTGAAGGTGAAGCTAGCCAATATGAACTTCGAGTATTTCTTGCCGATGAAACTCAAAAAACTATTCGAGTTAATAAATTTCCACGTACCGAGGCAGGCTTAATTACCGGTGTGTATGGCATTTTCGAGGATATAACCGAAGAACACGAATCGGAAGCTCGATGGAGGGAATTGGTGGAGCAAAGTCCATTTCCGGTATCGGTATACATCGACGGTAACATTGCTTTTACAAATTCTTCAGCCCCTGCATTTTTTGGGTACGATTCTGTGGATGAATTAATCGGGCGTTCGGTGTATGAGTTTATTCCAGATGAAGACGTAGAATACATCAAAGACAGGCAAGTCAAACTAGAATCAAATGAAACATTAGAGCCAGCAGTTGGCCGTATTTATACAAAGCGGGGCGATTTACGTCACGTTGTTGCTCACTCCCGTCCAATTGTTTATAAAGGTAAGCAAGCCATTCAGTCTGTGATTTTCGATATCACCGACATGAAAAAGCAAAAAGAGATCATCGAAAAATCGTTAAAGGAAAAAGAAACGCTCTTGAAAGAAATTCATCATCGGGTAAAGAATAATCTGGCTATTGTTTCCGGATTGTTAGAGCTGCAGATGAAGAAAGTAGATGATCCAAACACCATTGATGTTCTTAAAGATTCGCAAAACAGAATTCTATCAATTGCACTCGTCCATCAAAAACTTTATCAGGTTGAAACGCTGGATGAAATTAACGTTGGTAGTTATGTAGAGGAACTTATATCCAGCTTAATAAACTCCTTCACTCAGTCCGATCGCCTTTCTATAAACGTACATTCGCAGGATGTTTTTCTGGATATTGAACAAGCGGTTCCGTGTTCGTTAATCATTAACGAGGCGGTTGTTAACGCTATAAAACACGGCTTTGATAATGCAGAAAACGGCTCGATAAATGTATTTATCGATCGAAATCCTTCATTCATTCAGATAAAAGTTGAAGACAATGGTATCGGAATTCCGGAGGATATTAACTTGGAAGAAGCCGATTCACTGGGAATTACATTAATTAAGATTCTGAGCCAACAATTAGACGGAACGTATTTGTTTGATGCTATTCCGGAGGGTGGAACTCGCTTTATTCTTCGCTTTCCACATAATCAATCTTAAGAAGACACCAACATCGTATCTCGGTGTTGTTTCCCAAAATCTACGGTAAATGTACTACCTTTGTGAGGTTCGCTTTCCACTTTGATGGTGCCACCCAGTGATTCGACCTGATTTTTGGTGATGTACAGCCCAATACCTTTGGCATTATGGTTGTCGTGAAAGGTTTTGTACATGCCGAAGATATTCTTGCCATGTTTGTTCAGGTCTATACCTTGCCCATTATCCGAAATCTGTAATTTCACCTTGTCGTTTTCGCGCCATGCTTTTATGAAAATTTCCGGTGTACGATCGGGATGGTGATATTTTATAGCATTTGAACAGAGGTTAAGTAGAATACTATCCAAATAAGCTGGACTGTATTTAATAAATAGCCCGGCCTCTATATCCTCTTTCAAACTCACATTTTTTGATTTTATCTCAGTGGCAAGAACCTCTTTTACGCCATTCAATACTTGCTGGAAATCTAGAATTTTGAGATCTGTTTCTACCTTACTTTGGTTATCAATAATTTCATTCAAGTCGGCGATGGTCTCGTTTAGTCGTTCCGATGCACATTCCAACATTTCTATAGATTCGTTTTTCTCTTCTTCAGTTTCTGCAATCTGAATCAAGCTCACCAGCATGGAAATCCCACCCGCGTGGTTCCTCAGATTATGTGAAACTATATGCGCGTAATTCGAAAGTCGTTCATTTTGCTTGCTAATCACATTTAGCGACTCAATTAAGTCAACTTCATATTGAATTCGCTTGCTTACATCGGTTGTAACCGAAAGTACAGCGGGGCGACCATTCGCTAAGGTAAACGGTAGTTTTGTAGTTTGGTGCCAGCGTTCTACACCGTCTCTACGAATTGTTTTTTCTTCGGGATAAAAGGCTTGTTTCTGGCTGGCTATTACTTCAGCCTCGGTTTCTAAATACTTTTCCGCTCGATCTTTCGGCACGCCTAAATCAACATCTGTTTTACCAATTATGTCGCCATTTTCTGGATCGAAATAATTTTTCGCGGCTTCGTTTGCCAATACATACTTACCAAATTCATCTTTAATAAAAATTAAATTCGGAACAGAGTTTAAAATCGATTCTACTTGCCTTCTGAGGCGCTCAACCTCTTCAAATTGCAGCTTCTTTTCTGTGATATCCTGAGTGATGCCGTAAACACCAATTATAGTCCCATCGTCATCTAACAAAGGATATTTGCTGGTGGACGCCCATTTAACAGTCCGGTCTGTATTATTAAAAACTTCCCGCTCTTCTTTGTTTACTATGGGTTGCTGTGTAGCAATTACTTTCTGCTCATCTTCCATTGCAATTTGCGCATGTTCGATGGCAAAAAAATCGAAATCGGTTTTACCAATAGCTTCTTCAGGACTATCAAGCCCAAACTTTGTAGCACAAGTCTTATTAATTGCTATAAAACGGCCGTTCAAATCCTTAAAAAACACACTACCGGGTGTGTTTTCCATTAACCGTTTAAATAAAAGCGCGTGGTTATTCATTTCAGTGATACTCATTCACCCTTTTTATCGGAATAAACATCACTGAACTTAATTACGAAAATTGTTTATAACTCTATTGGGATGGTATATCGAGTGTTTCCCCAAAGTAGATTTAACGCTGCGTCATCACCATCTTCAGAAACGATTATTGTGAACGATTCAACGTATTCAGCATTATTTTCTCTCATCATTGCTGTTCGCCCTAAATCAAGTTCTTCGTTATACGTCCTGCCGTTTTGCCCGGTTTGCTTGTTAATAATTAAGGTTCCACCATCAACTTCTGGAATCGTAAAAAAGGTATACTCGCCGGCCGGAACATCCACATAGCCTAAGCGGATATTAGAAGAAGTTCTGAAATGAGTTGCACGATTTGCGCCGGTTCTCCATCGCTCACCGTAGGATACAATGCCACCAAATAGTTCACGCCCACGAGCCAAAGGTGAGCCATACTCCAATCTGAAATTTGTACCATTAACATCGAATTCTTGAGTAACCGCACCCGACAAAGCACCAAAAACCTTACCATTTGCTTCTGCTCGCTTAAACTGCATGGCAATTTGTTTAATCGGAATATTATTAGTGCGTTCCACCATCAGCTTTTGTGTTGTTGCAGATGCATCCAACTTCGAAATACCATTATCCATGGTGCGCTCTACCACCATTTCTCCTCTGGATGGATGTCGAATTACCGTATTTCCATCCTCGTTTACGAAAAGTTTAAAACCCATGGTTCTACGTCCACCCAACATCGGAAGGTCAAACATGTCACCGTTTTCCATTTCATTTGAACGCAACGCAATCTCGAACGGCCAATGGGTGTACTCTAAAAATGGAACTACGCCGTTTTCGTAAGCAATCATGGCTGTTGATGTCTCATCACCAACATTTGTGGTTATTTCTAAGCTATCACCTTGTCGCGTAATGGTGCGATAAAGCTCGCGCTCGCCATCGTAACCAAGGTCTGATGGATATCGATACATAGTCATCTCTTGTATCCCACCATCTTCGCCCAACGTAACTTCAGAAGTTGTAAGCACGGTACGTGGCGATCGCACCACCACATCTGCAATGATGCCATCAGCCGTTAACTCGAAAGTTTCAACGGCCACGGTATCAGCGCCCAATCGGGTTATAAACCCAACATTGGCCGGTTCTTTAGCGCCACAAGCTGCCATTAAAAGTATTATTGAAAATAAAAGGGGTTTCATAGTTCTGTGTTTAATGATTCTAGTCTGGTTGCTTCAAATTCATCGCCCGAATACCATCGTTGTAACTCAGGTGCATTTAAAATATCTACGCCTACTTTATAGAATAGTCGGGTGTCTTTAACGGCACCGGATAAATCCCAATACTTGTTAATTTCGTCGTTTACTGTGTGGTAATTCGCTGATGATACGCTATCAATCAAAGCTGAAAATGCCTCATCTTTTCCAACAAAGTCGCTGCCGGGAATGGGGAAAATCGCTGGGATTCCAACTTTTGCCATATTAAAATGATCGGATCGATAAAAAAGTCCCAGTTCAGGATTTGGATCAGCAATTACGACTCTGCCGTCTTGTTCGGCGTGCTTTTCCACCAACTGGGTGATGGTATTTCGACCATAGCCAATTATCACAACATCGTTGGTGTAGCCGTATACATTCATGCCGTCGAGATTGATGTTTGCTGAAATCTGCGCCGGATTTACGGTTGGATTTTCAGCCCAATACTTTGACCCAAGCAACCCAACTTCTTCGGCAGAAACAATCAAACCAATTACACTACGCTTAATTTCACTTTGTTGTGATTTGAACGCCTGCATCATTTCCAGCAAAGCACTAACTCCCGCTGCGTTATCTTCGGCTCCGTTGTTGATGTCATCGCCATCGATCGGATTGGTTACTCCAAGATGATCGAAGTGGGCGGTTAGAATCAGATACTCGTCTTTTAATTCAGGGTCAGAACCTTCAATCATCCCAACAACATTCTTAGCGTTTATTGTTCGATAAGAAGCATCTAGTTCAGCATCCAAACGAACATCACCTAAAGATACGGGTTCAAAGTTTGGGTCATCAGCCGCCTCTAACAACGCATCCACATCTAAATCTGCAGCATCAAATACCTGTTTGGCAAAGTCGTAGGTAATCCAGGCGCTCAACGCAGTTTCTGAATCGCCATCATTACTTTTCACGTTAAACCGCTCCCGACTCCAACTATTCGAAACCACATTCCAACCATAACCGGCGGTTTCATCGGTATGAATGATGATGGCTCCCAACGCTCCCATTTCCTTCGCTTTCTCGAACTTGTACGACCATCGGCCATAGTACAATCTGGCTGATCCGCCGAAAAGATTCTCATCATAACCGGGATCGTTGTTTTTAATCATGAGGACTTTTCCGCGCACATCCAAATCCTTAAAATCATCCCACTCTTCTTCAGGAGCTTGAATTCCATATCCCACATACACCAATTCAGCATTGCTGATGTCTAGCTCGGTTTGTTCACCGGCCGGCCATGCTACAAAATCTTCAAAATAAGTCGCGTCCAAATTGCCAATGCTCATTGAATGATTACTAGTTTGCTGACCAACCAAAGGAAAGGGTTGCACGTAGCTTCCGTCCTCTGTTCCAGAACTCACGCCCATTGCTTTCAACTGGCCTACCAAATAATCTACCGACATTTGCTCGCCTTCGGTTCCGGTGCCACGCCCCATGTAGGCATCGGATGACAACTCTTCAATGTGGTCCATCATTTGTTCTTGGTTGATGGATTCCGCCCCTAAGTACGCGTCATGGATATCATCACATGAAAAAACAGCCAAAAGTGTAACTGCTAAGAGATATTTAATTGACGTTAGATTTCTTTTCATAAATAGTTAGTTCGTTAGACCTTTAATTTAGTATTGCTTTCGGCATTCTAAAAGCCTTTTGAGTTTATGAGTTGTAAATGATTAGCTTCAACAAAAAACAATATGAGCTCATTTAAAAACAAAATTGTACTGATAACCGGTGGCGCTGAAGGCATTGGTTTGCTGATGGGACAAAAAGCCCTGAAGAAAGATGCCCGTCATTTGATTATTTGGGATATCAACGAGCAGAAACTTACTTCAACGGTAGAAAAGCTGAATGCTCAAGGTTTTAGTGTTTCCGGGCATAAAGTTGATGTTTCGAATGCTGCCGAAGTTGAGGCCTGTGCTAAAGAAGTGCTCTCAACATTTCCCATTGTTGATATTCTAATCAACAATGCCGGTATTATTGTCGGAAAAGCTTTTCATGAACATACTTTTGAGGATATCGACCGAACGGTGGGTGTAAATCAATTAGCGCCCATGTATGTCACCAAAGCATTTCTTCCAGCCATGATGGAGAAGAATTCCGGTCATATTATTACGATAACCTCTGCAGCCGGCTTAACTCCCAATCCCGGCATGGTTCCTTATGCATCCAGTAAATGGGGTGCGATTGGTTGGGCAGAATCACTTCGTTTAGAAGTGCAACGAAATCACCCAAACATACAATTTACCAATGTGATGCCGAGCTACATCGGCACAAAGATGTTTACCGGCGTTACGCCTCCTAGACTTATGCCCATTCTTGATCCGGATCTTTTCACTGATAAAATTATTCGTTCAATTGAAAAGAATAAAACAACGTTAAAATCCCCGTGGCTTGTTAAACTCACCACTTTTGTTCGGGGTAATTTACCGTCTTCCTGGTACGATTTTGTAGCTGATAAAGTATTTAACGTGTACGCCTCGATGGATACTTTTAAAGGAAAGGATAATGACTAAATACGCAGATGTATTAGAGGCACAACGTCAATTCTTTGTGGCAGGAAAAACGAAGCCGGTTTCTTTTAGAATTGAACAGTTAAATACGCTTAAACAGCTTCTTAAAAACCATGACAAAGAAATCATGGACGCTGTTTATAAAGATTTCAAAAAACCCCCTTTTGAAACATATGGAACTGAAATTGGGCTCATCATAAACGAGATCAATTTTGCGTTGCGAAACATTGAAAAGTGGATTAAGCCAAAATCGGTTCCCACTTCTCTGGTCAATTTCCCATCTAAGAATTACATCCTTACTGAACCTTATGGTAATGTGCTGATCATTGCTCCATGGAATTACCCGGTACAACTTTGTTTATTGCCATTGGTGGGAGCTTTGGCTGCAGGAAATACTGCAGTGCTAAAGCCTTCGGAGTTATCCGAGCATACGTCTGCAATTCTGCACAAACTTATTGCCCAATATTTTGATCCCTCGGTTGTATACACTGTGTTAGGTGGGGTTGAAGAAAGTAGTGCTCTTTTGGATCTCAATTTCAATTACATCTTCTTTACCGGGAGCACTCGTGTTGGCAAAATTATCATGCAAACGGCGGCAAAAAAATTAACCCCCGTCACCTTAGAGCTTGGTGGGAAATCTCCCTGTATTGTCGAAGAATCGGCTGATTTAGAAGTTTCGGCAAAACGTATTGTTTGGGGCAAATTTGTAAATGCCGGACAAACTTGTGTGGCTCCAGATTACTTATTGGTTCAAGAAAGTATTCGCGAAGATTTTGAACATGAACTTAGACAAGCTGTCGAACATTTATACGGATCGGATCCTTCGCAATCCGATGACTATACGCGTATAATCAATGATTCACATTTTGACCGATTAACTGCTTTTCTTGATAATGGTCGTACTGTTATTGGTGGGGAATCTGATTCATCTGAGCGATATATCGCACCCACTGTTCTTGGCGATGTCACTTGGGATCATCCTATTATGCAGGATGAAATTTTCGGGCCAATTCTTCCCATACTATCTTTTAATCATATTGATGAAGCCATTGCACAAATCTTGCAAACAACTCGACCTTTAGCACTTTACCTATTCACATCAGATGATGACATCGAAAAAAAGGTGCTTGAGCAAGTTTCATTTGGTGGGGGAGCCATTAACGATACCATTGCTCAATTGGGTAATCATCACCTAAGTTTTGGCGGTGTAGGTGCCAGCGGGTTCGGTTCCTATCATGGAAAAGCCAGCTTCGATTCATTTTCGCATCAAAAAAGCATCATGAAAAAGAATTTCTTGGTTGATATTCCACTTCGATACGCCCCTTACGATGGCAAAATTAAATGGTTAAAAACGATATTTCGATGATACCGGATACTTTTAATGCTTTTTATGTTGATGAGGACCACCAAGCCTCGATTAAATCTGTTCCTTACTCCGAATTACCCGATCACGAAGTAACTATTCGGGTTCATTATTCTTCGTTGAATTACAAAGATGCGTTGTCATCGCGTGGGTTAAATCGCGTTACTAAATCCTATCCACACATTCCCGGAATTGATGCAGCAGGTGTTGTTCTCAATGACCAATCCGGAACTTTTGAAGAAGGCCAAGAAGTGATCGTTACCGGTAATGACCTCGGCACAAACACTTTCGGTGGATTTGGGGAGTTAATCCGCGTTCCGGCATCTTGGGTTGTGAAGTTACCAAATGGGTTATCGCTTGAGCAAAGCATGAGTATTGGTACGGCAGGATTTACTGCTTTATATGGCATTGAACGATTGAAAACGGAATCCATTGAACTGGATGGTGGACCTGTTTTAGTAACCGGTGCAACGGGGGGTGTTGGATCATTTGCAGTTTTTTCACTTTCTCAATTGGGTTACAAAGTGATCGCAGCTAGTACTAAATCAGAAGCGAATGAATTACTTACTGTACTTGGTGCCAATGAAATCATTAATTCTAAAGATTTGATCGAAGCGCCTTCACGTCCATTATTGCCTCGTAAATGGAATGGTTGTATTGAAACGGTTGGAGGGAAATTGCTAGATGCTGTTTTGCGGCAAACCTATCCCAAAGGAGCCGTGGCTTGTTGTGGAAATGTATTAGGTGTGCAATTGCAAACGAACGTCCTTCCATTTATTCTTCGAGGCATATCGTTGCTGGGTATCGACTCAGCTTTTTGTATTCGATCAATTCGTGAGCAAATTTGGGAAACGGCTGCACAACTTCCCCTCGATACGTTACCTGATAATTATTACCGAGTAGTACCACTCGAACAATTATCCAGCGAAATAGACGCCATACTCGATGGAAAGCAGGTGGGCAGAATCGTTGTAAAACATTCTGAGCCATAAATAAAAAAAGTGAGGCAGCGTTCAAACTACCTCACTAAAGGGTTATGGTATCAATAATTTATTTGAAAATGTTTTTTAAGCGGCGTGAACTGTTGATTTTCTACGCGCCATTGCTTTTTCGAGCGATGCTTTCAAACCTTTTGCGGTAATCGGTTTTAGCAGATAGTCAACGCAGCCTAGTTCTTGGGCTTTTTCAACCATGTGCGCTTCCTTCTCGCCGGATAAGAAGATTACGGGTGTTTCTGAGCCTTCTTTCTTAAGTCGCTCTACAATATCAAGCCCGGTTAACTCTCCTTTTAGATTAATATCTACGATTAATAACTCTGGATTTACTTCTCTGTACAGTCTTAGTGCGTGTTGTCCCTCACTTGCCTTAGCTACTACGTTGTAACCAAGCTTATTTACCAACCTCTCTTCAACCATCAATAAGAGCAAGTCATCCTCAACGATCATTACTTGTTGTGTCCTTGCGTTCATCTCGTACTCTCTTTTATTAAAATTATCTAACACAAATATATTAGAAGTTTTTAACATTTCAAAGCTTTTTCTAATATTTTTTTCCTGTCAACGAAACTTTTTCGCTGCTAATAAAACATAAACAGTCTTTTAGTATTTGTTATTACGAAGATTAGAACCGATCGGATTGGTAAATTCTATAAATAGATCTATGAAAATATTTCAGCAGCAGAAGCAAAGGTGTTACAATGAGCTTCTAATATTAGCTTAATATCAGGGGCGTAGCCGCCGCCCATTGTTACCATAACCGGTATTTTTTTTGAGTAACAGGCATCGAATACAAATTCATCTCTTTGCCTGCATCCTTCAAGACTTAATGATAGCCGGCCAAGCTTATCGTCGGCCAAAACATCCACTCCAGAAAGAAAGAATACAAAATCGGGTTTTTGCTGGCGAATCAATCTAGGCAAGGTTTCCTTTAAAATGGAGAGATATTCATGATCTTTAGTTTTATCGGGCAATGGAATATCAAGATCAGATTTTGGCTTTTTAGCGGGATAGTTGTTCGCACCATGCATACTAAATGTGAAAACTCGCGGATCTTCGGCAAATATCTCGGCCGTTCCATTTCCTTGATGGACGTCTAAATCCACAATTAATATTTTTTCTACGGATGTATTTTCTAGCAGATAATTTGCTGCTACTGCCTGATCGTTCAGTAGGCAAAATCCTTCCGGTCGATTAGTAAATGCGTGATGTGTGCCCCCCGCTATATTAAATGCCACTCCATCATTAAGAGCAAATTTTGAGCCCTCCACGGTGCCGTTAGTAATCCTTAGCTCGCGATCAACTAACGATTTGCTTTGCTTAAACCCACTTGCCCGTTCTTCCTTTTTGGATAAATTGACAGCGAATAATCGTTGCAGGTACTCGTTACAATGCACACTTAAATCGTAGTTTTCACCTGCTGATGGCTCAAAGAAATAATCCTCTTTTACAATACCCAGCCGAACCAGCCTTTGCGGCAAAAGCTCGTACTTGATCATTGGAAAGCGATGATTTTCCGGTACCGGATGCACATATTCCGGGTGCCAGGCAATCTTAAACATATAGATTATTATTTCGAGAGGTTGAGTTCATGCAAGCCCAACAATAATCATTTTAAAAACATTTATTGGTCTTTTAACCAACTGGGTTTTTCAAGCTTATTATCATAAATATACTCTGCGATCTCCCGAACATCTTGCTCCGAAAAGCCTACCGGATCCATGATTCCATATTGCTCAACATCGCTATGTAACATTGCTTGTTCTGCAGTTGGCATTAATATGAATTGAACCATTTTATCAACAAACTCTTCTCTGGAATCGGTTTTTGCTAAATAATTGCGTTTAGCTATTTCAAGAGGTGGTGCAAGTCTGTCGTCGGGTGCCGCTGTAGGACTATGGCACACATAGCAAACTGTTTCTATATGTTCTTTAGCACTTACAACTTCGGTTATTTCAAAGTCTGCAATGTTCGGCATTTCTTCTTGATTGGCTTTATCTGCACATGAAATACTTAATACAAAGCAGCTTAAAATGATGAGATTAATCCTTTTCCTCGCTCCCTCCTTTCCTGTGTTTAGTTGTAGCAATTACTCTGGGTCTATTGCCAATATGCTATGCCAATGTGTAGGATTGATGAAGTTGTTGGCTGATTCGATTATGCTTCTACACCATTAAATGCATCTGATTCCTGCGAAACGAAACTGAACTCAAGCTTAAATTTACCGTTTGTAGCTACCTGATAGTTAGCATCTAATTGTTGTAATTGTGCATGTATCAAGTTTAAACCCAGGTTTTTGGGGGTGTTAAAGTCAATATGTTCCGGATATCCGATCCCGTTATCAGAATATGAAACTTGGATTTGTTTATCGTTAACGGATAGGTGTATTGCAATTCGGTTATTACTACGCCCTTTAAATGCATATTTGAAGGAGTTCGTAATTAGCTCGTTGAGAAGTAAACCAAGCGGAATGGCTTCGTTTATGTTTAAGCGATGATCCTGAACATCAATATCAAATTCTACATCTTGAATGCGATTTTGCATTGTAGAACTAATGGCTGGAATTAATTTATCCAGATAATCATGCACATTAATGGATGACAGATCATCGGAACTGTACATCAACTCGTGCACCATGGCTATGCTGATAATTCGATTAATGCTTTGGTCAAAAATTGTTGATAATCGGTTATCATTAACTTCTGATTTTTGCAGTTGAAGAAGCCCCGATACTATTGCAAGATTATTCTTTACCCGGTGATGGATTTCAGAAAGAAGCGTTGTTTTCTCATCCAGCGATTTTTTAATCAAAACTTCTGCTTTCTTTCGCTCTGAGATATCAACCGAGAACACCGTTATTCCGGTAACTTTGCCATTATCATCTTTTATGGGCGAAAACCAATATTGCCAATAGTTGCTTTCACCATCTGTAGCTTTGGACTCGATAATGGCCTCAAAAGCCTCTCCCAGCATTGCACGATTGAGATAAGGAAATAAATAAGCCTTATCTTGCTCGGGTAAAATACTACGCAAGTTTTTGCCTAATTCTATTCCAATCCCATACTTTTTATGTACCGCTATTTCATGGGTTTTGTTGAAGGCGAGGTAGTTATAGTCGGTATCTAAAGAATAAATGTAGATGTATTCCGGGCTTTGGAGGATAGAGTTAAGAAGCTTCGAATATTTCATAAACTCTTCTCGACTTTGAATTAAATCGTGAGACTTTTCATCCAGAAGCTCTTGTAAATCGAAGGGTTTGCGGAAAAGTTTATACGAAAGGTACCCACAAATAATGGACACTAACGTTGTACAAATCCCGATGATGATAAATATGTGTACAGCCAGATTTTGATTTTTCTTCTTTGCATACAACGTCCAATCGGCTTCATCCACCGAAATTGATGCATATTGGCTTAAATCGTTCGACTTCTCAGCATTATCTAAATAGACATCTGTAGTGCCATCAAAACTATTGTATTTGTACAACAGAAAATCATAGTTGTTGGAAAAGAGATCGATTTGAGCTTCTTCAAGAATGGTTTCTAGGTACATGATTACAGCAACTGCCGTAATTTCCCCCCCATTATTTTGCACAGGCAGCAAACCGATTAAGCCTAACTTACCTTCTACCAACCTAATTGGACCTGATACATAGAGTGCGTCTCTTTCGTACGCTGTAACCAATTCACTCATTACACGAGCATTTTGCTCCATGTTATACCCAATCACATTTTCAATATCTTCAGATGGGTAAATCTCACTAACTACATTATCAAGTATTATTTCCAACAAGTTAACCGTTGGGTACTGCTCCATTAACTCAGAGGCAACTTCTTCAAAATTCTCAACCTCTCCAGATACACTAATGGTTTGAGACAAGAGCAAGGCCACACTGTTTACTTCACGAAAGGCATATTGCAGGTTCTTTTGAATCAACAATAATACTTCAGTTGTCTCTGCTTTTTCGCTCTTTAGAATTGAATTATACTGCAGAAAAGCTATACTAAACCCAATTACAGCGATAAATAACGCTACCCCAATACCCGAAAAAATAAAGGTACTTTTCTTTTTATTGTCACCCACTAAAATTGTCAACTTTGTATTCTAAACTATTAAACGAGAACCCACAATGGCTGATCACATACGCAACCTAATATATCGAACTCATTAAACCTTCAAAAAAATATAAAACGGGTTTCCTAATTAATATTAGAATGTGACCCTCTGCCCTGAACCGAAAAATGAAATACTAACTCAAACTTATCTTTTGTTTTTGCTTCATACTCGGCATCTAGCTGCTGAAGCTGAGCATGTATAAGGTTCAAGCCTAAATTCTTTGGTTTCTCAAAATCAACATCCGCCGGAAATCCTCGTCCATTATCTGCATACACTGCTGAAATCTTCTCGTCATCAACCACTAATTTTATTCTGATTCGATTGTCGTCGCGATCTTTAAAAGCGTATTTAAACGAATTGGTGAACAGTTCATTCAGCAATAATCCCAATGGAATAGCTTGGTTGATGTTAAGCCGGTACTCTTCGATGTCAATATCGATATCCACATTTTGAATTCGATTTTGCATGGTAGCGCTAATTGCAGGCACTAATTTTTCCAGATAATCGTGCACATTAATCGAAGAAAGATCTTGCGTGTTGTACATCAACTCGTGCACCATAGCAATGCTTATAATTCGGTTGATACTCTGATCAAAAATTGCCGTTAGACGCTCGTCATCAACTTCCCCTTTTTGCAGCTCTAACAACCCGGATACAATTGCCAAGTTATTTTTTACGCGGTGATGAATCTCTGCTAACAGCGTAGTTTTTTCGCGTAAAGAGTTTTCAACAAAGGATTCAGAGTGCTTCCGCTGAGTTACATCCTGAGTAATCCCCATCACTCTCGTAACCACATTGTCATCGTTTCTAAGTGGTATAAACAACGACTCGAAATAGTTTTCACCATCATCAAAGCCAAACTCGGTAGATTCGCCTAACAAGGTGCGGTTAAACAATTGCTCTGATTTTTCGCGGTAACCGTTTTTCATTAGGCCGAAATAATACCGACCAAGGTAGCTCTCAGGTGAATCCATTTTGAACATCTCGGCACCGGCTTCGTTAATCGAAATCAAGCGGCCTTCGGTATCAAGTTCGTGAATACAATAAGGTGAATTTGAGATCAGCGTGCGTAAACGGCGTTCGTTCCGCTCAATGGTTTGCTCTGCTTCAACACGTTGAGTAATATCAATAGAGAAAACCGTTAGCCCAATAATGTTTTCTTGTTTGTCTCGTATCGGTGAAAACCAATTTTGCCAATATTGAACATTTAGTTCTGCATCTACAGTTTCTTGAACCAATTCGAAAGCTTCGCCATTAAGTGCTCGGTTATAATTAACCATTAGCAAAGCGCGTGCTTTTTTGGGCACAACATCAAATATATTCATCCCTTTTTTGATGGGAACCCCAAACAAATCTTGGGCAATACTACGGTGATTCTCATTAAAAGCCATGTAGTTGTAATTGCGATCAAGAGAGAAAATCACAATGTTTTGCGGACTTTCAAGCACCGAGGTAAGCAATTCTGAGCTTTCTTTAAACTGTTCGCGACTTTCCAATAATTCCCGCGATTGCTCTTCAATTAAATCTTCTAGCTCGTAGGGTTTACGAAACAGTTTATACGACATAAACCCGCATAAAACGGCCCCAACCAAAGAAAATCCCCCAATAAAAATAAACGAAAACCAAGCATTCGACACATTTTTATGTGCCGCATATAACTTCCATTCACCTTCCGGGAAATTGACCGATTGCCCGTTTTCGAATTCAATGTTTTTGTCGCCCGGCATGAAAAACTCTTCAATCCCGGTGTTTGGATTGGTTTTTCCCAATTGGAAATAATACTTGTCAGAAAACTCGTTTATGCCCGATTGTTCGATCATCGTACTTAGGTAAACAATCACCGCCGACAGCCCCCAAAGTTCATCTTCAATAATAACCGGGATGCGGCCAATAACAGCCATCCCACCTTGCTTCAACTCAAAAGGTCCGGCAAAATATACAGTTCTTGTTTCCGTAGCTCTTATTACCTCACGATTTACTTTTGGATCGGCAAGAATATTGTAACCGATAACCGCCTCATTTCCTTCATAAGGATACACATATTGAATAACCCCATCGGGCACTAACTGCAGAACATCAACACCTTCATGATTATTCAACAAATTCTCGGCATACGTCTCAAAGTTTTTTACTTCGCCATTATCTTGCACTGTGAGTGCCAAAAAGAGCGCCGCGCTGTATGCCTCGCTAATAGTACGCTGGATGTTCTGCTCAACAATTTCCATAACATCGCGCAATTCGCCTTCTTCGCTCTGTTTTTGTACCTGAAATCGGAAATAGGATATAAGCATCCCGGTACTGAAGATCAGCAAAGCGATTAAAAAGCCGGACAATGCCGGCGGAAAACGGTTACTATGAAGGTTATTCTGCGACAATTTCGCCCAGTATTATTTTTTTCTTTCAGGAAGATACTCACTTATCGGCTGAATAAACTAAATCTGAATACCATTCTAATTTATTCGGCATTTAATATCACCATTCTGGTTAACCTTAAAAATTTAGTACTAGTTCAATTCCCTTCTTCCCATGACTTTATTCTTCCGTGATTAACTATTGGAATCATAATGTAGTTCTACAAAGAACATTATCAAGCAAGGACTTCAGTCCTTGGTTATTCCAACTAATGGAAACAATCCCCTTCTGTCTTCCCCTTTCAAAAGGGGAAGGACTCCATGGATGAAACGAGTCTAGAACAACGAGTCATCCAGAACGAAGTGATGGATCTTCACAATCATTTTACGGAAAGACCTTTTTTTGGGAAGACTCTTCGCTACGCTCTGAGTGACCTGTTTCACTAAATGTGATTAACTATTGGAATCATAATGTAGCTCTGCAAAGAACATAATCAAGCAAGGACTTCAGTCCTTGATTATTTCCACTACTGGCAACAATCCCCTCTGTCTACCTTGGATGAAACTAGTCTATAACAACGAGTCATCCAGAACGAAGCGATGGAGCTTCACAATAATTTTACGGAAAGACCTTTTTTTGGGAAGACTCTTCGCTACGCTCTGAGTGACCTGTTTAACTAATTGTGATTAACTGTTGGAATCATAATGTAGCTCTGCAAAGAACATAATCAAGCAAGGACTTCAGTCCTTGATTATTTCCACTAATGGAAACAATCCCCTTCTGTCTTCCCCTTTCAAAAGGGGAAGGACTCCATGGATGAAACGAGTCTATAACAACGAGTCATACAGAGCAAAGCGATGGATCTTCATAATCAATTTATGGAAAGGCCTTTTTTTGGGAAGACTCATCGCTACGCTCTGAGTGACTTGTTTAGCTAGGCGTGAGTAACTGTTGGGATCAGAGTGCAATGCTACAAAGAACATTATCAAGCAAGGACTTCAGTCCTTGGTTATTCCAACTAATGGAAACAAACCCCTTCTGTCTTCCCCTTTCAAAAGGGGAAGGACTCCATGGATGAAACTAGTCTATAACAACGAGTCATACAGAACGAAGTGATGGATCTTCACAATCATTTTACGGAAAGACCTTTTTTTTGGGAAGACTCTTCGCTGCGCTCTGAGTGACTTGTTTAGCTAGGCGTGAGTAACTATTGGAATCATAATGTAGCTCTGCAAAGAACATAATCAAGCAAGGACTTCAGTCCTTGGAAGCCGATTCGTGAAACAATAGCGGGCTTAATTTGGGCATCTTCAATATCTGATTTATACACCCGCTAAAGTTCTTCAGGGCTGTCTTCATTTTTAATGCCTACTTACTCCTTATTAAGCTGAAAATATTATTTATAGCATACATCAACATAAATGCAGCGATGAAGTAGGCAATCAAATCCGGATTAAAATAAATGAGCATCCCTATTACGAAAGTGAGCACTCCAAGTATGCTTAGCGAGAACGAAAAGAAGAAAATCAGGCCAAACAAAATCAAGAACACCCCAAAGGTTATGGGTATTAAATCCGGAAATATGAGGATTAGCACTCCGGTTACGGCAGGAAATGCTGCAAGAAATGTTGGCAGTTTAAACGCAAAGAACAAAACACCCAAAGCAACTAAATAACCACCGGCGATCAGATATAGAAAGTCGGGGTAAATGAGTGTTGCCACCGCCGTGAGCAACGTCATTATGGTGTTAACAATTTTTCGCTCACGTGGTTTGTAGTCGGTTTCTATGGTAATAAATTTCAGCATATTTGTTCTCCAAAACAGTTTGTAATTCAGTTCTCAGCTATTTGATTGATGGATAATTGCTAAGCTCGCCAGTCCTGATCTTCTTTCGGCTTATTCTGCAAAATTTCTTCAATGGCTTTCATCACCTGCTCATCAACTTTGTCAAGAATATCCATCGTTTTCATATTCTGTTCCACCTGTTTAACATTCGATGCGCCGGTGATAACTGTACTCACATCTTTATTATTTAAACACCAAGCCAGCGCCAGTTGAGGCATCGAAATTCCAAGATCTTCAGCAATAGGTGCCAGTTTTTTAACCTTTCTGAGCTTAATTCGTCCTTCGGCAGATTCGAGCAGGCGCTTTTTTAGCCAGCTGTATTTTTCGATGTTTAGCCGAGATCCTTCCGGTACACCGTCGTTATATTTTCCGGTGAGCAAACCTGAAGCTAACGGACTCCATATAGTTGTGCCTAGGCCAATATCGCGATAAAGTGCTGTGTATTCTTTCTCTACTTTGCGCCGGTTAAACATGTTGTATTCGGGCTGCTCCATTAACGGTGGACGAAGATTATGTTGAATGGCAAAATCATAAGCAGCTCGAATTTGTTCGGCGCTCCACTCACTGGTTCCCCAATACAGCGCCTTTCCTTCCAAAATCATTTGATGCATCGCCCACACTGTTTCGCTGATGGGTGTGTACAAATCGGGACGGTGGCAAAAGAGTAAATCTACGTAGTCGGTTTGCATTCTTTTTAAAGCCGCTTCGGTCCCTTCTTTAATGTGTTTGAAAGAAAGTCCTTTTTCATTCGGGCCATCGCCACCCCAGAAAATTTTTGTCGACAACACCAAATCCGATCGTTTCCAGCCTGCTTTTTTTATCACTGCACCCATAATCTCTTCCGATTTACCCGCTTCGTAGCCTTCCGCATTATCGAAGAAGTTTACACCGGCATCGTATGCCGTTTTCATTTGATTGTACGCCAGATCGGTATCAACCTGTTCGCCAAATGTTACCCACGAACCAAAGGACAATGCCGATACTTTTAACCCTGATCTTCCTAAAAATCTATATTCCATAGTGATGTTTACTTTGATGTTTCTTCATTAATACTGTTGCAACAGCATTAAACATTGCAACGTTCTGATTAACAAAGAGTTAATTTTTGAATGGTTAGCGCCTAAACTAATCTTTGATAAGTTGAATAACTAGTCCGATTGTCCGATACTTGGCTGCAATATCTTCAATCCATCATAGCACAATCCCATCACTTTTAAGCATGCAAAAATTCTACTCCCTTATTCTGATCTGCTTCTTTTCAACTGTCTCATTTTGGGCTTGTAAAACTAATGCCCCTGAACGGACAATCATCACAAATGCCAACGTTTATACCTTAGCGTGGCCAGGTCCGGATCAAGATGGAAGCACGAATTCAGCCGCACCTTTTCAAAACGGGCAATGGAATCCCGATGCTGAAGCCATCGTGATTGAAGGCACAAATATCGTGTTTGTTGGTGATGAGGAGACCGCACTTTCTTATCGAAATGAAAACACGACAATGCTGGATGCAAAAGGCGGAACCGTAATTCCCGGCTTGGTCGACAGTCACGCGCACCCTTATTATTTTGGAGAAGATTTAGGAAAAATAGATTTAAGCGGTTTGGCGGATAAGGAATCGATTGTGCAACATTTGCTCGATCATCAGGAGGAATCAACTGCTGCCGGCGATTGGATTCTGGGTTTTGGTTATGATGAAGGTAGTATGGCCTCCGAGTTATTACCAACTGCTCAGGATTTATCTGATGCCTTTCCCGATCGACCCGTATTTATTATTGGTACGCATGGTTTTACCTCGGTAGCCAATTACGAAGCGATGAGTCGTGCAGGAATTACCGCCGAAACAGAATCTCCGGTAGGCGGGGAAATCGTTAAAGACCAAAATGGGCAGCCAAACGGCATCTTTTTAAATAATGCAGCCGAGTTAATCGAAGAATCACTTCCCGCAAAAACCGAAGAAGATTTTCGCCGGATTGCTCTTCATGGGATGGAGGTTATGGCTCAGTCGGGCTACACAGCGTTTCATGATGCTGGCACCAATCGGGAATATCTCGAAGCATATCAACAATTGGAAGATGAGGGTATTTCTCCGGTTCGTGTGTATGCCATGTTGCAAGCCACCGATGAACAACTTTTGAAAGATTGGATGCAGAAAGGTCCGGAAACCGAGTCCGGCGAGCTGTTCACCGTGCGTGCAGTAAAGGCGTATTACGATGGATCATTAGGAATTCGCGGTGCAAAATTGATCGATGATTATTCCGATAAACCCGGTCACCGAGGCATTAGTGGCGAAGACTACGGTTTTAATGAAGAGCTGGTTGAGCAAATGATGGAAGCCGGATTTCAGCTCGGAATTCATGCAATTGGAGATGCCGGAAATCGGGATATGCTCAACTTTTATCAACGTGTTTTTGAAGCCAACCCTCAAGCCAAATCAAATCGACATCGAATTGAACACGCCCAGGTGGTTCACCCAAACGATTTTCAACGATTTGCGGATTTGGAGCTCATCTCATCGATGGAGCCACCGCACATGGCTGAGGATATGGGTTGGGCAGAAGATCGCGTAGGCAGCGAACGGATCAAAGGCGCTTACGCATGGCGCACTTTTCGAGAGCATGGCGTTCCGCTTACTTTCAATTCTGATTTAACCGGTAGTGATCACAATTTCTTTTATGGATTTTATGCCGCCATCACCCGAAAAAATAAGGATCATCAGCCCGAAGGCGGTTGGTATCCCGAACAGGCGCTCACTCCCGAAGAAGCTTTGCGTGCTTATACTAGTTGGTCGGCCTATGCAGCATTTCAAGAAGATGTACTCGGCACCATCGAAGTAGGAAAGCGCGCGGATCTTACCATCCTAAACATCGATGTATTAAACGTTGGAGAACAAAACCCCAATTCCTTATGGACCGGCAAAATCCTGGGCACTATCGTTGATGGGCGGTTGGTTTTTGATGGATTTAATGAGTAGCTGAGGAACAGAGGAACAGAGGAACAGAGGAACAATGTGCGTACTTCAAAATTGTTAATCCAAACAAATTGATCTACGAATAATGAATAAAGATCAACTACGCTAAAGTTTACTAATCGAAGCTTTAACACAGATTAGCTTCGTTGGTTGAAAATTACGAGTTGCGAATTTAGGTCATCCATAAGTGAATGATGGATCTTTAAAACTCTAAATTTGGATATGTAAAAATTTGGGAAGACTCTTCGCTACGCTCTGAGTGACTTGTTTAGCTAGGCGTGAGTAACTATTGGAATCATAATGTGGCTCTACAAAGAACATAATCAAGCAAGGACTTTAGTCCTTGATTATTTCCACAAGTGAAAACAAACCCCTTCTACACCTACACTCGAATTTTGAGTTTCGGTGCATAAATAGCTTCCCATTTCAAAAGGGAAAGGACTCCATGGATGAAACGAGTCTAGAACAACGAGTCATCCAGAGCAAAGCGATGGATCTTCACAATCATTTTACGGAAAGACCTTTTTTTGGGAAGACTCTTCGCTACGCTCTGAGTGACCTGTTTAACTAAGTGTGATTAACTATTGGAATAATAATGTAGCTCTGCAAAGAACATAACCAAGCAAGGACTTCAGTCCTTGATTATTTCCACTACTGGCAACAATCCCCTCTGTCTACCTTGGATGAAACTAGTCTATAACAACGAGTCATCCAGAAAGAAGCGATGGAGCTTCACAATCATTTTATGGAAAGACCTTTTTTTGGGAAGACTCTTCGCTACGCTCAGAGTGACCTGTTTAACTAATTGTGATTAACTGTTGGAATCATAATGTAGCTCTGCAAAGAACATAATCAAGCAAGGACTTCAGTCCTTGATTATTTCCACTAATGGAAACAATCCCCTTCTGTCTTCCCCTTTCAAAAGGGGAAGGACTCCATGGATGAAACGAGTCTATAACAACGAGTCATACAGAGCAAAGCGATGGATCTTCACAATCATTTTATGGAAAGACCTTTTTTTGGGAAGACTCTTCGCTACGCTCAGATTGACTTGTTTAGCTAGGCGTGAGTAACTGTTGGGATCAGAGTGCAATGCTACAAAGAACATTATCAAGCAAGGACTTCAGTCCTTGGTTATTCCAACTAATGGAAACAAACCCCTTCTGTCTTCCCCTTTCAAAAGGGGAAGGACTCCATGGATGAAACTAGTCTATAACAACGAGTCATACAGAACGAAGTGATGGATCTTCACAATCATTTTACGGAAAGACCTTTTTTTTGGGAAGACTCTTCGCTGCGCTCTGAGTGACTTGTTTAGCTAGGCGTGAGTAACTATTGGAATCATAATGTAGCTCTGCAAAGAACATAATCAAGCAAGGACTTCAGTCCTTGGAAGCCGATTCGTGAAACAATAGCGGGCTTAATTTGGGCATCTTCAATATCTGATTTATACACCCGCTAAAGTTCTTCAGGGCTGTCTTCATTTTTAATGCCTACTTACTCCTTATTAAGCTGAAAATATTATTTATAGCATACATCAACATAAATGCAGCGATGAAGTAGGCAATCAAATCCGGATTAAAATAAATGAGCATCCCTATTACGAAAGTGAGCACTCCAAGTATGCTTAGCGAGAACGAAAAGAAGAAAATCAGGCCAAACAAAATCAAGAACACCCCAAAGGTTATGGGTATTAAATCCGGAAATATGAGGATTAGCACTCCGGTTACGGCAGGAAATGCTGCAAGAAATGTTGGCAGTTTAAACGCAAAGAACAAAACACCCAAAGCAACTAAATAACCACCGGCGATCAGATATAGAAAGTCGGGGTAAATGAGTGTTGCCACCGCCGTGAGCAACGTCATTATGGTGTTAACAATTTTTCGCTCACGTGGTTTGTAGTCGGTTTCTATGGTAATAAATTTCAGCATATTTGTTCTCCAAAACAGTTTGTAATTCAGTTCTCAGCTATTTGATTGATGGATAATTGCTAAGCTCGCCAGTCCTGATCTTCTTTCGGCTTATTCTGCAAAATTTCTTCAATGGCTTTCATCACCTGCTCATCAACTTTGTCAAGAATATCCATCGTTTTCATATTCTGTTCCACCTGTTTAACATTCGATGCGCCGGTGATAACTGTACTCACATCTTTATTATTTAAACACCAAGCCAGCGCCAGTTGAGGCATCGAAATTCCAAGATCTTCAGCAATAGGTGCCAGTTTTTTAACCTTTCTGAGCTTAATTCGTCCTTCGGCAGATTCGAGCAGGCGCTTTTTTAGCCAGCTGTATTTTTCGATGTTTAGCCGAGATCCTTCCGGTACACCGTCGTTATATTTTCCGGTGAGCAAACCTGAAGCTAACGGACTCCATATAGTTGTGCCTAGGCCAATATCGCGATAAAGTGCTGTGTATTCTTTCTCTACTTTGCGCCGGTTAAACATGTTGTATTCGGGCTGCTCCATTAACGGTGGACGAAGATTATGTTGAATGGCAAAATCATAAGCAGCTCGAATTTGTTCGGCGCTCCACTCACTGGTTCCCCAATACAGCGCCTTTCCTTCCAAAATCATTTGATGCATCGCCCACACTGTTTCGCTGATGGGTGTGTACAAATCGGGACGGTGGCAAAAGAGTAAATCTACGTAGTCGGTTTGCATTCTTTTTAAAGCCGCTTCGGTCCCTTCTTTAATGTGTTTGAAAGAAAGTCCTTTTTCATTCGGGCCATCGCCACCCCAGAAAATTTTTGTCGACAACACCAAATCCGATCGTTTCCAGCCTGCTTTTTTTATCACTGCACCCATAATCTCTTCCGATTTACCCGCTTCGTAGCCTTCCGCATTATCGAAGAAGTTTACACCGGCATCGTATGCCGTTTTCATTTGATTGTACGCCAGATCGGTATCAACCTGTTCGCCAAATGTTACCCACGAACCAAAGGACAATGCCGATACTTTTAACCCTGATCTTCCTAAAAATCTATATTCCATAGTGATGTTTACTTTGATGTTTCTTCATTAATACTGTTGCAACAGCATTAAACATTGCAACGTTCTGATTAACAAAGAGTTAATTTTTGAATGGTTAGCGCCTAAACTAATCTTTGATAAGTTGAATAACTAGTCCGATTGTCCGATACTTGGCTGCAATATCTTCAATCCATCATAGCACAATCCCATCACTTTTAAGCATGCAAAAATTCTACTCCCTTATTCTGATCTGCTTCTTTTCAACTGTCTCATTTTGGGCTTGTAAAACTAATGCCCCTGAACGGACAATCATCACAAATGCCAACGTTTATACCTTAGCGTGGCCAGGTCCGGATCAAGATGGAAGCACGAATTCAGCCGCACCTTTTCAAAACGGGCAATGGAATCCCGATGCTGAAGCCATCGTGATTGAAGGCACAAATATCGTGTTTGTTGGTGATGAGGAGACCGCACTTTCTTATCGAAATGAAAACACGACAATGCTGGATGCAAAAGGCGGAACCGTAATTCCCGGCTTGGTCGACAGTCACGCGCACCCTTATTATTTTGGAGAAGATTTAGGAAAAATAGATTTAAGCGGTTTGGCGGATAAGGAATCGATTGTGCAACATTTGCTCGATCATCAGGAGGAATCAACTGCTGCCGGCGATTGGATTCTGGGTTTTGGTTATGATGAAGGTAGTATGGCCTCCGAGTTATTACCAACTGCTCAGGATTTATCTGATGCCTTTCCCGATCGACCCGTATTTATTATTGGTACGCATGGTTTTACCTCGGTAGCCAATTACGAAGCGATGAGTCGTGCAGGAATTACCGCCGAAACAGAATCTCCGGTAGGCGGGGAAATCGTTAAAGACCAAAATGGGCAGCCAAACGGCATCTTTTTAAATAATGCAGCCGAGTTAATCGAAGAATCACTTCCCGCAAAAACCGAAGAAGATTTTCGCCGGATTGCTCTTCATGGGATGGAGGTTATGGCTCAGTCGGGCTACACAGCGTTTCATGATGCTGGCACCAATCGGGAATATCTCGAAGCATATCAACAATTGGAAGATGAGGGTATTTCTCCGGTTCGTGTGTATGCCATGTTGCAAGCCACCGATGAACAACTTTTGAAAGATTGGATGCAGAAAGGTCCGGAAACCGAGTCCGGCGAGCTGTTCACCGTGCGTGCAGTAAAGGCGTATTACGATGGATCATTAGGAATTCGCGGTGCAAAATTGATCGATGATTATTCCGATAAACCCGGTCACCGAGGCATTAGTGGCGAAGACTACGGTTTTAATGAAGAGCTGGTTGAGCAAATGATGGAAGCCGGATTTCAGCTCGGAATTCATGCAATTGGAGATGCCGGAAATCGGGATATGCTCAACTTTTATCAACGTGTTTTTGAAGCCAACCCTCAAGCCAAATCAAATCGACATCGAATTGAACACGCCCAGGTGGTTCACCCAAACGATTTTCAACGATTTGCGGATTTGGAGCTCATCTCATCGATGGAGCCACCGCACATGGCTGAGGATATGGGTTGGGCAGAAGATCGCGTAGGCAGCGAACGGATCAAAGGCGCTTACGCATGGCGCACTTTTCGAGAGCATGGCGTTCCGCTTACTTTCAATTCTGATTTAACCGGTAGTGATCACAATTTCTTTTATGGATTTTATGCCGCCATCACCCGAAAAAATAAGGATCATCAGCCCGAAGGCGGTTGGTATCCCGAACAGGCGCTCACTCCCGAAGAAGCTTTGCGTGCTTATACTAGTTGGTCGGCCTATGCAGCATTTCAAGAAGATGTACTCGGCACCATCGAAGTAGGAAAGCGCGCGGATCTTACCATCCTAAACATCGATGTATTAAACGTTGGAGAACAAAACCCCAATTCCTTATGGACCGGCAAAATCCTGGGCACTATCGTTGATGGGCGGTTGGTTTTTGATGGATTTAATGAGTAGCTGAGGAACAGAGGAACAGAGGAACAGAGGAACAATGTGCGTACTTCAAAATTGTTAATCCAAACAAATTGATCTACGAATAATGAATAAAGATCAACTACGCTAAAGTTTACTAATCGAAGCTTTAACACAGATTAGCTTCGTTGGTTGAAAATTACGAGTTGCGAATTTAGGTCATCCATAAGTGAATGATGGATCTTTAAAACTCTAAATTTGGATATGTAAAAATTTGGGAAGACTCTTCGCTACGCTCAGATTGACTTGTTTAGCTAGGCGTGAGTAACTATTGGAATCAAAATGTGGTTCTACAAAGTACATAATCAAGCAAGGACTTTAGTCCTTGGTTATTTCCACAAATAGGAACAAACCCCTTCTACACCTACACTCGAATTTTGAGTTTCGGTGCATAAATAGCTTCCCATTTCAAAAGGGAAAGGACTCCTTGTAATAAACGATTCAATAACAACGAGTCATCCAGAACGAAGTGATGGATCTTCACTATCAATTTATGGAAACACCTTTTTGTGAAGACTCTTCGCTACGCTCTCAGTGACTTGATGTAAGGGCCGCGATACGCCCTTACTAGGACTCTTTCTTATTATCCAGCACATCTCTATCCAACAACATCAGTTTTGGATCGATAACCACCACATCCGGCTTTTCACTAAACTCATAAATGAACGATTCTTCGTTGTTTTGGCGATGGATTCCTTTGATGTCGATTAACCTTAATTCCCCATCTTCATCTACCGAATAGAATCCGATTTCTACGGGATGATCAAAATTAATTTCACGTTCAGACTCCCAATCAGAAACATCCAGTTTTCTCAGCTGCAGTATTGGCTCTACCTGATAATCACCTGAAGCTAATTGATCGGCTTTCACTTCCTTAATTTCATTATCGTAAATAATCACCGATTCAAGCAGTTCTATCACCTGTGATATTTTAGCCTCTGGCGTCACTTCATAAAGATAGCTCAGTAAATCTTCGGTTGTAGGATATCGACTCTCAAACTTGTGCTTTATTCCATTTTGTGAGTTCCAATCTTTGATAAAGCTCGATAATACTGCGTTGATTTTCTCTTCCGAAATCAATCGTTCTAATGCATTCATCACAACTAATCCCTTTCGGTAATACACGTGATCCTCGCCCGACTTCACTAAGCTCAACGGCGATTCATCCTCATCTTTTCCCGTCCGTTTCTTGAAATACTGCCGCATATTTGATTTCAAAAGCTCATTAGTCAAATTTTCGCCATAGCGTTGTCTAAATACCATAAGCGCGGAGTATTGTGCTAGCGTTTCAGCAATCATAAGCTGTCCGGGAACATCCGCAGCATTTACCTGATCACCCCACCATTGATGCGCTACTTCGTGCGCGGTGATGAAAAAAGGTAGATCAGGGATAGATTCAGAGTTCGGTTCCAAAGTAAACCCCATGTTTTCAGCTACTGTAATGATTCCCGGAATCGATTGAGCCCGATCATGATAAATGGGCACTTCCACGATTCGAAGATGATCAAACTGATAGGGCGAAAAGTGCTCCGAAAAGTAATCCAGCGAGTTCTTCATCCCCGTCATCATGCTCTCGGTATTAAATTCATGACCGGGATGATGGTAGATTTCCAGCTCAACCACCGCCGAATCTTTTGTTATTAATGACGAAGAGATCACTTCATAATCTGACGAAACCATGCTGAATAAATTCGAAATCTTCTGATCAGTTTTATAATGAAAATACGCTCGGTCTTCTTCGATCCATCTTTTGATCAAGTTACCGGGAGCGATGGCAACCTGAGCAGAATCCGTGCTAACAGTCACTTCATAATCGATGTATTCGCCATTCCCGTTTGCTTTTCCGATGGTGCGGGAATTCACATCTTCGATAGGATTCACAGGTTTTTCAGGCAATCCAAACTCGGCTCTAAGTTTTGGGTTAGCAATCTCGATGTCTTCCAAATAGCCAAGCGAAGGCAAGTGGTAGTCATCAATTAACGTACCGTTTGACACCAAATACGGACTAAATTCCGACGAAAATTTCGGAACCTGATATCTTTGCTGAAACGCTAATTCCAGAGTATCGCCGAGCAACATAGGTTCATTCAAACTGATTTTATACAATCCAAAATTAGCGTTGGTACTCTCGATGGACGCAATAGTAGCCTGATCGGGAAATTTCAGAAGAACATGCTCATTCGGAAGTTTTTGGATGTAAAAGCCATCAATGCTTTCGGTCGATTTATTTACCAATTGATAACGCCCTTTAACCTGATAGCTCAAGGCTGATGGATACAAATCTAACTCCAAATAAACAGCGGTCATTTCAGGATGCGGGAGCTCTTTGATATAACTGAACTGCTGCTCGTAATCGGCTCTCAGTTGCTGTTCTTCTGATGTACTGTAATACGTGCTGGCAATATTGGTGTGATAGAAAATCATCGATCCGGTGATCAAACATCCCACAAAAAAGAGACCGCTTGCAAGCTTTAACGAATGAGTGAAATTTGAGCGATAACCGGCTAGACGTTGAAGAAATCTTGATTCAGAGCCTCGCGGAAGTAGAGCAATCACCAACACAAAAATCAAAAACGTGATTGCTAACCAATACGATTTAATCCAAAGGTAGGAGCTCATCATATAAGAAAACCCGTTCATATCGGAGTAGGTTGGTAACACCGAACCACCGAATGAAATCAAATTGTGATTGAGGTCGAATGTTGAAAATCCTGCCGTAGTTATGAAAAGAAAAGCAGCTGTAATAAAGTGTGCCACATATTTGTGATTTACGAGCACCTGCGAGATAAAACTCACCACACTAATCAGCACCAAAAATGGGAAAATCTCCACAAAAAATGCTATCAGGTACAACTCAATCTCGAAATCGAAATAACTGTGTGTCACTTGAAACCCGATTCCGGTTGCAATCATCAGCACGATAAGAATCACCAATAGACAGAGTAAGCCGAGTACTTTTCCGGTGAGCTGAACCCAGTTTGGAACCGGCAAAGCATCAGCTACTAAATGGATGGTCTCACCCCGCTCTTTCCACATCAATTCGCCGGAGTAAAACAGGATTATCCCGATAAAAAAGAAAAAAGTCAGCTCCACCAACTCGCCCACAATCAGATATGTGGTAGGCAGATTATCAACTCCAAAGTCGGTGCCGAGGCTAAACCCGTTGATCAACAAAATTCCGGCTGCACACAGCAAAATCGCCCAGAATGAAATTTCAGACACTATCAGCCGTAGATTAAACACCGTATGATGCAACAACTGCCGAAAAGCATCTGGCTTTACATCCACATTTGAAAAAACTGAAGCGAAACGATGTACTCTTTTTATGGATGGAATTTCTTCACTTTGATCCAGCTTTTTCTGCTTTCGGGATGATTTAAGATGCACGCTAAATTGAAACCGAGCGTAGCCAAGGCCAAGCGTGAATATCCCCAAAGAAATCCACAAAAGTCGATTAACAAGCAACACGCCTTCGATGGGCACCATCGCAGAAACTCGATCCGCCATACTCCAGCCTCCGGTAATTATTCGCACACTTTGAAAAGTGAATGGCTCGAGCAGTGTGGTTAAAAACAGGTCGTCTGAGCCCACCGCAAGTTGCAGCGAGAACAAGTAAATCAACAAGAAAAAGAAGCCTTGAATGTACACCAAAAGTAGTTTTCGGGTGAGTAAACCGGTGACATAAAACAAAGCGCTGCTGAAGAATAACGTTGGTAAAATTAACCCAAAAAATGGCTGGAAATACGACCAAAGGTGGAAGCTCTACAACTCTGAAGTTTGGTGCCATGGCAAAAGTGGGATGAGCATCATCCCCAATGGCAATGCGGTAAAAATGAGAACAACCACAACAAACGACCCCAGAAACCTCGATAGTAAATATTGAGCTTTGGTAAAAGGAAATGAGAACAATAACACGTGGGAGTTTTGAGTGAAATCTCTCAATATTGAAGTGCCTGCAATCATAGATACAATCATCAAAAAGAGTGCAGAAACGATGCCCATGGTTCGGGCAATCACGATTGGAGAATTGGGCAAAAGCGTGGTGAGCTGTCCTTCGAAAATGAAGTCGACGCTAATGATCGAAAACAGAAAAAGGGCGATGAAATAAAAATAGGTGTCGAAGCGACGGGCTCGGTATTTGAGTTCGAAAAGGAAAAGTTCGGCAAACATAATGATGGAAATTGAGGGAGTTTTTGTGCAGATATCAGCGCTGAATGGCAGAGAAATAGACATGATTTAGATCCGTTTGAACAGGCAGAAATCCTGTTCCGGGATCATCCTCAGCGTACACATAAACCAGCGGTTTGCCTCGGAAAAGCTGCTCCGCAATTACCATGTATTCTGTTTTATATCCTTCAATCTGATCTCTTGAAATCTGCTTTTGCCACACTTTCCCCTCGATGTTAGAAATAGCTTTTTCCGGTGCACCCGACCAAAGCACTTTACCCTCGTTCATGATGGCCATGTTCGTACACAGCTCCTTCACATCATCGACAAAATGCGTGGATAAAATCACGATTGCCTGTTCGCCTAACTCGCTCAACACATTGTGAAACCGATTGCGCTCGGTGGGATCGAGTCCGGCTGTGGGTTCGTCCACGATAATCAATTTGGGATTGGTGAGTAACGCCTGTGCAATGCCAAAACGCTGTTTCATGCCTCCCGAAAACCCGCCCAGTTTCTTTTTCCGATGTTGATACAAATTGGTTTGATCGAGCAAATATTCCACCCGTTCTTTTCGCTTTTTCTTGTCAGAAATTCCTTTCAACACCGCGAAATGGTTAAGCAAAACCTCCGCCGGAATGTTCGGATAGAGCCCGAATTCCTGCGGTAAATACCCAAGATTCTCTCTTAGCTGATGCGGTTGTTCCAGAATATTGATGTCGTTTAAATAAACTGAGCCTGCATCCGGGTTTTGCAGTGTTGCGATGGTACGCATCAAACTGGATTTCCCCGCGCCGTTTGGTCCCAACAATCCGAAAAGCCCATTTTGAATGTTTAGAGAAACGTTGTCTAATGCTTTTACGCCGTTGTTATAAGTTTTGGAAAGATTGGTAATTGAAAGTGTGTTCATGGTCGGTTATTTGAATTTTCGACCAAATTAACTGTCCAATTCTTTGCCTCTGAGCTTTTGACGTAGAAACTGTTTTGGTGATTATGAACGTGTCCTTTTCAGTGATGAATTTATCTCATCCCAAAAAATGAATGGTTTGTACCTCGTATTGGATTGTTCATCAAGAACTTTGTTAGCGGTCGGTTGCTTCACTAACTTTGCGCCATGATCGACAACCTTTTCACCCGATTTCCCTGGATTCAGAAATACGCTTTCTGGATCATTCTGATAGGCGGCGCACTCGTGTTTATGTACACCGAAGACGAAGCCATCGAGCCGTATTACTCGTTCTCGGTATTTATTTACTGTGTGTTTATGATCTTCTGGGCCATCCGATGGATCGTGAAACAACGCCGGGAATTACTGGCTCTAAAAACTATCCAGCAACATACCGAGCTGCAGCATCTTAAAAGTCAGGTGAACCCGCATTTCTTTTTCAATATGCTGAATAACCTTTACGGCACGGTAGATTCTGATCCCCAGAAAGCCAAAAACCTGATCTTAAAACTGTCGGATTTGATGCGTTACAGTATTTACGAGGGTGAGAATAAGCGGGTAGCGATTCAGAAGGAAATCGATTACATCCACACTTTTATTGAACTGCACAACAACGAGTACACCGCAATGCTAAGCATTCAGCACCTATGATCGAATACATCATCATCGACGACGAATACGTAGCCCACGATATCATCAAAGGTTATTGCGATCTGTTGCCAAACATGAAATTGCTTAAAAATTGCTACGATGCGTTGGAAGCCATCGAGTTTTTGAATGCCCAGACCGTTGATTTAATTTTTCTCGATTTGAACATGCCTACGCTCAAAGGATTTGAGTTTTTGCGCACTTTGAGCAATCCCCCAAAAGTGATTGTGACCACCGCTTATCAGGAATATGCCCTCGAAGGCTACGAGCTGAATGTGGTTGATTATTTGTTGAAGCCATTCAGTTTCGAGCGATTTCTGAAAGCCATCAACAAAACCACGCTTTCGAGTCCTGTAAAGAGTACTACCCCTATTGCCGAACCCGAGCAAAAACCCCGCACCATTTTCCTCCGTGAAGACAAACCTTACGTTCAGATAGAATTGGATCAGGTTCAATATTTGGAAGCTTCGGGCAATTACACCAACGTTGTAACTGCTGATAAAACTCTTTCTGTTCGAGAAAAAATCTCTGAATTGTTAGAGGAATTTGGATCTACAGAATTCCTGCAAGTCCACCGTTCTTTTGCGGTTTCGAAAAGTCATATTACCAGCATCATCGGCAATCGAATCTTCATCGGCGAAACACAAATCCCAATAGGAAAGATGTTCAAATCGAATGTGGAAAGACTGATTGGGTAGTTTTACGGCCCCTCGACAGGCTCGGGAACCGGGAGAATTAGAGGATCAAAGGATCAAAGGATCAAAGGATCAAAGGGTGAATTTAGACGATAGATCTACAACAACAATTGTTAATTCAAACATAGTACAGAATAAGCGTTAAACTATTTATAATAGGCATCCAGATCCGCCAGCTGGCGGAGAAGGATCTTCACAACTCTTAATTTAGCTATGTAATTATTTGAGATGACTCTTCGCCGCGCCTTGAGTATGCGTGTGTTGCACCCTCAGTATGGGCGTATCGCGATACGACCTTACTGAGAGCTCGACAACTATACTATCTTAACCCGCACCTTTTTCTTTTTTAATCGCGAATTATCTAACAGCTTGATGAGCGATTCAGCTTTTGAAGTTTCTACGGCCACGAACGCGCTGTCTTGCTTTAGTTCGATTCTGCCAAGTTCATGTTTTTTTAACTTTCCTTGCTTGAAGAACAAGCCGGCGATATCGCCTTTCGAAATTTTGTCTTTTCTTCCACCAGAGATGTAAACCGTCTGCCATTCTGTTTTTGAGGGAACTGGCGCATCCAACACCTCTTCTACTTCAGCTTGTTGAATAAACTCAGGCAACTCTTCCTGCTCCCATTGCAGCACATACGCCACACCGCCGCTATTCATTCGTGCCGTTCGTCCATTTCGATGGGTGAACTCCGCTTCTTTTATCGGAAGATGGTAATGGATAATGAAATCCATTTCCGGAACATCGATACCCCTTGCTGCCAAATCTGTGGCTAATAAAAGTCGATGCGTTCCATTCCGAAATTTGATGAGTGCCATTTCCCGATCGTATTGTTCCAAACCGCCGTAAAAGCAACCGTGACCGATGCTATAGTGATTTAGAAAATCACTCACACGCTGTATCGACTCTTTGAAATTGCAGAAAATAACCCCTTGTTTGTCGCCAATATGCCGAAGCAAAGAAACCAGAATATCCAGTTTGTCTTTGGATGGAGATAGCACCCGCTTAACGGTTAATTCCGATTCCCCGGAATCTTTGTAGATGATAGTTTTTGGATTATCAAGAGCTACAAATTCCGGAATTTCGATTTCATGTGTAGCTGAGGTAAGTACTTTTTTAGTAAGTGCCGGCAATTCGCCAAGTATCTCACTCATCTCTTCCTCAAAACCTACTTCCAAGGATTTATCGAACTCGTCGAGCACCAGTGTTTGGATAAAGTCTGTGGTAAAGGATTCTTTTCGTAGATGATCTGCCACTCGTCCCGGCGTGCCGATTAGAATAGCGGGACGGTGCTTCAAATTCGATTTATCCTTCGACATTGGTTGTCCGCCAAAAAACGCATTGGCTTTGTAACCCGAGCCCATTTCGCGGGCGACTTGTTCGATCTGAATAGCAAGCTCACGTGATGGGACCAAAATCAGTGCCTGAACTTCCGTGCAATTTGCATCGAGATTTTGAATAATCGGTAATAAAAAAGCCAGTGTTTTACCCGTGCCTGTTGGGGAAATTAGCACCACTTCAGGATTCGAATGAATGGCGTGCATGGCTTCTTCCTGCATGGCGTTGAGGCTTTCAATCCCCAATTTTTGCAGAATGTTCTTTTGATTCTTTTTTGATGATGACATAGCCAAAGTTACGGCAATTTACGCTCGTAAAATGGGTGATTATGAATGTGAAAATCTAGCTGGTTATGAAGAATAGTCTAAACTATTCGCAGACTATTTTTCTGAATTTGTCATTTCGAATGAAGTGAGAAATCTATGTATTTATGAATGAGTATTTTCAGCCTGCAGATAATTGTGACGTCTTAGAATGGAAATCTTAATGGATTAGGAAGTGCATAGTAATCTGTTACCCCATAGTTACCCCACAAAGCAGATTAAATGGGATGACTTCCAATAAAAACTGTAACTGGTTCAAGCGCCCGCTTGGACCATTTTGAATTTACATCCGCACAAATGGAGGTATGCGCAAGTTGGGAAGTTGGAGCTTGGGAACGAACTGCCTTCCAATTGAGATCTATAAGCTTAATATGAAAAATTCATATTTAAAGAATAAGTATGGCGTGTTCCATTACTTTTCTTAATCGTAAAGCTAGATGAATTTGTTTTCTTAATAAGTGAATCTCCTTTAAGAGCAAAATTATTAAGGCTAGGTTTATTTGATTCTGGTTTATATACGAACCCATATTCTTTAAAATCATTATCCACTTTGACATAATATCCCATTGTACTAGATGAAATCTTAACAATCGTTCCTTTTATTTCAGCTTTATAAAATTCCCGAGTTTTTTGTTCAGCTTTTTTTCTTTGTTGTTCATTGCAAGAGATTAGTGTTAGTAATAAAATTATTATAACTCTATAAATCTTTGTCATTTTCAAGTAAATTTATTTGACTAGCTTGGGAACGAGTTGAAATTATATGTCCCCTCTATAGTGTAGATTTAGGAATGCACTCCAGAGTAAACTTTCAGCAAACTGGGGGGATTTACAAATTCAATATATTTCACCAAATCCTGTCATTTCGTAAAAAGGTCTAAGTATTCACGGTACACATACAACCTATTCCTTTCCGCGCCGGTTACTTCATATAATATCTTCAAGTCTTCCAGCGCTTTGATCAATTTATATGCAGTCGGCATAGAAACCTCAGCTGCTTCGGCTACCTTCTCTGCGGAAATAATGGGCCGTTTGTACAATTGATATATCACTTTTTGTGCTCTTACTGACCGACTTCCAAGTGTTTGAATCTTGGCATCTACTTGCCGTTGCAATTGAAGTATACCGTCAAAGGTTTGGATACTGTTTTTTGCTGTTTCAATTACTCCCTGAAGAAAGAATTTTATCCATCTAGGCAGATCGTTCTTCTCCCTGATCCTTTGTAAGTTTTCATAATATGCACCTCGGTTCTTTTCAAAGAAATCCGACAAATACAAAATAGGCTGTTTTATAATGCCACAGCTTACTAGGTATAATGTAATCATTAGTCTTCCCACTCGACCATTTCCATCCAAAAATGGGTGAATAGTTTCAAACTGTTAATGAATGATAGCAATCTTTAATAAATGTGGAATCCTTATTTCCTCATCGTGCACAAAATGCTCCAGGTCAGACATTAAGTCATTAATACTTTCATGATGTGGTGGAATAAAAAATGCATCATTGATGGAAGTTCCCCCAATCCAGTTCTGACTAACCCGAAATGCGCCGGGTTGCTTTCGCTCCCCTCTTACACCTTGCATCAAAACTTTATGAGTATTCCTAATCATGCGGGATGAAAAAGGAAGCTCTTCAAGTTGCAGAATGGCCGTTCTCATTGCTTCGATATAGTTTTGAACTTCTTCCCAATCATCGCGTTTTTCACTTGGCACATTTTCTTTATTCATCAATACTTCATCCATCCGCGTTTGTGTCCCCTCAATCTTACTACTTTGTGTTGCCTCCTTAGCTACATGCATACTGATAAATAAGCTCAAATTTGGAATATACTCCGAGTACATGTCTAGCCGCCCTAGTTGACGATCCGCTTGGCTCAGTAACTCAATAATGTCCATATCATCCAGCTCCCATTGCCTATGGATTAGAGTTGGCTCGAAGCTCTTATATGTGCCTCGACTAATATAAGTACCTGATTTAAAATTATTCATTTAATGTTTAATAAGAAGATTCGCTATTTAAGATTTTTATACAAAACTTAAATAAGGGTTCACACTATTTAAAACAAATGTCATTTATTTAATTAAGGTAACATAAATGAATCATCTGCTATAAATGAACTCTCAGAATGGAATTCTTTAGATAAAGGGAGGAGCAAACTATTCCGGTACCCCACTGTTACCCCACAAAGCTTCTTATTTAGGATGACTTCCAATAAAAAACTGTAACTGGTTCAAGCGCCCGCTTGGACCTTTTTGATTTTACAACCTAACACGCAGACGCTTACTCTAGTTGGGGATGAATTCCATAAAAAAACCCCAACCAGAAATTCTGATCGGGGTTTGAAACGTGGGACCGGGCGGAATTGAACCGCCGACACACGGATTTTCAGTCCGTAAAATCTAAATCAAGTGATATAAAGAGAAGCAAAGTAATGCAAATATATAGACACTGTTTTTTATCCATTTAGTTGCTTTATAATATCAACTATTGTACTATTATGAAAAGTAAGAACAAGCAATTTTTACTGACCCCGAGCTGACCCCGACACTCGGGGTCAGGAACTTTTCATAACAATGCCTAAAAAGAAACTCACTTCTGCATTCATAACTAAATCGAAGCCTCCTGTGAAGAAAGGAGCCAGAATTGAGTTCTACGACACCGTAGTTGAAGGCTTAGTACTTAGAGTCACTTCAACCGGTTATAAATCTTACAGTCTTCGTTATGGAGACGACGGCATACGATACACTATAGGTAAGGCAGACGATATATCTTTATCTGATGCTAGAGACTTTGCACGAGACCTGAGGTTCAAAATTCGTCAAGGTGAAGATCCACAAGCAGAAAAAGTGAAAGCCAGGCGATCCACAAAAGCCAGCACTGTATCCGATCTTGCTGAGATGTACAAAAAACGACACCTTCCTAACCTGAAAGAAAGCACGCTCAAGGATTATACTCGTAGAATTGACAACTTCATTCTTCCTAGCCTAGGTAAGCTACCAATTAAGGAAGTTGAACGATATCACGTCATTGAGTTGCTGGAGGATATTGCCGAGGGTGATAGTCCTGCTCCCATACAATCGAATAGAGTGCGAGCTATACTATCCAGCATGTTCAGTTTCGGGATTAATCGTGGTATTGCTGACTCAAACCCTGTTCAGCATATCAAACCATTAGGGAAAGAGAACACACGCAAGAGGGTCTATACTGAAGCGGAGATAAAAAAGCTTTGGGAGACCTTCGAAGCTATTCACGAGCCATTTAGCTCCTTATTCAAAATGCTATTGATTTGCGGACAGCGTGCCGGCGAGACTCGATTAATGAAGTGGGAGGATATTACAGATAACGTTTGGACTATACCTGCTGAGAATACGAAGGCAAAAAGGGTTCAAGTACTTCCTCTTCCAGATCTAGCCCTAAAAGTCTTATCAAATCGAAAAGAGGATCCTCAGCCAAGTGACTATGTGTTTGCCAGCACTGTTAATCCAAACGAACCGATCAACTGGTTGCAGAAAGTAGCAGGTGACGTTCGGACTAAATCAGAGATTACTGATTTTAGGCTACACGACCTTCGAAGAACGGTTGCTACATACATGGCTGAGCTGGGAGTAGATCGCACAACACTAGGAAAAGTACTTAACCACAAAGGTCTAGCCGGTGACACTCAGGTTACTGCGGTGTATGATAGGCATGATTATATAGATGAGAAGAAACAAGCACTTCAAATTTGGAATATTAAATTGAAACAGGTAATTGATGGAACGATTTAGCAAAGACTTTAAAGAGATCCGAAAAGCTCAACTGCGTGATTTCGAACATCCTGAGATTGAGTACAACCAAATATTAGTGAAACATTACAATAATGATCCTCTCAAAGCCTTTCCTATGCTGGTAATGTTAAGAGATGAATTAAAAATCTTTATTTCGGACAGAGAAAATGAACTCAAAAGTCATGTTACTGACATTCAATTTGAAGCTAAAAGATATTTAAAAGAAGAAGATAAGATATTCTATGATCGAATTGTCGATGGTATCGGATCGATCTTACATAATCAAATAAAAAATCCAACGCCTAATCTTTACTATGAGGTTGAGTTTTTTATTGAAGAAAATGCGAGTGATAATCACTGGATCTATAACCGATTCCCTTATGAATCATCTTCAATGATCGTAGAGTTTGAAATTGATACCAAGTACTTTAGACGAAGCCTAGCACTTTATAATGTTGCTTTCGGTTTGGTTCGGGACATACTTCTTCATTCACTACCTGTTAAGTTCGAGTTAGATAAACGTCAAATTAATGAAGATGCTTATACAGTAGAAATTCCAGTAGAGAAACCTCATCGTGATGAGATTTATAAATGGTTTGGTGAATTGAGGCACAATAGTAATAATAATATCGAAGAGGCATTTAGCAAGCTATGCAGCCTAATTACAGAAAGGGGACTAGAATTATCGGAGTACATCAAAACTGACACTCCAGAGAACTTTGATCGTGCATATCGAAAATTTTTAAACAAGAGGAACAAAGGTTCCGATAATAAAGGAACCTAGATACTTAATCTATTTTAAATCTTTGAAATAGTTTGTCATCAATTGTTCAACTAAACAAAAGATGACACGATGACAAACAGAATTATTCGCTTTCCAGAACTATGTGCAATTCTTGGCGGTGTATCTCGCCAGGCAATCTACGACATGATCAAACGAGGCGACCTCCCACCTAGTTTCAAAATCTCACCTAATGGCAGAGCTGTTGGTTGGCTCGAATCCGATATTCAAGAACACTTAAACAAGCAAAAGCAACAACTGGAAATATCCCTTAAGTAATAAGGGGTATTTACTATCAATTTTTGAGTGTTGCTCGACTCTGTAAACATATTTCTTCCACAGGATTTCGTACCCGATTATAGCCTGATTGAAGTGATCCCTAGTAATTTTAATAACTGTTCATTTCATGCTAAGAACGGAATCACTTCATACTCTGGATATCTTGACAATATGTATTGGGCAGTACGCAAAAGTGGGCTTTTCATTTCCGGGAGTTTATCAAAGTATTTAATAGGTAATAATTACACCAATCTTTGCCAAGAGATGTGTTTATATGCCATTGAATCTTTGAGCCATAGATTCGGCGTATCCTTAATGATGGCAAAACTAACTCAAGTTGACTTTGGATTATCATTCGAATGCGATTACGAGCCAATTAGATATTTCAAGTATCTCGGTACGAGTACCGAGAAAGCCGTTCCATCAATGGCTCTACACTAACATATAGCAACTCGAGTAGGAGAAAAGAGTTTTATGATAAGGTCAAAGAACTAAAAAAGAATGGAGCTACTTTACCTGAGGAGCTTCTAGGCAAAAAAATGATTCGCTTCGAAGTACGGTACCGAAATGACCCATTCAAGTACTTCAGTAGAGATAAACTGTTTATCCGAAATCTGTACCGTGATGGCTTATTCGATGAGTTAAAACTGAAAATCATAGAAGAATTCGAATCGATTGATAGAGTCCGGCATACTACTCTTGATACTTCTCTAGTAAAGAAAGCCTCAGATTTTAAAAGCTTCATTGCTGCCGATGCACTCGCCATCAAAGGACTATCAACCTACTTAGCGCTCATTGAAGAATGCGATGGCCTTGATACTCAGAACAAGAGTAGAGCAAAAGCTTACTGTAAAGAGCTTTCTCGATCTTTTGTAAATGACAGAGGCATTGACCTTTATGATGAGTTAGCAGAGAAATTCAATGCTACCTTAAACACGCTTTATTAATAGTCATAACTAGTTACCTGATACAGATAAACCGAAATAACATGGATACAACCAATAAACCCCTCTGGACTCGCTTTGATGGCGAGAGCAGTCAAGCCTTTGATGCCTTCACTATTTATCGGGATATGGGACCACTTCGATCCTACAATAAAGTACTAAAAGAGCTCGGTGCTAAAGCCTCTTACATACGTCAGATCCAGCGCTGGGCTCGAACCTATAAATGGAAGTTTCGGGCGGATAGTTACGATGATCACCTGGATGGCATTAAGCTACAGTTCAAACAAAAGGAGCTGGAAAAGCTACATCGAGAAGCACTATCCCATTCCCTGGAAGTACTTCAGAACTTGATCGATATCACAAACGGTGCTTTTCCTGCTAGTAGAGGAACTCTCGATGGCATTGAGTCTTACTTCAGAATCATAGGTTTAATCCGTGATACTAATGTACGATAGTAATCCGATTATCCTTCAAGTCGATGCACTACCAAAACACCTACAAAAGTATAACGATATGCGCCGAAGTTATTGAAGGGTAATCAAGTTTTAGTGGATAAATAATACGATAGTCCTTCACATAAAGGAGGGTGATAGTAGGGTAAAACACTGGCGGTTTTGGTATGCTTAATAGTTTGGAAAGAGTCAGGGATAATTCAGCTATATAGCTTGCTAAACCATTTTGCAACGGGTGAATTTATCCGATGATCCTTCATCAAAAAGGTCGGGAAGTGCTCGGGAAAGACTCGGGTAAATAGATACTATTCCAATTGTAATTTAGCATTGATTCAAAGCAAGTATCGGATATCAAATGGGTATATAAGGTCATGCTGAGGACTCATTTAGTCCCGTATGCTGACTTGCAAATACATTCGCTTTTTATAACTTCACGAGACTAATAACTAATTGTACGCATATGCCTGACGAACAATTCATTTCTATAATTCTAGTTGTGCTAGCATTAGCACTTCCGATCTTTTTCTACAAGGTCATCTTGCCTATGATCGAATCAATTTACAAGCTGCTGATGATTTTAGTTGGCACTCTTTGCTTTTGGGGTGCAACATTGGGCATTTACTACCTGCTCTATGCAATAGAAGCAGATGCAATACTCAGTTTACTGATCTCATTGATCGCTGGTGCAATAGCTAGCACTCCCTACTACCTGGTAGCCAGAATTTACACACGCCTTGAAAAGCTCGAGCTTGGTGCATACAAGTAATCAAAGCAAGGCAATACTCATGAGTTATTACCTATCATAATATGTGTGATGGGTAAGTATTTTCAGTTGGATCTAGAAGAGATTCTTTTTTTATGAAGTCGAGAGCTTTATCATTTGTTATTTCATCTTCCAAATGTTCATTAATTTTATTAATCAGATAACACACACTTTCCCATACTAATGGACCCTCATCATCTTGAACTTTAATTATGTATTCATGTGTGAGCAAGTAAAATGCTCTTGATTCAGTTGCAAATCTATTAGCAACAAATTCTACGTCTAGAATTTCATGTTTTAGTAAGATTCCAAGTTCTTGAAAAAAATTCAACAGATCATCAATAGATTTAGTGTGTGATGAATTATCTGTAGGTAATTCTTTAGCAGCTAATATAAGTTCAGCACTTTCTTTTCTGATTTTCCTGTAGTATTCACTTTCATATCGATTATAGAAATCATTAAGAATCTCCATTTTTCTCAATCTATTACTGAACCGATATTCCGATCGACTTGCTCTCATTTCCCTTCTTTGCAATTCAAGTTCTCGACTTTGCAGGATTATTGCATAAATAACACCAGCGAAGGCTAACCCTGAAAATAATGTGTTGATAGCTCCAAACATGTCGCCAAATGTTCCACGATCTGTCCAGTTATCAAATACAAAATATATTATCAAAGCTATGATAGTTAGAATAATTAAAACGGCTAGTAAAAGGTTAATTAAGGGAAGATAATCTATAGTTTTTTCACCCTCCTCCAATTCGTCTTTGACAACCTCATTAGTCTTTTGAGTGGTCACTTTTTTAGTTTTTTTCATTGATGAATTGGTGAAGTAAAACAAAGATTGTTTTGAAATACAAAATACTTTTGCTTCCATCAAGCGTTCTATTATTTTCTTTGCACGCAACACAAGAAAAATTAACTGCTAACTAAGCTTTTCGGATGACCAATCAACAACACCTGAAGCAGAAACTCTGGGATATTGCTAACGATTTACGGGGAAAGATGGGGGCGGATGAATTCCGCGATTACATGCTCGGCTTCATCTTCTTCAAGTACCTGAGTGAAAAGATGCTAGCGTATGCCAACAAAGCGCTGGAGCCGGACGGACTGAAATACAGCGAACTGGATGGACATGCCAAACGCGAGGAATATGTGAGCGCCTTAAAGCCGATGTCCTTGAATACCCTGGGCTATTTCCTGGAACCGCACGAACTCTTTAGCGCGATAGTAAAAAGGGCGGACGCCGGTGGAACGCCTACCTTCATTTTAGGGGATCTGCAAAAAGTACTCAACCACATCACGCAGAGTACCATGGGGACCGAAAGTGAGGAAGATTTCGAGAACCTGTTTGAAGATCTGGATCTGACGAGCTCTAAACTTGGGAAGACCGAAGAGGACAAAAACGAGCTGATTGTAAAGGTGATGAGTCATCTCGACCAAATCGACTTCCAGCTGGATAATCCCGAAAACGATGTGCTGGGCGATGCCTATGAATATCTGATCGGGCAGTTTGCTTCCGGCGCGGGAAAGAAAGCCGGGGAGTTTTACACGCCACAAGAAGTAAGCTCGGTGTTGGCAAAGCTGGTTACAACCGGCAAGAAACGCCTGCGCAATGTGTACGATCCAACCTGTGGTTCGGGATCGCTGTTGCTTCGCGTGGCGCGTGAGGTAGAAGAAGTAGGCGATTACTTTGGTCAGGAAAGCAATCCTACTACTTACAACTTGTGCCGCATGAACATGATCATGCACGATGTTCATTTCAGTCGCTTTGATATTAAAAACGAAGATACGCTGGAGCGCCCTCAGCATCTGGAACAGCGCTTTGAAGCGGTTGTTGCCAATCCGCCTTTTTCTGCGCGATGGAGTTCCGATCCCCTGAAGATGAACGACGAACGCTTTAGCAGTTACGGCAAGCTAGCACCGAAGACCAAAGCCGATTTCGCTTTTGTGCAGCACATGTTGTACCAGCTGGACGAAACGGGAACCATGGCGTGCGTTCTACCGCATGGCGTGTTGTTCCGGGGCAGCGCCGAGGGACATATTCGCGAGTACCTGATTAAGGAATTGAATGTGCTGGATGCCGTGATTGGGCTGCCTGCCAATATCTTTTATGGCACGGGCATTCCAACCTGTGTGCTGGTGCTCCGCAAGCAACGCGCCCATCCCGAACATGTGCTCTTTATTGATGCGAGTGGCGAAGACCACTACGAGAAAGTGAAAACCCAGAACCGCCTCCGCCCACAGGACATTGACAAAATCATAACCACCTACCGAGAATTTGTGCAAAAGTCCCCTCTTGAGAAAGGATTTAGGGGTGTGTCTGAGGACAAATACTCCTACATCACCAACCGCGAAGAAATAGCAGAAAACGACTACAACCTCAACATCCCGCGTTATGTGGATACCTTTGAAGAGGAAGAACCGGTGGATCTGGAAGCCGTAGCTCAGGAACTCCGACAGCTGGAGCAGGACATGAAAGAAACTGATACCACCATAGCCGATTACTGCAAACAACTAGGGATTGAGGCGCCGTTTTAAGATGGAAGAGCGAAAAGTGCCAATGTTGAGGTTTCCGGAGTTTGAGGTGGAGTGGGAATTAAAAAAGGTTGACGATGTTTTTTCCATTTTCAATGGTTTTGCTTTTTCAAGCTCAGATTCGCAGGTAGATGGTTGTAGATGGATCAAGATCGCGGATGTTGGTATTAATCAGATATCAAATTCGAATCTATCTTATCTACCAACCAATTTTAGAGAGAAATATTCAAGGTTTTTACTTAAAACAGGTGATTATGTAATTGCATTAACCAGACCAATCCTGAATGGTAAACTTAAAATTGCTCGAATTAGTGAAGAAGAAGATGAGTCACTTCTTAACCAAAGGGTTGGTAAGCTTTTAACCAATGGAGTTAATGAGTTCGTTTATAATTTACTCCAAAAAAGCTCTCTCATTTATAAGATTGAGAGTAATATCGCAGGGACAGACCCACCAAACTTATCTACTAAAGATATATCTACTCTTAAAATCAATGTGCCTCAAAAACCCGAACAGCAAAAAATCGCTTCCTTCCTTTCGGCGGTGGATAAAAAGATTGAGCAGCTGACCCGCAAGAAGGAATTGCTGGAGCAGTACAAAAAAGGCGTGATGCAGAAGCTCTTCACCCAAGAAATTAGGTTTCGCAAATCGAATGGAGATCTATACCCTGATTGGAAAAAAAGAAAGTTAGCTGATGTATTATTTGAGCATAAAAATAAAAGTGATGGTTCAGAAGAAGTATTTTCAGTCTCAGTACATAAAGGCTTGATCAATCAGATTGAACATCTTGGCAGAAGCTTTGCAGCATCTACAACTGATCATTATAATCAGGTTCAACCATTTGACATTGTCTACACAAAAAGTCCAACAGGTGATTTCCCATATGGAATTATTAAGCAAAGCAAGATCGATAAAAATGTAATTGTTTCCCCACTTTATGGAGTATTTACTCCTGAAACAAAGTGGTTAGGTAGATTGCTTGACATTTATTTTGAATCACCAGTTAATGCCCATAATTACCTGCATTCAATTATTCAAAAAGGTGCTAAGAATACAATTAACATCACTAATACGACCTTCTTATCAAAATCATTGAATTTACCCGTTGATGAGGACGAACAAGAAAAGGTTGGTCTCTTTTTAGAATCTATTGAAGAGAAAATTATTCATGTTGAGGAAGAATTAGAAAAAGCCCAAACCTTCAAAAAAGGCTTATTGCAGCAGATGTTTGTTTAACTGTGATTTTTGTGATGGGTATGATTAATGTGATTGGCTGGGAAGTGGATTAGGAGATCATAGTCATCACATGAATCATCGTAATCATAGTTAAAAGGATGAGGTTGAAATCAAGTACGGGGTGTTTGTACTGTGATTTTTGTGATTGGTATGATTTAGTTTGGAGAGTGGTGTAAGTGATCATAGTCATCACGGAAATCATCAAAATCATAGTTTAAAAAAGGGGAAAGAATGATTAATCATGAGTATAAATATTCAGAATTGACGGGGAAGATTATCAAGAGCGCAATGGAAGTGCACAATCATTTGGGGAATGGATTTCAGGAAGTGGTGTATCAACGATCGCTGGAGATAGAAATGACCGAACAGGGGCTGTCTTTTTCACGCGAACATGACATGCCCATTCATTATAAAGGGCGTCCGGTAGGTAAACGACGCGTGGATTTTTTGGTAGAAGGTGTGATTGCAGTGGAAATTAAGGCAGTGATAGAATTACAAGATGTGCATCTAGCGCAAGCAATCAACTATTTAGAAGCCTATAATTTAGAGGTAGGTTTGCTTATTAATTTTGGTTCAAATTCATTACAATTCAAGCGTTTGACCAATAAGAAGTTTAAAGCATGATACTATGTATCAAATAGATCGAGAAAAGAATGACCTGGTGAAGTTGGAAGCCCGGCAATTTCAGGAGTTAAAGTTCCGGGAACGGGATCATCTGCAAGAATGGATTGAGAAGAACCCGGAAATTCTGGATCCGGATATGCTCATCATCCAAAAAGAGTACGACGGCTTTAACGATACCCGCGAGCGCCTTGATTTGCTGGCTGTTCACAAAGATGGCGGTTTGGTGGTTATTGAAAATAAACTCGATGACAGTGGTCGTAACGTAATCTGGCAAGCACTCAAGTATGCCTCGTACTGCTCAACCCTTACCACCTCTCAAATCATAAAGATCTATCAGGAATACCTTGACAAACAGGGCACCGGTGAAAACGCCAAGGAAGCACTCTTAGAGTTTCTGGAACTGGATGAAGAAGATCAACTTCTCCTGAACGATGTAGATCAGCGCATGATCTTTGTAGCTAACAATTTTCGCAAAGAGGTTACCTCTACTGTGCTTTGGCTGCTGGATCATGACATCAACGTGCAGTGCTTCCGTGCAACCCCCTACAGCAAAGGCGAAGATATATTCCTCCAAATTGAACAAATCATTCCACTCCCAGAAACGCAAGAGTTTATCATCGATGCACGTGAGAAGGAGAAGGAAGAGAAATCGAAAAGTAAGGTAACCGCCGAACGGAATGCAAAGTTGACTGACTTCTGGGCTCAGCTTAAGCATGAGTTAAAGGCTCGAAATTTTGATTTGTTAGACCGAGTTACTCCAAGCGGAAGTTTTAGCATCGGATCTTGGGTAGGGAACGGTAAGTTCGCGTTCTGTATTGGTCGCAACGCTATTCGTGTTGAGCTGTACTTTAGTAAAGATAAAGACAAGAAATTGTTCGACTCTATGTATGCTCAAAAAGAAGAGATCGAACGGGTATATCCCAAGGAAATCGATTGGGAACGTCTTGAGACAAAAAAGGCGTCGCGGATTAAGCATGAAATCTCGTATACCGACCTTAACCCAAATTATAGCAGTTTCTACGATCGAGATGATTGGCACATTTGGATTGATTGGTATGCTGATAATATGATTGAGTTCTATAACGCACTGCTCCAATTCTGGAATAAGGTGAAAGTATGAAAGCCATTTTTGAACTTATATCTACGCTTCAAGGCGATGCTCATCGTTTAAATCCTACTGAGATTTACAATGAAGGTTGGATGACTCGATTACTGGTTTATCATTCGGTTGAGGAAAAACTCACAGTAAAGGACATAGCGTTTGGTGAACTAAGCAACTGGACATCTGAGGGTTTAATTTCAAGTCCGTTTGTATTTGCAGATAAGTATAGGGAAGGTTACACGCATGCTGATATGGCTTTAGGTGATTTCAGCATCAACTTTGAACAACGGGGAGAAATCATCGTGAATGATGATGCTAAGCTATTCGGAATCATCGAGGCAAAAATGGGAAGTCCTTTAAGTAAAGGAACTACCAATGCTCCAAACTATAATCAGGCAAGTCGAAACATTGCTTGTATCGCTTACAATACTCGTGATACAAATATCAATTCCTTTTTTGGAGTAGTTGCGCCACTATCGACTCTTGACAAACACGAAGTTGCTGAAAAATTGAAGTCTTCGTTTTATGCCCGTCAAATTGAAGATCGATACGATATGTACGAAGAAGAAAATGCTATTTGGGAGTCGAAGGGTGAGGTGTATTGGCGAGTATTAGCTATGCAGACTTTTATGATATCCTATGAAGAATGGATTGAAGCTTTTGATGGAAAAGAATGTCATAATGAGCTTAATGAGTTTTATTCTCAATGTTTGAAATGGAACAGAATTAAAGCATGAGCCACCAATCCGAATATCAACTCGAGCAGGAACTGGTACAACATCTTACCGGGCTGGGGTATGAATCGGTGCAGGTTTCCAATGAACAAGAAGTGCTTGATAATCTGAAGGCGCAGCTGGAAGCCTTCAACAATCACACCTATACAGACTTTGAGTTCGAGCAAATCCTCAATCACCTGGGCAAAGGCAATGTATTTCAAAAGGCAGCAACCCTGCGAGATCGTTTTTCTATTAAGCGAGAGGATCAAACACTGTACGTGCAATTCTTCGATTCGGAAAACTGGCTGCGCAATCGTTTTCAGGTAACCACGCAGATAGAGGTAGATGGAGTTCATAGGGTTCGTTTCGATGTAACCATCCTAGTCAACGGCTTACCGCTGGTGCAAATTGAGCTCAAGCGCCGTGGGTTGGAAATGAAGGAGGCCTTCAATCAGGTGAATCGCTATCAACGCCATGCTTACTGGACCAATCGCGGACTTTTCCAGTACGTGCAGCTTTTTGTGATCAGTAACGGAGTGAACACCAAATACTACGCCAACAACCGCAAGCAGTCGTTCAAGCAAACTTTCGACTGGGCAGATGAAAACAATCAGCCCGTTAAGAATTTAACTAAGTTCGCGGACGCTTTTCTGAACCGGGATCACCTGGGTAAGATGCTGGCACACTACATGGTGCGCAACGAAACGCACAAGATCCTGATGGTGCTTCGACCGTATCAATACTACGCTGTAGAAGCAATGATAAAGAGTGTGAAGGAATCAGAGCAAAACGGATACATCTGGCACACCACCGGATCGGGTAAAACACTTACCAGTTTCAAAGCGAGTCAGGTGATTATGAACCAGCCGGATATCGAAAAAGTGGTGTTTGTGGTAGACCGGCAGGATCTGGATTATCAGACGGCGAACGAGTTCAACGCTTTCAAAAAAGATAGTGTGGACATGACCGAAAACACGCGGTCGCTCGTCAATCAATTCAACGACAAAAACAAGCTGATTGTAACCACCATTCAGAAGTTGAGCGTAGCTATCAAGAAGCAACGCTATCGCAATCAGATGGAATCGCATCAACATAAAAAGATGGTGTTCATTTTTGATGAATGTCACCGGAGTCAGTTTGGGAAGACGCATCAAGCCATCACGCAGTTCTTTAGTGATGTGCAGTTGTTTGGCTTCACGGGAACGCCCATTTTTGCCGACAATGCCAACAAAAACGAATTTGGTAAACGAACCACTGCTGATCTGTTTGATGAATGCCTGCACAAGTATGTGATCACCGATGCCATCCGCGATGAAAACGTGCTGAAGTTTGCGGTGGAGTACATTGGTCGGTTCAAGAAAAAAGGGAATACCCTGCTCGATATCGATGTAGAAGCCATCAATACGCGCGAGGCTATGGAAGATCCGCGCAGGCTGGAAAAGATTGTGGATTACATCGTTCAGCGACACAATCAAAAAACGCACAACAGAGATTATTCAGCACTTTTTGCAACTAGTGGAATCGACACGCTGATCAACTACTACGATCTGTTCAAGCAAAAGAAATTAGCCGGCGAACATGACCTGCGCATAGCCACCATTTTTACTTACGGCACAAATGAAGAGGACAAAGACGCAACAGGTGAGTTGCCGGCGTTGGAAAGTGATGAATTTGGAATAGCAGCTGAGCCTTCTGTTCGGTACAGTACCTCGCATACACGCGATAAGCTGGAAGAATACATCGGCGATTATAATGCCATGTTCGGCACTAATTTCTCGACCAAAGACAGCCAGAGTTTTCAGAACTACTACAAGGATCTGAGTAAGAGACTCAAAGACCGTGAGAAAGAGAATTTCGATCACGACAAACACCGACTCGATATCGTGCTGGTGGTAAGTATGATGCTCACGGGCTTCGATGCCAAGAAAGTGAACACCTTGTATGTTGATAAGAACCTGCGTTATCACGGGCTTATTCAGGCGTACTCACGCACGAATCGTATACTGGGCGAAACGAAGTCGCAAGGGAATATTCTGTGCTTCCGTAACCTTAAAGAACGCACCGACGAAGCCATTGCGCTTTTCTCCAATCTCCAGGCGAAAGAAGAGATCTTTACGCCACCGTATGAGGAGTTCGTTAAGAAATTCAATGAAGGATTCTTAGAGCTGATGCAAATCACACCAACGGTGAAAAGTGTAGATCATTTACCGGATGAGGAAGCAGAGCTGGAATTCGTGAAAGCCTTCCGCGCACTCATGCGCACGCTGAACGCACTCAAGACTATAGTAGAGTTCGAATGGGACGATTTGTCGATGCCTGAGCAGCAATTCGAAGACTACAAGAGCAAGTATTTGGATCTGCACGATAAAGTGCGCACCGAGCATCAGAAAGAGAAAGTATCCATTCTCGATGATGTGGATTTTGAACTTGAACTGATCCACAAAGACGAGATCAATCGATCGTACATCATCAAGCTGCTGGCAAAGCTCAAGCAAGCTGACGCACCGGATAAGGAAGCTCAAACCAAAGCGATTATGGACATCCTCGCCGGTGATGTGGAGCTACGCAGCAAGCGTGAGCTCATCGAGAAATTCATCGAAGAGAACCTGCCCCACATCGACGACCTCGATACCATTGAAGATGAGTTCGAACAATTCTGGCACGATCAGAAAGTGTTGCGCTTAAAGGAAATCAGCGATGAAGAAAATTTGGATGAACAGCAGTTCCAAAACCTGATGGATCGCTACATTTTCTCGGGCAAGGATCCTTTAATTGATGACGTATATGATTGCCTTGAAGAAAGACCGAGTGCCTTATTCGCAAATCAAATCACTTCTCGCATCATCCAGAAAATGCGCGATTTTGTGGATGTGTTTGTGAAGGGGATGGTGGGGTAGGATTATTAGTCCTACCTGAAATGCTAGAGAGGGACAAAAATTGATTTTGGGTTCTCAGATTTCAATCTGTAATAAAACTCAGAACAATATCTATCAGTCATACCTGCTATGAAGTCACAGATCACTCTAGCTCTTTGTAAGTCGTTACTTTGAATTTCATCATACATGGCACGAAAATCATCAGGAAGTGAGTCATATCCTCCCTTAGAGTATAAGAATCCAAAAATCTCCTTAACTATATCTTGACCTCTGTGTTTGGCGATACTTAATTTTGGATTTTCAACTTGAGTGCAGTACACAAGGTACTTCAAAACGTCAATTTCAAGTCGTCTCTCTTCATCTATAGATACCTTTGCTAATGGAGTGTAATCATCATTATCTATATATGCACCGCGAATTAAATATCCTATTCTACCTGAGGTGATTATATTTCGTAAATATCCGTTACTGGCACTTTCAATTGACGTATTGTATGCTGTATTACTATAGTAATATGCGTATTCCTCTGGACTTTTAAAGTCTTCTATACTCTTTTCTACATCGAATACTGACCCAAATACTCGATATAACACTTCTTTGATATCGTTTACTTCAATACCTTTGTCCTCATCTGGATCAATCTTTTCTATTATTTGTTCCAGAATTTCATCTGATGTATACAGTATCTTTAACGGGTTCAAAAAACCAGCTTTAAATGCATCTTCAATATCATAAGTTGAATATGCTATATCATCTGCAAGATCCATTATGGAACATTCTATTGTTTTAAAACCCTCCACATCACTGCTTATAACCTTCTCTTTTATCTGACTTACAATGTCACTCTCTGAATTATAATATCCTTTCATTGGATGATTTATCCATTCACTGGTACGATTATCGTTTTTTTCGGGTATCACCCTATCATACTTTAGAACGGATGCAAGACTTCGAAATGTTAGATTTAACCCTGCTCTGTTATCATAACTGTACCCTTCACTTACATCAAACAGAGCCTTCTTTTCTAATCTAGTTAATATCCTTAATGTCTGGGCATTTCCCTCAAATCCACCAAAATCTCGCATACATTCATCTAAAGCTTCTTCACCTTGGTGTCCGAATGGTGGATGCCCGATATCGTGTGCTAAACCAGCAACCTCGCATATATCTAGTGAAATCTGATTCTCATTATTCGAAATTTCACTGTTTAACCTAATCGCGATAGATTTTGCAATTTGCGCAACCTCTAGTGAATGAGTCAACCTATTTCTAAAAAAATCAGATTCTCTACCTGGATATAACTGAGTCTTCCCTTGTAACCTTCTAAAGCTCGGCGAGTGGATCAGCCTAGCATAATCTCGCCTAAATTCCTCTCTATACTCTTCATTACTTAAATCAGAGATTTTTTCTTTAGCAGCCCTTTCTTGATCTGAAGGCTTATACCTCACTTACTGACAGACGTTTTTTGTTTTGGATAAGTTGTTTCTCGCACATTCTTAGGCACATATGATCTGTGCTCAACTGATTTTCTTGCAAGCTTAAAAGCATAAGAAACTGCAGAAGCACTTTTAACTGTGCCACTATTTGCTAGTTGTTTACTCATATTTCTCCTTTAATTAGTCTGGATAATATAATAGTGTTATATAAGCTATACAATTGTGAAATCTTATAATTTACTGACCCCCAGCTGACCCCGACGTAATTGCTTACCCCAAACAAAAAAGCCTTGCACAGCGTTAATTAATTGCTATACAAGGCTTTAGAAAACGTGGGACCGGGCGGAATTGAACCGCCGACACACGGATTTTCAGTCCGTTGCTCTACCAACTGAGCTACAGTCCCTTGTTTAAGAGGACGGCAAAGATAGCGGGTTAATTACCCAGATACAATATCAGTTTTAATTTTTATGCCACTTCTTTTAACTGAATGTCTTTTAATCGCATTTGTAGCGTTCTCCGGCCGTTCCAATGATTTTCCTCTAATACATACGCAATGTTAAAGGGTTCTCCATTTCTGACTAGCGGTAAAAACTCATGCATATTAAAACCAATTGCATCAAACACACCGGAATTTCCTTGCTTAATCCGCATTTTGAGGTGACCGTTGCCAACTACGGTAGGTATGCCCACTACATTCACGCCTTCACTTACAAAAATTGGACGAAGATTTGCCGGACCGAATGGCTTGAACTGAGCCAGTAACTTCCAAAATTTCATGTCGATTTCGGTGAGATCAAGCTTGGAATCTACCATTAACTCCGGCTCGAAATTTGAAGATAATAGCCCGTTAAAAGCAATTTGATTAATGCGTCTTCGAAATTCTGTTAAGTTCTTTTCTTCTAGAGTAAGACCGGCAGCAAACTCGTGCCCACCAAATTGCTCCAGTAGATCCTCACATTCTTTCATGGCATTGTAAATATTAAAACCACGAATACTCCGTGCCGAGCCTTTAATCTTGCCTTCTACATTACTCAACATGATTGCAGGCCGATGAAACATATCCACTAATCGAGAGGCAACTATTCCAATCACGCCCAAATGCCAATCGGGTTTGTATAGCACCAGTGTACTCACATCGTCGATGTCGAGTTCGTCATCGATCTGAGCTAGTGCTTCTTCCATCGTTTTACTGTCTTTATCGCGGCGACGGAGATTGATCGACTCCAATTCTTTGGCCAGCGATTTAGCTTCTCCGGCGGTGTCGGCAATCATCAATTTTACTGCCGTGGATGCATCTCCCATTCGACCCGCCGCATTAATCCGCGGCCCGATTGAAAAGACAATTTTGCTAGTAGTAATATCTTCGGCCGGCATCCGAATTAAATCCATCAAAGTTTTGATGCCAATTCGTGGATTATTCTGCAACATCTGTAATCCTGCGCGCATCAAAATGCGGTTTTCGCTAATGATTGGAACGATATCGGAAGCGATGGAAATAGCTATCAGATCTAAAAACTTGTACGCAATAGAGTCGGGTAAGCCTAGCTTTTTAAGCGTTCCCTGAACCAACTTAAAGCCCACACCGGCTCCTGATAATCCATCAAAAGGGTAATCGCAATCGGGGCGTTTGGGATCGAGTACCGCAACTGCGTCCGGAATTCCATCACCCACGGTATGGTGATCGCAGATAATGAGTTCCATCCCCTTTTCTTTAATCTCTTTAGCTTCTTCAATAGCCGTAATACCACAATCAACCGAAACGATCAGGTTCGCACCAATACTCTGTGCATACAGAATCCCTTCCGGGTTAATCCCATAACCTTCTTTAAACCGATGCGGAATGTAGTAATCGGCATCTACACCGAATTCTTTTAAAAAGGTGTATACACAAGCCGTAGCGGTAGTCCCGTCTACGTCATAGTCGCCGTAAACCACAACTTTTTCGCTTTTACGTATAGCCAACGCAAGACGCTCAGCGCCTTTATCCATGTCCTTCATCAGGAATGGATCGTACAACAGATCTATAGTAGGTCGGAAAAAAGATTTTGCATCATCATATGTTTTTATGCCACGTATAGCCAGCAATTGGGCTATAATGTCCGGTACGCCAAGAGCCTGCTTTATTTCGGACACGCTCTCTTCTGGTTCCGGCTGCGGATATACCCAGCGGAATGACATTGTTAACTTTTCCTTTATTTTTATTTTTATACATAAGAGGCGAGACGGCGACCAAACCTGCACACCATACCTTTCGGCATTTTCAACTCTTTAAAATACAATTTTGCTGTAAACTTTCACTATCTGCTTTTGATTACGCTAACTCGGTTCCAACCACTTAATGTTCAATATGATGTATGATTTTGCGTACCTTTTGTTCCGATCAGCGAGCCGCAATGCTTAAGTTTTAATTGGTTTTTTAACGCGAAAAACGAGATTTTTGGAAGCGGTTCCAACCAATAAAATTATCCTGTAACATGATTGACACTCCATCTGCAGAAACTGAAGTAACGAAACAAGCAGACACTGAACTGAGCATCTTTAACGCCCTTCAAAATATGGGGCACGAACAAGTAGTAATTTGCTCAAACCCTGACACGAATTTAAAAGCGATCATCGCCATTCATAACACAACACTAGGGCCGGCTCTTGGCGGCACTCGTATGTGGATGTACAACAACGAACAAGAAGCTTTGCGCGATGTGCTGCGACTTAGCCGCGGCATGACTTATAAAGCCGCCATTTCCGGCTTGAATTTAGGCGGTGGTAAAGCTGTTATCATCGGCGATCCACATATTGATAAAAACGAAGCACTTTTCCGCTCTTTTGGCCGATTTGTTGACTCACTCGGTGGCCGCTACATCACTGCCGAGGACGTGGGGATGAGCGTGCAGGATATGGAATGGATTTACTCTGAAACTAAATTCGTGACCGGCATCCCCGAAACCTTAGGTGGAAGTGGAAATCCTTCGCCGGTAACGGCCTTTGGTGTGTATATGGGCGCAAAAGCGGCGGCTAAAAAAGCATATGGCTCCGATTCACTGGCCGGTAAAAAAATTGCACTTCAGGGTGCGGGCAATGTAGCTTCAACTTTTGCTGATTACGCCGCAAAAGAAGGTGCAAAGCTTTATGTAACCGATATCTACACCGAAAAAGCTCAAGCTTTAGCCGATAAAGTAGGCGGCACGTTAGTCGATCCAACCGAAATTTATGGCTTAGATGTCGACATCTTTACTCCGTGCGCATTGGGTGGCGTGGTAAACGATAACACAATGGATCAGTTTAAGTGTGATATCATAGCCGGTGGTGCTAATAATATTTTGGATGATGAAGACCTTCACGGACAGATGTTGCTGGGCAAAGGCATTTTGTATGCACCTGATTACGTGATTAATGCCGGGGGAATCATCAACATTTCGAGTGAACTCGAAGGCTACAATCGCCAACAAGCGATGAACCAAACCGAGCGAATTTATGACACCACCCTAAACGTATTGAACTACTCGGAAGAGCATGGCATTCCAACACACAAAGCCTCGAACGAATTGGCTGAAAAGCGAATTGCTGAAGTGAGTAAACTGAAAAGCATGTACACTTCTCAAAGTAAGATTTCCGGACGATTAGGCGAGATGTATCGGCTCGATAATCGCTAATTAAGCAATTTAATCCTTATCTTTGAATCCCGTTTGATTACTCAGGCGGGATTTTTTTATGCGATCGATTACCCAATTAGAATTTCACTCATGAATATCGAAGAGTTTCAATTTAAAGACCGAATTATCAAGGGAATTACCACCGACGGGCATTTCAAAATTTCTGTTGTTAAAACAACCGATGTTGTTCGCGAAGCTGCTGAACGTCATCAGTTATCATTACTGTCAAAAGTAGTGCTTGGTAAAGCAATGACGGCCACCATGCTGCTTGCATCAGAATTAAAGAAAGAGGAGCGCATTCAGCTCCGGATGGATGGAAATGGCCCGCTTAAAACGATAATTGCCGAAGCCAATAGTTTGGGTGAAGTTCGTGGGTATGTGGGCGATTCTACTGCCGAACTCGATTACACGTCAGAGGGTGTTACTTTAGGTGATGGAATTGGTCTAGGTGTTTTATCACTTACCAAAGTGCTGTATAACGAGGCCGAACCGCGTACATCCTCCATCGAGATTGCAACCGGTGACGTAACCTCCGATGTTGCTAGATATTTGGCGCAATCCGAGCAAATCCCTTCTGCTGTATTGTTGGATGTGGGCATCGACGACGATGGTTTGATCACCCAAGCAGGCGGATTGCTTTTACAACGTTTGCCGGGTGCGCCCGAGGGGCAAATTGATATGCTACAAGAACGCTTGGCTTCATTTCCACCGATCGATCAATTGTTAAACGACGGGCAGTACATCGACGAGATCATGAAGAAGTCGGTTTCGCCCATCGAAGTCAAAGAACTTTCGCGCCAACCTGTTGATTTCTTTTGTCGATGTTCACGTGAACGCTTCCTAGATGCGCTATCAATGTTAAACATCGACGACTTGAAAGAAATGAAGGGAGAATCGCAGGAAATTGTGTGCCATTATTGCAACAATCGCGAAGAAATTTCGAAAGACGACATCGCTAAACTTATCAGCGAGGCAAACTAACCGAAGGTATTACAAATGGGCAGGCTCACTAACGACGAACTCAAACAAATCATCAAGAGAGCCTCCATCTTGCAACGATATCACGAGCAATCGCTTTCGGGCACAAAAGTACCTGAGCCCGAAGATCTAGATTCCGTTTTCGAGATTGGCCATAATTTGGACATCAAGCGGCATTTCATCAAACAAGCGATGCTCGAATTCGAAGGCATCCCGATCGATGAGCCGATTATCATTGATACACAATCGTTTACTGAAGCTGAAATTCAAGGCTATGCAAATGGTCCGCTAGACGGCGCTTTATTGAACGAAATCCGTGCTCAAGTTGAGTATCATTTTAATTCCGTTGGAACCATCACCCGCCGGAAAGGCAATATTTATTGGAATTCAACACCGGCATTTCCTGCAAAGATTTTTGCTACAACCCGAAGCCCTGAGCTCGAGATTAAAGAAGAATCTTCAGGAAGAGTTAAGCTGACACTAAGGCAAAATCTAAAAACGTATAACAAATTATTTCTACCCGCCATGGCTTTTGGTTTTGGTGGGTTTATGATGATCTCAGCCTTGCTTTTTGAAGCCGGGGGCGGAGATACCGAGCCTCTGGTTATTTTTGGTGGTTTGTTTATTCTTGGCAGCCTCGCTTTTTCCCGATATGTTCGATCCCTCAAAAATAAAAAGAAGCGCAAACTCAAAGAGTTAGTAGAAACTATTCAGCAGGTGATGGAACGCAGATTCCGCGCAGGACGCTTTAAAGAGGAACCCAAGCCGGAAATTGAAATGGAAGATTTTGAAAAAGCGATCGACGAATCGGAAGACATTGAAATTCGACCGGATGTAAAGATTAAATCATAGGAGCTATTATGCCCAACAAAAAGGTTGTAATTATTGGCGGTGGATTTGGCGGAATGAACGTAGCCAAATCGCTTGCCAACACCTCTTACGAAGTCACCATCATCGACAAAGCCAACCATCACTTGTTTCAGCCATTGCTGTATCAGGTGGCCACAGCGGCACTTTCGCCCGGCGATATTGCAACTCCCATCCGATCGGTGTTTACCAAACAGAAAAACGTAAAGGTGGTACTCGGCGAGGTTGTTGAGGTGAGTAAAACCGATCAGGTTGTGCAGCTGGCTGAGGGTGATGTAATTCCATTCGATTACCTGGTGATTGCAACCGGTGCCGAATACAACTATTTCGGAAATGATGACTGGGAGAAAAGTGCCCCCGGCCTTAAATCGCTGGATGATGCCCTTCGAATTCGAGAACGTATTTTGGTTTCACTGGAACAAGCTGAAAAAATCCATGATCTCGAAGATCGTAAGCCGTACCTCACATTTGTTGTGATTGGTGGCGGACCAACAGGCGTAGAAATGGCCGGTTCTATCGCTGAAATTGCCAAGCGAAACATGATGCGCGATTATCGAAATTTCCATCGTAACGAGACCAACGTTTATCTGGTGGAAGCTGCCAGCGGTGTACTGAATGGGTTTTCTGAAAGTCTTTCGGATAATGCACTTGAAACGCTTACTAAAATGGGCGTGCATGTACTGTTGAATTCTCCGGTTGAGGAAATTCGAAAAGATGGTGTGCAGCTTAAAAATCAATTTATCGAGACTCCCAATATTATTTGGGCTGCAGGGGTTTCAGGCACCGATCTCACCAATAACCTCGGCGAAGAAACCGACCGCATTGGACGTATTAAGGTGAACGAGGATCTTTCGATTCCTAATCATCCCAACATTTTTGTAATTGGAGATGCCGCTTATTTTGAGGATGAAAAGGGAAAGCCATTAGCCGGAGTTGCTCCGGTGGCCATGCAGCAAGGTAAATACCTTGGTAAACTACTGAAAAATGAGTCGAACGGTACTAATCGTAAACCATTCAAATATGTAGATAAAGGCACGATGGCAACCATCGGTAGAGCCAAAGCGGTGGCTGATATCAAAGGGTTTAAACTAACCGGTTTTTTCGCGTGGTTGATTTGGGGTGTAATCCACATTTTCTTTTTGATCGGCTTCCGAAATCGATTCCGCGTATTCGCCGAGTGGATTTGGCATTACATCACCTTTAAGCGTGGCGTGCGCCTGATCGCGCATAAAGAAAATCGGGAGGTTGAAACCTGATCGTAATCAATCAACCAATTAGCAACCCTGGAAGGGTTCTAAACCCTTCCAGGGTTACTAACTAGATCGAAAAGCTAGTTCCGCAACCGCAATTATCAGCGGCATTTGGGTTATCGAAGGTAAACCCACGGGCATCCAGTCCATCGGGGTAATCAATTTCAATGCCCTCTAAGTACATCAGATGCTTAGAATCCACAATCAACTCCACACCATGATTTTCGAACACAACATCTTCTTCAGTTCTATGATCAAGCCCCAATTTGTAGCTTAATCCGGAGCATCCGCCACCTTCAACAGCGACACGTAGATATAGGTTTTCATGCTCTTTCTGCTGTTCTTTAATTTTTGCCACTTGTTTGGCTGCTCTCTCGGTTAAACGAACCGGCTCTCCGGTTAATTCTTGCACTTCCTCCGTAGTCGATTCCTCATCGTCGAAATCGTCTAGCAAGGAAGCTATTACATCGTCTAACTGTTCTTCTTGATTATTCATATCTTTTTTTCGTCATCCCGAGGCTAATGCCGAAGGATCGTCGGTTCTTCGCTCTCGCTCAGAATGACTATTTTCATATCCACTCAATGCATTGAATTTAAGCACTTTTACGTGAAAATGTATAATGTGCAACTCCGTCCTTTTCAAACAGATCTAATACGCCAACGCTTACTAAATTCACTAAAATTTTTGCGGCGGTATAAGTGGTTGTGTTGATGATAATGCTAAATCGCTCGACGGTTATTTCGCTGTACTCGTTCAAAAATCGAAATAATAACTGCTCTTTTTCACCAAACTCGAAAGTGATGCCTTCTTCACGGCTGCCCAGCTTCATCACCTCGATCAACTCTTCGTTAGCTAGCACGCTTTCATCGGCCTGGCGGACAAACACCTTTCTGCGTTTTTTGCCCTTCAGGTAAACCGGCTTTTTCTCGGCTTCGGGCACATCTACAATCACAATATCTTTATTGCCGATGTTTAGCAACTCCATGTGGATATCAATTTCTGGCACACAAAGTTTAGCGGCTTCTTCTAGCCAAAACTCTTCTTCCATATAGCTTTCGGTGCCCACCATCTCACCATTATCGCTCACACCAATCAAAATTGTTCCGCCATTGGTATTGGCGAAAGCAGCAATTTCACGAGCAATTTTTTCGGGTGATGCTACTTTGTGCTTAAACTCTAGGAAGGAACTTTCACCCGTTGCAATCAGGTTTTTTAAATCCTGGCGCGACATCGTGCTTAGCGGCATATTGCCCGCGTGTTGCAAGTAGAAATTCATTTCGTCGTCCATAGCTCTCCTCCATCAACCGTGCAGACATTAGATGATTTTTTCGTCTTTAGGGTCTCGGTTCATCAATCGGTTTAGCGCGTCCTTGGGATCAACGTCATCGAACAACACATGGTATACTGCCTCGGTAATTGGCATTTCAACGTTATTCTTTTTCGCCCAATCGTGCACCGATTTTGTGGTCTTTATACCTTCTGCAACCATGTTCATGCTCTCAATAATTTCATTGAGCTTAAATCCTTTCCCAATTTGCTGGCCAACATACCGGTTACGGCTATGCGCCGATGTACATGTAACAATCAAATCACCCATGCCGGTTAAACCGGAGAATGTATCGTTGTGAGCGCCCATCATTTGCCCCATGCGCTTCATCTCATGAAGCCCACGCGTGATCAATGCTGCTTTAGCATTATCACCCAGTTCTGCACCGTCAATGATACCGGCGGCAACGGCCATTATATTTTTAACTGATCCGCCAATTTCCACGCCAATTACATCATTATTGGCATACACTCGAAACATAGGCGTCATAAACGTTTCTTGAATAACCCGTGCAGTCCGGCTGGAATAGGCTGCAGCAACAACCGTAGTAGGACGAAGTCGTGCTACTTCTTCTGCATGAGATGGTCCGTATAATACTCCGATATTATCTTCGTAAGTAACTCCGTCCATCACTTCAATTAGAATTTGAGACATCGTTTTAAAAGTCTCGTTTTCGATCCCTTTTGAAACCGTAACTAAAACTTCATGTCCATCGAGGCACGGCTTTATTTTAGCAGCAATTTCTCTAAGTGTGTGCGATGGCGTTGCAAAAACCACCATATCCTGAGATCGAAGACAATGCTCTAAATCGTTGTACGCTTCAATCGATTCCGGCAACAACAAATCGCTTAAATACGACGGGTTTTTGTGCTGTGTATTGATGGAATCCACTACATTTTTTTCACGTGCCCAAATCTGAACTTTATTTCCGGCAGCCTCTAAAACCATTGCCAGTGCCGTTCCAAAACTACCGGCACCCACCACTGTTACATTTCTCATATTTGCACCTGCTCGGTTTGTGCTTCGGATGTCGTTTCCCCTTCCACTTTCTTGCTTTGGCCTACCTTACTCTCGGTGCCATCCAAAAGTCGTTGGATATTCGATTTGTGTTTATAAATGATGCCCGATGCCACAATAAGAGCAAACACGATGATACTTCCATCGATATCCTGCTGTAAGCCATAGCGCATAATCAAAAGTGTGATCGGATAAATAAAGGTAGCTGTTATGGAGGCAAGCGATACGTATTTAGTTACGTAAACGATGATCCCAAATAAAGTGAAGGATATTGCTATTGAAATCGGCTCAACACCAAAAAGCATCCCGCACGCAGTGGCCGCACCTTTACCGCCTTTAAAGCGCGCAAAAATAGGAAACATGTGTCCGATCACGGCAAATAGACCACAAGCAATCTTTAGAAACGCTTCCACATCCCAGTTTGGCGGGGCAAGCGGGCCAGCGAATAAATCGAAGGCAATGGCGCTCAGCCAAAACGATGGCACAAAACCCTTCATAAAATCCATCGCAAAAACCGTAACGCCTGCAGGTACGCCTAAAACACGAAATGTGTTGGTAGTTCCCGCGTTACCGCTACCGTGTTCTCGAACATCCACGCCTTTATAAATCTTCCCAACCCAAATGGCCGAAGGAATCGATCCCAGTACATAACTGATCAACAGTACGGTAAGCGTAGATAGCATTTTAGTAAATTAAGTTAACGTTTAGCAGAGCTTAAACGTGGCGTTCAGCGTGATAAGATGAACGTACCAACGGGCCACTTTCTACATGGCCAATTCCTAGTTTTTCTCCAATTTCCTTGTATTCAGCAAACTGATCCGGGTGTACCCAATCCAAAACGGGGTGGTGCATCTTAGTAGGCTGCATATACTGCCCGATGGTCAATACATCCACCTTATGATCCACACAATCTTGCATTAATTCAATCACTTCTTCCCGAGTTTCCCCTAATCCAACCATAATTCCGGTTTTGGATTTCACCCCGGCTTCCTTTGTTCTCAACAATAACTCCAGAGATCGCTCGTATCTTGCTTGCGGACGAACTCGTCGGTATTTATTCGGCACCGTTTCCAGATTATGACTCAACACTTCCGGCGGTGTATCCAATACAATCTGTAAAGTTTCCCAATCGCCTTTAAAATCCGGTATTAACGACTCGATGGTAACACCGGGGATGGCTTCGCGAAGCGCAGTGTGTGTTGCAGCAAAAATAGGTGCGCCTCCGTCTTTTCTATCATCTCGGTTGATGGAAGTTAACACCACGTGTTTCAACTTCATTTTAGCTGCGGCATCGGCTACACGTCTTGGCTCATCCCAATCTAAATCTTTTGGTGGTCGACCGGTTTTTACCGCACAAAAAGCACAAGAACGGGTACAAACATCCCCCAATAACATAAAAGTGGCGGTACCTGCGCCCCAGCATTCGCCCATATTCGGGCATCGGGCTTCGGAACAAACCGTGTTTAATTTGTGCTCGTTAATTGTATCGAGCACTTCCTTGAATTTCTCTCCTGATGGAAGTTTAACGCGCAACCAATTAGGTCGCCGTTGCTTCGATTTTTTCTCTACAATCTGTAGTTCTTTGATCATGGAATAATTTCTTTATTTGATGTCATCCTGATTCGCCAGCCGGCGGAGAAGGATCTGCAAAATGTTGGTATTGGTAATAGCGTTGTGCGGATTCTTCGTCCCGACAAGCGGGACTCTGAATGACCTTATAAAATTACAAAAAATATTGCTCTAGTTCCTGCCATCCACCGGATGGAGAAATACGAACTTCAAAAACATCTTCAAAGTGAGAAACGATCCGTTTTTTCACTTCTTGCTGATCAATTTCCCGCCCTAATTGAGCCTGTAAACTAGTTACGGCTTTGTCGGTAATTCCGCATGGAACTATGTGTCCGAAGTAGCTAAGATCGGAGTTCACATTAAAAGCGAAGCCATGCATGGTAACCCAACGCGAGGAACGAATCCCGAGAGCGGCGATCTTTTCTTCCCCGATCCAAACACCCGTTAGTCCATCGATGCGACCGGCTTCAAGTCCGTAATCTCCACAAACACGAATGAGCACTTCTTCGAGAAATCGCAGATATTTGTGGATGTCGGTGAAATGCCGATCCAGATCCATGATCGGGTAACCTACAATCTGTCCGGGGCCGTGATAAGTGATATCCCCACCACGATCGATTTTCACGAATTCAGCTTCCAATTTTTGGAGCTCTAACATCGAGCGAAGCATGTTTTCTTCGGCTCCACTTTTCCCAAGCGTGTATACATGTGGATGTTCCACAAAAATGATCGCATCATTTTTTCGCTCGCCCTCAAATTCCCCTTTCGATTCTGCACGTTTTTCTTCGATCAGCTTTTCCTGAACAGACCGCTGCACATCCCAAACCTTTTGGTAGGCTCCGTTTTCTAAATCGTAAAGGTTGATGGGTTTTTTCATGTTGAATAAACAAGTAGGGACGTTTCATGAAACGTCCCTACAGGATTTCTATAGATAATTGATGACGGCGCTAAAAACCCAAAAAATAAATTTGTCATTTCGAGCGGATGCGAGAAATCTAAAAAATTGCTTCTACAACGATCTTCAGATTTCTCCCTTTGGTCGAAATGACAATCTAATTTTGGAAGTTATGCGTCACTTTTTAACCGGAGTTCCTAAGTGAACACCTTCGTTGTATGCTTCAGCAACTGCTTCCATCACGGCCTCTGATAAGGTTGGGTGAGGATGTACTGCGCTGATGATTTCATGTCCGGTTGTTTCCAGATCACGAGCAACTACTGCCTCTGCAATCATTTCTGTAACGCCAAACCCGATCATGTGGCATCCTAACCACTCGCCGTATTTTGCATCAAATACAACTTTTACGAAACCTTCTTCGTGGCCAAGTGCGGTAGCTTTTCCGGAAGCTGAAAGCGGGAATTTCCCAACTTTGATCTCGTAGCCTTCGTCTTTTGCGGCTTGCTCAGTTAATCCAACCGAAGCAACCTGAGGCTCGCAGTATGTACAACCAGGAATGTTCTCGTAGTTGATCGGCTTCGGACTCATTCCTGCTAATTGTTCAGCTAGAACTACTGCTTCGTGAGAAGCTTTGTGCGCTAACCAAGGTGCACCAATAATATCACCAATTGCGTAAATGCCATCTACACCGGTTGAGTAATCACTCTTATCCGCAACAATAGCGCCGCGTTCTACTTTTACGCCAATATCTTCCAGTCCAAGATTCTCAACATTACCGGTAACACCAACGGCTGAAAGAACCACATCGGCTTCGATTTTCTCTTCGCCTTTTTTGGTTTTAACGGTTACTTCAACGCCTTTGCCTTTCTTCTTCACGTTCTCAACGGTGCTTTCTGTAAGTACGTTGATGCCTTTTTTCTTGTAGATTTTCCCAAGCTCACGCCCAACGTCTTTGTCTTCAACAGGAACCAAGGTTTTTTGTAGTTCTACCAAAGTCACTTCCGTTCCGATGGTGTTGTAGAAATACGCAAACTCAACGCCGATTGCGCCGGCACCAACAATCACCATTTTCTTTGGCTGCTTTTCCATGGTCATCGCCTTTTCAGAATCGATGATCATTTCGCCGTCGATCTTCAAGCTAGGTAGCTCACGCGGACGTGCACCCGTTGCAATAATGAAATGCTTCGCCTTGATGCTGTCTTTTTCTTTGCCGTTTTCGTCGTTAACCGCTAATTCGCTTTTCGACTTAAACTTCCCGGCACCCATGAAAACCTCAATCTTGTTGGCTTTCATCAAGAAAGAAACCCCTTTGCTCATTTTGTTGGCAACACCACGGCTACGCTTCACCATGCCTTCAAAATCGGCTTTCACATCGCCCACAGAAATACCGTAATCATCGGCATGTTGGATAGATTCTAATACTTCGGCCGAACGCAATAGCGCTTTGGTTGGGATACAGCCGATATTTAAACAAACGCCACCTAAATGTCTCTTTTCTACAATCGCAGTTTTAAAACCCAGTTGCGATGCCCGGATTGCAGCCACGTAGCCACCAGGACCGGAGCCGATTACGCATACATCAAATTCTTTTGCCATGATTTCCTTTTGATAATAGTTTTTAATTTTCTTGTTGCCGTAAAATCACCAAAACACGAATAGTAACCTCATTTATACAGATGCGTTTCAGCATTTCAGGGATGCACACTTCCAACAGGTAAGAAGCTGCATGTCAAGGCCGTTTAAGGTACGGGTTTTGAATTAGAAGTTCGAGTGCTGCCCACGCTAAAGTACGTACCCTTTAAAATTATTTTTTATCGATAGGTTGAAGTTACCATTTAATTTTCTACATTTGTAGAGCAACCTCTAAATTAGTAGAACATGCAATTATCTAATACCGAAGAAGAATTAATGGAACACTTATGGAACCTTGAAAAGGCTTATATGAGTGATCTGCTTGAGCAATTTCCTGATCCGAGACCGGCTCCAACTACCATCGCTACCTTACTAAAACGTATGCAGGAAAAGGGATTTGTGAGCTATAACCAACACGGCCGTTCCCGCCAGTATTTCCCCTTGGTGGCGAAAACCGATTATTTTGGATCGCATGTTCGAGGCTTAATCAAAAAGTTTTTTAACAACTCTTCGGCTCAGTTTGCTTCCTTCTTTACGAAGGAAACCGATCTTTCTGCCAAAGAACTGGAGGAATTACGCGCCATCATCGATAAAGAAATTGAGAGGAAAGAATCATGATCGTTTATCTTGTAAAATCGACCATCCTACTTGCGCTTCTTTGGGGATTATACACGCTGCTTCTCGAAAATGAGAAGATGCACCGATTCAATCGTTTTTATTTATTAGCTGCTTTGGTGATTGGGTTAACTGCGCCGCTTATACAGTTCGAGATTAGCCCTAATTCCCCGGTAGCCGGAATTGCTTTGAAACAAGTTGATCAGATTGTTGAAGCACCCACTGATTTGGTGGTTGAATCGATCTCACCATTGGTGACCAAAGCCCCTGCATTTAAAGAGTCTTCGGTTTCTGCTCCTGTTAAACCTGAGTATAACCTACTGGCTCTAGCAATGATTTTTGGATACCTGGCGGTGGTTGTTCTTTTGTTTGGGAAGTTTGTTTTTGGTCTGCAAGAAATTTACACCTCTATAAAAAAGGGAACATCCATAACATGGAAAGATACTACACTCATTTTGATGGATGAGTCTGTTACCCCTCAATCTTTTTTGAAATGGATTTTCTTGAATCGAGAAGAATATGAGTCAGGCAAAATTGGCGATGAAATTTTGGAACACGAACGCACTCACATCAAACAAAAGCATTCGCTGGATGTGCTGTTCATTGAAGCCTTAAAAGTGGTGTTCTGGTTCAACCCGTTTATGTATGGATTCCGAAACTCCATCATGCTTAATCACGAGTTCTTAGCTGATGAGCATGTAGTGACTCATGTATCTGATCGAAAGAAATATCAGGAGATTCTACTGAAATTCGCGTCATCAAAAGGGAAATCCCAAATCGCTAATTCTTAAATCATGAAACTCACCAATGAACTCGATTTTTCTCTGACATTTTACCGATTTAAGAAGATGAGCTCACAGAAATCAATATTCTGGATTGTCGCTAAACTATCAGTTGTAATCCCAATGCTGTTTGTTATCACTTTCCCATTTGGGGATGTCGAAATCACACCGAACACTACCTACTCTGATATAACTCTGTACCCGCAAGATTTAATCCCAGAAGGAGAGTCGTTAAAGTCACTAGAGCAGGTTCATACGTTGTATTTCACAAAAGACCGTGAACTATTTACCGGTACACAAACCGAGTATTTCAAAAAGTCAGACATGCCAAAATCCTCAATAACCTTCAAAAATGGAATACGGATTCAATTAAAGAACTATGATATTGATGGAAATGTAAAAGAGAGAATTGATGACATCATCGATTTCGATCAACGTTTAATTAAATCGACTTCCATTTATCAAAATGAGTACTTACAACGGGAGACGATACATTTGCCACCCGTACATAGTGGCAATCACGTTTTCCAGGAATGGTATCCGTTTGGCCAGTTACAGTCTTATTATGAACATTACGAGAACAATGATTCAACGATAATGATCCGATATGATATCAGAGGAAACGTATCCTGGCACGAAATTTATGGGAGAAATGGTATAGAGAAGATTAAATGAAGCAATTCACCAATAAACTCGATTTTTCACTTACTTTAAAACGCTTTTTGATGATGGGTAAGCGCTCATCCAAAAGCCGAATTATTGTTTTTCTGGTTTTTATGATCCCTATTTGTAGCTCATTAGTGTTTTTCTCAAGCTCGTATCGAATTACAGATACAATTATGATCAATGGCGAAGAGCATGTTTACTATTACAATCATTATTACAAACCAGACGACTTCTATTCCAATAAAGGGTTGTATTCAGATTTAACATTGGTTTCAAAAACCTTTATTGAATCCCGGTTCAATCAGGTTTATGATTTAGACGGCAACCTATACACCGGTTCACAAACTTGGTACGATAGAACCGATAACTCAATTAGGATGCAGGAAACTTTCAAAAATGGTTACATGATTGAAGGAAAAAGATTCTCAGATAATGGAGAAATTAAGCAACATCAAATATATGAATTTGATGAAGGCGCCTTTCTTAGCAACCGTGTTTGGCAAAATGGAACCTTATCTTTTGAGGTATTTTCGCATTCAGATAGCTTAGAAACAACGAACACATTTTATCCGAACGGTCAACTGGAGTGGACAACAACCTATTTAAAGTCCAGCTCTATATTTGATCGCATAAATCATGGGATTAGTTCACGTTATGACCAACAAGGCAATTTATTGAAACAAGAGCATTACAAAAATGGTGCGCTTTTGGAGGCGATTAAATGAAACAACTCACCAATAAACTCGATTTTTCGCTAACCAAGAAGCGACTTGTGTTGATGGGGAAGAAGAGTCCACTGATTAAGCTCTTTGGCTTACTTTCTTTAGTTATTCCCGTAACTGCATCATTGGTGTTTATGTTTTGCACCAATACAGAGTATGAACCGATTAGCTTATCCTTTGAGGAGTTGCAAGCTAATTTACCCCCTACAACCTATCACGATATCGAACTGGAATCCGAAGGAACAACAGGTCTTTTTCATCCGCTAGATGAACGGACCGGCATTTTTCTCGGCCCAGATGGAGAACCTTACACAGGAGAGCGAACTACTTTTGATATAGAAACAGACTCTGTTTTGTACCGACAAACCATGGTAGATGGAAAAGTATCGAGAACTGAATTTCCTCAGTTTGATCTCGACGGAGTATATCAACACCAAGTAGTGGTAATCCCTTCTTTAGATTCCGACGGTAATAAAGTCTCAACTCACTATGATTTCCTAAGCCCTGACAGCATGATACAATCTTTGAGAATAACTGATAGAGATTCTGTAACTGTCTATGAGCAATTTCACCCAAATGGGGAATTAGCCTTTTACTTTCAAATTATTCCGGAACACGGTATAGATGGCCTAGCAACTACTTATGATGAACAAGGTGCCATTAAAGAGCAGCGGCTTTACTATAAAGGTGAAATTGTGGAGACTATTGTCGAACTGGAGTAATTCAATTTTCTTTCTATAAATCATTAATCAAGTAAATATTTATTCTCCATCTTGACCAAGACTCAAAAATAATCGTTCTTACTGCTCGAGAAATCATCACAAGAGATCGTTTGGCTATGAAAATCCTGCTTTTACTACTATCACTATTTTTAATTCCGGAGCCGATGGCTTCCGAAGCACCTGTAAACTCGTCCGACGACGACCGTATCCAACAACTGGTTGATCATTTTAATGCCAAAGGAGTGGACATCAAACCACTGCTCGATGATGAGCGCTTTGCCTTGGTAGAGAAAATCACGCGTAAGTTTACCCGATCTGCAGAACGACGTATCGAAAGTCTTGATGATTACAAGAAAGTGATCGGTTATGATGCCAAAAAGAGCGCTATCGACACCTTTTACTCTAAGTACAGCGCAGAATTAAAAGCCGCTGAAGCAGAATACGGCATCCCCAAAGAGGTGATTATCGGAATCATAGCGGTTGAATCCGATTTCGGAAAAAATAAAGGTCGCTACAATCCTTTTAATGTGTACGTGAGTATGTATGTGGAAGATCATCGCGCAAAATGGGCACTGGCTCAACTCGAAGATCTTATCGAATTTGCTGAAAAGAAAGACATGGACATTTTGTCTTTGAAATCGAGCTACGCAGGCGCTATGAGTTACGCGCAGTTTATCCCTACTTCGCTGAAAAGATTTTGGGTAGGCAACGAGCTTTATCATATGCCCGATAATATTAACTCGGTGGCTAACTATTTGGCTCACTTTGTAAATGTAACCGGCAGCCTTGAAACCGCCGTTTTACGCTACAATCCAAGCTCGCTTTATCAAAGCGCGGTACTTGCCTTGGCTGAAGACGCTGAGTCGATTATCAACTCAGAGCCTTGATTTGAAATAACGAGCTTTTAATTAAGCTCGTGTGACATGAAGTACCACTTCGGCTCGCCGTAATCGAAGCCTTCGCGTTCGTATAGTCTTTTAGCCGGATTGTCTTCACGAACTTCGAGTGTGACTTTCGAGCAACCCATTTCTTCGGCCTCTTCTTTCACGGTTTCCAGCATCTTTGTGCCTACGCCCATTCCTCGGGCATCAGGGTGTACAGCAACATCGTGAATTTTGAATGTCTTACTTGCTGTAAAAGTAGAAAAACCAATAAAGCAGGTAACTATTCCCAACGCTTTTTCGCCGGAGTAGGCGATGTAGGTCATTGTTGTTGGGATTTTCTTCATTTCGGCAATCATATCTACCCGAATTTCTTCCCCCAAAGGCTCGTCTTGACCCATTGGATCGCGGGAAAATAAGTCCACGATATTTACGATATCGGCGGCGTGTTTTGGGTTCTCTAAATCTGCTTTGATAATTTTTACGTCGTTGGCAACGCTTTTAGTGATACTCACTTAATATGGTTTTTTTGTTTAAAATTGAGCGCTCAAAAATAGCGTATATTTAAACCATCCTAAAGGTGAATTGTTCCATTTACCCTCGAATTGATCAATATTATTATTTACTTAACATCAGAAATCAATATAAACTAATAGTTAACAGAGGCCTCTTGCTAACAATCACTGTGGAACAATCCGCTAAAAAATAGTCTATACATACTCAAAAACATGAAATTTACTCGCTTTTTAGTTCTTTTGTTGGCCATGTTTGGTATGCACTGCGCCAGCGACTCCCCTACTTCATCCAATTCGGGCCCGGATAATCCTGATAATCCGAATCCACCGGAATCGTATTCGCATACTGAACGCACTGGCAGCGCCGCAGTTGATTTCTTATCCGATACCGACTTTACCTCGCTAACACTTGAAGTGGATTATGTGGATGGCTTCAAACCAACGCCACAGGCTATATCGGCACTTCAACAATTTCTTGAAGCACATTTAAATAAACCCGACGGAATTACAATCAATTTGGACGAGCCAATTCCCTCATCAGGAAAAGATACACTTACCGTGCAGGATGTGGTTGGGATGGAAAATCAATATCGATCAACATTTACCGATGGTACTGACTTGGGCGTTTACATGATTATAACGGATGGAATTTATACCAAAGAAAATGTGCTCGGGTTCGCTTACTACAATACGTCCGTGGCCATTATGGAAGAACGCATTCGTCAGATTTCGGGTGGCTTTGGCGAGCCCTCAACTTCTGTAGTAGAAGAATCGGTTATCAAGCACGAACTAGGACACTTGCTTGGTTTGGTGAACAACGGGACGCCCGCCATCGCCGATCACCACGATGAAGAGCACGGAGCGCATTGCACCAATGAAGAATGCCTGATGTACTACGCCGTGCAATCGGCCGGCTTTATGAGCAATTTATTGGGTAGCTCAGCGCCGGGATTAGACGATAATTGCATCCAAGATCTTAAAGCCAACGGCGGCAAATAACCAACAACATGAATGTTGGTTATTGAATGTTGAATATTGCCTATTGTCTAGCCTTGCTTGAACTTGAATAGGTTCTCAGCCCCAACTTTTTCTTCGGCTTGGTTTAAGGCATACATCGAATCGAACAACACTATCGGGTTCTCATCCAGATCTTTAGTTACATGCGTGGAGTAACTCGATTCCAGTTTGGCGATCACTAGATCATTTTCGTTTGGCAACCAACGTGCTGTGTAGTACGCAACAGGCGTAATCACGAGCTCAACACCGTATTCTTCTTTCATTCGATGGTGCACCACCTCAAACTGAAGCACACCTACCGTTCCGAGTAACAATTCGTTACCAACGCCATTGGGAACTTCAAACACATGAACCACGCCTTCTTCCGAAAGCTGACGCAATCCTTCGCGAAGCTGCTTTCTTTTGAACGGATCCTTAGTTGCTACTTTCTGGAAATGCTCGGGCGTAAACAAAGGAATCACATCAAAACGCACCTTATTTTTTTCATAAATGGTGGTCCCGATTCTAAAATCGCCGGGGTTAAAAATCGAAACGATATCGCCGGGGTAAGCTTCTTCCATCAGTTGGCGCTCATCACCCATTAGCGTGTGCGGAGTGGCTAGTTTTAGCTTCCTACCGGTGTGAGACACCACCACTTGCTGTCCGCGATGGAATTTACCTGATGCCACACGAATAAAAGCAGCGCAATCGCGGTGACCGGGATTCATGTTCGCTTGCATCTTAAAAATAAAGCCGGAAAAGGAATCGCCTAAATCTCGTTCTGATCCTTCCGAATGCTCGTAGCCTTGTGGCGGTGGCGCCAGCTGGTGGAAATAGTTCAAAAACACATCCAAGCCAAAGTTATTCAGCGCCGAACCAAAGAACACGGGAGTCACTTTTCCCGAGTTGTACAGCTCTTTATCCATATTCGGGTACATGTCGTCGATCAGCATTAGCTCTTCGAGAAAAGCTTCTTTTTCGGTATCAGAAAGGTTGCTTTGTTCCAGGGCTTCATCAACACTAAGAACTTCGGTAACTGCTTTTTTCGCGCCGTGATCGGCTTTTTCATACACATGCACTTTTTTAGAAAGCACATCGTAAATACCCTGAAATTTTTGTCCGTAACCCAACGGCCAGCTTGCCGGCAAGGCTTCAATTCCAAGCTTGTTCTCAACGTTGCTCAACACTTCCAGCGGATCCATACCCGGGCGATCGCACTTATTTACAAAGGTGATAACGGGCACTTCGCGAAGTTTACACACCTCAAACAATTTCTCGGTTTGTTCCTCCACTCCTTTCGCCACATCAATCACCATTAAGCCCGAATCGGCGGCAACCAATGTTCGAAGTGTATCCTCAGAGAAATCTTTGTGACCGGGTGTATCCAGCAAGTTGTACTTAATGCCATCTTTCTCAAATCGCATTACCGAAGACGTAACCGAAATACCGCGCTCTTTTTCGATGGCCATCCAATCGGATGCCGCGTGGTGAGACGCTTTTCGAGCCCGAACCGAACCTGCTTCGTGGATCGCTCCACCGTACAACAACAGCTTTTCGGTGAGGGTAGTTTTACCGGCATCGGGGTGAGAGATAATGGCAAAGGTGCGTCTCTTTTTCGCCTCTTTAGTAATTTCGTTATCTGCGGTAGTCGCCTGCGACATGAAGTGATGAATTTGTTTGATTATAAGCTGTGTAAAATACGATGATTTTTGGTTATTAGTTAATCGTGAATTGTTATTGGTTAATCGTTCTTCGATTTTAAGCGGACCAATAACTATTAACCATTAACTTCGGTTTTCAATGAGGATTTGGCTTTTCATCTTCAGCTTCTTCGTTGTTTCAGCAAATTCATCACTATTATTCTCACAAATAATTGGCGATGATGCACTGCACAAAGTACAAAGCGGCCAGACATCCACATTAGAAGGTGAGTTTATCGCTTATCTTGCGGATACAGTTTCACCGGATTACGCCACGGCACAGTTAGAAGCTTTGGGGTTTGAATTAGGCTACATCGACATCCAACCTTTTACCATTGCAATTGTAAACCAACCGGATTCTGAAGTACTTAATGAACTTACTACTCAACCTGAAGTATTGGATTTCGAATATCATCCCGACTTGGTTGACAGTGCCTATTTTCGTGATTTAGTGGGATCGCAAGACTTATCTCCAGAAGAAGCTCGTGCAGCATTAGAACGCATCATTCAATCTCAGCGGAGTGAGCGCTTATTCATCCGGTTTAACTATTCGATGGATGAACGAGCGGTTAAGACTTTTATGGGCAATTTCCGATCGGTGGCTTACGAAATAATTTCCGATTTCCCCCGAACCATCAACATATTGGTTGAACCAGGCACCGAAAAAGACCAAATGCTTGTGGTAGAAGAACTTCCCTTTGTGAAGTACACTGCGCTGATTGGAATTATTGGCGAATAAAGGCTTCTCTATACCTTCGATAGATACTAGATTACCCGATTTCGGAACAATAGTTGAGGATTATTGTTAATAAATAGAAACAATAATATTAAACACTTAACTATTAACAATTATGAGTAATCAAGCTGTTATTAACAACACCAATTTGTCGAACGAAGAACTAGAGCATTTCAAACAATTATTATTAGAAGAGAAAGCGTCGGCCGAAAAAGAGATTTCAATTTTGAAGAAATCCATCCGGCAAATTGAAAATAAAATGGATGACACAAATTCTTCCGCTGCTCATCATCAAGGGAATTTAGGTTCAAGCGAAGAGCTGCGAGAAACCAACTATACGCTCATCGAAAAACAGAAAGATAAACTCGATAAGATTGCAGTTGCACTCGACCGCATAGAGACCGGAAATTACGGCGTTTGTGTTGTAACCGGAGAGCAAATCCAAAAAGAACGACTTGAAGCAATTCCATACACCGTACACGCTTTCGAGACTACACAAGGAAATCTGGTTGCTGCATCAAAAGAGCAACTAGCTGTACGCCAAACAGTGTAAGCTAAAACAATCCCAGTTGCTGCACTTGATTTACGGGCCACGCGGGAAGCGGTGGAATTTCGATTAACTCGGAAAGCAGTTTATGAAAATGTGTAGCCACTACAGGCTGCGAAATAACATTCGGCGTATGAATAAACACGTACGGATGTTTCCCTTCACGAATCCAATCTGCAACTATAATCGCCCATTCTTTTAGATAGGCTTCGTTGTTTAAAATTTCGTTGCTACCTACATAGCGAATCATTGGGCGATTGCCATTCAAATCAAATCGAACCGGGTTTTTGGGCTTCTTTCGTTGCGCTTCCACAATGGATGCTTCTTTACTTTGCATTGCATGTAATTTGCGGGTGTCAAATATCATTCGCTCAATGCCATAACTTTCGATTAAACTCACAAAAGCGTGTTCTTCTTTCCCGCGATTGTAGAAATCAGGATGCCGAACTTCGATGCCGTAACTATAAATCTTTGGGAGGATTTCGAAGAGCTTTTCGAGCTTGTACATCTCTGCCGGTCTAAACGCTTCGGATAGTTGGATCATAAACGGACCAAGTTTCGTGCGCATTCCTTCAAACAAGGATAGAAATCGATCCAATTCTCCCTCAATATTTACCAAACGGTTGATGTGCGTTATTTGCCTCGGTAGTTTGAAACAGAATTTAAAATTCTCCGGCGTTCGCTCGTTCCACTTTGCCAATGTTTCGGGTGATGGCGTGTTATAAAAAGTGGTGTTTCCTTCCACCGTATTAAAAACCTGCGAATATTGCGCTAAAAACTGATCCGCCTTCGCTCCGGATTTATAAAACGAACCCGCCCACTCCGGAACGCTCCAACCGGTTAACCCTAGGTGATATTTGTGTAATTGGTTAATAGGGAATGGTTGCTGGTTGCTGGTTGCTGGTTGCTGGAAAATGATTTTAATGAAACAACAAATGTTAAGTTTGAAATTTCATTTTTAGAAGAGCAACGCACGATAACGGTTTAACGAATCAATTCATTCTTGTTGCCGGTTTCACATCCCCACGATGACACGTAGTACAATTAACCGTGGCGGTTCGATCGCTAAGTTCTTCGATTCCGGGTAAGATTTCTGAATTCAGTCTCCCGGTCATTTTCCACATTTCGCGAGTAATTTTCTTTTCGATTTTCTCGTCGCTCGACCAATCATCCGGGTTATGACAGTGAGTACAGGTTACACCCAATGAGTTTGAAAATCCGAATTCCATGATAGCCGTTATCCGTCCGGCAGGAAATTCGCCCATCAATTCGAGATTTTTGAATACTTCGGAAGCCGGCATTTCTTCCTTTCCGGCGATGGCTTCTTTAATCGCCGCAATCGCCGCGGCTTGATCGAAATCGGAAGTATCCGCCTCAACCACATCTGTTTTTGAGGTTAAAATTGGAGCATTGTAGTTCATATATCCCCAACCGAAAAGCATTGTGAGGATTGGAATGAGTAGTGTTTTCATGACGTAGAGGTGAGTTATTCCTCTAATCTAACAGAATCCTTGATAGGCGCAAGTTCGCATTCCTCTCGATTGCAAGCATTTACAACCATTACTCTACACTTAATTCTTCAGAAAATATACTTTTTGCTAGAATCTAGTCTTTGCCTTTAAAGAACTTAAAGTTCCCTCACTCGAGGAAATGACTATGATCGTGTATTCAAAACGATAATTCTCACCGATCTTCTTTTCGATACATAAACTTTAACCCGCTCCAATCGGCATCCACGGCGCAAACTTTCACATCAACCAAACCAAGATGCAAACCAAAGTTTCGAACGTCCATGTCGGTGATTGTCCATTGGTGGTTTTTTGATGCTTTCTTGATCCACGACACCCACAAACTACCGTTTTTATCGAGCCTCGATTTTGCGATGGGAAACAGGTTATGCAGCTCAGGCTCGTTATTGCAAAACAGATGAATAAAAGGAAAGGATTCTAAGTCTTCAGGTTGATGAAAACTTACACCGGATGGAAGTTCACCCAATAATTCGAAGTAATTAGACGGCGCATTTATCGCCAAGCAATTCATTTCCGGCTTTAAACCCAGCTTTTTAACGAGGGGAGTTCCAGAATAGCCGGCCATAGCTATTCGTACAGTTCGATGAGTCCTAGCAGCTCTTTCAAATCGGCTACACGCTGCGGTTGTTCTAAACGTTCGTAGCTGTGGATTAGATTTCGAATACAGCGAATCAACACTTCGATATCGGAAGCAATTTTGAAGTGATCGGGCTTGGGCTCGATATTGTTTTTCTTAAGGAAGAAATAGCACTGATCATAAGAAACAATCGCGCCGTTGTCGTAAGGATCGATGAGCACTTCTTCTTTATCACTCACATAATTGAGCATAAAGTGAATGGGCATATTCACCCCAAAAAACGGCATTTCCAGTCTTCTCGCCAGGAACATCACCACCATGCTTAAGGTTATTGGAAGTCCGCGCCGGCGACGTATTACCTGATCGATAAAGCAATTATCCGGATTGTGATAATCGTCGGTGTCGCCTTTAAAATTGAGATCTTCGAACACAAATTTTATGAGCTGTTTCATCTTCCGGCGTTCATCCAACCGATAGCGAATGGTTGGTTCCACCATCTCGGCAAAGTGATCGAGTTTCTTTTGATATTCTTCGATGCGAAGGGTGGGATTCCCAAATCGGGATAACGTAAGCACAGCGAATTCTAAGTCTTTGCGATTTCGAACTCCACGATCGAGCAATTCCTGAAAATCAGCTTTTAATACCGGAAAAGTAATTTGATGGATGATCTGGCTGACGCGCTTTTTGTCGTCTTTGTTGGTGGTTTCAACCCGGAATTCATCCAACAATGGAACTGCATTTTCGCCCAGTTCTTTAAATCGGTTATGCACGCTCTCCTGAATAAATGGATCAGGATCATCCATTAACAGTAGTAAAGACTCTATTTCTGATTTTGTAGTCATACATTCTCCAAAGACCACTCAAAATAGCCAATCATATCTACAATATCCCAAAAAATGGTTCATTGAGTTCCTATATTCCAACGAATCATCCTCAAAAACAGCTGTATGAAAATAAATGTATCCTCCGAAATCGGACATCTTAACGGAGTAATTGTTCACACGCCCGGACATGAAGTTTCTTTGGTGAATCCCGAAATCGCTGAACAATTATTGTTCGACGACATCATTTTTGAAGATGACGCCCGTGGCGAGCACTTAGACATGCTTAAGGTGTTTAAAGCGGCTATGACTCCCGGTGGAAAGGTGATCGAAATTGCGGACATCTTTTTAGAGACCATCCAAAGTGAAGATGCCGCTGCATATTTCATCGAGCAGCTCATCAAAGAATATCCCGAAGAAAATCTGCAAGTAATCGAAGACGAACTAAGATCACTTGAACCGGAAAATTTACTCAAATTTAGCGTTCAGGGAGTGCTTCATGCATCCAAAGATTTCAACATGTTGCCATCGCCGAACTTATTGTTCACCCGCGATCTAGCCGCTGTGGTTGGGGATGGAATTTTGCTTTCACGCGCAGCCACCAAAGCACGTTTACGCGAATCGTTAATTATGGAAACAGTGGTTCAACATCATCCGCTTTTTGCCGAGGTAAAGAAAAACGCGGTTCGTATTTCCGGTCACCAAAGCATTGAAGGTGGCGATGTACTCGTTCAATCCGAAAAACTCGTGTTGATTGGAATGAGTGAACGGACTTCTTTTACCGGATTGATGAAGGCGGCTGAAGGCTTACTCAACCAAGGCGTAGAAACGGTACTTGCGGTAGACATCCCGAAACAACGTGCAAGCATGCACCTCGATACGGTGTTCACTTTTATTTCGAAAAACGAATGCGTGGCTTTTCCTCCTGCAATTTTGGATCAGCAGGATAATGTGGTGGCGCTACAAAAGCACGATGGGAAAATTGTAGCTGAACAACGATCGAGCTTGCAAGGTGCCTTAAACGAATTTTCCGGTGTTGATTACACCTTCATCAAGTGTGGAGGCGAGGATCTAACTAGTCAGTTTAGAGAGCAATGGACCGATGGCGCCAACATGTTTGCGTTGGCTCCCGGAGTGGCGGTAGGTTACGAGCGAAACACCCGCACCTTTAACACGCTGGTTGATCATGGGTACACGTTTATGACCCAATTCGAGTTTGTTGAAGAATATCAAAATCAGCCGTTGCCCCTGAACGATGAACTCAAAATCGCGATTAGTTTTCAAGGTCATGAGCTTTGCCGTGGTCGTGGTGGCGCACGCTGTATGACTATGCCAATTTCAAGAGAATCGATAAACGCATAATTGCTTGGAAAACGAATCAAACCAAATACATATTCAGATAGAGAACGGCCGAAAACCAAAAAGCATTAAGGATTTTCTACCTTTATCGGGTAAAAATAAACCTGATGCCAAAACGCTGGTCAAGCACTTAGTTTTGTTTCTGCTCACATTTGCCTCAGTTTCGTTTGTGAGCACTTTCCTGGTTGGCAAAGAACTCCAAACCGCGATTCTTTGGGGAGTGATGATTCCCTATCCCGGTGAAACCGATTTAATGCGCGGCATTCTTTTCGCCACACTTTTGCTTTCCTTTTTAACCGCTCATGAGTTTGGACATTACTTCGCCGCCGTATTCCACAAAATTGCGGTTTCCTTGCCGTACTACATTCCAATTCCCTTAGGTATCGGCACATTGGGCGCAGTTATCCGCATTAAAGAGCCAATTCATGAAACCAACAAGTTATTTGATGTGGGCGCAGCCGGACCCATTGCCGGTTTTATCGTATCCATCGTTATTCTTTTTATTGGCTTTTTTACGTTACCGGATGTGAGTTACCTCAACGAATTTGGGGATCATAATTACGTGATCGAGTATTATCAGCAAAACGGTGAATACCCGGAAGCTCCCGAATTAACGGAGGGACAAATCGCCTTCTTTTTTGGTGGAACGCCTCTTTATAATGCGCTCTCCGGTATATTCGAAAATTCGCCACCTTTGTGGGAAATCATGCATTATCCCTTTCTGCTTGCCGGCTGGTTCGGCTTGTTTTTCACGGCCTTAAATTTAATGCCGGTTGGCCAACTTGATGGTGGGCATATTTTGTATTCGCTCATTGGCTTTAAGAAACACCGCCTTGTTGCTCGGCTCTTTTTTATTCTGATAACCATATTTGCCAGTTTCGAAGCCGTTCCCATCATACATGGTTTTGTTAGCGATTACGACAGCTCGATGTACTTGCTTTCCTGGACAATCTGGGCAGGTTTTCTGTTTCTGATGTTTCAACGTGCTTTCCGTAGAAACCAAAACTGGGTTGCCGGAGGGGTGACTTCTTCATTGGTTCTGGCTTTCGGTTACAGTACTTTTTTCGCCAGTGATGACGGAATGGAATCATCATTGATTTGGCTCTTCTGGATTTTCTTCATCACGTTTTTTGTTCGGGTAGAACATCCACCTGTTATTATCGAGCGCGAATTAACTCCCACACGAAAAGTGTTAGGATGGTTAAGTATGCTTATATTTGTGCTCTGTATAAGTTTCAATCCATTATCCTTCAGATAAAAACTTCATGAAAAAACTATTCATTCTCAGTGCATTGCTGTTAATGTCGGCATGTGCCAACAATCAAAACGAAACTCAACCAGCTGTTGAAGAAAACACAGACTTAGAAACTCGTATTGATGCTCTCATCGACGCAGACCAATACACTACTGCCTTGGATCTTCTTGATGCTGAAACAGAATCGGAAGAAGTGCTGGCGTTAAAAGAAAAGACCTATCTCAACTACGGTCTTTATCTGGAATATCGCGATTCGAACGTAACCAACATGCGCGATAAGATGAACAATGCGCTCCGTCAGTATGTAAAAGTGTTGAAGATTAATCCCGATAACGAAAAAGCCATAACTGAGATCGAGCAGATTTTAGGGATTTATTCAACCTTCCCCGATCGTTCACCGGATGAAGATGTAATGGCCGAACTTAAAGAACTAGGATTTAATAATTGACCAATTGAGAACCTAAGGCGAGTATCGTTCGTCTTTTGTCGTTGGTCATTCGACGTATTATGAGCAGCCCAACTATTAAAAATCGAAAAGCCTTTCACGATTTTACCATCGAAGATACCTTCGTTGCGGGGATTGCTCTGCAAGGTACTGAAGTGAAATCCATTCGCCAGGGCAATGCCAGTTTTACCGATTCCTTTGCCTTCATCAAGGGTGGTGAGGTTTGGCTGAAAGAATTCTACATCAAGCCTTTCGAGCACGGCTCTTACAACAATCACGAGCCGCTTAGAGAACGAAAGCTTTTGCTTACAAAGAAAGAAATTCGTGAGTTGGAAAAAGCGACTCAGCAAAAAGGAAACACCATTGTTCCACTAAAGATCTTTTTCAAAAACGGATTCGTGAAAGTTCAAATCGGGCTAGCCAAAGGTAAAAAGCGTTTTGATAAGAGAGAGAGCATCAAAGCATCCGATACCAAACGAGACATCGATCGTGCGCTTAAGCGCGGTAAGGTGAGTATCTAACTCACTTGATTAAAGTCATAGTTTGTACCGCTTCACGATTGCCATAAACTACTTTATAGATGTACGTTCCTGATGCCAAACCACTGGCTTCAAACCTGAAAGAATGGGCCCCGGCTCCAAGCCAACCATCATAAATTTCAAAAACCTTTTCTCCGGTAACTTTATATACTGAAATATTTGTCTGTCCCGGGGTATCTATGGTTAACGGAATATTCGTTGACGGGTTAAAAGGGTTTGGATAATTCTGACCTAATTTAAATGCCAATTTTGAATCTTCTTCTTCAAGATCTGTTCGAATCCAGCCTATAGCATCAATATCATTTCTTTGATCAAAATGAGCTTCAAGAATATAATTTTCTTCCAGCCATACTTCGCTTAAGCTGTCAATCTGAAAACCGTTCAATTCTAAATTATATGAAGGAAAATCATCTCTCAGGATTTCTGCATTATAACGGGCTAAAATAGAATCGGCCATCATCGTATCAACTACTTCTTCATTAAAATAGACGCTCATTGGTCCACCACGGTATTTTGGGGCTTCAAAACTAACCGAATCACAAATCCCCAAAACAGAAATAGTTATGTTTTGAGTACCTGAAATTGGCGGTAATCCTAGTTTTTCGGGATTCAGTTCCCAAGTAATTTCTAAGGATTCGCCCGACCAGAGTGTGTCCCGAAAATCATCTAGTGTTGTATATGTAGGAATTAAAGAGATTCCCGAAAAATCGACAAAGTGAACCGAATAAGTACCCGTTCCCTGATACGAATGAAAGGTATCTGACTGATTGGAAAGTGTAAATGTAATTTCAATGGGTTCACCATATTCATACATACTTTTAGAAGTGCTGACTTCAGAAACAACTTGCGCTTGAACTGAACTGACAAAAAGAACTGATATTACACAGAATAAGAGTTTCATTACTACCTACTTAAAGTATCTGTTAGTGAATGTAATATATCTAAAAACAAAACCCCAACCGGTTAGGTCGGGGTTCTGATATTCTGCGGAAAAGCCTATAAGCCGGATTCTGTTCCTCCGCCAGCTGGCGGATTCGGCAATCATTTATCTGGTGCATTCTACCCGACAGCGTCTCGACAAGCGGCGAATACTGCCCTACGTGAACTTGCACCCCACGAGGTTTACCTAGCTACCGACCTCACGGTACGGCACGGTGAGCTCTTACCTCACCTTTTCACCCTTGGCCAATGCGAAGCATTGGAAATTCCAATCTTCAATAATTCAAATTCCAAACAATTTTTAATTATTAAGCATTGTAGTTTATGATTTATTTGAGCTTTGGAATTTGGTTTTTGGAACTTCTAATGCTTCGCATTAGTCGGTTTTCTTTCTGTTGCACTGTCTGTCACTTATTCGTCGCCAAATAAGCGCCTCAGCTACGCCCGAAGGATCGCTGAGCGTGGTGCTTGTTGGTGTCCGGACTTTCCTCCCAATCTACGCTAAAGCTTCACTGTTCCTGCTCTAATTATGCCTTTAATTCCATAATTGTTGAGCCTGCTCAACGAAGCTTTAGCGCAGCTGAGCGATTGCCCGGCTTTTCCGCTTTCAAAGATACAAATAAAAAAGGGAAGCAATCTGCTTCCCTTTTAAACCACTATGCTGATCACAATCGCTTAGAGCGATAAGTTCTTTTTGGCGTTATCGAAGAACGATTGGTCTACAACGATTCGCCCACTGCTTTCGTCGGTAATGATTTTATTCATCCGGCGAACTTCAACTTGAGTTTGCGGTGGTAAAGCCATCCCAAGAGCTGCGCCACGGTCCATGGCAACAACAGCAATACCATTGTTTAAACCGTTACGTAAGCGCTTGTAATTTCGGATGTATCTCGCGTCGATTTCCTTCTCAACCTCATCGCGTTTAGCTTCAAGAACATCTTCTTCTTCTTGTGTCGATTTCATCACCTGCTCAAGGCTATTTTGCTTAGCATTGTACAAGGTTTTGATTTCGGCGAGACTTTTTTCAGCGGCTTCAATTTCAGGACCAATGGCTTCCTGACGCTTTTCAATTTCAATTAATCGAGCCTTGCTGTTTTCGATAACCTGCTTCTGCACTTCAATCTCTTTGGTAAGTGCATCATATTCACGGTTATTTCGAACGGTTAGCTGCTGGTCTTCGTATTTCTTAACCTTTTCTTCAGAAGTAGTTACTTCCAACTTAAGATTATCATACTCAACCATCAGATTTTTCTCTTCTTCTTTAAGCTTATTTAGCTTCGACTCTCCACGGGCAATATCAGTTTCGATATCCAGAATCTCTTCCGGAAGATCGCCTCTTAATTGCTTGATCTCATCGATTCTACTATCTATATATTGAAGATTCGCGAGTTGTTGCAGTACTTCTTTCATGTATTATTTTTAATCAGCTTTGATGAATGGATTGTGGTTCAATATCAGAAATGTAAATATTCATGGGATTGGTAACCTTTTTGGTAGCAAACACTTTCAGGTCGTCGAATGCATCGGTTAGCTCATTTTTTAGCTCCTCTACAATCGGGAATTCACTTTCATAATGGCCCACATCAACCAATAAGAAATTGTCCGATTCGGTAAAGAAATCATGGTATTTAATATCCGCAGTGATAAAGGCTTGTGCTCCGGCTTTCATTGCTTTTTCCTTAAGCGAAATACCAGATCCGCCGCACACAGCAACTTTTTTAATTCGATCAACATCACCCGAAAAGCGCACTGCTCTCAGGTTCAATGCTTTCGAAACCAAGTGTAGAAATTCGTTTTTACCTACCCCTTCTTCGGGATATTCGCCTATCACACCTAATCCAAAATTCTTCGATGGCGAAGAAAGCTCTGTTACTTGAAATGAACCAGCTTTAAGTAAGCCTTCATTTTGTAAACCTGCTCTTAGTTCAGCCACATGGTGCTTATCGATGATAGCCTCAAAGCATTTTAAGCCATGCTCTCTGTTTTCAACTGTAAAGTAATGAGCTTCTTCAGCGGAATAGTAATTCAATAACTTGAGTACGGCTTCTGCATCATCATGAGCAGTTACCAATCTGATTTTTCGACTGATGCTGTAGCTCTTATCTAAAAATCTAAGATTATCCAGGCCAAGGATGTTTGCCAATACGAAAGAAACTCCATCCAAGGCAGCATCTAAATTTGTGTGGGCAACCAATAAACCGATGTCGTTCTTAATCAGTTTGTAAATGATTTTGCCTTGCTCGTTGGTTGGCGTGATTGATCCGATTTTGTAAAAAATCAGCGGATGATGTGCTACAATCAGTTGAACGTTTTTTGAAATTGCTTCTTCAACAACTTCTTCGGTAACATCTAGGCAGGTGAGGATTGCGTGAACTTCAGACTTAGGGTCTCCGACTAGTAACCCGACGTTATCGTAATCCATCTTTATTCCGGGCGGCGCCCACTGATTCAAAAAGGTAGATATGTGTCGGATTTGAGTTGCCACTTTATCTATCCTCTATGGAAATATGTTTAGAAAAGCGGCCCGACGAACGGCCTATGTTGGATTGATTAATCAGTACCAAAATTTGGAATAATTACACATTCTTTTGAGCCATGAAAAATACGATTAAATGGTGAATTTTAAAAGGCTAACTTAGTGTTGAAAAAATAAAAGCGAACATTAATCTCACTTTAATGAATTATTCAAACATCAAAGGGAACCTAGAGAGTATCCAAAATCGCATTAATGAAGCTGCTATGCGCGCTAATCGCGACCCGAAAGACATTAAATTAATTGCAGTTAGCAAAACGAAGCCAAACGAGGCAATACTAAATGCACTGGAGGCTGGGCAACTCCACTTTGGCGAAAATCGCATGCAAGAGCTTCAATCTAAAATGGATGAAATACCGAACGAACAAGCTCAATGGCACATGATTGGCACTATGCAATCGAACAAAATTAAATACATTGCGCATCGCGTAAACTGGATACATTCGGTAGGCAAGGCCAAATACCTCAATGAAATTGATAAACGGGCAGGGCAGTCAGATCATCATGTTAATGTATTAATCCAGATAAACATTAGTGATGAAGATCAAAAAAGTGGCTGCGATATTCGAGATTTAGAACGAATTCTAGAACAAGCACGTCAATATGAGCACATTACCGTAAAAGGATTGATGGGTATGGCTCGCTTTACCAACAATCCCGAAGAAGTTAGAAGTGAATTTGCGTTGCTAAAATCGGCTTTTGATTCGCATCAATATTTAAATGGTGGCAACATCGATTTAACAGAGCTTTCGATGGGAATGAGCAACGACTTTGAGGTAGCCATAGAAGAAGGCGCTACCATGGTTCGTATCGGCAGTGCAATATTTGGAGCCCGAAACTAAGGTTGATTATTTGCGTAGCCGTTACCACTTTTAACCAACCATAAAATTAAGGGCACTATGTTATTTGGACTTCCTTGGTGGGCGATTATCGCAATTGTTGCAATAGTTGGCGGTATGTACACCTCTATTCGAGAAAAAGAAATGAAACTGGAAGAAAAGCGACTTACTAGTTCAAAAGAAGCACAAGAGTTGCGAAAAATGATTTTTAATTTAAAATCACGGGTTGAGCATCTAGAGACGATAGTCACCGAATTAGAAGAACAACAACGCGAAATTACTCTTGATGATATTGAGATTAAAAATGATCTTGATGATGACAACAAAAACTCATCCCGGGTGCGAGGTTAACATATGTCGGAAGAAGAACTAGTATTAATAATTGTAGCCATTGTATTCGGCACCGGCTTTGCAGCCTTTATCATGTACAATATTTTTAGTTTGATCAGAGCTGCAATCGAACGCAAAAACCCGAGCTCGAGTGATCTGAATCCACAATTTTTTCGAGCATTGGCAGACTTCAAAAAAACTACTGAGCGCAGGCTGAATAATGTTGAGGCGATTTTAACTGATCTGGAAGAAGATCAAATTTTGGTTTCTGATAAATCGGAATCTACGGGTGACATCGAGATTGAAGATGTTGAGCAGCGCGAAGAAGTAAAAAAATCTGACGACGGGAATCTGCGGAACATGTTAAATGAATAAATAGTACTTTAGAGTGCTTTTCGTTCATGAAATAATCTACAGAATATGAAGATCACACCCATTGAGATTAAACAACAACTGTTTGAGAAATCTTTGCGTGGCTTTGACGTTGCCGAGGTTCAGTCTTTTCTTACGCTTGTATCCAACGAATACGAGAATCTCATCACCAAAAATAAAGAGCTTGAAGAGCAAATAGAGAAGCTTTCAGACCGTGTAAAACACTACGAACGTGTTGAAGAAGCTCTTCACGAAACCTTACAAACCACGAAGGAATCGGTTGCTCAGAAAATGGATAACGCCCGTTTAGAGGCAAAAAACCTGGTTGATAAAGCTCACTTAGAAGCTGAAACCATTGTAAAAGAAGCTCATCACGAAAAAGCACGTATCCGCCAAAGTATTGTACGATTATTGGACAAAAGAGAAGAAATTATTGTTGGAATCTCCTCGTATCTCGAAAATGCATCTTCAACTATTTCGAAGTTCAAAAACGACGAAATGAAGATTTTCACCTTAGATGATGAGGCTAAAAACAGTACATCGAAACCTGAGGCGGAGATTAAATCAACGGTTGAAAAAGAAGAGCAAAAATCAGACGAGCAAACTCCAAATACACGGTTTACTTTTGATGATGAAGCTCTTTCAGATACGGAATCAGATTCCGATATTGACACCAGCTTTATGAACTCAGACGACGATTCCTATCCTCCCGGATCGGAACGCCTTGACGATATTTTAGACGAAATAGATTAAAACATTTTTGCCCATTGGATACTGTAGAACAGTTTAGATCAAAACGAGACGAAGCGGTAAACTACTTATCGCAACAAATTGGCGACTTTAAGCCCGAGTATTTAGTAATTCTAGGAACAGGATTAGGTCAACTTGCTGAAGAAATCGACTTAACGGTGTCTATCGATTACGATAAGATTCCACATTTCCCGGTTTCAACGGTAGAAAGCCATCATGGGCGACTGCTATTTGGCCACCTTGGCGAAAAACCGGTTGTAGCCATGCAAGGTCGCTTTCATTATTACGAAGGCTACACCATGCAGGAAATAGCATTTCCGGTTCGTGTAGCTCGAAATCTCGGCGTACAAACGTTGATTGTTAGCAACGCCTGCGGAGGGTTGAATCCAAACTTCCAACGTGGCGATATCATGCTCATTAACGATCATATAAATTTCCTGGGTGATAATCCGCTCATCGGTCCTAATGATGACGAACTTGGTCCGCGATTTCCAGATATGAGCGAGCCATACACCGAACGTTTAATCGAAACTGCTGAAAACGTTGCACTTGATCTATCCATCAAAATGCACGAAGGTGTTTACCTTGCCGTTTCGGGACCAACGCTGGAAACGAAAGCGGAATACCGATATATGCGCCAACTCGGTGCTGATGTGGTTGGCATGAGTACCGTGCCCGAAGTAATTGCGGCCGTTCACATGGGCTTGGAAGTACTTGGTATTTCAGTAATTACTGATGAGTGCTTCCCGGATGCACTTGAACCCGTTAGCCTCGACGACGTGCTTGAGGCCGCCGGAATGGCCGAACCAAAGATGACTCAAGTCATTATTGGTGTGTTAGAACGATTATGATTGAATTCTAAGATTTTTTATCCACAAAAAGCGTTATTTTTCCACGTAGTATTGCAATCTACCTTAGAATTGTTTTTCTATGGTAAACTAACAACCATCGATAGTAGGTATCTTCATATATGAATTTTGATGGATTCGATGATGAGCTCTGGGACGAACACAAGTGGGAAGCTCATCTTGACGAAATAGAACGTAAAAGTGATCAACTTCGTCGATTTATCTCTTCCGATCCGAAAGGGAATATTCCGCGCTGGATTACTCTGCTTAAAGAAAGTCAAGACGAGGACGATGCCTTTGAGGCATACGTAGAAGAAGAGCTATTGCTTGATGAGGCTTATTTCCCTGAAGAAGACGATGATTGGGATGATGAAGACGATTTCGAAGACGAGGATTTCTTATTCGGCTCCATGGATGAATTTGATGAGCTGGAAGAATCGGAAGATTTTGATTCCGGCGAAGAGTGGAAATCCCTCAGCGAAGACTACGCCAGCTCAGACTATGGCTCGCTTGATAATCTATTGATCTTTAATCGATCCAGAGAACTGGCTGTTGATGTGCTTAAGTGGGCCGAATCGGTTCCAGCAAAAGCCCAGAATAAATCCTTTCAAGAGTTTGTGGGCGAAATCCTTAAAATTGGCGCGAAATTGGCCGGTGGGTACTCATTTGGTTTCGAACCAGAATATATTGGCGCAAATATTGCGTATTCGAAAAAAGCTCTAAAGTGCTCGAATCTAGGCTTGGCACTACTTCAGGCACAGAAAACGGAAGAATATTTTACAGAGCCATTCTACTCTGATTTCCACGAGCGCATTTTTGAACTCCGAAATGACATCGGAGTTTATGTTCAGGAGCTAAGAGATCGTTTTGATAATCGGGTGGATTAAAAAGCGATTAATCTTCCCAAATCGCTACTTTCTTAAATCCCTCTGAATCTGCGGCGGCCTGAAACATAGAGCCGGTATTTGTTCTCATACTGATGTTTCCATATTTATCCACTGCGATAAAACCCGCCTCTCTGGGGTTAAGTAAATCATCTACTAAATAATTCATAGCTTCGTCTACGTTTGAACCGGTAAACTGCATGTGCATGGCTAGTGCATGCGCCGAAACATTCAACATGATGCGCTCGCCCCAACCGGTTGCAGAAACGGCCACTAGATCGTTGGCATACGTTCCCGATCCGATAATTGGCACATCACCTACACGACCGAATTTCTTATTGGTCATCCCACCTGTTGACGTTCCTGCCACAATATTTCCCTCACTATCAACGGCAACAGCTCCAACGGTTCCCATTTTCCACCCATTTTCGGTTTCGCTATCATTATGATTATACCCTTGGCCGGCATTATTTCTTTTCCAGCGCTCGTATTTTTCTTCCACTCTAAAGTACAGTGGATCCACTCGTTCAACATTAGTTTGATCTGCAAAGATCTCTGCGCCTTCAGATGCAAAGAATACGTGATTTGATTCTTCCATAACTTTTCGGGCAAGTGAGATCGGATTCTTCACGGTAGTGACTCCCGTTATTGCTCCCGCGTTTAGGGTGTTACCATGCATAAAAGCTGCATCTAACTCATTTTTCCCTTCAGCGGTAAAAACCGCACCACGACCTGCATTAAAAAGTTCATTATTTTCAAGATATTGGATGGTAGCTTCAACTGCGTCCATCGCGTTTCCACCTGATTCTAGTATTTCTGTCCCTATAGCAAGTGCCTCATCCAACGCTTCCATATAAGCCTGGGTGCGTTCCGCTGGAGCATCCTTAGGATAATACCCGGCGCCTCCATGCAATGCGATAGCCCATTCTTTTATTTTTTTATCCTGGGCAGACGTTTCAATATTTCCAAATAGCACAATTATAAGTGCTATTATCAATGTTTTTACTTTATACATAATCTTAGTTTAATTTCCCCTATTTGGATAATGTACAAAAAAAAAGAGCACCGCAGTGCTCTTTAAAAGATACGTCGTAGTAAAAAGTTATTGCTTAACTACTTGAACATTCAACTGTAATTTCACTTCATCGCCAACAACGATACTTCCAGCTTCAGTTACTGCATTCCATTGCAAACCAAATTCTTTCCTGTTAACAGTACCAGTCAGTTCAAAACCTGCTTTTGTCTGACCGTATGGATCTACAACTGTTCCACCATGTTCAACTTTAAGAACCACTTCATTAGTAGTATCTCTAATTGTAAGATCTCCTATTAGTTTGTATGTACCATCTGCTTTCTTCTCAAATGATTTTGATACAAACAACATTTTTGGAAATTTTTCAGCAGCAAAGAAGTCTTCTGATTTTAAATGATTATCTCTGTCTTCTACTCCTGTATTTATACTGTCAATATCAGCGTTGAATTTAATATTAGCTCCTTCGAAATTATCACCATCGCTTTCGAGTAAAGCATCAAAGGAATTAAATTTTCCAGTTACTGTAGAAATAACGAGATGTTTTACTTTAAAAGTGATTTCTGAATGGGTGGTGTCTACTTTCCAAATAGTGCTTACTGCTGTTTCCATGATCTATATATGTATTGATTAATAATGAATAGTTTAATATTGAATTAATTTATTCATTCTTGCATTACCGATCTAATCATTAATATTTATCAGTTCTATTTATAATTCAGAAAATCAGTCCGCTACCCTCTCCCTTTTTGATGTTTTCATTTACAACGATTCTCTCATTAATAAATAGTCTTTGTAATAATACCTCTCGATATAGCAGTTGAATTGAAACTGCCGAAATCTGGCACACTAACCAGTTGAACTACGGGAGCTTTTTTACATAAAACTGAGTTATAACAGAGCTCAAAACTATTTACACAATCATCAATTACTTTTCGTTTTCGAATATCACGAAAACAAAAAAGCCACTCCATCGAAATGAAGTGGCTTTGAACAATGTACGCCCGGGAGGGTTCTCCGCCAGCTGGCGGATCCCTGTGGGGGAACTCTCAACCCCCTCGAGCTGAAATCTGGCACACTTACCAGTTGAACTACGGGAGCTTTTTTACAAAAAACTGAGTTATAACAGAGCTCAAAACTATTTACACAATCATCAATTACTTTTCGTTTTCGAATATCACGAAAACAAAAAAGCCACTCCATCGAAATGAAGTGGCTTTGTAAAACGTACGCCCGGGAGGGTTCGAACCCCCAACCCCCAGAGCCGAAATCTGGTACTCTATCCAGTTGAGCTACGGGCGCATTTTGTAAAATGCTGATTTTATAGAGAGCCGAAATCTAAGAATCTGTTCTCTGTAAAGGCATTTTGTACTTTTTCAATAAATTTATACCTCAATACTGTATCTCCCACCAAGTCAAGAAGCACAGGCGTAAATGATCCTATGATCAAAGGACGGCAAATATACACACTATTGCGCTTTTAAGCATATGAAATTGTATGCTATTTATTGAGTTTACCCTATTAAATCCCGATCTTTGTTTGTTAACAAGAGATGATCATATGAATACTTTTATACTTACACTTGGACTTGCAGTCGTTTTTATCGGAATTGGTTTTGCCGGTATAGCCATCAAAATTTTGCTAAAGAAAAACGGCGAGTTTTCTGGTACTTGCGCCAGTCAGAGTCCATTTTTAAATAAAGACGGTGAAGCCTGCAGTATGTGTGGCGCCTTACCTGATGAAAAGTGTAAAAGTGATGACCAATCAAAAAAGGACGAGGCTGAGTTTAGTCCGTTTGTGGGGTAACTAATATCACTTCTTTTTAAAGTATTTGTACTTTTCTCTTGATAGAAAAGTACCTCCCGAAGGGATGCCTATGGCAAAAAGATCAAGCTAAGAATTATTGATGCGTTTCGGTTTCATTCGCTAAATAAATTCGAAGGTCCATTTTCTCTAGATGAATCTTACACATTGATGACCGGTACGAATTTATTTTCCACAATACCGCGGACGCTCATTTCACCTCACCTTTCTTCATCAATAATTCTAATGCTGGTTCAGAGCTTGCTCCACTATTTTCTTTCACATAGTCTGTTATTGTATTTGACTAATGCATCATAGAGGCATTTAATAATGCAGAATCACTGGTCTGATTAAAACTACACTATGTTATTCAAGCACTGCGGATTTGAAGCCTTCTGTGATGAATTCTTGCCAGTTACCGGCTTGGTCGGCGTAAATGAGATAGCCTTCCAGCTCCGGTTTTGATGCTAGAAACACCTTGCACTCTTCTAATCCCCTAACCATACACAAGGTAGCGTAGGCGTCGGCATCCATTGCCGTTGGCGCTATAATCGATGCGCTTAGTAAATTATTCTTAGCCGGATATCCGCTCTGTGGATCAATGGTGTGCGAGTATTTAAGCCCTGTTTCTGCATCTACCCAGAATTTCCGATAATTGCCTGAGGTTGCTAGCGCTGCGTTTTCTAGTTTTAAAATGAACTGGAAACGATCTTCCGCATCAATATTTTCCTGAGGTTTGTCGACCCCAATTACCCATACCTCATTTTTGTCGTTCAATCCGAGGGCTTTTATTTCGCCACCAACTTCTAACATGTATCTATCGACCCCCATAAATTCCAGATAATCAGCAATCACATCTACCGTGTAACCTTGTGCAATGGCATTGAAATCGATGGTACTGTTTATAGGAACCCGAACTCTTCTTCCATCTAATTCCACCTTATCATAGCCTACCAAATCAAGTGTTTTTTGAACCTGCTCGTCTGAAACCTGTCCACGAATTTCATCAAACCAAAACCCCCATAAACTAACCAGCGGACCTACAGTCGGGTCAAAATCCCCATTCGTTTCTTCCGCAATTTCAAGTGAGCGTTCGAGTACATCAAGAAAGTAGAAATCAACTTCCACCCAATCACCCGACTCATTAACTTGTGTGATAAGCGAGGTAGGCACCCATGTACTCATAGATTCATCAATATCCTCGAATATCCTTCCGATATCTGTCTTTATCTCTTCAACAGCCTGTGATGGCAATGTTGACATAAATCGAATTTGAAAAGTAGAACCTTGCGCATTTCCCGTGTGCACAACCAAACGAGGTTCACGCTGAGTGCATGAAAGAATTAGCAAGCAAAGAAAAAGCGATAAGTATCTCATAATATCAGGCAAAAAAAATCCCGCACAACACTGCGCGGGATTAAACTAAAGTTTGATGGATTATCCTCCGAAATCATCAAAGGAAACGTTCTCTTCAGGAACTCCCCACTCGTCGCACATTTTAAGCACGGCTTGGTTCATTAATGGAGGTCCACAGAAGTAAAACTCAATTTCTTCCGGCTCGGCATGTTTCTCCAGATACTGATCAATCACCGCCTGGTGAACAAACCCTAAGAAACCGTCGCCTTCTTCATCGTGAATGTCTTTCTTTTCCACCCAGTTGTCTTCTTCTAAAGGCTCAGAAAGCACTACGTAGAATTTAAAGTTGTCGAATTTGTCTTCTAACTGCTTGAAGTGATCCAGATAGAATAACTCTCGCTTCGAGCGCCCACCGTACCAATACGTAACTTTACGGCCTGTTTCAAGCGTTTTGAATAAGTGATACAGATGCGAACGCATTGGAGCCATTCCTGCACCACCACCGATGTACAACATTTCAGAATTTGACTCTTCGTTGATGAAGAATTCACCATAAGGACCTGAAATTGTAACGGTATCGCCCGGTTTTCTTGAGAAAATGTATGAAGACGCGATTCCGGGATTCACATCCATCCAGCCATTTTTAGCACGATCCCACGGTGGAGTAGCGATACGAACGTTAAGCATAATACGTCGACCTTCAGCCGGGTAGCTGGCCATAGAATAGGCACGCTCAACTACTTCGTCGTTTTTCATTTTAAGATCCCAAAGACCAAACTTGTCCCATTCCAATTGGAATTTGTCGGGCTGATCGTGTTCTTCTGGATGCGCGGTAATGTCGATGTCTTTGTAATCAATTACGCACTCAGGAATCTCGATCTGAATATAGCCACCGGCTTTATAATTCATGTCTTCAGGAATCTCAACGATAAACTCTTTAATGAACGAAGCCACGTTGTAGTTCGAAACTACTTTAGCTTCCCATTTTTTGATTCCGAATACTTCTTCAGGAATCGAGATTTCCATGTCTTCCTTCACTTTAACCTGGCAACCTAAACGGTAGTTTTCGGCTTGCTCTTTTCGTGTAAAGTGAGGCGTTTCGGTTGGTAGAATTTCACCACCGCCGCTGTGCACTTGGCATTCGCACTGCACACAGGTTCCACCGCCGCCACACGCCGATGGCAGGAAAATTTTATTATCGCCAAGAGTACTTAGAAGGGTTCCTCCTGATTCTACTTCGATTACTTTCTCGCCGTTGATGGTAATTTTAACCGGTCCCGATGGTGTTAAAACTGCTTTCGCACCTAACAAAATGGACACCAACAAAATGATAACAGCAAAGAAAATGATAATGCTGGTAACTACAATTAAAGTGGTTGCGCCAAATATCATGATTTACTCTTCTAGATGAATTATAATTTGATTCCCATAAACGACATGAATCCAATTCCCATCAGGCCGGTTACGATAAAAGTGATGCCCAGGCCTTTAAGTGGCGCAGGTACATTTGAATATTGAATTTTTTCGCGGATAGCGGCAATGGCTACAATCGCTAAGAACCAGCCAATTCCACTACCAAAACCAAACACGGTAGCTTCAGTAATGTTCGCATAATTACGCTCTTGCATGAATAACGATCCTCCAAGAATTGCACAGTTAACAGCAATCAACGGCAGGAAGATTCCCAAAGCGCCGTATAAAGCCGGCGAGAATTTCTCTACCAACATTTCTACTAACTGCACCATAGATGCGATAATGGCAATAAAGAGAATGAAGGAAAGGAAGCTCAGGTCGATGGTTGCGAAATCTTCGCTAACCCAAGCTAAAGCACCTTCAGCCAATACATAATTCTGAAGCAGGTAATTTGCCGGTACCGTTACGGAGAGAACGAATATTACCGCAATCCCAAGACCAACAGCCGTTGATACTTTTTTAGAAACTGCCAAATATGAACACATGCCTAAGAAATAGGCAAATACCATATTGTCAACAAAGATCGATTTAACAAAGATGTTTACTAATTCTTGCATGGATTAGTCCTCAATCAATTTAGTGTTACGCGAACGCTGGATCCAGATTAGCACACCAACAGTGATCAACGCCATTGGAGGTAGTAACATAAATCCATTATTGCTATAGAAGCCGCCGTTTGCTAAGTACCACGACTCAGGAATGATTTGAAAGCCCATCAATTGGCCCGAACCCAACAACTCGCGGAAGAAAGCAACGATAATCAAGATGATACCGTAACCGGCAGCATTCCCGATTCCATCAAGCAAAGATCTCCAAGGAGTGTTACCAAGAGCGAATGCTTCAAGTCGACCCATGATGATACAGTTGGTGATGATTAGACCTACGAATACAGCAAGTTCTTTACTTACATCGTATACAAATGCTTTTAACACCTGATCTACCAAAACCACCAGTGAGGCTACAACTACTAACTGCACGATGATTCGAATTCGGTTTGGAACCGCATCGCGCATCAAAGATACAATTACGTTACCTGCAGCCATTACGAACACTACCGAAAGCGCCATTACGATTGCCGGTTGTAGCTTAACCGTAATCGCAAGAGCCGAACAAATCCCCAAAACCTGAACGGTAATCGGGTTGTTGTCGTCAAAAGGATCGGTTAATAATTTTTTGTTCTTTTTACTGAAAAGAGGCTCTTTCGATTTTGCAACCGGCTTCTTTTCAACTACTTCTTTTTCTAAAACTTCTGCCATTGTATTGTGTGTTTTTACTGGCGATTAGTTATTGAGTTGGGCTGTTGCCGTGGTTCCGGCATATTCTTTCAAGAATGGGAAGTACGACTTCAAACAATCTAAAATCATAAGTTCCACACCATCAGAGGTAATAGTTCCACCACTGATACCATCTACCTCGTACGGCGAGTCCGCAGTTCCTTTTTGCACATCAATTCCGAGGAAGTTTCCATCTTCATCCAAAATCTTCTTGCCTCTAAACTGATCTGTGAAAATCGGCATTTTGATTTCCGCACCAAGACCGGGAGTTTCAGCTTTGTGATCGAATACTGCACCATACACGGTGTTTAAGTCTTCTTCGAGAGAAATATATCCCCAAATTGGGCCCCAAAGTCCGGCACCGCGTAAAGGAATTACGTAATAGGTTTCGCCATCTTTTTCGGCTACATACAGAGGCGCATTTCGCTCGTCGTTTTCAAGTCGGATCTCCTTTGCCATATCTACATTAAAGGCATCCACACCTTGAACCAATGAGCCTTCGCTTATTACTAATTCTTCAAGAATATAATCTTGGTAAACTTGCGCTGCTTCATCTCTAGACACTTCAACCTGAATCGAGCTCAAGATGTTTTGCATTTTTTCCAGCTCAACATTTTTGTCTTGCATTGGCTTTAGTGATGTTGCCACAAATGAAAGAACTGCAGCTACTACCACTACCATTACAGCTGCAAATCCAAACGTATAACCGTTACTGTTTACATTCATTGTTATGCTCCCGCAGTTTTAAGGGCTAGTCTTTTTTGGCGTTTTTTGATGTTCGCCTGAATCACATAATGATCAATCAATGGTGCCATCGTATTCATAAAGAGAATGGCTAGCATGATTCCTTCAGGATACGCCGGGTTAAATACTCGAATCATGATGGCAAAGAATCCGATAAAGAATCCGTAATAGTATTTACCAAGTTCTGTTTGGGAACCTGACACCGGATCGGTTGCCATGAATACCACACCGAATGCAAATCCACCGAAGATTAATTGCTGCCAGAATGGAACCGCCATAAAAGCTTGTTGCTCAGGGCTGATTGCATACTCGGCAAAACCGTTAAAGATCAAACCCATTATGGCGCCACCAATAACAGCACTAAGCATGATTCTCCAGCTTCCAATTCCGGTGAAAATCAACAATCCTGCACCTAATAAAACTAGTAGGGTAGAAGTCTCACCAATCGAGCCGGGGATCATTCCGATAAAGGCTTCAAGTGGAGAATAATTTGTTGTTCCTGTTGTGGCCAGATCACCTAAAATGGTAGCGCCACTAAAGCCGTCGACAACCGCTTGTCCTTCCTGAACGGAAGTGTTGATCCAAACCTTATCGCCCGACATATACGTTGGATAAGCAAAGAATGCGAATGCACGTGCTAACAGCGCCGGGTTAAAAATGTTCATCCCGGTTCCACCAAATACTTCTTTACCGATTACAACGGCAAAGGCTACGGAAATGGCAACCATCCACAATGGGATATCAACGGGCATGATGAGCGGAATTAACATACCGCTTACGAGGTAACCTTCCTCAATTTGGTGGCCTTTTATCACGCAGAACAAAAACTCGAGACCAAGACCTACACCATACGATACAATTACAATTGGAATTACCTTGATGGCTCCAAAAATGAATTGATCGATAAATGCAGCGTCGATGCCTAATGCGTTGTAGTGGTGATAACCAACATTCCACATACCAAACAATAAACACGGCACCAATGCCATGATTACAGTGTTCATGGTACGTTTTAGATCTATACCGTCGCGAATGTGAGCGCCTTTACCGGGAGTTGTATGGCCCGGCACAAATAGAAAAGTGTAGAAACCGTCGAATACGGGCCACAGCTTTTCGTATTTCGCTCCTTTTTCGAAATGCGGCTTTATGTTGTCTTCAAGAAAATCGTGTATTGCTTTCATCTATCTTAATAAACAGTGTTGATTTCTTACCCTAGTTCCTCTTTCATCAGGTCTAAGCCCTGACGAACGATCTTTTGAACTTCAATTTTTGATGTACAAACAACTTCGCACAGAGCGAAATCCTCTTCTACTACTTCGTAGATTCCCAAGTTTTCCATCAATTCAATATCGTTGGTCATAATCGCTTTGATTAATTGAGCCGGGTAGATATCGAAAGGAAAAACCTCTTCATATTGTCCACTTACCACAAAGGCACGTTCTTCGCCATGCTGATTGGTATCGAGATCGTAAACCACATCTTGATTCGTAAGGTTCGCAACTTGGCGTTGGAAAAATGATGGAAGAGCTCGTGAAATGCTGAACTTATCCGGCTTTGGAATTAACCATCCAAATAACTCAGGCTCTAAACCTTCTTCGATTACCGTTACTTGTCGCTCGTAAAAGCTGAGGTAACCGTCTTTATCGATTTTAGTACCGGTTAGCACATTTCCGGTGATAATTCGGCTCTTTTTATCCGAAACATTATTAACCAAAAACGGTTTTACAGCAGCACCGATAACGGTAGTGTGATATTTACGATCAAGCACTTCTGCACCGGTTACTGCAATGTTGATTCTTGCATCAAACTTACCGGTTAAAAACAATCGCCCGATGATAACCACATGCTCCGGCGTAATCGTCCAAACAGTTTCCCCTTTGTTGATCGGATCAAGTTGAGCAATTTGTACTCCAACAACACCAGCAGGGTGTGGACCTGAAAATTTGTTTACCTGAACGCCTTTCACACTAGAAAGCACACGTCCGGCAGGCAGATCAGCATTTAAACCAAGGTGTACTTTACCATCGGTAAGTTGTGCAAGAGCATCGATACCGGCCTGGAATTCTTTCTCGTTTCCATCAAGCAACATCGACATATCCGGAGCAAGAGGGGCAGAATCAAAACCTGAAATGAAAATAGCTTTCGGTGTTTTTGACGTCTGCGCAACCACGTTGTAAGGACGTTGGCGGAAAAAAGCCATACATCCTGAGACAGCCATTTTTTCAACAATGGCATCGCGGTCGAGGCTAACAGGATCGGCTGAGCCGAAATCCTCGTAGCTGATTTCTTTATCAGCTAAAATTCTAATTTCGAGGATTCTTCGCTTTGCGCCACGAACAACTTGTACAATCTCGCCACTCACCGGAGCGGTTAGCTTAACAGCTTCGTCGTCTTTGTTGTACATCAAGGTACTTCCGGCTTTAACCTCGCCCCCTTCTTTTACAACTAGTTTAAATCGGGCGCCATGAAAATCGTCGGGTTTAATGGCAACAGTTTTTAACGGTGTAGAGGGAGCAAATTCTTTGTCGGCTTCCCCAACCAACTTAATATCAACACCGCGTTTGATTTTAATTACTTCTGACATGTAAGAATATTTCAATTTGGAGTTTTATCGGGAAAAAGCATGAATTCTTAATTACCCGATAGCAAGAATCAGAAACTTTCAAGGCGACAAAGATACTAAAAAAAACAAGTGATTTGGAACTCTATCCTTTCATTTAAAAATGAAAAACCATGCTTTTCAGAAAAGCGCTTTCACAGTTTTCCACAACTATGTGGATAAGTGCAACGGTATGAGTTTCTTACCGCCTTTTATTACAAAATGAGCATGGCGTCGCCGAAGGAATAAAATCGATATTTATTTTGGATCGCGTGCTCGTACAAACGTTTCATTTCGTTAAATCCCATAAAAGCAGCCACCAACATGAGCAACGTGCTCTTAGGTAAATGGAAATTTGTGATGAGCGCATCTACTCTTTTGTAGCTATAACCGGGTGTGATGTAAATGTTAGTTTCGCCAAAACCGGGGTTCAAAATTCCATCTTCATCTACCACCGATTCCAGCACCCGAACTGAAGTGGTTCCAACCGCTGTTACATGCTCGGCTTGGCTCAACTTTGCCGCAGTTTCGTCGTTGATGTGATACCATTCGCTGTGGATGTCGTGCTCGAGAATATTATCCACTTTCACCGGTGCGAATGTCCCCAACCCAACATGTAAGGTCACTTCTTCTTTTTCGATGCCTTGACTTTTCAGAGTTTCGAGCAATTCATCCGTAAAATGAAGCCCGGCTGTAGGTGCTGCTTTGCTACCCAAATCTTTGGCATACACGGTTTGGTATTCATCCGCCAGCGACTCATCCTGTTCGATGTAAGGCGGGAACGGGGTGTATTTGAAAGGCTCAAGTCGGGGATCATCCAGATCACAATTTAGGATCATCGTTCGAAGTCCGTCTTCGGCAACATGCGTAACTTCAGCGGTGATTCCATCCACCAGCTCCACCGTTTTACCGAGCTTGAACTTCCTACCTGGGCGTACCAGCGCTTCGATGGTGTTGTTATTTCGAACGGAGGTTACGAAGAGTTCTCGCTTGCCTTCATCAAACATCAGACGACACTTTTCCACTTTGCTGTTGTTTACTACCAGCTTCGTTTGCTTCGGGAGATATTTCCCGAGGTTGTAAAACACGTCGTCGATGATTTCGCCGGTTTCGCGATTGTAAACCAATAACTTGGCATGATCACGCGGGTGCGCCGGCGATTGTGCAATGAGTTCTTCGGGCAGATGATAGTCGAAATCGGAGAGGGTGTAGTTCATCCCTCAAAGATATTAATTAATCGACTTTGGAAATAGCTGAACCCCGGTATCTTCGTCTACTATTTTTGAAATATCTTTTAATTCAAACTCCATCGATTCATAGGGAGTGGTGAACTCAAGTTTATAGTCATCTCGAAGATTAATATTCCCAATCATTATGGAGCCATCTTTTTTGGTGAGCATAATTCTTTGCTCCCATTTTCTCAGAAAGCGCAAATTTTCAGGCTCAATCTGATTCCCATATTTGAAGGTTGAAATGAATGAATAGAGAATGTCCATTATGTGATCTCTTTGCATGAAACCTTGGTCGGAATATTTTGTGTAACCCACCAATTCTTTTGAGTCCAAATCGAATACATAGGTTCTTAGAAGCACGCTTTTATTCCCCCCGGTGGTGTATATCTCATTATCACGCCAACTATTTTTTAAAGAGATTCCTTTCGATTTGATCACAAAGAAAACCCCATATCTAGAGCTATTTAGGTTGTTAGAATCGCCAAAAACTATTTCACTTTGGAGCACATCATCTTCGTATCCCTTCTTGCTAAAAACTTCGTCAACTCTTAGCAACTCGATAACCGCATCAATATTCGAGAAGTATTTATTTTGATCGAGTGTCATCTCAATTTCTTTTCCTTCGAACATTTCATTGAAAGCGCGTGGAATAAGCGTTTTATCATTCCTGATTTCTTGATAAAAATCGCTTGAAGAGCTTCCATCATCCGTTATATGTTGCCCAAGGTAAACGACGGAATTGAATTCAGCTTTTTCAATTTCAACTCCATGTGTAGCAAGCTCCACACCAGAACAGGAAATAAGTAATGTTACCCCGATGATTAAAAATGCAATGCCCCGAATGTTCATAAATTGTACTCCAAATATTAAAACTGCTGCCTATTACTTTAAAAACTTGGGGTAAATAACTCTACCTGTAACATTCCTTTGAGCATCCAAGCTATACTTTTGAATTTTTTCAATTTCTCGTAGATGCCGGGTAAACGTTGAGTCGCCGATTTGAATGTTTAAAGTCAATTGATTAATTGACGAATTATTTACTGTGTATTCATTCCCTGAGTACTCTTTGATATATAATTTACCCCTAGTTGCGCTTTCATTGTCAATATCAAATGATTCATATCTCAAATCTCTTCCCAAAAACAAAGCAGCAAAGGCCGAAAGTTGTGGCTGTTTGTAGTCAAAGGTATATAAATCCACATACTCGCTATTATTAAAGAGCCAGACAATCTTATTTGATTGAACATCTACGATATAAGCCATGATACCGTATTCATACCAAGTGGTAGTATAACTAGTTGTTGGCGCTCCGCCAGCCCCACCGTAGGATGTGCTAGTCACAGAATATGGATCCGTTATTAAAATTAGTGCATATTTAGAATCTGATTCGTTAACTAACGATTTATAATCAATGGATGATTGATAACTGAATGTAAGTGAACCGGCATTCTTTAAATCATATAAGTAGTTTCGAATTGCAATTGATTCTTCTCTAATATCTTCCCCTTCTGATGTAGAAGATGAAATCCTCTTATCTATGATATTGATTCCTTCGCCTAGAAATACTTCGCTTAATTCTTGGTAGAGCTCTTGCTCCATTATTTCCGGCGTTTTGTCTTTACTCGATTTATGATCCCAAAAATCTTCGTCTGTCTCATCTACATCATGGAATATGATGGCCATATTATCCATTTTTTGTGGATCGAAAGTTGGATCATAGTTCGACCCAACAATAAATTTATTAGACGAGCCGCAATTAGATAAAATAATTGCCCCGATAATTAGAAATGCTTTGCCCAGAATTCTCATTAATTGTACTCCGATTTTTAAAAACCGAAATAATAGAGTAATTCTAAGTGATAGTAAAGGCTTTGTTTGGCGCTAGGCACTTACCAACTTTTGCTTCACAACTTCAACCAAAGCTTTTGCATCAATGCCTATCTCAGTATGAAGCTCTTCCTGGGTTCCATGTTCGATAATGTGATCGGGTAATCAGTGAATCAAATCCATCTTTGGATCACTTAGCTCTGTTAATTGGCAGATAACTTTATTCTATTTTTTCGATCCTCGTCAACTTCTAGTTCCTTTCTAGCTATTATAACACCATCCTTAATCGCTACTATCTCAACACTATTCGTTACTCGAAGCTCTGTTAGGTTTTCAGGATTTGATTCAGTAGTAACTATGAACTTTTTTCCAATCGCAAACTCACCTATTTCGATTTCAAATCGTCCGCTTCTATCAGTCTTAGTTAAAGGATTATTCCCAATTAATTCTTCAGCAGATGCAGATAAAAACATTTCTTTCACCATCGTGGTATCTGATAGGGTAAGCCTGTATTCATATAACCTATTTGTATACAAACTATCTGTAGTTTGAACAGAATAAGTTCCCGCACCTTGATATGTATTTACGAGCGTTTCTATTAGTTCTCCCCTCCATTTTGCAAACATATCAAGTCTTACATCTCCCGCTTTAGGCAAAGAATAGTTGATAGCTGTTGAAGTTTTTTGTTTGAACTCGCTCTTTATTGTTGGAACGAAATGTATGTCAGCATCAGAGATTGGCTCGCCGGTTTTTGATACAACCTGTCCCTCAACGATTAACGGTTCATCATTTGAGCAATTCAAAATTGTTACGGCAACTAGAACTAATAAAGTAAAATGTTTGAGCATAAAATGAAGCTACGTATTACTTCACTTAAATTCTATACTCCAACCAACTTCTGCTTCACAACTTCAACCAAAGCTTTTGCATCAATGCCAACTTCAGCATGGAGCTCTTCCTGGGTTCCGTGCTCGATGATGCGATCGGGTAAACCCATAATGGTGAGCGTGGGTTTATTGGCTTTTTCGGCCAGATATTCTGCTACGGCCGATCCGAAACCGCCGAGTCTAGCGCCGTCTTCTAGCGTGATAATGTGCTGATAGTTCTGGCAAATTTCATCAAGTAAATCGGTATCAAGCGGCTTGGCAAAACGCATGTCGTAATGACCAATATGAATGTCTTCTTGCAACAATTCTGCAGACGCCTCAGTAACGTATTTCCCTATCGGACCAAAACTCAGCACGGCAACATCTTCACCTTCCTGAATACATATTCCCTTTCCGATTTCCATTTTCTCGAAATGCTTGCGCACTTCCATTCCGGTCGAGGCTCCGCGAGGATAGCGAATCGCCCAGGCAGCGTCATTGTATTCGCTGGCAGTGTACATCATATCTCGTAAATCCTGCTCATTCAAAGGAGAGGAAATAATCACATTTGGGATCGAGCGCATGAATGAAACGTCGTATGCGCCGTGGTGAGTCGGGCCATCAGCCCCTACTACTCCTGCACGATCAATACAAAATACCACCGGTAATTTCTGGATGGCTACATCATGCACAAACTGATCGTAACCTCGCTGTAAAAAGGTAGAATAAATGGCACAAAATGCCTTTTTGCCTTGCGCGGCTAATCCCGCAGCAAAAGTAACGGCGTGTTGCTCTGCAATCCCTACATCAAAGGCACGTTCAGGAAAGGTGTTCATCATTGGCCATAAGCTAGAGCCACTTGGCATTGCCGGCGTCATGCTTACGATGTTTTCGTTTTCAGCAGCTAGCTCAACCAAGGCATCACCAAATACATCCTGATATTTCGGTGCAGATTTCTTGGTCGATTTCGGGGATAGCGAAGCGCCGGTAATCTTATCAAACGGACTGCTTTGCGCATGCCATTTGGTTTGTTCTTTTTCAGCAGGAGCAAATCCTTTGCCTTTCACCGTAACGATGTGCAACAATTTCGGGCCTTTCACTTCGCGTAAATCTTCCAGTGTTTTGCGGAGCAAGTTTACATCATGGCCATCAATCGGTCCATAATATTTGAATCCAAAAGAACGAAATAATGAACCCGGTGTAAGTGCCGCCATCATCGCAGATTCTAAGCGAGAAGCCACTTTACGCATTTTAGTCCCGGCAGATTTAAAGTGCCCCAACAGATCGTAAATCTCATCGCGCATTTTATTAAAACGGCGGCTGGTGGTTACCTCAGCTAAATATTCTTTTAGTGCACCTATGTTTGGGTCTATCGACATGTTGTTATCATTCAACACTACTAATACGTCGCTGTTCATCGCGCCGGCATTGTTTAGGGCTTCAAAAGCTTGGCCGCCGGTCATGGCACCATCGCCAATTACTGCTACTACTTTGTTGTCTTTCTTATCAAGATCGTTGGCAACTGCCATCCCAAGAGCTGCAGAAATGGAAGTTGATGAGTGTCCTACACCAAAAGCATCGTGGATATTCTCGCTTCGTTTCGGGAAGCCGGAAATTCCGCCATACTTTCGATTGGTGTGAAAATTATCGCGCCGACCGGTAAGAATTTTATGTCCGTACGCTTGATGGCCAACATCAAAAATGATTCGATCTTCGGGGGAATTGTACACATAATGCAAGGCAGTAGTTAATTCAACTACGCCTAGTGATGCCCCAAAATGCCCACCATGCACGGAAACTACATCCACAATAAAATCTCTGAGCTCATCGCAAACGTCTCTCAGTTGCTCCGCAGATAATTTCTTCAAATCGGCCGGAGAATCTATCTTTGATAGAAGCGGACCTGCTTTGGGGATGTATTCCTTCAATTCCATAGTGATACCTAATCTTGATCTTGCCGGTTGTTAACCTGCTCTATTTTCAACTCTGCCTGATGAAGTACTTCGTTGCACTGCTTCGAAAGCTCCATGCCTTTTTCGTATAGCTTCACAGAATCTTCCAGTGTAATCTCCGGGCTTTCCAGTTGTTCCACAATTGATTCCAGTTGTTTTAAAGCCTCTTCGAAGCTCGGGCGTTCCTTTTCTTCCATTAAATCGTCTGCCAGTAGTGATACTCGGTGATAAATAACTCAGAAATTTAAGGGTTTTTGGGCTAAAGTTATAGGCACCATTTGGAGCGCTATTTCTGCATAATACTTTTCATTATCATCTTTAAACCATAGATTTTATAGCAACTTATTTTTAGTTGAGAACTTTTTTTGAAAAATGAAGTTCGGGTATGAACCACTAACTATTCACATTTTAGCACACCGTAGAATGCCAAACTATTACTTTAGGGTTGCGATACTATTTTGCCTAGTATTACTCAATTCCTGCTCAAACAATCGTCAAGAAGAGAAGCCAACTACCAACGAAACCAATCAATTTATTTCAGCGATTACATCGGGTGAGATAAGCGCTCATGGAGAAATCGGAATCACCCTGGCAGAAGAAGTTGATCCCGAAAAACAGTTAGCGCGTGGCCTCCTAACATTTTCACCTGCTGTTGATGGTGACCTCGAATGGGTTAACAATCGAACCATGGTTATTACCCCCAATCGCCCACTTAAAAACGGAACTTCATACAGTGTTTCGCTTGATTTGGCGCGACTTTTTCCTGGCGATGAACCCATTGATAAGTATGCATTCACGGTTTCGACCATCCCGCAAGATTTAGAGGTTTCACTCGGGGCGCTTTCGCCATCACCAGAAAATCGTGATATGCTCCAACTCGAAGGTTCGGTGTTTACCGCTGATCTTGCTGACTTGAGCTCCATCAAAAAAAGTGTGCGTGCAAGCTTAGATGGAGAGTCGCTGGAGATCGAATGGCTTAGCGATGGTTTACAAAAGACACACCGGTTTTTTATTCCAAATATTGAGCGAACTTCCCAAGCAACCATATTGAAAGTACTTTGGAGTGGCGCTGCTATTGGCGCTTCTTCCAACGGCATGGGATCGATCAATGTACCGCCCAAAGGTGCCTTTGAATTGATTGAAACCACCATCTTTAGAGATGAAAACCCACGTGTTGAGCTCGTTTTTTCTGATAATGTTGAGAGTTCTCAGAATTTTATTGGATTGATAGCCCTGGGCGAACGAAATCCGGTAAATGTGATCACCAATAACAACAAATTGATCGTTTATCCACGTCGGCGAGTTAATGGCGATCAAACGTTGATCATCGATAGCGCACTTAAAAGCAGTTCCGGCAAATCTTTGGGAGTAATCCATCGGCGCACCGTTAATTTCTTTCAGCCTAAACCCAAAGTACAGTTTCTTGGAAAGGGGATCATTTTGCCTCGGTCAAACGATCTTTATGTGCCTTTTAAAGCGGTTAGTCTAGGCGCGGTTGATGTACAGATTTCCCGAATCTTTGAGAACAACATTGGTCAGTTTTTGCAAGATCAGCAGCTGAACGGCACTAATACCTGGAATTTGCGGCGAGTTGCTCGACCTGTTTTTCAAGGCGAGGTTCCGCTGTCTTCGCTTGGTAATGTTGATGCCGGGGAGTGGAACAATTATGCGCTCGATTTGTCGAACTTTATAGAGCCGGAACTAGGCGCCATTTATCAAGTGGAGATGGGTTTTAGGCAACATCAGGCAATGTATCCTTGTGGTGAAAATTCTGACACTGAATCGACTAATACCGCGCAAAACCGAGAATTTGAGTCCACCTCAGATACTCGCTATTGGAACAGTTTTGGCGATTATTATCGACCTCCAAATTTCAACTGGCGCGATCGCGATAATCCTTGCACAACCAGTTATTACTACAGCAATCGCAGGATTCGCAAAAACGTGTTTGCTTCCGATTTAGGCCTCATTGCAAAAACCGATGCTCAAAATTCTACCACCGTTTTTGTTACTGATTTAAGAACTACCGAACCACTTTCCGGTGTTGAGGTTCAATTATTCAATTATCAACAGCAGCCCATTGCCAACGGAGTTTCCGATCCTCAAGGGAAAGTAGTTTTGGATGCAGATCAGGCGGCGTACTACATCGTAGCCGAACAAGGAGATCAAAAAGGATACCTCCGCACCGACGATGGTTCTTCTTTATCGCTTAGTAATTTTGATGTGAGCGGCGCACGGGTACAAAAGGGAATCAAAGGATTTATGTATGGCGAACGCGGGGTTTGGCGCCCGGGCGATTCGTTGTTTGTTACTTTATTGCTGGAAGATAAAAACAAGGTTCTTCCCGACGATCACCCTATCATTTTTGAGTTACGCGATCCATCCGGACAAATTATTGATCGAGAGACGCAGTTAAATAATCCTTCCGGCTTTTTTGTGTACCACGGTGCTACCGAGAAGCAAGCACCCACGGGCAATTGGAGGCTTTCTGCCATAGTTGGTGGGCAAACATTTTCTAAAACGTTGAAAATCGAAACAGTAAAACCAAACCGCTTGAAAGTGGATCTGGATTTTAAAAACGATGCCGTTTATGCCAACAACCGAACGCTTGATGCCACGCTTTCATCGCAATGGTTACATGGGGCAACTGCTCGTAATCTAAAAGCAGATGTGGAAATGATGTTACGGCCATCCCCTCCTACTTTTGATGACTTTCGCGGCTACAGCTTTACCGACGAAACCATTTCTATGGATGCCAAACCGGAGTTCATTTTTGATGGAACTCTCGGAGTCGACGGAACCGTCGATTTTACGCATACTTTCCCCGCTGTTGAAAAAGCTCCGCCCAGATTTCGCGCTGATTTCAGTTTGAGAGTCTTCGAACCCTCAGGTAGTTTTTCCATCGGTCGAGCTTCCACTTTTGTGTATCCGTATCGAACATTGGTGGGCATTAAAGCGCCTGAAGGAAATACCAACCGATATGGAAACTGGCTAAACCGTTCCGAAACTCACGATTTCGAAATTGCAACCATCGATGCGGAGGGCAAACCCGTTGGCGGTAAAAATCTAGAATATGAAGTCTACCATATTCGCTGGCGATGGTGGTGGGAGCGCGCACGAGAAGATTTAAGCAATTACTTCGAACGCGAAAATGTTCGAAAAGTGGCCTCAGGAAAATTCCAGACCCGCTCGGATGGAAAAAACACTCTGCAGTTCAAACTGCCCAACGGTTCCGATGGTGGGCGATATTTAATTCGCGTGAAAGATCCGCGTGGAAATCATTCCGCAAGTACCATTGTGTATTTCAGCTGGAGAAGCGGGCGATCCAATGCCGTAAGTCCGGCTCAGCTTAGTTTTTCATCCGACAAAGAAGAATACGAAACAGGTGAGCAGGTTACGCTAACCATTCCAAGTAGCGCCAATTCCCGATTGTTGCTCAGCTTAGAAACCGGATCTCAAATTCTGGAAACGATATGGCTGGATGGCAACGCCGGCGAAACCAAATATACATTTACTACCGATGAGCGAATGAGCCCGAATGTGTACGCTCATGTGATGCACATCCAACCCCACGGGCAAACAGATAACGATTTGCCGCTTCGGATGTATGGTGTAATTCCGATCAGTGTGTTTAACCCCGAAACGGTGCTGGAGCCTCAGCTTTCGATGTCGGATGAGTTAAAACCGGAGACAACTACCACCATTCAGGTTTCGGAAGCAAACGGCAAACCAATGAGCTACACACTTGCCATAGTTGATGATGGATTGCTCGACCTCACTAACTTTTCGACCCCCGATCCACACCCGAATTTTTATGCTCGTGAAGCCCTGGGAATCAAAACGTGGGATTTATATGAGTTCGTTACCAGCGGGTTCTCCGGATCTGTTTCCCGTGTGCTTTCGGTTGGTGGCGATGACGAAGCACTTGCAGCCGACCCGCTCAACGAGGCCAATCGATTTAAACCCATGGTTCGATTCGAAGGACCTTTTCATTTGGATGCCGGAGCAACTCAAAGTCACCAAATTTCTATTCCAAATTATGTGGGCTCGGTACGCACCATGATTGTTGCCGCGCGTGATGGCAGCTATGGGTCTGCTCAAAAAACTACGCCGGTTCGCAAACCGGTAATGGTGCTTGCCACTTTGCCACGAGTGCTCGGTCCTGCCGAGGAAGTAGAATTACCCATAAGTGTTTTTGCGATGAAGGAGTCCATTAAAAATGTGGACATCAGCATCGAAACAAACGACTTTTTCGAAACACCGGATGAAACTGAAACTACCATTCGCTTTGAAGAACCCGGTGATGAAGTGGTGACTTTTTCACTCAAAACGAAAGCAGTAATTGGTGTGGGCAAAGTTCGGGTGGAAGCTCGCAGCGGTAGAGAAACCGCGTATCACGAAATCGAAATTGCCATTCGAAATCCGAATCAGCCGTTCACGCAAGTACTTGCAGAAAATTTAGATGCGGGAGCTACTTGGGAACTACCTTTTGAACTTCAAGGCATGACCGGAACCAATACTGCAACCCTAGAACTTTCGCGAATTCCTCCAATCAACGTGAGTAAGCGATTGAAGTATTTGATTCGATATCCGCATGGATGTATCGAGCAAACAACCTCGGCGGTTTTTGCGCAGATGCTGGCTTCCGATGTAGTCGAGCTAGATGCGGAACAGATCAAAGCGATTCAACTCAATGTGGAAGAAGGCATCGAACGCATCAACAAGTTTCTGACGCCGGGTGGCGGTCTGGGTTATTGGCCGGGCTCTGAAAATGCAAATTCGTGGGGAACTACCTATGCGTATCATTTTTTATTGGAGGCTCAAAAACGTGGGTATTACGTGCCATCGGCTTTGCTTAGTTCGATAAATTCTTATCAAAATAGAATTGCACGCCGTTGGACCACCACCGAATATCGCCGATCTGATTTACAGCAAGCCTACCGATTATACACGCTGGCCTTGGCCGGAACTCCCGAACTTGGTGCTATGAATCGCTTTCGTGAACGAGAAAATCTGAGCGCGCAGGCCCGATGGCGAATTGCAGCAACTTACGCGCTAATCGGTCAACCCGAAGCCGCAGATGATATCTTACAAGGTGCGACGACCAGCGTTGAAGAATATCAGGAATTGTCCGGCAGTTTTGGTTCTTCATTGCGTGATCAAGCAATGATTTTGGAAACGCTTGCCTTATTAGATCGAAAAGATGAAGCCACCGATTTAATGCGTACCATCGCATTATCGTTGAGCACCAACAATTGGTACAGCACTCAAACTACGGCGTACAGCCTTATAGCAATTTCGAAATACCTAAACAGTTACGATGTTGCCGGCGAAATTGATGCTAACTATGAATTAAACAGTGGCGATATGGGCAGTATTTCGTCTAATGCTTTTGTTCGCCAACTCCCTTTAACTATTGATGAACAAGCTCAAAACACGATTTCTGTAACCAACAATAGCTCCGGGACGCTATTTGCAAGAGTGATTTTGGAAGGCACTCCACTTATCGGTGATAACATTACAACTTCTTCGAACCTGGTACAGCGAGTTCGCTACCTAACGCTGGATGGTGAGCCTGTGAATCCGGAATCCTTAGAGCAAGGCTCCGATATTGTGATGGAAATCGCGGTTCAAAATCCGGGACTCCGTGGCAATTATCAAGAAATGGCGCTCACCACCATCTTTCCTTCGGGATGGGAGCTTCGCAATACCCGCATGGATGGCGAAGCCTTTAAAGAACCGGTTTCGAATTTCGAGTATCAGGATATTCGGGATGATCGCGTGTACACTTATTTTGATTTATCGGCGAACTCAACCAAAGTGTTTCGCTTCCAACTCAATGCTAGTTACCAAGGTCGTTTTTATTTGCCGGCAGTAAAAACCAGCGCCATGTACGACGAAACAATTAACGCTCGATCGCCCGGACAATGGATAACCATCGAAGCGCCCGGAAATTAAATTGAGCAAGGAAAACACATATCGTTCAAGGCTTCTTTTTCGATGGAAGTCATTCATCAAACGTAAACCAAGATTCCTTTTTGGGGTTTTTATCCTTGGTTTGATGGGATACTTCTATTGGAATTCACTACCAGACCCACTGTTTGATACGCCGTATTCAACTGTGCTTGAGTCGGCCAATGGCGAATTATTAGGTGCTAAAGTTGCCGACGACAGCCAGTGGCGCTTCCCAATTTCCGATTCAGTTCCAGACAAGTTCAAAGCGGCCATTCTTGAGTTTGAAGATCGTCGCTTTTACGAACACCTCGGTGTAGACGTTAGGGCGATCTTTCGCGCGGCAAAGCAAAACTATGAATCAGGTCGAGTTGTAAGCGGCGCCAGTACGTTAACTATGCAAGTGATTCGCTTATCGCAAAAAAATCCCGAGCGAACAGTGGTGCAGAAGCTTAAAGAAATGATGTTGGCAACGCACTTGGAATTATCTGCATCCAAAGAAGAAATTTTATCTTTGTATGCGGCGCATGCACCATTTGGCGGAAATGTGGTTGGCCTCGAAACTGCAGCTTGGCGTTATTTTGGAAGAGAAGCGTCTCAACTATCCTGGGCGGAATCTGCAACCCTGGCGGTTTTGCCAAACAGTCCGGCACTTATCCATCCTGCTCGAAATCGGGATGATCTTAAGGCAAAACGAGACCGACTGCTTAAACGACTCTTAGAAAACGACTCCATTGATTCACTCACCTACCGCTTATCATTAATGGAGGCATTGCCAGACAAGCCCTTGCCGCTGCCACAAGTGGCACCTCATTATTTGGCGAAGCAAGTGCAATCAAATAAAAAAGGAACCCGAATTCGCAGCTCCATTCAGTTGCCGATTCAACAAAAAGTGAATGAAATTCTGAATTATCATCATCAAAATTTATCTGCAAATGGAATAGAAAACGCAGCTATTGTGGTGATGGATGTCAAAAACCAAGAGGTACTTAGTTATGTGGGAAATACACAAGCAGGTAGGGCTCACGATCAATTTGTAAACATCATCGATGCACCACGAAGCTCGGGCAGTATTCTAAAGCCATTGCTTTATTTATTGATGTTGAACGAGGGTCAATTACTCCCAAATACTTTGGTGCCCGATGTGCCCTCTACTTTTTCGGAGTATTCTCCCAAGAATTTTTCGCGTAGTTACGATGGAGCGGTGCATGCATCGCAAGTTATCGCCCGATCTTTAAATGTGCCTTCTGTTCGAATGTTGCAGGAATACGGGGTGCCGAAATTCCATCATTATTTAAATGAGTTTGGCATTTCAACGATCAACAATGCACCCGAACATTATGGACTCACCCTGGTTTTGGGTGGCGCTGAAACAACCTTGTGGGAGATTTCTGCAGTCTATGCTTCCCTCGCAAATCACTTAAATACCTACGACGGCAGTTCTGATCATGCGAAAGCATTTAGTCCGCTATTTGTGAACGAAAATGAAGCAAAGAATTCTTCCAACATTCAATTAAGCGCCGGTGCTGTTTGGTCCACATTCGAAGCCATGACTGATGTTCAACGCCCCGAAGATGAAGTGTTTTGGCGCCGTTTTGATGGTGCCCGAAAAGTTGCGTGGAAAACCGGAACCAGCTTCGGAAACCGCGACGGTTGGGCTATTGGAGTGACCCCCGATTATGTGGTTGGCGTTTGGGTTGGAAACGCGGATGGTGAAGGTCGCCCCGAATTAACGGGTGTAAAAACAGCCGGGCCAATTTTGTTCGATGTGTACAACGCACTTCCATCTACTGAATGGTTTGCCACCCCGTGGTTTGAGTTGGATGAAATTGAAGTTTGCACGATAAGCGGTCACCGGGCAGGCGCGTACTGCGAAAAAACAGAACGGCAATGGGTGCCTGATGCCGGCTTAAAAACACAGATTTGTCCATACCACAAATTGGTGCACTTAAACGAATCCGAAACGCATCAAGTCACCTCGAAATGTGCCGACATCAACCAAATCAAAAGTGAATCCCGTTTTGTGTTACCTGCCGATCAAGAATGGTATTACCAACGCAGAAACGCATCTTATGTATCGCTCCCGCCTATAGCAAAAAATTGTGGGGAGGATTTGAGCCAACCGATTCAGCTTATATATCCATCAACAGAAGCAGATATTTTTGTTCCTGTAGAATTGGACGGAAGAACCGGAAAAACGGTGTTTGAAGTTGCTCATCGTAATCCGGATGCGACAATATTTTGGCACTTGAATGACGATTATTTAGGCGAAACTTCGCATATCCACCAGATGGATTTATCCCCCAAAAGTGGTCGGCACCGATTGGTTTTGATTGATGAGTTCGGTAACCGCCTGGAACGACGGTTCGAAATTATCCCAAATAAAAAAAGGCCCGGGATTCATCCCAAGCCTTCTGAAGGGTTTGTTAATTAGTTTTAGGACTATAAATAACGCAGTGTAACAGAACCACCTGAGGTTCTAGCTTTAAGCTTTGTTCCACCTCCGTTCATGGTCCCCTCCACTTCGTCTCTCTCATATTCTCCTCTAAAATCTACAAGGTCGGCACGCACTCTGTTGCCATCTAAATCCAAATCAAATCCGGCATCTTTTGGTACAGTAATTGAAATGCTGCCACCTGAAGTTCTTAGCTCGATGTAGTCCATGGGCTCAACTACTTCAGCATCAATCGAGCCGCCGGATGTTTTAGCTTCTACATTACCTGAAATGTTATCAAGATTGATGCCTCCACCACTGGTTTTTGCGTTAATTCCGCCCGTTACATTCGATGCCCGAATTCGTCCGCCTGAAGTCTTCGCATCTACAAAACCTTCAATTTCTTCAACAGTGATTTGACCACCGGAGGTATTTACTTCAATATCGCCACCAATTTGCCGAACATCTATGCTACCGCCACTGGTTTTGGCGTTTTGATTACCCACCAGGTTTTCCATGCTTATGCTTCCACCGGAAGTTCGAATATCAGAACTAATATTGATTGGTGTAAACACCTTGAATGAAATGTTGTACGTATTATTACCCCAATTAGAACGGCCTTTGCGTTTAGCTTTTGCATACACTGTATTGCCATTTTTTTCTAATGTAATTTCCCAATTGTCTAAATCAGCCTCGCCGGGCGCAATATGCCGCCCTCTTCGTTTCACATACATTTCAACCCGAACGGCATCTGTATTTGAACCCTCAACATCTATACTTCCACCCGATGTTTCCACTACTAACCGGGCATCATCGTTTACCGAAAAACTTTGCTCCATGTATGGCTCTTGTGCGAATAGCGCGGTACTGCTTACAATAACTGCCAGAATAAATATTCCGAATTTTGTTGTGTTAAGTGATAATCCTTTGTTCATAACTTTCCCTTTAAATGTTTAATGAAACGCTATCTGTTCCAGAAAGTGTTTTGTTTTCACGTCCTTCAAGTACACGAATCATTTAACAAAAGGTTACTTATCAATAGTGTCCTAAACGTTTTGAGTTTCTTTTAAATATAGCATTTCTAAGTCCGCAGGGTATATTATTTTCT
>JAEPNO010000005.1:227470-227840 GCA_017643365.1 Balneolaceae bacterium | reverse complement strand
TCGTTAAACAACTCTATCTAGCCACCATGAATGCCCATACTAAATGGAGTGGTACCATGTTCGGTTGGAGCTCGGTTAGACGAGATTTAGTAGATTACTTCGAAGACAGATACTTAACCCCTGACACACTTAATTGAACACTCCCCGCAAGGCATCTTTGTCATCTCGAACGAAGTGAGTGATCTAAGAACTTACCCACTATTTGGCCGTCGATTTCACGATAACTTTTAGTCTTACTTTAATAATCCGGCACCCAAATCCCTTAAAACTGAACGATATTTTTTCCGGCCAGATTGGTGAAATAACAGTGATTGAACAGAAATCAATTAGTGTAAGTTTTAGCTATTCTTTTTGAATATTTCTTTGTCCC
>JAEPNO010000005.1:0-227374 GCA_017643365.1 Balneolaceae bacterium | reverse complement strand
TCCCTTTGTCCCTTTGTCCCTTTGTCCCTTTGTCCCTTTGTCCCTTTGTCCCTTTGTCCCTTTGTCCCTTTGTCCCTTTGTCCCTAGTACAACTCATATTCAAGCAATCTACACTCAATAGTAGAATTGTAAAGCTCAACCCGTTGAGAAGTTCTCAGCCCCACTTTTTTGGTCAGTTCCATATTTCCGGTGAACACATAGCCCCATTTTCCGGAACAATCTTGTTTAAAGAAATCGCCGATCGATTTATATAACGGCGATAAATCAGTACCACCGTCGAGTCGCTCACCGTAGGGTGGATTAAACACAACCACACCGTCACCATAAGGGATTTCTGTATCTTTGAAATCGCACAACTTAAATTCGATAAGATGATCTACGCCGGCAGTTTGGGCATTTCGCTTAGCAGCTTGAATGGCTTTCACGTCGTGATCGGTGGCAATGATCCTGCCTTTGGGTTCTTTAATAGAAGCCTGTTTTAATTCTGATCGAAGTTTTTTCCAGGCTTCTTCATCGAAACCAAGAATATGTTTGATTCCAAAATTTGGACGTAGCAAGCCCGGTGCTTTTTGCGTGGCCATTAGCGCAACTTCAATGGCTAAAGTACCTGAACCACACATCGGATTTACAAAATGCCAATCAGCTTCCCATTTTCCTGCAAGAATGATAGCCGCTGCCAACGTTTCTTGCATCGGGGCTGAATGATATGCTTTTCTGTAACCTCTACGATTTAGAGACTCACCTGAAGTGTCTAAATAAATCGCGGCTTCGTCATCTTTCCAGAAGAGAAAAACTACGGTTTGATTTAGTTTCGGGCCAGAATCAGGTCGGGCACCTTTTCTGGAGCGAATGCGATCTACAATGGCATCTTTGGCCGAAAGATTTGCAAACTGGGTGTTGGTGATGGTACTGTTTTTGATGAACGAGGTTAAACTCACATAACCGTGTTTATCGATGTACTCTTCCCAAGGAATGGTTTTTAGCTCTTCCGATAGCTCTTCTGCGTTTTTTGCTTTGAATTCTTTTAGCTGATAATGAACACGATGAGCGGTGCGTAGTGTCAGATTCAAAAACATGCAATCTTCTAACGTGCCTTCAATTTCAACCCCGGCAAGACGAGTGTTACGGATGATAAATCCGAGCAACACTAATTCGGTTTTTAAAAAGGGAACCATGCCTTTTGGGCAGGTGATGGAGATAGTAGAAGATTGGGTGAAATCGGCCATTAATTAGATATGTGCAGTGAGTGGTATTGGAAGAGAATAAAAAGAAGAAGGATCTTCGATAAGCTCAGGATCCTTCAAAAAACTTAAAAATGGAGGCTGAGCCTATCGAAACCTGCCATTTAGAAAATGTTTGGTTGAATGCTGATTAAGCGATTTCAACAACTTCGATGTTGAACGTAAGATCTTGTCCGGCTAACGGGTGGTTAGCGTCGATAGTAACTTGCTCGCCTTCAACATCGGTAACCTGGCAAGGAATTGCTTGGCCATCCGGCTGATTAAGTTGAAGTTGCATGCCTACTTCAGGCTCCATGCCTTCAGGAAGCTGAGATTTCTCTACGGTTACAACCATTTCTGGGTTTTTATCGCCGTATGCTTCGGCTGATGGGATGTTGGTTGTAGTTGATTCGCCTACACCTAAGCCAATAATTGCTTTTTCAAATCCCGGGATAAGTTGACCTTGACCTAAAGTGAATTGAAGGGGATCGCGATTTACTGATGAATCGAAAACTTCGCCGCCTTCTAAGGTTCCTGTGTAATGTACTTTAACGGTGTCACCGTTCTTAATTGTTGACAAAATATTCCTTTTATTTTGATTAGTTTAAATTCAGCCCTAAAGATACGCATCTTATAAAACAATATTTTATCTAGAATGAGCGACCTTATTCAGCCCAATCCTCAGGAAGTATTACAGAATTCTAAAACGGTTGCCATTATTGGCTGTTCTGCTAATCCATACAGAACAAGTAATTACGCCGCTAAGTATTTAATGAAACGTGGGTTTAAGGTTATTCCAATTAATCCGATTGAAAAAGAAATACTAGGAGAGAAGTGCTCTCCAAAATTGGCGGATATTCCCGACTCTGTGCTTATTGATATCGTAAACGTATTTCGCAATAAACGCTATACCGGTGGTGTAGTAGAAGAAGTTGAAGAGTGGAAACAGAAAACGGGACAGAATCCTGTTGTATGGACGCAATTGGATGTTTCGTCACCAGACGCGGAATTGGTAGCCGAACGCGCCGAAATTCCCTACATCCGAAACCTCTGTATTATGGTTGAGCTAGACCATATGTAATTCAAAATGAAAGATTCAAAATGAAAAATCGGTCACAATTTTAAATCTTTCATCTTAAATTTTGAATTATTTAAAGTTGACGAACTGTAGTGGAACGCCCATATCTTTGCCTTTTAGATGAGCGATCACGGCTTGTAAATCGTCGATCTTTTTACCGGTAACCCGAACCTGGTCGTCTTGGATTTGAGGCTGCACTTTAAATTTCAGGTCTTTAATTTCCTTCACAATTTTCTTCGCTTGTTCGCGATTAATGCCTTCTTTCAGCGCCACATCCATTTTTACGTGACCTTGAGAAGTTCCACCTTCATCTCCAAATTCAAGTACTTTCGAATCGATTCCTCGTTTGATGAAATTACGAATCAGCATTTCTTTGATGGCTTGCATTTTCATGCTCTCAGCAGCTACAAGATGCACTCTGTTTTCTTTTTTGTGATAAGTCACCTCAGAATGAAGTCCCCGAAAATCGTAGCGGGTACTGATTTCTTTAAGCGTATTGTTGATCGCGTTATCTACTTCCTGCGCGTCAATCTCGTTTACAATATCGAAGCTAGCCATAATTCAATGTTCAATTAAGAATTTATCAATTATCAAATAATGTGAGAAAATACACATTCTTAATTGAATCATTCTTAATTCTTAATTGATTTCTCTTCAACCTTCTCTTTCATTTTGGCACGGAGTACATCTTCAATAGCCAATTGATCTTCGGGCGGAATGTGCGTTTTAAAAAACTTGATCGTCTCGACTTGCTCGTATTCTATTTCGATGACTTCCTCATAAAACCACTGGTAATTCAAGAAATCTTTCCATTCGATTAGCACATCAAGTAGGATGATCCCTTTTTGGCGGAACTCAGGAACTAATCGGAGTGTCATCCCCCAAAAACCGAACGCAATAAACGAAATTCCCGACGACAAGCGGATAGGGGTAACCGGTAAATCATTGATCAATGACGTGCGGTACAGTCCAAATAAAATTACGCCAATTGCCATGATCACCGAAGCATGATCACTTAAAAACGAGCGATTTGAGTATAGAATGTCGCCTGCAGCAGTTTTAGTTTGATATTGGCTGACGGACGCGCCTCCAAAAAAACCGGCTATCGAAGCATACACATTGGTGATTATCGCAGCCCCAACTTGCTCACTCATAAATTCAATGCGATAGAGAATCATCAACAAAGTGAAGACCAAGAGCCCTAGAATAGCTGAAATGACTACTTTTCTAGGAGTAAGTTGGTAAAGATACAGAAGGCGCTTAAAACCGAAGTATCCGCTGATCAAGAAAGTGATTGCTGCGGTGATTATTATCCAAAGCATTTCGTAATTTTCCATTTTGGAACGATAAAAAGCATTCATGGACGAATCAAGTACAGCAGTAGGAATAGATGTATTTAATGAAGAACAGATTCTGCAGATTACCTGGGAAGACGGTGAAACTTCGAGATATCCGTTGTATGGACTTCGAAAGAATTGTCCGTGTGTGATGTGCCGTGGTGGGCATGAAAACATGCAGAATTTCCAGCCACAAGCGTTTTTTCTTCAAAATCCGCCTCGAATGAATATCAAAAGCTTACAAGCTGTGGGGAACCACGCCCTTCAAATCACCTGGGTAGACGGACATAATTCCGGAATGTACCGCTGGGAAACACTGCGCTGGCTCGATCCTGAAAATCATAAGTAAGGAAAAAGGAGAGAGGAATCAGGAGAAAGTTAGAATAAGTCATCCCGCGGCGAAGGTCTGGGTCTAGAGTTGAAATAAAGGGCATGGCTTTTATCAAGAAGCTGAAGTCCTTGTGTAGATTTTCCTTAAGATATTCCATTGACACTCATTTCGTTCGATACTACAAATTGTTTTGCTAGAGCTAATAATCTGCTTTACATCGAATGTAAAGCCTTCTCCTTGAGGAGAAGGTTTGGATCAGGTGTTATTGGATTCTTTAATTTTATCAAGTGAAGGGTTTTAACCCTTCACGCCTATATAATTTCCGTGGTTTTGTGCTTTAGTGTCAAAAAAATCACCCCGTCCCGACTCCTTCGACGGGCTCAGGAACCGTCGGGACACCCCTCCAACGGAGGGGAATAAATAACACAATACATTCTACAAATGGCTGTAATTTTTTGAATAGGTTTCAAACTCCGTTCGATACGACAAATCGTTTTGTTCGAGCTAATAATCTGCTTTACATCGAATGCAAAGCCTTCTCCTTGAGGAGAAGCTTTGGATGAAGTGTTATTGAATTCTTTAATTTTAACAAACGAAGGGTTTCAACCCTGCTCAATTATAAAATTTTCCGTGGTTTTGTGCTTTCGTGGCAAGAGAATCGATAGATTCCAATTGTTTGAAATTTGATCGATTGAATATTGGAATTTAAAAATAACTGGCTTTTGGAATTTATAAACTCATTCCCTTTTCAAAATGCTTCTTCAACAAGCTCTGAAAGTGATATACGCCCAATTCTCTCTTCACCGAAAACCTGCCTTTATCGTAGGCTTTGGATTGTAAGCCACGTTGCACGGCTTCGCAAATCTCGATGTCCTCTTGTTGAATAACTTCGCTATACGCTAAATCGTCTTTGATAATTCCGGCTTTTTCTTTGGTCTCGATGTCATTGTAGAAATACCAAAAATATACTATACAACGATTGGTGGATACCGGCTCAACAAGATTAACCTGAAGTCTACCCGGTAGAATATTCAACATCATGTTGGGGAAGAGGAAATAATAAAACGCTTCACCTTCTTCGGTTTGATAGACATTGTCCTCGCCTTTAAACGGACTGTGCTGCAGCGAATACATTGGGTAAGCTTCTGTTACGTAATTCTTGTAGTCCAGCAAGTTAGCTAATTCAGGATGCACGATCGGGATGTGATAACCTTCCAAATAATTGTCTACATACACTTTCCAATTGCAATCGATATCGTACACTTCTTCGCGATAAAACTGAAGCTTCTCCATGGTTAATGGAGCAATCCGATCAGAAATTCCTTCTACAATTTGCTGTAATTTTGGTCCACCGGATTCTATTTTAGCAAAGATCAATCCATCCCAAAACGACAACTCAACGGGTTCTAAACCAAAATCTTTTTCATCGAATAATTCAACCAGATTCCAATCTGGAACTCCGCGTAAACTTCCGTCGGTGAGATAGGTCCACCCATGATATTGGCATTGCAAAACGGTTGTAGTTCCTTTTTTTACCGCAAGCGGACCGCCACGATGCTTACACACATTGAAAAAAGCTCGAATTCCTTCATCTTTAGTTTTGATTGCCAAAATTGGATTTCCGGCGATAATTGCATGTACAACATCACCTGTTTCTTTTAGCTGATTTTGGTGACACACATATTGCCAGTTTCGGGCAAAAAGCACTTCCCGCTCAAAATCAAAAACTTCCTGATCGTGATACCAAGCAGATGGAATCGTAGACGCTTGTTCGATCGGTGGCTGTTTAAACTCCCCAGAATTTAATTTAAAGAGTTCAGGGTTTTTCATACCTCGATCCCAAATTCATTTTTCAAGGCTGATTTAGCCGCATGATATCCACACATGCCATGCACTCCGCCGCCTGGCGGGGTAGAAGACGAACAAATGTAAGCGCCATCGAAGGGAATTTTATAAGGATCCCATTTTAATACCGGACGGCCAATAAGTTGTTTGAAAAACTGTGCACCGCCATTGATATCACCACCGATGTAATTCTCGTTATAGTCGTTCATTTGAACCGCAGTCATGGTGTGTTTTGCAATTATCGTATCTCGAAAACCGGGCGCATACCGCTCGATCTGTGATACAATTTCTTCAGTGCAATCACGATCAGAACCATTCGGAACATGGCAATATGCCCAAACAGTGTGTTTGCCTTTCGGAGCTCGTAAATCATCAAAAATACTAGGCTGAGAGAGCAACACATAAGGTTTTTCCGGATGATTACCTTGCCAAACCTGCTTCTCAGAATATCCGATTTCTTCGAATGATCCACCTAAATGAACGGTACCTGCTTTTCCAATCGCTTCGTTTTTCCAGGGGATGGGCTCAGAAACAGCCAGATCAATTTTAAATGCGCCCGGACCATATTTGTACTTGTTCAACTTCTTGCGATAAGCGTTCGGTAATTGCGTGCTACATATTTTTGTAATTTGATGCGGTGTGAGATCAAATAGCACTGCTTTAGCATCCGGAATTTCGGTAAAGTCTGTGATTCGATTTCCTGTTTCGATGGTCCCATCCAATGATTCCAAATAACTCGCCATTGCTTTGGTGATAGTAGCCGACCCACCTTTCGCTATTGGCCAGCCAACAGCATGCATCGTAGTAGTAAGCACTAAGCCAAAAGAAGCCGAAAACAATTTATCGAGCGGAAGAATACTATGGGCAGCCATCCCTGCAAAAAGTGCTTTCGTTTCGGGATTTTTAAACAAGGAATTGGTTATATCCTTTGCCGAAAGCCATCCATACCACCCAAAACGTGCCATCGAAAGTGGATTTTCCACGCTTCGTAATGTCCCGAATAAATCATACTTGATAGAGTCCCAGTTTTCAATAAAATCGCCAAAAAGACGCTTATACATTTTGGCGTCTTTACCAAATTGTTCGAGCGTTTTGTCAAGCGATTGATAGCCCAGGATTCCATTTCCTTCTTCTAAAGGATGGGCAACCGAAGCTTCCGGATAAATCCACTCGAGTCCATATTTTTCGAGTGGAAGGGAAGAAAGGAAAGGAGAAGCCACCGCTGTTGGGTGCACTGCAGAACAGACATCATGCAAGAAACCCGATTCCGTTAATTCCTTCGTTCGAGTGCCACCACCAATAGTTTCTTCTGCTTCAATTACATGAACTTTTAATCCCTGCTGAGCAAGCAGGATTGCAGCTGCGAGCCCATTCGGACCCGATCCAACAATAACGGCATCGTAAGTGGCCAATGTTGTATTTATTGATTAATAATCGCTGAGTTGATCCGCCATTTTTAAAGCTTCAAAAGCGTTCACCACCCCTCCACTGATCGACAATTCAGAAAATGGCACTAGAACTGCTTCTTCGCCGCTACCGGGTTGATTCACAATTTGTACTTCCGGTTTGGTAGATGAATCCATCAAAATTTCTTTTACCTGAGTGGCGGTCAAATCCGGATAGTACGACATAATTAGCGCTGCAATCCCGGAAACAACCGGTGCTGCCATACTGGTGCCATCGTTGGCTTTGTATTCATTATTTGGATACGTGGAGTAGATGGCTACACCCGGGGCAAATAGATCAACATTGGATGCACCGTAATTACTGAAAACCGCGGGCAATGCTTCGCCTTCTTCCCACGAGGAAGCGCCAATATCCATAAAGTTTGTGGCTGTTCCGCCAGATAAATAAGTTCGGGTTGGAAAGTTATCGGTAGTGTCGATATTAGCACCGTCATTTCCGGCACCGTGAATCATTAACACACCTAAACTGTCGGCGTAGCGGATGGCCGCATCAACATATGCTTTTTGTGGAGAATAACCTTTTCCGAAACTCATGTTCATGATGTCTGCTCCGTTTTCAGCTGCATATCGGATAGCATTGGCGACATCTTTGTCGCGCTCATCCCCCATAGGAACGGTTCGCAAAATCATTAGTTTAACATCGGCGATACCATCCATTCCCACATTGTTTTTTCTGATAGCGCCTACGATTCCGGCTACGTGCGTTCCGTGATCGCTGCGAGGACCTGCAACATCATTATTTCCATAATATCGGTTGGATAAATCTTCGTAGTCATCCCCAACAATAGGGCGTGGATCAAAATCGGGATTCATACCAAATTCAGCCAACGTCTGATACTGTTCTTTTGCTTCCTGAAGATCTTCTTCGGTTAACCCAACTTCTTTAACGTAATTCAAAACTTGCTTGGCCTGAGCTTTGAGTGGAGTATCGTTTGGATCAGATTCCAGATCGGCTGCAGAAACCGAATCAATGTGAGTTACGCCAAATACTCGCTTTGAACCCATAATTGCCTGTTCGAAGCCCGTAATGTTTTGCAAAACGGTTTGTACTTCATTTCGCTCAGCCATAAAATCGGCTTTAATTTCCTCGTAATAATTAAACTCCGCCAATTCTTCTTCATTTAGATCGGCAGGATTTAGTCCTTCGAAATCATCGCGCATAGACGCATAAATTCGGGTTACTTCGTAGGTGTCTTCCACAACATGCGATCCATCAGGACCACCAATAAAGTTCCAGCCGTGAATATCATCCACATAGCCGTTTCCATCGTCATCGATACCATTTCCGGCAATTTCATCTTCGTTCACCCAAATATTGTCGGCAAGATCTTCGTGTTCGATATCGGTTCCTGAATCAATAATCGCGACAATCACTTCTTTTCTAGGCTGCTTGTTCATTAGCAATTCTTCGTAGGCTAACTCAACGCCGGTACCGTAGTAAGGATCAGCGGTAGGAGCAAGAAGGTGCCAGTCTTCGGTTGGGGCGAGTTCTTCAGAAGCTTCAGTTACTGTGTCCTCAGTAGTTGGCTCTGTTTCAGGTTCAGAGGTCGAATTTTGCGCTAATTCTCCAGTTGATGAACAGCTTGCAAATACGATTGCAAACACTGAAAGGTATAATGGAATTCGTAGTTGTTGTAAAATCTTCAAGACAGGAAATCGTTTGAAATGGAAATTTATCCGCTGAAGATAATAAGTTTATTCAGAAACTTTGGTTTTGATTAGCAAAACATCCAACCCATAAATTAATAGTATAAAAGTGGCCAATACAATCAGGCTGGCTATCGGTTTCCAGATGATAAATCCGCCGAGCGTCCCAAGTACAGCACCGAGATACTGAATGTATTGTAGCTGATCGTTTGATGCGTTTTTAATCAATAATTCGATACGTTTTTCATCATACTGACGCAAATTGTCCTCCACCAGCGCATGCACATCCAATTGGTTGATGAGTCGGTACAACATATTGGTTACAAGGTCTTCGATGGTTTCGCTGTTTTCTTCGATGCGATCGGGGAGAGTGTCCAAGAATTCATCCATTTTATCTAATCCCCGTTCTACTCCTGATGGAAGTTTAGTTAGTGCTTCTTCCACCAAATCCTGCATTTCTTGACCTTTAAAAAACGAATACGCTCGTAATGCCACTCGTTCGAACGAATTCTGATCGATGGCAGAATTAATCTGATTGATTAAATTCTTAGCGATGTTCGCACGCACTTCCGGTTCGGCCATCATTTCATCAACATAGCTTACCAACAGTACTTTTAGCTCTGTTCTGAATCGTGGATCATCGATGATATTTCGGATATATTCAGTGGCTTTTTCCCGGTATTTACTAATCGCCTGCGATTCATGAATTTTCTTTTTGATGATCTCCGGGTTGATCAAATCTTCCGATACGGCTCGTGCTAATCGATAAGCGATGCGGTCTTTTTGTGCAGGGATTAATCCTTGCCCCAATATTGGCCGGCGATGGGTAGGACGGAACAGCATTTTAATGGCTACCCAGTTGGTCATAAACCCGATCAGCCCACTAATGGTGAGCACTTTTAGGAGTCCTTCAAAAACAATGGTGTACCCAAGTATTGTGGTGCTTAATCCATTAAAATCCCACCAAAATGAGGTGATAAATCCTGTTAATAAGAGAACCGGAAAGATAAACAATAGGTTGATCAACCATTTGTGTTTCGATTCTTTTTTGGGTGGTGCAAGGTGAGCAGGAAGCGATTCATTTTGTGCACTTTGGCGTTCAACTTGCTCGATAATTAAGCTCCAAAGCTGCCCCGCGTACTTCTTGCTGTTTTCTTTGATGATGTTTTTTTCTTCGATCTCTGCCATTGGTCCCGCTACGATATTTACACATTTATGTTAAGGGATTTGTGAACTGAAAAAAAATTTAGCGGGAATGAAATTAATTGGAATGATTTGAATTTAATTGTCGTCGTTGCAACATACTTCCCCTTAGTTTGTAGTCATGACAACAAAAGAAGAATTCTCCGATTTTAATCAACACTCCGAATTGCCGGTGCCCAATGAAAAGCTTGGTTTCCTGTTTTGGCAACTCAACATGCATTGGGTGCGGCATGTAAATAAAATTGTTGGTGATTACGATCTCACGCACACCCAACTCATCACTTTAGTAGCAACACGTTGGTTAAGGCAAAATCAAGACGAAGTAATTCAACAAGATTTGGTCGATCTCATCAAAATTGATCGAATGCTGGTTTCTAAAATGGTTAAGAAGAATGTAGAAGCTGGTTTTCTGGTTAAGCAGTTTTCAGAAAGGGATTGCCGTGTAAATGTGCTGGAATTGACAGAACAAGGACATCAAAAATTGAAAGAAATAGTCCCCGTGATGATAAAAGCCGAACAGGAATTTTTTGGATCACTTGGAGATCAACGAAAAGAACTTACAAACCGACTACAAACACTGCTTAGCAACATCGAAGAAGCCGTAAACGCAGAAAATAATAACAACTCTCACTCATGAAATTCAGACAACTATCCATTATTATAGGCATCGTACTTTTTGTAGGTGCCATCTTTTTATTTCGGTTCCTTTCCTCGGGACCAGATGAAGAACAATCAACTACAAACAGCACTACAGAGGGAATTGGTGTTGCTGTTCAAGAAATCAAAAATGAAGCGATTACTGCTAATATCGAGTTTACGGGAAGCGTAATTCCGGTTAACGAAGTGCAGATTTTTGCCGAAGTCCAAGGAATATTGATCGAAGGAGATCGGGATTTTGAAGAAGGCACAGCGTTCAAAAAAGGGGAGATCATTCTAAAAGTAGATGATCGCGAACAACAACAGCTTTTGAAAAGCCAGAAATCACAGTTTCAGTCATTACTCACTCAAATCCTGGCGGATATCAAAATTGATTATCCGAACGAGTTCGATCGCTGGTCGGCTTATTTAAATTCGATGGACGTAAATGAACCATTGACTGAGTTGCCATCCTCAGAAAACCGACAATTTAACCTGTTTTTGTCGGGCAGGAACGTGCTTACCAACTACTACACCATAAAGCAAAGCGAGGTCCGACTATCAAAATACACGATAACTGCACCATTTGATGGAGTGGTTACTCAAGCATTGCTGGAAACGGGAACGCTAGTTCGACCAAATCAACCGATGGGACAATTCACTCAAACCGGTACTTACGAAATTGAAGCATCCATCAATGCTTCCGATCGGTTTTATATCAACACCGGCGACGAGGTTTCATTGCATCTAGATCGAGATCAATCTACCAATTTTGAAGCTGAAGTCGCGCGAATTAACGCTCGGATCAATCCAACTACTCAAACCTTACTGATTTATTTAAAAGTGAACAGCCAGCGATTGTTGGCTGGGCAATATGTATCGGGTTCCATCAACGGAGAAACCTTTGAAAATGCCGACAAAATTGCCACAAAAGCTTTAGTAAGAAATGATTTAGCCTTTGTTGTTGAAGATGATGTAGCGGTGTTACAGCGAGTTGAAATTCTAACCACAGAACAAGACAGCACGATTGTTCGTGGCTTACCCAATGGCGCACTTATAATTGATGAATTCCGCGATGCTTCTTTTGAAGGTCGTAGTGTAGTTCCGGTTCGTAACTGAGGGAAATCATGAGAAGTTTAATTCAATATTTTACCAAACATGTGATTTTGGTTAACCTCGGAATTCTGCTATTCATCCTTTTTGGTGTGTTGGCAGCGTCCAGTTTAACCTCAACATTTTTCCCAAACCGGACGGTTCAGTTTATCATAGTTGAGGCCACTTATCCCGGAGCTTCACCCATCGAAATTGAAGAGGGAGTGGTTCTCAAGATTGAGGAAAGTCTGGAAGGAACAAAGGGAGTAGACCGGGTAACTTCGGTTTCACAAGAGAATTTCGCGACGGTTCGAGTAGAACTGCTACCCGGGCAGGACGCGAATGTAGTACTTCAGGAAGTGAAAAACGCGGTGGATCGAATTTCGTCGTTCCCAACCGGACTTGAACGCGTTGTGGTTTTCAAAGAAGAGCCATTCAATCAAGTGGGTGAAATTGCTTTAGTTGGTGATGTTACTCCAACTACGCTTAAAAGCACCATCGATGCATTTGAAGACGCATTACTTGCTTACGATGGCCTTTCTCAACTTCAACTTAGCGGATTTACCGAACCGGAAATTCAGATTGGAGTGAGCGAAAATGCATTGCGGGCTTACGGTCTAACTTTTGCCGATATCAGCCGGGCGGTAGCTGCATCGAATGTGCGAATCACCGGCGGGATTTTACGTGGTGAGCGAAGGGAGTTCACCATTCGCGTGGATGAGCAAAATTATTATGCGAAAGGCTTCAATGATATAGTGGTGAAAAGCGATCCGAATGGAACCATTGTAAAGCTTTCGGATGTGGCGAGCGTCGAGGACACTTTCAACGAGAATACCAATAAAGGCTATCTGGATGGCAAACCGGCGGTATTCATCTTTGTAACAACCACAAATGAAGAAGATATTTTAGCCGCCTCTGAATTCGTAAAAACCTACATCGATGAGTTTAATGCAGAAAATAGTCGGGTTGAAGCTGTTTTGGTTGATGACGCCACCGTTTCGTTGGTTGAGCGAATTCAATTATTGCAGGAAAATGGACTTTTAGGGGTAGGATTGGTTTTTATCCTACTTGGACTATTTCTTAGGATTAGACTCGCTTTTTGGGTGGCCCTTGGTATTCCTATTTCATTTTTGGGGATGTTTGTGTTAGCTGCATTTTATGGCATCACTATTAACGTAATTTCACTGTTTGGGATGATTGTAGTGATAGGGATTCTGGTAGATGATGGCATTGTTGTGGGCGAAAATATTTATCAGAAGTATGAGGAAGGGATGCATCCTCTAAAAGCTGCTGTTGAAGGTACTATGGAAGTAGTTCCCTCGGTTACCTCAGCGATTCTAACCACAAGTATCGCATTCAGTTTCTTCTTTTTTGTGGATGGTCAACTGGGCGATTTCTTTAGCGATATAGCCTTTGTTGTAGCTGGTGCATTACTCGTTTCATTAATTGAAGTGTTTTTGTTTTTACCTGCTCACCTCGCACATTCAAAAGATCTGCACAAAGATCCTGATAAAGAAGACAAAAGTATTCAACACTGGTTAGAGCAGAAACTTTTTTATGTGCGTGATGAATTGTACGTGCCGTTTTTGAGATTCTCGCTGCAGAATAAAACCTTTATGGTGCTAACGGCATTGGGTTTTTTAATTATCACTTTTGGAGCAATTGCCGGCGGATATGTGAAAACGACCTTCTTCCCGAATATCGAGCAGAATGCAGTAACTGCAACCCTAGAAATGCCTCAAGGAACCTCAGAATCGATTACTGAGCTTAGAGTTCAACAAATACGAGAGGGCGCCATCAGGCTGAATGAGGAATACAAAACACGTACTGGCGATGATGTAGGATATATCCGAAACATCGTATCTAAAATAGGACCGGGAAGTAATAAAGCCTCTGTGAGCTTTTATCTAATTCCATCCGAAGAGCGTGATATTCAGAGTTTCGATCTATCGCTGGCTATAAAAGAGGCGGTTGGTGCGATTCCGGATGCAACGGTACTTTCATTCGTTTCACAAAACCCATTTGGGAAGCCGGTTTCGGTTTCATTGGCTGCTGATAATTTCCAAGAATTGAGGAGCGCTAAAGAAATGCTGATCGCAGAAATGCAAAAGCTAGACATCCTGCGCGATATCACCGATACCGATAACGAAGATCAACCGGAAATTCAGCTTTCATTAAAAGATCGTGCGTATGCACTTGGTTTTACTAATCGTGAGGTGATTGCTCAGGTACGAAATGCATTCTTTGGAAATGAAGTACAGCGCCTTCAACGTGGAACTACCGAAGTAAAAGTATGGACGCGGTATCTGTTGGAAGATCGGCGGGATATCAGCCAGTTGTTGGATATGAGGATCAGATCAGCAAACGGAGGTTCTTACCCCTTAAGAGAGCTTGCAGATATTGAATTTACAAACGGCTTGGTGGCTATCAATCACCGGGATGGAAAGCGAGAGATCAGGGTAGAGGCTGAGCTTGCTAATCTTGATGTATCCGGAACTGAAGCTCTAAGTAAAGTTGAAAACGTTGCATTGCCTCCGGTTTTGACGGCTCATCCCAACGTTACCTATCAATTTGAAGGGCAAGTTCGGGAAACGCAAAAAGCAGCGAATTCAGCTAAATTTGCCTTACCTGCAATACTCATTCTACTATTTTCGATTGTAACATTCACTTTTAGGTCATTCATGCAAGCCGCTGTGCTCTATTGTATTGTCCCATTTGGAATAATTGGAATGGCTTTTGGACACTACATTCATGGCTTCCAGATCAGTTTGCTTTCATTCTTAGGATTTGTGGCATTGATCGGGATTTTAGTGAACGATGGCTTGGTGTTTATTAACGCATTCAATAATTCCATTCGCCAAGGAAAAGACGTTATTGACTCACTGGTTGAAACCGGCCGTTCTCGTTTTCGTCCAATCTTGCTCACTACAGCAACCACTTGTGCAGGCTTAGCTCCACTAATTTTCGAAAAGAGTTTTCAAGCACAGTTTCTTATCCCAATGGCCATCACCATTGCTTACGGCTTATTAGTAGGTACTTTTCTGTTGCTTTCGGTATTACCTGCATTTTTATTGATTGCCAATACATTAAGAGTAAACAGCAAATGGCTTCGAACTTGGGCATGGGAAGGCAAAAAATTAACTATTAAAAGAGAAGAAGTTGAACCTGCATACCTTGAAACCGAATGGGAGAAAGAAAATGAATAAGATTACAATTCTGCTATTCGTCCTTTGTTTTAGTAATACCGCATTACTAGCTCAAGAGGATCAAACAATACCAAACCGTGCAATTTCACTACAAGAAGCCATTAAAATTGCTCTGGAAAATAATCATGATATTTCGGTAGCTAATCGAACGGTCAAAATTGCTGAAAACAATGCCAGCTTAGGAAATGCCGGTTTCTTGCCCACCGTAACAGCTTCCGGATCTTATACCGGCTCAGTGCAGGATACCGAAATTCGATTTCCCGGAAACCAAGGGGACATCAACGTTTCGGATGCAGGAAGCACTTCGCTATCGGGATCTATTGCTGCAAATTATGTGCTTTTTGATGGTTTTGGGAATTACTACACCTTCAAGAATTTGCAAAATCTTGCCGAGCAATCCGGTGTTTCGGCCCGACTTCAAATCGAAGGCACGCTCATTCAGGTAATCAACCAATACTTAAATGTTTTATTCGAAAATGAATCATTAAGGATCGCCGAAGAATCAATCGAACGCTCAAAAGATCGTTTTAATCGTGTTAGCGAGCGATTTAATTTTGGGAATGCCTCGAGATTGGATGTGCTGACTGCGCAAGTAGATTTAAATGCCGACAGCGTTATTTATGTGCAATCGAAAGCACGTTTAGAAAATGCAAAACGTACATTATTGATTCAATTAGGTGCTTCGCCATCAAGTGATATTTCGTTGGCGGATGAATATTCCATCAACACATCTATGAAGCTTGACGAAGTTCTTGCGCAATCACGGCAACATAATGCGGCTATTGTTATTAGTCGATTAGCTTCTGAAAGCGCTGAATTGCAACTAAGGCAAACTAAGTCCGATCGATTTCCGGTGGTTTCGTTAAGTGGGGCTTACAATTACACGAAAAATGAACAGGATGCCGGTCAATTTGAGTATCAGGAGTTGAAAGGCTTTAACGGCGGGATTTCGGTGAGTTTGAATTTATTCAACGGCTTTCGCAGAGAGACTCAAATACAAAATGCGATGGTTTCCCTGAAAAACAATCAGGAGTTGCTCCAACTAGCTGGGAAAGCTTTAGAACGAGATGTGATGAACCTTTACCAGGATTATCAAACCAATTTGTTCTTAGTTGAGAAAGAAGAACTAAACCTTGAAACGGCGGAGCTGAATTTCGAGAGGAGCCAAGAGTTATTTGATCTAGGACAAATCACAAACACACAGTTTCGAGAAGCACAATTGGGAGTTTCACGTGTTCAGCAAAACATTGTACGATTAAAAGTGCAGGCAAAGCGCGCAGAGGTTCAGTTGTTACAATTATCGGGACAATTAATCAATGTACAACCGTAACGCCATTTAAATATTTGAATAATTTACCCCAGTAGCACCAATTCACGAATTGGTGCTTTTTATTTCATATCCATATTTCCAGCGCACGAATTGGTGCTTTTTATTTTAAATCGTTTCCTATTCACGATTTGATCAAACAAATCCCGCCTACAAATCCATCAATCCCAGGAAATGATTCTCCAAGCGCGTCATTTCCTGTTTTTCTTCCGGCGTTTGATCATCGTAGCCATTCAGGTGGATAAGCCCATGCACAAGCACGCGTTGGAATTCCGTTTTTGATTTCTGATCGAACTCTTTGGCTTGTTCTGCAATCCGTTGTGCACAGCAATAAATAGTGCCTTCGATATCTGAATCAGATTGTTGTTCGTCTAATCGAAAAGTGATGATATCGGTTACATAATCATGTGATAAGTACTCGTTGTTGATGCGTTTGATTTCAGCTTCATCCACATAAACAACTTCAACGAGTTCGAAATCTACCTCGAAATGATTTGATACTGCTTCCAATAAAAAAATGGCATCAGATTCGCTAATTGGAATCTCGATGCCACTGGTGTTAAATAAATGAATAGGATGGAGGTCTTCCATCATCAAATCTTTAGGTCGTCGTCCATCGATTCGGTGAGAGAAAGCGCAATACCACACATCATCAAATCTTCCGGTAAAGCTGTAAAATCGCCCGAAATGATAGACTCATCTACATTAGCGTACAAACTACAGCCTGCTGCTTTATCAACAATTAAACCGGATGTTTTATCGCCTGATTTACCGAAAAAGGTAACTTGTTCCAGAATATCGCTTGCGATAAAAGCTGTGCAGTTTTGCAGTTGTAAAAACGTATTGAAGGAATAAACCGAAACCAGGTTCATTTGTTTGCCATTAGCCTCTAATCCAAGATGAATTTCGAGCGCGAGTTTGGCATTTTCTTCTTCGTTTTTAACTTCGATGCGGTACACATCATCACCTAACGTCTTAGGCGTAGCGCCTAAAACATTGCCGATGGCTTCTATATTTTCTTTTGTAAACTGATGTATCATAATGGTGTATTTCGGCGAAATATATAAAAATGCTTAGTTAGTTAAACCGTATCTACGCATTTCCATTTCACTTTCTTCAACAGTTGATGGCAGCGTAGGGAATGGAGTGCCTTCGAAGGCATCATTCACTAAACTAACCAATTCGGTTGCTTCGGCATCTTCACCGATTTTGAACAGCACATAGCTGGCAATGGATAAATATTGACGCACTTGCATCATTTGATCGCCATAGCTCTGTCTGCGTTCGTAAGTTGCATTAATTTGAGGGCGTAAACTGCGTTGTGCTTGTATTTGGCCTTCTCTACGGGCTTCTTCAAACTCAGCATTTAAATCCTGAAATTCGGCTTCGGCACGTAAAAATGCTTCATAGCTACGAGTGAAATCACGTACAATATTTGGTTTAATGATGTCAACCACACGACGTGCATTGTCCAACATATCCAGTTGAACATAATTTACCGCAAACAATGCCTGTAAATTGTAATTCTCCTCATCGGCACGGAAAGGAATCATTTCCTCGGCTCGATTTAGCCAATAAGCAGCGCTATCCGGCTGACCTTGCTTTAAGTAAGTCTCCGACAGCTGAAGGAAGCTAAAGCGGTAATTACCTAGCATTCTTCTAATGTTCTCATCAAGATAGAGATCTGGATCGTTCCAGTTTTTGAAGCTGAAGTTATTTAATCGACGAGTATGGATTTCAGTGTCGATATATCCCGTGTATTCACTTTCCATTTTCTTTGGGATAATGCGATACGCTTTACCCTCAGTTCTGAAATAATCCTGCATTCCCAACATACTTTGTGAAGAAACAGTATTGGCAAAATAAATAGGGCGGAGCCAGTTATTCGTTTGTAGCAGATCTAAAATTAATAAATCCTGAACCTGCATATAGTAAATACCATTACCTTGGGCATCGTTACCATAAAAACGACCGTTTACTCGCCAGCTCATTTGATTATCCAGCGAATCGACAGGCATTTCGAAATCGGTTCCTGTTTGCAGAATTTGCAGTGAAGTATCGGGTTTCACACCAATGGCTTCTTTGTACTGATAATCCTCTGAGAATGCATTTTTCAGCATTTCTTTATCAACGGGTACCGTGATATTCTTAGGTTCCCAACGATCAATTCTGGACGTAATCTGATCAATTTCTTCGTCGGTATAACTGATTGGTAGTGGAGCTGACTCATGCGACCACTGATGTTTCAACTGCTTGATGTACCAATCGGTATTCAATAAGCTTAAACAAACAATACGTACATCAGTACGAACTCCTTCAACTTCTTGGGCATACCAAAGAGGGAAGGTATCATTATCGCCATTTGTAAATACGATTGCGTTTGGAGCTAACGAGTTCAATAAATTCTTGGCATAATCCGGAGCCACATATCTGCCGGAACGGTCGTGATCGTCCCAGTTTTCAACAGCCATAAGTACCGGAGAGCCTAGCATACACAATGCAATCACACCATAACTAATAGCAGCATTCTCTTTGGTATAGGATTTCAGCATTTCGATAAGACCACTAACTCCCATTCCAATCCAAATTGCAAAGGCAAAGAAGGAGCCCACATAGGCATAATCTCGCTCCCTGGGTTGATATGGACTTTGGTTGAGGAAGACGATAATCGCCAATCCTGTAACAATGAAGAGGGCAAAGACTGCAAATGCCCGCCTCCAATCGGACGTAAAGTGGTATATCAGGCCAAAGACACCAAGCAAGAATGGAATAAAGTAATAGGCATTACTCGCTTTGTTTTCGGGATAGCGTTCTTCCTCAAAGCCGGATTGCCAACCCGCATCTTGTATATCTGCCTGGCGACCTATGAAATTCCAGTTAAAATACCGGATGTACATGTGGTTTACCTGGTGTGATAAGAAATACTCCAAATCGCTATCGTAGCGAGCATAAAATTGCATATGGCGTGGATCGCTTGAGTAGCGACGTGGAAAGAACTTTTCGTCCTGTGAAATCTGTGCAGTGGCGTCATCATAATAACGACCCTTTAGAATTGGGGTGTCGCCGTACTGTTCTCGCTTCAAATATTTAACAAAAGCTTCTACGGTTTCCGGATCATTTTCATCTACCGGTGGATCTGCAATCGATCGAATCATGATGACCGAATAACTGGAGTAGCCAATTAAAATCATAGCGTAGCTGATGAGCGCAATATTCGCCAATCGATATTTATTCTTTTGAGTGTAATAAATAGATACCGAAAGTGATCCGATGATGATCAACACAAAAGTGAATGGTCCAATTAAGCCATAGGTAGCATCACCAATTTTGTCGGCCCAATCGGGGAGGTATTGAATCGAAAATGGATACACCAAAAAGAACGATAGAACGGCAATTCCGCCCATAATTACGAAGGAGAGAAGGGTAAAATCTCTCTTTTTGAAGTACACGATCAAAGCGACGAAGAATAGCGCCAGTAAATTCAACAAGTGGACCCCAATTGCCAAGCCAAACATATAGGCGATTAACACCAGCCAGCGCTCATTGTAATCAGCATCGTGGTTTTCGCTCCATTTAAGTGCCAGCCACACTACAATTGCCGTAAAAAACATCGACATGGCGTACACTTCAGCTTCAACTGCATTAAACCAAAAAGTGTCGGTTACAGCAAAAGTAAGGGCGCCAACCATTGCGCCGCCATACATCCCGATTTTGTCGATCAGCGACATTGCGTCTGGATGCCCCTTAAATTCTCGTATCAAACGAACAATGATGAGGTATAAAAGCATCACTGTAAGTGCTGATGAAAGTACGCTTAAAAAGTTGATGCTTGCCGCAACATACTCCGTAGGCATAAACATGGAAGCTAATCGTCCCATTATGGAATATAAAGGAGCCCCGGGAGGGTGATTAACCTGAAGGCCATGCGCAACCGCTATAAACTCACCGGCATCCCAAAAACTAGCAGTAGGGGCCATGGTTAGAGTGTAGATGATCAGCGACGTTAGGAATGCAAAAAGTGCTAAGTATTTATTCGTCGTTTTGTGATTTGAAAACATGTAAATGAAGTTCGGCTATTGAAAAAATTTTGGATAGTCGATTATTAACCAGTATGATTGGCCAGCAATGATATGCATAGCCTGAATCACATCAAAATGATGTGTAATATAAGGTTCAAATGGCTATCGAAACGAGCCAAAAGTTCCCCTATTTTCTAATTAACAATTATTTGCATGGCAGCACCTAAAATGGAAAGATTTTCGTCCAAAATCGGCTTATTAGTAAGCGTTTTGGGCATTGCAATAGGTACCGGAAACATCTGGAGGTTCCCCAGAATAGCCGCTCAAAACGGTGGAGAAACCGGTGCAGGCGCGTTTTTAATAGCGTGGTTGAGTTTCTTGTTCCTCTGGTCGATTCCTCTCATTATTGCAGAATACGGGATTGGACGGAATGGCCGATCAGGCATTGTAGGTGCTTTCGCTAAATTAATTGGCGAGAAAAAAGGATGGATGGGTGGTTTCATCGGCTTTGTAGCAACTGCCATTATGTTCTACTATAGCGTTGTTGCCGGATGGTGTTTGTACTACTTATTCCAGTCGGTTACTTCTTCATTACCTGACTCATACGAAGCTTCTTTGATGCTTTGGGATAATTTCCACGCCTCAGGTATGCCGGTTTTTACGCATGCTATAATTATGCTTTTTGGTGGATGGGTGGTAGTTAAGGGAATTTCATCCATCGAACGGATCAACAAAGTCTTAATTCCTTCTTTATTGTTGGTGCTTCTGGTTTCTTTGATTCGATCGGTGACTTTAGAAGGTAGTATGGCTGGTATTCAGTATCTGTTTACTCCGGATTGGTCGACGCTGAAAGATCCGCAGATCTGGCTTGAGGCTTTAACTCAAAATGCATGGGACACCGGAGCCGCTTGGGGATTGATTTTAACCTATGGCGCGTACATGCGCAAGCAAGATGACATTACAATTAGCGCCTTCCAAACAGGAATCGGTAACAATATGATTTCGTTGCTCGCTGCTATCATCATATTCAGCACCGTGTTCGGAACACTTGGCTCTACCATGACAGACGCTGAAATTTTAAACGTAATGAAGACTTCAGGTCCGGCAAGTACAGGCTTAACCTTTATTTGGATGCCTCAGTTATTTGCAAGTATGGGAGGAGGAGGAATATTCTCCATCTTATTCTTTCTTGGGCTGACATTTGCCGCTTTCAGTTCCCTAATTTCGATGATCGAGCTTGCCGTAAAAGTTTTTGTAGATACGGGTGTTTCGCGTAAACAAGCAACCATCTGGATTTGTGCGATTGGATTCGCTTTTGGGATTCCATCGGCCCTAAATTTAACCTTCTTTGCGAATCAGGACTTTGTTTGGGGCGTTGGCTTGATGGTATCAGGTGCATTTATTTCGTATGCCGTTATCAGTTTTGGTGCTAAAGATTTCCGTCTCAATTTGGTGAACACCGAAGACAGCAAAACCAAGCTTGGTGGTTGGTGGGAAATCATACTTAAATACATCATCCCGGTTGAAGTAATCACGCTTTTGCTCTGGTGGTTTTATCTGTCGGCTACCGAATACGCGCCAGATACTTGGTACAATCCTTTCGATCCGTTTTCGGTGGCAACCGTTGTGGGGCAGTGGATACTAGCCTTAGGACTTGTTTGGTTTTTCAATAAACGACTGTTGCCTAAAAAGATCGACGAATAGTTTCAAGTGTGATTGATTGATCTGATTTAGATACAATCTTAAACAATAATCTAAATGTGTCATCATTTGGATTGTCTTGAATTTTATACTCCATCGACAAAAATAGATTAGGATACTCATCGCCATGTAGAAACCATCTACAATTGTAATAGTAGTTAATGGGTTTTTCTGAATGTGTAATCGAACATGTACTGTATGAATTGTCTACAAATGAATAGTTGATATGCTGAACATCTTCCTGTTCAAGGGGTTCATCAAAACGATAAAGATTGAACTGATTTTCGAAAGAACTTCTTATCCATTCGCCACTTAATTCTTCCGTAGTTAAAGCAAACTCAGTATTTGGCTCCAACAATGCACACCCGAAAGAAGAAACAAGCAGTATAAATACAAAAAATTTCATGTTAACTCTTTGCTAGAAGATCGAGTGTTATATTTTGATTCGAAATCTCTTTAACTCTATATAAGAAGCTATAATCAATGGGCCATTGATCAATCATTTGAGTGTACTGAATTCTGAGATATACTTCAGGATCATATCCATAGATTACCCATTCGCATGCTCCAATTCTTAAATGAGGTGGTTTAATTGGCGTTATTCTACAGGTATTATTATTGATAAACTCTATCCCAAAAACTGAACCGGCTTGAGAAGTATCAAATTCAGCAGGTTCAATGAGTTCAAGGTCATCGTAAAAGCTTTTGGTACGCCATTCGCCGATTAAGTGATTGGGGTTGATTTCTAGTGCCTGTTCGTTATCAAATAGAGAGCAGCTTATAATCAAAGGAAGCACAAAAAGTATAAAGTATTTCATTGCTTAAATTTGAATGGTGTTAAAAAACTTGTTCGATGTATTTCAATTCAAATCGCTGTTCTGATAATTCAAGAACCTCATAGAAATACCTAAACAATTGAACCGTATTATTCTCACTTTTTATTGTGTAAGATAGAGTTAGAAACAAATTTGCTTCATTTCCTCTTAGGCTCCAATAGCACTGTTGGTAGAAATTACTCTTTCGATCTGAGTGAATAATTTGGCATCCGTCTGAAAAATCATAAATAATGTGGTATTTGGCTTCATTCGCTTTATTTCGATCATATGGTATCAATTCCATTTCTTTTTGATCGCTCGTATACATCCATTTTTGAGTTACTAAATTTCTATCAATAATCACTTCATCGGTGTTATAAATATTACAACTCAACATTAATAAAATCATTGGGAGTAATACTTTATTCATCGCGATCATTATTCGAATCAATTAAAATCAGAGTCATTTTTTGATCTGAAAGCTCTCTTATTTTGTATAAATCCCAGTAAACCGGACCCGGCCAAATTCCCCAATCAACATCAAATTGTAAGAAGAAGTAATAGTCTTCATCATCTTTATTTATATACCATTTACACCCATAAAAATAAAAAGAGTTTGAATTACTACTTTCTAATTCACAAGTATTATTATCACCAAAAGTGTACTTCATATACAATTCAATTGAGCTTGTATCTGCCTGAGATAGATTTATAAACTCCGTAATTCCTGTAAAATCTGTTCTAATCCACTCACCGATAATATTCGGGGGATAAATCTCAAAGTCCTGTTCGTTGTCAAACAAGGAGCAGGAGAGAAGTAATGGGATAAAGATGAGGAAATGAGTTTTCATAAACTTCAATCTTTTATACAAGTTGATTTCTTTGTAATGATGTGAAAGAGCTTTTAGCTACCTATCTTTCTTGATCTTCGGGAATAAAAGTATCTTCTGTTGGCCCCTGAAAAATGTAGTCCAGATTTAACGAGTTTTGGTTAAGCTTAGTAACCTTGTATAAATAATAAGAATCCATTGGAGGATGGAAAAGGCTAGTCCAATTAATCAAATCATAATTATAATGCAATGTTAGATAAAGATCGGGACTCTTTCCATCTACTCGCCATCTACAATAATTATAATTGATAGGTTTTTTGGAGTGAATTATTTCGCATTTAAAATGCCAATATTGGGGCTGTTCCGTAAAATTGTAGTAGATATAATTGTCTAGTTTAGAAGTATCAACTTGCGAAAAGGATACTAAATTTAAATCTCCATCGAAATCTGTAAGCACCCATTCACCAACAATAAACTCCTCATCTAAAACGATTTGTTGCTCGTTATTAAATAATGAACAAGATATAAGCAGTGTGCTTAATAGCAGAATAACCCGATAATTCATAATGCCCCAATTAGTTAAGAATCATCACCCTAACGCTTAACTCTAAAGAATAGTTTAAACTATTTTTCAGCTAATCTCTGCTCAATCGATTTAATGGAGTCGCGAATATCACTTAATATCTCAATCATCGATTCGGAACTTGTATCACCCGAATTTGCATTATCGGTAACTTTATCGCGTTGATCGAATACCATTTGGCGGAATTCCATGGCGTCAACAACACCTAACAAACTTAAATCAGCTACACCGGTACCCGAATTTCCGGCAGTTTCTACCTTCAAGATACTGAGTCCAAGCATGCGTAAAAGGGGACCTTCTTTAAACGTTAAATCCTGAATTTTATCTAAAGGAACCGTTTTCTCGATCTGAACTAAAAAACCCTTTTTAAAACGTAGTGATCTAGTGGTTAATTCGCATTCTAAACGCTCGAAATATTTGTTTATGAAGACAGGTGCAATTATCAACCATAAGGGAATGAACGGAATGGTGAAAATCATCACAAGCATCATAAATGCGCCATACAGATTTAAGTAGGTTTTTAGTCTGGGATTGAATTCTGCTTTTTTTAGAAGTACCGGTTTAGCCATGATTCTGAGATGAGTTAAAATAAAAAGGCGCCTTAGTAGACGCCTGAAAAGAAAATATAAAATCGCATGAATTACAATCTAATTCGATGAAGTCTCAGTAATTTCATCGCGAGGTACGAATTTCATTGCGGTGCTATTCATACAATAGCGTAAGCCGGTGGGTTGGGGGCCATCGTCGAAAACATGCCCAATGTGCCCACCACAATTCGAACAAACGATTTCGGTCCGAACCATAAAGAAACTTCGATCTTCGAGTTCAACCACTAAGCTATCGTCGATGGGTTTCCAGTAACTAGGCCAACCGGTTCCACTTTTATATTTGTGCTTCGAATCGAACAAATGTTGGCCACAACCTGCGCAAACATAGATGCCGTCGCCTTTGTAATCAAAGTATTCGTTGATGTAGGGAATCTCGGTTCCTTTTTTGCGTAGGATTCGATACTGCGAAGAGCTTAGGATCTCTTTCCATTCGGCTTCCGTTTTCTGATATGGAAATGTTGGCACCGTATCTGTTCTGGAGTGTTTCATTTCGTTGTATAAATGCTCATCAGCGTGGTTATGATCATCGGAATTAGATTCTGTTGATATAAACGCCAAACTTGATAAAGCAATAACGAGTGTTGAAAATAGTAGGGTTTTCATATAGGATGGATTTTTAATCTGCTAACAGTTCTTTAGTAGATACCAATCCCGAGAAAAAAGAACATCACAAATTAGTAACAACTGAATAGTTTATTACCAATCCCAACGCCCTTCAAGTCGATCCCAATCATCTTCAAGTAACGGTAAATTCATCTGCTTGAACATGCGAACACCTATGGTAAATCCTACCCAAAATTGATATTCACGGCCTTTTCGTGAAGGCGACCAAACACTGTACCAACTATAATCATCGCTACCGGTAACGCGTGAAACTTGCATATTAACGCTAGGACCACCGTAAAGTGATAAGCCATTGCCAAATCGATTTCCAACAAGGTATTTATAAGAATACATCATGTTAAGAGTTTTATCGAAATCGCCTTCAAACACATGATGGGCACTAAATTCCTGGTTCACAAAAAGGGTAGTGCTTTCGAGTTTTTCAAAAGAATCCTGAATATTTTTCTCTAAACCAACGGCAAATCCAATTCGATAAACATCACGATCGAGAAGAGAATTAACACCAAACATGGCCATGTTATAAACACGATGTGTACCGGTGGTTAGAGAAAAGTCAGTGAAACCGCCATCAGAAAAACGTACGTCGATATTTTTTCTACCATTGCCGTAAATACTTAATACACCAAGTGGCACACCTTCAAATTCTTTGGCAATATTAAGGATTCCAATTTGTACGCCTGTGGCCGTTTGGCTAAAGTTTACAGGAGCTGATTGCACACCCATTAGATCTTTTGCGAAGTTACCAACACCGGCAATCGATAATCCCTCGATGTTTTGTGCAACATTTATCCCACCTGAAAAAAGTAAACCAGATGCATCACCTCTAGAGAAGTTGAACGCACCAGAAGCAAATAAACCTTCAATATCACCCAATGCTATATTTGCACCAAAAGTAGCTTGCATGCCCGATAAGTCATCTCCGGCAAAGTTGAGGATACCGGACGCCTGTAAACCTTCTACATTATCTTTGGCAATGTTCATTACTCCTGCTGCTTGAAGTCCGGAAATATCGCCTTTAGATGCATTAATAATGCCCGCAGCTTGCAATCCTTCGATATCATTACCACTTATATTCGCAATACCTGCTGCTTGGAGACCTGAGGTAGATCTTCTAGACATATTAATTCCCATAGTTGCTTGTAAGCCTTCAATATTGGAATTAGAGTAATTAAGAACTCCTGCTACTTGTAGGCCAGCCATCGTTTTATTAGAAACATTCGCTAGACCCGCAATGTTAAACCCTTCCATTGTGCCACGAGTAAAGTTTGTTATACCCGCTATCTGTAGCCCGGCGGAGTAATATTTGGTGCCATTATAGAGGAGACCAACTTCCCAACCATCTAACGCTCCGTGGTATCCTCCAAGCAAGTTAATCGAACGTTTTGCAGTAAAATCAGTCGTTCGGGTTCCGTTTGTAGATATTGGCCCGATTAAAGTTACGCGCCATTTTCGATATTCAAGTTCGTCGTAGTAATCGTAATCTTGAGCAAATGATTGAGTAGGATAGGCGAAAAGGGTAATAATCAGAATTCCCCAAAAAATATTATTTCTCATAGACTGATCTTAATTTAAGTTCGGGATTTGTTACCACCCAACATTAAAAAAGTTTCACTCTAATTTTAAGGCTTCTCCACATTTTTTACAGTAAATCGCATCCTGATCATGGTCGTCGAATTTACAACGGGGACATTGCCTTGGAGCAGTTTTAACTCTTGCCATTTCATAGCTAACGATTCCAGTAGGAACTGCAATAATTCCGTAGCCAAGAACCATAATGGTTGCTGCTATAAATTTACCTAAGGTTGTGACCGGAGTTATATCACCAAAACCAACGGTAGATAAGGTTACTATAGCCCAATAAATACTTGTTGGAATGCTAGTAAAACCATTTTCCTGTCCTTCGATTACATATAATAGTGACCCCGCAAAAATTGCTAACATAATTACGGCAAATAAAAACACCGTAATTTTTCGCCTACTTGCAATTAATGCATTACTGATATATTCAGCCTCATTGAGGTATTTTACCAGTTTAAGAACACGGAATACTCGGAGAATTCTCAGTACTCTGATAGCAAGTAAATACTCGGTACCCGGTAATAAAATACTGATATAGGTAGGAATGATAGCTAGGAAGTCGATGATCCCAAAAAAGGAGAAAATGTATTTTCGAGGTTCTTTTACCGCGACAATTCGAATGAGGTACTCTATGGTAAACAGAATGGTAAAAACCCATTCTGCAGTTTTAAACAATTCTCCAAACTGTAGGCGATAAGCTGCAATACTGTCTAGCATTACAACCAATACGCTAAGTGAGATGGCTACAATTAGAAGTACATCAAAAAATTTGCCCCACTTAGTTTCGGCTCCAAATATGATGATGAAGAGCTTTTTACGCCAACCTTTAGTGGAGCCAATATCGCCTGTTTCAAACATTTCAGGCAGGTTTTAAACCATCAAAACGGTCGTCTAGCAGTTCATTCCAAACTTTAACTTCATCTACATCATTTAATAAAGAATCTGAGTCTCCCTCGATGGTTACAGAAGTGATGGTATCGCCTTGTGAAATTGCGTTCACAACTTCTTGATCTTCGCTTGAGACAACTTTACCAAACACAGTATGTCGACCATCTAACCAGGGTGTTTCGATATGCGTGATGAAAAATTGGCTGCCATTTGTATCTGGTCCAGCATTAGCCATTGACAATACACCGGGTTCATCATGCTTAAGTTCAGCGTCGAATTCATCTTGAAAGTTATAACCCGGTCCACCTCGACCATCACCATTTGGGCAACCACCTTGAATCATGAAATTGTCGATTACTCTATGAAAACTTAAACCGTCGTAATAGCCTCGTTTAGCAAGGTTTACAAAATTAGCTACCGTTTTCGGAGTTTTTGATTCAAATAAGTTAAGATTAATGGTTCCTTTGGAAGTTTCGATGGAAGCTGTTAGAGACATATCAGAATTGTTTTATACTAAAATAAATAAAATTAGAATCTATGCCGGGGTTTTCAGACCCAGTTTGGGCATTAGAAATATGATGAAATTTATAGCCTAAAGATAAGTAGGTTTGGGGTAATATTTGTCGTTGAACTGCAAGTTTAATATCGAACGAATAATTAAAGCGGCGCCCTTTATCTGTAGGGAAAGTTTTATTTATAAGATTAAAACCGCTCTTTATACCCGTTTCAACTTCAAAATTCTTAAATGGTTTTATAAAAGTGTATCCAATGGGGGAGATGCCAAAACCGGAAACTAAATCACGACGACTGCCTTCGTCTCTTTTTGGATAACTAAATTCGATAAATGGAATAATTCCGCGTGTAACGTAAGTTTTAATGCCCTCAAACGGACTCTTAATTTCTTTCCCAAATCCTATATAGGAGAAAAATGATTGAGTATCCGGTGTTTTACCAAGAAACAGAACAGAATTAGAAGAATATCCAACATTAGTTGTTATATAAATAATGCTATTAGAGTCACTATTTTGAGCAATAACATTACTTGCCTGGGTAGTAGCGATGATAATCGAAAGAAGCCATAAGGCTACTTTAAGTCTCTTTTGCAAATGATTAGTATTATTTAGGGCTCGTCTTTTTTTGTTTTTTAACCATCGCTATGGCGGAAAGAATCCAAATTACTAACCATGCAGCTGCGAGGTAATAATTTGGGCTGAATATAAGTGCAGAAACACTTACTAAATATATAAAATGGTAAAAAATGGGAGGGACTTGTTCGGTATCAGCTTTCTTTTGTAAATAGTTAAAAGAAAAGTAGAGCACTTTACCCAATAACAGAAGTACTGTATACACCCAAAGAATTATCTCGAGAACAGTATTACTTGTAATCGTGTAAATGATAATTAATGATAGAGCTACTACATCAAGGATTACATCCTTAAGCCAACGTGTCATTAATTGTATGGATTAAAAGATATCGGGATCATTTGAATCAGCAGTTGGGATGAGTGAGACATCTCTTGCCAGTAGTCCTTTATCACCTGTAGCCAACGTAAATTCAACTTTTTCACCTCGTTTAAGCTTTTTAAATCCATCAGTATTTATTTCACTGTAGTGTACAAATATCTCTTCGTCGTTATCTGAGTTGATAAATCCGTAGCCTTTGATATTATGAAACCACTTAACAGTTCCTACTTTTTTTGACGACATAACGTTTTGATTTCTGACCCTTAAAAGAAGTATGTAAAATAAAGTGCATATTTACATTCAATTCAAGTTTATAAACACTAAAATCAAAAGTTTTTTAATCAACTCTAATCGACTCAACCCAAAGTATCATTTTTCGATAGGATTCAGTATTTGAATTAGTAAGCGTTGAAGCCCAATTATAATTATCTACAGACTCTACATTCACGATAATACCTTCAAGTTTTACTTTACTCCCTTGCCGAAGGCTATGTATTTGATCTTTAATCTCTTTTGAGGAAGGTATAAGATGTAAATGTTCAATTTGTTTGTTAATTGATTCTACAGGAATAGGGGGTTTTGTAAACTCCAGGCGAGCTTCTCTGTCGCTCATACTAAAATGAATAAATTCAATATTGCGCTCATCCGACATCTCATCCCAACCAACTAAAATGTCGACAGGTGATAACTCCGAGCGATCATCGAATAAATATCGGCGTTTTTGAAGAACACGAACATCACTTTTATATCTTTTTTGTGGATTTAACGTGTTCCCTTTATATGAAAATGGCTTCTCCCACGCAGTTAACTGCATTATTGGGCGTTCCGGATTTGTGACTCCGGGGCCATGTTTAATGGGGTAAATCGACCAGGCATAATAGCCCGATATTGCTAATATACAGAGCAGTATATACTTCAGCATAGTCATCTCCTTTTTTTTAACAGGAGTGTCTAAAGTATTAGAATGTTACAATAAAACTGATGTTAACGAATGTTTAGATAGGCTACGTAGAACGACTCTAGGTCTTCTTCGTTGAAATTATTGAAGAAATTTGCACCCAGATCGGATAAAATATTTTTAAAAGTTGATCTGGTGTTAGGAATAAAACTTACTTCGATGGTTCCTTCTTTAAATGAAATATTATGAATGTCGGATAATGGAATTTGAATGGGCTCGGAATCAATATAAGTGTGGCTACCGGGAATATAATTTCCTCCGGAATCTGCAAAAGTATGCCACTCTTTACGTTCATAATTTTTGATTTCGGCATTGTAAAAATCTCGAAGTTCTTCGGTAATTACAATAAAAACATGCTCTTTAGATATGCCTAGAGTGAGCTGATTATCCTTATCGGTTATCTCCAGTATAACATCATCGTTTACAGGATTTGCAAATGATGCGGGAGCGATAAACAAAAGTAACAGAAGTAATGAAAAAGAAGATCTAAACTTGGATGTTATTTTTTTCATTATACCTAGGATTGGATTGTGTTGTAAGGACGAACGAAAAACGAAAAAGTTGCAATCTTTTTTCAAATTCATCTTTTTCTTTTAAAAACGAATCTAACCTCATAGCTTCTTCAAACTAACTGCGATTTATTATGAAACAGTTCCACATTGAAGAAGAGAAATTTACGATTCTTATAGTTGATGATGTTGAGTCGAATGTGAAGTTACTTACTGTACTTCTAAAAGCAGCCGGCTATAATATTTTGGTAGCGTATAATGCCGAAGAGTGCCTCAGAATTGCCCAAAAGCGACAACCAGATCTAATTCTACTAGATATTCTTTTACCGGATATGATGGGGTACGAGGTCGCTCAGCGTTTACATCAAATAAAAGAATTAAATACTGTTCCCATAATATTTATAACGGCATTAACCGAGATTCAGGATAAACTAAAGGGATTTGATGCTGGGGGAGTGGATTACATTGAGAAACCTTTTCATCAAGAAGAGGTGTTAGCTCGAATTAAGACTCAGCTTTCTTTAAAGCAAGCTATAAAAGCGTACAACCTGAGTTTAGAACAACTAAAACGTCAAGAAGAAGAGTACCGTGGCTTAAATCAACGCAAAAAAGAATTACTGCACATTGTAAGTCATGATATTTATAATCCTTTAAATGGAATACTGGGTTTGAGTAATCACCTTCAAGCAATGTACACGCCTGAAACGGAAGAATATCAGATTTCTGAAATAATAGGGGAAAGTGCAAATAAGCTGTTAAATCTGGTCGATAAAGTGCTATATGATGAAAACCACTTGAATCTAAAAACTACTGTAAATAAAGCACCATCAGATATAGAGGAGATTGTAAGCAATGTGATTAAAATGCATCGCCCTAAAGCAATCCTCAAAAAAATAGATCTCATTTCCAATATTAAAGGAAACCACCGTGAGTTTTTATTGGATCAGATAAAAATCGAAATAATCCTAACAAATCTTGTATCAAACGCCATTAAATTCACTCCTTCAGGTGGCAGTGTAACAATTGAGACAGAACAATCCGGAGATTTATTAAAAATTAAAGTGATCGATACCGGAATTGGTATACCTGCTCATATGGTTAAGCGCTTGTTCAACGAGAATGGCAGTATTCGCCTTCAAGGCACAGAAGGTGATGTTGGAGTGGGGTTAGGTCTGGATGTTGTTCAGAACTATATTGCACTGCATAAAGGCCGAATTTTTGTGAATTCAGTAGTTGATGAAGGAACGACATTTTCAATTCTATTACCCTTAAGCTAAATCGTTAGAAATGAGCTATACTCTGTTAATTATCGACGATGATGAAGCCATACATATTTTGGCTAAAAGTTTATTGGGTAAGCTTTATTCGTTAGTTCATGCAAGAAATGGGCAAGATGCCATAGATATCTTATCAGAAAAGAAAATTGACCTCATTCTTTCTGACATTCATATGCCTAACCTAACAGGACTTGAGTTGTTAGAAAGCCTTCGCTCTGATCAAGACAAAAAAAAAATTCCTGTTTTGATAATGACCGGTATGCCTTCGGTTGAAAAAGAGAAGAAGGCCTATTCATTGGGTGCGTCTCATTTTATTTCTAAGAGTTTGTTTACCAAATATCCCCAAAAGATTGTTGAACAGATCAATATGAAATTAGTTACTAATATTGTAATTGATCATTTGGAAGGGTCGCTGGAAGAAAGCAAGAACAAGTTGGTGATGAGTTTAATGGATACCGCTTTAAATGGCTTGTTTAAAGATACCGCACACACATTATGCTCGGAACTAAGAGCTCTTTTGTATGCCGATTTTGTAGGAATGTGGGTATTTGGCAAGGCAAGTTCTCAGTTAATCAATTTTCAGGGATCAGCAATTTCTGATACTAAAGTAATAAGAGATATAACGGGTGAACCCGGATACGAAAAATTAGTAGAATCTCGACAACCTTTCTTTAGCAATCACGTGTACAACGAAGATGAAACTTTTTTCAAAGAATTAGCAACTGAACAGAAATTACCGGCTGAAATCGTAGTTCCATTATTCTCGGTAAACGAACAAGGCTTTTTAGTAAATGAATACAAGATTCCGGAAGAATCAGCAATGTTTGGAGCAATAATTATTAAAAGATCTGGATTAATATCGTCTACTGAGTTTGAATTAACCTCAAAACTGGTAATTCAGGCGGGTACTATTTTATGGAGACTTTACCACAAATAAGTATGTCGAATAAATCACTGCATATTGAATGGATAGCGTTTTTTATTGGGATTTTGATGTTGGCGATAATGAACCCAACAACAGACAGTGCTTCACTTTGTTTGTTTGAGCGTATGGGATTTACTTTTTGTCTAGGTGATGGATTAGGGCACTCAATTGCCTACCTTTTTCGCGGAGATTTGAAAGCATCAATTAATGCCAACTTTATGGGGCCAATAGCCGTAATAGTGCTTGTGGCAAGAATCCTATTTATTTGGAAAACTATTTATATCAACTACAAAACAGAAGAATTGGGTACAAAATATGTCTAATATTATCCATGTTATACCGGAAGCAACCGGAGATGAGGCTTTATACTTAAATAAAATTACTGAAGGACTAAACGCAGAACAATTAGGGCAATTCTCTAACGCATATCGCGCACGTCGAAAAGATCCACAAATTATATTATTAACCTGTCTTTTGGGCTTTTTTAGTCTTGCCGGAATTCATCGGTTTTTGTTAAATCAAATTGGAATGGGAATTCTGTATTTGCTTACCGGTGGGTTATGCTTGATAGGAACCATCGTTGATTTAGTGAATCACAAAGATTTAGCATTTCGATATAACAGAGAAGTAGCCAAAGAGCTTCGATCAATGTTTTAGCCAAACTCAGAGTCCAAACACTCTGTTTATGTTAAAACCAAGTCTGAAATCACCAGCAAAGAAATCGGTGTTTGTACGAGCCAACAAATGTTGTTCGGTAAACCATTTACCCGACATAAAAAACATTTGAAAAACGTGGCCACCGGTTTCAATTTCATAGCTGATTGCGAAATGGTTTTTAGTGCCCGGAGATCGATCTCCTATTACCGGTAGATATTCGAAAGTAATCGCTTTACGTTCGTCGAACGCATATCTGCCGCCTAATCCGATACCGTAATGCGTATTTTCAGGTACAACTCCGGTTTGCTCAATTTTCACGGTGTTGAAATGAGAAATCATTGGTGCAATTTGTAGCGAAATCTGCTTATTAATTTTTCTAGCAACCATCAGGCTTGCAAAATAATTTAACCGCTCCTGAAAGGTAAAATCATCAAACTGAGTATTCTTCTGTGTGTTGATTCCTACATCGCCTTTAATAGCAACCTGGACTGGCATTTTATCTGATTTGAGTTGTTCGAGCACAATATACTTTGCCCTGAAATCAACATTATCTTCGACGCTGGTTCGACCTATTCCAATGGTTAGCTTGTCGGTTACTCCATAATCAAATCCCAAACGTACTGCTGCGTTTTGATCTAAGCCATAGAATTCCTCGATTCCGGAACTTACGAGCCCAAAATTATGGGTAATTAAGCTGTTCAAATTTCGGGCTTCTAAATTAACAACGGTACTCATCCCAATAAGCGAACCAATTCTGAAAATATCATCAACCGGACCATCTTTTACGGCACGTTGGCGCTGCATTTGCGCAAATATCGAAGAAGAAAAAACAAGCAGAAAAATGATAGAAGTGATAAAACGCATTATTGATCCTCGCTATATGGTTTTAAAAGAATCTCGATGTTGATTTCTTGATTTTCATCCACTTTAATGATCAAAAGAGATGGCGGTTCGATATCGTAATCGTTGAGATTAAGTATCCAGTTTGCTTTCAGTAGTAGACCTTCGCTTGTAGGCTGAAGTGTGCCTTCAATTTCAACTTCTTGCTGCTCGCCATGAATTTTGAACGTCCCTTTAGCCAAGGCGGGCTGAGGTTCTGAATTATTCAAATCAACAGGTGATACGAGAGTACCGTAGAATTCAGCAAAAGGAAATTCCTCAGTTTCTAAAGTGAGTTTCATATCCCGATCGCGTTTGCCATTTCCGGTATCGAGTGTTTCCAGATCGAGATAAAAATCGAGGATATTCTCATCCAGGTTTATTAAGCCAACCAGATTTTGAGAACTACCTTCAAATGTATGTAATGGTACTTTTGATATAAAAACTGCTTCGCCATCTTCAGCAAAAAAGCTTTGAGCTTGAAGCGGTGAAAAGAGGACGAGTGCAATTAAAAGGGTAAATAATTTTTTCATGATCAATTGTTTAAAGCGCCTTCAAGAATCCAGGCACGAATAGTTTGAATTTCATCGCCACTTAGAGCTGAATCTTGAGGCATTCTTCTCAATCCACTTTCGGGATTGGGTTCAATTATGTCTACAAGTCCACTTTGGTCAGGTTCATTAGCTACCACTATATTTGCACCATATACTACACCCGAACCTGACATTATCGAAGCATAACTAGATGCATTAAAGTTATTTTGAGCAAAATTCCCATTATGACAGCTAACACAGTGTTGTTGTAAAATGGGTTGGACGTCGGTACTAAAACTAATCTCTGATTGCACGGTTCCGGTTACATCTTCAATATTATTTAAACAACCGGTGGCTGTTAACATTAATACCGAAAAGAATATGTTTTTTATGATTCTGTTTTTCCGTAGTTCCACGAAGTTGTAAGTTTATGGTGGAAAATTTCTACTAATAACGAATTTTATTACGATGATACCAAGAGCAGATGCAGAAGAACTTTTAAATTCATTTATCGAAAATGATGCCTTGCGCCATCACTGCCAAATGGTAGCTACTGCAATGGAAGCCTATGCTAATCATCTCTCAAAAAGTAATACGGAAATAGAGGAATGGTGGATTGCCGGTTTATTACATGATATTGATTGGGAGAAGCATCCGGATGAACATCCGAACTATGCCATCGAACATATTTTCCCAATGTATGACATATCTGAGTCTGTGGTCGAGGCTATTAAAGCTCACGCTCCAGAGCGAACCGGGAAAAGTCCTTTGACAGAGATTGAGCGCTATTTATTTGCTTGTGATGAGTTATCCGGATTCATGCATGCCGTGTCGCTAATGCGGCCAACCGGGTTCGAAGGGATGAAGCCCAAATCGGTAAATAAGAAACTTAAAACAGCAAATTTTGCAGCTAATGTGTCGCGCGAAGACATCAATAAAGGGGCCGAATTAATTAACAAGCCCTTGAATGAGCATATTCAATTTTTGATCGAAATTTTCGAATCAAAATAAGTACTTATGAATGATTAGAAAGTAGATTATCATAAAAAGAAACCCGAACCGGTCAAAGTTCGGGTTTTTCTTTAGGGCATTTGGTGCTTTGCAGCATCCAAAAGCTCGTTTGCTCTTCGGGGCGGGAGTACGAGCACATTTTTTTAAGGTTGCGAACTAATTCTGTTCATTTACGTTTTTTTTGAAATAAGAAGATTAATTGGAACTGTGTATCTTTAGGTATGAATTTGTTTAGAAAATTTTCGGTAACTAAAAATGAGTTTATCACCGGGATGCTAGCCATAATAATGGTTAGCGTTGCTGTTATTGGCACCCGACAACTGCGAATCTCAGCAAATGATGCCATCGAATTTAAAAGCCCAACCTCAATACAGATTCATGAAACTATTGGCGTTGAAGAGTTAATCGAGTTAATGAACAGTTACAGCGTTGAGTTTGATGATGCGGATTTTCGTTGGGTTACTCGATTAATGGGATGGAGGCAATTTAAAGTAGGTAATTACGATTTTTCTGGTGAGTACCCTTACGAAGTATTTTTATCAAAATTAGCGCTTGGTATTCAAGATCCGGTTGAGATTGTAATATTGCCAGGGATAGATCAGCAGCGATTTGCTGAAGCCGTTGCTTCAAGACTTAAATTCGAATCTACAAATCTGAATGAAGTTTTTGAAGATTCACTATTTCTGGCTGAAGTAAACCTAAGCAAAGAAGAGTTGATGGGGCGAATGTTTCCGGAAACGTATAGAGTTTATTGGACATCAACACCAAAAGATATCATCCGACGTGTGCTAAAAGAGTTTGACGAGAGCGTTGTAAAACCATTTACAGAGGAAGTAAACCAAAATGGAAATTCGATTTCTGAAATTTTAACAATGGCCTCAATTGTTGAGTGGGAAGCTAAAATTGAAGAAGAGAAAGCTGTAATAGCCGGTTTATATTGGAATCGAATTGATCGCAGAATGCGGCTTGAAGCAGATCCCACCGTGAACTTTGCTTTAGGGGAACGCCGCCGATTGTTATTCGAAGACTATAAATTTCAACATCCTTTTAACACCTATTTGAATCGAGGATTGCCACCGGCACCTATCACGAATCCAAGTTTATCAACAATTGTGGCTACTTTACGGCCTGCTAACCATGATTATTTATATATGGTTGCGAACCCCGAAGGTGGGCATGAGTTTTCACGAACTTTCGCAGAACATCAGGAGGCTTCGGAGCGATGGAGAAAGTGGCTAAGAGAACAATACCGAATAAAAAGACAACAAGAACGGGATGCTGCGCAATCGGATTAAATCGAAAAGTTATCGCCTTCGTCTGTTCTGCTGAGATTGTCCCGGTTGTGCCACAAAACTACGTTCACGATCCCGTACCATACGTTCGATTCGTATTTGTTCGTTCACGTGGGTGCCATTGAAACTCACATCGATACTTAAGCCATCATAGCCACGTAGATTTTTAAGAGAATCTCTTAAATCTGCCGGATTATTTATAAAATCGAGCTGATCCAAAATAATAGAGGCTGCATCGTAACCGATATAAGCAAATTGATTAGGCAAAGTTGAAAAACGAATTCTGAACTCAGAAATGAATTTTCGTGCTTCTGATGTACTTGTATCAACATCAAAAGAACGTGAAAAATAAAGTTGAGTAGAGTCTAACCTACGTGATTCAATATTTACCTCACGCCATTCTTCTGACCCTAAAATGGCAACATCGCTTCGCATGGCTTCTAAATCGGTGAGCATACTTTCGATCAAGGTTTGAGCGATTGATCCGGTAAAAGGGGCATACACCGCTTTAACCATGGCCACTGAATCGAGCATGTTTGTAGTGAAAAATTGGGTGTAATCTCGGATATCGTAGCCTAGACTTTCAAAGTCTTCTTCAAAATAGTATTCAACATAACCACCTAAACGTTCGGCTTCGTGGCGAAATGCACGCGCTGCAGGTGCACCTAGTGATTGAGCCTCAGCAATTACTCCAAGGGTGTCGTAACCGAGCTCTAAAACGGCCTTTCTAGCCATTATTTTACCTTGAGTTGCAAAACTTGGGTTCAACTGAAACACATAATTGTTGTAAAGGTCTAGGCTGTCGGCATTGGCAAGAGGAAGTAATATTGGAATTTCATATGCTTCAGCAAGATCAGAAAACTCCTTTGCAACTTCAGAGAATAAGGGACCAATCAAAACATCTATATCTTCTTTGTAAACGAGATCAGCCATTACTGAATTCGCCGTGTTCTCTTCAGGGTTAGTGTTTCGATAGGTGATAAAGGCTTTGGTATCCGGATTTTCCTGATTGAATTGCTCAACTGCTAGCTGAATACCGTAGTATAAATGCTGTGGAATTTCATACTCAGGCGCATTAAACTCGAATTGTGGCAATACCACTCCGATATTGTAAGAAATACCGTCAGGAGCAGTTTTTAAGCGATTCGGGTTAAAATTTTGCTGATATTGGATGGAATCAGCAAGGGCCGTTTTAATACGATTTTCTCGTAAGGGAGAATCTTCACTTTTTGAGTCTTCATACAAATCAAACAATGCGGTAGCTAAAGTAAAATCAATTCTACCCAGCGATTGTTCGATTAAATCTAATCTGATTTCATCCTTCGAAACACTCTTAAAAACATCAAAACGCTGTTTATCGGTCAAATATCCCAATGCATCATTATAGAACTGATCTGCTCGGCGTGTAATCGTCGTAGTTCGTGAAGCAGTAATCAAATCGTTTAAATACTCAAAAGATTTCGCATAATTTTTCAGTTGAAAATGGGCTAAAGCTATAGTGTAATTTGCATCTTGATGCCACTCGGAATTCGACTCAGAAATCGAAGTTAGAATGTTAATCGACTTTAAGTAATTACGCTGAGCAAAATGGCTTTTACCTAGCAATAACATCGATTCCTCTCCAGTCACACGTTCTAAAACAAAAATTGCTCGTTCGTAATCTCCCTGCTGATATAGAGAACGTCCCATTTCAATGCTTTGTGCAAAAAGGGATGTATGCAGAATCAGTGTTAAAACTGTAAAGAAAAGTGTTTTTTTCATGCTTGTTGTACTTGTAGCGCTTTACACTACACAGAATCCATTTTGTTCTGTTTAAATTATTCCCACTCGATGGTGGCCGGTGGTTTCGAACTGATGTCGTACACTACTCGGTTAATGCCCTTAATTTCGTTAATTATCCGGTTAGAAACATGAGCTAGAAAATCATAGGGGAGATGCGCCCAATCGGCTGTCATGCCATCTACACTGGTTACCGCCCGTAAAGCTACGGTGAACTCATAAGTGCGTTCATCGCCCATAACACCTACGCTTTGCACAGGTAACAGAACCACTAAGGCTTGCCAGGTTTCGTTATAAAGATGATTCGCTTTCAGCTCGTCGATAAAGATTTTATCGGCTTCGCGTAAAAGATCCAGCCTTTCTTTACTGAGCTCTCCGATCACACGAATTCCTAAACCGGGACCCGGGAATGGGTGTCGGGATATAAAATGCTCCGGGATTCCTAATTCTCGTCCAACCTCGCGCACCTCATCTTTAAACAACTCTCGTACCGGTTCGATGAGATCCAATTTCATTTTATCGGGCAAGCCACCCACATTGTGATGGGATTTTATCGTTGCTGATGGTCCTTTAAACGATACACTTTCGATTACATCCGGATAGAGCGTGCCTTGGGCGAGGTATTTAAAATCAAAATCGGTGCCGATTTCTTGCTCAAATACATCAATAAAACTAACGCCGATAATTTTGCGTTTTTTCTCGGGATCAGAAACACCTTCTAAGCGCTCCATAAATAAATCAGTGGCATCAACACCACGAACCGGAAGATGTAAATCGCGTGTATAAAGATGAAGAACATCCTCGAACTCATTTTTACGTAGTAATCCATTATCTACAAACACACATTCCAACTGATCGCCAATGGCCTTATGGATTAAGGTGGCAACTACAGTTGAGTCAACTCCACCTGATAGCGCACAAAGCACTTTATCGGAACCTACTTTTTCACGGATGGATGCAATTTGCTCATCGATAAATGAAGCGGCCGTCCAATCGCCGGATAATCCACAAATATTGTAAGCGAAGTTTTTTAAAAGTTGCTTTCCGCAATCGGTATGGGCAACCTCGGGATGAAATTGAACCCCATAAATTTGTTTATTAAGATGCCTAACTGCAGCAACTTCGGCATTAGCGGTGTGGCCAATAATCTCAAAATCAGTTGGCAAATTGTGGATATGGTCACCGTGACTCATCCAAACTACCGAGCCATCTTCGATGTCTTTAAGTAGATCGCTGGAATTATCGATAATTAAATGTGCACGACCGTATTCACGTTTGTCAGCTTTGGTAACACTACCTGGAATGGCCGTGTGAGAGAGGAGTTGTAAGCCGTAACAAACGCCTAAAATGGGCACATCCCAATCGAATATTTCGGTTTGAAGATGCGGAGCGCCATCGTCATTAACACTCATTGGACCGCCCGAAAGAATAACACCGCTAGGCTTTGGTGTTAGCACATCCTCTAAATCGACATTAAACGGATGGATTTCGCAATAGATGTTGAACTCACGTAATCGCCGTGCAATTAACTGCGTGAACTGTGAACCATAATCTAAAATTAAAATCCACTCGTTATGTCTGCTCATTTAAAAGATAACTTAAGAGGTGATGTCCTGATATTCGTCGGCTGATAACAAAGAATCGAGTTGGCCGGCATCGGCAACTTTCATCTTAATCATCCAGCCAGCACCGTAAGGATCGTCGTTTACGAGCTCAGGATTGTCTTCTAATTCTTCATTCAATTCGATTACTTCTCCATCGATAGGAGCATAAAGATCTGACACCGTTTTCACGGCTTCCACAGTACCAAAAGTATCGTCTTTCGAGTAATCTGTACCGGGATCTTCCAGTTCAACAAAAACGATATCACCAAGCTCACCTTGGGCGAAATCGGTAATGCCAATTGTTACAGTTCCATCGCCGTTATCACGAACCCATTCGTGTTCGGGGGTGTACTTTAAATCAGAAGGAGTGCTCATTCTTTGTCCTTAGGTTTAAATTTGAATGAAGTTTCTAGGTATTTGGTGCTAATCGATCCGGCTTGGAAATTAGGATCGTCAAGCAATTGAATATGATACGGAATGGTCGTTTTGATCCCTTCGATAATAAACTCTTCCAAAGCACGCTTCATTTTAGCAATTGCTTGCTTGCGTGTTGGAGCTGTACAAATGAGCTTAGCGATCATTGAATCGTAAAAAGGAGGGATGCGATACCCAGAGTAAGCATGCGTGTCTAAACGTACACCATGTCCACCGGGAGGATGAAATACGGTAATTACACCAGCAGATGGGCGGAACCCATGCTCCGGATCTTCGGCGTTAATTCGGCATTCAATCGAATGACCTTCAATTTCTACTGATAACTCATCAATTTTTTCGCCGGCAGCAACGCGAATTTGTTGCTCGATTAAGTCATGTCCTGTCACTTCTTCGGTTACAGGATGCTCTACCTGAATTCGAGTATTCATTTCCATGAAATAGAAGTTCAGGTCATCATCCACCAAAAACTCAACCGTACCTGCGCCCTCGTAATTTACCGATTTGGCTGCATTAACGGTAGCAAGTCCCATTTCATCACGAAGTTCAGGGGTCATTAACGGAGAAGGAGCTTCTTCCAGAATCTTTTGATGTCGTCGTTGCGACGAACAATCACGTTCGCCTAAATGAATAGCGTTGCCGTGTTGATCTGCTAACACCTGAATCTCAACGTGGTGCGGATTCTTTACAAATCGCTCGATATACACTTCAGGATTGTTGAAGGCACTGGCTGCTTCGTTGCAGCACATTTCATAATTCTTTTTTAATTCCTCTTCGCGTTCAACAACTCGCATTCCGCGTCCACCACCACCGGCAGATGCTTTGATAATAACAGGATATCCGATTTCCTTGCATACTTTTTTAGCGTCTTCAAAGCTTTCTACAATTCCATCACTACCGGGTACAACCGGAACTTTGTTGGCAATCATAGTTGCTTTAGCAACCGCTTTATCACCCATTTTATTGATGGCTTCAGGCGATGGGCCTATGAATTTAATATCGTGCTCGCTACAAATACGTGAAAACTCAGCATTTTCAGCCAAAAAACCATATCCGGGATGGATGGCTTCTGCATTTGTAATTTCTGCAGCGGCTAGAATACTCTGGATTTTCAGGTAACTATCTTTACTGGCAGGGGGACCAATGCAAACAGCTTCATCAGCAAACTTAACATGCAAACTTTCTGCATCGGCAGTGGAATAAACAGCCACCGTTTTGATGCCAAGTTCTTTGCATGTTCGAATGATTCGAAGTGCGATTTCGCCTCGGTTTGCAATCAGAATTTTGTTAAACATGCAGTTGAATTAGCTTTTTTCGATGATAAATAAAGGCTGATCGAACTCAACAGGAGTACCATCGGTAACAAGAATATCTTTCACAGTTCCTGCGAACTCAGCTTCAATTTCGTTCATGATCTTCATGGCTTCGATAATACAAAGCGTTTGACCTTGCTGAATCTTATCACCCACTTTTATGAACGGATCTGAATCTGGTGAAGAAGCTTGATAGTAAGTTCCAACAATTGGAGATTTTACTGTTTCTCCTGAAGGTGCAGCACTTTTCTCAGCTTCAGCCGGGGCAGAAGGTGCAGCGGGAGTTTGAGGTGCGGCAGGTTGTGCAACCGGTGCTTGCGGCGCATGGGCAGGTTGAGTGTAGGTTATCTGCTCAACCGTACCTGTCTTCTTAACTTTGATTTTAAAATCACCTTCTTCGATGGAAACTTCGTCCACATCGGAGTCGGAGATCATGGTTAGAATATTCTTTATTAATTTTAAATCCATGAGAAATTATTTAGCTCGTTCAAGATAAGATCCGGTTCGGGTATCAACGCGGATTTTTTCCCCTTCTTGTATAAAAAGCGGAACGTTTACGATTGCACCCGAATCGAGTGTTGCCGGTTTTGAACCGCCTTGAGCGGTATCGCCCTTAACACCTGGATCAGTTTGCGAAACAGTTAATACTAGATGATCTGGTGGCTCTGCATAAAGAACCTGCTCGTCATCAGCATTAAATAACACTTTACAGGTTTGTCCTTCTATTAAAAAATCCTGTCGTTCAACCTGATTAGGAGCAATTGGAATTTGTTCGTAGGTGTCGTTGTTCATAAAGTAGAACATTGAACCATCGTTGTACAGGTATTGGTATTCTCTGTTTTCAACACGGATGGCTTCGGCTTTTTCGCCTGATCGCCATGTTTTATCAATATTCTTGCCGTTTACAATACCTTTTAATTTGGTACGCACAAAGGCAGGACCCTTTCCGGGCTTAACATGTTGAAATTCTGTGATCGAATATAATTCGCCATCCATATTCAGAACTAAACCGTTCCTGAAATCTGATGTAGAGACTTTTGACATTAAATTGTAACTCCGTTTTTAGTTGCGCAAAAATAGGGGTAGCCTCAGTGTTTAACAAGGAGAAAGTTTAGCTACCCGTACTAAATTGGATATTAGTTGATAATCGAAATCCCAAAGAAATTACTAAGTACAACCAATACAAATAGAATACCCAATAAAACAGGGCATAGGTAACTGATGGCAAAATCAATAAGCTTTTTATTTATGGAATCGTGATATCCTTCGTAACCGGTTGCAATTTCATCATGCAGATTTTCTTTCTTCCAAATATAAGCCGCAAAGGTTACAATGAGCGTACCACCAAGTAACAGTAGCACATCAGCTAGGTGACCAAAGAAGGTCATGAAATCGGTTGAAGTATTGGCTCCAACATAGGTAATAAAGTTACTGAAGAAAGCACTATAGCCATTAGCAACAAGCGAAGGCAACCCAAGAACAAAAATGATTACTGCAGAAATAATAACTGCATTCTTTCTGGTTTTTTTATGCTCATCAACAATATAAGCAACAGGAACTTCTAGTAAAGAAACGGTAGAAGTTAGCGCTGCAAAGGAAAGCAATAAGAAGAACGCACCACCCATAACGGCGCCTAAAGTGGTTCCCAAGGTTTCAAATACTCCCGGAAGAGCAACGAAAATAAGTCCTGCACCACCTTCAATATTCGCCATATCGCCACCGGTACTGTAAGCAACAATTGGGAAAAGCATCAATCCTGCAATAAACGCGATACCAACGTCAAAAATGGTAATCATTGCTGCAGAAGTAACAATATTCTCTTTGCGTGATAAATAACTTCCATAAGTAATTAATGCACCCATCCCCAACGATAGAGAGAAGAAAGCTTGACGTAATGCACCGCCGATGGTTCTTAAATTCAGCTCCGAAAATTCTGGTACGAGATAGAATTTCACACCGGTAAATGCATTTGGAAGAGTCAATGCATAAATCAAAATACCTACAATCATAATGATTAAGGTTGGCATCAAAATTTTAGCAGCACGCTCGATACCTGAACTAACTCCTTTAGAAACGATAAATGAAGTAGCCACCATGAAGAAGATGGAGTAGAGCCCGATTTTAAATACATCTTTGGTGTAGTCACCAAACTGGGCGCCAATTTCGAAGTTAGCGGTTACCATTTCGAAGAAATAGCCAAACGCCCATCCCGCAACAACATTATAAAATGATAGGATAACTATGCCGGCTAGAATCCCAATTTTACCAATGAAATTCCATTTAGGAAATCCAAGTGCATCAAAAGCGCCGATTGCATTTTTCTTGGTTTTTCGTCCAATAGCAATTTCTGTTACCATAACCGGAAAGCAGAGTACAAAACAGAAAAACAAATAAAGCAGAACAAAGGCGGCTCCACCACCTGCTTCTACTTCAAAAGGGAATTTCCAAATGTTACCAAGGCCTACTGCCGATCCTGCTGCTGCTAGTACAAAGCCGAGCCTAGAATTCCAGGCACCACGTTCTGTGTTTGATGATATTGCCAAGTGATGATCTCCTAATATGTTAGATTTTAAGCAACGTAAAATATTTTATGCTTACTTCAGACGCAACCGCCGAAGTATAACTCCTGTGCTAGGTGGGAGTCGAAATTGATTTTTGATTACGCGAATGCCTTTTACGTTACATTTTCTTGCATTTGCAACCATATTCCAGTCGCCTTCGGGTAAATCAATTTTATGGGATGAATTTGGGTCGCAATTCAGTGAAATAAAGTAATCGTATGGATCTTCCGCACTTTTTCCATCAATTGAGAATGTGATGTGAAGAGGATGGAGGTAAACCTTAAAATTGATAGCTCCGGGGTCAGATTTGCGCAGTGCCGGACTCTTCAAACGCAAATGTATCAACTCACGGTAATAATCAAACAATTCTTGATTATTCTGAATCTCATTGAAGTTTAACCAATTGGTTTCATTATCCTTATTGTAGCTATCATGATCGAGCATTCCATTTCTGGGATCAAGGCCGGTTGAGTCTTCAATTACTTTCGATCTGGCCCACTCTTGGCCGGCATGAATCATACTCACACCTTGACTAACCATTAACGCCATTGCTGCAAGTTTTGCGATGGCTAATTCGTTTTTTGAGAGTTTGGTGACTTCATTTTTATTCTCAAATTTTTGATCACGTTTTGATGAATCTAACGCAATTCGAATGAAATCGCCGAGGGTGTAGCCATCGTGCGCTTCTATGTAATTTACCGAATGCTCGGATGTTCTGAACAATCCATGCTCGCCGGTTTTTAGCGTGCCACGGATGAAATTTTCGAGCGCATATCGATTGCACCCATGATGCCATCCGCCAAAAATTAACCCTTTATCATTTACAGGATCGTAGCCTTTGAAACCGTTTCTGAGCTTATCATTCCAGCTGCTCCACCCGTGATCAGAAAATCCTGCCGGTTTATATTCGCCACCCCAGGGTTCGGCAATTAATATGGCATTAGGATTGATTTTCTTCGCTTCTTCTTTGATTTGATCCACCGTTTCCCAATCAATAATACCGGCTAAATCGAAACGAAACCCATCAATATGAAACTCTTCGATCCAATACTTTATCGACTCAACAATTAGTTGCCGAGAAAACGGATTACTTGTGTTGATGTCATTCCCTGTCCAGCTGTCATTTAGATAATTTCCGTGCTCATCCAGCCGGAAGTATTCGTCTTTGGCGGTGTACTTCAAAGGATTCAAATCATATTGCGAAGCATGATTGTAAACCACATCCATAATTACCGAGATACCTTCGGCATGTAATCGTTTTACGAGTTCTTTTAATTCAATGATGGCGTTGATATTACGCCCTACAACTGATCCATGTTTTAGATTCCCGTCTGATGCATAAATAGTTTCGGGACTAAAGAAAAAGGAGGTCATGTACCCCCAATAATTCTTGCTGTAATGATTCCATGTATTAGTTAAACCCGAGGAAATGGTGGTGCCAAATGGTGGTTCGAAATATGCGAAATTCTGAAGAGGAAGAAACTCAACGCAATTTACACCGAGTTTTTTCAGGTGTTTGATTCCGCCCACTTCAGCTTGCCAAAAATCATTGTAAACGCCTTGAACATAGGTTTTTGCGGATGGATGCGCCACCATATCCTTAATATGCGTCTCGTAAATAACTAAGTCGCGTAAGTCCTTGGGTGCTTGAAATTCATCATTCCCCCAATCGAATTCAGGGATTTCGATTATTTTAGTTTTCGCGAATCCAAGGTAATGATTTCGAGAAGTAACCAGCTTGCTGTACGGATCGGCCACATATTTATCGGTTGCTTGAAACCAAGCCGAATCTTCTGTTTTATTCAACTTGTACGCGTACCAGGTATCGATTAACTCCAACGAAGGACAAAAGTAATTCCAGATTCCATCCTCGCCTTTAAGCATGTTAAATTCGGTTCCGTAAAGGTGCTCAAAATTCTCGAACAGTACAATTTTCACCTGATCGGCTTTCGGCGCATACAATCGAAAGACAATTCCGTCTTTCAGAATGGTGTAGCCAAGTGAGTAATTGTTAAAATCGATGGTTCGGGTTGATCTCTCTTTGAGTTTAATAGCCGCCATTTTAGGAGATAGAACTTCCATTTTCAGCCTCGGTCTCGACAAACTTCAAATTCCCTTCACTGTCTTCGGCCATCAAAATCATTCCTTTGCTTTCTACTCCCATCAATTTTTTGGGGGATAGGTTTGCTACCACACATACTTTTTGTCCAACAACGGTCGACTCATCAACGTGCTTGGCAATACCTGAAACAATGGTTCTGGTTTCGATGCCGATATCAACATGAAGCTTAAGTAGTTTATCGGACTTTGGAATACGTTCTGAAGCTAAAATTTCACCTGCTCTCAAGTCGAGATTCATGAAATCCCCAAACTCGATATTATCTTTTAATGGAGGATAATTACTGGCAGGATCGTTAGCGGCTGCGCGTTCTTCGAGTCGTCTTATTTGAGCTTCGATTTGGTCATCCTCAACTTTTGTGAACAACACTTCTCCGGCATTAACATCTGTTCCTGATGGAATCATTGCATCTGAAATCTGATCCCAACTGATCTCATTATTCATGCCTAGCTGTGCACGTAATTTCTTCATCGAATCAGGAAGTACCGGCTCCATCAACACAGATAGCGCTGCACAAATTTGATTGCTGACATACAACGTATTGTTACACGCTTGTGGATTGTCTTTGCGAGTCTTCCAAGGCTCAGTTTCTGTGAAATATTTATTACCAACCCGAGCCAGGTTCAAGCTCTCCTGAATGGCTTCCTTAAACTTAAACGCGTCGTATGCAGCCGAAACCTTGTCTTTTTGAGTTTGAATTGCTTTCAGCGCTTCTAAATCGGTTTCCGAAGGATCAATCAGTTCAGGTACTTTACCCTCGGCAAATTTTCCTGTAAACGAAAGCGCACGAAATACAAAATTGCCCAATACGGCTGCCAATTCGTTGTTTACCCGTGCTTGAAAATCCTTCCAAGAAAAATCAGAATCTTTGCTTTCGGGAAGGGTAGTGCCAAGCGCGTAACGAAGCAAGTCCGGTTCAAAATCTTCTAAATATTCGTGCAACCAAACAGCCCAGCCACGAGAAGTAGAGAGCTTTTTGCCTTCAAGATTCAAAAACTCGTTGGCAGGTACATTTTTCGGGAGCACATAATCGCCGTGTTCCATCAACATAATTGGAAACATGATACAGTGGAAGACGATGTTATCTTTGCCGATAAAATGGTACAACTCACATTCTTCGTTTTGCCAATAATCTTTCCAAACTTCTGGCTTACCTTGTTCGGTGGCCCATTCTTTGGTGGCTGAGATATAGCCAATGGGTGCATCAAACCAAACATACAAAACTTTACCTTCGGCTTCATCCAAAGGAACCGGAACGCCCCAGCTAAGATCACGAGTGGCAGCCCGATCAGCCAGACCATCTTGTAACCAGCTTTTAACTTGTCCTAACACATTCGGTTTCCAGCCTTCGCGCGTGTTTAGCCATTCCTCAAATTTTGGCTGGATATCGCCAAGAGGCATGTACCAGTGCTCGGTTTCTTTCACTTCCGGCTTTTCACCTGATAATGCACTTACCGGATTAATCAATTCGGTAGGCGATAGGGAAGTACCACAGTTTTCACATTGATCGCCGTATGCTTCTTCAAAATCACAATTTGGGCACGTTCCTTTCACATATCGATCGGGAAGAAACATGTCCTTTTTGGCATCATACAATTGCTTTTCGGTCTTCTTTTTGAAGAAGCCTTTATTATAGAGCGTGGTAAAAATCTCTTGGGATGTTTCGCGATGCACTTTCGATGAAGTTCGTCCATAATAATCGAAGGAGATTCCAAACTGATCGAATGCACTTTTGTTCATTTCGTGATATCGATCTACAATATCTTGGGGGTTTACACCTTCCTTTTCAGCAGCAATTGTGATCGGAACGCCGTGTTCATCCGATCCACAAATAAATACTACATCATCGCCTTTTAATCGCTTAAAACGGCAATACAAATCCGGGGTCAAATAAGCTCCGGCCAAATGACCTAAATGCAATGGACCGTTTGCATAGGGTAGTGCCGCTGTAACTAAAATCTTTTTCTTATCGTGCATGTCTGCTTTATGAATAGTTCAGGTGGGCGAAGATAATGAAAGGATGGGTCAATGTTGAGTGATCAGGCAATGATTTTTTTGGTGATCCAACTTCGGCAACTGTGTTAATATCAGTTTTTATCGAACATTGAATTCTAATGGAAACTTTAGATTGCATGTGATATCATTATGATATCAAATAAAGCCAAATCTTATGCCTGATATACTCATTCGAAATATCGACGAAGAAACTCTCAAAAAGCTTAAGTCGAAAGCAGCAGAAAACAATCGTTCGTTGCAAGCAGAATTGCATGAAATGATTGATAAACATGCAGGTCACGATTTAACAAAGTTCAAGAATTTAGTTAAAGAAACTATTGCAGAATACAAAGCAACCGGCGTTAAACATTCTGATAGTGTTGATTATATTCGTGAACTAAGAGACAGTCGATGAAAGCTGTTTTAGATGCTTCGGTAATAGCAAAAGTGCTTTTCTATGAAGAAGGCACAGAGATCGTTCAAGAATTAATTCACAGTATTAAGTATCTATATCAACCGATGATATTTCCAATAGAAATGATTTCGATCATTACAAAGAAATATCGAAAACGAGAAATTGATTATAAGTCTGCACTCCTAAAGGTTGAAGAGTTAAAAGAACGCGAGTATGAATTAATTCCTCATGAATTAATTTCTGGTGAGGCATTCGAAATAGCCACTCAACTACCAGTTTCATATTGTGATGCACTTTATGTATCAACTGCAGCATTAACAGAATCAATATTATACTCAGCCGACGAACGCTTGGTTCGGGGATTGTCAACGACCAAGCTTTCTAGCTACGTGAAGAGCATTTACGATTGATTTTTCGATACTGAGATTGCTTCGCTTTGCTTGCAAATGAAAAGTAAAGAGATCAACGTTCGTCTTTGCTCATTGGTCGTTCGTCATTACGGATATACGTAGCTCGCTTCGAAGCTAAGCGGAATTCCTATCCACCAATATACAAGCAAGAATATGGTCCATGCGATTCCGAAAATAATGGAGTATGGAATCATCATCGAAATGAGGGTTCCGATACCGGTGTTTTTAACGTATCGCTGGCAGAATACAACTACTAATGGGAAGTAAGGCAACAGTGGAGTAATGATATTCGAAACGGAATCACCCACACGATAAGCGGCTTGAGTTAAATCAGGAGAGATTCCCAATTGCATGAGCATCGGGACGAAAATCGGAGCAATAAGCGCCCATTTAGCCGATGCTGAACCAACCAATAAATTAACCGAAGCACTCAAAATGATAATTCCAACGATGGTTATTTGTCCCGGTAGCGCAAGCGATTGAAGGAATTGAGCACCTTTAAGAGCCACCAATAGTCCGATGTTTGATGTGGCAAATGCATCGATAAAAAGCGCACAGAAAAAAGCCATTACAATGTAGTAACCCATGCTTTGCATCGACTTCGACATGTTATCGATCATATCTTTCGAGCTGGAGTACTTGCCAGATACAACGCCGTAAACCACGCCGGGAATCAACAAGAAAATGAAAATAAGCGGCACGATGGCTTGCATCAGTGGTGCGTTGAAAGAGGTAAGCGACATCACATTCGGATCAACCATATCTGGTCCGCGAAGAGCAGAATCGGCCGGGATAGCCCAAGCAATCAATCCAACGATTCCAAGAATCATTGCACCAAATCCCATCCAGAAAGCACGACTTTCTTTGTCGGATACATCTTCCATTTGAGGCATCGCTTCTTCGTCGCCATCAACAACTGTTTTTGCAAGACGTGGTTCGACAATTTTATCGGTTACAAACCATCCAACTAATACAATCAAAATGGAAGAGATTCCTGTAAAGTAGATATTGTTAAGAGGATTAAGAGCGATTTCAGGGTCCAAAATCCTTGCGGCTTCAAGCGTAAAACTCATGATGAGTGGATCGATGGCTGAGGGAATGAAATTGGCTGAAAATCCACCCGATACACCAGCAAAAGCAGCGGCAATTCCGGCAAGTGGATGTCGGCCGGCAGCGTAGAATATCACTCCGCCTAAAGGAATAACAAGAATGTAACCTGCATCAGCAGCGGTATGGCTGACAATCGCGATGAAAATTAACATCGGCGTGAGTAACATTTTTGGGGTTACATTGAGGAGCTTTTTCAAGCCCGCATCAATCCAACCGGAGTTTTCAGCAACACCAACACCGAGCATAGCAACCAATACGATTCCTAATGGTGCAAATCCCGTAAAAGTTGTGACCATAGTTGCCAGAAAATTGGCTAGAGCAGATCCGGTTAGCAAACTGTTTACACGAAGTTCGGCACCGGTGAGAGGGTGCACTTCGCCAAAATCTATGGGTGCTAAAAGTGCAGAAAGCACCCATACGAACAGCATCAAATACAAAAAGAGAATGGCCGGATCGGGAAGCTTATTCCCACTTTTTTCGATTGCATTTAAAAAACGATTGAATAGTGTGGGCTTGGCTGCTTCCGTACTCATCTATGATTTTTGATTGGTTAGAATTTCGGCTAAAAATAAGCGGTTTTAAAGATTTGGCAAGGAGAAAATTTTATGAGGTTGATGAACCACAGAAGTCGAACATTTACGGATTCTATCTAATCATCAATTTTTGTACTAGTTGGCAGACTCCATCGAAATCTTTAATGGTTCAATAGCGAATGTTTCAAAAGGCATAGCCACTTTATGCTCGTTAAAGGCTTTGAAAATCTTTTCACGCAAATTGAATCGTAAAGCAACATGGTCTCTTTCGTTGTGAATCCACGCTCGAACTTCCAGAAGTACGTTGTAATCGTTTAATGCTCTAACAACTACCGTGGGAGCCGGTTCGGTCATATATATCGACTCGTCCTGAACCAAAGAAAGCAAGATAGAACGCGCTTTGTCGATATCTTCTGTGACAGCTACAGTAACTTGAACATCCAATCGAAGGTGCGGGAAATTGGTGTAAGAACTCACTGTTTTATTGATCACATCAACATTCGGCACGGCCAACATTTTGCCATCTACCGTAACAATTCGGGTACTTCTTAATGTGATACGATCAACTTTACCGTAGTTCCCATCAACCTCAACCAAATCACCAATTACAAAAGGACGATCAAGAAAAATGATGATTCCGGAGATGATATTGGAAAGTGAATCGCGTGCGGCGAAACCAATGGTTAAACCTACGATACCCAGTGAAGTAAGAATGGCTGACGTCTTAATTCCTACTGAATCCAGGGCAGTTACTGCTCCAAAAATAAGAATCGTGTACTTGATAATAGAGCTAATAAAAATACTACTCGTTTGATCCAGTTTAGATCTCGAGAAAATAGATTTCGATGCAAATTGTACAATCCTCCAAACCAGATAAAAAATGGCGTAAACACTGATCGCTATCAATAAATTAACAATACCTTCGGCAAGCCAGGCACCAATTGTTTCAGGGTCAAAAATAGCTTGTAATTTGTCGAAGAGTGAGGTAATAAAGTCGTTCATAAAGAGAAGTTATATTGAAATTAGGACTCAGAGCCCGCCTTATAGTATTTATCAAGAATTGCATAAAAGGTAACCCCGGTCGCAACAGAAACGTTTAGCGAGTGTTTTTGTCCGAATTGTGGGATAACAACAAAAGTATCTATTAAAGGCAAAAGATCAGCATCAATTCCTGATACTTCGTTTCCCATTACGATACATATTTTCTGATCCGTTTGGAATTGCACATCCAACAAAGATACGCTGGAATCGGTTTGTTCAAGGCCAATAATCGTATAGCCATCCGATTTAAGCCTTAAAAGCTTAGCTAGGATATCCTCAACAAACCGCCAATCCACAAACTCTTCGGCGCCAATCGCCGTCTTGGTGATTTCATCTCGAGGTGGAGTGGGGGAATAGCCAGAAAGTATGATCTCTGAGATTCCGAAAGCATCACCGGATCGAAAGACAGAACCCACGTTGTGCATACTTCGGATGTTATGCAGCACCACTTTTACATGCTCCATTCCTTTCGGCGGTGTTTGCGATAGATTTTCTTGTAGAATTTCTTTGGTGGATAATTTTCTAACCATCGAGTTTTTGGCTGAATTTAGGCAATCATTCCATGCAAAATAACCCTATCATTGGTGCTTATTTTTAAACGATAAGCAAGAAAGAACCCAGAAAAGCAGCCCTTACTTTTATATTCATCACCGTGGTACTCTATACCATCGGGCTGGGAATCATTATACCTGTAATTCCAGCACTTATCATGGAATTAACAGGCGAAGGACTCGGAAAAGCTGCTATTTATGGCGGTTGGCTCATGTTTGTGTATGCAGGGATGCAATTTCTTTGCGCGCCAATCATGGGCGGTTTAAGCGATCGGTTTGGTCGACGTCCGGTACTTTTACTATCCTTAGCCGGCTTTGGTATTGATTATATCATTACAGGCTTTGCACCAACTATTTACTGGTTGTTCGGTGCACGAATTGTAGCCGGAATTTTTGGAGCATCTCACACAACAGCAACAGCGTACATTGCCGACATCAGCGAGCCTGAAAAACGAGCCCAAAATTTTGGGTTAATCGGCGCGGCTTTTGGGATGGGATTTATTTTAGGTCCGGTAATTGGTGGGTTGTTGGGTGAATACGGCGCAAGAATTCCATTTTTTGCTTCCGCAGCCTTAGCTTTTATCAACTGTGCGTACGGATATTTCATTTTACCGGAATCATTATCCGAAGAAAACCGACGGCCATTTAATTGGAAGCGAGCGAACCCGCTAGGATCGTTACTTCAAGTGAAGAAGTTTCCAGCAATTTCGGGATTGGTAGTCATCTATTTCATTTTGTATCTCTCGCATCACGCCACCCAAAGTACATGGACGTACTTCACCATGTTCCGATTTGATTGGAACGAAGCTATGGTTGGCTTTTCGTTGGGCATTGTTGGGATCTGCGTGGCCATAGTCCAAGGTGGATTAACAAGAGTGGTTATTCCAAGATGGGGCGAACAGAAATCGGTGTATATCGGTTTGATTTTCTACATGGTTGGATTTCTAGGCTTTGCGTTTGCTCCCAGCGGTTGGGTGATTTTGGTGATGATTGCTCCATTTGCTCTAGGCGGATTTGCAGGACCTGCTTTGCAAGGTATCATCTCAAACGCGTTGAGAACAATCAACAAGGCGAATTACAGGGCGCACTCACCAGTTTGATCAGCTTAACAGCGATTATTGGTCCACCTATGATGACCGGCTTATTTGGATATTTTACTTCCGATCAAGCACCATTTGTGCTTCCGGGTGCTGCGTTCGTTGCAGGTTCTCTTTTATGTGCCATTTCATTAGTGGGTGCATACTTAGTGATGCGAAAATGGAAAGTCCAAACGGCTAATTAAATCTATTCCACCAGAAAGATTAGACAAACAGTGTGAAAGGCTGTATTTTTAGCCAACATTTTAAGAAGCATTCCGGCGTCGGCATGCTTCTTTTTATTTATATCAGCAACAGATCAAAAAAAGAGTATGAGTAAAGTTCAATATTTGTCGCAAGAAGGTTATGATAAGCTTGATGCTGAGCTAAAAGATTTGAAAACCAGGGGACGACGCGAAGTGGCTGCCGATATTGCCGAAGCACGTGCAAAAGGGGATTTGAGTGAAAATGCCGAATACGATGCTGCTAAAGAGGCGCAAGGTCACATGGAAGACCGCATAACTAAATTAGAAGACATCTTGGCGAATGCCCGCATCATTGATGCAAAAGATCTAGATTTATCGAAAGTGAGAGTGCTTACGAAAGTGACCATCTTAAATAAAAAGATGAATAAAGAGATGCAGTACACTTTAGTTTCAGCAAACGAAGCAGATTTTAAGGCTGGGAAAATCAGCGTGGATTCGCCGATTGGTAAAGCGCTGCTTGGTAAAGAAATTGGCGAATCGGTAGAAGTAACCGTTCCGGCCGGCACCCTAGAGCTTGAGATCAAGAAGATCGAAATATAATTTGTAATGCATTCGCGATGAAAAAACTCATCGATGTCTATATATATAGATTAAACTCCGGAATTCCGGAGTTTTTGCTGTTACTACGTGCCAAAAAGAAAATTTATGCTAATCAATGGCGCATGGTTGGTGGAAAAGTGGAAGCTAACGAAGCATACTGGCAGGCAGCACTTCGCGAGCTTAAAGAAGAGCTAGATGTTTTTCCATCTGTTTTTTGGACTATTCCATCTGTGAATACCTTTTACGAGGCTTCGTTAGATCAAATTCATCAAATACCTGCTTTTGCTGCCGAAATACCCGATTCTGCCTCCATCAACCTCGACGATGAGCACACCGAATACCGTTGGGTAAAGGTCACCGAAATCGATACTATGATAGCCTGGCCGGAACAAAAACGATTGATTCGGCTAACAGATCAGTTGTTACGAAACCAACAAATTCTACCCGAGTGGCACATAGAGCTTTAATAGCGTTTCTCATTCTGATTTCTTCCGGTTTATTATCCACAACTACGAAAGCACAGCCGTATGAGCTTTCTATTTATCCGGATGCGTGGTTTAACTCGGTGGATGGCGTTCGGTTAGGCGCTCGGTTTTTGGGCGAAATGCAAGGAACCTTTAAAGACGGTCCGCACCGAATTGATGCGGGAATCTGGCTCGGTACTAAATTCCCGGATCTTCCGGTGAGTTACTATCTCGATTATACGAATCCGATTCCGGCTATAAGTTCCTACATGAATGAGGGAAGTGTTCAGTTAATATCTTCGATTCGAACAGGCTATTCATTCCATCGAATACAACTAAACAAACGCTGGCAGCGCGGTTTTCAAGAACTTGATTATATCGAAGCTTCGGTATTTGCATCAAAACAAGGGCACTTTGAGGTTGATTATCAGCCTTACCGTTATTTGTGGAAACAGGGTTGGAAAACCATGATAGGAACTAACATTTTGATTAGCGAAAAGTTTGAAAACAGTCAGTTTTTTGCGGATATCACCCTTCAACGTAATGTTGAGCCGAATACTATCGCTTTTACGAATGCGAGTCTCGAACTTAATTATGTGATCAAATTTTCAGATGATGTAAAGCTTCGATTAAGAAATTTCACAGGATACACTTCAGAATTAGCCAATACCGAGTTCAAATATTTAGCAACCAACGGATCACCTCAATCTTGGATGTGGTATGGATTTTCTAGGGCAGACGGCACCATTTCAGAGCCTTGGCTTAACGCCGGATTCATTCATTTTGAGGGAGGGGCAAATTTACGAGGCTATCAATCGTATATGTCGGATTTGCTTGAACAAGTAGAGAAAACGGAAGGTGGATTTTTCGAATTTCCTTTACACTATCAGATAATTGCTTTTAACGCAGAGATTGAGTTTCCGAACCCTCTTCATAATAAATTAACACGCATCAAATATCTTGGCGACCTGATTGAGTTCAGATCGTATACATTTTTTGATGTTAGTAGAGGAAAAGGTAGCAGCGTGATCTACGATCCAAATAGAGAGCTTTTCCCTGCTATGGACCCATCTAAAGTTGAAAGTGTCTTCGAATCAGAACAATGGTTGGCAGATGCCGGTGTTGGATTTCAATTTTCGATCAACATTCCTGATTATTTAGGTAAAGATCGGGGCGTTTTTGTCCGATATGATATTCCATTTTGGCTTTCATCAACCATGAACAACGAGAGTAATTTTAAATTTAGAAACGTGATTGGTTTCGGAGCCATCTTTAATTTTTAGTCATGAAGATTTTTGTAATAAACTGCGGCAGTTCGTCTATTAAATATCAATTAATCGACACAGAGAATAGAGAGACTTTGTGCAAGGGATTGGTTGAGCGGATTGGTGCGGTTACGTCTATTGTAAAGCAAGAGTTTAAGGGTGAGAAGCCCATCAAAAAAACGATTGCATTAGACAATCATGCAGCGGCTTTAAAAACCATTATGGAGTTGTTAATCGCTGCCGACAATGATTATTTACACTCTTTGGATGAAATTGAAGCCGTAGGACATCGAGTAGTTCATGGCGGCGAAACTTTCAAAGATTCGGTTTTGATCGATGAAGACGTGGAAGAAGCAATTCAGGCTGCTTTCGATATTGCCCCGCTTCACAATCCCCCAAACTTGCAGGGGATTAGAGCTGCGAAAAAGCATTTGCCGAATGTGCCTCACGTAGCAGTTTTTGATACCGCTTTTCATCACTCCATTCCGCAACATGCGTTCTTGTATGGAATCCCAAATCGACTTTATCGACGATATAAAATCAGACGTTACGGCTTTCATGGAACCAGCCACTATTATGTGAGCCGACAGTATTATAAGGAGTCGGGTAAATCGAAAGATGGTACAAAGATTATTACGTGTCACTTAGGCAATGGTGGATCAATCACAGCCATTAAAGACGGATTGTCTATCGATACAAGTATGGGATTTACGCCGCTTGAAGGCTTAGTAATGGGGACCCGAAGTGGCGATATCGATCCCTCCATCATGTTTTATTTAATCGAAAAAGAAGAACTTTCGCTGGCTAATGTGCATGCATTGTTGAATAAACATTCGGGATTGCTGGGTCTTAGTGGTTATGCCGGCGATATGCGTGATCTGCTTGAAGAAGCTGAAAACGGTGATCGCCGTTGCCAGGAAGCTATTGATGTATTTTGCTACCGAGCTAAGAAATATATCGGTGCTTACATCGCAGCCATGAATGGTGTGGATGCTATCATCTTTACCGGTGGAATAGGCGAAAATTCGTCTAAAATTCGCGAGTTGATCCTAAAAGACATGCAATACGCAGGCGTAAAAATTGATGCAGATCGCAATGCAACTCGTGGAAATACTGTAATATCAACCAACGACTCAAATGTAGAAGTGATGGTGATTCCTACCAACGAGGAATTGGTTATAGCCATCGATTCGGCTAAAATTGCGCTAGCTTCAAAACAAACTCCCTGGGCATGATCCAATTCCGGAACTTACTGTTTCTGTTTTTACTCATCGGTTCGGCATGTTCCAGCTCTAAATGGGTGGTCGAAAATCAATACGAAATTGATAGAAACGACTTTGAACTCATTTCCTCTGATCAGTTTTTATCAAGGGTCGGTAATGTATCGCCACAGAATCCGGTTATTCAATTCGAAATTAAATCGGCCAATACTTTTGAATACACGCAACGTGTAAGAACCGACCGATACATTCAGCGATATCGCCCAAGTTTTAAATCGGTATTGTTAGGGCTGGGCGGTGCATCGCTAGCTGCCGGTGCTGCTATTCTGATCGATCAACCAAAAGCATCGCAACAAGCATTATTAGGTACAGCGGGATTGATTTCTCTTACCTCATTTTTGAACATGAATCCAACCGGAGATCCCACGCCAACCGGTGAAATTCGATTGTTACGTAGAACCGGATCGGTAACTGAAACAGACACTGTTAGTGCGACACCGGATGTATCCACCGATGTATCGTATACCATGTATCATGATGGGGAAATTGTGGCAGTTGGGGATGACTTAGAATACAGAAATGGTCGATTCACGATAAATTTGCTCGAAAGCTTTAACCCGGAAGAATCGGAATACGAAACCGATGATGTGATCACTGTTGAAGTTTATTTCAACGACGATATTTACGTAAACACTGTACCCATCGTATCATTTTTAGAGCAATTTGTTGTGATTGATACTGAAGTTACGGCCTTAAGAGATGAACCGATTTTGGAATCCCGGACAATCTTAACCGATTTAGCTTTTGGTAGCCAATTACGATTTGTTGAAGAAACAGATCTTTGGTATAAAGTATTGTATGGGATATCAGAAACTTATGTAGCCAAATCGGATGCGTATCTTATTTGGCGACCCACTGAATTTGCCTCTCAACTTTCTATAATCACTGTTCCCAACATTCCATTTGGCAATATTGATGTGGAATCAGACATCCCGACACTCGTTGAACAAAACGATCGAAGTTATGGCTTCATTCTGGCAAATAGGGAGTATCAGGGTGAATTATCAGAACGAAATTTCGCTGAACGAGACGCTCAGCTCATTAGTGCGTATTTGGAGAACGCGCTTTCATTTCGAAATGATAACCTTAGAACGGTTACAAATATCGAAAACCAACAACAGCTGGTGCTGGCCTACAATCGTTTAGCAAACGACATGCGGGGAACTCAAAAGCGATTGGTTATTTATATCTCAGGCTATGTTACCAGTGGTGATGACGGCGAAATGCTGTTGATGGGAACAGGAGGGAGCACTTCCAGCGAAATCAATCTGAATTCATTTTTCAGCGGGATTTCTCGTTTGCCTGTTCAGGAGCTGGTTATCCTCCTCGACATTGATAACGTTGACACCGAATATTCAGAATTGATAGAACCACTCGCTAATCAGATTTTAGAAAACAATGCTAGCTCTGCGATCATCGTGAGTTCATCCGAGACACAACGTTCACGGAATTATTCTAGCTCTACCGGCGAGCAAAAGCGTCACAGCATTTTTAGTTATTACATTGCTGATGCCATCAAGAACGGTGCTACAACGATTTCCGGCATCGTAAATCATCTACAACGTAATGTGGATTACACGAGCCGACGACTACACAATCAACCTCAACACATCCTGTTTTTTGGAGATTCAGGCATCAGTTTGATTGATTAATGATTGGCTTTAGCTATATCCTGGCAAGTGTTGGTTGTTCTATTGCAATTGCCCATTTGTTGAAGCTCGCCAGGAATAAAGAGCTCTCCATCATTCCCATTCTTACGGTTAATTATTTTACCGCCGCCTTAATAAGTGGTGCCCAAATTGAAGACTTTGAGGTTATTTACTCCGCCGAACCTACAACCTTGTTGTTCGCATTAGTTACGGGAGCCTTATTTATCATCAACTTTTTCTTGTATAGTTTTTCACTGCATAATAACGGAGTAGGGGTTAGTGTGGCAGCAATGAGGCTGTCGTTGGTGCTGCCGGTTATAGTAAGTTTGTTCTGGTACAAGGAGTTCGTTTCAACCTTTAATTACGTTGGAATTATCATTGTCTTTATCGCACTGATCTTACTTCTGCCAAAAATGAAGGGCGCGGCTATTCAAAAACGTTTTTCGTATTCACTGATATTACTCTTTGTGCTAAACGGTCTGGTAGATGTACTCTTAAAAGTATATGAACAGGAATACAACGCAAACTTGCCCAAAGAAGCATTTTTAGCACTAATATTTTTAAGTGCCTTTATTCTTGGAACCGGATATATGGTCATTAAAGACTCGATATCGTTTAACAAAAAGCATGTCTTGTATGGGGTTTTAGTTGGGATAGTAAATCTATACTCCTCGTATTTTATTCTTTTAGCACTTGAAATGCTGGAAGGAGCACTTGTGTTCTCTTTAACAAATATTCTCAATGTTTTACTGGGCACACTGTTGGGCATTTTTTACTGGAAAGACGTACTTTCTCGCAACCAAATTATTGGCTTAATCACAGCGGTAATCGCAATAGTTTTACTCATCTTTTAGCATGAATTTTATAGAGAGCATTCGTACCAAAGCATCCCAAAAAAACGCCAAAATTGTTTTTCCGCGATCTAGTGATCCGAGGGTGATTGAAGCAGCAGAGTTTCTGGCTGATAATAATCTTTGTACAACAATCTTATTGAGTAACAAAAGTTCTGTTGATACAAAACTCGATGTAATTGAAATCGAATCACACCCGAAATTGCAGCAATACGCCGAAGCTTTTTACGCTAAGCGAAAGCATAAAGGGATTACGCTAGAACAAGCCCTTGAAACAATTAAAGATCCCTTGTTTTTTGCTGCTTCTATGCTTGATGCCGGAGATGCTGATGGAGCTGTTGCTGGATCTGTTTCAACGACCGGAGATGTGCTCCGTGCTGCTATTCAAACGATTGGGCTAAAGGAAGGTTCAAATGTAGTTTCCTCTACTTTTTTGATGAGTTTTGATGACGGTCGAGTGTTCACCTATGGCGATTGTGCTGTTGTTCCTTATCCTACTTCAGATCAATTGGCTTCCATTGCCATCGATTCTGCAGCTACTCACAAAGCACTAACCGGTGAGAGTCCAAAAGTTGCGATGCTTTCGTTTTCAACCAAAGGAAGTGCCAAGCATGAACGAGTTGAATTAGTGACCGAAGCTCTTGAATCGGCAAAATCGAATGCTCCAAATTTAGATATAGACGGCGAGCTACAATTCGATGCTGCGGTAATTGAACAAATTGGTCAACGTAAAGCTCCCGGATCAGCGGTGGCAGGAAAAGCGAACGTGTTCATTTTCCCAAACCTCGACGCCGGAAATATTGGATACAAAATCACAGAACGACTTGGAGGCGCAACAGCTACCGGTCCTGTAATCCAAGGCCTAGCCAAACCCATGATGGATTTATCCCGAGGTTGTTCGTGGGAAGACATCGTTAATACAGCGTGTGTTGCCGCGCTATTATCTTAATCCGGTATGGAACAACACATTTCACATCCATTAAAAGCGAATTCAGAGTCGCTTGAAATTAAATTACCTGAGAACCGATCTTTAGTTATGCAAAAGTTATATCCCTTAAAGTTTACTCCCATCATAAAAGACAAAATTTGGGGTGGAACAAAGTTGCAATCTGTACTGGATAAACCAACAGGTGGTTCGGAAAACGCAGGTGAATCGTGGGAAATTTCCGGAGTTGATGGTGATATTTCGGTTGTGGCTGAAGGTCCTTTAAAGGGAAAAACGTTGGTTGAGTTGATTGATGATTTTAAAGGTGATTTGATAGGAAACGCCGTTTTTGAGCGATTCGGAAATAAATTTCCACTCTTGATCAAGTTCATCGACGCCAACGACGACCTAAGCATTCAGGTACATCCCGATGATGAATTAGCCGACCAAAGACACAACTCTTTCGGAAAAACGGAGATGTGGTACGTGGTTTCTGCAGATGAAGGTGCCACTCTCATATCTGGCTTTAATAAAGCTACATCCAAAGAAGAATATCTCGAATTCTTCAACTCTGGAAGGCTGATGGAGCTTTTAAATCGGGAAGAGGTAAACAAAGACGATATTTTTTTCCTCCCGGCCGGACGTGTACACACCATTGGCAAAGGATTGTTAATCGCAGAAATTCAGCAAACCTCAGATATCACTTATCGCATTTACGATTTTGATCGGGTAGATGCTAACGGAGTTGGCCGCGAGCTGCATGTGGAAGAAGCCATCGATGCCATTGATTACAATCACTACGATGAGTACAAAACCGCCTACGATAAGTCAGCCACCGATACCGAGATAGGCAATTGTAAGTATTTCGTAACCCGAAAATTGAGCATCAATCAAGAGGAGACTCGCGATTATTCTGATTTCGATTCCTGCATTATTTTGATGTGCCTTCAAGGTAATGGTAGCATCAAATATGGCGATGGAGAAGTCACCTATCAATTGGGCGATTCCATTCTCATCCCAAACGTAATTTCCGGTATTGAACTCGTGCCGGGCGCAGATTCGAAACTGCTTGAAGTGCGCATTCCTTAAAAGTTGCAAATAGACACTCTTCTATTCGGCTTATAAGATTTCTCAATGACTTCTGTCACAGCGATTTGTTATATTTGGACGGTGTCTAAATAAGCGAATCAGAGTTTGAACGCCAATTAAAAAAAGGCGGTTCTTAATTATAGAATTTAACGACTAAAAAACATTACATGAGCGAAGAGGTAAAAGCATTAGAATCAATGATCGGTGAAGAGTACAAGTACGGCTTTACCACCGATGTTGAATACGAAGAATTTCCTAAAGGAATTAGCGAGGAGATTGTTCGCGAATTATCGAAGCGTAAAAACGAACCCGAGTGGATGACCGACTTCCGTGTGAAGGCCTATCATGCATGGAAAGAAATGGAAGAACCCAATTGGTTCAACGCTACTTACACAAAACCTGATTACGAAAACATGCTTTACTATTCGGCTCCAAAAAAGAAGCCGCAGTTAGACAGCATGGACGATGTGGATCCAAACATCCGCGAGACCTATGAAAAATTGGGGATTCCGCTTGAAGAACAAAAAATGCTGGCCGGTGTGGCAGTGGATGCTGTTTTTGACAGTGTTTCTGTGTTTACATCCTTCAAAGAAAAATTGGCTGAAGCGGGCGTGATTTTCTGCTCAATGAGTGAAGCTATTCAAGATCACCCTGAATTGATAAAGAAGTACATGGCGTCGGTTGTACCGGTTCGCGATAACTACTTTTCTGCTCTAAACTCGGCAGTGTTTTCGGATGGATCTTTTTGCTACATCCCGAAAAACACAAAATGCCCGATGGAGCTGAGCACTTACTTCCGTATCAACAATATGAATAGCGGTCAGTTTGAGCGCACCTTGATTGTAGCTGAAGAAGGTTCAAGCGTAAGCTATTTGGAAGGCTGTACTGCTCCGATGTACGATGAAAATCAATTACACGCTGCTGTGGTAGAATTGGTTGCTTTAGATAACGCTGACATTAAATACTCGACCATTCAAAACTGGTATTCCGGTGACGAGAATGGAAAAGGCGGTATCTACAACTTTGTAACCAAGCGTGGTATTTGTAAAGGTAAGAACTCAAAGATCAGCTGGACTCAGCTCGAAACTGGTTCTGCGGTTACATTAAAGTACCCAAGTGTGATTCTTCAGGGTGATAACTCGATTGGAGAGTTTTACTCGGTTGCGGTTACAACCAAAATGCAGCAAGCCGATACCGGTACAAAGATGATTCACCTTGGTAAAAACACCAAGAGTACTATCATCTCGAAAGGTATTTCAGCGGGTAGATCACAAAACAGCTACCGTGGCGAAGTGAAAATTGGTAAGAAGGCACACGGATCGAAAAACTACTCAGTGTGTGACTCGATGTTGATTGGGCAGGAGTGTGGAGCACATACGTTCCCATACATTTCCAGCGAAAACCCGAGCAGTAGTGTAGAGCATGAGGCAACGACTTCGCGTGTAGGTGAAGAGCAGATCTTTTACCTGATGCAACGTGGAATTAGTGAACAAGATGCTATTTCGATGATCATCAATGGATTTGTGAAAGATGTACTGAAAGAATTGCCGCTTGAATTCGCTGTAGAAGCCAATAAGCTCCTAGACGTGAAATTAGAGGGAAGTGTAGGGTAAGAAACACCCATTCGCGATCCGCCGGATGGCGGAGAAGCGATCCCAGGAATTCTGAGATTGCTTCGTCGTGGAATCCTCGCAAAACGAAATTAAATAAACAACAAAGACAAAAATCAGAACTGTGTTAGAGATCAAAAATTTACACGCCGTAGTTGAAGGCGAAGACATCGAAATTCTTAAAGGCGTAAATCTGAAAGTAAACGCCGGCGAAATTCACGCCATCATGGGACCAAACGGAAGTGGTAAAAGTACCCTTTCAAAAGTAGTTTCAGGTCACCCGGAATATGAAGTAACCGAGGGCGAAATTCTTTTCAATGGCGAAGACATCACCGAACTAGATGCTGATGAACGCGCTCACTTAGGTTTGTTCTTAGCGTTTCAGTATCCGGTTGAAGTTCCTGGCATTACCAATAGAACGCTTTTACGCGAAGCTTACAATACCATTGCTCGTGCAAACGATCGAGAAGAATTGGATCCGCTTGAGTTCGAAGATTACATCGAAAGTAAACTGGATGTAATAAACATGAAGGATGAGTTTTTGAATCGTTCAATCAACACCGGTTTTTCTGGTGGCGAGAAGAAGAAGAACGAGATCTTCCAAATGGCAGTATTGAATCCGGTTCTATCTTTCTTAGACGAAACAGATTCGGGCTTGGATATTGATGCATTGAAAGTGGTTTCTGAAGGTGTAAACAAAATCGCTAACGATGAAAATGCAATCGTTATGATTACGCATTACCAACGACTACTAAATTACATCAAGCCTGATTTTGTGCATGTAATGATGGACGGTAGAATTATCAAGTCGGGTGACATCAGCCTTGCAGAAGAATTAGAGGCAAACGGCTACGATAAAATGGAAAAAGAATTAGCACTAAATGGTGAGGCTCAGTAATGAGTGAAGTAATTCAAAAAGAAACAATGCTTTCCTTTATTGATGGCGAAATTAATAGTAATGCCGATTCGGTAGCTATTCGTGCCATTAATGTTCGTGGGAAAGAAGCGTTGGAAAACACTCCATTTCCAACCAGAAAAGACGAAGAATGGAGATTTATTGATCTGAACACCATCAAGAAAAACAGTTTTACAGCTGTTTCTGAAGCGAATGCAGTAGATGTTGGTGATATCTCAAATCACTATTTACCCGAAGCGCTAAACACGCGATTGGTATTTGTGAACGGTATCTACAACGAAGAATTATCGTCGATCAGCGACTTGCCAAATCACGTAATTGTGGGCAATATGAGCGAGTATGGCGATCATGATGCCGTTAAAGAGCACTTGGGAACCATCACCAATTACGAAGACGATGCCTTTGCACCGTTCAATGATGCTGCTTTCGAAGATGCTGCTTTCATATATCTACCGGAAGAAACTTCAGTAGAGGCTCCGATTCATATTTTGAACGTTTTTACTGATGCAGATAAAGCTTTTTACGCTACTCCACGATTGTTATTTGTGGGAGAGATGTACTCGAAGGCGACAATCATCGAGGAGCATATTGGATTAGCGAACAACTTGTACTTGAATGTGCCGGTAACCGAGTTCCGATTATTTGCCGGAGCTCATGTGCATCACGCTCGTATTCAGAGAGATTCGAAAAGTGCAGCTCACGTTTCACGTCCGATTGCAATGATCGATCGTAACGCAGAATATCACTCATACACGATTTGCTTAGGTGCGAAATTATTCAGAAACGACCCGCGTGTTATTCAAAATGCTGCCGAAGTTGACTTTACCGTTGATGGATTGGTGTTGATTGATGGCGACCAGATTGCTGATACGCATTCGATTATGGATCACCGTTTCCCGCATGGGAAAAGTCACCAGTTGCACAAAGTAGTAGTGAACGATAATGCGCACTCTATTTTCAACGGGAAGATTTTTGTGGCCAAAGATGCGCAGAAAATCGACTCATTCCAGGAAAACAGAAACTTGTTGCTTTCTGAGAATGGAAAAGTGAACACGAAACCGCAGCTTGAGATTTTTGCAGATGATGTATTGTGCTCGCACGGTGCAACTATCGGTCACTTAAACGACGAGGAAGTATTCTACCTGCATTCGCGTGGACTTACAGAGCAGAAATCACGTGAACTACTCGTATACGCTTTTGCACTTGAAAGTGTGGAAAGCATGGAAGTAGAATCGGTAGAAAAACTTCTGCTCGAAGAAGTAATTAAATATACCACCAGAGATTGATCTAAAGTCATCCTGAGGCAATGCCGAAGGATCGTCGATTCTTCGTTCTCGCTCAGAATGACTTTTAAAACATATGAAAACGGCTCAAATCGATACTTATTCAACCATAAATTGGAAAACAATCAGAAACCAATTCCCCGTTCTTCAGCAAGAAGTAAACGGAAAGCCATTGGTGTATTTGGATAATGGTGCGTCTAGCCAGATGCCCCAGCCGGTGATTGATCGATTGAATGCGTATCACTCGAATGAGCATGCAAATGTGCATCGAGGAATCCATTCGTTGAGCCAGAAAGCCACCGATGCCTACGAAGCTACTCGCGAAAAAGTGAAAGACTTCATCAACGCAGGATCGCTGGAAGAAGTGATATTCACCACCGGAACTACTGATTCCATTAATTTGGTGGCTCATAGTTATGGTCGGACTTATCTGAAAGAAGGCGATGAAATTATCGTTTCGCAGATGGAACATCACGCGAATATCGTGCCTTGGCAGATGATAGCCGAACAAACAGGTGCGGTGCTCAAAGTGATTCCAATGGATGAAAACGGCAATCTGATGATGGATGCTTTTCATGCGATATTATCGGAAAAGACGGCTATTGTGGCGATAATTCATGTATCGAATGCTTTGGGGACAATCAACCCGGTGGAGGAGATCATCGAAGCAGCACATGCAAAAAATGCCGTTGTTTTGATTGATGGAGCTCAATCTGTTCCTCATACCAAGGTGGATGTTCAAGCACTGGATGCCGATTTCTATACCTTTTCGGCACATAAGATGTGCGGACCTACCGGTTTTGGCATCTTGTACGGCAAAAAAGAACTGCTCAATAAAATACCGCCTTATCGCGGTGGTGGCGATATGATCGATAAGGTGACTTTCGAGAAAACCACCTACAACGATTTACCGCACAAATTTGAAGCAGGAACTCCACCCATTGCTGCAGGAATCGGATTAGGAGCAGCAATCGATTTTCTAAATGAAATCGGGATGGATAATATCGCACATCGAGAAGCTGAATTGCTGGAATATGCCACAAAGAAATTATCAGCGATCGAAGGACTTCGAATTGTTGGTCAGGCCAATCAAAAAGCGAGTGTAATTTCATTCTTGCTGGATGGAATTCACCCAACCGATGCCGGAACCATCATGGATAAAGAAGGAATAGCTGTTCGAACCGGTCACCATTGTGCCCAACCGGTGATGGATTATTACAACATACCGGGCACATTGCGGGCGTCCATTTCATTTTACAATAATGAAGACGATATTGATCGCCTCGCAGAAGCAATTATTTATACCAAAGAATTTTTCGTTTAAACAGATAGAAAGATGGCTAAAATTAAAGAGATAGAACGTACTCCAAACCCCGATGCCATGCGCTTTGTGTTGGCAGAACCGCTCACGAATGGTGTTACACGCTCGTTCGAAAACAGTGTGGAAGCAGAGCATGATGAGCTTGCCAAAGCATTATTTGCCATCGAGAATGTAATCAACGTGTACTATGTTGATAAATACATTACGGTTACGCAGGATGGAAAAGCTGTGTGGTCGGAATTGCTCCGTAAGTTGGCTCCGCCGATTCGTGAAGCTCAACCACAAATGGACTTAGAAGCAGATGACGCTGTTCATGTTTCTGAAGAAGCAGCCAATTCCGACGATCCGAGATTGCAAGAAATCAATCGCATGTTAGATGAGCAAGTACGTCCTTATTTGCTGGCTGATGGCGGTGGATTGAAAGTGCTCGGCTTGGATGATAACCGACTCAAAGTGCATTACCAAGGTGCCTGCGGAACTTGTCCGACAGCCACAACCGGAACTTTGTACGCCATCGAAAGCATGGTGAAGCGTATCGATCCGGAAATTCAAGTAATTTCAGTTTAAACACCACGAACGATGGGCGAGATTACCATTAGTGAACGCGCTTATCAACGGATTGAAGAGATTCGTGCTGAGCAAAGTATACCCAACGACGCTTACCTAAAAGTGGGCGTTGTTTCAGGGGGATGCTCAGGCCTGACTTACAATCTTGATTTTGCTTCGGATGCAAAACCCGGCGAAAACGATCAGGTTTTTGAACTCAATGGCTTAAAGGTTTTCGTGGATATGCGAAGCTTTTTATACCTGGCGGGAACCGAGCTCGACTTTACCGATGGTTTGGAAGGGCAGGGCTTTCACTTCCACAACCCCAACGCCAGCCGAACCTGCTCCTGCGGCGAGAGTTTTTCAGTGTAAAAGTCACTCAGAGCGAAGCGAAGAGTCTTCACTATGTCTCATTGCTTGATAGTTATTTTGAAGATCCATCGCTCCGCTCTGGATGACAGTTAAGTAATAATGATTCTCTAAAAATGTCCCAACCAATCATCAACAAAGTAAAAGCCAACACCAAGCTGATCACCCTCGATCTGGCAAAGCTTTTTCATGATGATACCTCAATTGCAGAACTGGATATCAAAGACTTTCTGCATATGGGATTGCTGCTCAAAGAAGCGGATTTCAGAGCTCACCTTAAAGAGTTCGATTGGTCGCAGTTTGAAGGTCAATATTTATCTGTTTTCTGCTCGACCGATGCCATTATCGCTCCATGGGCCTGGATGCTGATTACCTCTCACGCCTCGGAATTTGCTAAAGAAGTTTTCCATTTAAAACGTGACGCTATTCTTCATGAATTATACCGTCGGAATATTGAAGCTCACGATTGGTCGCAGTACCAAGACAAGTTCATCTTGCTTAAAGGCTGCGGTGACATATACGTACCTGATTCTATTTATTTACTGGTGACCAATAAGTTACAGGGAACAGCAAAAAAGATTATGTATGGGGAAGCGTGTAGTTTTGTGCCAGTTTGGAAGGGTTAGGTCAAATGTTGAAAATTGATCAAAAATATAGTCACCCAGTGTACATTCTAGGGCATTTGTTTGGATGTCTTATTCAAATAATAATATTCACTAAATTTATATATTCATCTAATATTCTTAAAAATTTACTGGAATATATATTTGAATATATACCTTCGTTTAATTAGTATTTATTTGTAGTAGTCTTAAGCGTATTATTCATAATATTTATTCTAGTTATTACGACTGTAGCCCAATTATTTGGTGTATTATTTGTTCGAATTTGGAATAAACACATCGTTAAATGAATATTTTTATAACAGGCTCATCTCGTGGAATCGGAAAAGCAATTGCTGATTTGTTATTGGTTAAAGGATTCGAGGTTATTGGTACTTCCACATCCACCATTAACCAATCAACCAATAACTATAGCCATATTGTCTGCAATCTCTCAAATCAAGAAGATCTTCAAAAGCTAAAAGAAGTTTTTAATGGTGAAGAAATTCCCGATGTATTAATCAACAATGCCGGGATGTTTCGGGATGCAGATTTCAGTATCTCAGATGAGGAATGGCTGGAAACGTGGGATATTACCCAGCAAGTGAATCTCAGATCAGCGGCTTTGCTTTGTAAATGGGCGATCAATTCTTGGATGGAACGGGGAATCGAAGGGAGAATCATCAACATTTCGAGCAGGGCAGGAATGCGTGGTGATACTCAAGAATATGCGGCTTATGCAGCAAGTAAAGCCGGGATGATCGGCCTCACCAAAAGCATTGCCCGAAGTATGGGAAAGAAAGGTATAACCGCCTACACCATCGCTCCCGGTTTTGTGGAAACGGATATGGCGCGGGAATCTATTGAGGTGTATGGGGCTGAGTATCTCACTCAAGGACTTGCGTTGAACGAAATCGCGCCGCCCGAGGAAATCGCGAATTTGGTGCTTTTGTTAGCTGAAGGGAAACTCAAACACGCAACGGGACAGACTTTTCATGTGAATTCGGGTAGTTATCTGATTTAGATTATCTCGGTTCATTTAACTTTAGATTCCTACCTTCGCAGGAATGACTTTAGTGAGTCAACCTGAGGATTCTTCCGAAGGTTCAACGTCACTTTGCTTTATCACGGAATGAATTTATTGAAATCGCAAATCTGGTACTTTTGTTAGCCGAAGGGAAGCTCACACACTCAACAGGACAGACTTTCCATGTGAATTCGGGGAGTTATCTGATTTAAATTATCTCGGTTCAAATTAGCCTTAGATTCCTGCCTTTGCAGGAATGACTTTAGTGAGTCAACCTGAGGATTCTTCCGAAGGTTCAACGACACTTTGCTTTATCTCGTAAGGAAATTTTTGAAATCGCGAATTTGGTGCTTTAAGTGGCTGAAGGGAAGCTCAAACACGATACGGGTCAGACTTAGCGTGTGAATTCGGGGACTTATCTGATTTAAATCATTTCAGATTAGAAATTGTTTGGAATTTGATCACTGGAATTTGATTTTTACCCTATGTCCAATATTTCGAATCGCAAAAAAGACCACGTCGAACTCACCGTAACCGATCAAACTCAATACGGTATTTCTACCGGATTTGAACGCTATTATTTTCAACATAATGCACTTCCGGAGGTAAATTTCGATGAGATTTCAACCGAGGCGAAGTTGCTGGATCGCACTTTTTCTTTTCCGTTGATGATCTCTTCAATGACCGGCGGATATGCCGATGCCGGTCCGGTTAATGCGATAATCGCTGAGTTTTGCGAAGATCATAATTTGCCGTTTGGGGTAGGGAGTCAACGCGCAATGCTGGTGGACGAATCTCAAATTCAATCCTTTAAAATCGCACGTGAAAAAGCTCCGAATGCATTCATCGCTGCAAATATAGGCGGAGCTCAGCTCATTGGTGGACTGAAAAAAGATGACCTTCGATTAATCAATGACGCCATAAAAGCGGATGCGGTAATTGTGCATCTAAATCCACTGCAGGAGATGATGCAACCCGAAGGAGATCGAAATTTTAAAGGAGTGCTGGAAGGGATTGAGCAATTGGTAACGGATGCTGAATTGCCGGTAATCGCCAAAGAGACCGGAGCAGGAATTTCAGCCTACATCGCAAAAAGATTGCTGAACGCCGGAGTTGAAGCCATCGATGTGGCCGGAGCAGGAGGTACAAGTTGGGCAAAAGTTGAAAATCAACGAGAAGATAATCATTCCGCTAATTTTGAATTCGATGACTGGGGTATTCCTACGGTTGAATGCCTCAATCAAATATCGAAATTACAATGGGAGCGAAGTTTTGAATTAATTGCCTCAGGCGGTATTCGATCTGCAAGTGACATAGGAAAGGCAATTTGTCTGGGAGCCACATTTACAGCAACGGCTCAACCGATTATCAAAGCTATAAAAGAGGGCGGACGAGAGCAGCTGGAAAGTTATCACAGTCAACTGGTACACAGTTTTAAAACGCTGCTACTTTTGTTGGGATGTTCTTCAGTAAAGGAACTGCATCGTTCGCTGTTAATCGAGAAATAAACTGCTCAAAGGGTGAATATTATCTGTATCTTTAGTGCTGTTCAAAGAGCATTCAGAGTTTGAAAGACCAAGATTTACGTACACCACTATTACATCAGATTGAGGAAAAGATTCAGGAAATTAATTTTTCTGATCAGCCCGCAAGTTTATACGAGCCATACGCCTACACCATGGAAGGTGGTGGCAAACGAATCCGCCCGTTACTTACCATGCTAGCCGCAGGTTTATGCGGGGGCAAAGTTGAAGCTTCAATCCCTGCCGCAATCGCTGTTGAGGTGTTGCATAACTTCACTTTGGTTCATGATGACATCATGGATTCGGCGGATACCCGACGGGGAAGACCCAGTGTGTTTAAAAAATGGGACGAAAACATAGCCATTCTCTCCGGAGATTTGATGTTTGCCGATGCCATGCGGTATTTACATCCCTACGGATCAGATGACTCGTTCTCGAAAGAGGAATATTTCGAACTGAATTCCACTTTCTTAAACGCCATCGTTACTGTGTGTGAAGGTCAGGCTTTCGACATGGAGTTTGTGGATCGGGAGGATGTTTCCCTAGATGAATACATCCGAATGATAAGCGGTAAAACGGCTGCATTGTTGGCCGCATCGCTAAAAATGGGCGGAATTACTGCTCATGCCACCATCCCACAGAAAGATGCATTATTTCAATTGGGAATGGAAATGGGCGTAGCATTTCAGATTCAAGACGATCTTTTGGATGCCACTGCCGATCCTGAGAAGTTTGGTAAACGTCCGGGCGGAGATATTTTCGAAGGCAAGAAAACATATCTTACCATACTTGCGTTAGAACGAGCGAATGCAGACCAAGCTAAGAAAATTACATCCACTTTGGAGGCTTCCAATCCCACAAACGAAGACGTGGAAGAGGTGCTTTCGATTATGAAAGATTTAAACGTTCTAAGTGATGTTTCTGACATTCTGCAAACCCATTATTCCCATACACACCAATTATTAAATCAATTTGAAGACAATGAGTTCAAGAAAGAACTCGAAAATCTACTTATCTTCTTACAAAATCGTGATCATTAAAGAGTTTACATCATCAACTATGCGTTATATTTTCATCGCGCTTTTATCCCTTATTGTTTTAACCGGTGCTTGCCGAAATAAAGATCTTATCCGTCCCGGTGACCCATTAAACGTTGCTTACGACAAATCAATGGCCTTGTATGAAGAAGGCAAATACGACGATGCCGCTTATGGTTTCGATTTGGTTACCAGAATGGGGCGGGGCACAAATTTTTCGAAAGACGCTCAATTCTACCTTGCAGAAAGTTACTACGCCGACAAACAGTACATTTTAGCCGCTTCCGAATATCAGCGCTTTGTAAGTTATTATCCGCGCGATGAAAAACGACAAGAAGTGGAATACAAATTAGCGATGTGCTACTACCAACAATCTCCACGCTATCGTTTAGATCAAACACCAACACGCCGAGCTATTGAGCTTTTTCAGCTTTTTAATACCAAGTATCCGGATAGTGAACTTGTGGTAGAATCGGCTGAACGCATTGATGAGCTAAGAAATAAATTAGCTCGTAAATCGTATGAATCGGGCGAATTCTACTTGAGAACAAATCGCTACTTGGCAGCTACTATCTATTTTGATCAAGTAATCGATCAATATCCGGAATCTACTTGGGCTGAACGTGCTTTACTTAAGCAAATAGAGACGTACATCATTTACGCAGACAACAGTATTGTAGAAAAACAGGCAGAGCGTTACAATAAAGCTATCGATAACTACGAGAAGTACCTGCAGTTATTCCCACAGAGTGGAAGTCGTGCAAACGCTGAATCGATGTATCTTGAAGCAGTTGATAAATTAGCTGATGTTGAAGTTAGCGCTGCCGGAGACTCAATAGGAAGTAACTAATGGCTGATCGAATAGGATTGCTGGGTGGAACCTTCGATCCCGTTCATAACGGCCATGTCTCAATTTTCCGATCATTCCTCAATTCAGATTTTATAGATGAATTGTGGATTCTTCTCACTCCGGATCCGCCACACAAACAGGGGAGAAACCATTCATCTTATGCTGATAGATTGAACATGCTGCATCTTGCAGTAGCGGATATCGGCAATATTTCTGTTTCAACCATCGAGAATGAACTTCCTAAGCCGTCGTTCACTATTCAAACTTTAAGAGCGCTTAAAGAGAAATACAGCAATAAAAACTTCCATTATTGCATCGGTGGGGATAGCTTGAGTTCCTTTCATTTGTGGAAAGATTATACATCCATTCTGCAAGAAGTAGACTTATTAGTAGCTGAACGCCCGGATTTTAATCATTCGAAGATATCTGAGGATATATTAAAACACACGGTTACTATTTCGCATGAACCTATTCGGGTTTCATCAACGGATATCAGAGAACGAATTAAATTGGGAAATTCGATATCTGATTTGGTTCCTCAAGGAGTTGAAGATTATATTCTTACAAAAAGACTGTACCAGCAATAATTTCATCTATGAGTATTTCGCGACGTCACTCTATTCAGCTACTTGGCACATCTCTATTAGGGATTCCTAATATTATAAAGGGGTTTTCTTCCGATGATTCTCCCAATTTCAGTCATTTAAAACCTAATTCCATTCCATTGGATGCCACAATTGGATTGGTTGCGCCTGCAAGTCCAATTTATGATGAGTCTGATTTCGATCAGATGCTTATTGATCTTGCTGCTTTAGGGTATAATCTGGTGTTAGGTGATCATGTTCGAGATCGATATGGGTATTTGGCCGGTAAAGATCAAGACCGTGCAGATGATTTGAACCGAATGTTTAGCAATCCTTCAATAGATGCAATAGTCTGTGTACGTGGCGGTTATGGCTGTAATCGAATATTAGATTTAGTTGATTATGATGTCATTCGTAGTAACCCAAAACCATTTATTGGCTTCAGTGACATCACCAGCTTACACATGGCGATTTACAAAAAAACTGGGCTGATTACTTTTCACGGTCCGGTAGGTAAATCTGTGTGGCCGGAATATACTCGAGAATCTTGGGTAGACATTTTGCACGAAGGGGAGAGTCCAACCTTTTCGATCCCGGTGGAAGAAATTGATGCATCCTATACCATAAACAGTGGAAAGGCATCCGGTGTACTAATAGGAGGCAATTTAACGGTATTAACTTCGCTGTTAGGTTCCGATTATTTGCCTGAGTTCGACAATGCCATCCTATTTCTAGAAGATGTAGGGGAAGATATCTACCGAGTTGATCGAATGTTTTCGCAGCTAAAATTATCCGGAGTTTTAAACAAAATAAACGGGTTAGTGTTCGGGAAATGTACGAATTGCGATGAATCATCAAATGGATTAAGCTTGAAACAAGTATTTGACGACTATTTATCTGAGATCGATATTCCGGCTTTTTATGGGGCAATGATAAGTCACGAGGAACTTAATCTCACCATTCCCGTTGGAGTACAGGCTACCATTGATGGGGGCGCAAAAACCATTGAATTACTTGAGCCTGGTACACTCAAATAAGCACAATTAAATTTAACGACTATTTTTTGAGACGGATTCGCTTTTTCACGTTTGTAGGTATGGTTGCATGGTTTTGTAACTCATTTACTGCAGTAGCTCAAGAAGCTATTGTAACCGGAGTTATCATCGATGCAAATTCCGGGGAAACCATTCCGCTTGTAAACATTGTGAAATCGGGCACAACCATTGGCACTAACAGCGATGAAGATGGCAGGTTTGAACTAGCTCTACAGCCCGGAGTGCATGCATTGGAGTTTTCCTCAATGGTTTATGTCGACACTCTTATCCAAGTTCGATTAGCGCCAAATCAAGAGCTGGAACTCAACGTTACAATGTTAGAAGACAGGCTGGTACTTGGCGAAATTGTTGTAAGCGGCGATAGAGTCACCCGATTTGTACAACAACTGGCCGTATTCCGTGATCAGCAAAACGAGGGACTTAATGCATACAAAGCGGATATTTATAAACTCGCAATATTAGGAACCGACAATCCTGAATCCGACTCCATTGCACCAATTGCTTTTTCAGAAAGAGTATCTGAGATCAAACACATTATTTCCCCCGAACGCTTTTCTGAAACTACATTAGCAAATCGATCCAGTAAGAACTTTTTCAGTGAATATGATTTTTTCTCCACGGGTGGACCACCGCTGAACCTAAATCAAGAGTTAGTGCCGCTAAGTATTTTGTCGGAAGATATTACTGTAGTTGGCCCCATTTCGAAACGTGCCGGGCGGTTTTATCACCTTACAGATACAGAAGCTGATAGTTCTTGGCCGTTGGGCACCATTGAGATAAACTTTAAACCAAAGGTAAATAATCGTCCTTTATTCGAAGGTAAAGTCTTGGTAGAAGAAAGTACGAACTCCATTTTAGGCATCGATGTTCGGTTAAATGAATACGCGAGCACAAACACCGGATTGTTCAGTATTAAAGATCTCAGATACGTTCAAACCTACATGAAACTGGGAGAATTTTGGTTACCAGCGAACACGAAACTATCTGCAACGCTTGATTTTTTGGCCTCTGCTAAACCAATTCAATATTTGGATGAATGGGCTTGGTCGGGGCATGAAGTAAACCCAAACCTGTCACTGGATGCGCTTGATTTGAACACTTTGGTGATGGTTGCTGGTTCACATCGTAAAAAAGGAGCTTATTGGGATAGTGTATCCACTTCGGCTGCAAACGATAATCTAAGCTACTTGGATGAAGCCAAATCCTATACCGAAAAAAATAGAACATTACGTCTTGGGATGAGCGTGATGAGCAATTTTTTCAGGCTTCCCTACGAATTGGAGCGGTTTTACCTAACCAATATTAGTGATATTTACCGTTTTAATCGTGTTGAAGGGCACACCTTAGGGCTTGGATTACGAACTCCGGTACATCCTAATTATGAATACCGAGGTGTAGCAGCGTATAGTTTTGGGCAAGAAGATTGGACTTATACATTATCCGGATTTCAGTATGTGCCTGGAACTGCATTTGCACCCGAGCTGATTGTTCAAAAAGATGTGGTTCAACAATATCAGGATTATGAATACAACCGAACTCCGCTGGATTTCTTTGAATTTCGGCACTCAATAGCTCAACTTTTAGATAGCGAACCGGTTAACAACTATTTTCAGCGAAAAGGCATTTCAAGCGGGTTTCGATATCGATTTGATATCGAGTCGTTTATAAGAATTCTTTATCTCAACGAAAATCATTCTGCCTTAACAGCTACAACCGATTTCAATTTGCTAGGGCGATCGAATCAAATGGCGGAAGTGCCAAATAATAGTGTGAATTATCCCATGCAAAATGGAAAACTCACCGGACTGTCGGTTCATTTGCATCACGATACCCGCAAATATTTGCGTACGCAGTTTCTACGCGATTATAACATTCGGGATTTTGGTTGGCTTGGGGATGTAGTTTGGGAATCGGGTTATAGCGATTGGGGTGGAGACTTCGATTTCCACCGATATCGGATTGGATTAAAGTTTAACGTACCCGTATTTAGTTCTCATTTCATCCAGACAGACATAATTTTAGGTGCTTCAAACGAAGGAACACCGTCACAACGCCTATTTACTTACAATGGTTTTGTACTTGATGATTACGTTCGTGAACGACCTTTCAATACAGTAAGCTTTAGAGAACCGATTGGCACTCGTGTTTCGGTGTTAAAAGTGAAATACAAATTCGGGAGTTCATTAACCCGTAAATCTCCAATCCCTCTATTGAAAAAGAGTGGAATTCATCTTGCCACATTTTTAACCGTTGGTACTATTGATGACACAAATAGTTTAGAGCCTTTACTGCCATATTCGGGTTCAAAAACCCAGGCAGAAATCGGTATTGCGGCATTTAAAATATTCGGTTTTATCTACGCAGAATTTAGTCAACGCATTGCCGGCGACTACGGTAACTCAGTAGGCTTCCAAATCCTTTTCTAACGCTGATAGGGCGATCCAGAGCCAAATTGAGGTATCACCTTGCCTGAAGCAGTAACGTACTCTCGCATCAAATTAGCGGTTAGACATGAATGAATAGGGAAGACCTCAATTATATCACCAATTTCGATGGCGCTGAATTCAGCTTGGGAGCATGCAACTAATCCGTGTTCTTGAGAAAGTGATTTTATGTAGGATTCTGATCCCGCATTCATTTTTGATTTAACAAATCCGTACACACGCTCGCCATCCTTATTCAATACAAAATCTTTAGAAAAGTGAACTGCACCGCCATGAATCAAGACTTCGTTTCTTTCCGGAAATTTGGCCACAACTTCACAATGCATTGTAACAGCGATTTGCTCGGGTGTACATGCTCCAATTTGAGTCTGCATCCAATCGTAAAACACAAAATTACCCGGACTGATTTGATCAATCCCATCAAAGTTATCGCGAACTGAGCAGGATGGCGTATCTCCGAAGCTTATGTTACCACCGTACTTGGTTTTTAATGTGCCAAGCGATTCTAAAATTGGATCTGTAAGCGCAACAATCTCTTTTTTTGATGTGCATTTGTAAGTGTGCCCTGCATGGCAATAGAATCCTTCAAATTGAATGTTTTCTGAGCTATTGATTGCCGTAAGCAACTCATCAATCAATGCAAAGTTATCATACCTAATTCCGCTCCTTCCGTACCCCGGATCAATCTCGATATACATTGAAATCGATTCGCTTATTGCATTATTTATCTTTTTAACAACCGCTTTATCAACAGCCAGCACCTTCAGTTTCGATCTTTTTGCAATGCTATCATACAATTTCACATTCGATAACCCTGCCGGAAAAGCAACAGTAATATCATTCCATCCATGCTTTGAAAAGAAATCAGCCATATAAATTGATGAAACGGTGATTCCCGTAACACCATGCTCTTTAAACAATTGAGCGATTACAAGAGATTGATGAGTTTTAAAATGTGGCCGAAATTCTAGCTTGTGCTTAGTTGCGTTATCCGCCATAGTCTTGATGTTCGATGCTACTTTTTCGAGATCAAGTTTTAAGAAAGGTAAGCGCATGATTTTTTTTGAAAGATGATATAAATTTAAAAGCTAATTTATGGGATACTGATTAAATAGAGTTATTTTTAAAACGATTAATGAACAAAATTATACGACATACTCTTGGCAGAACTGAGCGCGTAAATCTTCCTCTTTGGAGAATCGAAAATATTGAAGCCAAGATTGATACAGGTGCATTTACCTCAAGTGTACATTGTCATCATATTGAAGAAGTGATACAGGAAGGTGCCACTTTTATCCGGTTTAATTTACTGGATCCCGAACATCCTGCTTATAACGATCAATTATTTGTTCTACCAATCCACGACAAAAGAGAAGTTAAAAGCTCTAATGGTCAAGCTGAACTCCGGTATTTTGTAAAAACTAAAATTGTTTTATTTGGCAACGAATATGAAATCGAGTTATCACTTACCGATCGTTCAGAAATGAGGTTTCCAATTTTACTGGGAAGAAAATTTATAAGAAGACATCAATTTTTAGTTGATGTAACCAAGAAAAATCAATCGCTTAAAAAAACAAGAAAATAGAGTGCAACTTACCATAGGAATTTTATCAAGAAACGCTGCATTATACTCAACCAAAAGATTAATTGAGGCTATTGAAGCTGCCGGGCATATCCCAAAAGTGATCGATCACCTGAAATGTGATATTGTAATTGAGCAGGATAGCCCCACCATTTTTTATAACAAAGAGAACCTCGATTATGTTGATGCGGTTATTCCCCGTATTGGAGCATCGGTTACTTTTTATGGAACAGCGGTTGTTCGCCAATTTGAGATGATGAACAAGTTTACAGCTGTTCAAAGCCAAGCATTGGTTCGCTCACGCGATAAATTAAGAAGTCTGCAAATATTGGCGAGTTCAGGCGTAGGACTCCCAAAAACGGTATTCACTAACTACTCACGCGAAGTTGATAAGTTGATTGATTCGGTTGGCGGAGCGCCTCTTATCGTAAAATTATTAGAAGGAACCCAAGGCTACGGCGTTGTATTAGCGCCTACCAAAAAAGCTGCTCAATCAATCATCGAAGCCTTTCACAGCATGAAAGCTAGAGTGATCGTTCAAGAGTACATCGCCGAATCGAAAGGAGCTGATATACGCGCATTTGTGGTAGATGGAAAAGTAGTTGGTGCCATGAAGCGACAAGGAAAAGAAGGTGAGTTTCGATCTAATTTACACCAGGGAGGGAGTGGAACGCTTATTAAACTGTCGAAAGCAGAACGAGAAATGGCGCTTACTGCATCCAAAGCGATGGGCTTGCCAATTTGTGGCGTTGACTTACTGCAATCGGAGCGCGGTCCGTTAATTCTGGAAGTAAATTCATCCCCTGGATTGCAAGGAATCGAACAAACTACAAAAAAAGATATTGCCGGCAGTATCGTCCAGTATGTGGTTAAGCAAACAAAAGAGATAAAAAGTAAACCTTCGAGACGGCGTAAAATTAAAAGTAATGCCTGAGATAATTTCTATAAATGGCGAAGAAATTAAATTGGGTGAAAACAAAACACTCAATTTAAATGTGGCAAAACTGCCCACACACACTTCAATTGATTTATCCGTTGATATTTTTAGAGCAAAAAAGGATGGACCGGTTTTACTTTTAACCGGTGGCTTACATGGTGATGAAACCAACGGAATCGAAATCATTCGCCGCATGATATCCAATAAAAAACTACAACCTGAAGTAGGTACAGTTGTAGCAATTCCGATCGTAAATGTGTACGGGTTCATTTTTAATCAACGCGGTGTACCGGATGGCAAAGACATTAACCGAAGTTTCCCGGGCGCAAAGGTTGGATCATTGGCTAGAATGATTGCCTATACATTAATGCAATCGATATTGCCGGTTGTTGATTGTGGGATTGATTTCCACACAGGTGGAGCAAGCAGAGCAAATTACCCACAAGTTCGGTGTTCGTTTAATCAGCCTGAAGCAAAGAAACTAGCATCTGCGTTTAGCGCTCCAGTTATGATGCATTCAAATCTGATTAAAAATTCCTTTCGAATGGCTGCGCATAAAAAGGGTAAACCTATTATTGTTTATGAAGCGGGTGAAACCTTACGGTTTGACGAAATGGCTATTAACGAGGGTATTAAAGGCACCATGCGTGTAATGAATTATCTGGGAATGAAACCTTATCAAGAAGAAAAGCCCACCACTCGAATCGTAAAAAAATCGGCGTGGATTCGAGCTAAAAAGTCCGGTTTATTTAATGCTACCGCTGCATTAGGCGACGTGGTTTCTGCAAAACAAGAACTTGGTTATATTAGCGAACCATTTGGTGGTAGAAAGGCGAAAATGTTATCTTCTCGAGATGGAATTATCATCGGATTAAATAACAATCCGATTGTTCATAAAGGCGACGCAATTATTCATTTGGCATATAACTAAGAGAAATTGGAATACGATTTACTATTTACATTAATCGAGCACAGCGAGTGGAAAAATTTAACTGATGAAGGCTCATTTTTACCGGCTTCGGTTGAAGAATCAGGAGTTATTTATACGTACGAAGGCAAATATATTGAGCAAATTGCCAACTCAGAATTTTCTGACGTCTCGAAACTATTTTTAATTGTAATTGATCCCCTCAGAATTAATGCGCCCATAAAGAAGGCGAAAAAAGATTCTATCGAGCAACTTCAAATTCAAGGCACATTTTCTATCGATGCCATCGTTGATCGAATCCCGATTTCTAAAAACAAAAGTGGGCAATTCGAAATTAACATCAAGCATTTCGATTAACCAAACTGAGCCATCCGCTTACATACTATTTTATAGTAAACAGCCGAGCTAATTCGGGGCGGGCCGTTCATTCATTTAAGGAAATTGAAGACGAAATACGATTAAAATTCGATCGAATTTACGCTTTCTATACCCAATCTATCGATGAAATTGCAGGCATTATTGAGGCAAATGATTCGCCAACTTCAGTATTTGTTGCATGTGGTGGCGATGGAACCATCCATGCAGTTGCCAAACAATTAGTTCACAAAGATTCCATGTTAGGGGTTCTACCGTTGGGCAGTGGTAACGACTTTGCAAAAATGGTAAATTCAAATTCTTCCACATCGTCTTTTTTAGCAATTCTTGAGCAGGGTAGTGTTGCATATTTTGATACCATAGCATGGAATAACGATTTCTGCATAAATACTTTTGGCTTAGGTATCGATGGCCTAACCAATCAATTGGCTGCTAAAAGCACTTTATTTAAAGGGAAATTGAAATACATGGTTGCTGCTTTAAAAGCCATATTTAAAGTTACTAAAAACAGTGTATTTGTCAATATAGATGGCAAAACCCACGGGAATTTTGATACCTATTTGACCTTAATCTCGAATGGGCGCTGGGAGGGAGGTTCCTATCAATTATCTCCTAAATCTAAATTAGACGATGGAATTTTCGAGCTTCATATAGCAAAGATTGATTCTAGGCTTCAATTGTTACTTCAATTTTTAAGACTATCTCTTTTTGGTTCTTTCTCTAAACATATATTAAAGAGTTTTGAATGTAAACAAGCTCAGTTAGCGTTTAAAGAGGCAATTCATGCTCATTGCGATGGTGAAGTCATTGAGCCATTATATGATGTGTCTTTTGAAATATTACCTGCTTCGTTGAAGGTTTTAGTCCAACAATACAATTAATTCAAGTTCCTGGCGCAACTAAATAATATTGATTTCGGATAAGGCTCTGTTCATCTGAAAAAAAATATTTAAAATCGCTATGAGAGAACCAGTTAAAAAAATTCGACGTTTAAAGCAGTATCATCGCACGCATTATGCAATCAAGTTTCAGCTTGGCTTGATCTTTAGTTTATCAATATTTCTGGTGGCTTTTAAAATAAATATAGCATCTGAGCCACCTCAGGCATTAATTCTTGAAATGCCTGAGGAAGTGTTTATCGAAGAAGTAGTTCAAACCAAACAAATAACTACACCACCTCCGCCACCAAGACCACCTGTTCCTATCGAAGTACCAAACGATGAAGTTATCGAAGATGAAATTCTAGCGCTTGATTTAGAATTTGATATGGACGGCCCAATGGATTTACCGCCGCCACCGCCACCCGCATCGGACGGTGATGAACATGAGATCTTTATTGTAGTTGAACAACCGCCGGTATTAATTGGTGGGATTGCAAGTGTGCAGAAAAGGATAAAGTATCCTGAACTTGCCAGAAACGCCGGGATTGAAGGGAGGGTAGTGCTTCAATTTGTTGTAACTAAAGAAGGTGAGGTTGCCAATCCTAAAGTTGTAAGAGGAATCGGAGGTGGATGTGATGAAGCCGCTTTAGAAGCACTTAAATTCGCTAAATTTAAACCCGGTTATCAACGCGGAAGACCCGTAAATGTGAGTTATAGTTTGCCGATAACTTTTACATTAGGTCCGAGTTAGAACACCCTTCACTTATTAATTTTATGAAGAAGCCCGTTAAGGGCTTTTTTTATGAAAGCGATTTCATCAAATCTTCACGATTACCTGTTATAATTATTTAAACAATAGAACGGAGGTATATTATGAAAGAGCCAATCAAAAGAATGAAACGTGATAATAGCTTACGAAAGAATTATTTCATTAGCGTAGAATTGGGTTTAATATTTTCATTAACTGTATTCATACTGTTATTTAAAATGGATTTTTATCCACAGCAGGTCGAAGAATCCGTTTTCTTTGAAGTACAAGAAGAAGTTTTTGTTGAAGAAATCGTTCAAACCAAACAAACCGACACACCACCGCCGCCACCAAGACCACCGGTTCCGATTGAAGTGCCTAACGATGAAATAATAGCAGACGACATCGTAGAACTTGATCTCGAATTTGACTTGGATGGACCTATGGATTTACCGCCACCACCACCTAAACAAGCCGTTGAAGAAGAATTCGAAGACGAGATCTTTGTAGTTGTTGAGCAACCACCAGAATTAATAGGTGGAATTGCAGGTGTTCAAAAGCGAATTGTTTATCCTGAATTAGCGCTTAAAGTGGGGATTGAAGGTAGAGTAGTTGTGCAGTTTGTTGTAGATAAAGAAGGTACAGTTGTAAATCCCGTTGTAATGAGAGGAATTGGCGGCGGATGCGATGAAGAGGCGATTAGAGCCGTTAAATTGGCTAAGTTTCAACCAGGCATGCAACGAGGAAGACCGGTAGCAGTTAGATATTCGCTACCAATAACCTTTAAAATCTACAATAAAGACAGTTAATTAGTCTTCGATTTTAGAGATTGAATCTTTAAGTATAGTAAAACTAATAGGTTTAACCAGGTAATCAACATAATCCACAGCTTCAGCTCGTTCCCGGTTATATGAGTCAGAATTTCCAGTGATGAATATAGCCGGGCTTTTTATGCCTGCTCCTTGAATTGCGATCATCGCATCGATGCCGTCTATATCATCCTCAAGCATAATGTCCATTAGTATCAGATCAGGATTATGTTCCTTTGCCATACTAATGGCTTTTCCGCCTTCGGTTACAGTTGCAATGACTTGCATATTCAGTTTCTCCATCATTTTAGTGAGGAGTAGTGAGAGAACTTTATCGTCTTCAACAATAAGTACTTTTCTCATATCAGTAGTTGGGAATTCCTATATAGTTTAGTTCTCGACAAATGTAAGAGGTTACGTTCGAAATTGCTAAGTCTATATCTAAGATTATATGAAACTAACCTTAGTACATATTCAGGTTGTTATCGAACATGATTCAATTTATCGGCTTAAGGCATTAAACATTAAGTAAACATAAATAATTAGTTAATTCGGAGCTAATCTATGTTTAAAGTACATTATAATAATCCTATAATATATATTATGTAAAGTTGTTTATATAAAAGGAGAAACTATATCTCTCCTAATGCATTTTGAATTGCACTGAAATTTGGGATGACATTACTCTCCTCGTGTATCTCTTCGTATTTAACTGTGCCTTCTTTATCGATTACAAATACCGAACGCTTAGATACTCCCTGCATACCAAAGAAGTTTTCGTCTTTAACTCCGTAGGCTGTCATTGCCTCTTTGTTGAAGTCACTTAATAAATCGAAGTTTAAATTTTGTGCCTTCTTAAACGCCTTTTGAACAAACATCGAGTCAACACTGATTCCAACTACTTTTGCATTTAAAGCCTCGTAAATTTTCATATTGTCTCGCACCGAGCAAAGTTCTTCGGTACATGTGCTCGAAAATGCCAATGGATAAAATAAAATCACAACATTGGAATCTTTACGTAATTCGCTGAGGGATACTTCTTCAAAATTCTCGTTCTGAAGAGTGAATTCCGGTGCTTTCTTATGTAGTAAACTCATTCTTTCTGCCTTTTAATGTTTAAATCGCCAATTTTCTTAAAACCTAATGCACTAATAAGCATTCCTGCTGATAACATAACATTGGCTATGTCTTCTGAAAATGGTCTATCGATTATGGTTACAAACCAAAAAATAGCAAACGAAGATCCAAGTATTAAACATGCTAGTAGCAACAGTGCTCTTTGTTTATACATTAGATGATTGATACTAATTACAAGGATTGCTACGACAATGGCTCCCCCCTGATAAGTTATCCAAAGTAAATCTTTGATCACTTCAGCTTGATTAATTAGAGGGTAAAACAGAACACCAATTAAAGGCAACATTGTCATTGGCATTGGGAATCGAGCGAAAATTGGCTTTGAGTTCCTCGTTTTTACGAATAATCCGCACAGTACAAGTGTCATTCCTAGCAAATCGCCCCACTCTCTTGCAATTTCTGTGAAGTCATCATTGATGAGCCCAAGTAGCACACCGATAGTAAAACTCAACGCCGATAAGCCAAAAAACAGATTAGAAACAGAAGCAGTTCGCTTAGCAACAATAAATAAAATTACTGCACTTACGCTTCCAGAAATCAGAAACAATACACTTATCCAGTCGATCGCCAACATGTTACTTTTGCTTAAAAGTCATTGTAATTGGCACGCCAACGAACCCATATTTTTCTCGAATCTGATTCTCTAGATATCTTCGATAATTAGGTGGTAAATCCTGTGGATTATTCATAAAGAATTTAAAAACTGGCGGATTTGCCTTTACCTGACTTGCATAACTGATTTTGAGTTGTTTACCTCGTTTCATAGGTAAAGGACGAGATTGCAACACTGTTTCGAGGAAGTTATTGAACTCTGAAGTCCCTATTTGCTTGGTACGTTCATTCAAAACCATATCGGTCATCTCAATTACTCGATGAATTCTCTTTTTGTTCACCGCTGAAATGGTTAAAACTGGCACATAATTAAGCTGTGGCACCGAATCGTAAATATATTTTTCAAACTCTTTTACGGTGTTAGTGTCTTTGTCTTCGATCAGATCCCACTTATTAAGTACAATGATCAATCCTTTATTAAATTTCTCAGCCTCTCGAAGTACTCGTTTATCTTGGTCTTCGAAGCCACGAACAGCATCTAAAATCAGAACAGCAACGTCACATTCTCTAATTGCTTTCTCGGTTCGAACTGTAGAGTAGAACTCTATATTTTCTTTAACCTTAACGCGCTTACGTAAACCGGCTGTATCAACTAAAACGTAATCTCTCCCATCAAAAGTTAATCTGCTATTTACAGTATCTCTTGTAGTACCTGCAATGTCGGTTACGATACATCGCTCATCGTCTAGCAGTGCATTTACAAGGCTACTTTTACCAACATTTGGGCGACCAACAAACGCTAATTTAGGTGCCGTTTCTTCATCTTCAGGCTGCTTTTCCGGTAATAATTCAACCACTCGGTCTAGCAATTCCCCCGTGCCTGATCCACTGATCCCGGAAACCGGAAATATCTCATCGAATCCGAGTTCGTAAAACTCAGCTGAATTAAGCCTTCGCATTTCATTATCAGCTTTATTGGTAACCACAAGTACGGGTTTGTCTTGCTGACGAAGCAATTTCGCAACCGATTTATCCAATGTGTTAATGCCTAGTTCTACATCAACCACAAACAGTACAAGATCTGATTCTTCGAGCGCAATATGCACCTGTTCGCGGATACCAACTACCATTACATCCATATCATCGGGAAGATACCCACCGGTGTCAATTACAGTAAAATCAACACCATTCCAGTATGACTCACCGTAATGGCGATCTCTGGTTACACCATATTCATCATGAACAATTGCACGTCTTTCGCCAATTAAGCGATTAAAAATAGTTGATTTACCGACATTAGGACGTCCAACAATAGAAACAACAGGAAGCATTTAATAAATTGAATTAGTAGTTTTTACCTGAAAGTACGCATTTTTCAAACAACACTTTGCCATGCTACGCACCTTCTATGAAATACTTGGTTTTTTTGGCGCTTTAATTTTATCGCTTACCATTTTCATCTTATTCATCTTTTGGATAGCCGGATTAGCAGGAATTACCTTACCTGTAGATGGAGGAAAACCGAAATTTAATCGCTGGCAAGTTGCAATTGCTGTCTTAATTCCGATCTATCCTATTTATTGGTTAATTCGGGATATTATTGAACAGCATATATTTATGAAGAAAAACTAATTACTCAGTTAGGTAATTACCAGCCTCATCCAACATTGGTGTTTCCGGTTCTTCGGTGAGTATCCATGGTTCTAAAATTCCATCCGGCAAATTTTCAATAAACCTACTTGGTTTGGTAAAATAGTCGCCATAGCTAGATTGTGCGATAGCCGGAAATGTATAGTAGAGCATCTGTTTTGCGCGTGTAGTTGCCACATACATAAGCCGAAGTTCTTCGTCTAGTAATTCTTCATCTTCAACCGAATATGAAGATGGGATTACACCATCCAAACATTGCATAATAAATACATGTTCCCACTCTAATCCTTTGGCCGAGTGAATGGTACTTAAAACCAAAGGCAGCTCATCGTGTTGCTGCTGTTCTGTATCAATTGCCGTTGCATTGATTGGATCTAAAGCAAGATCGCGTAGCATATTTGAAAGCGAACTAAATCCGGCTGAAATACCTACAAAGGTTTCTAAATCTTTAAGCCGTTTTGGGTAATCATCGTAACGCTTTTCGCAGTAATTTTTGTAGTAATCTACTATTTCAGAGACAACTTCATTGACCATTAACTCATTGTCATTCAATTTAATGAGTAGTTTACTTAACCCTTTAATTTGCTTCATGTAGCTCTTGCTTACTACTTCTGATGCATCCAGCGCATATGGATTTGAAGCCAAACGAATCCATTCAAATAGTTCCTGAGCTGTCTTTGGACCAATACCATCAATCAGCATTAAAATTCTATTCCATGCCAACGTATCCATTGGGTTAACCAGCACACGAACATGGGCCAGTACGTCTTTTACATGTGCAGCTTCTGTAAATTTTAGACCTCCAAATTTTACAAATGGGATGTTTTTTCGATTCAACTCGATTTCTAAATCAAACGAATCCCTCCCATTCCTGAACAGCACAGCCATGTCGTTAAGTGCTATCTCCTGCTCTCTCAACTGTAAAATAGCTTGAGTTAAAAATCGGCTTTGTTCGTTATCGGAAGCCGCTTTAACTAAGGCAGGTAGGTCACTTTCTTCCTTTTCAGAAAATAACTGTTTATCAAATTTGTGATAAGCTTGACCAAGTAACTCGTTGGCAGCGCATAAAATTTGAGGGGTAGATCGATAATTTTCCTCAAGTTTGATGAGCGTACAATTTTCGTAAAGTGATGGAAACTCTAAAATATTACGGTGATCAGCTCCACGGAAAGCGTAAATGCTTTGGGCATCATCACCAACCGCCATCACATTGTTGTGAACACTCGATAACAATTGTGTAAGCGTGGCCTGCAGTTTGTTAGTGTCTTGATATTCGTCTACCATCACAAATCGGTGCTGTGCAGCAACTTTTGTTCGAACAGCTTCATTAGATTGAAGTAATTCGACGGATTTCTCGAGCAAGTCATCAAAATCCATTACAAAATTACGCTCTTTGTAGGCCTGATAACCATCGTAAACCTGCTGAATTTGCTCGATGTTTTCCATGAATTGTGGATACTGATCTCCTACAACCACTCGCAAATCAAGATGCTTGTTCTTTACCGAGCTGATAATCGACAGTAGCGTGTTCTTATTTGGGAAGCGTTTATTCTTTTTATGAAGACCAAGTTGTGTGCGAACATGTTGAATTACATCCAGAGCATCTGCAGTATCGATAATGGTAAAATCTGCTGGGAACCCAATCTCTGATGCATATTGATGCAATAATTGGCTACAATAGTAATGAAAGGTCCCTCCTTTAACGTGTTTACACCGATCATCCAAAATATTGGTTGCCCGACTAATCATTTCCTGTGCAGCTCTTCGAGTGAAAGTGAGCAATAAAATCGACGATGGGTGAACACCGGCTTCAACTAAGCGGGCCACTCGATAAACTAACGTTCGCGTTTTCCCGGTTCCGGCTCCGGCCACAACCAAAGCAGCACCTCGATCAAAAAAAACAGCGTCTAATTGCTGTTTATTCAACAATTCACTGTACTTAATGGTGTAATTCTCGGGCTTTGGGGCCGATTCTTCTTTTTTGAGCACAAATTTCTTCATCCCAAAAAGTACGAAAAGCCAAACGTATGTAAAAATTATGTGTACCCATTCTTATAAATCTTATCAATATTAGCCCTTTCCATTCATAGCTTAGCCCAATATATTTGGAGTTTGAAAAGGCATCTATCAACATATAATTAATGATTAACGAACCCTCGCTGGCACCCAAAGATTTTGGTTGGATTGAAGTAGTTTGCGGTGGCATGTTTAGCGGAAAAACCGAAGAACTTATACGAAGAGCTAAACGGGCACACATCGCCGGGCAAAATGTAATAGTAGTAAAGCCCGCCATCGATAAAAGATACAGCGATACTGAGGTAGTTTCGCATAACGAAACAGCGCTCCCAAGCATTTTGGTAGACACGGCAGATCAAATTGTGCTACTTACCGGTAATGCTGATGTGGTTTGTATTGATGAAGCTCAGTTTTTTGATGAGCGCATCGTCGATGTTGCAAATTCTTTAGCTAATGACGGTAAACGTGTGATCGTTGCCGGACTTGATATGGATTTTGAAGGTAAACCGTTCGGCCCTATGCCCTTTTTGCTAGCGATTGCAGAATTTGTAACCAAATTACATGCTGTGTGTAGCGAAAGTGGCGCAATGGCAAACTTTTCTCAACGTGTAGTAGAGAATCAAAATACAGTACTTGTAGGCGAATACGATGCTTACGAACCAAGAGCTCGACATTGTTTTAGGCCATCGGTTGATAAACGGCGCAGGAAACCAATTCGCCCTTTTATTCTACCTAAGGCAAATATTGAATCAACAGAAGAAGAAATCGAAAACCAAACCCATTCTTAATGGAAAATATTTTACGCGGCGTTTTAGGTATGGTCGCAATTATCGGGGTATCGTACCTGCTTAGCAAAGATCGTAAAAGCATAAACTGGCGGTTAGTAATTACCGGATTGTCGATTCAGTTTATCCTAGCAATTTTTATTCTTAAAGCCGATTTCTTAACCGATTTATGGAGTCCCTTAGGTTGGCCCATGCGCTTGTTTGAAGTGATTGCCGGCTTTTTTGTGGTTGTTTTACGATACACCACGGAAGGCGCTGCGTTCCTCTTTGGGTTTTTAGGTCGTGGTCCGGAATATGAAGATAGCGTTGGGGTGATTTTTGCTTTTCAAATTCTGCCAACCATCATTTTCTTTGCTTCCCTTACCTCTATTCTTTATCACTATGGCGTTCTACAAGCTATTGTTCGTTTTCTTTCTAAAGGGATGCAGAAGCTACTCGGAACTTCGGGTGCAGAAACCCTATCGGTGATTTCAAATATTTTTGTAGGGCAAACCGAGGCCCCTCTGGTGATAAAGCCATTCATTGATAAGATGACAAAATCGGAGTTACTCGCCGTAATGACCGGTGGTATGGCTACCATTGCCGGGGGTGTGATGGCAGCTTATGTAGCCATGTTAGGCAGTTCCTTTGCAGCTGCTAATGGATTAGAAATTGAAGTCGCCCAACAACTTTTCGCCGAGCGTTTATTAGGAGCCAGTTTGATGGCGGCTCCTGCTGCATTAGTAATTGCTAAAATACTACAACCAGAAACCGAACAATCAGTTACCGCAGGTGACGTAAAAATGGTTGTAGAACAAACCGATGCTAACGGTATTGATGCAGCTGCCACTGGCGCGGGTACAGGTTTACACCTGGCACTTAATGTGGGTGCTATGCTTCTCGCATTTGTAGCGTTACTGGCTATGTTTAATGGCTTATTTGGTTGGGCGAGTAATATTACCGGTTTAACCAGTGTTTTGGGCACCGAATTAACCATCGAAATGTTATTAGGTTGGATCATTGCTCCTATTGCGTGGGTGGTTGGTGTGCCTTGGGAAGACGCAACAAATATGGGTTCGTTATTGGGCACTAAAATTGTGCTAAACGAATTTGTAGCTTATTTAAAATTAGCTGAAGAAGTAGCAGCGGCTAATATTGGACCAAAAACAATTGCTATGGCTACTTTTGCACTGTGTGGCTTTGCGAACTTTTCATCTATCGCTATTCAGATTGGTGGAATTGGTGGCTTGGCTCCATCCAGAAAATCAGACTTGGCAAAATTCGGTTTGAAAGCAGTTTTTGCCGGAACAATGGCTAATTTAATGACAGCTACAATAGCAGGAATGCTCTTTTAATTAACTAACAATCAAACTTCATTATTCATCAACAGACATGAACAAAAACATATTACAAGTAGTATGTGTAGGGTTACTGTTTTTAGTAACATCTTGTACAGGTAGTAAATCGACGCAATCCGATCGGGTACCTCCTGCTGATGCTGTAGGAAGCGTTGGCGGCGAATTTGTGACCTACGATGAATTGCGCGACAATTTTGTAGCCGGTAGCATTACCCAAGAAAGCACCGAAGATGATCTGGTAGAGTTTTTGCCAATTTACCTTGATTACAGGGCTAAAATCTTGGACGCTAAACAAGCCGGTTACTACGAAAATGAATCGATTGAAAGCGAATTTCAGTTGTATGCCAAGCAAGCTTCTTACGCTTATTGGATGGATCAAGTAATTAAGCCGTTAAAGTTTCAGGAATTCAAGAGCCGGTATGATCAAGAAATAAAAAGTCGACACATTTTAATTTCATTGCCTCCTGCCCCATCGCCAAGCGATACCGCAGCAGCGTACGAACGCATTTTAGAAGCTCGTGAGAAACTCATAAATGGCGAAGATTATTCAGAAGTTGATGCTCAATTCTCAACCAAAAGAAACGGACGAACAATGGGTGGTGAGTTACCATGGTTAACTGTTGGTACTACCGTTGCACCGTTTGAAAATGTGTTGTTCGAATTGGAAATTGGTGAGATCAGCGCTCCGGTACGTACTCAATTCGGATATCATATCATTGAGCTTTTGGATAAACGAGAACGCCAACCCGATCGACGTGTGTACCACGTTTATGTACGTCCGAATTCAAATCCATCAAAAATTGAAGACGCATACAAAGCGTTGCAAATGGGCGGACAATGGGAAGATGTTGTTCGTGAATTTTCGGAGGATACTCCATCGGTACAAAATGAAGGATACATTGGCTGGATAAACAACGGATCGCGATACAATCCTGATTTTGTGGATACGTTAATGAATTTAGATCCGAATGAGCCGTTTACCAAGCCCATAACAACCAATTACGGTCAACACATCTTTAAAGTTGATAGTGTTCGTACGTTCAAAACTGAGGAAGCAAGAGATGAATATCTGATGGATATTTTAAAAGAATCGGATGCTTTCCAAGAGAGTAACAGTTTTGCCTTAGAGTTTCTAAAAACTCGTTTTAATGCGAAAGACAATAAAGATGCCTATACAGATTTTAAAGCCTACATCAATCAAATCGACTCGACGTTGTACAGCGAACTTTCAGTTCCTGCAGAATTAGGCAGTACACAAGTCTTCACTTTTTTAGAAGATTCGTTTACCGTTGCTGATTATGTGGATTATCTAAACAATACTCGGGCTAACGAATCCACTCCTTTTTACAGCGATAATTGGTTCAATCGCTTTAAAGATGCCAAAATTGACGAGCGTTTAGTTGAAATAACCATCGAGCAATTCCCTGAATTTAAGCCTCAAGTAAACAGCTATAAAGAAGGGTTGGTGGTATATCAAATAAATGAAGATTCTGTTTGGAGTACTGCGACCATCGACACAGCTATTCTTATGGATCGTTATTTAAACAATCTTGAGAATTATCGTTACGAAAAACGTTTTCATTATTACATGATCACCTCCAGCCGAGATACCACACTTGATCGTGCTATCGCTTTTGTTGAGGCAGGAAATCACCCTGATTCGTTACATGCCAATGAGTTTAAAGTTGGAGTAACTGCCGATTCGACCGGTGCTTTCAGAGGTGAGCCCTTTACCCTTCTTGATGAAATGGAAGAAGGCACAATTTCGGAGCGATTTGAATACGGAAATCGAAAAGCACATTTTTATTTGGTAGAAGTGTTACCTGCACGTACTATGACTTTTGATGAAGCGTTTCATCGACTGGCATCCGAATATCAACCAATTCGTGAAGAAAATTGGTTAAACAGGTTGCGCAAAACGTATAACATTGAAGCATACCCAATGAAGGTGCGGGAGCTTTATCAGCAAAAAGAATAATCTTTTATGCACCATTATTTTCCATTTCTTTTAATTCTGATTAGTCTGGCAAGTTGCACCAGAAAAGCCGAATTCGATGAGCCTGCTTTAGCAAAAGTAGGCTCTTCCGTTTTAACATTTTCTGAAGCTAAGGCCAATATCCCCACCTACTTGTTCAATCAAGACAGTATTAGTGCGTACGAAAAGTACCGTGAAGAATGGATCCAAAATCAAATTCTGCTCCAGGAAGCGTATCGCCTTAGAGTGCATCGCGAGCCCAAAGTGTTAGATCGATTAGCTAACATTCGCGAAGATTATATCGCAAAAGCCGCTCAGGAATACATAATTGCTGAGTTGGGTAATGAATTAACCGTTACCGACGAAGAAGCGAGATCATATTATCAAGAAAATAGAGACAGCTTTGTGCTCGAAGAAAGATATGTGAGGTTTAGGCACATCAGAGCTGCAACTTTAGAAGATGCCCAAGATGCGCGCGAAGATTTAATGCGTGGGATTGAATGGGAGATTATTGCAAATAACTTTACGATCAATCCAGACTTAGCAATTCGCGAATCGGAGCGATTTTGGCCTGAGTCGGTGGCTTTAAACGACTATCAAATTTTGAACCGGTATCTTCAACTTATTGGGCTGTCTGAAATCTCTGCCATCGAGCAAATTGGCGACGAATATCACTTTGTACAATTACTTGAAGAACGGGTTGCCGGTGATCATCCAGACCTTGAATGGTTAATCGATCAAATAAAAGACTGGTTAATCTTGGAAAAAAAGCGAATAGCCTTCAACACCTATGTAAAGAATCTTTATCTTCAGGCACAAGCAAATAATGAAATAGAGACCTACGCCGTTCAACAGTAGCAATCAGCAAAAACAAGAACACAACTTATTCAATGAAATATACTTTAATAGCGCTTTTACTATCTATTTTTGGGGTAATCAGCCCTTCTGTTAGCGCTCAACAACCGGCCGATCAAATCGTAGCCATTGTAAACGATAATATCATTTTAAAGTCCGACGTAGATTCTGACGTCACCGCTTACCTTCGCCAAGCTCAAAATATGGGGCAACCTATCCCCTTTACTAAAGAACTTTGGTACGATTTCTTAAATGCATCGGTAGAGAACATGCTTCTCATCGAAAAAGCAAAGATTGATTCCATTGTTGTGCCAGATGAGCGTGTAAATCACCAAATGGATCAACGAGTAGATCAATTGATTCGACAAGCAGGTAGCGAGAGAGCGTTAGAAGATGCATTTGGTAAATCAATCATTCAGTTGAAAGAAGATTTCAGGGAAGATTTTAGAGAGCAGATGCTCACCGAGATGGTTAGAATGACGAAATTTGAAACCGTGAAAATAACTCGTCCTGAAGTACAGGAATTTTTTAATTCTATTCCTACCGATTCGCTCCCGACCATTCCTGAGCAAGTTGCTCTTTCTCAGATTGTAGTTATACCGCCTGCAAAGGCCGACGCTCGTGACGCTGCTTTCAAGTTTGCACAAACGTTGAGAGATTCAATCCTAAATCATAGTAAAAACCTGGAAGATTTAGCCCGTAAGCACAGCGATGGTCCATCCGCACCTCGTGGTGGCTTGTTGCCTTTAATGGGCTTAAACGAGCTTGTTAGCGAGTATTCGGCTGCTGCTTCAGCGCTGCAACCCGGACAAATTTCGGAAGTGGTTGAAACAAGTTTTGGCTTCCATGTAATTGAATTAATTCGTCGGGTGGGTGATCAGATTGAAACCCGCCACATTCTAATTACGGTTGATAGCAACGAATTGGATGACGATTACGCTCGTGAGCGATTAGTTGAAATTCGAGACTCAATTCTCACAAACGATGATATTTCGTTCTCGATGATGGCAAAAGCGCGCAGTGAAGATCCGGTTACCAAAGTTGCCGGTGGAAAAATTCTTGATCCTCAAAGTGGTGAACGCCTTATCCCTTTAAATCGATTAGATCCTGCTTTGTACCGCGTTGTTCTGTTGATGGATGAAGTTGGAACTATCTCAGAACCGCGTCCTTTTAATTTGCAATCAGGGAATGGTGGAAAAGCATATCGTATTGTTCGATTAGATCAACAAATTCCTGAGCATGTTGCAAATATGGAACAAGATTATGAGCGTTTAAAAAATATAGCTCTTCAAAGAAAACAAGTGGAAGAATACACAAAATGGATTGAAGAGCTGAGAGACGAAGTTTATATCGAATACAGAATTCCAATGCCCAATATGGAGAATAATTAATGAGCGTTGAGTTAAACGATCCGGTGCAGTTAGCCGACGAATTTAAAGTCGCCTTCGACAATATAAAATCAGAAATTCACAAAGCGGTTATCGGTCAGGAAGATATCATCGACCTGCTTCTTATCAGCCTTTTTTCTAGAGGACATTGCGTATTGGTTGGTGTACCGGGATTAGCTAAAACACTGCTCATCAGAACCTTAGCTGATTCACTAAACTTATCGTTTAACAGAATTCAATTTACACCCGATTTAATGCCGGGCGATATCACCGGAACCGAGGTAATCGAAGAAAACGTGGATAAAGGCACTAAAGAATTTAAATTCATAAAAGGTCCAATTTTCGCGAATATCGTACTTGCAGATGAGATCAACCGAACGCCCCCAAAAACTCAGGCTGCGCTCTTAGAAGGCATGCAGGAGTATCATGTAACGGCATCGGGCACAACCTACGATCTCGACACACCATTTTTTGTACTGGCTACACAAAACCCTATCGAACAAGAAGGGACTTATCCCCTGCCCGAAGCACAGCTCGATCGCTTTATGTTCAACATTTGGGTTGATTATCCTTCTTTTGAAGAAGAAAAACAGATTGTTAGCCAAACAACATCGCGCCAAGAAATCAATATCAATTCTACACTAGATCGTGAGAAAATTAAGCAACTCCAGGCATTGGTTCGTGATGTTCCCGTTCCTGACAGTGTGCTCGATTATGCCGTTCGTTTAGTTGGGATGACTCGTCCCGATTCGGATCTGGCTCCGGATTACATTAAGAAGTATATGAGTTGGGGCGCTGGGCCGCGAGCCAGCCAATACTTAATTTTAGGCGGTAAAGCTCGTGCGTTGTCCAAAGGTCGATATAATGTTACCGAAGACGATATTAAAGCCTTGGCTGTTCCGGTTTTAAGGCACAGAATTGTAAACAATTATGCAGCCGAAGCTGAGGGCTATACGACTATAAAGATAATTGAGCGACTTTTGGAAGATGTAAATTAGAGGATGTATCCTATGGAATTTCAAGGTTTCCAATCCTCTTTTTCGCTCTTATCCGTAGTGCTGATTTTACTTTGTTTGATAGCACTTGCCTTCTTCAGTTATCAAAAACACAAAAGTCTAAGTTCGGGAGTACGTTTACTTCTTGGTGGATTACGCTCCATCACCTTCGTGATCATTGCCCTCTTACTCTTTAATCCGGTATTTTTCAAATCAGAGCTGGTCGAACAAGCTCCAAAACTCATGGTTTTGCTCGATAATTCTGAATCGATGACTATACAAAAAGGAGAATATCTAGGCGAAGAATCCTATCAAAACTTGCTCGATGAACTCGGATTTGAAGATCGAGACGATGTAAACATCGATTATTTTGCATTTGGGAATGATGCTCGCCCTATCCAACTACCTGATTCCCTTTCTTTTTTAGATTCACAAACCAATTTTTTAGAAGCCATCACCCAAATCGAAGAACTACAGGGCGATTATTTGGCAGCAGTTATTATTAGCGATGGCATCATTACCTTTGGCAGAAACCCTTTAATTCAAGCGTCTGCACTAGAAATCCCATTATACACAATCTCAACGGGCGATTCTTCACAGGTTCGTGATGTCACTATCAATAACGTGCTCACCAACTCTACCGGCTACACCGAGAGTAACCATGTTGTTGAAGTTGAAGTCTCTCAAAATGGGTTTATTGGCACCGGCACTACCCTTTCCATTTATGATGCAAATGGTATTGAAATCGATTCGAAAGACATTACATTTTCAGCATCGGAAGAAGTACAAACGATTCGAATTGAGCTTCCACTTACAGAAGAAGGCTTGCAAGCATTTCAAGCTCAAATTTCGCCATTAAACGACGAATGGTCGGTAGAAAATAATTCGCGAACATTCAGCATCGATATTTTGGACAGTAAAACCAGGATACTTCACATTGCTTCCGAAATCCATCCTGATGTAAAAGCACTTCGATCTTTATTGCTTTCCGACCCTGCGTATGAGTTAAAAACATTAACGTGGTTGGGTGGAAATAGCTTTGTAGAACCCGAGTTGCCGGAACTAGACAACTTAGACTTAATCATTCTTCACGGACTTCCTCGCCAAAATTTGATTCCCGGTTTTGATGATCTTCTAACTCAAACCCCAACGCTTTACTTCGATCTACCTAGAACTCGAAGAAGTGACCCGAGAAGCCTGCCGATATCGTTAATCACAAATCAAGGCGCACAGATATTTGAACTGAATTTTGTGCCTAACGAGAATAACGAAGACCACCCAATTCTTGAAGTTGATGAAGTTAATTATGATGCCCTCGTTCCAATTCTAACTTCATTGCGTACAAGCAGTAACGGTGTTGATATAATTCCATTACTCAATAGCCAATTTCAGAATATGACCACTCCAAACCCAATAATGGCTATCGCTGATCGAGGGAATGCTCGACGTGCGCATGTTGCTGCATGGGGATGGTATAGACTCTTTCAGAGTGTAAGCGAAAATGAGCGAAACTTTGTTGAAGAGCTCATACTCAATGTTATCACCTGGACATCCAATAATCCGGATGAACGCTTGCTTACAATCTCTCCCTCGAAAAGCTCATTCAGCAGTTCCGAACCGGTTAATATTAATGCAAGTCTTGTAAATGAAAGTGGCGAAGCGGAGTCGGATGCTACCATTGAATTCCATTTAATTGATGAGGAAGGAAACGATCGTGTCTTTAATATGACAAATAATGGAAGTGGTAGATATTCGCTATTGTTTGAATCGTTGAGTAACGGCCTTTATTCATTTACTGCCAACGCTCGAAAAGGATCACGATCCTTAGATGAACAATCCGGAGAGTTTCTGATTGAAGATTCCAGTTCTGAACTTATCAATACTATTAGAAACGATGCCTTTTTAAGTTCTCTAGCATCCGAAACTAGTGGCTCTTTTTTCATCTATAATGCTGTACAAGAATTCTGGAATACGCTACGATTGGATGGGAAACTGGACTCATCCGAAGAACTGGTTGAGGCCTACATCCATCCTATTCGTTCTGTTTTTTGGTTTGTGCTGGTAATCTTACTTTTAGGAAGTGAATGGCTGATTAGAAAAAACTACTCGCTGCCTTAATTAAAATTCACCCGAAACAAGTCGCGTATCGCCGAAGGATTTGGTATAGAGCAGAAATAGATCGCCATATCTTTTCTCATCAATTTGCTCTAATCGGTTTTCTTGCATTACCATATTTACCAACCGTGGCGTTGTATTAGAATGCCCTACAATCAATACGGCTTCCCCTTTATGTTTCGATATCAACGTTGATAAGAAAGCGTCTAGGTTGTCAAAATCGTAGTTATTTACCGGTAGCTCGAAATGAAACGCTGTTGGTGTGCCTGTCATCTCAGTCCGCTTGTAATTTGTACTGTAAATAGCTGCAATGGGTAGATCTTTTAGAGAAACAACCAGTGCATTAGCTCGTTCTAGTCCTTGCATATTTAACGGCGGGTTTCGAGTACCATCATCGGCTTTTTCGGTGTGGCGAACAAATATCAGAAGAGTTTCATCAGCATTAATTTCTGAAATTTGAAAGGCATTTACAGTGCCTGTTAACAGCAGTGTAAATGCCAATACGAAGAGTAATTTGTAATTTTTCATATCCGATGGTAGTACAAAATCGAATACACGTCAACTATCGAATAAACTTTAACGAGCTTTTCTAGCTTTCGCCATCACTAAAATAAAGCCTGTTAAGCTAACAATAGCCAACGCAATTATCGCAGCCAGCATTGGATGAATAGGTCGAGCGGTTTCTTCCCAATCAGTAAGTGCGGCGTCAATAGTCGAAATTTGGTCTTCGCTTAATAACACGCCCTCAGGTGTTTTAGGAATCCATTTTGTTTTGAATGTCTCATTCCAAAACTCTTCAAATTCAACGAATTCTTGAAAACTATCTGAAACTAAAAACTCATCTTTGCTGATTTCATAACCTTCGGCTATAAAGCTGTCCATAGCTTGATAAAAGCTCAATCTATTATCAAAAGCTCCTAAATCAATTTCGTTTTGAGCCAAATATTGATCCACCGAATCCCACATTTTCTTGGATGCGATCATTCGCCATTGTTTAAGTGCACTATCTATTTGTGCCCCCCAATCAACGTCATCATTGCTGTACACATCTGTGAAATCATCTTTAGTTCGATCCCAAGTTCTCTCAAATTGTATTTGCAAAGATCGCATTCGAAGGTGGTCATTAACCGATAGCATTGCATTATTTGCGTGAGTGGCCTCAATATTTTGCTCGATGATTTGATGAATCATGGCCAGCGGATTTGAATCATCAGAAATCATATACGTTTCCATCGATTGCTCGGTGCTCATGGTAGCCTGCAACTTTTGATGGGTAAACAAGAGAGAATCAATCATACCGAATAAAAGGCGGTCGCGCTGCTCAACTTTGTTTCTATAATTCTGAACCAATTGCGATAAACGAGCCTCACTTGCTTGTGATAATTCAATTTCGCGATTTAATGAATCAACCTGAGCATACATTCGATTAATCTCTGCTCGATGTGCCATCACTTGATTGCTTAAATCAAACAATTGTTCTCGCTGATTTTCGATTAAGTAGAGTCGATGCTCGTTGGTAATTAGATTAGCACGTAACGCCTCAATTTCCTCGTTAAATGTAGCAGGGTAAATTGCGTGATTAATAATTTCTTTATGATCAGCGTACTTTTGTTCAACGGAATCTAGTTCTGCTTCAATTCCTTGAATCTGAACAGTTGTAATAGCATTTTGAATTTTATGTGATATTAATTCAGTCTTAGAATTAAAGTCTTTTACTAGTTCATAATCGCTATTCTGTGCCGACACTTGAGCCACTGGCAGTATCAGCAATATGGGGACAATGATATACAATAATTTTTTCATGATTTTCTCTCTCCTATTTTTTTATTACGCCATTTTCATCAAGGTAAGCCGGTGTGTCGCTATTAAAAGAAACTACCTCTATGTAGGGTGCCCTCCAGTTTAAAGCCGGTTTTTCGAGCCCGTTTTCTGCCAACAGAATACTTTTAATTAATTTTAGTTCGCCACGTTTTGGTTCAAATACATATACGTTCTTGAAATCTTCGGCCGTGATAAAATAATAGCCTTCAGAGTTTCTGAGTATGCGAACAAATTCAGGTAAGTCGGTAGAGTTTTCGCCGTATTCTTTTTCAAGTAAAGGAAGCATCGTAAATCGGATATTATTCCTTTGATCATCCACTATGCCCTCTTGATTTGGCGCAACAACCGATTCTACATGTTGTGCATAATTTACATTTTCAATTACTAATGATTTTGTACAGCTAAAGCCAACCGCTGTTACTAAGATCAGGAATATTATTTTTACCGATTTCATTGCTTCTCCTAATGTGATGATGATGATATAGATTCACATATTTGAAGTGAAATAGATCGGCTTTGTTCCGAAAAAATCGATTAAATAATAAGTATAGATTCGATGGGTGCTTCTTTCTCTAAAAGTGCTCTTCCTTCTAAGAAACTCAACTCCATAATAAAAGAATATCCAATTACTTCACCACCCAGTGCTTTCACCAATTTTGTGGCTGCAACAGCTGAACCACCCGTAGCAATCAAATCGTCGTGAATCAATACTTTAGACCCGGGTAAAATGGCATCAGCATGCATTTCTAATGTATCGGTGCCATACTCTAGTTCGTATTCCTGCGAGATGGTATTCGCCGGCAGTTTTCCAGGTTTACGAACCGGTACAAATCCAGCATTTAAATTTTGCGCCAAATTGGTTCCAAAAAGGAAACCTCGTGATTCCAAACCAACCACGATGTCTACTTCTTTTTCCAGATAGGGTTCAGTCAACAAAAAGGTAGTAAGCTGAAGTGCTTTTTTGTTAGAAAGTAAAGTTGTTATGTCTTTAAATTGAATTCCGGGCTTCGGAAAATCAGGAATGGTTCGGATGTTTTCGAGTAAATAATCCTTAATGCTTTCTTCTACTTTTTGCATAAACTTGGTGATGTAAAATTCGACCCGAAAGTAGAGATAAATCTATACACCAATCAAGCAGAATGATAAATTCGGATAATCCTTTGTGGCGTATTCATCAACAATTTATGGCGAAAGCAATTCAACTTGCCGAAAAAGCCTTCGACGAAGGTGAAATTCCTGTTGGAGCTGTTGTTGTGCACGAAAACCAAATTGTAGGCAAAGGCTATAATCAAGTAGAACGATTAAATGACCCTACAGCACATGCTGAAATGATTGCAATATCTGCAGCTTGTGATACTATCGAGTCGAAATATTTATCTGATTGCACGCTGTACGTAACCTTAGAGCCTTGCCCAATGTGCGCGGGCGGACTTGTTTGGGCCAAACTTGGCCGGGTTGTTTTTGGTGCTTCTGATTCAAAATCAGGGGCCTGCGGTAGTGTTTTCAATATTGCTCAAAACGAATCACTTAACCACCGTACCGAAGTCATTCAGGGAGTTTTGGAACACGATGCCGAATATTTATTGAAAGCCTTTTTTTCCAGTAAGAGAAATCGAATTTAAAACACCTTACTTAGCACTTCTCTTAGAGTTGGAGTAGTTAACGCTTTATTTTGATCTTTCACTTGAGCCGCGATTGCGTATGCTGTTTTCCATTGATTACATAAGGTTTTAACTGCATACCAGTAAGGATATTTGGGATCATACATATGCGTGGCTTCCGATGTAATCCCGTTTACTTCAAGAATATTGATGTTAGAGCCTTCTTTTAAGTGGGTTTCGGTTGGCACTTTAACATCGAATCTTCCAAAGTGAAAACCCTTGAATTGCTCGCAAAGCTCATCAAATTTATCGGTTAAAGCATTAGAATTGAGATGAATCGCGTCCTTGAAAATTGCTCCGCGTGAATGAGTTCCAATTTCAACAAGTTTAATTTTCTTGCCCTTCGGAATCACCTTAAATAAATGGTCTACATGTTGCTCAAAATGGATTTTAGCTAAGCAAACTGCTCTCTCATCGTTTAAAATCAATTCTTCTAATGTTTGCTTTCCATCACCGGTTAGCCACAAATATTTTTTTCTGGTGATTGAGATAATTCGCCCTTTTTCTTGATTCGGAAAACGTACATAAAACACCCCAAACTCAAGTCCGCCAACATATTTTTGAATAATAAATTTGCTCGAAAAACTAAAACAGCCACTTTTTAAATCAGTTTTATTTTTAGGGATGATAACCCCCTTCCCCCGCTCGCCAACATCCGGTTTTAGAACAACAGGGAATTCTAAATTATGGACTTCCATAAAACGCACACAAGCATCAACTGGATCATCTTCAGGATCAATTAATTGAAATGCAGGGACTGAATCCGGTTGATTTAAGGATCGTAGAATTTCTGATTTTGATTCCCCGGCAAAGCCACCAAACTCAATTACAGGGTTCGCTAACGTTACTAGCGTAATGCTTTTATGTTTTATCCATAGAAAGACAGCATAGACTAAAACAGGGGAATACAATACCCAAAGCGGCCAAAATTCCCAGCTCATTATTCTTCGAAACTTTCCGAATAGCAATCTTCGCCCTTTAAAAGAAAATGCAGGGACAATTACTTTCACAATCAACAAAAGAAGTGTAATAACCCCAAAAAACACCCAAAGTGCATATTCTTGGTAAACGCTAAAGTATTCGATCATTTGATTGCCTAAAAGAACTGCTAAGCCAACAAGAACCGGAGTCCAGAGTATAGACGCAATTCCGAAGTAAAGGATAAACGTACTAAATTTTGCGCCAATGGCTCCTGCACTCACGTAAGTTGGAAAACGTGTGCCGGGAATAAATCTGCTCGCGATAATTATAGCAGGACCTTTAGCCTCGAACCAGTGATACGATAGCTGAAGGTCATTCTCAGATATAAACCATTTCAATGGTGCTTTATGTAAGGTTCCGGTGGCAACCCACCTTCCTAGTAAATAGAGTAGAATATCGCCGATAAATATCCCTATCAAGCAAGCCAATGTGCCCGGTATAAACCCAATAATTCCTCTGGCAATCAATAATCCAGCTCCAATGCAGGTTAAATCTTCGGTGATGAAGGTTGAAAAAATGATTACCAGAATTAGGATCACTAAGGCCTTTCCTTCAGCTTTTATACTATTTTCAGGATCAAAGGGTTGAAGTGACAAAATTTTAGTCGCTTGAGAAATGCTAGAACGATTTAATGCAAAACCTGCGTCAACTTTTTGATGAAAAGCAGCGATTGAATCCCAAATAGCTTCTTTTTCGCTTAGATAAACGATCTCACTTTGAGGAATTATCCGATGGTGCTCTTCAACCAAAGCAATACTCAAGTTTGAATTAGGAGACTGGATTATTGATACTGGAACTTCTATTTCTTTTACTACAGTACGAATTTTTTGTTGATCTGAGTTCGCTTGAATCTCTAGTTTGGTGATTTGATCTGACAAAAAATTAAATCTACTGAAATGAGGTACTGCATATTGTATGAATCCAAGTACCGCTTTTTTAGTACTGTAGATCGCTTTGTTTAGCGTACTCCCTCCCATCAATTCGAGTTCAACCACACCATGTGAGTCAATAAGTGTTAGTGAAATTACACCTATTGAATCTGCTTTTGACGCCAGGTGCATAGCAACACTTCCACCAATGCCTTCTCCAATTAAGTGGAAATCAGAAACTGATAATAAAGCTAAATACCTTTGAATTCTCTCTGCATTCTTTTGAATGCTAACCGATTCAAGATCAATGAATAGTGTTTCCTCGTCAGGTTTTAATGAAGTTCTTTGCTCGGATAACACCGGATCCTGTATGTAAACGATTCTCGGGTTTTCGACAAAGCTTTCTACTATTTCTTCTTTGTTTTCATCCGAAGAAATAAGCTGCATCCCATTTGATACGACTAATAAACCCAAATAAAAGAGCAGAAAAACCAACCATTTTGAGGCTAATACCTTTTGGAGCACGTTTGGCATAGGAGGCATTAGTTAGGAAGCTTTCTCAACCGATTCTTTTCGCTTTTCGTGTGCCAATGTAGATGGAGCAACGCCAAAATCATCCTTCGGGTTAAAGCCGTGCGTTCGTAATATCAACCCAATTAATGCGTAATGATGAACGGTGTGACTTATCAAAAATTGAAGTTCACGTAAAACAGAAGATTCGCTCGCAATCTGATCAGCATCTTTTAGACCCTCATTACTTATCACACTTATTTTATTGAACAAGCGATCCGGGGTTTCCTCCAACTTTTTCAATGAATCGTTAACACGCTTAAGGGACGTTATCATGAATTCTCGATCATTTTCTAACCTGAGATTTCGCTCCCTATCATCGTAGTTAATCTGACCGCAAAAATCGGCTTCAATTAAACTGTAATAATGTTCAATAATATGTCGAAAATGTCGGCCTATTCCACTTTTATGGTAGGTTCCATTTTGACGAGTATATAATTTGTCAGAAATCTCTTCTAATAATTCAATGCCTTGCTCTATGAAGAGGATATTAAACAGTAATGCTGCCGGTTTCTTTTTCATGAATATCTTTTTGATTTACCGGTTTAAAATGATTTGCAACAATGTGATAGCTTTTATTTGCCAACTCTTTCCGGTTTGAACTAAGCAGTTTTTCGGTACTGAATGTTACGTGAGCATCAAATTGTTTAATTTTTAGAACATTCCAAAAATGAATAGGAAAGGGTGTGTCATTCCACCAACAAAGTTCAAGCGAGCAATCTACTTCTTTATTATCGCAAGTGTAAGTAATTGTAGCCGTAGAAACGGGAATCTCTTCCTGAGCCGGATACTGAAATAATGATGATTTAAATGGGAGTACACCTTCGCCGTTGCTGGTTGTACTTTCGGGAAATAGAAAAATACCTTGAGTTGGTGTTAAATGAGTGGTGATCTCTGCATTCACTCTAGTTACATCACTTCGTTTTGAGCGATCTACAAATATTAATCCCGAGGTAGCCAAAACAAAACCGGCGATCGGCCAATTCCTGATGTCACTCTTTGCGATAAAAGTCCCTTTAGCAGTGGAGAAAAGAGCCCAAATATCAATATAGCTAAGGTGATTGGCTACTAAAAAAAATGGTGGTTTGGGTGGCTCCCCTTCAATATGAATGCGCATTCCGATGATTTTGGATACAGATCGTCCCCATCGATATCTCGCAAAGGCAGACCATCCTTTTTTATCTGCCCCAAAAATGGACATTACATTTCCGAAAAGTATCACAGAATAATAAAAAACCGTAGACAGTAAGAATCGGATTAATCGAATAGTCGCTCTCAAATTCGCCATACAAGAAAGTATGAAAACTATCGCAAAAAAAGTGCTTTCGATTGCTCAGAAAGAGACTCTTTATCTAACAAAATTAAATAGTCGATGGTTTTGAAAGTTCGATCTAAGGCCGGTTTACTACAAACTTTGGTGCCCAGATCCATATATAGTTTAAATAACTGTGGAAGCTTCACTTCATCATTATATGCAGACTGTGCTGTAAGTGAGAGACATTCAAATTCTGATTGCACAGGAATAGTTATTGTTTGGTGAAAAGCACCGGTTTCTTTTAAATAATTATACACAGCTTCGCCTTCGGCAGGATTTTGTGAAGTGATTGAACAGCATCCAAATAAATATCTCTTTGCAGAAAGCGAAAGATACTTGGCTAAGCCTCTCCAAAGCAAATATAACACCCTACCGCTTCGGTGATCTCGATGAATACAGGCTCTGCCCAGTTCAACCGAGTTTGTTAACACATCATTTGGGAAATGAGAGATATCAAATTCTTGAGCAGTATAAAAACCATTTCCAGATTGCGCCATTTGATCATCCTGCATTCGGTAGGTACCAATCACTTCATTGGCGCTATTTTCAACGACAATTAGGTGGTGACATTGAGCATCGTACTCATCTTCATCCATGTAGGTTTGGAACGACTTTTCGAGCCCCTCTCCCAATTCAATATTAAACACATCGAATCGTAAACGCAGAGCTTTTTCTACTTCTTTCCGATTGGATGCAATTTTAACAGAATATTTCTGCCCCGGAATTGAAAAATCGGCTACTTTTGTTGATGATATATAATTGTTGATAAGGCTCATTCTGCTTAGTTTTAGATAACTAGTTAAAAATAGCGGTGAACTGTTATCTAAGCATTAACAGTATATAAATTCATCACAAAAAAGTAATGTAAATTTTAGTGCCGAGTGCTTTACTATAAGAAATACGAAAAAAAAGAGAGTAAAGAATGGGTTGTATTTGTACACGGCGCAGGTGGAAGTTCATCTATTTGGTTTCAGCAGTTAAAAGCCTTTAAAAGTGCGTTTAATGTGCTTCTTGTTGATCTGAGAGGTCATGGAAAATCAAAAGATGCATTGCAATTGTATTACGAAGAAGACTACACCTTCGATGACATCAGCAAGGATGTGTTGCAAGTACTGGATCACTTAAACATAGAGAGAGCTCACTTTATAGGTGTTTCTTTAGGTACAATCATCATTCGAAATTTAAGTGAAATTGCACCGGATCGTGTTAAATCAGCCATTCTTTGTGGAGCTATTACCAGGCTGAATGTGCGCTCAAGGCTGTTAGTATTTCTAGGAAATACATTTAAAAAATTCGTGCCTTATATGTGGTTGTATCGTTTTTTTGCGTGGATAATCATGCCCCGAAAACGCCACGCTAAAGCTAGAAATCTATTTATTGGTGAAGCAAAAAAACTTTACCAAAAAGAGTTCATGCGCTGGTTTAAACTAACGAATTCGGTAAATCCATTACTTAAATACTTTAAGGAAAAGGAAATCGACACGCCAATGTTGTATGTAATGGGCCGAGAAGATTATATGTTTCTTCCCCCGGTTGAGCAAATCGTTGCCGATCACCAGCACGCATACCTAGAAGTAATCGAGAATTGTGGACATGTTTGCAATGTGGAGAAGCCGAGGATCTTTAATAAGATCTCCATCGACTTCATCCATAACCATGCTTAAACCGTTTTATTTGGGAAGCGTAAACAACCACGCATCAGAGTTTACATTGTCTCTGATCGACATTAGATAAGCAACTGCTTCTTCAAATGTGGCGAACCCTTGATAGGCTACAAAATTGAATCTAGACTCCGGGTGGAATAGTATTCGGGTTTCGAAGCCTTCATCCATTAAAGTTTGATTGAAACGATTCGCATTATTTCGAACTATAAATGAGCCTCCGATTACAAAGAATTTGTGATCATCTGATTCAATAATTTCCGGCTCAATTTCACCATTTTGCTGTTGTTCTAAATACTCGTTTAAGCTAAATGCACGAGGTACCAATACCATCAATTCTGGGTTTTCAACCGGCATACTTAGTTCATCGGCCAATTGTTGCTGCTCTGGAGTAAGTTCAACTTCAGCAACAGGTTTTACTTCTGTAGATGGATTATCCGGAGTTTCTTCCGTTGTTTCCATTTCCGTCTCACCGGAATCTCCTGCTACTTCATTTTCCATTCCTGTATTATCTGTTTCTTCTGTGTTGGTATTTTCTACAGTATTAGAATTAGAATTTTCAGGTTCAGTGGAAGTTGTTGTTGCTTCATCATCGTTCGATACAAACGTATCTAAGTTTTGACGCATATCAGCCTGAGTAGTCAACAAATTATTGTTAAATACTGCTTCTAAATTACTGCGCATGTAATCACGTTCAGAATCTAGAATGCTCTGTTTATTTGCAAATTGAGCATTAGCACGTTCTCTCACCGTTTTTTCGAGTGAAGCTTGAACAATAATGATCAGCTCGTTTTCAAGATAATCGTTTGAGTTATAACCGAACAGGTAACGTAATCCGAAAAACCATGGCGGTAAATCTTTTAAAATTGGTATTCCGCGGCGAACGTTAGATTCCTCGGTTCGATATAAACCGGCAATGGTAGTTGCCTCTCCATCCAGCAAAAGTGCTTGTGTTGAAGCTTGCTGTTTGTTGATGATTGTACTTACCGCATCCGGCTGTGCAGATGATCGTTCGACTTCAATGTCTAAGTGAATAAATGAAGTATCATTTATTTCAATTACAGTAGGTGTTACAGTTAAAATGGTTCCAGTACTAAAAAATTGATCGGTTACATTTCCGGCTATATCTCGCTGCTTAATCGAGAAATCCTGTCCAACCTGTACTCTACCTTCTTGTCCATCAAGTACTTTTGTAAATGGTGTGGCAAGAACTTCACCCAGGTTATCTGCTTCAAATGCATTAAAAAGAGCCTGCACACTTATTGCATTATCACCTTCACCAAATGGGCCCAAATTTACGAGCGCATTAAAAACGTTTTGAGATACATTTGCCGCATTAAATGAGTTTATCGAAACAAATTGATCTGAAAAGCCTGTATTTGGAAGTCCTTCTCCACCTCCGGCACCTTCACCTCCAACAATATCATTAAGTTCTGTTGGAACGGTTCCTCTTAGTGTAGACCAATCAACACCAATTTCTTGCAGAGCTCTTCTATTTCCTTCAAAAAACGTTGCATTGATTTTGATTTCGCGAGTTCTAAGGTTGATATCGCCTTCTTGAGCTTGAGCTGATTGTCGCTCTTCCTGTGGTGTAACCGATGCTAAAGTAACAATCTCTACATAATCATCAGCTTCAACTAATGTTAAGTTTTTTAATCGTAGAATAAATTCTAGAGCGTCTTGCCAGTGCATTGCCGGTAAAGCAACACCAATTGCACCTGTAGTTCCTGTTTGATCTATAATAAACTTGTTCCGGTACTCCTGATAGAATTGGTTAATTACCTCAATCGCTTCTGTATAGCTTGTACTACGGTCAAAGGCTACAATTTCATCTGGGTTGGTATATTCACGCGGATATTCATCTTGAGCAACTGCCAAATAAGGCACACAAACCACAGTTAACATTGCTAGCAAAGCAATCTTAAACTTCTGTAAATGATATAATTTATTGTTTTTCATCGAACTACCTCCAGGGTAACTACTTCTTCTATGCCGCCTACGTCTAAATTAAAGGTAGCTTTTTTATTTTGTAAATCAATTGATACTAAGCTACCAAGATAAACTTGATCACCTTCTTTAAGTGATGCGATCCTTCCGGTTTGATCTCTTACAAATACACGATTGGCTGTCATACCAATTAGTTTAGAACTTTGGATGTTAATTAAACCATTGATGTTGGCTTGAACAGATGGTTGTATTAACGGATAAAGTGGGTTATAGGTTGAGATATCTTCATCCAGATTTATACTGTAATTTCTACCTAATGAGTCGAATAGATTGGTTTTTTCGTAATAACTTTCAAGATCAAACGAGAAATTAACCATTCTTAAATCATCATCTTGTCGGGCAGGTGAAATTGTGAGGTTACTCACTTTATTTAATAACTGTGAGTGTTCAATTCGATTTATAAAGTCAGTTAAGGCATCGTATTTACTATATCCGGCAATTGATGATTGAAGGATGCCATATTCAGCACTTGGTAAAGAATCGGAAAAAATGTAATCGTAATAAATTTGGAAACCACCTTCTTGGTTTACTCTATTCAAAAAATCGAATACATCATCCGGTTTATTAGAACTAAAAAGAATTTTGTCGTAATTCGAAATTACTTCAAGAGCTGCAATATAGCGCTCGTTAAGCTCAGTAAATTGGGTATTGATATCTTCTTTTGATACTAAATCGTTTTGTTTTTCGACAAGTGAATTTTGCAAGTCTTCAACTTTCGATTCTAAAAAGAATTTAGAATATGCGAATCCCAACCCTACAATTAATGAGAGTGTGGTTAATAGAATTAGGGTATTTCGTAGTGCGTATGACATTAATTGCCGATTAGGTCTCCCATACCTTGTAGGTTTTGAGGAGTGTAAACATCTGTATTTGCTACAATTTTATTTACATAATAACTGAAGTTATATACTTCAACTTCTCGAATTTCAGCTCTGGTTACATCCAAAAGAGTTGCATCAGCAAATAGCTCAGCAACGGCGCCTACTCGATCTCTGTACCGAGCAATACCTTGAATTTCTAACGTATTAGGTTCATCACCCGGAGTGATATTTGTAAGCCAAACACCACCAATATTATCAATTCCAGAGTTAATCCTGTGCAAATTAACCGACCATGTGATTGAATTTTCAGCAAGCGTATTCATCAACACTAGGTTATCCTGAATTTGACTTAACTGACTGCTAATTCGATTATAGTTATTTACCGTTGGGGCGTAAGATTGCAATTGTGTGTCAACCAATGATATTTCTGATTCTAATCTGTTTATATCCTCAAAATGTTGTTGCCACAGAAGGTTAATTCCGGGAATCGAAAAGAACACCAACAATAGTAAAACAAAACCATGCCACTGCAGCTTAAAAATTTTCTGCCGATCGACTACATATTTAGGCAAGAATGAAATTCCTGAAAATACATCCTTTTCGAATTTTGATGCAGCCCAAGCAGTACCAATTGCCGTGGTAAAGGGAGCAATTGAATCAAGCGTATGCTCTTGCGGATCGAAGTACTCTTCAGCGAATTCAAACTCTGAAACTTCAACATCAGGAAAACGCTCTTTAAAGAACGATATACCTTCCTCGCCTAGCGAGTTATTACAAATGATCAATCGATCCAGATTTGGAACTTCACCGGTATCTAACTGGAAAAGGATTTTCGAGAATACCGTGTTCAAAAATTTACGTGAGCGAACACCTTCGGTAATAATTGGAGATACTAACCAAAGCTTATCCCCCTTCATGAAAATCACACGGCAATTAAGCTCAGAAAACTGTAGAACACAGGTGATTTTTTCGTCATCGAGTTCATAATTGGCTTTAACCATTGCCAATAAAATCGATTCATCCGGTAAAATCTCACTTATAAAAATTTTACCACGATAAAGCGTAGCAACTCTATCGATTAGTGAAAGCATCATTGGTTGTTCATCGATACTTGAAAGCACCAATGCACCGTCATCACGAACACCGTAAGAATAGAAGTCTTGATCTTTAGGATCGCCATAAAGTGCTTCTAAGCGATCATCAATAATTACTTTAAGATCTTTCTTTTTTACCTCGTTAAAGTCAACATCTTTAAGTACTTGGAATATTGCAGTACCGGCAGGAATGTTTAAGCCAACATCAACTCTTTTAGGATCAAGCTCGGATAGAAAATTGAATACTTGGATTTCGTTTGAAATAGGACCTTCTGTCTCATCTACCTCATCAACGTCTACAATTTCATCTCCTTTCTCGAGTTCATCTATTTCAAGATCAATATCGTCACCGATTTCCCCAAGAATATCATCGTCCAGATCGCTTAAGATATCATCATCAAGACCACCTAATAAATCGTCATCTAAATCAATTTCTGAACCGCCACCGTTATCATTTAATGCACTATCTAAATCAAATACATCATCACTAGATTCCCCAAATACATCATCTAAATCAGCACTTGGCGCTTGTGAATCTAGTTTTTCTACTAGTGAAACCCGGTCGATTTTAACGAGCTGTACTTTTTTATCCTTAATCTGGATAACAGCAAATTTGAGGCTATCAGCTTCAAGAACAATTCCGGTATATTGTTTACCTGATTTCACTTAATTAGTAGCTAACCTCACTTAAAAGTTGAACCATCTTAGATTTATTATTCGCATAATTTAATGCAGATTCTTTAGAAATCTTACCTTCATCGAATAATCTTTTCAAGTCCTGTTCCATAGTATTCATACCACGCTCTTTTCCTTCCATCAGCATCTGGTAAATTTCGCCTATGTTATTGTTTCGTATAGCTGCTTTTACCGATGAATTTGCGATAAGTACTTCTTTGGCTAATACTCTTTTTCCGTCTAAACTAGGCACAAGCTTTTGGCTGATTACACACGTTAAAACGTCTGCCAGCCTTGCTCTAACTCTATTTTGTTCTTCAGTAGGCATTTCACCTAAAATACGTTCGATACTTTCTATTGCAGAGGATGTATGAAGCGTACCAAATGTTTTATGCCCGGAATCAGTGATTTCAAGCGCAGACATTATTGTTTCTGGGTCTCTGAGCTCACCAATTACAATAATATCCGGATCTTGGCGCAAAGCTTGAATAGCTCCTTCTTTAAACGAATGCACATCACTGCCTACTTCACGATGGCGAACTACACATCGTATTGGCTCATGGATAAGCTCTACCGGAGAGGCTATAATTACGATATGAGCATCAACCGTTCTGTTATTTGCATCAATAATAGTATCGAGTGTGGAAGATTTACCTGAACCTGTGATACCGGTAATTAGCGTTAACCCATATTTGAGATATTTTAAACTAACTGCTTTTGCAACCTCAGCATGAACACCAAGCGTTTTAAACGGACGTATGGTGTTATCAATTTTTCTCATATTCAGCCCGAGATGATCTAAATCAAAATACATGTCGGCTCTAAATCGCTGACTTTTGCCTCGCCCAAGGTTTATTGAATAGGAAAAATCGAGGTTTTTCTTTTCTAGTAAAGTCTTTCGTTGTGATGCTAAGAGAAGATTATGAAGCAACACATCGGTTTCTAAATATTCTAATTTTTTTGAAAGCTTGAGAGGATTTTTATCCCCAAAAATTCGATACCAAATTTTACCATTACAACCTGGCCCTCCCAAATCAATATCAGAAGCACTAATTTTGATCATATTAACCAAAAAAGAATCCATTGCTTCTTTCAGGTCAACGCGCATGCTAATATCGGCATTTTCGATTAGTTCACCGATTCTTCGATGTAACTCTGGCCCTCGCGCAGTTTTAGGAATGCGATCTACAATCGGCTTTATAAGCCCCGATATTCTGTCTAAATCAATTGCCGCCATGATATATCCATCTTTTTGATGGAATCAATAGATAATCTTACTTACCTATTGTTACGAAAAAAATAATAATAAGGATTGGTTAAATGTATAAATCAGATTTACCAATTTGAATCATTCAATAATCGCTTTTTAAGATTCAATAATTGAATATTCATATTACTTATTTTTCTCTGTTGAATTTCGATGATATTTTTTGTGAAAATATTGAATAATTTTTCAGGCTTTTTTCTAAAAAAGTTTAAAGCTTCATAACGTTCATATCTAAGAAGAATACACTCGCCTTCGGCAGTAACTTTAGCCATTCGGCTATTTTTACTAAATAAGAATGCCTCTCCAAGAAAATTCCCTTCCGAAAGTGTAGCCAACTGAATGTTGTCTTTCCAAATTGCAACTTTCCCTTCTGCCACTAAATAAGCCGAATTAACGTATTCTGATTCATTTAATATGATGTCATCAGCCTGAAATTTTTCTTCAATTCCTAATTGTAGAAACTCCAATACATCTTCATAATGAAAGTTCTTCAAGAGTAATGGTGGCTCTTTTAGAAACTTTTTTATGTAATCTGCCATCCAATCTTTCGATGACTCGTTACCTGAATTCATAAAACCTCACTATTTTGCACATGCTATTAAATATGTGTTAAAATCATCAATAAAAAAACTAAATATTGATCAATCCTCTATGGTTGATGCAATAATTTCTTCGATGGTTGTTATACCCTCTTTTATTCGCTCGCGACCAGAGCCACGCAAGGTTAACATACCCTGACTTACAGCCAAATTTTTGATCGCATTTTCATCAATATCGCCACCGGCATCAAGAACCATTTGTTTGATTTCTTTCGAGAAGAATAATGCCTCGTGAATTGCTGATCTTCCTTTGTATCCAGTACCACCACAAACATCGCAACCTACTGCCTTATAAAAGGTTGTAGTTTCAATTTCATCATCAGTAAAGCCTAAACCACGAGCTATTTCTGGGTGTGGGTCAAATTGTTCTTTACAGTCTTTACACAACCTTCTTATCAAACGTTGAGCCATTACCAAGTTTACCGCATTTGCAATAAGGAATGGTTCTACACCCATCTTAAATAAACGCGAAACTGCACTTGGCGCATCGTTAGTGTGCAATGTTGAGAACGTTAAGTGACCGGTATTCGCTAATTTGATAGCAATTTCAGCGGTTTTCAAGTCACGAATCTCCCCTACCAATACAATATCGGGATCATGACGAAGAATACCGCGGATACTCTGGTCGAAGGTCATAGATGTGGAGATCTTCAATTGCCGAGCTCCATCGATTATGTATTCTACCGGTTCCTCGACAGTTAACACATTTTTAGTGGGATCGATTACATAATACAGTGCTGCAACTAACGTGGTTGATTTACCACTACCGGTTGGTCCTGTAATAATTACAATACCAGACGGCTGTTGAATGGATTTAACAAAATTATCTTTAGCGATCTTTTGTAAGCCAAGAAGATCTAAATCGCGGATTACTTTCCTATCATCAAGAATACGAATTACGATAGATTCAAATTTCCTATCGTATTGATTACCCACAATTGGCATGATGGAAACACGATATCGAATGTTGAATCCATCAATCTGACGCTGTATGAAACCATCCTGAGAGGAATCACGCTCAAAGCGATCAACATTTCGTGTTTTATCCTTAATTACAGCTGAAATTGCTTCGGGCTTAACATTCTTTTGTTGATACCAAAGTTGAAGCTTACCATCAATCCTAAAACGAATATCGGTAGAAGTTGGACCGCTTGGAATGATATGCAAATCACTTACACCCTGTCGAACAGATTCAACCAACATCCCTTCAACCAAAGAGTTGAGCATACTTTGATTGATTTCTGCATCAATCTCTTCTTCGTCAATATTCTCTTCGTCGGTTTCAATGTTAGTTTCTTCATAATCGATCTCTTCAAGAAGATCTAGAAACTCATTTTTCCGTTCGTAAACTTTACCCAGAATCTGCTCAACAAGGTCATAATTACAGTAAACAAGCTCTGTCTGTTTAAAATTAAGCTTGTTAATTATGGTCTGTAAATTGGGATCAGATGGGTCGGCGGCAGCAATTGTAATCTCCGCACGAGAAACTTGATATGGCAGCGCTTTATGATGAACCAGTTCATCAATAATATCTTCTGGTAATTTCTCTACATAATTCTTAATCGTGTCTATGACATCGTCGGGAACGATTTCGACATCGGCTAAAATCTCTCTAAAAGCATACACTTTTGAGATTTCGCGCATAATCAAATGCCGATTCAGGCCTATATCCTGGAAAAGAATTTGCCCAAGCCTTCGAGAACTCCCGGCAGGTTCTTCCTCTAAGATTTGTAGAGCTTGAGTAAGCTGCTCTTCCGATACTACTCCTTTGCGTACAAGGATATCGCCAATATGTCGTCTTATATTGATTTTACCCATTAGGAGTATTGTAAATGAGTTTAGATGCCTGAGTTAGGTTTAATAACAGCCGATTCTGATGATACAACGGTAATACCAATTAGTGAGATCATGATAAACAAATTTATAAACAAATTTATAGTATCAATTACGGATTGCATCTTATAAGTGGTTTGAATTTCATAATACTCGGCAAGTTGCTTTGCATTCTCTCGTAAAGCACCCGATTCGGCACCTAATCTAAACCTACTTATTGCAGTTTGAGTAAATACTCCGGTTTCTTCAATACTTTCAATTAGCCCAGCACCGTCTTTCAACATCTTTTTGATGGCTACTTCCTTTATCTGCTTTTCCATGTAGGTATTTCTACAGGCTTCTGATGCAACCCTAATCACCTCGATATTCTGCCCTGAGCCACTGTAAAGTGTGTAAAAAACTCGTGAAAAAATTTCGATACTTGTTTTATGGAGCAAATCGCCAATAACGGGTATCCTAATTATTACTCGATCAACAAGTAATTTTCCTTTTTTGGTATTAACAAACCAAATAAAGGTTACAATTGGAGCGATAAAGGATATTAATAGTAGCACCCAATTATCACGTAACCAATAACTTAAATCGAGAGTAGATTGAGTCATTGGAGGTAAATCGATTCCCATTTCTACAAACAACTCGGCGGTAGATGGAAAAATATATCCTACATAAAAAAGAACAACGCCTATTACAGCAAACACTGTTACCGCCGGCATCATTAACGATCTCTTTAGATTCTTCTTAAACTCTGCATCTCGTTCAAGGAACTTGGCAGTACTCTCAAACACTAACGCCATGTTACCCGATGTGGATGCCACACTTAACATGTAAGCGGCAAATTTTCCAAATATAGGTTCATGCTTCCCATACACTTGCGAACCTTCTTTACCGTCTTTAAGATCTTTCTGAATTTCTTTAATTACCTCTTTCATCCTCTTATTGGTGGTATCTTCAATTAAAAGATTGAGGATTTCATCAAAGGTAAGTTGCTGTTTTAAAAGATCGGCAGATAAACTAATGAATGAAACTACTTCACTCATTGGTACACCACCGGCAAAATTGAAAAACTTTTTATTTACACTAACAACTTGATAGCCAAGCTTAATTAAAGCGCGTTCAAGTTCTTCTTTTGTATATGCTTCCTGTTCACCGGTTATCGGCTTTTTACTACCGGCTTTTTTTACTTTATATACAAAGGTAAATTTTTGATCAAGAGATTGTATCCGTAACCCATTTGTCTTTGATAATCTATCAACTTTGATTTGAGCATCTTTTTTATTGTTAGCCTCAAATTCAGTTTGTACAACTTTCCCTTTTTGAGATACTGCTTTTAATCGAAATTGTGCCATATCATTGCCTAGTTAGATGATTATTCCCAAACTACATTATCTACTGTAACAACAGCAGTAAAAGGATCGATCTCTCCTAATGTTGGAGTTGCCAGCAATTTAAAATAACTGCCTGAAGTTTCCGAGATTTCGAAAGTATTAATTGCAGTGGTCGAATCTAATTGAATATCGTTTAATGTAATATCGTTGAAAGTCCCTCCACCACCACCAAGCATTGGATGTTTTTTATAATACATTTGTCCTAAGGTTGCGGCCTCCATCACATCTTGTCTAATAATGTCTTTAATCGACTCATCTCTTGAATTGCTAAACAAAGTAATTGCAACCACAGTCATTATACCAACAATGACGGTTACAAGAATAAGTAGCATGAGTTGTTGCTGTCCCATAGTTTAAATAAAAAAAGCTCCTTCAATAGTTGAAGAAGCTTTTATTGAAATTTTATAATAACGATTACTCGTTAGTAGCCTGAGTCATGTTGTCAGGTGTAATTGTAGCAACTATACTAGTTACGGCACCACTTGTTGGTGTAGCAGTAACAATAAGCTGTCCAGATGCTCTGGTGGTCATTTCATAAGAACCGTTAGTATTCGCAGCAGATAAACCACTGTTAAAGATACTATCTGATGGGAAGGTAATGTTATTGAAAGTTACAGAACTCCAATCGTTACCACCACCACCAAGCATGGTTGGCTTGATGTAATATGCTTGAGCTGAAGAAGCAATTTGTGCAAGATCTTGACGAACTGCATCTAAGTTTGCTGAATCAGCAGCACTTGAGAAGGTATTAATTGCAACTACTGTTGCGATACCAACGATGATTGTTACTAGAATTACGAGAAGTAATTGTTGTTGACCCATGATTATCTCCTAGGATTTATTATTTGTTTATTTAAACTTTTACGTTTGAAAACAAGTTCAGAAATACTCTTTTAAAACAAAATTAGAATATTCTTAGCCGTTTTTATTACACTATATTACGTATGAGTAATACTGATAGATGATGTTACAAACTAATAAAACATTGATGAATATTTCATATTAAATTATGATAACACGTACATTATTAAATGCACACTCTCTTAATTCTCTTATCGACATTTTTTAATGAAAGATAAGGGCAATCACTATTTTATTATTTTCTCGTTATGGCTATTGGTTTTTGCAGCAAGTAGCCAAGTAATGATCATCGCTCCCATCCTTCCGAAAATTGGTACAGAATTAAATACCTCCGAAAGTTTACTTGGTTATTTAGTTACTGTTTATGCAACAATGCTTGGATTATGTGCCATTGTGGTAGGCCCCTTATCTGATAAAATTGGCCGTAGAAAGATCCTTTTGATAGGTAGTGCCGGAATGACCTTATTTCTATTACTTCACGGCGTAGCTGATTCTTTTCTATCATTACTAGTCCTTCGTGCTTTTACCGGAATGGCGGGCGGGGTATTAAGTGGTGCTGCGGTTTCTTATGTGGGCGACTATTTCCCATACGAGCAAAGAGGCTGGGCTAACGGCTGGATAATGAGTGGAATCGCAATGGGGCAAATTCTTGGTATCCCATTAGGGACTTTTTTAGCTGAACATTTCGGTTTCAAATTTCCATTTATACTTTTTGGTATAATAATGGCATTGACCTTTATTCTCATACTTTTCAAAGTTCCTCAACCGGATGTTGTACTCCAGACAAGTAAAATCACCATTAAAACAACATTCATTAAGTATAGAGAGCTACTAAAGCAAAACGATATAAAAGCCGTCGCTTTCTCATATCTACTGATGTTCCTCAGCCTTTCTATATATATAATTTACTTACCGGCCTGGTTAACTAAAGAGTTCGATGTTACGGTTTCGGATATTGGTTGGGTATTTTTTGCCGGAGGTATCATGAATGCTATAACCGGACCACGTGCCGGAAAGCTGTCTGATACTATCGGAAGGAAGAATATGATTATTTGGTCGTGTATGGGGCTTGCCATATTAATGGCCATTACCACCTATATCACAATTAGTTTTTGGGTGGCATTTATATTATTCCCGGTTGCAATGATTCTCATAGCGATGCGAATTAGTCCTTTTCAAGCGCTATCCAGCGAACTAGTTAAAGCTAACAACAGAGGCTCGCTTATGAGCTTATTAGTAGCTATCGGCAATATCGGCTCAGGATTGGCCGGTGTGCTCGCAGGTCCATTATTTGAATATTATGGATATTTATCTAATACTGTATTTGGCGCAACTACTATTGTTATTACTGCTTATGTAGTATGGAGATTTGTTCCTGAACCGGAATTGGTTACTCAAAAAGTTTAAGTCAGTCCTAATATTATTTCTTTGCTTTCCTACATCTGTTATGCTTAGTATTCTACTAAAGCTTATAAATTGTAACTGATCTACAATTCCTTTCTCTTAATAGATAAAAATTTTATGAAAAGATTAGCCCCTTTTTCGGTCCTTATCATCATTGCATTTTCGGTGTACCTTGGATGCCAAACAACGAGTACAAATAATGATGTAACCATTTCTGGCAACGTTATTAACGAACTTTCCGGCGACCCTATCAACCAAGCCATCGTTGAAATTACAGCACCTGATGAGTTTTCAGGAACTGCTAAAGTAACCGACGAAAATGGTGCCTTCAGTTTTACTGAATTAACCGTTACTGAATCCGCCACGCTCACTCTCTCAATCAAGAAAACCGGATTTGTTGATAATACGTTGAATGTCCCCGTATCAGGTGGATTGGAAATTGCCTTAGATCAACCCATCGAACTTACCCCTGTTGATACCGGCGATGGTGGCGATGGCGGTGACGATGGTGGACAACAAGTTTCAGGGCCATCGGAAGGAGCGGCAGCTATTGAATTAGTATCTATTGGTCAATCATCCCTAAATATTAAAGAAACCGGAGGTATTATAAGTACTGAATTTACTTTTCAAGTACAGGATTCAGCCGGACGTAATTTAGATCTTAACAATGCGGTAGAAGTAAACTTTTCTATAGTTTCCGGTCCTGGAGGCGGCGAAGGAATTCTTCCTACTTCAGTTAGAACAAATGCAGCCGGTAGAGCTACTTCAAGTTTATTTGCCGGAAACTTAGCCGGGGTTGTTCAGATTCAAGCTGAAATTATACGCGAAGATGTAAATTTAACCATTCAATCCTCACCGGTTGCCATAACAATTCATGGTGGATTTCCGACTCAAGATGGTTTTTACTTAACCTCAGATCGAACCAATATCGAATCCAGTTCTTCTCAGGAAACCGAAATCACAGCTAAACTTGTAGATCGATTTAATAACCCTGTAAAGCCGGGAACTGCGGTTTACTTTACAACTTCAATCGGGTCCATCGAAGGCTCTCAAGACAATCAAAGTAATCAAGACGGTGAAGTTACTGTGCGTTTTTGGTGTGATGGAAACTTCGGATCAGGTGTAATTACTGCAACTACCGTTGACGAAAATAACCAACAGATTACCCAAAATTTAGATGTTGTATGCTCGAATAGTGAAGCATTAATTGTAGTTAGTCCTCCTACTTTTGCTGTTGAGCCGGGCGGAACTCAAAGCTTTACAGTTACTGTAACCGATGTTTCTGGTCGCCCAATGGCACAAGGAACTCAACTTCGTGTTATAGATAACGATGCCAGTTATGATTTAACAGGAAATACGGCTGTGGCTATTCCAAATGCTACCTCCGCAGGCCCTGGTAAAACAGAGTTTGAGTTTGTTTTAGAGTATTTTGGAAGCCAAACCAACGAGTTGCTAGTTCCTGTAACTGTAACCTCCCCTTCCGGCTTCATCACTACATTTAATATCGTAGGGAATTCATCCGGTGGCGAGATCTCCGGCCCATCAGAAGGTGCCGCCGCTATAATTCTTGATTCAATATCAGAAACGGAATTGAATATCAGTGAAACCGGTGGAATTGTGAACTCGGTTCTTACCTTTCAGGTACAGGATTCATCCGGACGTAGCGTAGATATCAACAATCAAGTAACGGTTAATTTTAGCGTACTATCTGGTCCGGGCGGCGGCGAAGGATTACTACCCGAAACAGTGTCGACTGATGCATCCGGTAGAGCCAGTACTAATTTCTATTCAGGCAATGCAGCCGGTGTAGTTCAAATTCAGGCTGAAATTGTTCGCGACGATGTTGGTCTTACAATACGTTCCAAACCGATAGCATTAACCATCTTCGGAGGCTTCCCGGTTGAGGAAGGTGTGGATGTTTTTCTAGAGAACAGAAACCTTGAAGTTGGGCAAGAAGAAACGATAGCAGTTACCCTAACTGATCAGTTTGGTAATGCCGTTAAACCAGGTACAGCTGTTTATTTTTCTACAGATTTAGGTACAGTTGCAGGTTCTGCTTTCACTAATGCTGATGGAGAAGCTCTTATAAATGGCAGTACTCCAGTGTGGTTACGTTGTATTGGTTTAGACGGTTCAGGCGATGCCGGCAGAGGTACAGTAACTGCTGCTACAACCGATCAAGATGGAAATCCAATTTCCAGAGACTTAGAATTTACGTGTAGCGACAGTGAAGCTATCATCAATTCAAATGTAAATGAATTCAGCTTGGATGCCGGCGGACAAGTTACCATTCCATTTACGGTTACAAATCAAAACGGTGGCCCAATGCCAACGGGAACACTCATCCGAGCAACTGCTGAAGGTTCAGTAAATATTACCGGTGATGACTTTGTGGTATTAGGAAACGATATGGATGCCGGTGATGGAACTACAGATTTTGAAATCACGGTAGAAGATATTGGCGGAGCTGATGACGTGATTATTATTACAATATCTGTTGAGACTCCGAGTAATTTTACAACCACCTACGACGAAATACGAGGTAGTAGTACTGAGGATGGTGTAAGCGGACCTCCTTCCGGTGCAGCTACTATCATACTAAGTAGCGTATCAGAGGACGTGATAAACATTCAAGGAACCGGTGGTACAGTAAATAGTACCTTCACATTCCAGGTGCAAGATAGTGCCGGTAGAAACCTAGACCTTGATAATCAAATTGATGTAAACTTCAGCATTTTGGTTGGTCCAGACGGTGGCGAAGGCTTACTTCCGGAAACCAGTTCTACAAATGCATCGGGTAGAGTTACAACCAATCTTTACTCAGGTACCAAGTCGGGTGTTGTTCAGGTTCAAGCAGAAATCGTTCGTGAAGATATCGGCTTAACCATTCGCTCTCAGCCTGTGGCTGTTACTATCCATGGTGGTTTTCCTGATGCAGACCATTTTAGCCTTGCACCGGATAAATACAACTTCGAGGGCTATAGTATAAATGGGAATACCAACCAGATTACAGCAATACTTGGTGATGAATTCAGTAATCCGGTTAAACCGGGTACGGCAGTTTATTTTAGCACCACAGGTGGAATTATCGAAGGCTCAGCTCAGGGTAACACCAATAACCAAGGCTTTGCTTCGGTTCAATTGATATCGGGTGCTCGTAGACCAAGTGATACCGAAACTGTAGATGGTACTCCATTCCCACGCGACGGTCTGGCTACTATCACTGCATCTACGGTAAACAAAGACAACGAATTGATTGAACAATCGGTTAACGTAGTATTCTCTACCTCTTCAGCTACTATCACAGCAGACCCAACCACGTTTGATCTACAACCGGGTGGTGGAGATACGTTTACATACACAGTTACCGATTTAAATGGTAACCCAATGGCGGCAGGAACCACGATTACTGTTGACGCTGGTACCGGAATTGAATTAACCGGAGATGTTAATCTTACTCTAGGTAATTATATCTTTCCAGGACCTGGTTCTACAGAATTCACTTTCTCGATAAGAGATATTGATGACGATTCTAGCGAACCCGCCGACCTATCGATTAGCATTACCGTAGTTACACCTTCGGGTAACGAAACTTCCTTAACTCCAATCAATGGTACTCGCCGCAAAACTTTCTAACTAGTTATTTTATCATGAAGAAAAGTGCTGGCCAAACCGTCAGCACTTTTTTTGTTTTAAGTTTTATCTGTACTATCTAGAAAACAATTCAATTGCCTATCTCTAACACAGAACCCACTCTTTGGGCAGATATCAAAGCCTCAATTGCCGGCAACGATCAGGATTTTACCGAAGGTAGATTAGGTCGTGCCATCTTGCTCCTGTCCATTCCAATGGTTTTGGAAATGGCCATGGAATCGGTGTTTGCCATCGTCGATATCTTTTTCGTTTCGCGATTGGGCGCCGATGCCGTAGCTACAGTTGGAATCACCGAGTCGTTGATAACCATCGTTTATGCAATTGGTATCGGACTTTCGATGGGTACAACAGCCATGGTTGCCCGTCGAATTGGTGAAAAGGATAAAATTGGAGCGGCTAAGTCGGCAGTACAAGCTATCATTGTTGGATTTCTGGTTTCACTCCCTATCAGTTTGCTTGGCATTTTCTACGCAAAAGATTTACTTCGACTAATGGGCGCAGAGCCGATTATCGTAGAAACGATGTATAGCTACACCACCATCATGATAGGTGGAAACGTGGTAATTATGCTACTATTTGTGATAAACGCAATTTTCCGAGGTGCCGGTGATGCCGCCATTTCTATGCGGGTACTATGGTTAGCCAATGGGTTGAACATCATTCTGGACCCCATTCTCATTTTTGGAATCGGGTTTATTCCCGGTTTTGGAATTAAAGGTGCAGCAATAGCCACATTTATTGGACGCGGAATCGGAGTACTATATCAGCTTTATTTACTCTCAAAAAATCAAACTCGAATCACCATCATCAAAGAAACATTGGTTGTTCAATGGGACATCATGAAACGGTTGATCAGGCTCAGTTTAGGTGGCATCGGTCAGTTTATAATTGCAACATCCAGTTGGATTGGCTTGGTTCGTATTTTAGCTGAATTTGGCAGTATTACTGTTGCCGGCTACACCATTGCCATCCGAATTTTCATCTTTTCGATACTTCCATCATGGGGAATGAGTAACGCCGCTGCTACTTTAGTTGGGCAAAATCTTGGCGCTAAAAAACCCGATCGTGCTGAAAAATCTGTCTGGACTACCGCTATAGTGAACATGATATTCTTATCAATGGTTGGTATTACCTTTTATATTTTCGCTGATTCTCTGATCGCTCTTTTCTCAAAAGATCCCGAGATCATCCGAATTGGAGCACAATGTCTTCGGATTATCAGTTATGGATATGTAGCCTACGCTTTTGGTATGATTATCATCCAGGCGTTTAACGGAGCCGGTGATACCACTACCCCAACGATTATCAACTTTATATGTTTTTGGATGATTGAAATCCCCCTCGCCTATGTTTTGGCCATGGAATTCGGGCTGAAACAAGACGGCGTATTTTATGCAATCGTTGTGGCCGAAAGTTTACTTGGGGTGATAGGCTTTGTTATCTTCCGGCAAGGAAAATGGAAAAAAATAGATGTTTAATTAAATGAAAGTTAAAGTAACGCTGGAAACCGGTGGCAGACGCGGTAAACAAGTAACCGTTATAAGAGGGATTACTCACAATCCACAAGTGATTGAAAAGCTTACAAAGAAAATTAAATCACAGTTGGGCACCGGAGGGACAATCAAAGGGAAAGTGATTGAAATTCAAGGCAACCACCTTCCCAAAGTGTCAAAAATTCTGGAAACTGAAGGTTTTACCGTTCAGTAATTACAACGAAACTTTGCTTTCCTGCTTAGGATCTAAATCGTACAGAGATGACGCCGTAGCCTGAATGGTTTTGTACCATTCGTTGCCGAACTTATCATTGATTTCGTAAAAATCGGCGAAGTCTGGTTTACGCAAGTTCATCTTCCATTCCTGCGTTTTCGATTTAAAAGTAGGATCAAGATGCAGCAGCTGATGATAAATCATCATCTCCTTGGTTTTGGTATCCAACATATCCCACAGCTCGCCCGATACTTCAATCAGGTAATCGTTGCCCGAGTAGTACTTTACTTCGCGGGTAGCTTTCATGCATTTCGCCGCTTTTTGCTTGCTGATGTGTGGATACACTAAAAAATAGCCAATTTCTGCAGGACCAAACTCCATTTTGTAGTCCTTGGTTACTTTCTGCGCGATCGCCTCAATTTCGGGCGATTCCATTAATTGTTTATCGCTTGATGTAGTCTCTTCTGGTGCTAAAAAATCGTTCTCTGGCATAAATTATTTTGTTTTTGGAATGCGAATGCTGCTCGCTACGATAGCATATTCTTTTTGCTCTTCGGTGATTTGATCCGGGTCTTCACCGGCATCTTCGGCGTAATGTTTTGCCTGATCGGTTGATAATACCTTCTCTTCGATATTTCCTCGAAACACTACCTCTTTACCGGTTGAGTTTGTGGGGATGAAAAATGAATAATCCACGAAAGTAACTCGTGCTTCTGATTTTTCTCCCTCTGCGATAAAGAAGCATCCTTTTTTTGCACAAACCTGTTTGATGGTTGCTTTGATGAATACCTCTCCCTCACTTCCTATTGTTTCGATGGCTTTATCTAATGATACAATCTCCGCCTTCTCATCAAGCTCTAGTGCCGACCCAAATGTCTCGAAAGCTTCTGTTTGAACTACCGGTTCCGAAAGTCGAACAACTTCGTCCTGAGCGTTTATTGAGGTAAAAGGTAAAAAGACAAAAAGAATTATAACTAGTGATCGCATAGCAGTATATTTCGCTTAAAATAAGAAAGAAATCAGTCCTATTTAGGTTTGACTATCACAAACCTTTAAAAAAGTGAAAAGAATTTATTGAAACGAATAATCACGCTGTTTGGAACCTTTTTATTTGCTGTTTTTTTTGAACTTTTTGTTCGGATTGTGATCATCATTTATCAACAAACAGAATTCACATTTTACGGAACAGCTTCATTACCGGGTTGGCAATGGATAGCCATTTTTGCAGTTGCCATTTTAATTTCCAGCTGGATTGCAGGCATGCTTAACGCAACTATCATGAATTCGGCACATCCTATTAATTTCGTAGTTTTACTTTTATTGATGTTCACTTGGCGAATCAGTGAGTATTTTGCCAATCCGGATCCGGAACTATCGTTTAGTTTAATCTTAATTTTAATGCATGCAATTGCTTTGTTGCTTGCCTATTTCACCAAACAAAAAATTGATGAACAGATCGCAAACACTCCTGTACACCCTACTGATTAGCTTTTTCCTTCTAAATTGTACCGAATCTGTAACCATAACAGAAATTGAGAATCCGGCCAACGAACAAGGTAAATATCCTCGGTTATATACAGATAATACCGGTGCAGTTTTTATGAGCTGGATGGTGACCACCAACGATACCACCACTTTGTACTACTCTAAGTACGAAAACGAACAATGGTCGAGACCATCTCTAATTTCAGCATCTGATGCTTGGTTTGTAAACTGGGCAGATTTCCCTTCCATTATTGCTTCGAATGGTGAACCTCTGGCATCGCATTGGTTACAGAAAAAGCCGGGAGGAACTTATTCTTACGATGTCACAATTTCGCAGTTTAGAAATAATGAGTTTGCTGATCCAGTGATCCCCCATTCCGACAATACCCCAACAGAGCACGGATTTGTGAGTATGCTTCCTATGTCGGATGAAGCTTTTTACGCCATTTGGCTGGATGGAAGAAATATGACGGGTGGACACGGTTCCGAATCAGGTGATCATGGTTCGACTCTCGATCAAGCAATGACGCTACGTGGTGCAAAAATTGGCTCAGATCAACCCATCGAGGAAATGGTGATTGATAACTCGGTATGCGAATGTTGTGGTACTACGCTCGCGCAATCCGGAAATAACTTAATTGCAGCATATAGAAATCGAACAGCTGATGAAATACGCGATATTTATATCGCTAAGATGGATATCGAAACTGGTGAGTGGTCGGAACCACAAAATATTAGCAACGACAACTGGCAGATAAACGCTTGCCCGGTAAATGGACCTCAATTAGCCTCAAACGATGATTTAGTTGCATTAGCCTGGTTTACCGGTGCTGATGACATTGCCAAAGTAAAACTTCGAACTTCAACAGATGGTGGCAATAACTGGTTAGAAACCAAGGTGCTCGAATCCGAAAAACCATTAGGTCGTGTAGATGTAACCATTACCCCCGACAATAACATTTGGGTAAGTTGGATGAGCAGAGTAGAAGATACCGCTGTGTTAAAGCTCGCTTCTTTTGATGAGGCCGGAAATCAACTATCCATGCATGTTGTGAACGAAGTATCTCCTTCACGCAGTGGCGGTTTTCCACAATTAACTCTTATCGGTGATACAAAAATTGTGGCCTGGACTGATGTTTCTGAAGATCAGCCCAGAATCCGAACCAAACTTATTCGATGATCTGAGGGAGAGTCCCAAGACCGGCTAAACGAGCCACCAACTTTCCAATTTCGGTGTTGTCGTGCCAGCCTGTAAATTCGATGGCATGCGGTCCAAAAGCCATTAATGGAACCGGAATTCCGGTGTGGTAACCAGTGGTCCATGCAATGGTCATTTCGTTTTCGTTTGCGCTAGATTGTAAGGTCATTCCACCGGTTTCGTGATCAGCGGTAACTACAACCAACGTTTCGCCATCTTCCATTGCAAATTTAATTACTGCCTCTATCATGGCGTCAAAATCAGCAACTTCGCGCATTGCATAATCAGAGTTGTTCTCATGTCCGGCCCAATCAATTTGCGAACCTTCAATCATCAGAAAGAATCCATTGTCGTTCTTAGAAAGTACATCAATTGCTTTGGTAGACATTTCAGCTAAAGTTGGCGTTCTAGTCTCTGATGGCATCCCTGCTAGTGAAAATAAACCGAGTAAATGATCGCTATTTTCACTTTTCAGAGTAGTCGCGTCATCCACAAATGCATATCCATTTGAAGTAAATTCATCAATCAAGTTGCGATCGTCTTCACGTCTACTTCCCTCCTCACTTTGTGGGATAAAAAACTCTTTTCCTCCACCCAGAAATACATCCACACCTGAGTTTAGATATTGAGCCGCAATTTCTGCTTGTTTAGCTCTCGAATCGATGTGGGCAGCATAACTCGCAGGTGTTGCATGTGTTATGGTTGATGTTGCCACCAATCCAGTGCTTTTACCCTGATCTTGGGCTAATTCAAGCGCTGTTTTGCAGTGCTCACCGTTTGGTAGGTAGCCAATCATACCATTATTAGTTTTAGCACCACAAGAATAAGCGGTTGCACCGGCAGCCGAATCAGTTATTAAGCGATTTGCAGCATGCGTATTAACAATACCAGATACCGGCATTCTTTGAACGTGCAAACGACCGTCTTTTCCAACCAAATTAAGTTGACCGGAATATAGCTGAGCTAACCCGGTTCCATCACCGATAATAAAAATCACGTTTTTGATCGGGCCATCTTCAACTAAAGGATATTTTGCTGGTGCTTCCTTAGATGGAACCTGAACAGAAATCGTATCCGTTTTTAATTCCTGTGCAACCGAAGTTGTTGATAAAATTAAAGCCAAGAAGATGATTGAAAGAAAAAAACGCATAACTATTTTTTACTGAAAATGTAAGTTTGAATTTATGTAAAGATTAAATCGCTGTTAAATCAATACTAAAATTTTGGAAGAAAGCTTTTAATCAAGCCCCAAATACCTTTCGCAGGTTTATGAGCCTTTTTATTACGTTCGGCAGCCTTATCGATTTTTTTAATTTCGATTTTCTTTTTAGGAGCTCGACTTTCTTTACTTCCTCTAGGCTGCTTTTCCTGCTTTTTTGAAGGCGCTTTAGCCTGTTTTGCAGCTTGCTTTTTCGGAGCTGATTTAGACTCTTTTTTCGCAGTTTTAGCTTTAGCCGGTTTTTCTTGCGATGTAGTTTCTGTACTCGGCTTATTTTTTAAGGTAAACACATAGTTCCCTTCTTCATTTTTCGATACATCGAGCGATTTCACATTCGAAAAATCCGGAGCCTTTACTTCTTGGGAATCTGCTTTTTTAGCCTTCGACTCTTCTTTAGGTGCATCCGTCTTTGAATCAGTCTTTTCCTCAGGCTTCTGTTTTCTTTTGAGTTTCTCTGAAGATTTTTTTGGTTGATTATCGCCAGAACCAGAACTACCTGATTTTAAAAGTGCATCACCATCAATAATTTCGAGATCTTTTCCGGCTTTATCTTTTATAGGTCTGAAAAGCTTGGAGTCTTTTTTACTAACTAAAGTAATCGCCATTCCGGATTTATCGTATCTCCCGGTCCTACCAATTCTATGGATGTAATCATCTACAGCTTGAGGCACATCATAATTGATGATCAGCGATACATCAGCGATATCAATACCACGCGCTAGCACATCAGTAGCTACAATAATCGGCACTTTACCGTTTTTGAAACTGTTTAGTGCTTTAGTTCGCTCATCTTGGCTGCGATCGCCATGGATACTCGCAACGTTGATTCCTTTTTTGGAAAGCAAACGTTCAAGTTGATCGGTACCTCGTTTAGTGGCAGTAAAAATGATGCACGAAGTCCACTCCAGCTCATCGAGTAAAAACTGAGTTAGTTTCAACTTCTCGCGCCCATCCACTTGATACGCACGTTGAGCAACACTATTCGATGGCTTAGACATCGCGATTTTAATCAGCTCAGGATTCTTTTGAATCTTCTGTGCCAAGTTTTGAATCTCTTTGGGCATAGTTGCTGAGAACAACAATGTTTGTCGCTCTTTAGGCAATTTATCGATGATGTGATTCACATCCGGTAAAAACCCCATATCCAACATGCGATCGGCTTCATCTAAGATCAAATATTTGATATGGCTGAAATCCACATCCAACACTTTCATTTGATCGATCAAACGCCCTGGTGTAGCAACAATAAGATCTACACCGGCACGAATTGCCTCAGCCTGTTTCGAAAAATCTTCGCCACCAATAATGGTAGATGAGCTCAATCCGGTATGGTAGCCAAGAGCAAAAATCTGCTCATCAATTTGCTGAGCTAATTCTCTGGTTGGCGACAAAATCAAGGCTTTTGTCCCTTCTTTAGGCTCAGATAAAATCTGATTGAGAATTGGAATAACGAATGCACCGGTTTTGCCGGTACCTGTTTGGGCGGCACCAAGAACGTCCTGCCCAGATAAAATTAGTGGTATGCTTTTTTCTTGAATGGGTGTAGGTTCGGTAAAACCAATGTCTTGCAACCCCATTTGTAGCGACTCATTTAAGTCAAAATCTTTAAACGTCAAAGTAATATAAATGCTTGTTAATCAATACAGCATGGAATATACACAGAACCTTTATAAAGTGTATTACAATCACAATTCTTCTATCTTTGGCACCTAAATTAATTCATCAAACAAAAAGACAACTATGCGTTTTTCTCAATTAATATTAACAATCCCGATAATATTATTCGCAACATTTGCTTGCACACAATCTGATTCTGGACTTACAAAAGAAGTTCAACTTTACTCTTTGGTTGATAGTGCCAGCTATGCAATAGGCTTTCAGAACGGCAACCGTTTAAGCTCTCAGGGATTTCCTAATGTTGCATTTAATGCATATGTAGCCGGTTTCATGAATGGTGTTGATGGTGATGAAAATCAAATTCCTGAAGCAGAAATGAGAGCTATGTTTCAGCGATTTAATCAGTTCATTCAAGATAAAATCAAAAATGAAAACAGATTAGAAGCTGAAGAGTTTTTTGCTGAAAACAGAAATAAAGAAGGTGTTCGTGAGACTGCTTCAGGGCTGCAATACAAAGTTATTAAAGAAGGTGATGGTTTAAAGCCTCTTCCGCAAAATACAGTGGTTGTGATGTACGAAGGTCGATTAATCGATGGTACTATCTTCGATTCTAATTATGGAAGTGGAGAACCTGCTGAGCTTGTTCTTGGGCAAATGATTCCAGGTTGGATTGAAGGTATTCAGTTAATGAACGTTGGTTCTGAATATGAATTCTACATCCCATCAGACTTAGCATATGGCGAAAATCCACGTCCTGGTGGACCGATAATGCCAAATGATGCTTTAATTTTCAAAGTAGAACTACTTGATATTAAGTAGTTAAAAAAGTGTAGACATAAAAAAAGGAGCTCAAATTGAGCTCCTTTTTTAGTTTCTTAAGCTATTTCGTTACGATGCTGCATTAATTAGAATCATTAATTCAGTTACCGCTTCGATTTTGCTTTGGCTACTACCTTCAAGCGATGAACTTACGCTACTCTCGATAGAACTATAGAAAGTTTCGTATACATCAACCATTAGGTCGGCTGTAGCTGTTGTTGCAATTGAAGATTCAAATACTGTTTTCGCACCGGTAGTGGCGTTAATCTCGGTATCAATCTCTGCAATTACAGCAGCTTCAAAGTTACTATCATTCTCGATAGCTGTTCTTACTTCGTTGCGGTAGGTTTCGAATGCAGCTCTAATTTCTGATTCGGTACCTGCTGTCGCTTTGATGTCAGAACGTAACTGTACAGCGGCTTGGTTAGCAGTTTCCACAGTAGTTTGGCTTGCGCCTGCAGCTTCCATTTCGGCTTTTACGGCCATATCAAGAAGGTTTGCAAGAACGATTGAACTCTGTGTACTAGCAATTGCTCGGGCATTGTTTGATGCACTAGCAGTTCCATTAATTACTGCACGGCTCCACATCTCAGCTGATTTTGCTGCAACACTTGCATCAGAATCGGCTTCTAAATAAGCGTTAAATAAATCTTGTTCAAACTCTGCATACGCATTTGCTTCTGCACTTGCTGAACTTGAAGATTGTAATTTCGCCTCTAGATTAGATTGGGCAGTTGCCATTGCACTCATCATAGCTTCGATTTTCGCATCAGCTTCTGAGTTAAATTTACTCTGGAAATATGCTGCACGAACTTCGGCACCTTTCTTTAATGATGCTGCAATTTTAGTTGCATCGCTAGAATTAAATTCTGCAGAACTTTCTGAGCTTACTACAGCTTCGATTTCTGCTTTAGATACATTGTCAGATCCGTTATTTGCTACTAATTCAGCAAATACCATGGTCTCTGACTTCGATTCTGCATCGATTGGCTTAATGGTGTATTCAGATCCGTTTTCTACCGATCCGGCTACAAATCCCATTGTAGTTTGAGCATCTGATTTAGCTTCTACTACGATATTTTGATACGCTTCTGCATCAACTTGTAATTCGAAATTACCTGATGCATCCACATTAGTTTCAGTATTACTGATAGTTTCTAAACTACCATTAGCTGTTACATATGCTGCAGATACAACTGTAGCTTGTGATGTTTTAGCTTTTGATTTTGAATTTTCTACTTGACCCGAAATTGTTGCATAATCAGAACTAGTGCCTGATGTATTGTTATCGTCTGAACAATTAAGTCCTAAAACGGCAACACCGAGTACAAAGATTATTGACTTAAGTGATCTACTAAACTTCATAATGTTGTTTTTTGGTTTGAATTAATTACTTGGTTCACTCACTTATAGGAACCCTTAGTAAACATTGTTCCAAGAAATCTTAACAACAGCATTATAAGTATGTAATCTAGATTAGATAAAACTATAGGAAACAATATAGAAAAGCGTAGATATTCAATTGCCTTGAAAAAGAAAGATGGCAGGCTATCAACCCGCCATCCATGAATACGTTGGCTTTTTCGGGGTACAGAAAATTAGCTGTAGTTAGCGCTACAGCTTTTTTTGTATCAAAAAATTGGTTTTCCCCGATTCAATCAGTCCCAGAGTTTTCGCTTTAATCCACTACTTCTTACAGTTGGAGAAAGAATAGTTTCTTTAATCATTAGCATATCTCCTACTATAAGAACACTTTCACTGGCTCTTGTTACACCTGTATATAAAAGTTCTTTAGAAAGTACTCGGTTTTTTATGGATGGAAGCACAATCGCAACGTGTTTATACTCACTTCCTTGGCTTTTATGGATGGTAATGCAATATCCGGGATCATAAAACTGAAGCCTGCTTACTGGAACCGAACGTTCATCAAAGTTTACCGATTCATTTTCATTCGAATAAAATCCAATTTCGCCGTTTCGAATGTCTAATGCATGTTGATTACGATTTATAGTGATCTTTCGATTGGCATACCATTCCTTAGATCTTGACGAGCCTAACTTACTTTTTAAAGTATCTTCAATTTGTCGATTCAACGTTCTGCTGCCAGTCTCTCCATTTTTAACTGCACACAAAATAGCTTTTTGGGTTAATTCTTCTTGAGCATTCTTTTCGAAATAAGGTGAAATGGCAAATTCATTTTTTACTGTTTCAAGACTCATAGCATTGTTATCTACAATAGTGACATCAGTAATTGAGCTGTCTGATAACAATGAATGGGCAAGGTCAACATCCTCGGCTCTAATTGCCTCTGCCAATTTCTGTATTCCCGTTTGAGCACCAAATCGTTTACTTTTTTCCAGCCGAATGATACAATCATTTAATGCCGAAGTGGATTTTGATGTTGCCTCATTCCCTATTTTGGAAGCAATCTCAACCGAAAATGAGTTATCTGCGGGTTTACATATATCGCTTAAAACGGCTCCGGCTTCAACTGAGGCTAATTGGTTGCTATCGCCAACAATGATGAGTTTTGCATGTTCAGGAATTGCATTTATCACGGCAATCCATAAGGATAAATCCATCATTGAAGCTTCGTCAATTATCAATAAATCCACATTTAAAGGATTATCCTTAGAATATTTGAACTCCTGAAATCCACGCCGGGCGCCTAATAATCGATGAATGGTTTGAGCCTTTAGTGAATCATCATTCAGAGTTGAGATCGAGTCATTTATTCTTTGAGCTGCTTTTCCGGTTGGTGCCGCTAATTCTATTTTAAAATCTTGACCATAAATTGCTTTATGGATTTCTATGATTTTCTGAACGGTATAGGTTTTTCCAGTGCCGGGACCTCCCGTCAAAAACATGAGTGATTTAATCAACGAAAGTTTAACTGCTGAAGCTTGAAGATCACCCTCATCAGAAGCAAGTTTAGGATAATATTGATCGACTATCTCCTGCTGTTCTTCGTCCAATTGATGTAATGTTTCGGCTTTATTTAAAATCCAATCCGCTAATTCATTTTCATATTCATAAAACGAATGCAGGTATAACAAGCCTTTTTCGTAAATAAATAGATTTAAATCACCCGATGTGCCAACTATAGATGCTTCGCAAAGCTGTTCATCAATAGTTAATGCTTGAAATTCATTAAGGGCTAAGTCGGAGAGAAATTCCTTTAAATAATCATCATTTATGGCGGTGCGCCCATCTACAAAACCGCTCATACACGCTAAACATGCGATAAATGTATTCGGGTTAAGATTTCGATCTTTACCCAGTATGAAGTAACCAAACTCAATCAGCTCTGGCCTAATTTTTTGCTGATGTTCCAGTCGCTTTAACAGGCTAAAAGTTGGGTTGAATTCACTCATGCTACAACCTCAGTTATTAAGGAATCTAGCTCTTTAATGAGTTTCTCCTCAGGTTTATCATAAAACACCCCTGATCCGGTTTCCTTGGGATTCACTCCCCGAACAAATAAATAAAATACCCCTCCAAAATGCTTCGAATAGTTAAAGTCGGGTATTCGTGTTTCTAAAAACCGATACAATGCCAGCGTGTATAAGTGATACTGTATATCGTAATTTGCGGATTTCATTTCCTCTTGGAGAGCGTCCTGCGAGTAATTTTCGAAGTTTGAACCCAGGTGATTCGTTTTATAATCGAGTATATAATAGGTGTCTCCCACTCTAAAAATTAAATCGATAAATCCTTTTAGGAATCCATCAATTTGTTCTGTCTCGATACTGTTCTGTTTTCCCAAAGTACGTAGAAGCTCAGTTCGAGAGAGCCCGTAAATGGGTATAAAAAACTCCATCTCTACCAATTTCTGAGCTTTAGATATTTCATTAAGCCGTATTTCATCTGTTAACTTCACTGTTAAACTTCGATGAATTAGTTCGTTTACAGCAGGCTCCCATTTCTTCTCGATTTGAAAGGCATCCAGTTTTTCTTTGATAATTTTCGAATGATTCGTTGGATCATCAAAATCAATCTCCTCGAAAATGGCATGAACTAAATTTCCAGTGTTTTTGCCTTTTGGGATAGCAAAAATAGGATCCGGATCTTCATTTGTATCAACTTCGTTAGTGGAATTTTGAACTGCATCCAAATCTTTAAAATCAGCTTCTTCAAACGTTGAGTGCTTATCGCCCGATAACGAACTATAACTCACTACTCGAGGATATTGCCATAAATCAGATCGGGTAAATGTTGAGGTTTCAATGCTTAATTTCGTGGGGTTATTCGAATTCTTATATAGCCCTGAAACGGTGGACAAAGTCTTTCTTTCTATTTCATTAATCTGATCTAACTGGGGCGCGATATTGTCATCCCACAACATTTTAATGGTATTATTCCCTTTTGTCCTTTCTATTGTTTTTGAAGTAGGTACATATACAAAACACTTTAGTTGAGCCCGAGTAAGTGCCACATAGACCAATCGTTTTTGTTCGGATAATTCCTCAACTCGGTACGATTCAAGTACTTCATTAAATGCTTCAGAATCGTTTTTTAACACAACCTGAGTACTTTTTCCATCTGATTGAACCACATAATCCGGATGGCTTTTCTTCATATCCCACAAAAAAGGACAAAATACAATGGGGTATTCGAGTCCTTTACTTGAGTGATGTGTTACGATTTGAATCAAATCGCCATCACTTTCTAAGCGAATAATTTCTGCATCATTATCGGTATTCGCATTCTCTCTCTTTTCTTGGAAATAACGAAGTATGCCCTGCATTCCATGCCCCTGATCTCGAACCTCACGTACCAATAGCTCTTTTAAATGATATAAATTAGTAAGCGCTCGCTCAGGTTGATCCGAAGTTGCGAGGTGTTCTTCGATATCGAACTCGATAAACAAATTATTGATGAACTTAGAAAAGCCTTCATTTTGCCATTTCTCGTTTAAATGGCTAAAACGTTGAATAATTTGGTTCGACTCATCCTCACTTTCAAACAATTGAAGCATTTGCTCTGAAGTATACTGGAGACATTCCGTAAGCATTGCCGCTCGGAGATATCGCTCATTTTCATATTCAGCCACAGCCCTTAAAATGCGGTATAGTTCATCTGCTTGATGAGTTTCAAACACAGACTTTTTACCTCGAATAATACTTTTGATGCCCCGATTTAGAAGCTTTTTCTGTAGCTCACTTGCATGTTCATGTTTGTCCACCAAAATGGCGATATCTGCAGTACTAACAGACTGACCATCGATTTTATAATCGGAATTCAGCAAAGTGATAATCTCGGAGCAAACGGAGTTCATGATCAGTGACTTTAAATCACTTAGATTTCGCCCATCTTGATCAAATTCGATTACAGTAAGCGGAAACTCAACTTCGTTAGAACTACTGACATTTATTTGATTAGGCTTATTGAGAGGGTAAATCGCATTTTCGAAGTTTAAACCTTGCAACCCGAACGGTTGCTCAGAGTAATTAAAAAAAGCATTCACTGCTTTAATGAGCAATTTTGAACTTCGATAATTATGCAGCAATGTTCGGTGATTTGTTGCATCCACCCCGGTCTTCGCATATAAGTAGGTATTAATGTCTGCACCACGAAAACGATAAATCGCTTGTTTCGGATCGCCAATCATCACCCAAAGCACGTTGGAATTGTTATCATAAATCTGTTGAAAAATCGAAAATTGAATATGATCGGTGTCCTGAAATTCATCGATAAAAGCTACCGGATAACGATGCATTATATTGGTTGCCAGCCCGGGAAATTTCTTAAACGTATCGCGAACTCTTACTAAGAGATCGTTGTACCCAACTAGATTCCTTTTGTGCTTTAATTCAGCAAATCGTTTTCGTATTTCAATTACTGCGTGATAAAAGAAGGGATCTTTAATCTGGAGTAATGCTGTATTTAAGGCATAAAATTCATCAACCTTATCGAAAAGCGGAATATGGGGAATCGTTTTATTTTTTAGCAAATGGGTGTGAATGTAATTCCCAAACTTCACAAACCTCTCTTCAACCTTATTTGGAGTAGCCTGCTCATTATTGAAAATTAGTCCGGGCGCTGTCGCTGATTTTACTACACTCAAAAACTCAGCCACCATTTGTGGCTTATTCTTGTAATAAGTGCCACTCAATGGCCCATTTTCGAATAATTCAATTAGTTCGTTTTCATAGCGTTCAACGCTTTCTTTCAATCTCTCTAAGGCTGATGAAGCCTTTTCATAAGTTGATTCGAAATCACCAAATGGCTTGTTATACGCTGAAATCTCTAGATCAGGATTTAATAATATCTCACGGTATTTTTTAATGAAATCCTCAGGTGCTTTGTAAATCTCCTCGAACAATATTTTATACCATCGTTCAAATTCTGAGTCACCGGTAGTTTTGAAAAAGAAATCGATCCAGAATACATCGGTCGCTTCGGTTAGCAATGTTAGTTCATCTGTAAGTAAATCGAAATTGGGCGAAACTTGGAAATCGATAGCATGTTCACTGAGCAAACGTTGACAGAATCCATGAATAGTAGAAACCGCAGCTTCATCGAAGGCGTAGATACATTTTTGAAGATGATTGTACTGCTCGATAGATAACTTCGAAGCACAGGTTCGCAGAAATTCATCTTGTGTGTCTTTTCCAACATACACATCTAAAACCTCTTGCACACGTTTTCGAAGGCGTTGTTTAAGCTCGTTGGTAGCGTCGTTTGTAAACGTGAGTACCAACACCTGATTGGGCATCATTTTTTTCTCAATCAATACGCGAACATATAACGAAGTAATGCTATATGTTTTTCCGGTTCCTGCTCCGGCTTCAATTAAAAACTTTCCACTCAAGGGTAAGTTGAACACATCTAGGGCATTGCTCATAATTCCACCTCAACCCAGTGTTCGGCAATTGGTGAATAAATCTCCTCACATAAAGTGTTGAAATTCTTGTTGTGAATTGGATTTTCATCCCCAAAGAGAAGCTTGTTGTAGTAATTTTCAATCAAACCACTCGAAAAATAGCCTCCCTCCCAAATGTCATTTAATTTTTTTAGCCGCTGATTTTCTCCTTTCTCATTTGTAACAAATTCCCAACAAAGATCAGGCAAAATACATGCCTCCGACACTGTAAATGGTGATTTAGTAAAGTGGTTTACTAATGTTATAAGATGTGATTCAGGATCAGAAACCGGCATAAACTTATGGCAAACTAAATCATCTTTATTAAAAGCGATCAATTCTGCGGAGTTAATTTTCAAACAGATTTGAGCTATTAAAAACTCAATCCATAATTGAATGATGTGCTTTCCTTTTACTGCCGAAATCTGACTTTTCACTAAAGTATGATCATTAACATCCAAAATTGTGCCCATAATCCGGAATGTCCCCAACCTGAAATCAACGTGTTCTCTGCGAAATGATTCAGGATATTTTTGGTGAATATAATCCACCATTTTTTCGATCTTCTGACATTCTTTTGTAAAGGTTTTTTCCGCATTAAAACCTTTTGGTAACTCCCCCTTATAAGTGAGATAGGATTTTATTTCACTCATTTCTTTTATCGTAAATGCTTGCTCAATTTGCTGCCTCACCCGATACTTATTCAAGCCATCCAGTTTAAACAATTGGCGATCATCCAGAAGATTATCTTCATACACATTTTGTATTCCTAATTTATTAGTGCACAGATACTTTGCAGGATCAACGTAAAAAGAGATGAGTTCTTTAAGACTAATTTCGCTTTCATTGCTTGATGGCAAGGTCGACGAAATAGGATTCCAAATATCTTTAGAATCATCAATTATTTTTTTTGCCAAATAAGTATTTGTTGAACCAAAAACCGCTGCTTTAGAATTAATCGATTCTTCAAAAGCATGTAGATTGTGTTTCTTTTCTTCCTTTATAATCGAAGAATCCTTTAACTGCTGAACAATGGGCGAAACTAGAGAACCATTTTCCCCCTCACCGATATAGCTGATATATACGTGTTTATCTGTGGATAAAAGTCGTTCCAGAAATAATAGCTGATCATCGTTTTTTACGATTCGATCGCCGGGTTGCGGAGCATTATGGATAAGGTCGAAATTAGGGCGGCTTGGGTTTCTTGGAAAAACACCTTCATTCAATCCAAGTATTGCAGTGAACTTAAATGGAATATTCCGATATGGAATATAACTACTGATTTGAATGCCTGTCCCAAACTGCGTAGCAGAAGCTGAGTTACTTGTTAACTGTTCAGATATCCATTTTTTAAACACATCAAACGACAATAACTCATCGAAATTTGCCAAAGAGGTTTCATCTTTCAACTTCAAAAGTAATTTCTTTACTCCGGATGCTTCATTCATAAACTTTGAGCACCATTCAATAGCTGATTCTAACCATTGGCTAACGGATTTATCTTCTAATATTTGCAATTTAACTTCAGCAAATGCTCGATAAATTGAGTGTAGCTGTGATACATAAAAGAAAGCATCACTTTTGAGCGGTAGTGAATAAGGCACATGTTTTTGATAAAGCTCAAAAGCCGGCATCTTTAACAATAATCCTTCAAAAAGTTGCTCTATCCCTTTCTCAATGCAGTAATCCGAATCGCTTTCTCTTAGCCCGTTATGGATTTTCATTTCTTCGAACCATTTCTCAACATAAATCAAAAGATCATCTGTAATTCTGAACTGTGTTCTAATTGGTTTTGAAGCAATTACATCAAGGAAATGAGTTACTTTTTCGCCTTCTGAATAGAATTTTAGCAGCTTCAAGAAAACCTCTTCAGGATTACCAAATCTTTGTCTAAGAACTTGTACCGGTAATTTAGTTTCTGCTTTAGGATCACTAAAAACGGTTTCTATATGAGGTAAATACTCTTCCAGATCGGGAACCATGATTAATAAATCCTCGGCAATAAGCGCTGGATCATCATTCAATAATCTAAGAAGTTCCTGATATAACACTTCGACTTCCCTCTTAGGATTATGGCAAGAATGCAAAGTGATATCGTTTTTAATGAAAGCGCTAGTTGGTTCTGATCCGTCAATCGAATGAATCTTAAAGTCTAACGATCTATTTTTTAATGAACTGATTAAGCTTTTTTTGATTTCATCCTGAGGTTGCTTCCAAGATTTTGTAATCGGCAACACAGAATCCGGTACTACCATCGCTTGCTGCACCCAATGAATTGTGGCTTTTTCTGACAACTCAACCATTAAATCGTTAAACGATTGATTCCAGTGCGAGATACCCACAACAAAAATATCTGAGGGTATTTCAAGCTTACCTTTTTTAATTGAATCTATAAGTAAGGTCGGAATGGTTGATCTAAGGGGAATATCAGCAAAGTTCTTTTTTAGTACCTTCGTTAGCAATTGCCAGCACCCAACTTGCCAATGATCTAACTCGTAGTCGAAGGACCTGCTTTCCCAAATAGAAAGCATTTTTGGTCGGTAAATTTGATACAAATCGAAAACGTCGGCGATTTCTTCAGCAAGTGCTATTTTCGCATCAATTGAATCAGGAATGTTTAACCCGAAAGTGGCTAGTTTGTCTGCATAATTTTTAAAAAGTGATAAAAGTTGCCACTGCATGGGCATACGATCTGATGGTAAAACTTTGGGAAGTTTTTCATCCAACATCCGATACAGTTTAAACACAAACTGATTAGGTAATATAAAATCCAGATTGGCTGAGATCTTATTTTCTTTAGCAACCTTTGAATGCAGCCAAGTTTCGGTTTCTTTGTTCTGAACTATAATCCATGGCGCAGCAAAGGGATCATTTTGCTTTTGATTTTGCAGCAGTTTTTCGGCAAATACCGGTGCTAATGTATTTAAAGAATGGGCAGAATAGAAATGTATCATCAGAGTAACTTTGGATTTAGTATACCAAAATTAAGCTGAGAATTCTCAGTACAATACGATTAGTCTTTAATCGCTTTTTTTAAAGTGCGGCTGACAAACCCTGAGTAGGTTTCGCTGTTTTCAGTAGCTTTATCTCGAATTTTTGAGATTAATTCTTCTTCTAAATAATAGCTTACTACTCGCTTTTTTTTACGCTTTTTATCCGGTTCAGACTCTTGTTGTGCCGAACCAGACTCGGTAAAAGGAATAAATTTAAATTTAGCGTCTGCCAGGTGATTCATGCCAAGGGGATTATGCCCCATCACCTTTTTCTTATCCATATCTTTACTGCCCGTTTTTAATCTCCTTGGCCAGGGCTAAATAATCCTTTGCACCATTACTACTGCCATCGTATTCAAATATAGTTTTATGGTGACTCGGAGCCTCTGCAAGGGCAACATTATCGCGAATAATAGTGTTAAACACTTTCTTACCGAAGTAATCTTTAATGTGTCCTACCACCTCTTTATTCAGGTTTTTTCTGTTATCATACAACGTGCAGATAATTCCACCAACTTCCAAATCGGCATTTAAGCGTTGTTGAACAACCTTAATTAAGTCTAGTAGTTTTGAAAGTCCGTGAAGTGCTAAATACTCCGATTGCAATACTATAAATACATCTTGAACAGCTGTAAAAGCATTTAACGTTAACAGGCCCAAATTTGGAGGGCAATCAATTAGTACATAGTCATATTCATTACCCTTCAACTGGCTGAGGAAATTTCTTAACAGACTTTCTCTGGCAGGTTCATTCGCCAGTTCGAGTTCTGCTCCCGAAAGTTCTAGAGACGAAGCTATATAATCGAAACCGGTATGTTTGATTACAACATCTTCTACTTTCACTTGTCCCTTTAAAGCCTGGTAAATAGTTTTTTCCAGCCTTTGAGAATGCATGCGCAACGAATAAGTTAAATTCGCTTGAGGATCAAGATCTATTAAGAGTACTTTTTTGCCCAGTTTGGCCAAACCTGCACCCACATTTATTGTAGATGTTGTTTTACCAACTCCGCCTTTTTGATTTGTAAAAGCAATGGTTTTCATATCGTATTTATGCCGTACTAATATCTAATATGGAGTATTAAAGAGGATATAATTATCGAATGTTACATGAGAATGCGTAAATAGCATTTACTTGTAATATAAGGTAGTTAGAATCGGTTAATTTTCTAATAGAAACTCTCACTATCTGTCGAATAACGAATTCTAACTTAACTAAATTAATGTATAATAATTCTTTTATTAGTATCGAACCTGAGTATAGTTTCTTAACTTAAGCCAACTAATTTTAACATAACTCATTCATGAGATTTTTCAGCCGTAAAATTGTAAAGCCTCAAGATCTTAACCCTAATGGCACCTTATTCGGAGGCGCTGTATTAAGTTGGATTGATGAAGAAGCTGCAATTTATGTACTTTGCCAACTGGGGCAAGGGCGCATTGTAACCAAGTACATGTCAGAAATAAATTTTGTTAGTTCAGCAAAATTAGGAGATGTGATTGAGATTGGCATGGAAACTGTTAAATTTGGAAGAACTTCGATAACAGTAAAATGCGAGGTTAGAACAAAATTCACTAAAGATACCATCATTACGATAGATCGAATTGTTTTTGTTCATATTGATGCAAATGGCATTCCCATTCCTCATAACATAACAGAACCTGTAAACGAATAAATTTGTAGTGAGTAACGAAGATAAAATTGTTGATTTTACTACCCTAAACGAGATGTTATTTGGGGAAGCAAAATATATTAAAGAATTCGCTGAAGCAGCTGTTATATCATTTGAGGAATTCAATGAGAATTACACCTTATTCTTGATTAAACGCGACGAAGTAAACTTCAGAAAGGCCGGACACAAAATTAAACCGGTAGCGCAAATGCTTGGCCTAAATATGATTCTCGAAGAGTATGAAGTGGCAAAAGAATTGATTTGGGAAGAAAAACCGGATGCCGAACTTGGCGACTCTTCCCAACGCATGAGCAAAATTATTGACCGTGTGTTAGCTGAACTTCGCGAGGTAGCCGAGAACGCTTAAATGTTACGTTCTCGTGATACTTTTAATTGGTGTTGATTTCTATTTTCTTATTAAAAAAAATAGAACATTGTGTCCAATCCTATCCTAATTATTGAAGACGACAGAGACCTCTCAGAACTCATCAAAATTCAGCTACTAGATCAAAATTTTGAAGTACATCAAGAGTTTAACGGTTCCTCTGGTTTAGCTACTTTTAATTCTAACACCTACTCACTTCTAATCCTTGATGTAATGCTCCCGGGATTGGATGGATTCGAGATTTGTAAAAAAATTAGAGCCGTAGATTCAAAGACCCCTATTTTGATGCTTACCGCAAAAGCCGAGGAAATTGATAAAATTATGGGGCTTGAGTTTGGCGCAGACGATTATCTTACAAAACCATTCAGCATTCGTGAACTTACTGCACGTGTAAAAGCATTGCTCAGACGCAGCCAGCTACAAAGGGATGATTCTCCCGATATCAACGAGGCGATCACCTTTGGAGAACTCAATATTTTTCCCCAGAAAAGAAGCATAGAATTGAAAGGAGAATCTTTCGATTTAACGAGCAAAGAATTTGATTTGTTGATGTTATTTGCTTCTAATCCGGGTCGCGCTTACAGCCGACAAGAATTGTTAGATGTGGTTTGGGGTTATCAATACAGCGGATACAGCCACACTGTGAATAGCCATATTAATCGACTTCGAAGCAAGATCGAAGATGATCCATCAAATCCAACCTACATTAAAACAGTTTGGGGCGTTGGCTACCGCTTTGTTGAATTTGAAGAGCTATCAGCATGAAGATATTAACCAATAGCTTTTACGCTAAAATTTCCGGTGTATTTTTGTTTTGTGTGCTTTTCTTGGGGGGAACTTTAGCTTATATCACTCTCAACTCATCCATGATGTTCGTGGAGGAAACCACACAGAAAGTGAATGTTAATTTGGCTGAAGAATTAGCTAATGAGCTTCAACCCTACTTAATAGACGCCATAGAAAGCGATAGCATCGTAAAAAAGATTCAACATCTTAAAGGAATTAATCCCCAGATAGATATCTATTTATTAAAAAGTAATGGAATGATTAAAGAATCATATCTGGGTGAAGATGCGCCCCCTGAACTTGCGATGGCAACAGTAGATACTTCCTCACTTGATGCTTTTCTTCGCGGCGATGCCTTACCGATTATGGGACAAGATCCGCTAAATCCGGACATCAAAAAACCATTTTCTGTAGCTAATATTTCCATAATGGGCAGCAATGGCTGTTATTTATATGTGATTCTTGAGAGTAAACAGTACAGCGAAATTGCCGGTATGCTTGCCGAAAGTTATATCATCAAAAACTCGATGATTAGTCTGCTGATTATTCTTTTAACCACTGTATTTTTAGGTTTATTAGTTTTTCGATTACTCACCCATCGCTTACGCAACGTTACCAGAACAGTAGTTGCTTTCGAGCACGGCCAACTTGATGAACGTGTGGATGTTAAATCGAACGATGAGCTGGGGATTCTTTCAACATCCTTTAATCAAATGGCAGACACCATTGTTGCCAACATGGATGAAATAAAGCAGGTAGATCGTTTACGTCGCGAATTGATAGCAAATGTATCGCACGATTTAAGAAGTCCGCTTGCTTCCATTCAAGGATATCTCGAAACCATTCAACAGAAAGAAGCTGAGAATACTCTTTCTGAGACAGATCGCAAAAAGTATTACGATGTAGTAATTCGGAACACCAAAAAGCTCGGAAAACTGATTTCTGAATTATTTGAACTTTCTAAACTTGATGCCAAAAATGTGCAGCCTGATCTAGAGCCTGTTTCAATCGCTGAACTTGCTCAAGATGTAGTGATGCAATTTCAGCCATTGGCAAAAGCGAAAAATGTACAACTCAAAGCAGTATTACCGGATGAGCCCCTCAAAATGGTTACCGCTGATATCGCCTTGATGGAAAGAGCCATCTCAAATCTGATCGATAACGCCATTAAAAACACGCCTGAAGGCGGGGAAGTTTGCATCACTCCTGCCAACGCCGGTAATCAAGTAACGGTTCAAATATCTGATACCGGAAAGGGTATTCCTGAAGATCAATTAAGTCGGATTTTCGATCGTTTCTATCAAGCTGATGCAAGTCGCAGCCCGGGAACAGGTGCCGGTTTAGGCCTTTCAATCGCACAAAAAATCTTAGAGTTACACGGTACAAAACTTTCTGTACAAAGTGCCCTCAATCAGGGAACGACTTTTAGTTTTAGTCTAGTTCATTACGTAGACAAAAACTAATTCATCAATTTATGATTTTAAAAGAAAGTGAGATCGAGCAGGATAATATTATCCCCGTTTTGGGCAATCCTTACAAAGAACCGGGTAAATGGCTTACCGTAACCGGTTCCAGTTATTATTTTATCAAAGAGCTTACCACATCCGATGGCGAAGAGGTTTTAATCTGGGAAGATTCGAAAGGTATCTTTCAGCGCTATGATGACGGACTTGCTCTACTTGTTAACCGCAGTAACTATCAGCGTGCGGTTTTGATGAGATCCGACAGTTTTCGAAGTATTAATGTTTTTGTGGATGATACAGGCTTACAACGCGAAACTGTACTGGAAATCGAAACAACTGAGTATAAAGGTCGGTTTATCACAAGTTACAGCTCATTTAAGAGTCAGGCTAAATTCTTTCGCAAACTGGATTTAGTGGAAGTTTAATTTTTTTGAGAAAAAACCAATCCGGTTCTTTGATTGCTTCGTATTCCAGTTTGTACCCCGAATAGAGATGACCATTGGTGTGGTCATAACCCCAGAGCCCCATTACTGAAAGTTAATGGGGCTTTTTATTTTGATGTGCCTTAGTTTCCATCGAATTAAAAACTTCAGACATCATCAATGACCATTTTAGTAACAGGGGGAGCCGGCTATATTGGTAGCCATGCCGTGCTCGAATTATTAGAGGCTGGATTTAAAGTAATTGTAATCGATAATCTATCGAATAGTAGCGAACAATCGCTGATTCGGGTGTCGCATATCGCCGGTCGTAAACCTACTTTTTATCAGTTTAATTTACTTAACAAGCCTGCAATTGATGAAGTATTTAACCGACATCAGATAGATGCTGTAATTCATTTTGCCGGCTATAAAGCGGTTGGCGAATCGGTTGCTGAACCTCTCAAGTATTACAGAAACAATCTGAATTCAACCATGTACTTGTGCGAAATTATGGCCAAGTATGGTGTTAAAAATTTGGTTTTCAGCTCATCCGCAACGGTATATGGCGAGCCTGATGACGTGCCAATTACCGAAGATTTTCCAACCTCAGCACAAAACCCGTATGGCTACACTAAACTAATGTGCGAACAGATTCTACGTGATGTACACACTTCCGATAATGATTGGAATATTGCTCTTTTACGCTATTTCAATCCAATTGGGGCTCATCATTCAGGATTGATTGGTGAAGATCCTAACGGCATTCCGAATAACCTTCTACCTTACATTTCGCAAGTTGCTGTGGGCAAACTGAAGGAGCTTTCCGTTTTTGGGGATGATTATCCCACAAAAGATGGTACCGGAGTTCGCGATTACATTCACGTAGTTGATCTTGCTAAAGGTCACCTAAAAGCTCTTGAAAAGCTTGATGAAAAGCCCGGCGTGGTAACCTACAATCTAGGTACCGGTTCAGGATCATCAGTTTTGGATATGATAAACGCTTTTAAAGACGCTTCCGGAGTTGAAATCCCTTATAAAATTGTCCCCCGCCGTCCCGGAGACGCTGCTGAATGCTATGCTGATCCTTCAAAAGCAGAGCAAGAGCTTGGCTGGAAAGCAGAGTTTGACATCTACAGAATGTGCGAAGATACATGGCGCTGGCAATCGAATAACCCGAATGGATATGGGGAATAATTAGGAATAATTGAATTAGAAATAGGTTTAAATCTGAATTTGAAAATAATAATTAAGGTAAACGGTGGGTGAGCATGTCGAACCCCACCGCTAACCTTCTTTCGATACTATTGTAATAATTAACTTCGTGAATAGTTATTGAATGTTTAAGCTATAGCTCAGAACTAGAATTACACACCCCTGAATCCCCTCTCAAGAGGGGACTATTTTTTATTCCTAATTCTCCTATTCCTAATTGCTAGCGATAGCGCTCAAACCATGCAAGAATATGATCCACTTTGGTTATAAGCTGGCTGGGTCGATTCGCAATAAAATGACTAGCACCTGGAATCTCAACCAGCGCAGTTTCAATCTCACGGATCTGTAAAGCATTATATAACTGCTTCGACTCGGAAAGTGGCGTACGAAGATCGTTTGATCCAACCATCACAAGCGTTGGTGTTTCTACATTTCCAACCAGCGAAATCGGCGAGAAATTCCAGTAATCCTCAACATTTTCCCAAGGCTGCCCCGGATAACGGTACTCGGCATATCCGTAATAATTATCGGCAACCAACGTCTTACTAATCCAATTCATCACAGGTTTAACAACCGCTGAAGCTTCAAATCGATTATTTTTTCCGATAATCCAGGCCGTCATAATTCCGCCCGCGCTTCCGCCGGTTACATATAAACTATCCTCGCTGGTGATGCCTTCCGAAATCAACACATCCACCCCATCCATAATGTCGTGGTAGTCATCGCCCGGATAATTGTGATAAAGCAAATTGCCGAATTCCTCTCCATAACTCGTGCTTCCCCTCATATTTGGATAAAACACCACATATCCTTCAGCGGCAAACAATTGGAACTCGGGCGTAAAATGAGGTCCGTAATGAGAAATCGGTCCACCATGAATTTCAACCAGCAAAGGATAAGATTTCGAGTCATCGTAATTTGGAGGATAAATCAACCAACCTTGGATTTCACGCCCATCAACCGAAGAGGTATACCAAATATCTCGAACCTCGCCCAATGTTCTCTGCGAAAATAAATCATCGTTAAGGGAAGTGATTTTATTCAAAACTTCCCCCCTTCGTACTACGCCTAATTCTGCCGGTTGATAAGGTGAAGATACATTTGTCGCGATTTCATCATTATCCGACATCGAAAAAGAACCGCCACCATAAGGGCGGCCAATGGAGTTTCCACCAATGCGTTCTGCAACAACTTCCATCCGTCCATTAAGATCGGTGTAGCCAATTTTTGAAATTCCCTCATCGGCATATTGAAAATACAAACCACGACCATTCGCAGCCCATTGTATGTCAGAAATTGAGCGATCAAGATCGAGATTTAGCACTCTCTGATTGCTTCCATCCGCATTCATTAAGTTGATTTTAGCAATCTGATAGGTCTGAATTTTATCCTCATAGCCTAAATAAGCAATGGTATTTCCGTCAGGCGAGATTGCCGGAGCACCATCAGGACCAAAACGGTCGGTTAGTTGATTAATATCACCCTTGGCAACATCTAAGGCATACACTTCTGAATTGCGTCGAACTCGTTCCCAATCAGGATGCCGATTCGCAGAAAAATAAATCGTTTCACCATCCGTCGACCATTTCGGAGTACCGCCATGATTGAAATCCCCAGAACTAAGCCGACGCACAGCTCCACCACCGGCGTTTACCATAAAAATATGTGTGAATCCGGGGTCAAGATATCCGGCTCCATCCTGCTCGTATTTAAAACGATCAGTAACTCGCGGATTAGCTGCCCATTTTGCTCCTTCAGGCTTTTTTGGACTTTTAACCAATACCGGATTCCGCTCTTCGATTTTCATCGTGAAAGCGATGTAATTACCATCCGGTGACCAGCTCAATCCCCCAGGACCGCGTTCCAATTGTGTGATTCGAGCCACTTTACCCGTTTCCACCCAATAGATAAATAACTCAGCACCATGAATATCATCTGAAGTTACAAAAGCTATTCTGCTTCCATCCGGCGACCATATTGGTTGGGATTCATTATTCGAAAAACTCGTTAGTTTTTGATGGTTTTCCCCATCGGCATCAATCAACCACAAAGAAGAAGTTCGGCGATCGGTCATTATATCAAAGCCTCTTCGTTGATAGACAATGTGTTCCCCACTGGGTGAGATTTGAGGATTATCAACCCACTGCAGATCAAAGACATCAAGACGCTGAAATGGTTGTTGAGCTAGTGATAATTGCGTGGCTGCAATCAACAATAAGAATAAAGAGTAAAATACTTTTTTCATGAAATACTGATTTTTTGATTCGGCGAAATCTACCATGGATTTTCGAGATTGGCTGTAAAATTATATGAGAGGATTGGAAGCAATAGTGAAAAATGAAAAGGGTAACTATGATTTATGAATCTAAATGAAACAGATAGTCCCCTCTTGAGAGGGGATTTTGGGTTTTTTCGACCTCACCCTTGTCACTTGAGTATTAGTCATCCCGCGGCGGAGGCCGGGATCTGAGGCTTGATAAATGACAAATACATTGTGTTAGACCTCACCTCGCTCCTTTACTCCTAAAAAAACCAAACTCTTCTTTGAAGATTAGTGGCAAGAAGTCTTATATTTGAGTCTTGTCAAAAAGCCAAAGTGCCCAACTTCGCAATTGCTTCGTTGGATTCACTTTACTGGCAAATGACTTACTGAATAGCCAAAGTGGCGGAACTGGTAGACGCGCACGACTCAAAATCGTGTTTCTTCGGAAGTGTGGGTTCGAGTCCCACCTTTGGTACTTTAAAGGTCAAATTGAGCTTGTCTCGGTTTGGCCTTTTTTATTTATACAATATGGGACTAAAAGCATGCATCGCTTTTGCAGGCAGTCTCCCCACTTGGTACACTCTGTAATTAAAAAAGCCCTCACCAAATGGATAAGGGCTTATCGTAGAATGATGATATGATTTTCAGTTCATATCAAAATGTGTGATTGTGTACTAGACAGCTAGCTCTGTTTCAACCTGAGCGCCATCCCGTTGAACGGCTTTAATTCCGTTATCGCGATTAACTTCCGAACTGTACATTTCGCTACGGCCAATGATTTCGCCATTAGCAGCTTTTAGCACAAAATAAGGTTCGCCGTTTTTCGATGTTTTGCGTTCGTAATTTTCGATATCGGAGGCGTTGTTTTTCACGGATTCGATACCATTTTCGCAATCACTTTTTGTGGTGTACATCTCGCTGGTGAGGATAACCTCGCCGTTATTCTGCGAGCGCAACACGAAATAAAAAGGTTGGTCTTCTGATTCACTGTTTCGTATTTCTAATCTTGGAAAATCCATAATATTTCGTTCTTAAGTATTAATTTTATAGATAGTTAACGCTCATTATTTCTTAGTTGTCTATAAAAAGATTGTTCCGAATTTGTTATGAATTTCGTTTAGAGGAGTTATTAAACAACGAGATATAGTAAGAGCTTGTGCATGGTTTTTGAATTCGTAACTGGTTTTAGCGGTGGCTTGAATCTGATTGACTTTATAACGCACAAACGCAGGTATGCGCTAGCTGGGGTAGAAATTTAGCGTAAGGACAATTCATGAATTGTCCCAGCGAGTACAACCGCACCATTGAAAAAAGTGCTAACATAGTTAGGACAGAGAAAATAGAAATCACAGCTTATCCGGAATCAACTTTAACTCCCATGTAGCAGTTTATTACACCAAATTCCCCTCGTTTCCAAGCTCCAGCTTCTATGCTCCCATAATCTATTCCTCAAATAGTGATACTGAAATAATTCCTTCTTCATTTGGACTAGCTGGGGTTTTTATATATCTGAATCTTTAATCTTGTCCGGATTAAAACTATTTCTAAGTCCTACTATAAAAATCCCTAAAATCATTGTTACTGGCAATCCTTTTAAATACTCAGTTATAAAAACTAAAAATTCAAAATCATTCAAATTATAACCAATATCAGCTAAATAGATTAAAAGTAAGACAAGGATTCCTACCCCAAGCCCTATTTGAAATAGTCCTACTCTAATGTATTCTTTAGTCAGATTGCTCATTCCATTCACCTCCTAAACTTTTTCTTAATTCTAGTATATATAGTGCTATTGCTTAATGTTATTGCCTCTTTTAATCAGGAGTTACCTTAGAATTATTAGCGAAAACAATAACCCTAGTTTAATTTGAAACTATGATGCACGTTGTAAATTTGATTTGCTATCAGTTTTAAGTTAAAGACAGAGGTATGCACTAAGTGAGAGTATTAATTCATTCGAATTTAATACTCTTAAAAAATGAAAGATTTATTAGTTCTCTTTCAAAATCTATATAAATGGAATCAAAATGAACCTTTTCGTATCCAGAGTATAATGGCAGGTAGTCTTTTATAAGATTTGTATCAACTATGTTCGATTCAGCATTATAATCAAAGCTCATTGGAATCTCAGAAAAGTGCCTTTCTACTTTATGGTAATAAGCTTTTAATTCATTATTTATTTCTCTACTCACTATAGAAATCTGATATATAGAATCAGAGTATTCGATAAGCATGTCAGAACCCTCGAATCCGAATAAAAAATATTCATAAAAATGATCTGATTGATAATTCAACTCAAAGGTTGTGCTTTTTGAAGGAATAACCCCAGATGCTTGTATTGGTATTGTGAAAAACGAATCAGGCAATCGTTCATTTGAATCACTTTTGGAATTACAGCTAAAGATTGTCAACAAAAATATTAAAAGCGAAGTTTTCATTATTGGCCTTATTCCCAAGCTCCTCCTTGGAAAACGTTCATTAAATTTGAAACAATTATGCAAGTTGTAAACTTGCTTTACTACTAGTTTTAAGTCACAGACTTAAAACATCTTTGGCTGGACCTTCGGAACGAGATCAACGAGATTAAGCATTAAATTGAAATTAATTTTGCTCCGATTATTAATGGCGCAAAAAATAACAGAGAAATGAAAAGGATATTATAAACACTAAAAAGGTCTTTATTCTTCTTTTTAAAAATTGAATCATATTGCTCTATTATCATTGAACTTCTCTTAGAGAAAAAGCTGTTAGCCAAGAAATAAACAACTAGTAAAAATAAAGCAAAAAATAATTTTAAATCATCAAATAACCCATTCTCATATGGTAGTTGAATTATGCCAGTTAGATTCATTATACCAACGAATAGAATTGAGTGCGATAATAACATAAATAAAACCGCTCCAACAGAATAATGCTCAGGAACAGGGTTTTTATTCCTGGCAAATGAATAGAAAAAATAAATTGTGAAATAATAAATATTAATCATCAAAAATCTCATCAGTAACCCTAGTTTAATAGCTCTGCAGCGGGACATCAATTACTATTACAAAGTGGAACTCCATAAAAAAGTAACAAAAAAGGCACAAGACAAGAGCCTTGCGCCAGTTTTTTAATTCTTACTTGCATGGACTAAATAGGAAAAACCTCATTCCTCAATCCTCAATCCTCACTCCGACTCCAGCTCTTTAATCTTAATATTTCGGAACCAAACGTCATCGCCGTGATCCTGTAAACCAAGAATGCCTTCCATGGCAATGTTTCCCCATTCGGCATTAATTCCCGGCCATTTAGAATCGGCTATTAGTGCTTCCATACGCTCTGATCCAATGGTGTATTCTACCACAACTTCACCATTTTGGATATGTTGAATGTTGTTTCCACGGGCGATTACTTCCGCAGAATTCCATTCGTCAAAAGGCTTTGCATTTTGAGGATCAGCAGGGATTAAATCGTACAACGAACCGGCCTTGCGGTTTCCATTTTTGCCTAAAGCTGCATCCGGGTGATTGATATTATCCAACACCTGCATTTCGGGGGCCGACATCCAAATGTAATCGAAGTCAGGATGTTCTACGCCACGATAAAAAATGCCTGCATTTGCAGCTTCGGCTACTTTCCATTCTACTTTAAAATGGAAGTCGCTAAATACCTGATCGTAAATAATATCACCACCTTCGGCATTCCCTAATTCACCGCGACCTGAGCCTTGAATGTGTAGCGAACCGTCATCGGAAATCATCCACGCATTCGGGAAATTATCCTTTTTATAACCACGCCAGCCATCCGTCGTTTTGCCATCAAATAACAACATCCAACCGTCATCGATTTCGGCTTGGGATAAGGTATTTGGTTTAGCTTCCATAGATTCTGTCGAAGTTTGTTCTTTCTGCTGAGCACAGGCACTGAATAAAAAAACAGCTATCAGTCCGGCACTTAATGCATTATTTAAATTGAATTTCATTGTTCGTTTAGATTTTCTTTGTTTCAAATTAATAGCTCCAACCATTGCGGTATGGACGTTTGATGTAATTTCGTGCAGCTTGGGCTGCATTTATAGTCGCGTAATTCGTATTAAATTTCGGATCACCATCAATTACCTCAAAGGTATCGGTGGTTACCACACGAATTTCCTCGTTTTCATCAATATTGGTAATCCTCATATTTTCACCGTCCCATTGTAAAGGTCGGCGTAAATCTTGTAAGCGAATGGCTAAATTACCCATCACAACCACTTCGTTAAGCGGACCGGAGTACCCGAAGTGCGAACTTGGTTCTACACGATCTGGTCTCGATTCTTTACAAGCTCGAACCCAATCCATCTCGTGCGAAGTAATGGCAGAGGCGTCGGTTTGTGCAGCAATGGATTGAGGAGTCAGTACTCTGCGTAACGTTTGAGCAACTCTAGGCGGATCATTCTCGCGACCTACAATAAACGGATCACGAGCGTAGGTTCCGCAAATCAGAACACCTTTGGTTCCAACAAACATCGCTCCTCCCCATTCATCGCCTATCCATTTTCCGGGAGCAAGTCCTTCAGGACGTTTAGGCATCAAGCCTCCATCATACCAAGTAAAATCAACCGCAGGCATGTTTACATTGCCTATTTTACCACGTTTAGGAAAGTGATAATGTACTGTACTGCCAACAGGAGCACTTTCGGTATTTACTTGGGTGGATGAACCTTCAATAACGGTTGGTTGTCCCAATTCTAAGGCTTTAAAAACGGGATCAATAATATGACAACCCATATCGCCAAGAGCACCGGTTCCAAAATCCCACCAAGCTCTCCAGTTCCAAGGCGTATATTTTGGGTGATACGGACGCCAAGGTGCAGGCCCAATAAAATTGTTCCAATCTAAGGTTGGCGGTGTAGATGGCGTTTCCATCGGTCGCATTAAACCTTGTGGCCAAATCGGACGGTTTGTCCATGCATGAACTTCAGTTACTTCTCCAATTTCTCCTGCCCAAATCCATTCGCAAACCAAACGGATTCCTTCTCCGGAATTTCCTTGATTACCCATTTGGGTTGCCACACCGGTTTCTTCAGCCAGTTGAGTTAACATTCGCGACTCGTACACCGAGTGTGTAAGTGGCTTTTGCACGTACACGTGTTTTCCGGCTCGCATCGAATCAGCCGCAGCCACATAATGGGTATGATCGGGAGTTGAAACCATTACCGCATCAATTTCATCGCCCATTTCGTCGAGCATTTCGCGGTAATCCATATATTTTTGTGCCCCTGGATAATCGTTGAAGCATTTGGCTGCATACTTCCAATCAACATCGGCCAGAGCTACAATATTCTCCGAATTCATTGCGCGCAAATTGCCGCGCCCCATGCCTCCTACTCCAATTCCTGCGATGTTTAACTTATCGCTTGGTGCTTTATGCCCTAACCCTGCTATTACCGAACTTGGAAGAATGGTAACTCCCGCTGCGAGTGCTCCGGTAGTTTTAAGAAATTCCCGCCGTGAGTTTATGGCTTTCTTTCCTTCCGTTTTATTATTTGTACTCATACTCCGATGATTAAGTTGAATGTAAACTAGTGATTACTCCAAAGAGCAAAGAGAATTTTCGAATCATCCACCCTTTGAATGTAGCCTTGTATTTAACCCAAATTCGGCTAAAAGTAAATCAATAATCCTGTAAGCCTTTTCAAAAAAACGCTTTCAGTTATTTAAAGGCTTATGAGCTAAGAAAAAGTTACATCCCTTAACAGAGTTTCCTACCTTCGATAACACTCAACTTAACTTCATCGAAGTATTATCTATGTACGTTTTAAAATTTGGCGGAACCTCTGTCGGTACATCTGAAAGTTTACAGCAGGTACAAAAAATCTTACAATCGCATGCTGCCGAGAATACCTCTCAGGCAGTGGTTGTTTCTGCGCTTGGGGGTGTTACCAATCAATTGGTGGAACTTGCATTGCAGGCCGAGGCCGGGAATGAAAATTACACAAAGATTCTATCTGCGATTGAAGAACGGCACCTTTCTGTATGTGAAGATTTAATTCCTGCCACCAATCGAAGTGGTACCATTACTACCTTAAAATTACTACTCAACGATCTGGAAGATATTTGCCGTGGGGTATTCCTCATTCAAGAACTTTCTCCTCGTTCAAGCGATAATATTCTTAGTTATGGCGAGCGACTATCCTCTACATTAATTCACGATTATCTCACATCAACAGGTTTAGATGTTCGATTAATCGATGCTCGCAAGATTATTAAGACCGATGCACAGTTTGGGAATGCAGTGGTTGATCAGGAGCTGACCTATCAAAACATTAAATCTGCTTTTGAGGATTATAATGGTATAAGTATTGTACCCGGATTCTTGGCTTCATCAAACGATGGAAATTTAACCACTACTTTAGGTCGAGGCGGCTCCGATTATTCGGCTGCACTTATCGCCGCAGCTTTGGATGCCGAAAAATTACAAATCTGGACTGATGTTTCGGGCATGATGACGGCCAATCCACGCATGGTGCCTCTCGCCCACCCCATTCAGCATTTGTCGTACGAAGAAGCGATGGAGCTTTCACATTTTGGTGCAAAGGTGATTTATCCGCCTACCATTCAACCCGTGTTAGATAAAGGCATTGCCGTTGAAGTAAAAAACACCTTCGCTCCCGATGATCACGGAACGCTCATCACCAAAAAAGGTGCTGAAGATAGCGATCTGGTAAAAGGTTTATCAAGCATTGAAGATGTTGCTCTTTGTACGCTTTCGGGTTCCGGGATGGTAGCAGTGCCGAATTTTTCATATCGATTGTTTGCCTCATTGAGTCATGAAGGTATTAATGTAATTATGATCACCCAGGCTTCTTCGGAACATACCATCACGGTTGGGATTGCCGAACATGATGCTGAACGTGCACGAGTAGCCATTGAAGCCGAATTTGAGCACGAAATCCGACTTCGAAAAGTGAATCCACTTACCGTTGAAACGCATCTTTCGATTATTGCGCTGGTTGGAACTCGTATGCGTGAACAAGTGGGTGTAAGTGCGAATTTATTCGAAACATTAAGCCACAACGGAATTAATGTTAAAGCTATCGCTCAGGGCTCAACCGAGTTGAATATTTCGGTGGTGATTGACCGCAAGCATCTCAAAAAGTCGTTGAATTCCTTACACGAGAGCTTCTTTTTATCCGACATTCGCAAGTTCTACATTTTTATGATCGGCGTGGGCAACGTGGGGAGAGCTTTTCTGGATCAAATCAACACACAAAACGATTTCTTATCCGAAGCATTTAAAGTGCAGATTAATGTGTGTGGACTGGCCAATTCCAGAAAGATGCTTTTTAACGAAGAATCCATCGATTTGGAGAACTGGCAGCAAGAAATCGAAAAACAGGGTGTAAAAATGACGGATCAGGGCTTCGTTGATGCAATGATTGCCATGAATATGCGAAACAGCATTTTTATTGATTGCACGGCAAGCAACGACATCCCCAATTTGTACGATCAGATTCTTCGAAACAGCATTTCGGTGGTAACTCCTAATAAAGTGGCGTGTTCATCTAATTTCGATGCCTATCTCGATCTAAAGAAAACGGCGACTCGCTATCAGGCAAAATTCCTGTTCGAAACTAATGTTGGAGCCGGATTACCGGTAATTTCTACTTTGAGTGATTTGTTAAAAAGCGGCGATCGGATCACAAAAATTCAGGCGGTACTTTCCGGAACATTGAATTTTCTGTTTAACACATATGATGGCACTCAAAAGTTTAGTGATGTTGTAAAACAAGCTAAGGCTGAGGGCTATACTGAACCGGATCCACGGCTGGATTTATCCGGTGTAGATGTTATGCGCAAAATCCTGATCTTGGCCCGTGAAAGTGGTCATAAGCTGGAATTAACAGATATCGGAAACGAACCATTTGTGCCTGCCGAATGCATGGATACCGAATCGTTAGATGAGTTTTATAATATGTTGGATAAACACGATGATGTGTTTAAAGAAATGTATAAACAGGCAGCAGATGCCGGAAAAAGAATAAAATACGTGGCGACCTTCGAAAGTGAAGGCAAAAGTGCTTCAACAGGATTACAATCGTTTGGCCCCGACCATCCGTTTTACGAACTCGATGGCAAAGACAACATTGTATTATTTTATACGAAGCGTTATAGTGAGCAGCCCCTAGTAGTTAAAGGAGCCGGAGCAGGAGCTGCGGTTACCGCTTCAGGGATTTTTGCGGATATCATGAGAATAACCTCAGCTTAAAACATGGATGAAATAAAGATTTTTGCACCGGCAACGGTTGCAAATGTGGCTTGCGGGTACGATGTAATGGGCTTTGCCATGAAAGATATTGGCGATACCATGAACATCAGAAAAATTGCCTCAAAAAAATGGGTCATTGAAAATGGTCGCGGCTGTGAAGGTCTGCCAATAAAACCCACCGAGAATGTAATTGGCGTTGCTGTTGAAGCAATGATGCAAGCCTACGGTAAACCCATTGATCATGGTTTTCATTTTTATACTACTAAAAATATAAAGCCCGGAAGCGGTTTGGGCTCTAGTGCCTCGAGTGCATCGGCGGCAGTATTTGGTGTAAACCGAATATTAGGCAAACCTTTTTCAAGAAAAGAACTAGTAAAGTTTGCGATGGAAGGCGAACGGGCGGCATCAGGTTCGGCTCATGCGGATAATGTGGCTCCTTGCTTGCTAGGCGGTTTTACGCTAATTAGAAGTTACGATCCGCTGGATGTAATTGAGCTGCAATACCCTGATATGCTTTACGCGAGTGTTGTGCATCCGCAAATCGAAATAAAAACATCCGATTCTAAAAAAATTCTGAAAAAAGATGTGCCACTCAAAGATGCCATCACCCAATGGGGAAATGTAGGTGGATTAGTATCAGGATTAGCCAAACCGGATTACGAACTCATTGGCCGATCTTTACAAGATGTTATCGCGGAACCTGCTCGCTCTAAATTGATTCCCTATTTTAAAAAAGCGAAAGAAGTTGCCATGCAAGAAGGTGCTCTAGGGGCGAGTATTTCGGGGTCAGGACCTTCGATTTTTGCTCTTTCATTCAGCCGTAAAATTGCTGAAAGTATTGCCATCGCATTCAATAATGTATACGCATCGAACGGAATTCTAGCCAACGTTTATATCTCTCAGGTTAATTCAAAAGGAACTCAGGTTTTAGAATGAAATTCTACAGCACAAAAGGCCAGGTAGAGCCGGTTAATTTTCAGGAGACTATTTTCAGAGGGTTACCCGCCGACAATGGGCTCTTTATGCCGGAAATGATTCCAACGCTTCCCTCCTCTTTTTTTGATGAACTCCCGCAAATGACCTTGCCGGAAATTGGTTTCGAAGTGCTGCGACATTTTGTAGATGGCGAGATTCCGGATGATGAACTCAAAACCATTGTCGAAGAAACACTCAGTTTTGATATCCCGTTGGCTAAAATCAACGATTCGGTATATGCACTTGAGTTATTTCATGGGCCTACCATGGCATTTAAGGATGTCGGTGCCCGATTTTTAGCTCGTTGCCTAAGTTATTTCACTAAAAAGAATCATCGTAAACTAACGGTGCTAGTTGCCACTTCCGGCGATACAGGCAGCGCTGTTGCCAACGGATTTTTTAATGTGGATGACATCGAAGTGGTGATTTTGTATCCGTCGGGGAAAGTGAGTGGTTTCCAGGAACAACAAATGACCACCTTGGGTGGAAACATCACAGCTCTTGAAGTGGACGGCACCTTTGATGATTGTCAGGCACTGGTAAAACAGGCTTTTTTAGATGATAATTTACGCGAAGCCAAACAACTAACTTCTGCCAATTCCATCAACATTGCACGACTCCTTCCACAAAGCATCTACTACTTTTATGCCTGGGCTCAGTTGCCTGCTGATTTGAAAACCGAAGCTGTGTTTTCGGTACCAAGTGGAAATTATGGAAACCTTTCTGCAGGTTTGATTGCCCAAAAAATGGGACTTCCGATAAAACACTTTTTGGCCTGTTCCAACTCAAACGATACCGTTCCCATGTATTTGTGGAATGGGAAATTTGAACCAAAACCCAGTGTAGCAACTATTTCGAATGCGATGGATGTTGGGAATCCGAGTAACTTTTTTAGGATGCTGGATTTGTTTGATGGTTCTTATAAAAAGATGATCAACCAGGTCACAGGCTACGCGTACACCGACGATACCACGCGTGATGCCATCCGAAAAACATATGCATTGTACGGCTACATTTTAGATCCTCACGGAGCCGTGGGTTATTTGGGATTAATGGATTATTTCCGTTCTCAAACTGCAACAGGAATCGTTCTGGAAACTGCGCATCCCATCAAATTCAAACAAACAGTAGAAGAACAGATTTTACGGGATGTCCCGGTCCCTGATCATGTTCAAGTAACACATCTAGAAAAGAAAAGCATCCCATTTAAAGCTGATATTGATGCATTTCGAACCTTTTTAAAGGAAAAGTAACCAAGATGAAAGCACTCGCTCTACTTTTCATTTGTTTGATTTCCACTCATGTTTTAGCTCAGGATCCAACGCGATTTGCCGGTGAAATTGAAGTAATCACAAACCGAGATTTCGAGCGAAATAATGATCAACCATTGGTGTTTTTTACCGGGAGCTCAAGCATTCGAATGTGGAAAAATGTAGAAACTACTTTTCCGGGCTATCAGGTAATTAATAATGGGTTTGGTGGCTCAGAATTCAGTGATTTAATTCACTACAAACAAGAGTTGATATATGCATTCGAACCGGATATTCTGTTCATTTACGAGGGCGACAACGATGTAAATAGTGGGAAATCGAAAGAAGAGATTTTGAAAGAAGCAGTGTCGCTGCTGGATGACATCAAGCTAAAACTCCCCGATACTCAGGTCTATATGATCTCCCCAAAACCTAGTATTTCGCGGTGGCATTTGAAGGATGAGTATGAGCAAGTAAATGATGCACTCAACCAACTCACTCAATCTGATGAGTATCCAAATGTATCTTTTATTGATGTTTGGTCGCCCATGCTAGACGATAACGGTTCTGTTAAAGATGATGTGTTCATTGAGGACGATCTTCATATGAATGAAAAAGGGTATGAAATTTGGGCAGCAGTAATTGGTGAATATTTGCCCGAACAATGATGCTGAATTCAAATACTTGGAATAGAATCCGATATTCGCTGTACCGACCGGTGTACGATATTATTGATGGGTATTTCAGGCAAAAGCGAAAAGCATCAATCGAATCATTAAATTTGAAAGCCGGTGATAAAGTTCTGATTCTTGGTGCCGGAACAGGATTGGATCTCCCCTTACTTCCAAATGATGTTGAAATCACAGCCATCGACATTACCCCGGCGATGGTAAAAGCGTGCCGGCAAAAAGGTGAACAACTTGGTCTTAATATCACTACAGAAGTGATGGACGGCAGTAATTTATCCTTCGAAAGTAATTCATTTGATTTTGTAATTCTGCACTTAATTCTTGCTGTGATTCCTGATCCAATAGGCTGCATCACCGAAACTGAGCGAGTACTAAAACCGGGTGGTGTCTGCACGATCATGGATAAATTCGTTGCACCGGGCAAGAAAGCAGGTGTCGTTCGCAAATTTGTAAATATCTTTACAGAAATGATTGCAACCTCCATCGATCGTGACGTGGATGAGTTGATCGCTCATACTGCTTTAGAAAAAATTAGCCATCAAAAACTCAGTTCCATCTTCTGGCTAGTTCAGGCAAAGAAACCGGATTAGTTTTTGCCTATCTCTTCGATAATTTTAAACGATGTAACGATTTGAATCTTTTCTTCCTTTTTCGGGTTTAAACTCTTGAAACTAATAAACAAAAGGAAAAGATTATGAGTACCGTAACTAAAGAGGCCGACCAACTAAATAGAATTGGTCTCGACATAGAAAAAAGTGAAGAACTAGCAAAACACTTGACTGAATTACTGGCAAACTACTCGGTGTTTTATCAAAACGTTAGAGGTTACCACTGGAATATTGAAGGTGATAAGTTCTTTGAACTTCACGTAAAGTTCGAGGAGTTGTACAACGACCTTTTTGAAAAAATTGACGAAGTAGCCGAACGTATCTTAACACTCGGTTTTGCACCGGATCATCAGTTTACCGAATATTTAAAAATTGCTGAGATTCCCGAAAGTGTGGAAGTTAATGATGGCGAAAAAGCAGTAATGGAGATTTTAAGTGCATTCAAAAAGTTGCTTCAAAAACAGCGTACCATTTTAAATCTATCCGATTTAATGGACGACGAAGGCACGAACGCAATGATGAGCGATTACATCCGCGAACAAGAAAAGAAAGTGTGGATGTACAGCTCGTTCCTGAAATAAAATTGATCATTCATCAAGATTGGAAATCCCGGCTGCAATGCGGTCGGGATTTTTTTATGCATCTAAGCCACTAAAAAACAATTTATTTGGCCACGAAAGCACTTACGGAAATGTTTAATGCTAAAGTTTAAGTTTTAAATGAATATTTCGATCGCGATATATTTCGCCAAAAAGCACTAATCCACGGAAACATAATAATCTTTGTCATTGCGAACGAAGTGAGGAATCTAAAAAGTCGAGGCAAAATGAAAACCTTATTTCTGCCAGACGGGCTCTTGGCATCAATCTATGAAAAGCCAATTATTCAGCTCCAGATCCCGGCCTTCGCTGCGGGATGACTGAATCCTCCTTTCTCCTGATGCCTTTCTCCTGATGCCTTTCTCCTTTTTATCTGCCACGAAAGCACTTACGGAAATGTTTAATGCTAAAGTTTAAGTTTTAAATGAATATTTCGATCGCGATATATTTCGCCAAAAAGCACTAATCCACGGAAACATAATAATCTTTGTCATTGCGAACGAAGTGAGGAATCTAAAAAGTCGAGGCAAAATGAAAACCTTATTTCTGCCAGACGGGCTCTTGGCATCAATCTATGAAAAGCCAATTATTCAGCTCCAGATCCCGGGCATTGCCGCGGGATGACTGAACCCACCTTTCTCCTGACTCCTTTCTTCTTTCTCCTAAGTCAGGCCACGAAATCTGTATAAACCTATCATTTCTGTAGATAACAAATGGAAAGCGAACTCCTCTCTCCTTTTTTCTAAACTTTTTATCCCATTCGGGTGTAATTAATTCTTAACTTTGATCGCTCACTTAAAAATCTATTCGTTCGTGCCAAAAGCTATTTTCTTTATCGGGTTAATCATGTTGATTTTTGGATTCACCAAAATCTATCAACCCACAGAGTCGATCCCCGTTGTCCCTCAACAAGAATTAGCCGATCCGGTTAGAGATTCACTTCAGCTATTTATTCAGCAATTCGATTCAACCCTTAAAGCCGGAGCCGCAGCAAGAGGCTTACCCGGTGGAGCTTATGTAATTACCTATGGCGATGCAGTACTCGCCTCAGAAGGATTTGGGGTTCGGGAACTCGGTTCCACCATGCCTATTGACGAATACACCGTATTTAGATTAGGAAGCGTATCTAAAGGCTTTGCATCTGTACTAACCGGTAAGATGGTAGATCAGGACTTTCTGTCTTTCGATGACACCGTTGCTCATATTCTGCCTTACTTCAAGCTTCAGGATCGCGAACAGTCGGGAAGAGTGAAAGTGCGGCATTTGCTAGAACACACAACCGGACTTCCACGACATGCATACACTAATTTAGTAGAAGACGGATTGTCGCTGGAACGCATCATTCCTCGGTTCAAAGATGTGCCCCTAATCGATCGAGAGGGACAGCAACATGCATACACCAACGCTGCATACAGTGTCATTGAAAAAGTTCTGGAAAAGCGAACTAACACCGATTTCAAAACCTTGCTGGAAGAAGAATTATTTGAACCGTTGGGGATGTCGCAGGCATCGGCTCATTTTTCAGTTTTCGAAACTAACACCAATGTGGCACAGCCCCATTTATATAGTTATAGACAAAAAAAACGCGTTTCTATTTCCATCAAAAATAATTACTTCAATGCTATTTCAGCCGGAGGGATAAATGCTTCGGTCGCTGATATGGGAAATTGGTTGTTACTGCTTACCGGCAATCGCCCGGATCTGATTTCGGAATCTACTTTAGACGAAATTTTCACGCCTGTTTCCAGAATTCCGAATAAACGCTTCAGTCGCCATTATGACGGAGTAAATGAATCGTATTACGGCATGGGTTGGCGTGTGCTTGAAAATGCAGATCAAACGATCGTGTACCATGGTGGATACGTAAATGGATATCGCAGTGAAATAGCTTTCGATCGTGAGCGTAAAATCGGAATAAGTATTCTATTGAACTCGAACAGTAGTTATGCGTTGGAAGTGATTCCAGAGTTTTTCGAAGAATTCAATCGCATTCATGATTTTGCGATTGCTCATCAAGATTCGTTGTATCAACAATCATCTTCACAAAACAGTGAATAAGATTCAAAAAATCTCTTTCCATTCAGTGGATGAATTTCTGGATAATCTTCCGGATGAAGAGCTCCTAATCGTAGAACAGTTACGTACGTTGATTATAGAATGCAATCCACTGTTTAAGGAGAAATTAGCTTATAACGTGCCTTTTTATGCACTCAGCAAAAACCTTTTTTTCATTTGGCCGGCAAGTATTCCGTGGGGAAATGTTCCGCAAAACACGGTTCATTTAGGATTTACTCAAGGTCATCTTCTGCCCGATCCTTATAATGTATTGGAATCCGGTTCCCGTAAATTCGTGCGTATTATTCCACTAACTGTTGATGAAGCCATTGATGTGGAAATGCTACGATTCTACATTTTTGAAGCGCTAGAGCAAGCATAAAAATTTATCCTTATCAAGTCTCACATCTCACATCTCACATCTCACATCTCACATCTCACATCTCACATCTCACATCTCACATCTCACATCTCACACCTCATACCTCATACCTCACGTAAAAACGAATCATTAAAAGAATCTTCTCGTACCCAAACCGGAAATTCAATTAATATTCGATTATGAGCATACTAAGAATCATCCTTACCATTTTACTTCCACCACTCGGTGTTTTCTTTACAGTTGGCATCAAAGGCGCATTCTGGATCAATATATTACTCACCATTTTTGGTTTTTATATTCTTGGATTAATCCACGCGGTCTGGATCATTGCCAAAGCTGATAAATAACTAATTTATTTCGTACAAGCTTGTAACCTGACGAATACCTCCAATCAGCATTATAATCCCTGAAATTGTCAATAATGACCCAAGAAATTTTCCCTTAAAGGTGTCAGACAATGATTCACTTCTCGATTCATCCACAGAATGTGGAGTAGGATATTGATCGGAATAATCTATTGGAGTTGTAGCGAGTATAGCTGCTCCTGCTCCAATTGCCATTAATGAAATGATTGTAGTTGAAGAGTGATTACCAACTGTTTTGATGGAATTAATTTCTGTAATCGAATAAGCAATGGTATCCCCTTCAAATGTTTGGAAAAGGGAATCCGACTCAAGCTCAAAATCACCCTTCCTTAAAATCCTGCCGTCTTTTAAATAAACTATCGTTTTCTTTACTTGCATCTCGCGATTCAAATCCAAAACTGAGCTTTCTGCCGAGTGATCGACTATTATTTTGGATGGAGAGCATGCTAAAAGCGTTAAAATTCCAAGAAGTAAGAATCTATTTCTTTTACACATAAACGAAGTCACATTATATCATTAATTATTTCCAAATTTCAGTTATTACATGAAGTATAGAAAACTAGGTCAATCAAGCTTATCCGTTTCTGAAATCAGTTTTGGTTGTATGTCGCTGGATGTTCACGCCCCCGAATCTATCAAACTACTACAATCAGCTTTTGATGCAGGTATCAACTTCTTTGATACTGCCGATTTGTATGATAAAGGAGAAAATGAACTCCTGGTCGGCAAAGCATTAAACGATGTTAGAGACCAAATTATTATTGCCACTAAAGTTGGGAATAAATTAAGAAAAGATGGCTCGGGCTGGGATTGGAATCCAACGAAAGAATACATTCTTAGTGCGGTAGAAAACTCTTTGCGACAATTAAATACTGATTACATCGATTTGTATCAATTGCATGGCGGAACTATCGAAGATCCAATTGATGAGACTATTGAAGCATTCGAAATCCTGAAGAAACAAGGGAAAATTCGGGAATATGGAATTTCTTCCATCCGACCAAATGTGATTCGAGAATGGGTAGAAAAATCGAAAATGGCTACCGTAATGATGCAATACAGCTTTTTGGATCGTCGACCCGAAGAAGAAGCCCTGGAATTGCTGCATCAAAACGGAATTTCGGTGATCACTCGCGGAAGCTTGGCCAAAGGATTATTGGTGGATAAACCGCCTAAAGACTATCTCAATTATACAGCAAAAAAAGTTGAACTGCTTCAATCTAACTTACAAGAAACCGGTCACCCCCTGTCGTATGCTATTGATTTTGTTTTGCAACATCCTGCCGTTGCCAGTGCGGTTTTGGGGATGAGAACCAAAGAACAACTGGAATTAAACCTTACTGCTTTTGATGCCAAGACCGATCTTCAAATAATTGATCAACTCAAAAAGATTCTCCCACAAAATAAGTACGATAAACATCGATAGTAGAACATTTTCAGTTATTTGATTAGCGGGTTATCCCAGCTTCGAAGAGGAAAAACCAAAAGAATCGCCCCACCCCTTCAAACTATTCGCATCATTCGTTATACTCATCGCGCATGAGTAAACAACCCGATTTCCCCTATAACTACGTTCACGAGCAATCATTGCTGGATGAAGCCGCCAACAAACTATCAACTGCAACCCAGCTTTCCGTTGATCTCGAATTTGATAAAAATCGTTTTCGATATGGTTTTAATCTTTGTCTGATTCAGATTTTTGATGGAACTGAGACTTTTCTGATCGATCCCATTCAAAATGAAATGGATTTATCGGCGATCTTCACCCTCTTCGAAAACCCTGAATTACCAAAAATTGTTTTCTCGTTTGGCGAAGATCTTCGATTGCTGCACTCTTTGGGATGTTTCCCTAAAGGTTTATACGATCTGCAGATTGCAAGCGCATTGTTAAATTATCCGCCATCGTCACTAGCAACTTTACTCGACGAAGTGCTGAATATTCAACTTTCTAAAACCTCTCAGCAAAGTAATTGGTATTCCAGGCCGCTTTCCGATGCTCAGATTAAGTATGCCGTGCTTGATGTGGTTCATCTGCCGTCTTTGTTTGATGTATTCAAGGATCAAGCCAACGAGCGTTCTGTAAGCGACTGGATTGAACAGGAAATGCATCATTTTGAAAATGAAAATCACGAGGATGCGAATCAAAATGAAATTCTGAAGGAAAAGTATAAAGAGGATTTAACCGAAGTTGAATGGCATCTTTTCTCCCGATTGATGTATTTACGCGATCGCCATGCTGAATCAGTGAATCGTCCACCCTATCATATTTCTGAGCGAAAAACACTTACAAATATCGCCAAGAACCCGGAGTCGGCCAGCGATTGGAAATCAGTAAAATCAAATCATCGCACCACCAAGAACGATGATTTTGTAAACCATTTACAATCAGAAATTAATGAAGCTTTAGAAGAAGCTCAGGCTTTAGAATTATCGAGAAAGAGAAAAGCCTATAAAAAGCCATCGAAAGAAGAATACGAACAGTGGCGCGATCTTGAGCGAAAAGTTAAATCTGTGAAGCAAGCCTTCTTCAAGCCTATACAAAAAGCGATAAAAGAAGATTATGGTGATCACACAAAAACCTTCATTATTAACAATCGATTGATCAAAGAACTAGTTGAAGGTAAAACGTATAAATTATTGCCTTACAAGAAAGAACTGATTCTAAAATACTCTCAAAAACTAGACTTATCGATCGATGAGTATGTTCCAGCATTAAACTAAATCGACATGAAAGTACTCTACATTGGCGGAACAGGAAACATTAGTACGGCGAGCAGTAAAGCTGCAATTGAACAAGGCATTGACCTTTATTTATTGAATCGCGGAAATTCATCAGCTGAAATTCCGGGTGCAACCACATTAATCGGCGATATTTACGATAAAGAGCAAACTGCACAACTCTTGAAAGAACAAAACTGGGATGTTGTGGTAAACTGGATCGCCTTTACCCCTGAGCATATTCAAAACGATTTAGATCTTTTTAGAGGTAAGACAAAGCAGTATATCTTTATCAGTACTGCATCGGCCTATCAAAAACCGCCCACACATCCGGTCATTACCGAATCAACACCTTTGTACAATCCGTTTTGGGAGTATTCGGGAAACAAAATCGCATGCGAAGATGCGTTAATGAAGGCGTATCGAGACTTCGACTTCCCGATAACCATCGTTCGCCCTTCCCACACTTACGATACTGTACTTCCGGTTACGATTGGTGGATGGACCGAATACACGGTGGTTGATCGCATGAAAAAGGGGCAAAAAGTGATCATTCAAGGCGATGGAACTAGTTTATGGACTCTTACCCATTCCCGAGATTTCGCCAAAGGATTTAATGGCTTGCTGGGTAATCATCGTGCAATTGGACATGCATTCCATATCACCAGCGATGAATGGCTAACGTGGAATCAAATCTATCAAAGTGTTGCAGATGCAGCCGGCGTTGAGCTAAACGCTGTACATATTGCCACAGATTTCATCGATAAGATTGCTCCCGGCGAAAAAGATGGCCTTTGGGGCGATAAAGCACATTGCGGGATCTTTGACAACTCTAAGATTAAGAATTTTGTACCTGATTATTGCGCAACCATTCCATTTTCTGAAGGCATTAAAGAAACGCTGGCTTGGTTTGAAGCAGATCCTAAACGAATGATTGTCAGAGAGGAAACCAATTCTATAATGGATCGAATTTTAGAAGCATATGGTGAACTGGGATAATGGAAAAACTACTAAAACTGGAAGAAGCCGCTCAACTGATAGCAACTATCATATTTTTGGTTTTTATCGAAGCGGATTGGTGGTGGTATTTAATTTTGTTTATTGGTCCTGATATTGGAATGTTTGGATACGTTTTCAGCCCAAAAGTAGGTGCTTACGTTTACAATTTATTTCACCACAAAGCATTGGCTGTCATAGTTTTCATCTTAGGAGTTTATACTCAACATGACCCAATATTATTGCTTGGAGCTGTTTTATTCGGTCACGCAGCTTTAGACCGAATCTTTGGTTACGGTTTAAAATATATCGATGATTTCAAGCATACCCACCTAGGACGAATTGGTAGAGAATTCTCAGAGGATTAGATAACCTCAAACAGATTACTGTTTTGGTTTCGTTGGGACAATTCACGAATTGTCCCGGTGAATAAATGACTACTGCTTAATTATCAACCAGTTCCAACAGCGCATCGTACATCCCATCAATTTCTGATTCCGTTACGCAATAAGGCGGCATAAGGTAGAACGCATTACCTAGCGGTCTGAATAAATACCCAAGATCGATGCACTCTTTTTTAATCTTATTCGCAATGGAATTATAGTACCCGTCGGCTTCATCGTTAATGATATCAACCGCAGCGATAGTCCCTTTCACACGGGCATTTTTAAGTTTAGGATGATCTTTAATCCGTTCTACATTTTTAAAATGAATTTGCTCCATTCCTTTAAAACGTTGCTCTGCTTCAAGCAATAGATCCCAGGATGCAATTCCCGCGGCACATCCAATCGGATTACCGGTGTAGCTATGCGCATGCCAGAAGGTTTTTATGGGATCATCAGTATTAAACGTTTCATAAATATGATCGCTGCAAACGGTTGCTGCCAAAGGAGTAAAGCCTCCTGTTACTCCTTTGCTCAAACAAATAATATCGGGTTCAACTTGAGATTTAAGGCAGGCGAAATAATCCCCGGTTCGTCCAAAACCCGTCATTACTTCATCTAAAATAAGCAACACATCAAACTGTCGGTTTACCCAATGTAGCTTTTGCATAAACTCTTCGCTGCACATCCGCATCCCTCCCGCGCCTTGAATCAACGGCTCCATGACTATTCCGGCGTATTTCTCGGGATTCTCATCCAACAAGTTCTCAAGTTGTTCGATTACTGCGTCTTCTTTCTTTGCGCGGTCAGGATCGCCGATCCAGGTTTCAGGAAACGGAATTACTTCCACATCAAATAGAAGATCGTTGAAAGTATCAGCAAAGAAATTGCCTCGCTCCCCAACCGACATCGCCCCCAACGTATCGCCGTGATAGGCGCCATCAAAACAAATGAAGGTAGTTCGGTTCTCTCCAACGTTCTGCCAATATTGATAGGACACCTTTAGAGCCACCTCAACGGCCGTTGACCCATTATCTGAATAGAATACCCGATTTAAACTTTTGGGCAGCTTAGAAGTGATCCTCTCGGCTAATTGCTCCGCCGGATCGTGCGTAAATCCCGCAAATATCACATGCTCCAACTTCTGCGCTTGCTCGTACACTGCTTTTGCGATATCGGGATGTGCATGCCCGTGCAAGTTCACCCACCAACTTGAAATGCAATCCAACACTTTTCGATCATCAGCAAGCGTGAGATAAGCGCCTTTTCCCGATTTCACTTTAAGCGGATCCGGAGTGCCCTTCAAAATGGTAAATGGCTGCCAAATGTTCTTATGCATGATTTTTTGGTTTAAGCTTCTAGACTTACAAGTTGACTAAATGCCACCTGCAGGGCTTTTTTGTCGATCTTGGGTAATTGTCCTAATTCGTATACCGGAATGCCACTAAAACGACGCAATGTTTCTCGATTGCTATCGTGATAAGGACCGCTCATCATGATCGCAAACACTCGAATGCCACGATCCTGAAGCGCTTTTAGTGATAACAAGGTGTGATTTAAAGTCCCCAAACCGGATCGTGCCACCAGTAAAACGGGCAATTGTAATTTTTCGATGAGATCAAGCATGGTGTGTTCCCAATTTATCGGAACGACCAGCCCACCGGCTCCCTCTACGATCAGATGTCTGCTATCGTATTTAGGAAGTTCAAAATCATCTATAGAGATTTGTACCCCATCAATATCTGCACTGGCATGTGGACTCATAGGTGCGTTAAGCACCCATCGTTCGGGGATAATTCTCGATTCATCTGCTTCAGATACACGTTTTATGAACTGCGAATCCGTTTCTTCTTCTAATCCGGATTGAATCGGTTTCCAATAGGATGCATCAAGGGCTGACATAAACATCGCCGATACTACGGTTTTGCCAATTTCGGTATCTGTCCCTGTTACAAAAAATTGTTTTGGAATCTCAATCATTACCCATCCTTTTTAGCGGCAAGATACACGACATGCCATTTTACTTTCACCGGATTACACTTTTCATCCCAATGCTTAGATAACAACCGTAATTGTTTTGCTGATAATGATTTACCTGTTAATGACTCACCGGCACCAATTTCTTTTATGTGACGAAAGAAACTCAAAGCATTCCCAAATTCCTGGTACAAATCATTTTCATAGTAATCGATTTGATATGGCCCCACCGAAAGTTTAACTACTACTTCTTCCACATTCGGCATTGGGTTGGCAGTAAAAGGGAGCCCGAGCTCTAAGCAGTTTTCATACCATTCTGCGAAGCTGTGATCCCCGGGAAAGGCAACCAGCAATAAACCGCCAGGTAGAAGCATCTCCCCCAATTTCTCGAGTCCAACAGCCGTATCACCAAACCATTGCGCAGCAAAATTACTTACGATGCAGGCATATTTGGGCTCAGTCTTTTCAATATCATCTACATTCAGAACCTTAAATGATCGGTTGTTCTCTTCACCAAGTTGTTCTTTTGCAAATTGCACCATTTCGGGTGATGCATCGGTGATCACAAAATCACGCTCCGGAAATTCATTGATCATGTTCCCGGTTAGGAATCCTGTTCCGCACCCAACTTCGAGAATAGGTCCGGGCGGCAAAATATCCTTCCAAGGACGTAAAGAAGCCACTAATCCATTTGCTACTTTGCGTTGGATTTCTGCTCGTTGATGATAGGTTTGGGCGGATCGACCGAAATTCCGGACGATATTCTTATTCAGATTCTTTTCTTTCTGCATGCTGCCCAAAAATAGGAACTACACTACTTAGAAACGACCAACATTCTGAAGAATTTACAACAGGCAAAGCATGTCCACTATTTTCAATGAGTATGAAATTCTTACCCCCCAATTTCTCGATTACTGCCTTGGTTCGTTTGATTGGGACAATTAGATCCTCTTTTCCGCTAAAGCCAATCACTTTTAAATCGTGTAAACTCAAATTCAGCTCACAGTCGGCTAGCGATTTTAAATCGATCAATAATCGTTCTTTATTTATGAACTCAGGAGTTTTCTTATCATGCTTTTGAGGATGAAAACAGTTCTCATAAAAGGCATTCAACACTTCTTTTGGGTGCCTTTCACATTGAGTAATCATTCGATTCAGCACTTTTAGCTCTCTTTTCTGATCAATACCTTCTTTTGCTACAAAGTGATCGAATCCGTTAAATATCACCAAATAATCGGCTTGTGCTAATGTTGATGCACCCGCCCAATGCAGCCCGAAGGAATGCGCTAAAATCAGCTTGATTGTAGAATCAGCTTCGAACTCGGGAATAATTTCCAGATCAAAATATCCCCTATCAGCAGCTTTAAATCGGACTTCAGATGGAAGCTCTGATTTCAAATTATCCCAAAATGAGGAATCAAATCCCCACCCGTGATATGCATGAATTTCTATCACTGCTTCCACTTTTTTAACGCATTGATAAGCTGTTTAATATCGCTGTTTGAATGCATGGTTGTAAAAGTTACTCGAATTCGTGAAGCACCTTTTTCTACTGTAGGCGGACGTATAGCTGAAACCCATAATCCATTATCAATCAAGTAATTGGACAACTTCAAGGTTTCTTCTTCATCTCCAATAATTATGGGAATAATCTGAGAATCTGACTCTCCAATTTTAAATCCGGCAACTTTGAGAACTTCTTTAAATGACGAGATTTTTTGATGCAATTCATTTCGATCTACATCCATACCAGAAATCAAATCCAGGGCAGCATCCAGAGCCCCAATGATGGCCGGTGGTAATGCGGTGGTGTAAATAAATCCGCCGGAATGATTGATCAGGTATTCTTTCATCTCGTTAGTGCAGCCGGCAAATGCGCCAAAGCTTCCAAAGGCTTTACCAAAAGCTCCAAGTGAGATATCAATTCCGGGTTGTTGGTAGTTTAATCCTAATCCTTGTTCCCCTAAAACTCCTAAGCCATGAGCATCATCCGAGTAAAAAAGTGCACCGATTTGTTTGGCTAATTCAGCTAATGATTGGACCGGACTTAGATCCCCGTCCATGCTGAATACTGTTTCGCTCACAATCAGTTTTCGATTAAAGTTTTCATTTTCTGATTGTTCAAGCAGGTTCTTTAAGTGATTAATATCATTGTGGCGAAACCGCTTTATGGTTGCCCGACTTAAAATTGAACCCTGAATCAGGCTATTGTGGCATTTCTTATCAATAAAAATGCATGAATTTCTATCAACGAGAGCCGGAATAATGGAAGTATTAGCTTGAAAGCCAGAATTGAATAGCAAGGCAGCTTCGGTACCAAAAGTGCGAGCGAGTTTTTCTTCGAGCTGCTCATGAATAGACAAGGTTCCCGTAACTAATCGACTTGCACCCGATCCGGCCCCATATTTCTGAAGATATTCCTGAGCCCTTTCAATCACTTCGGGATGTTTAGAAAGCCCCAGGTAATCGTTGGAAGAAAAGTTTATCAAGCTCTTTCCTTCCCATTCAATATCCATAGAATTTAACGATGGTACTAAGGCATGTAACGATCGTAACTGATTGTTCTTTTTACGCTCATGGAGCGCGTCGTGGATAAACTTATACTTATCTTGATTATCCACGATATCAATTTAGTTTGATGTCCAGGTAGAATCGCTTTCGAATGTACGTCCCATTGCTCTGAATTGACGAACGAACGTCAACTTCTTGCGAACTCGTGGCGCAAATTGCTGATATTCGATCATGAATAAGCGATTGGTAGTCGGATCAAAATAAGTGAAGTTCACAAATGGCCCACCCATAGCTCCATTAATCAACTGCCAGGTACCTAGCGTTTCGTAGCCAATGTATCGGTCTTTTTGAAAGGAAGTAGTTTCTACCGGTCGACGATATTCGGTTGATACGTATTGATTATCCCGGCTGCCTTTGAAATACGTTTGCAATAGGCTATCACGAGTGGCATTAATCCAGTCGTCATCCAAAAAGCTGATGTCGGTTACATTATCCTTCCACCAAATCCACATTCTGCGCTCATTATCCGGCAATAATCGTCGATAGGTTTGAAAATTCAAGGTATCCACGCCTTTGTAATAATCGTGTTGAAATCGCACCATAAAGCCATGATCGTTCCAAAGTGAATCGGAGTATTGAGTTTGCTCTTTCTTCTCGTACACATCCCAATTCCAACGCTGCAGCTCTTTTTCTAAGGCACTTGATAACAGCGCTTGTTCGGAATTTCGAATCTTATCGGCAAGCAAAGAATCTGAAGTGGATGTAAGAATTAGCACATATTGGTCTTTATACCATTGATCTTCGATTGGAAAGGCAAAGCTTTCACCCGATTCAACACGCGCTTCTACCCCATCATCCAAAAACGCTTTAATCTGCCTTCCCACATTGGTGTCTTCATTCAAAGGTGCTGCGAAAATTACATTTCGACCCTTTCTAATTCGCTCCAATTGCTGGCGAGACCGAATGGGCATAAAGCTTAAATCATAGTTCGCTTCTGGATTCGGAAGCGTAAATATTAGTTTACCAAACGTTTCGCGAATAGCTTGTGCCGTTTCGCTATCCCATTTAGTGGAATCCATTACAACCACAAACTCTCGTGGATTCCCATCTGCTCTTTCCCTGAAATCTCCTTCGCAAGCCATAAAACTTACAACTGCTACCAGTAAAACTATACTTTTCAAATACCTCATAAACGTGTTAACTATTTTCCAAATTTTAAAGAATGTACGAATTCAAAGACGTGCTCTTTCCAGTTTTGTTGTGGATACACATCTTTTATCGTATTGATTAATGCACTGCCCACAATAAAACCATCCGCTTTTTCAGCTATTTGTTGTGCATCTTGATATGATTTTATCCCAAACCCGACCATCTTCGGATTCTTGGTTACGTTTTTACCAACTCTTTCGATGAAGGTATTTACTGATTGCGATACTTCTTCACCACTTCGGGCTCCGGTCACACCGGTTACAGAAACACAATACACAAACCCACCTGATTTCTGATCCGCAAGCTGCATACGATCATCACTCGTATTTGGAGCTACTAAATAAATAATCGGAATATCCACCTTTGCAGCTTCATGTTCGATCAAGCCACTTTCTTCAACAGGGATGTCCGGCAAGATAAAGCCATCTACGCCCACGGCTTTTGCACGTTCGCAAAACTTAGCAACTCCGTAGCGAAGCACCGGATTCATATATCCCATCAAAATAATCGGAATCTCGGAATGCTTTCGGATTTCTCCGACCATATCCATGATTTTATCGATGGAAATACCTTTTTCGATGGCCACATCGCTTGAATACTGAATGGTTGGTCCATCAGCCAATGGATCACTGAACGGCATTCCTAATTCGATCAGATCGGCTCCGTTTTTCTCGAAACCCAGCACCAAATCAACGGTGGATTCTAAATCGGGGTATCCGGCCGTAATGAACAAGCTCATTAGCTTTTCATCAGCGCCTTTTTCTTGAAATTTCTTTGTAATTCGGTTCATCTATTCAGACAATAATTGGGGCGGATAGCAATCCGCCCTTACAGGTTTTCAGAGATTGTTTTCATGTCCTTATCACCACGACCGGAGAGATTCAATATCACAATTTCATCTTTGGAAGTGGTTGGCATCAGGTTTTCTAACCATGCAAACGCGTGGGCTGTCTCTAGTGCCGGAATAATCCCTTCTTTTTGTGACAATAACTTCACGGCTTCCATGGCTTCTTCATCCGTTACTGCATGATATTGTACTCGGCCGGAATCGTGTAAAAAGGAATGCTCAGGACCAATTCCCGGATAATCTAACCCTGCTGATATAGAATGTGCCAGCTCAATTTGTCCGTTTTGATCGTGGAGCAAATAACTCAACGAACCATGTAAAATACCCGGTGTTCCTTTGGTGATGGTAGCCGCAGTTTGGCCGGAATCCACTCCATAGCCCGCTGCTTCAACGCCAATAATCTGTACATCATCGTCCATAAAAGGATAAAACAGTCCCAAAGCGTTTGATCCACCGCCAACGCAAGCAACCAAATAATCGGGCAAACGTCCTTCTTTCTCTAAAATCTGTCGCTTGGCTTCATCTCCAATCACACGATGGAAATTGCGAACCATCATAGGGTAAGGATGAGGACCAACCACCGAACCAATGATGTAAAATGTATCTTCAACGTTGGTCACCCAATCGCGAATGGCCTCGTTAGTGGCGTCTTTCAATGTTTGAGAACCACTGGTAACTTCCCGAACCTCAGCGCCCATCAACTGCATGCGATCTACATTCAATTTTTGGCGAACGGTGTCTTCTGCGCCCATGTAAACGATGCATTCCATCCCAAACTTTGCGCAAGCGGTTGCCGTTGCCACACCATGCTGACCTGCACCCGTTTCGGCAATGATGCGGGTTTTGCCCATGCGTCGAGCCAGTAGAATCTGCCCGATTGCATTATTGATTTTATGCGCACCGGTGTGGCACAAATCCTCCCGCTTTAAATAAATCTTGGCTTTGCCGTAATGCGCAGTGAGTTTATCTGCGAATGTTAACTTAGTTGGACGACCAACATACTCTTCCAATAGTTCGTGATACTCGCGTAAAAACTCAGGATCATTTTGCGCTTTCTGATACTCTTGTTCCAAGGCAGTGATAGCCGGAATCAGAATTTCAGGTACAAACTTTCCGCCATAATCGCCAAAGTAACCGCGGGCGTTTGGTTGATTGTAGGTTGTCTTGGTTTCTGTTGTTTGCATATCGTTCGTTGTGATTCAGCGAGCCGAGTTTATCGGTGTTTAATCTGCCAATTTATTAATATTGTTGATCCTTCTCCGCCAGTCGGCGGATCAGGGTGACGTTAAATTGAAATCATATTATATACGACTTCAGGTTTTCCATCAGTTGTTCAATTTTTTCGAAATCTTTGAGTCCAGGCTCTTCTTCTACACCACTGTTCAAATCCACCGCAAAAGGCTGAACCATTTCTATGGCTCCCGATACATTCTCTGGATTCAATCCACCGGCAAGAAAGAATGGAATATCATCAGCGATCTCGTTTAATAACGACCAATCAAAAGTCTTTCCCGTTCCACCAAATTTGCCGTTTGCTTTGGTATCGAACAAAAGAAACTCAGCAACTTCGCTGTACAACGCTACCTGTGTTTCAATTTCTTCTTTTGAGGATGTTTCCCCAACATGAATCACCTTGATAATCGGTTTTTCAATCAATTGGCAATACTCGAGTGTTTCGTTTCCGTGCAACTGCACCAGATCAATTCCCGAAAATTTGGCAAGCACATTTACATCATCAAGCGGTTGATCCATGAATACACCTACTTTTTCCGGTCCCTCCACCCAGTTTACGATCGCTCCCGCTTTTTCAGGATCGATGTAGCGCGGACTCGATTCCACGAAGATGAATCCCAGATAATCAACCATGGCACCGGATGCGAATCGGGCATCCTCCAAATTGGTGATTCCACAAATTTTCACTTTGGTTTGATTAGCCATTTTGCAAACTCCGATCGTACATTTCTTCGCCTTGTTCTTTCAAAAGAGATACTGCCTTCCCGGGATCGGGTTGACGCATAAAGTGTTCTCCTATCAACACAGTATCAATCTTATTGTGTTGAAGCATCGCCATATCGTTTCCGGTTGAAATCCCACTTTCTGAAACCAGTACGGTACCTTCGGGAGCTTGTTGTAGGATGGAAATTCCACGATGCACATCCACTTCGAAATTCTTGAGATCGCGATTATTCACACCCAAAATATCTACTCGATCAAAAGGAACTCGATCAAAGTCTTCCTGATCGTAACATTCTACCAAAGCATCTAGTCCAAACTCTTTTCCGGCTGCAAGTAATTCATCCAATTGTGCATCCGAAACAATGGCCATGATGATTAAAAAGGCATCAGCACCGAAAGCACGTGCTTCTTTGATTTGATAAGGATCGATAATAAAATCCTTTCTTAACAATGGCAGTACAACTCGTTTAGAAATATCCGACAAGTAGGCCAAATCACCCTTAAAAAATGGTTCGTCGGTGAGCACGGAAATAGCCGATGCTCCTCCATCCTGATACCGAAGCGCAATATCAACCGGATTGAAATCTTCTCGAATTATTCCTTTTGATGGCGATGCTTTCTTTACTTCGGCAATCACCGAAACACCCTCAGCTTGAAGTGCTTTTTTAAACGATTTCCTTTCTTTCTCGAAGCCTTCAAGAGAATGCAGGTCGTTAAAATGCAGCTTTCTCTTCCTCATTTTAAGGTCTTCAGCTGTTTGAGTAACAATCTTATCTAAAATGGTTGGCATAATTATACGTTTCTACTCGCCTCCACATAGGCATCAAAAATATCACGCGCTTTGCCTGATTCCAGACTTTCTTCTGCCAGGATTTTCGCTTCACCTAAACTAACCACTTTGCCCGAAGCCTGAATCCCAAAGGCCGCGTTAAGTAACACGATATCACGTTGAGCATTTGTAGCGTTGTTATCCAAAATGTTTTCAAAAATCTGGGCATTTTCTTCAGGACCGCCACCTGTGATATCAGCCATAGAATAGCGTTGAAAGCCCAATGTTTCCGGGTCGAATAAAATCGGCATCGATAAAATACTGTCCTTTAATTCGAATACATCCACTTGCGAAGTTAAACTCAATTCATCTAATCCATCGTGCGAATTGATAGTGTAAGCGAACTCAGTTTCGAGATTTGCTAAGATGTGCGCCATCTTTTCGGCAACTACTTTGCTGAATGCGCCAATTACATAGCGACGAACTCCTGCCGGATTACACATTGGGCCGAGAATATTGAAAAAAGTTCGGAATCCAAGCGCACGGCGGGCTGGCATTACGTATTTCATAGCCGGGTGAAACATTGGTGCAAACATGAACGCAATTCCGACTTCATTAAACACTCGTTCAACCTGACTGGCTCTTAACTCGATGTCGGCGCCCATTTTTTCTAACACATCAGCACTACCGCATTTGCTCGATGCACTACGGTTGTTGTGTTTAATTACCGGCACTCCAGCTCCGGCAACAATAAATGAGGAAACGGTGGAAATGTTGAATGTCCCTGATTTATCGCCACCCGTGCCCACCAAATCGATGGCACCATCTACATTTACGTTTACTTTTTCCGATTTCTCCCGCATCACCTTTACAAAAGCAGTCAGTTCTTGGTGAGTCTCTCCCTTAAGTCGCATTGCCGTGAGAAATCCGGCTACTTGCTCGTTGCTCACTTTCCCCGACATAATTTGTCGAATAGCAAAGTCTGCGTCTTCTGGAATCAAATCTTCGGAGAAGGATAAACGCTCTAATATTTCTTTAAAATCCATTATTGTTTTAACCAGTTTGAAATCATTTTAGGTCCTTCTGTGGTAAGAATACTCTCCGGATGAAATTGAATGCCTTCTATGGGTTTCGAGCGATGACGAACACCCATCACAATATCGCCACTTCGTGCTGTAACTTCTAATTCATCTGGGATAGTTTCGGGATCAAGAATTAAAGAATGATAGCGTGTTGCGGTAAAATCTTTTTCTACATTTTCGAAGATGGATTTCCCATCATGAGCCACGTCACTCACCTTACCATGCATTAAGGTGGGCGCATGAACTACTTTTACCCCAAACACTTCGCCAATTGCTTGATGACCTAAACACACTCCTAAAATCGGAATCTCATCGCCAAGTTCTTGAATCACTTGTTCGGTGATGCCGGCTTCGTGCGGTCTTCCCGGGCCGGGCGAAATTAGAATCTTTGTTGGGTTTAGCGCCTTGATTTCTTCGATGCTCATTGCATCGTTTCTGATCACTTTATAGTCCTCAGTTTCTACGGCAATCAGGTGCACTAAATTGTAGGTAAACGAATCGTAGTTGTCGATAATGAGTACCATCAGAAGCTCCTTATAATTCCGGTCACTTCACGGATTGGCTCCATCACCTGCTCAGCTCTGATTCGGGCTTTCTTTCCGCCCTCGGCAAGAACATCTTTCACATAATCGATATCTTGTTCAAGCTGTTTCCGCTTTTCGAGTGCATCCCCAAAATAGCTCTGGATGAAGCCCAGTAGCTCTTTCTTTGCATGTCCGTAACCATAGCCACCGGCTCGATATTTGGCAGCGATTTCCTCTTGCTCCTCTTTCGATGCAAACAGTTTGATCAACGCAAACACATTGTCGGTTTCGGGATCTTTGGGATCTTCGAGCGGTGTTGAATCTGTCTGAATCGACATGATGGTTTTTTTGTAGGATTTTCCTTCCCCAAAAATGGAGATCGTGTTACCATAACTCTTGCTCATCTTACGTCCATCCGTTCCGGGAACCACTGCCACCGATTTCACAATATGATCTTCGGGAATAACTAAGAATTCGCCATCGTACTCTCGATTGAATTTCCCTGCTAAGTCACGGCAAATCTCAATGTTTTGTTTTTGATCTTCTCCAACAGGCACTACATCCGAATGATAAATCAAGATATCAGCGGCTTGAAGGATCGGATAGGTAAACAAACCCACGTTCGGACTTAATCCAGCCGCTATTTTATCTTTGTAAGACACTCCTTTCTCCATCAAACTTACCGGAGTGAGAGTACCAAGAATCCATGCCAACTCAGTTACTTGTGGCACATCCGATTGTGCGAAGAAAGTCGCTTTTTCGGGATCTAAACCAAGAGCGAGATAATCAAGCGTTACATCGATGGTGTTTTGATACAATTGTTTGCCATCTCGAACACTTGTAAGCGAATGGTAATTGGCAATAAAGTAGAACGCATCGCCTTCGTTCTGCATAGCAATGTGTTGACGAATAGCCCCGAAGTAGTTACCAATATGGAGTTTACCCGAAGGCTGAATTCCTGATAAAATAGTTTTCTTTTTGCTCATTGTATGTCTAGTGCAATGCTTAGTGCCTGAACTAATGCTCCGGCTTTATTTTGAGTTTCTTCGAATTCTTTGTGCGGATCGGAATCGGCCACAATTCCTGCTCCGGCTTGAATGTACACTTTGTTTGGCGTTACCACCATGGTTCGGATAGCGATGCAGGTGTCCATATTTCCGGAAAAATCGAAATAACCAACTGCCCCTGCATAAATGCCTCTTTTGGTGGGCTCAAACTCGTCGATTATTTCCATCGCTCTAATTTTAGGTGCCCCACTCACCGTTCCTGCCGGGAAACACTGCATCAATGCGTCTACCGAGGTGTTTTCTTCAGCCAAGTGGCCTTCAACTTCGCTCACAATATGCATCACATGCGAATATCGCTCTATCACATGATCACGAACAAGCTTAACCGTTCCCGGGGTGCATACGCGTGATAAATCATTTCGACCTAAATCAACCAACATAACATGTTCTGCCAGTTCTTTGGGATCGGCAAGTAAATCCTGCTCTAAAGCAACATCCTCGACGTGATTTTTACCTCTGGGACGAGTTCCGGCGATCGGCAATACTTTCACTTTTCGATCTTGCACGCTTACCAATACTTCGGGCGATGATCCTACGATGTGGAATCCATCAAAATCTAGGAAAAACAAATATGGCGAAGGATTCACCATTCGTAGCGCCCGATACAGCATAAACGCGTCACCTTCCATATCCGCCTGAAAACGCTGCGAAAGCACCACCTGAAAGATATCTCCCTCGTAAATGTATTCTTTCCCCTTATTCACAATTTCCTCGAAATAGGATTTCTCCATGTTGCTGGAAAGTGATTCGGGGTGAATTTTAAACGAGCGCTTTTGAAAGTTTCCACCGGTTGCGGCTGCTTCCATCTCATCTAAAGCAGCAATTGCGTCATCGTAAGCTTGTTCCAGATCGTCATGTTCATCCACAAAGACCGTTTTAATCAAAACCACTTGATGCTTCACGTGATCGAAAGCAAAGATCTCATCGTAAAACGACCAAATGGCCTCGGGAATATGCAGATCGTCGGGTGGAGTGTTAGGCAGATGTTCTACTAGGCGAAATGTATCGTAGGCTGAAAAACCAACTGCACCGCCTGTCAATCTTGGTAGATCCGGGATAAAGGGCTCAGAATACGCTGTGGTGAGGTTTCGAAGTGCATCGAAATAACCTTGATCCAACGTTGATGTTTTTCCATGCTTTTCGAGCGTAGTTCGTTCGCCATCGAAGGTTAACACTTGATACGGATTACGCCCCAAAAAGGAATAACGCGCCAGTTGCTCGCCCCCTTCAACCGATTCCAATAGAAAAGGGGATCGAGCGTTTTCCCGAATATTTAAGAATAGAGAAACCGGAGTGAGTACATCAGCGAGTAGCCGTTTGTATACCGGAATAGCCGTATAAGATTGTGCGAGTGAAAGAAATTCTTTTTTATCCAAAGTCGATTGTTTATTTAAAACCACTGCTGAAAAATGGATTTCAAAAAAAAACCCACTCTTCCAAAGGAACAGCGGGTATTTATTCAATTTCTGTTAGCAGCAAATTAATGCAGCAAGCCCGCTGTTGAGTTATCAACAGGCCACCACCAAGTAGTTTCATTTAAAACGATAATTTGCATAACGCGCTGAAGATAAAGGGGCACTTTTCTAAATGCAACGAAGAATTTCCACAATTTAAAGCAATCAATATCGTAGTGGATTTAAGGACGGCATATCCGTAACATTGACGCAGAAAATTATATCAGCTTTTGGTTTGAAAAACCTCTCTCACTATTCATCCTTTTTACTCATTTTATTGGTTGTTATGATCGGTTGTGACGCCACCGGCGAACCTCCATCAACAACCCCAAATGCACCCGGAATTTCTAATTTCGAGGTGTCACCATCGCTAGTTTCGTTCGATAAGGAAACCGATGGCTATAAAGATACTACCGTAACATTTTCGATTAACGTTACCCCGGAAGATATTGCAGAGCCCGTATCTTTTAACTTTGTTGTTATCGATCAAGTAAATAACACATTTGTACAATCGGGTACACTTGTACCAAATGGAGAAAGTTTCTCCACCAATTTCTTCATCGAAACGAAAACAACTTCGATAATGAATTTAATTGTGGAGGTTAACGCGTTCAATTCCTCGGGTAACAGTACGTTTGCACAATCCTACATCGAAATAAACGGATTCCAGAATGCAGCCCCTGTTATTGTTTATGCAGAAAACCCTGAAACTGTTTCCTTGCCGGATCAGGGTTCTAAAGTAGTATCATTTAAAGCAAAAGTTACAGATTTAGATGGTCAGGATACCATCGATGGTGTGTTCTTGCGATTGATAAGCACAGCGAGTGGTGAAGTATCGGGCTCTCCTTTCTCATTGCAAGATAATGGAACTCAAGAAGACGAAGTTGCAGCTGATTCTATTTTTACCGCCAGTTTTACCATTAACGCAAATAACGATCCGCAAAACTACAACATACTTTACTACGCCAAAGATATTGGTGGATTAGTAAGCGATACCACCAAAACAACCTTTAGAATTTCAAGTAATTAGTTTTGAAGCATTTTCTGATTCTTGTTTCACATTTATTCCTCCCTTTTTTAGTAACCGCCCAGATTACGGGACCGATTACTTCAGAATTCTTTAGCATTCGACAAAATGGTGTTTCTACCATCGTTGCTTCCGGCGACACTGTGTGGATCAGCCCTTCACTAAACCGAAATATTGGGAATGCACCGGAATGGGATCGTATGGATGGCTTAGATTTTATTGATGAAGGGAAAGCTCGGGTTTTCTCGATTGATTTAAAAGGCGATACCGTTGTTGCCGGACTTGGATTTACCTCAGAAACACTTGCTGGAAATCAACCGGCCGGATTTGGCTATTATATAAGCACCGATGGTGGTGACACTTGGCGATTTAGTGATTTTCTGTTAGATGAGGACCCTCCAGCTAAATGCGATCCTAGTTCATCCGAGTACGAAAATCCAACAAGTCCCGGCGATTACGATCCTGATTGCGATATTCAGTTTACTTATGGCGGACGAACTTACAATCGAATACGAATTACGGTTCCGCAACAATCACCACCTTATAATGTAGCCTTTAAAGGGAATGTAATATTCTCTGCTAACTGGGCTTCGGGTTTGTTACGTAGCACTGATCTTGGCGAAACCTGGGAACGTGTGATACTCCCTCCTTTTAATTCGCCGGGGTTAAATCCTGATCAGGAATATAGTTGGGCATCTTCATTTTCTTATGTGGATAATTCCGGTTCCAGCGAATCGGTGATTATTAACCGATACGACCCGGTTGCTGATGATAACTTGAAAGGATTTGCTTTGCACATTGATTCTCAGAATCGTGTTTGGTTCGGAAGTGCCGGTGGTATTAATGTTTCTGAAAATGCATTAACCGCTCCTCTTGATAGTATCCGTTGGAAAAATGTCAATTTCGACAACTCATCAAATGGACTTCTTGCTCGCTGGATTATCGAAATACAAGAAGATCCATCGAATGGAAGAATTTGGATGACAAACTGGTTGGCCGAAAGTACCGGTTCGGCTTTTCAAGGGCTCGATCAATTTGGGATTGTTTATACCGATGATGGTGGCGAATCGTTTAAACAGCGATTAATCGGACAAAAGATTTTGGGCATCACATTTAAAGATGGATATGTATTCGCTGCCGGTGAAAACGGTTTATTTATATCTAAAGATGGCGGTGATACCTGGACTAAATCGCCACAGATAAAAAGTGCAAATACTTTTCTCAAAACTACCGCTGAATTTCAAGCCGCTACGGCCACAAACGATCGGGTTTGGATAAGTACCAGCGATGGCATCATATCCACCGGCGACTTAGGAAAAACCTGGGAAATTACACGTGTGAATTTCCCGCTTTCAGGTGGTAATACGTATGATGAAGACGCGGCATCGGTCGATTCCTATGCTTACCCCAACCCATTTTCACCCATTCAGCACGAAATTGTTCGCATTCGATTTAAATCGTCATCAGCAGGAACAATCAAAGTGAGAATATTTGATTTTGGAATGAATCTGGTACGTGAATTAGATCAACTTGAAGCGTCCTCAGGTGAATATGAAGCCATTTGGAACGGAATTGATCAACACGGTCGGAAAGTGGCTAACGGGCCTTACTTTTATGTAATCGAAGCAGCAAACGAAACCATTAAAGGCAAACTCTTACTAATCGAATGAAACGAGTTTTCACATACATCGCTATTTGTTTTCTGATGTCTATGGGCACAGAATTATTTGCCCAAAATGGAGGCTTTGCCGGAGCTGCGTTTCAGTCGGGCTTTGGTCCGCGAGGCATGGCCATGAGTAATGCAATGGGCGCTTCAACCAGCGAAGGAATTTATCCTTTTTACAATCCTGCCCTTGCAGCGGTTTTTCAAGACGAGAAACAAATCGACTTTTCTGCTTCATCAATGGACTTCGACCGTATTTATCAAAACTTAGGTGCTCATTTTCAGTTACCGCCGAATGCCGGCATTGCTTTTGGTTTGATTCGTACCGGTGTAAAAGATATTGACGCGCGTACGCTTAGTGGCTATCCAAACGGTACTTTCGATATTGCTGAATATCAACTTACAACTGCATTTGGGATACGTTTCAGCGAAAAATTTTACGGTGGAGTTGGCATCAAACTGAATTATGCTAATTACCACGAGGAACTTACTCCTGCTACTGCTGTCGGTCTGGATTTAGGCATGCTTTATCAGCTAAGCAATGTGATAAATGTTGGAATAACCGTTCAAGACTTATTCGCCAATTACACTTGGAATTCAGGCGATTTGTATGGTCAGTCGCAGTCTCGAAATGTTGTAAATAACTTCCCAACCCGACTAAAATGGGCGGTTTCTTATCAAAAAGAGAAGTTTAATCTAAATACCGAGTATGAACTTCAGATATACTCGAGCGAAGTTAGTACGAACGAAATTTTCATCAATGGTACCGGAATTCCAGTTTCGATAACCAATACCGAAACCATAAACACCAGCTCCGGGAATTTTAAAATTGGGGGCTCTTGGTTAGCACACGAGCGTTTTACTTTACGTGCGGGCTATAGACTAGCAGACACTAAAACTGATGGGAGCAATTCTCTAAGTGCCGGATTCTCAGTTCATCTCCCCTTCGATCGTTTCTCGCCATCCATCGATTACGCATTTATTCGCGAACCATTCGGCGTTTCTAACTTTCATGTTTTTGCTTTACGTTTACATCTATGAAGAAAAATCTGATTTGGTTACTGTTGTTAATTCCGGCGATTTCAAACGCACAAACTGCCGGTTTTCAACTCTTAAATATTGGGCCTAGCGCAGCCGAACTTTCACTTTCAGAGGCTACCGTGGCCACTCCTTTTGGCGCTACATCTATTTATTCGAATCCTGCTTTGCTTGCCAAAGCTGACCGACCTTCCATCAGTTTGGGGTATACAAGTTGGATTGATGATTCGAATAATTTATTCGGCGGTATAAATCTAGTTCGAGGAAACCGAGCAATGGCTTTTGCATTTTATACATCCGGAGTTTCGGGTTTTGAGCAACGAAACGGCCCGGGTGAATCAAACGGAGATTTTAGTATTCAGTATGTTTCCATTGCCGGAGCCTATGCCTACGATTTTGGTCTATTTGCGATTGGTGTAACCGGGCAGTATTTAAACGAAGATGTATATCCATTTAGAGCAAACGGTTTTGCTGTGAACGCCGGCATTGTAAGCTCAGCAATTGACGAACGTATTCGGATTGGAGCGGCATTAACAAATGCGGGTGAAATGGAAAAACTCGACCAACGTGCAACCGAACTCCCTACAAAATTTACTACCGGTGTTTCGATCGATGTGCTTGAATTTGTGCATTGGCAAAGTCCGGATTTGCCTATTTTAGCTACCGTTATGGCCGATTATGTAATTCCTATGCATCCACAAACCGATGAACTTGACGAGATTAATCCTGAAAATAATTATTTCAACTTCGGGCTTAACTTGCTGATCTCTGAAATTGTGGAAGTAAGAGCAGGTTTTAAGACATCCGACAATGTCCGCCCCATCTCTTTCGGAGTAGGATTTATCGCTGATAAAGTTCGATTTAATTATGCACTTGTTCCTTTTAATACCGGCTTTGGAACAGTACATTCAATCGGATTAACCTATCAGTTGTAGAGAACCTATTGTATTGAATGTCGGATAAATCACTGTTGCACATTTATAACGAAGTTGCCGAAGAGGTATCAAACGTGTACGTGGTGCCTCTAATCCGACATGAGTATCCGACCACGGATTATCTTCATTTGTTTTACAAAGAGATATCAGAGAACGATTCAATCAACATTCAAAGCCTTAGTGCAGGTGCCCATTTTCGATTAATGATTGCTCCAATCAAAGATAGAAACGCCATTCTGCATTATCATTGGCTCGAATTTCAAGATTGGAAATCTGCGCTAGGAATCATTTATAAATTACTATGTATCGGAATTTTTACTGCCTTTGGTGGAAAAGTCATTTGGACAGTTCACAATCTATATCCACATAATAAAAAGTGGATTTCGTTGCATAAGAAGATTTATCGCTGGATGGCAAGGAAAGCTGATCGCCTAATTGTACATTCTTCATCTGCAATGAAAATTGTATCGGATGAATATGGAATCGACAGTGGTAAAATCGCAGTTCTACCCCATCCCAAGTTTCCAACTAAGGAAATCAACAAGACCCAAGCTATTAGTAACTTAAATAGTGATTTCGGCATTCAATTAAAGTCTGGTATTCCACTTATCGGCTGTATCGGGGCTATAAGTGACTACAAAGGAATTCCAAGGCTTATCGAAATGATTTCTCAGGTTTCCTCTCCAAAACAATTGTTGATAGCCGGCTATGTGAAAAAAGGGATGCAGAATGTGGATCAGCAAATTCATGGTTATTCTGATAAATTTGCTTGGTTGGAATACCAATCGGGTTTTATCAGCGAAAAAAACCTAGCTGAAATAATGAATGCATTGGATTTGTGCGTGTTTAACTTTGGTGATATTCTTACTTCCGGCGGTATCGAAATGGCTTTGTCTTACAACAAATTGATCCTTGCCCCTCGTCTCCCCGCTCTACTTGAGTATGAAGAAAATGAACGGGTTCACTTATTTTCATCTGATGAAGAATTTAAAACCATTCTTACGCAATTAATCGGTTCTGCAATTGGCTAGTTTAACTCGAAAAATAGCGCATATTTTCACCGGAGATATCCTCTCACGAGCGATATCATTTTTGATCACCGTTTACTTGGCACGTGTATTGGGAACCGAAGGCTTTGGCTTGCTGAGTATTGCCATGGCTTATTTGGGCTATTTAGTTTTCTTTGCGGATTTTGGATTGTCGAATATTGCCGGACGTGAAGTCGCTCGCGATGAAGAAAAACGAAGTTATCGAATTAGCGAATTGCTTGCCTTGCGCATCTTAATGGCAACTATTGTGTTAGTTATCGGGTGGTTTGCAATTCCGTTTATCATCGACGATTCCCAACTTCTATCGTTAACCCGAGGCTTTATCCTTGCGTTAATTCCACATGCGTTTTTAGTGGAATGGTATTTCATTGGCTCGCAAAAATATCAGGTGAATGCACTTTCTCATGTTTTAAAAAACGGCGTCTATTTAATCCTAATCTATTTGTTTGTTGATTCACTGGATGATGTCAATCAATTACCGGTTTATTACATCTCCGGGCTGATTGTGTCAACTATAATCCTTTTCATTCTTTTTCTGAAAAATCGACCTTTTCAATTAGCTGTTCGCGGATTTCATATTTTATGGGATGGGCTAAAAGCCGCACTAACTGTTGGAAGCGGCACTTTCTTTGCGCAAGTGATCCAACTTTTCCCACCAATTGCCATCGGATATTTTTTAACGAATTCCGATGCCGGCGAGTACAGTGCTGCTTATCGAATTATCATAATTGGGATGCTGATAGATCGAATATTTGTTCAATTATTGATCCCTAATCTATCCAAACAATGGAGCGACAATAGTGAAGTTGCTACCATTAATATGGATCACACTATGCGATTAATGTTGGTGTTAGGTTCTATGGTAAGCATCGGACTTTTCTTAGGAGCACCGGATTTTATGATCTGGGTGTTCGGAAGCGAATATGTAAACTCCATCCCTATACTTTACATACTCAGTTTTTTCTTGTTTTTCACCTTTCAAAACAGTCTGTTTTCTCATGGTTTAATAGCCATTGGGAAAGACATTGATTACCTCAAAGCAACCGCAATTGGTGGTGGAATTGCACTTATTATCATTGCCGTTGCTGCATCTCAGTTTGGTGTTCGGGCAGTTGCCGGAGCTGTGGTTTTAAGCGAATTTTTGATTGGCGCATTATCCTATTTTTGGTTTTCAAGACACATGTCTCTCCGATACCTAATACCTTTTGTACTTACAATTCTTGCTTCATTTGTTGCCTATAAATTGATGGATATTGTTCAGCTTTATTATTGGTTAGAAGCTATAATTGGTGCATTATTAGTGCTGATGATGTTGTTATTTGGCAGAGTTATTCGAAAAAAAGACATCGCCATGTTTCGTACTAAATTGGGAATATGAACAGGATTTGCATCGGCATATTGAATCTAACACCGCACTGGGCATCGTTGCTCGATACCATTGGTGTACGCTATGAATCAATCAATTTTGATCAACCTCTTTCCTCCTGTTATTCGTGTTTGATAGTAAACCAAACCCCAAACCCAGATCAGATACATTCCATCAATCAATATTTAACCCATTCCGGATCGATATTGATAACTAAAAACGTTGCTGTTTCCCATTTTCAAGGGACAAAAATAAATAATGGTATCTCTTCAACTATTCCGCCGGTTTATTCCAATAAAGTAGCAGCTTTTACAAATGGTACCGGATTAATCATTCGATGGGATTCCAATCCTGATCAAGAGTTTGCGAACAGTGATTATGCTCGAAAACGATTCTATTTTCGCCCGATGATGCACCCGGACGAAATCGTAAACACGGTTGATAAAAATGCTTTGATGCTTACATTAGATCGAATTCTATCTAAGCTACATTTCCACCGATCATTGCCATACATCAAAAAGTGGCATTCCCCTAGCGAAAAACCGGTCTTCGGATTTCGAATAGATTCAGATTTCGGTACTCAGCATTCGATTCAAAGTTTGTACGAAGTGTCTCGGAAATTCGAGATTCCTTTTACGTGGTTTCTTCATGTGAAAGCGCACGAAGAATGGCTTTCTGTATTCAGAGAGTTTGAAGATCAGGAATTAGCCCTGCATGGGTATGAACATGGTACTTCCGATAGTTACGAGCATATCTACAATAACATAGAGCGTGGCTACCAAAAAATGGTTGATGCCGGAATTGATCCTAAAGGCTTTTGTGTGCCTTATGGAATTTGGAATGAGGCGCTCGGCGATGTGTTACTGAAATTCAAATTCGAATATAGTTCGGAATTCACGCTTGGGTACGATGCTTTACCTTTTCAACCGATTCATAAAAACGAGCTTCATCCTACCTTACAGATTCCCATTCACCCTATCTGTACCGGTAGTTTAAATCGAAGATCGGCAGATGAATCAGAAATGATCGAATATTTTGAAATGGTTTTGAACGATAAAATGAAGTCTCGACAGCCGGTTTTCTTTTATCATCACCCTATGCAACGGGGCATATCGATGTGGGAAAAAGTTTTCGCAAAAGTTCGGGAATCAGAATTACAACCAATCACTTTTATTGAGTATGCACAGTTCTGGAGAAAACGAAATGACGCTTTAATCGAAGCAAATTATGATGCAGAAAACAGAGTGTTAACCATGGATAGTTCAAATAATTCGCTGTTCATTCAAATCGCATTCAATAGCGAAAAATATCGATTAATGCCTGCATCCAAAACCAATAAACCATTACATTCAGTTTCAGAATTTGATTGGATTAACCCTGATTTTCCTTCCAATGATGAGCAACAAGAACTGCAGAAAGGTCGCTTAAATTTAATAAAAACTTCGCTCTTCGATTGGCGTAACCGGAAAAGCTTATGAAAATAGGAATTGCTGCACCTCTTAGTCTTGCGGCCGTTAATGGTGGAGTTCGTACCCAAGTAACAGAAACAGTGCGACATTTAGAAGCACTAGGGATCAACGTCGAAATCATACACTCCGACACCTCCCATTTTGACTTCGATTTAGTTCACATTTTCTCTGCTTCTACCGAAACCATTGGTATTGCCAAACAGGTAAAAAATAAAGGTATTCCTTTGGTGATATCCCCTGTTTTTTATTCGAATCGAAGTGGAAAAAGTATCGCAAACGTGCTAATAGTAGAACGATTCATTTCTAAAATCGGATCGGGAATTCGTTCGGAGTATGGTATTAAAGCGGAAATTTGCAACTACGCTGACCGGATTCTTCCAAACACCGATAAAGAGAAAGAGTTAGTTCAGCATGCTTTTGGAATAAACGAATCAAAAATCACTGTGATTCCTAATGGAGTGGAGTCTCGTTTTCAACATGCTTCTCCAGATCTATTCTCCAAAAAATATGCCATTCAGAATTTCATTCTATTTGCCGGACAAGCCGGTGCTGCACGAAAAAATGTAATTCAATTGATTCGGGTTGCACCGTCAATCGAAAGAGACATAGTCATTATCGGAGACTTCTATAATGATACCTACAGCCAAGAATGCGTTTCCTTAGCTGAACAAGCTCAGAATGTCCATCTGATCCCGACCCTCGACCACGATGATCCCCTGCTGGAAAGTGCCTATGCAGCTTGTGAAGTGTTTTGTTTGCCCTCGTTGTTTGAAACACCCGGGATCGCAGCAATGGAAGCAGCATTGGCCGGTGCAAAGATTGTGATCACAAAAGAAGGTGGAACAAAAGAATATTTTGGAGAGCATGCTTTTTATTCCAATCCCCATTCAGATGAATCACTGAAAATCGGATTTCAATCAGCTTTGGAAGCACCAAAAAGTGATGCTCTTAAGAATAGAATTTTGAGCAACTATACCTGGAATAAAGTAGCCGAGAAAACCGCGGCTGTTTATAAAGATTGCCTTAACTAAAGTCCTGAAAGGTATCTTCTTCGGCGTAATCATCATTGAAGAATTTAATAGCGCTGTCAATGATTGATTTTGAGATGTAAACGACGATGGCAACCATAAGTCCGTATTCATGGAGTGTCGCAATTAACAACAGATACATGATAAAAAGCACAAACGAGAGCTTTTTTGAACGGATGGATTCTCGATCAAATCGCGGTATTTTCTCGAACTGAATGGAGCTAACCATCAAAAAACTAACCAGTGCTACAAGTGGAATTACCACACTATAAACCCCATTGTTGAAGTATTCGAACAGGCTGAGATCATCTCGGAAGGTTAGAAAAAATGCAATTATTGTGATAGCAACCGATGGAATGGGAAGTCCAATAAACACATCCGATCTTGGTTGAAGTCGCGCATTTACATTAAATCGTGCTAAACGCACCGCACCGCATAGTGGAGGTAAAGCAGAGACTAAAATACCAAGCATCCCCAGATCTGAAAGTGCAAAGGTATAGATCAAAAATCCGGGAGCCACACCAAAGGAAACCATATCGCTCAGGGAATCCAGTTCGATTCCAAAATCAGAATACGCATTTGCTAAGCGAGCCATCATTCCATCAAAAACATCGAACATTCCTGCGGCCATAATCAACCAAGCACCACGGGTTAAATCCCCGTCGGCAATCGAAATAATGGCCAGAAACCCTGAAAAAAGGTTCATCAACGTAAAGAAACTGGGAACTGCAATTCGCTTGTTTACAGGCGGCCTTGAGCCACGAATGATTTCTCTGCGTTTCTTAAATGTTTGATATTGTTTTTGGATGGGGTATTTCATGTTAGTTGATCACAGCCAACACAGATTGTCCTGCCCAGGTGCGATCTCCTTCTTTTACCTTAATTTCAACATTAGCAGGTACAATGATATCCATTCTACTGCCAAATTTCATCATCCCAAAACGCTCTCCCGCTTTAAGCTCATCTCCTTCCTTTATGTGATAAACAATTCTGCGAGCTAAAAACCCGGTGATTTGCTTAAAAAAGAGCTTGGTTCCACTTGGATGCAACACACCAAAATCCGCACGTTCATTTAGATCCGAAGCGTTTTCATCCCAAGCCATGAGATATTTGCCGGGATGGTATTTCAGATATTCCAGCACACCGGAAATCGGATTTCGATTTACATGAACATCTAAGGGAGAAAGGAAAATACTAACCTGAGTCGCTTCCGATTTGAGGTACACATCCTCCTGAATTTTCTTGATCAATACCACTTTTCCATCTGCCGGTGAAATAACCAGATTTTCACCTTCAGGAGGTGTACGTTCAGGATCACGAAAAAAGTAAATCACGATGGCCCACATCACAAAAAAAGTGAAATAAATGGGATACGCAATCCAATGCTGAATGAAAGTGTAAGTTAAATAAAAAACGAGAGCCGCTATTGCTGTAGCCAAGGCCATACTCGCGTAGCCGTCTTTTGCGAACATTTAGAAGTACTTTAGAACGTCGTTAAAGATTACAAACACCATCAAGGTAAGCAAAATTACGAAGCCAATATTTTGGGCTACAATTTTCACTTTTTCTGATGGTTCCCTTCGTGCAATTCCTTCGTAAATAAGAAATACCAGATGTCCACCATCTAAAGCCGGGATTGGCAAGATATTCATGATTGCAAGCGTGATACTAAGAAGTGCGGTAATCATCCAAAATCCATCCCAACCCGATTGATCGGTAGCCTGACGTGTGATATTTGCGATGGCAATTGGTCCACCTAAATTTTGACGAACCGAGATATCACCGGAAATCATTCTCGAAAAACCACCAATGATACCTTCAGTTTGATCGATAGTTTGATCCCAACCATCTCCAATAGAAGCAAAAAAGCCTAATTCCACGCGTTCACCACCTGCCATTGCAAGTGTTGGAGACGCAATTCCGATAGCTTGATTTTCCGGAATGATCGAAGCTGTAAAAATTGAATCGCCTCTTTGAATAGTGAAATTAATCGCACCTTCGGCAGCTCGAATTATCTCGGTAAGCTGTATCCAGTATTTAATTTCAACACTATCAGCAGAAATAAATCTATCTCCCGCTTTCAGCCCTGCTTCATAAGCCGGTGTGCCAAGTGAAACACTTGAGATAGAACTGGGAAACGCAAAAATCGGACTGATAAAGTCACGTGTTTGCAAACTGTCTAAAAAGCTTGGCGGTACATTAATATCGAACTCCTGACCGTCACGCATCACCTGATAATTAAGATTACTTGAAGTAAGCACAGATGGTGCAACAAGATCTTCGAAAGCCTCAACCGGTTCACCATTCACACCAACAATTCGGTCATCGGTTTCAAAACCAATTTCGTGTAATAAACTACTTTCGGGAATGTATAAACCCGAAACGTTTTCTAGTGGAAGCGTAAGTTTTCCACTGTTTAAGGTCATTCCGGTAAAAATCAGAAAGGCCAAAATCATATTAAAAATCACCCCAGCGGTGATAACAATCATTCGTTGCCAAACGGGTTTACTGCGATATTCCCACGGCTGTGGTTCTTCTTCGAGATGTTCGGTATCCATACTTTCGTCAACCATTCCCGAAATTTTCACATAGCCTCCAAGTGGTGTTGCGCCAAGGCAGTAGTCAGTATCACCAACTTTGATGCCCCAAATTCTGGGTGGAAACCCAACAGAGAAGCGTTCAACTCGCATCCCAAATAATTTGGCCGCCAAAAAATGACCCAATTCGTGAATAAACACGAGAATCATCAGGGCACCTACAAAAATTCCAATTGTCTTTAATATCTCTATAACTTCCATGTAATCAATTAATTCGGGATGCAAATTCCCTTGTTCTTTTATCTATTTCTATCAGATTTTGGAGATTTATTTCTGTACTGTCAGATAACGTCTCTAAACTTTTTTCAACGATTTTTGGGATGGAAATATAATCAATTTCTTTGTCCAAAAAGCGCTGTACTGCAATCTCATTTGCAGCATTCAAAATTGCTGGGGCAATGTCGGAATCGTTGATAGCATCCATAGCTAGTTTTACGCATGGAAATTTAGCATAATCAACAGGATAAAAGGTTAACTCATGTGCCTTTGTCCAATCCATTCGGGGAGTATCCAGTTGCAAACGTTCCGGATAAGTAAGAGCATAAATTATAGGCACTTTCATATCGGGCGGACCAAGTTGTGCTTTACTACTTCCATCCACAAAGGTAACCATAGAATGAATAATGCTTTGCGGATGAATCACCGGCTCTATTTTCTCAACAGGAAGATTAAATAGCCAATGCGCTTCGATAATTTCTAAGCCTTTGTTCATCATGGTTGACGAATCTATGGTGATCTTAGCTCCCATTTCCCAATTCGGATGCTTTAGGGCTTGCTCCACTATAATGGTTTGCATTTGCTCGATGGAATAATCCCGAAACGGTCCACCACTTGCGGTAATAATAATTTTTTCGATGGAATCTCGAGGCTCGCCAACAATACTTTGCAGCATGGCAGAGTGTTCTGAATCTACCGGCAATAACTCGGCACTTGAATTTTTCAAAAGCTCATTAATAAGCTTTCCACCCACTACCAATGATTCTTTATTGGCGAGTGCCACTTTTTTTCCGGCTTTAAGTGCAGCAATTGTTGGTTCAAAGCCGGCAAAACCGACTAAACTGTTGAGTACAATATCAACTTGATCCAACTCGGCTAAGTCTTTAAGAGCATCGCTCCCACTTAATACTTTAGTAGATGAGGCTGAATGATTCTTTAATGCTGGAAACTTTTCCTCGTTGCAGATGAGCGCATATTCAGGACTAAATTCTTTGATCTGCTCGATCAATAATTCTACATTCGAATTTGCAGTGAGAGCAACTATTTCGAAAGTTTCGGGGTGCTGCCGAACAATTTCTAGTGTCTGTGTACCGATTGATCCGGTTGATCCAAGTATTGCGAGTCTCTTTCTATCCAAAAGCCATTTTTTATCTTATTGAGTATAAGAACACTAACCCCAAAGTGCATGAAAATAATTCAATTTTTTGCGGCTATAATTTGTTCAATTTTATGATTGCAAGCATTCTGCCACTTTTCTCTTTTTCTCTTCGATAGGAATAAAAAAGCGATTCCTCATCGATGGTGCACCTTCCATCTGCCTCGATATTCGCTGATAATACTCCTGCATCGAGTAGTTGCTCTTTTAGCAACCCAACCATATTAACATGGGGTTTTTCATATTCGTCGTCGTTTACTAAGTGACCTGGAAATTTCGAAGCAACTTCTTCTCCAACTTCGAAATTATGAGCCCCTAAACATGGACTTATAAACGCAGTTATATTTTGCTTATCCGCACCTAATTCCTGCATTTTTGAAATAGTATGCGGTACAATTTCACCTACTGTTCCACGCCATCCAGCATGAACTGCAGCAATCACTTTATTCTCGAAATCACCTAATAAAAGAGCTCCACAATCCGCTACTTGAATACCTAGTGCAACACCAGGAGTCTTTGAAACAAATGCATCAACATTGGGATAAACCCCTCCTCTTTCAACAACCAACACATTATTACTGTGGATTTGATTTGCTAATGCCAGATCTCGATGTTTGATGCCAATTGATTCGCACAATGTGTGGATATGCCTCAATACAACATGTTGATCTTCTTCTGAACTGAATCCAACATTGAGTCCATCTATGTGGGCGCCTTCGCTATGAAACTCTGGATTTTTATAGCTAAACCACGCCATAATGCGTGAATTATTCAGCTGAGATGGTCTAATAAATTTAAATGGAAAAGTGTTCATCCAATTTCATTTTAATCAATCCGACAGGAAAACGTTTTCCTGTCCATTTGTAGAACGATTCGGCACCCTGGTGAATCAACATATCAAGTCCACCAATAGGTAATCCGTTTGCTCGTTTAGCCTGTCTGATAAATTTAGTTTCCAATGGGTTGTAAACTATATCGTAGCAAATCTTTTCCGCTAGAAATTCAATTTGATCGTCTTTAACCGGCGAACTATCAATATTTGGATACATCCCCAAAGGTGTTGCATTAACTATCAAGGACGCTTCATCGGCATAATCGAACCATGTATCGTAAGAACAATACAGAGTATCTTGTTGATGGTCCATTCGCTTCGGCTCCCTCGATACCAAACAAACCTCTTCGAATCCTAAATCATTCAGTGCATAGATAATTGCTTTTGTTGCACCACCTGTACCAAAAATAAGTGCTCGATCAGTGTCAAAAACTTCAAGATTAATATCATGTAAAGGTTGTACAAAACCATAAGCATCAGTGTTATGACCTATTAATTTTCCATTACCTTTTATGATTGTATTAATTGCTCCTATCGCTTCAGCTTCCGATGTGAGTTCATCCACAACTTGAAGTAATTCCACTTTGAATGGAATAGTGATGTTTGCTCCTAAAAATAATGGACTATTAAAGTGAGCACTTAAAGATGGAATCTCACTCATGTCAACTTGAACTGCTGTGTAAATTGCCTCCATTTGATGATGCTTTAGCGCTGTATTGTGCATCAATGGAGAAACACTATGGCTTACCGGATTTCCGATTAACAGGAAATGTGGTTTTTCAGATGCTTCTGACTCTAAAAACTTTGAGAACGTCATATTTTGATAAAGTATAGACAAAAAAAATGCGCATTGGTTAGATGCGCATTATAAATATTATATGAAAGCTTTTTTTAAGCAGTTACTTCCTCTTTTGGCTCAAGCTGAGTTTCTTTGAAAGTATCTGACTCTGCAAGTTCTTTGAACTTTTCAAGATCTTTAACTAATTGTGCTGGAGATTCTTCGATGAAGGTTGCCAAATCATCGGTTGGGTCTCCAAAAAAAGTACGATAGTCTAAAGAAAACTCAACGCGAGTACGAGTACCGTTATCAAGTGGAGTAAAACGAATGGTACCTGTTTGATTGAGGTTACCATTAATTGTAATCCAAGCGAAACGAGTATTTCGAAGGTTGTCAATTAAATTTGTAGTCCAAACGAAATCTTCGTTGCCAATTTTGGTGTGGTATTCGAAGGTTTGAGAATTAATTCTCTCAACTGCGTCTACTCTATCCATGAATTTAGGGAAATCAACAGGGTTGCTTAGTAATTCATAAACTTTAGCTAGTGGCAAATCAATTTCGATTCTTTCGTGCGCCATAATAGATATCTTGGATATATTAATCGTTGGGTTTTTCTGCGATGAACCAGATTTCGATGAAAAAGGTAGGATTCATCCATATTGTTCTAAAAATACGGATAATATGATTAAGCCTCAATTATCTATACAACAAATATTCACCGCCAAATTTGTAAGAAATCAGGTAATTAAAATCAATAAAACTTCGTAATTAGCTAATTTAGCCTTCATCTTATCCCTGCGGCAAATTCATTAAAATTGTTTCATGAATTGCATTAATCGACTGTGAAGCATCTATTTCAATGAATCGCTCTTCACTTTTTGATAAGAAATCGTAACCACTTATCACTCGTTCAAAAAAATCTTTTCCGGCTTTTTCCATTCTATCCTCTTCTAAATGGGCCGTTCTCTTTTTTGACTCTTCCCAACTGATTTTCAAATAAAATGTCAGGTCAGGTGTATTCCCGAGCGAGGCAATCGCATTTATAGCTTGAATTTTTTCAGTTGGTACACTTTCCCTTCCAAATCCCTGATAAGCGGTAGTTGAATCATAAAAACGATCCAGTATTACAATCTTGCTTTCTTTTAATGCAGGTTCTACTTTTTCTGAGATTAATTGTGCACGTGCTGCAGAAAAAAGTAACAGTTCTGAAACAGGATGGATGTCAGCGTCTGAACTTAATAGAATGGAACGTATTTGCTCAGAAATAGCCGATCCGCCCGGTTCTCTAAATACTACTACTTGTTTGCCCTTTTTATCGAAGTAGTCCTTTAATAACTGTATCTGGGTAGATTTACCGCATCCATCGATGCCCTCGAAGCTTATCAGCATAAATAGTGATGAAATTTAAAAATCGAAATCGTCCATCATTTCAACAGGTTCTTTAGGCATTGCTAATGCTAAACCTATATAAATTGGGATACTGGCGCCTGATGTCATGAAAAAAGCGATCACAAATAATATTCGTACTACTGTTGAAGATATCCCGAAGTATTTGGCTAATCCTCCACAAACGCCTGCCCATTTTTTATCAGAACGGGATTTCATGAGTTTTTTGGATTGCTTTAACCCATATGAAGAGGAACTAAATGAATCAAATTCGGAGCTAAAGGCTGACGAACTTTGTGATTTACTATCTGAGTCTAAATCGTTTCGAAGCGTGCTAAAGCCGGAACCAAATACATCATCATCTTTAACAGTACTTTTGCTTTTTGTCTTAGATCTGTGTCCAAAACGACTGGTAGATCCATGCACATCATCCATATTCTTTTTACTGGCTGATCTTTGTCGAGCTTTCATTTCTCTTTTTACTTTACGCTCGGCTGCTTTCACTCTTCGGCGATCGCCTACGAAATAACCAAAACCTACTAATGTAACCAGTGCTCCACCAAGAAATGGTAATGCTGAAATTGCACCTTGCGCAAATTCTGAAAATCCCATCCCTACCGGTAAACCAATCCATTGAAGCACAAACATCATACCGGTGAATAACATGGCTATACCCGAAATGGTGGCAAAATTCCAAATACCCTTTTCAGTTTCTTTTTGCTGATCTTCATCCAAAAAATTCTGCATGGTTGCATGCAAATCAAAATCGTCGAATTCTAACGACGCTGTACCCGTTTTGGATGTTGTTTTTGTTCTTGTTCGTTGTGACATTTAAAAAATCCTCCTCGATGATGCTACGAGCTAAAAATATACAGGTTACACATTAATTGTCTGCGTTTCTGTAATAATAATATCTAGCGGAATATCATGATCTTCAACCGGTACACGATCAACCAAAAATTGATCGAAAACTATTCCAACTTTAAGTGCTTCTGAAGTAGCTAAAAACCGATCATAGTATCCTTTTCCATAGCCTAAGCGATTCCCTTTTGTATCAGCAGCCAATAGTGGAATAATAATCACATCACCAAAAAATTGATCTTTCAGTACGGCATTTATTGGCTCCAACACTCCCCAATCATTAGCCCGCAAATCATTAAAATCGGTAATCTCAGTATGGAATAGTTTATTGGAAGCGGTATCCATCACCGGAATAAAAACAGTTTTACCCGTATCTAAACTATGATTTATAATCGAGTGCGTATCTACTTCTTTTCTCTCATTCATCGAAACATAACAGTGAAGGCTTTGAGCCTGAGAGTAAAATTTCGATTCAATAACTCTTTTGTTAATCTGAGTCGACCACTCTTGCCACAACTGTTGATCCAACACCGATCGTTGCTTTTTGATTTTTGCCCGTAATTCGTTCTTATCGAGCGCCATTTGTTGCTACAATTTTACGATATGATGAGTTTGTAAATCTAAATCATTGACAGCAAAATCGACTAGCATCTGATCCCAAACATCCATTCCATACTTGTTCATAAAATAGGTTGGATTTACCGCTCTCTCCTGTAAACCATCTGGGAAGAGTTGAGCCTTGATCTTTCTGATACGTTTGAGTTGTGTCTCTTCTTGTTGCTTTAACGATCGAAAAACACGGCCTTTCAGCTTGTTTAGCTCATTTTCGAAACCACTCACAGTTTTCCCCGCAGTACCTTCCAACGTTGGGTCGATGGAGGCAATTCTTTGAATGGGTTGCTTTGCAGATTCTTTGATTTCAGAAACCCAATTACTAAATAATTTATCGAGATCGGCAGGGCTATTCATTTCGATGTACTGTGATTCCAAATCTTCGATTCGTTGATTGTAGCTGCACATTTCGAAGGGCAATTTTTGCATGATGCGATCAATTCCCGACTCCAATAACGTTGCACTGATTCTTGGAAAGATCACAGGCATTTCCATATCAAATTGCTGGTAATACGATCTCATTTGAGCATAATAGGCGATTTCGCCGGGTCCTGCTACATACCCGATGGTAGGTAAAAGTATATCCTGTAAAACCGGACGAAGAAAAACGTTAGGCGAAAAATTTTGTGGTTCTGCTTCGATCTTCGTTAATAGTTCGGCAGTAGTCAAAGTCTGATCATTTATTGACCAAGTATCTCCTTCCCGATCAATTTTAGTTCTTCCGTTTTCATCAAAATAAAAGAGATTTGTGGAACCAATAACTACCTGCCTGTGAAAGTCTTTCTCTAGTTCAGAACTTTGAGATTCCAGTGCTTCATGAATTGCATCGGCGTTTGCCACAGAATTCGAAAAGGCCGTCGTACATAATCCTTTAATAGCGGAAAAATTACTACCTACAATTAATAATCCATGTTTACTGAACCATGCACTCATCAATTGTGCAAAAGCTTGAGCGTGAGTTTTGTTGGCCGTGTAGCAGCTAGAAAGCTGATCGAATAAAGAATCTGTAAAATCAGTTTCTGGGAATTCACCTCGAAGTTGCTCAAGCAAGTCCGACATCGAATTATCAATCACTACCTCAGAAACAGGATTTCCATTTCCCTTTTGATCTAATTTCAGTGAAGTAAATTCATCGTTTCCAGGAATTCCCAGATGAGCAATTTCTTCGAAGTCGTGGTCTTCATCTGCCAACCAGAAAACAGGAACTACCGGTCTGTTCAGTTTTTCTTCCCATTCTTTAGCCAGAATAATGGTGGTCATAGTTTTGAACACGGTATACAACGGTCCACCCGCTACACCAAGTTGTTGTCCGGTAACAACGGCGAGTGTCGAAGGATCAGAAAATTTATCGAGCGCTTTTTTTTGATCCGCTGATATTCCTAATTCATTATGGTATTTGGCGAAGGCCGAAGCCACAGCAGCTCTGTTTTTAGATGAAGGAATACGTGAAATGCGTTCCTTAATGTCTTCTTCGTTTAAAGGATTGGTCGAAAAAAACCGACTTAGTTTTGGGTAGTCGTATATATAAGTAGAAAATAGAGATGAAAATGGGAGTTGTTTAAACGAACACTGACTTTTTTCCACTAATTATCCTTTCATTTTTGAAATTTGATCTCTGATTTTAGCCGCTTTTTCATAGTTCTCAGTTTCTATTGCGGTATGCAAATCTATTTTCAGCTGGTCTAGCTTCGAAATGTTATCATTAATTGACTCCATATCTTTTTTTGCTTCACTTTTTGGCGTTTTGTCTTCCGCTTCCTGATCAGCTGAGATTCCGGCTTCTTTTAATATCCGTTCGCTTACATAAATTTCGCATCCAAATCGAACGGATAGTGCTATGGCATCACTTGGGCGCGCATCCACTTCAAATAATTCATCGCCTCTCTCAACAATAATTTTCGAATAAAAAGTACCTTCTGATAAATCACTAACCACTACGTGCTTTACTTTTGCCTCGAAGCCTTGAATCATATTTTTCAGTAAATCATGAGTCATTGGTCGAGGTGGCTTAATATTCTCGAGTTCTAATGCAATTGCTTGAGCTTCGAACGAACCAATGATAATGGGCAGTCTACGCATTCCGTTCACCTCCGTTAATATCAAGGCATACGCCCCACCACTGCTAGGACTGGTAGATAGCCCCAAAATGTCCATCAGTACTTTACTCAATATCCTATCCTGTTTTGCATTTAAACTATGTAGTGAAGTTAGGGAAAATAATTATAGTCTTAAACTTCAAGGCTAACTCTTCTAACTACCAAATCGTTTATATCGCATGGATTGCCTAACCCCTTCATGTGATATTGTGAGTGTGTTGTCGGAATTAGATTCAGCTAAGCATTAATTTTATGGAGACAACTATGAGAGCAACAGTTACAACTATACTTATTACAGCGGGAGTTATTTTTTCATCATGTATAGCAGCCATCGGCCCTGAAGGTCCAAGTGGACGCGACGGCAGAGATGGAGAAGTTGAAATCAATAACGGCACTTTTGTTATTGATTCCAATAACGACTTTGGAGTAGTAGATGAATACATATCTGTAGCTTCTTATGCCTGGGGAGTTTTAGATGTGAGTACTGTAGATGAAGGCTTAGTGTTAGCCTATATACAATTTGATGGTTCAACCGCCTGGCAATCACTTCCACTGTCAACTCCTTTCGAAAACGATGTTGTGGTACTGCGATATGGATTTGACATCGATAACTTTGACTTGATACTAGAAGGTGAAAGCCCTGATAATAATCAAATCAATGAGAGTATTTTCGATGGTGATATTATTCGGGTAATTGCTATTCCACCGGGACAATTATTTAAAGGAAAAAACATTGATTACGCAGATATTGAACAGGTAAAGCAACTCTACAATCTGGATTTCTGATTTTAAAATTTAATAGCTAAGCCAATAGAATTTCTATTGGCTTTTTTTATTTTCTGAAATGAAATGGGGTCAACTTTCCTACAAAGTAGTCAATGAACAAATACTAACTATTAGCTTGATAGCATTAGTAAGTTGCATCATCATATCATTTCGAGTTTGGCTCCCGGTAGAATCTAATTTTCCTGCCCTTCCTATACTGTATGCCGATCCCCCGTATAGTATTCAGATATTGTTTTCAACGTGTTTTGTGATTTCGATTATACTGCTAGTGCTCAATAAATCTAAACTAGAGACAAATATAGCAGTTGTTTATATAGCATTATTTGCTTTGGGTGATTACAATCGCTTACAGCCTTGGTTATTCTATTATCTGGTATTTGTTGGAATTATTGTGAATAGAAGCGACTCTCAGAAAAGCATCCATTCAATTGCTCTGATTCTATGCTTTTTGTATGTAATGAGCGGCCTGCAAAAAGCAAATGGCGGATTTGCATATACAACTCATCCATGGTTGCTTGCCCCGATTACTAACTTAGTTGATTCGGAAACAAAAGACATTTTAAATTCATTATTCTGGATAGGTCCGGCCATTGAATTTATAGCAGGTATAGGACTTATATTTAAAAAAACTTCTCGTATTTGTGCATTAATATTGATAGCAATGCATGTTTTTATATTGCTGATGATAGGTCCGCTAGGTAGAAACACAAATGTAGTAGTTTGGCCCTGGAATATTGCCTTTATCCTTATCCTATATTTGATTTTTGTGAAATTTAAACCTGACTTGCTCGGTTTTATTATTGATTCAAAAAATGTTAGGCATACTTCAATGGTATTTTTAGCTTTCCTGATTCTTCCAATGCTGAGTTTTTGGAACTTATGGCCTAAGCATTTTTCTGCTGCCTTATATTCAGGTAATAAAATCCGTTCTGAAATTCTTATCCCTGATGAACTAGCTGAACAACTCAAACTTATAACACCTGTTCCTTCAAATGGATTGGAATTTGTTTTAGTACCAAATGCATGGAGCTTAAACGAACTTAAAGTACCTCTCTATCCATCAAAAACTGCCCACCTGCTTCTGTACCAGCAATTGTGCAAGCAATATTCAGAATATGCCGATTATTTCGTATTTACGTTGAAGCCTATGATTGATATTAAATCCGGAGAACGAGCAAGTATCCATTACTTTTGTAGCGATTTCGAATAATCATGATCAAAGACCCAAAACAAATCGTTACCCCATTTGCATTTTCGGTACATCCCGATTTGTTGGGTCAACCATTGGCAACCCCAAAAAGAAGGATCTTAGCAATACTCCTCGACCTGTTTATCGCGTACTTATTAGCTGATTTGGGAAATATTGTACTAGCAAGTGCAGCAACATTTCTCATTTTTTGGGCTGTGATTAGAATTCGTAGTAAAAGTACAATCAAAAATTTGTTACGATTTACAGGCGCAGCTATTTCAAGCATTTTTATATTCGCTTTGGCTTTGGGATTTTTAGAAGCTTTTGATCCCACTGAATCAGAAACCGAACTGAATTCCGATATAAAAACGGTGCAGGATGTTGATTGGAATGAATTCGGCAATCAAATGATGTCCATGGATTATTCTGATCCCGAGAAAATTGAAAAACAGTTTGATGACCTTGAGAAAGCTATGGGGTTTGATGAAAAAGAGAGCGAAACTGTTCAGGTCGAATATCCAGAGGATTTTATTGCACAATTAAATGAGTTTGAAACTGCATATTCAGAAAATGATTCCTCGCAATTAGCTTTCCTTCGTGTTGATTTAGCTCAAATTCTTGCAAAACCCGAATTACATGAACTAGAAACTGAAATCGATAAACTTGATGACCGAGTCGACGACTTACGAGAGAAAAACGTAGATCTCTCGGAACAAATCGAGAATCCAAGCATGTACATTGCTACCAAACGGACGCTTAAAATGATGGGGCTTTCGTTGGGCTGGGTTGGACTATATTTTATCACCACTATTGCCTTTTTTAAAGGACAAACACTTGGCAAAAAGCTTCTCAAAATTCGTGTTGTTCGCTTGAACAATAAACCCATTGGCTTGTTTTTCGCCTTCGAACGATTTGGTGGTTACGCTGCTGGTTTAGCCACCGGATTCATCGGGTTCTTTCAAGTTTATTGGGATGCAAATCGGCAAGCCATTCACGATAAAATAGCCGGAACGGTTGTTATCGATCTTCGGGAATCGAAAAAAGAGAAAACCGAGCACCTTCGAAAAGAAGTACTGGAAAACGAAAATTTACTCAGTCAGTTTTAACATGCTCCCCATCAACCTAAAAGAAAAATTTGAACTGTTTGATGAATATTGGTCACCCAAAATTCTGGGAGAATTCAACGGTCAACTCATCAAAATTGCGAAGTTGAAAGGCGAGTTTGTTTGGCATGCTCACGAGAATGAAGATGAATTATTCTATATCGTTAAGGGAGAACTTGAGATGCGCTATCGAGATAACAGTGTGACATTGAAAGCCGGAGACATGCATATCGTGCCCAAGGCTGCCGAACACTTTCCGGTTGCTGAAAAAGAATGTTGGGTGATGTTAATCGAGCCCGTTGGAACCGCGCATACCGGAGATGTTGTAACGGAAAGAACAAAAAATGAAGATCAGCAGGAATGGATTTAAAAGTAGAAACCATTCAGGAAGATCACATACATTTTAGAAGAGTTCGCCCTAGAATTCGCTTTTATTCTACTAAAACTTCCGATGAAATAACCAGCGAAATTAAATCCAGAATACGTTCGGGCGAATGTAATTGCCAAGGTCAGGTTACAAGTAACTTTGCCACTATTTATCCACCGGTTGAAGAGCAACATTACTGGTCACCTCAGTTAACAATAACCCTTGAAGAAGACGACTCCGGCACTTTAGTTCGTGGATTATATGGTCCACGTCCAGCTGTTTGGACAATGTTTGTTTTCTTTTATTCGATTATCGGCTTTGCCACCATAATCGTGGCAATGATAGGCCTCTCCTTTCGAACCATTGGGCAGCCTGCAAATATACTATGGGCAGTTCCTGGGCTAATTCTACTCTTTTTCAGTTTATATCTGGTTGCTTATTTTGGGCAACGTTTTGGTCACAAACAAATGACTCGAATTCACCGCTTTATGGAAGAATGTTTCGGTGAAGAGATTGAAGCAGTTTAATCAACAGTAAATTAGATTACCTTCCAGGAGGTTGCCGAAACTGTCGGCGAAGATTAATCAAAAAACAATATCGCAACGTATGGGAATCATCAAAGAGTTTAAAGAATTTGCCATCAAAGGCAATATGTTCGACATGGCCGTAGGTATCATTATTGGTACGGCTTTCAACAACATTGTATCCTCATTGGTTAAAGATATCATCACCCCTTTGTTTGGTTTTTGGATTGGTGATGCCCCTTTCCAAGACTTAAAAATCACTCTTAAACCTGAAATAATTAACGATGCCGGCGCTGTCACTCAACAAGCAGTTTCCATCAATTATGGAGTATTTCTTGAGAGCACACTCGACTTTCTCATTATTGCTTTCACCATTTTTTTGGTGATAAAAACCTTCAATAAGCTTCGATCTAAATCGCTGGAACCCAAAGAGAAAACCGTTCCTACCCGCAAAGACATTGAGTTACTGAGTGAGATCAGAGACTTGCTTAGGGAACAAAAAGGGTGAAAAACTAGTAATTAATAGTGAAATATTAATTACTTAGAACAAATAGCAATGAGTATTTATCAAGAACACAGCGCAGAATTGACTACGCGCGATCTAAATTTTATCAGGAGAACAATAAATAAAGCGAAAGAATCAAAGACTTCCCTACTAACGGGATTGACCTTCTCCATCCTTGCACCGGTTATGATTTTTCTGCTTTTCAAAACGGGCACATTCTCGAGCCAATTATTTACCGTTTCATTAATAGCTTTTCTGTTAGTGATTGCTTTAATAATGGGATACTCGTACTTCGAGAATTATCAAAAAATCAGTTTTTACAATGAGTTAAAGCAAGATGGCGAAAAAAGAGCACTAACCGGAGTAATTACCGATAAACGAATCAAATCTGATTGGAATACCGGTGATAAATCCGGCGCTGAAACTCATATCATTGAATTAGGACACGAAAAAGAAATTGTAGCCTCACACACCCAATTCGAAGCCGTCAACATCGGAGATAAAGTAACCGCAACCTTCGACGTAACCGAAGAGTTTAATTTTCTGGATCAAGACGAAAACAAGAAAATTGACCAATTGGTTAAGCACCGAAAAAAGCTTTAAAAAACTTCTTTAGCAACTTCAAACACCGAAGTTGCCTTTCCCATAGAATAATAATGAAGTGTTGGTACTCCAAAAGCGATAAGTTCTTTCGATTGCTGAATTGCCCATTCTATCCCAATTTGTCGGGCAGCATCATTATCCTTACAGTATTCAAGCTCAACACTTAAGGCCTCCGGTATATCAATATGAAAAAGCTGAGGCAGCAAGGTAACCTGCTTTTTTGTAGTGATTGGTTTTAAACCAGGTACAATGGGTACATCAATTCCTATTTCGCGGCAATTTTTTACAAAATCGAAGTACTTTTGATTATCGAAAAACATTTGGGTTACGATGTAATCCGCGCCCCCTTCCACTTTGTTTTTCAGATATCGTAAATCCGTTTCCATGTTTGGAGCGGTTACATGTTTCTCCGGATAACCGGCCACCCCGATGCAAAAATCTGATGCAGTAGCATTTTCAATATCGTCATCCAAATAAATGCCGTTATTCATATCCACTACTTGGCCAAGTAACTCCGAAGCAAAGGTATGTCCACCGGGCTCAGCTATGAAATCCCGATCCGGCTTTCGAACATCACCTTGCAGCACCAAAACATTATCGATGCCCAAAAAATTGAGATCGATTAGTGCATTCTCAGTTTCTTCTTTGGTGAACCCACCACAGATGATGTGCGGAACTGCATCCACTTTATAATGATTTTGAATAGCGGCACACATCCCTACCGTTCCCGGACGTTTTCGAACCGTTTTGCGCTCTAGCAAACCATTTTCGCGCATTTTATACGAGTATTCTTCCCGGTGATAAGTCACATCAATAAATGGCGGATTGAATTCCATCAAAGGATCGATGTGATCGAACAACGTTCGGATATTTTGTCCCTTTAACGGTGGTAGCACTTCAAAGGTAAACAAGGTCTTACCCTTCGCCTCTTTAAAATAGTCGGTTACTTTCATACTTGATCTTCTTTATTCTTGACACTAAAACACAAAACCACAAAAATATTCTTAATTGCCATATTCCTAATTCCTAATTAATACCCCAAATTCGGCGAAAGCCACTTTTCTGTTTCTTCGATGCTTTGCCCTATTCTGGCGGCGTATGTTTCAATTTGATCTTTCCCAAACTTGCCCACATTGAAATATCGTGATTGTGGATGCGCAAAATAGAATCCACTTACCGAGCTTGCCGGATACATAGCAAACGATTCGGTTAACGAAATGCCCGTATTTTTCTCAACCTGAAGTGTATCGAATAGGGTCCGTTTTTCGGTATGATCGGGACATGCAGGATAACCCGGAGCAGGACGAATTCCCTGATACTTTTCCGCGATAAAACGCTCGTTATCGAACTCTTCTGATGAATAACCCCAAAACTCAGTCCGGATTTTGAAGTGCAGATATTCAGCGTGAGCCTCGGCTAGTCGATCTGCCAGCGCCTTCACCAAAATGGAATTATAGTCATCGTGTTGGATTTTAAACTTTTCAAGCATTTTCTCGATACCGATGCCTGCTGTTACAGCAAACATCCCAAGATAATCGCTTAGTCCTGATTCCAAGGGAGCCACAAAATCGGCAAGACAATGATTCGGCTGTCCCGTTCTTTTTTCAGCTTGTTGGCGAAGAAAGTGAAATCGAGTCAACTCTTCCGAGCGATCTTCATCTGCAAATACAACCACCTCTTCATCCACTGAATTCGCAGGAAATAACCCATAAACCGATTTCGCTGTGAGTGATTTATTTTCGATGATTTCATCCAGCATTCGATTGGCATCTTCAAACAAATTCGTAGCCTGTTCGCCAACAGTTTTATCCGATAAAATGGACGGATATTTCCCGGTAAGCATCCAAGTTCTAAAGAAAGGCGACCAATCAATAAACTTGCGGAGTGTACTTAAATCAACGTTTTCGAGTATATGAACACCGGTTTTTGCTGGTTTTTTGATGTCGCTTTGTTTCCAGTCAATCTTAAAGCGGTTGGCTCGGGCCTTTTCAAAACTGAGCAATTTTCGCGATTGCGACTTTCGCTCGTGCGCATCCCGTAAATCAGCATATTCCTTTTTATAATGCTGTGTTAGCGCCTCCCGATTTTGATGATTCAACAAATCGCTGCATATGGATACCGAACGCGAAGCATCGTTCACATGTACCACGGGCGATGAATAATTCGGATCAATTTTTACTGCGGTATGGATGCGTGATGTTGTGGCTCCGCCAATCAATAAAGGCGTTTTCATTCCACGTTTTTCCATCTCTTTGGCAACGCCCACCATTTCATCCAGCGAAGGGGTTATCAAACCACTCAAGCCGATTACATCTGCGCCTGATTTTTGGGCTTCATCTAAAATTCTATCCGTCGGCGCCATCACACCCAAATCGATGATATCGAAATTATTACACGCCAGAACCACGCCTACAATGTTTTTTCCGATGTCGTGCACGTCGCCTTTCACGGTTGCAAGTAGAACTTTAGCCCGCTGCGATGTGTCTTTATTTTTGGCTTTTTCCTCTTCCAAAAACGGAGTTAAATAAGCCACAGCTTGCTTCATTACTCTCGCGCTTTTCACAACCTGAGGCAGAAACATCTTCCCATCGCCAAATAAATCTCCCACAATATTCATCCCGTCCATCAGAGGACCTTCAATCACCTGAAGCGGACTTCCAATCTTTTGTCGTGCTTCTTCAGTATCGGCTTCGATGAATTCTGTGATTCCTTTTACCAGCGAGTAACTCAGCCTTTCCTCAACCGACTTCGTTCTCCACTCCTGCGTTTCTTTTTGTTTGACTTCGCCGGTTCCTCGATACTTTTCGGCGACTTCGAGCAGGCGTTCGGTGGCATCCTCTCTCCGATCGAGCAAGACATCCTCTACCCTTTCGAGCAGCTCTTTTGGAATTTCATCGTAGACTTCCAATTGGGTCGGATTCACGATTCCCATATCCATTCCATGCTTGATGGCGTGATACAGAAATGCAGAATGCATCGCTTCACGAACCGGATTATTCCCACGAAACGAAAATGAAACGTTGCTTACACCACCAATTACATGTGCTCCGGTAAGATTTTCACGAATCCATTTTGCAGTTTCGAAGTAATCGAGGGCATTACGTCGGTGTTCCTCCATGCCTGTGGCTACCGGAAAGATGTTTGGATCAAGAATCACATCCGAAGGATTGAACCCAACTCGATCAACCAACAAGTGATACGATCGTTCACAAATTTCGATTCTTCGATCCAAGGTATCTGCCTGTCCGTCTTCATCAAAAGCCATGGTAATTACTGCGGCGCCATATTTTCTAACCAGATTTGCTCGTCGTAGAAATTCATCTTCCCCATCTTTTAGGCTGATCGAATTCACAACGCCTTTCCCTTGAATCACTTTCAAACCGGCTTCTATCACTTCCCACTTCGAAGAATCAATCATAATTGGAATTCGGGAGATATCGGGCTCTGAAGCTATCAAATTGAGGAAAGTGGTCATTTCCTGAGCCGAATCCAGCATTCCTTCGTCCATATTCACATCAAGAATTTGGGCGCCACCTTGAACTTGATCTAAGGCTACTTCCAAAGCGGTTTCGTAATCTCCGGCTTTTATCAAATTCAAAAATCGTTTCGAACCGGTGACATTCGTTCGTTCTCCCACATTCACGAAATTGGAATCTGGAGTGATGATGAGAGGTTCGAGTCCGCTTAGAATTATTGGATTTGGTTTCATCCTGCAAGCACTCCTTCGCCAATGGTTCTCGGCTGATAACCGGAAGCCAACTCTGCCATTACTTTTATGTGATCGGGCGTTGTACCACAACATCCGCCCAAAATATTCACCAATCCATCTTCGAGATATGATTGAACTTCTTTACCCATTGCTTCAGGACCTTGATCGTATTCCCCAAATTCGTTTGGGAGTCCAGCATTCGGATACGCACTTATGAAATAACCCGCATTTTGAGCCAGCGATTTTACGTATGGCTTTAGTTGAGAAGCTCCAAGTGCGCAGTTTAAACCAATCGACAAAATGGGCGCATGTGAAAGTGAAATTAGAAATGCCTCAACAGTTTGACCAGAAAGAGTTCGTCCACTTGCATCGGTGATGGTACCAGAAATCATGATTGGAAGCTCAGTTCCAGTTTCTTCAAAGAGATCAAGTATTCCAAAAATAGCCGCTTTTGCGTTCAAGGTGTCAAAAATGGTTTCGATGAGCAGCAAATCTGAACCTCCATCTATTAACCCACGTGCCTGTTCTTTGTAAGCTGATGCAAGTTGATCGAAGCTAATAGCTCGGTATTCCGGTCGTCCAACATCCGGGGAAAGAGATGCCGTTTTATTGGTTGGTCCCATCGCTCCCGCAACTAATCGAGGTTTTGCAGGATTCTTTTCAGAGTAATTATCGCAGGCAACTTTGGCGATGCGAGCCGATTCAAAATTCAGCTCATACACAATGGATTCAAGCCCGTAATCAGCTTGCGCAATGCTCGTGCCGCTAAAGGTATTTGTTTCCACAATATCGGCTCCTGCTTCTAAATACTGTTCGTGGATGTTTTGAATCACATCAGGACGTGTTATAGAAAGCAGATCGTTGTTTCCTTTTAGATCTATGGTAGAATCTTGAAAATGATCGCCACGAAAATCCACTTCGGCGAGATCGAATCGCTGGATCATAGTGCCCATCGCTCCATCAAGTACCAATATGCGCTGTTGTAAAATTTCTTTGATATTCACTCTGTTCGGAATTGGCTTATTAACAAAGAGTGAAGGAAAAAACTCACTTATTTGTCTTCGCAATAATAGCGAAGTGGGATTTGGCACCTTTTCTAAGTTTGTTAGTTCAGACGGTTGCCAAGACTTCTACGGGCCCATTCCCTCAGTCTTTCTTAATAAGCATTAAATATGATTTGAGAAAATAGGATAAAAATTTGAGCCTACAAAAGTGTTTCTAGCTTACATTTCTCTTATTATCAGCTTTCTCTTAGAAGTAACTATGTATGATTAAAAAACTATTTCCCTTACTCTTACTCTGGACAAGTTTATCAATCCATACTTTCAGCCAACAAACGGATGCAGAATTAATATCTGATGCTGTTGGTGTTTTGTGTGAATGCATTACAGATGAAGGCGAAACGTTCGAGAATTTTGATGAAGACAAAATGGAAGAATGTTATAAGGAGAAGACCGGCATCGATTCATTGGATTTTGCCACTTTGTTTGAGGATAGCACGAAAACCGAAGCCGAAAATGATCTCTATTTCGAGAATGAGTTAATGCCCGTATTTATTAACTCGATAATCACTCAATGCCCCGATCTACTCACTTTCATGATGGAAGCCGCACAAGAGGAAGAAAAAAACAATTTAGATACGGCTACTCAACATTATGAAGATGGAGTTAGCAATTATGAGAACGGTAACTATCAACTTGCCATTGCTGAATTAACGAGTGCTTTAAAATTAGTAAATGATAAAGATGCTTTTAATTTTAGAGGGTTAAGTAAAATGAAATCTGGCGATTATTACGGAGCAATCTCCGATTTTAATAGCGCCATTGAGTTAGATTCTACTTTTTCGAGTGCACATCAGAATCTGGGATACTTAAAAATGATGAACGGCGCTTATGAGGATGCAATTTCTGATTATCAAAATGCCATAAAATTCGATTCAACCAATCATGTCACCCATAACAATTTTGGGTTGAATTATATCTATTTGCAGGAATTTGATGAAAGCCTGGTGCATCTTGAACGCGCTATTGAACTAGCCCCAAATTACCCGACTGCCATTCAAAATATTGGGTATAACCATTTGCAACAAGGCAATTATGAAATGGCCATAAAATACTATTCGGATGTGCTTGAAATCGACAGTACCAGTGTAATTACCTTTCAAAATATCGGCTTCTCCTACGAGCAAATTGAGCTTTACGAAAAAGCCATCGAATATTACACAATAGCAATTTCGATGGATAATACAGAGCAATGGAATTTTAACCGGAGAGGCTTGAGTTACGGTAATTTGGAGGAATATGATCTTGCAATAGAGGATTTCCGAAAGGCATTTAGCTTAGATAGTACTCAAGTTGTAAACTATTCGAACATTGGTATTATGTACGAAAATCAGGAAAAATACGACCAAGCTATTGAGATTTATACCGAATTAATCGAAGCCTATCCGGATGATAACTTGGAGTATTATTACCGCCGTGGATTGAACGAATACTATGCCGAGAATTACGAATATGCGTTAACGGATCTAACAGAAGTAATAAATGTTTATAAAGAGTCGGCAGAAGCTTACGACTACCGTGCTCGTTCGAACGCGAAATTAGGCAACTTCGATGCAGCAATTTCCGACTACACAAATTCCATTCAATTATATCCTCAAGACAGTGAAATTTATCTCGAACGAGGTGAAATTTATCTGGAAATTGAAAATTCACAAAAGGCTTGTACCGATTTTGTATTGGCACAGCAATTGGGCAATGAAGATGCCGACGAGTTAATTGCTACTCACTGCGCCGACTAACACATTTACAGCCTGGTACTTAACGCAACATGCACTTTGCCGTTGCCAAAACCACTTATGGGCGAAATGGCGTAAGAAAAACTCAAACGCCCCACCCTAACGCGGTAATTCAAGCCAAACCCGAACGCATGTAACCAGTCGGTTTGTACAAACTGATTGGTTTGTTCGGTTACCAATTTTGGCCGATGATATCTTCCGACGGCAACAAAGGTGAACAAGTAGGAATCTCGGTTGGTCAGAAATCGATATTCCAAGTCGCCCCAAACCATTGTTGAAGCTGCAAACTGTTCTTCAGCAAACCCGCGTAACGACTTTGCACCTCCAAATCGAAATAAATCGCTATCGGTGATTCCATCGCCATTAAGAAAAAATGAATGTAATCTTGCAGCCAACACACTTTGATCGGATAATGAAGTAAATCCCGCTAAATAAGATCGCAAATGTTGTTGAGAGCTGTTATTGAGTGAATCTATCTCGATGGATTTATCCGAAAATCCCACACTAAGTACAGCTCTAAATCCACGGGTTGGCACTTCAAATTGATCTAAAGTTGAGATATCGAAACCCAATGAAACTGTCCTTCGATTTCCTCCGGGTTCAATGAGATTAGCCTTTGAGCCTGTGGTTCCTTCGAAAGATAGACCGGAAGTGAGTTTAAGTTGTGATGATGCCCGATAAAACCCACCTAACGAAAACTCACGATGTTGATAAGTGGTATCGTTTTGGAAAAAACGAATTCCTGCGTCTAAGCCAATCGGAAGTGTACCAATCCAATATTGTTTGATTTGCGCCTGTAAACGACTTACCTCCGGCTCTATCCGTTGATACGAAAAATCAATGCCGTTACCTTCAGCAAACACCGACCATAAATTCAGCGAGACATCCCCAACCACCTGTCCATTCCCGTTTGCATCCGGAACATAGCCTAAAACTCCGTCAAATTGATTTAAACGCCGCTCCTCTACTTCAACCAAGAGATAAGCCTCCTCGTCTACTAAGCGAAGCTCAGGCTTAGTTACCGTTTCAAATAACTCGCTTCGGCGAAGACTTTCTTGTATTTGTGTGATGGATGCTGGATTTGCAACCAATGAATCACCTAATCCCGAAATTCGGTTGATGTACGCATCGGAATTCAGACGATTGCCTTCCGTAATTAACCCACTTATAAACACACGTTCTCCTTTTACTATTTCAGATTGGATTTCAACCAACAAAACCGTGGTATCCACCTCAAAACGGGTGATTTCAGCTTCTGCAAAGTAAAATCCGACTTCGATAAACGAATCAAGCGCATCCCCGATCAACTCTTCCACCTTTTGCTTTTTATATGGGATTGCAGTAACTGAGTCAATGGTTGTGTTACCTGATGAAATGATCAACGTCATCGAAAAGGCCATTCCCGGGATAATCAAAAATTTATTGCCTTGCCGACTCACTTTTACGCTCAAAAATCCTTGGTCGGCTAGAAAGGTTGTTAGAACTTCAACCCCTGAATCGGGTTTGTTACGAACTTGATTCTCTATCTCATCTGGAAAGGTGAACTCAGTTCCATCCACGGAAAGAAATTGAAATTGTTGAGCTTCCGATTGGGATGAAAATCCGATCAACAATGCAAAACCAAAAACGAGCACACGAATCTGTATCAGACTAAAAAAATCGGACTTATTACATATCTGAAGTATTCTAAGTACCTTTGCTACCCTCATTTTAAATCGAAATAATAAATGAATCATACGTATCAAGAGCTGATCGAGCAAAGCTTTGAATTCCCGCAAGAGGGTTTTGAGTTGGTTGATGGAAGCTTACAATTTAATGGTGTAAATCTCGCTGAACTTATAAAAAAATACGGAACTCCTTTTCGTCTAACCTATCTGCCAAAAATCAGATCTCAGATCCAAAAAGCACGTTCGATATTTCAAGATGTGATGCAAACGCATGCCTATCAAGGAGCGTATGAATTTTGTTATTGCACCAAATGCTGCCATTTCAGTCATGTAGTGCGCTCAGCCATGAAAGAAAACGTAAGCCTCGAAACATCTTCGAGCTTCGATATTGATTTGATAGACCGGCTGTTTGATAATCATCGCATCGACGAAGAGCGATACATCATCCACAATGGGTATAAAACGGAGAACTATTTACAAAAGATCGAGCGATTGCATAAACTCGGTTTTCACAATTCCATTACCATTATTGATTCGGAGGATGAACTTGAACGTTTAGAGCAGTTAGATATTCGTGGCCCGATCAAGATTGGGATTAGATTATCGGTAGAACAGGAGCCTTCGGCAGCATATTATACTTCCCGTATGGGATTGAGCCACAGTAAGATCATCGAATTAGTTGAGTCAAAAATTAAAGACAATCCGAAGTTTGACTTGCGTATGCTTCATTTCTTTGTGGACTCAGGTATCACCGATTCGATGTATTATTGGGGAGAGTTTAAGAAGGCGCTGAATTTATATTCTGATCTTAAAAATCTTACACCGGAAATTAGCGCGTTAAACATTGGTGGTGGATTTCCAATCAGCAATTCTTTAGGCTTTGAGTACGATTACAAAGAAGTTGTCAATTACATCATCGAAGGAATTGTGGATCATTGTGAGGTTGACAATATTCCCCACCCGGATATTTATACCGAGTTTGGCAAATATACCGTTGGCGAAAGTGGAGCCGTAATATTCGAAGTAATTGCGAAAAAGCAGCAAAACGATGCCGAACTGTGGTACATCATCAATAACAGTCTGATGAATACCATCCCCGATGCTTGGTCGATTAATGAGAAGTTCATTTTATTGCCGGTTAACAAATGGGGAAATCCATCAAAAAGGATAAACATAGGCGGCATCAGCTGCGATCAACACGATTATTATAATTCCGAGCAACTTGATCAACACGTAGTACTTCCCACCTATCCAAACGATGATCCTGAGCCGTTGTACATTGGTTTTTTCCATACCGGCGCCTATCAGGATGCCATCAGTGGCTACGGCGGAATTAAACATTGCCTGATTCCATCCCCAAAACAAATTGTGGTGGATGTTGACGACAATGGCAATCAAATTGAGTATCTCTACCGCGATGAACAATCCGTTCAAACCATGTTAGACATTTTAGGCTATAACGATTAAACTACTGATATGCCTGTTATATCGACCTTTTATGGGATTGTGGTGCAGATATTCTATTTCGATCACAATCCACCTCATATTCATGCTACTTATGGTGAATACCGCGTTGTAATTTCGATTAAAGATCAGCTCGTTCACGGCACTATGCCAAAACGCGCATTAAATCTTATATTTGAATGGATGGATTTACACCGCGACGAATTATTGGAAGATTGGAATTTAGCCCAAGACGGCGAACCTTTAAAGAAAATTGAACCTTTAGCTTAATCAGTATGACAACGATCAGAGTTACACATGCAGAATATATTGGTGAGTATAAAATCAGACTCACTTTTAGCACCGGTGAATCCGGTTACGTTGATTTTACTGATTACCTAAAAGGAACAATGTTTGAACCTTTAAAAGAGAAAACTTTATTCTCGGATTTTAAATTAAATGATTGGACAATCTACTGGGAAAACGGTGCAGATTTTTCACCGGAATTCCTACACGATATTGCTGTAAAAAACCAAACCATATTATCTTAGTTAATGAAAAAAGGCCCCGTTTCAGAATTTATTCAACATCATTATAGACATTTTAACGCAGCCTCATTAGTTGATGCAGCAAAGGCTTACGAAGATCAACTGAATAATAATTCAAAGATGATGATCACGCTAGCCGGTGCAATGAGTACTGCTGAACTCGGTATTTCATTGGCCGAAATGATTCGTCAAGATAAGGTGCAAATCATTACATGTACCGGAGCGAATCTCGAAGAAGATGTATTCAATCTCGTGGCACATAATCATTATAAACGCATCCCAAATTACCGGGATTTGAGTCCGCAAGACGAGCAGGAATTGCTCGACAACCACTTCAATCGAGTTACTGATACGTGCATCCCCGAAGAAGAAGCCATGAGAGCTATCGAAGAGCATTTGGTGAAGCGATGGGTTGATGCTTCGGAATCTGGCAAGCGCTATTTACCACACGAATATTTCTATGATATACTCCTTTCCGGTGATTTAGAATCTGAGTATCAAATCGACCCTAAAAACTCGTGGTTGTTGGCTGCTGCGGAAAAGAATCTGCCAATTATCGTCCCCGGATGGGAAGATTCCACCTGTGGGAATTTCTTTGCTTCGCATTGTATCGAAGGTCGAACCACCCCAAACGCAATGAAATCGGGTATCGAATACATGATGTTTTTAGCGGATTGGTATCAAAATAACTCAAAAAACGGAATTGGCTTCTTCCAGATAGGTGGCGGTATCGCTGGCGATTTCCCAATCTGTGTGGTTCCGATGTTGGATCAGGACTTAGGCATTGATGCACCTCTTTGGAGCTATTTCTGCCAAATTTCCGACTCTACAACCAGCTACGGTTCCTACTCCGGCGCGGTTCCTAATGAAAAAATCACTTGGGGAAAGCTAGGCATCGAAACTCCTAAGTTTATCATCGAATCGGATGCCACCATCGTGGCTCCACTTATTTTTGCCTACCTCCTTGGGTGGTGATGCAATTAGGAATAGATTTCGCCACAAAAGCACTAAACCACTCAAAATATTAACGGTGGGTGAGACTGTTAGACACCATTGCACATTGAAAATTGTTTGGTGCGTATTGAATATTGAAAAAAGACATGAACTCGCAGGGTTGAAACCCTTGCTTGATCATGTTAGAATTTGTGGCACGTTCATAATCAAAAAAGGGACTTTAGTCCCGCTTTACAGGGCTATATCTAACTTTAGTTTATCGTTTGCGGATGGCAAGTCCTGATTCCTTTCTCCTGATTCCTGGTTAGTGAGTGTTGAAATTGTTTTCATCTCAAAACCACTAAACCACTAAAAATATTTACGGTGGGTGAGCCTGTTAGACGCCATTGCACATTGAAAAATGTTTGGTGCGTATTGAATATTGAAAAAAGACATGAGCTAGCAGCGTTGAAACCCATGCTTGGTCATATTCGAAATTGTGGCACGTTCATAATCAAGAAAGGGACTTTAGTCCCGCTTTACAGGACTCTATCTAACTTTAGTTTATCGTTTGTAGATGGCAAGTCCTGATTTCTTTCACCATATTCCCGATTAGTGAGTGTAGAAATTGTTTTCAACTCAAAAGCTCTAAACCACTATAAATCAATTCGGTGGGTGAGCCTGTCGAACCCCACCAATTTCGTAGCCTCGATTTACGAACCACCCCATCCAACATTCGTTGGACACCCCTCCATCGGAGGGGAATTGCCGAAATAATTTTTTCAACAGATAAAAGCGTTCAAGAGTCAATTTTGAATATTATTCCTAATTGTCCTATTCCTAATTCCTAATTCAAAAGGATAATTGTAAAATTGAAAAATGACGATTGTCGATGGATTTAAATTTGGCTATCTACCTGCGGTTAAACTAAATGGAGTCTGATTTAACACGTGATCGAACCGAAGAAAAAATTGAAGCGCTCCAAGGCGCTCGACATCTACAAAGCACTATTACTGCCACGACGTATTGAAGAGCGCATGCTCAAATTATTGCGTCAAAACCGCATCTCGAAATGGTTTTCGGGGATAGGACAAGAAGCTGTAGCCGTTGGTGTTACGCTCGCCAGCGAAAAAAATGATTATATCCTTCCGATGCATCGTAACTTGGGAGTTTTTACCACTCGGGAAGTCCCTTTTTATGAATTATTTTGCCAGCTTTTTGGCAAAGCCGACGGCTTCTCGAAAGGACGAGAACGCTCGTTTCACTTCGGTGTAATGGACTATAACATTGTGGGGATGATCTCCCATCTTGCAGCGATGATGCCTGTTGCCGACGGACTTGCGCTAGCCAAAAAACTCAAAGGCGAACAAGCGGTTGCATTCTCTTTTTGTGGGGATGGTGCTACCAGCGAGGGCGATTTCCACGAAGCCATAAATCTGGCCGCTGTTTGGAAGCTACCGGTAGTTTTCATTATCGAAAATAACGGGTACGGACTCTCCACCCCATCCAACGAGCAGTATGCGTGTGAGCACCTTTCAGATCGAGCCAAAGGCTACGGAATACACGGTTATCACATCGATGGAAACAACGTGTTGGAAGTAATCGACACCATGAAAGATGCACGGAAACGTGCTTTAAAAGAAGGCCCAGTGCTTATCGAAGCCAAAACTTTTCGTATGCGCGGACATGAAGAAGCTTCGGGAACGGCCTATGTGCCGGATGACATGTTCGAGGAGTGGTCGAAAAAGGATCCTATAATGCGTTTCGAAAAGTACATGGAAACGCATCATATGCACACCAAAGAAGAATTTGCAGAGATTCAGAACGAAGTTGATGCAATGTTCATGCCTGATCTGGAACGTGCATTAAATGCCGCTGAACCGGAATTCGATCTGGAAACAGAAATGAAAGCCGTTTATGCTGAGGAAGAACCGGTTGTCCCTAAAGCTTCCGATCACAAAGGCAGTAGTTCTGAAAAGCGTTTTGTGGATGTGATCCAATCCTCCCTTCGACAAGCATTCGCCGAAGACGATAAGCTCATGATTATGGGTCAGGACATTGCCGGTTATGGTGGTGTGTTTAAAATCACAGAAGGTTTTCTCGATCGCTTTGGCGCTGATCGTATTCGAAATACTCCGATCATTGAATCGGGAGTGCTGGGCGCTGCGGTAGGACTCGCACTCGAAGGATTTAAACCCGTAGTGGAAATGCAGTTTTCCGATTTTGTGAGTTGCGGGATGAATCAGATCATTCAAAATATTGCCAAATCAAGATATCGTTGGTCGCCCCCGCTGAACATTACCATTCGGATGCCACACGGTGCCGGAGTGGGTGCAGGGCCGTTTCATTCCCAATCACCGGAAGGCTGGTTTATGCCGCATGCAGGACTTAAAATCGTGGTTCCCGGAACGGTGGAAGATGCCCAGAATTTGATGTATTCCTCGTTATTTGACCCAAACCCGGTACTCTTTTTCGAGCATAAAAAGCTATATCGAAGCTTGCGGGCAACAACTCCCGATCATGCTGTATACGAACCGCTGGGCAAAGCGAAAATCCAACGAGCCGGAACCGATGCAACCATCATCACCTATGGCTACGGTGTGCAATGGGCATTTGAGCTTGCCGATGAATATAAAAAACAAGGTGTTTCACTCGAAATTCTTGATCTACGATGTTTAGCTCCGTTGGATAAAGAAGCCATTTACCAAAGTGTGCAGAAAACAGGTCGTGTTTTGCTGTTGCAAGAGCCTTCTATAACTATGGGACCTATGAGCGAAGTGTCTGCCCTAATAAACGAGCATTGCTTCGAATATTTAGATGCTCCAGTTTTACGTGCTGCACCGATTGATACGCCCATCCCCTTCAACAAAAAACTGGAAGTGGGGTATTTGAATTTGGATGAGATGAAGGAAAAAGTTGAGAAGCTATTGGGGTATTAAATTCGTTGTAAATGACCGCCTAATTTTCGTTATTTGTTACATGGATAAGCTCAAAACACCTCTTAGTAACGTTCAAATTGAACTCCTTAAATTATATTCTACTGATTTATCCGATGATGATTTAAGTGAGTTAAAAGAATTGCTTAGTCGTTTCTATGCGCAAAAGGCAATAAGACATGCTGATCAAGAATGGGATGCTAAAAATCTGAGCAATGTAGTTATGGAAGAATGGTTAAACGATGACCAAACTTAACATAGTACTTGATACTAATGTCTTGCTAGTTTCTATCTCATCGAATTCGAAATATCATTGGATATTTCAAGCTCTCCTAAGCGGTGAATACAATCTCTTTATCACAAATGAAATACTTACTGAATATGAAGAAGTGATCGCTAAGAAGTGGAACTATCAGACTTCTAAGTATTTAATTAGAACTTTGATTGAACTAAATAATGTCTACAAAACTGAAATTTATTATCGATTAAACTTAATTAAGAACGATCCGGATGATAATAAATTTGTTGATTGTGCATTTGCAAGTAATGCTGATTTCATTGTAAGTCACGACCATGATTTTGATGTATTGGAAAACATTGAATTCCCTGATATTAATGTGATTAAAGTAGACGACTTTAATAAAGTACTATACCCGGAAAATTTACATTGAAATCATTAATGGTATTAGAGTATTAAGTAGTTGATTGTTAATGGTAAGAGGTTATAATTGTTGGGTGAAATTAAAATTTAATTACATGAAAAAAGTAGTCAATATTATTTCGCTTATAATCTTTACCTGTCTTCTGTTTGGTTGCTCAACCTTTGAATTTGAAGGAGAAATAACTGCTGAGTTGATTGATGATCAAATTCGAATTGAAAATTTAACAAACACAAATGTGTATTACCATGCGGGCGATGCGTCTGTCTTAGCAAGTATTTATACCAATTATGATATTTCTCGGATGCCATATTTCGAACCAGGTAAGATATGCTTCATCGACATTGAGAAAGTTTCATACTATGACGATGAAACAACCGGTATTTCAGTTATATGGATGACTAAACATGGCGATCGGGGATCAGAGTATTTAGAACTTTAGATTAATTTCCTTCCTTCTAATTTATTTTTGCTACTTAATGACCTCAACAGTTGGTAAGTGCGGGACTAAAGTCCCTTCCTGCCTACCGAAGTTTTAAACGCAGGTTGGCTTGATTATATTCGATGCATTACCTCGGTAATAATCAAGCAAGGGTTTCAACCCTGCGTGTTTTCACCATTGTTTATGTTTTAGATTCCCACCTTCATGGGAATGACTTTTCCAATTCTTGGATAGCTCATTGTTATAACAACGAGTCCTCCTCCTGATGTAGGAGGAGACAGACCTACCTGCTAAAGAGCAGTTCGGTCCGCAGGCAGAGGAGGTCTAAATAGGCTTTCGATTCATTCTCCCCATCATTTCGCTAGAAGTGAGGTGATGGAATCTTCTAAACGGCTAGAATTGTTGTTCTTCGATGATTCCATCAGCCGTGCATCCGCCCGACAGATGGGTTGGTAGATCGAGTATTCAGCTCTCGCTCCAATACTAGCCACTGACTAATTGATTAATGAATGTAGATTATTGAATATTGGATATTGAATAATGATCACCGCCCCTGAAAGCTTTCACCAGAAATAATCCACTCAGGTTCGCCTTCGTCTTTCAGGTAGTAATCGAAATACTCTTTCATCCGAATGGCGTAATCGAGCTTGTTTTCGAAGCGTTGCAAGTGATGCGGTTCGCCATGGTATTGCAGAAATATCACGTCTTTGTTGTAGCGTCGCATCGCCAAATACATCTCGATACTTTGATACCAAGGCACCGCGCCGTCTTCATCGCCATGTTGGATGAGCATTGGGGTCGTGATTTGATCAGCATAAAATACCGGTGAATTTTCTACGTATTTGAGAGGTGCTTCAACCAACGTCTCTCCTATTCGACTTTGGGTTTTTTCGTACTGAAAACTTCGAGCTAATCCCGAAGCCCACCGAATTCCGCCATAAGCGCTGGTCATGTTACTTACCGGAGCTCCAGATACAGCCGCATCAAAAATATCGGTTTGGGTTACAATAAACGCCGTTTGATAGCCACTCCACGAATGACCGTGCAGACCAAGTTTATCGGGATCGGCGATGCCAAGTTCTACTAATTTATGCATTCCCGGCACTACACTTTTTGTAGCAGCAAATCCGGGTCGACCAATTTCAAATCGAACATCCGGCAAAAATACCACGTAATCGTCGCTCACATATTGAGCGAAAACGGGACGGTGATTAGTTCTTGGCTCGTTGAAATCATGTAGCCGATTAGTAAAAAACCGGTAGTAGTAAGTCATAATCGGATAGCGCTTATTTGGATCATAATTATCCGGTTTGATCACGATGCCTTGCATGTAGGTTCCATCCGTGCTTAACCAATCTACTAACTCAGCTTTACCCCAATTCCATCGTTCGGATAAATCCTCGTACAGGTTTGTGTGCTTTTTGACATTCTTAAATTCCCAATTATCAGCTACCCAAAGATTCGGAAATTCATCGTAGGCTTCTCTTTTGTATAGAATTGCATCTGAGTTTTTAGCCTTTCCAACAAAAGTGAACTTTTTGTCTTCTTCGAGTAATGGCTTTACCGAAGTATCATTAATTCGGGTGGAATAAAAGCCGAAATTCTTCTTCAAATCGTGATAAGAAGTAAGTAAGAGTTCTGCATTGGTAGCAAAAGCGTCTCTGTTATTTTCGAGTCTTCGGATTCTAAAAATGCGATTTTCAGTTCTTCCTGCTCCACCGGTAATATTTGTGGCATTCCTGGTTTTCGTATCAAATTTCCAGATATCGAATTTATCGTAAATGATTACATGTGCATCTTTGGTAGTCCAGCCACCAACGCCATATCCGGGAACTGCACTTGGGTAATCGTGGTCTTCGTTATAAAACGGAGTCTCCATCCCTTCGGTTAAATTTTGGGTAGAACCATCTTTTACATCATATAAATGCCAGTTTTTATTATGATAAAATACAGCGAAGTTACCCTTTGGCGATTGCTGAACATTTGAACCTAGTCGTTCTGCAATTTTTGTCTTTTTTCCGGAATTTAGATCTACAACAAACCAATCGTTGTAAAATCCATCCCAAGTCATTTCTTTGCGGTATGGCAAGTTACTTGAACCTAGCACGGTATTAGCATTATGAGCTATTTGCACATCCGGCATGGATTTATCAGCCAGTTGCACCCATTTTGCACGTCTCCCAAAATGATACACAGCTGTAAACAGATGATTTTTACGGCTGTTCCAAGTTTGAATTTCATGGGTTTTGATGAGAGGATCTTCACCATGCCAGATATCTAATCCACGGTCGCCGATGATCGTGTCGATGTCGTATATATCCACTTCATCGGTTTCGTTTTCTTTTTGTTGATCAAGTTCAACCATTTCACGATCCATCAACCCAAAAAACAGTCGATTCCCATCGTGAGTAAAGGTTAACCGATTGCGGGATCGAAGTGCATATTCACCATTTATTTCTTCCGCTGAAATAAGCGTTTCTAGTTTATTATTGCGTGATGTCCACATCATCAACGAAGCATCGCTATCAATAAAAGCAGAATCATAGCTAGCCGCAGTAAAGGCCAGATTTGACGATTTCGGCTCCCAAGTTAAATTGCTGAATAGACCCGATTCAGTTTGTTGTAAAGTGCGTGATTCTTTGCTATTCAAATCGAATACGTAAACCCCATTCATCGCATTGGAAGTATCTACTATCGAATAAGCGAGATAATTTGAAAGGCTGTCAAACGCAAAATGGGTGACAAAATCGAAAGAAATCTCCTCTTCCGTGTTCAGTTCACGAAGTACTAGTTCGGTTCCCAATCGTTTATTTTTCGACTTCAAATCTTCCACAGATTTACTCTGTAAACGTTTGTATGCCAACCACTCACCATTGTTCGAAAATTCAAAACTCGTTACACTATCGAATTGAGCAATGCTACCATCAGCAAGAGAAAGTAAACTCATTCCGGCTTTTGGCGCGTCTTTTTTTTCTTTGATCTGAACCGCCAACGGCACTTTTCGAGTAGCTGCCACCCACTGTTCGTTGGATGCTATTTTAGGATTATCCCCAAGCTCTATTTCAAATTTTTCAGTTCCATTCACCGATTGAACAACTACATGGCCATCCCCACGATCGGGCCAAACCCCATAGATTAGCCAATTGCCATTATCAGAAATACTAGACGAAGTGATGTTTTCAAATTTCATCACATCTTCGAAGGTGAGCACCCCTTGCGCTGCAACAAATGTTGGCAAACAAACAAAGAACGTGATTAACAGTGTGTTTTTAATATTCATCTTGATAGGTGGATTTTTAATTCGAAAGAAGTAAATCAAAATTGGACTGCTATAAAAGTCGATATTTGTAAATCAGAATAAAAGTGAGTGGCTTTCGAGCAATCTTATATTTCAATTTTTTCTATCTGTAACCTTTCTGTTTAAACTTCCGTGAATTGATCATCATTTGATAACCTAAAATCCTACAAGCCCATGGCACTTTTTCGAATCGTCATTCCATGTATAGTTTTGCTTTTCATAGCCTGTCAACCATCAGCCGAAAAGGCCATTCCTTCACCTCGTAGTGGTTTCGCTTTGGTTTATAATGAAATGGACAAATCGGTGCTACTGTTTGGAGGATCGGACAGCACAAATACACTTCTCGGTGATACCTGGAAATGGGACATCAAATCCGGTTGGACTCAAATTGAAGTCAAAGGACCATCCCCTCGAGCGGATGCGCAATTCTCTTATGATTCTATTCGGGATGAAGTCGTAATATTTGGCGGTCGAACTTCCGATGGCAGAACCAAAGAAACCTGGGTCTGGGATGGCAATTCTTGGGCATTAGCAGATACTACCGGTCCGTTAGAACGGCAGCTCGGAGCAATGGCATTCGATAAATCAACAAATAATGTGGTCTTATTTGGGGGAAGCGGTCAGGGCAGAGCACGTTTAAACGACACCTGGTTATGGGATGGAACAACTTGGACTGAAATGAAACCAGACAGCATTCCTTCAGCCCGTGGTGCACATCTAATGGCATTCAATAATAATTCGGGACGCGTTGCCTTAATTGGTGGGTATTCCAACATTATGGAAAGTGATCATTGGGAATGGGATGGCTCAAATTGGATTCTTATCGATGATAAATCAACTCCTCCCCGACTTCATGGCTCACTCGCATTTAATTCAGAACTAAATGCTTTAATGATTTTCGGTGGTTTTAGTGCAGAGCAACGCGAACAGGATGTTTGGATTTACGACGGAAACCAGTGGGTTGATCAATCGGCGCCAGGACCTGAAGTTCGGGCCGAGCATGAAGGAGTTTACCTTCCGGATGTTGGATTTTTTAGCTTTGGCGGCATTATTGGCCAGGATATGGCTACTTCCGAGCGAGTTAAAACTAACGAAAGCTGGATATTCACCAACTCTACATGGACTAAAGTTGAATGAGGATCTAATTTTAAAGAAGTCTCGTTTTCAGCAATTAAATGTCACATTCGAAAGCGATTGGTAATTTGAGTTCTACTTTCTTACACTTTCGTCATTCCGGCAATCTCTATATAGTTCCTTATGAGTATAATTGCGCATGTCTCCGTTTTTATTTCGCTAATCTTGGGTTTGGCCGTTGTACATTTGCTCGGTTTATTTTCACCCTTGGTCTTTGCGAAGCAATGGAAATTCCAATCTTCAATTATTCAAATTCCAAACAAATTTTAATTATTAAGGATCAATAGTGTCCTAAACGTTTTGAGTTTCTTTTAAATATAGCATTTCTAAGTCCGCAGGGTATATTATTTTCTATT
>JAEPNO010000051.1 GCA_017643365.1 Balneolaceae bacterium | reverse complement strand
AGAAGTAACGCAATAAAATATAATCTTATTGATTTCATGTATTGGTTTTGCCGTTTAACATCCCAAGAAAATATTGTAAGGAATTCCCCGCTCAGTGTTCTTGCAAGATAGTACGATCAACAAAAAGATCAATAGTATGAAGGCAAACTATTTGTATTGCCATGAATGCTTAGAATTACGAATATGCGAATCAGGAATTACGAAATAAGAATGACTTAATTCCCCTCCGGCGGAGGGGTGGCACGTCGGTTCCTGAGCCTGCCGAAGGAGTCGTGACGGGGTGGTGAAAAATAGTCGAACATTGAACTTTGAATACTTGTATTTCGAACATTCAACAACGACGAATGATTTAGTACCGAAAACGAAACTCATTCAGGAGCTCCCTCTCCGGATGCAGGAGAGGGTCGGGGTGAGGTTGTAAAAGAAGGGACGCTGTAGCTTGGGAACGCGTGAGAGCAGGAGAATGGCACCGTAGGGACATTTCAGGAATTGTCCCTACGGTGCCA
>JAEPNO010000050.1 GCA_017643365.1 Balneolaceae bacterium | reverse complement strand
ACTCTTAATGTGTTTTTTATGAGCGGTTAGCACATCTTTTAAATCATGCTCAGATAGGATCTGATCCTTAAGGTTTTCAGGTTGCGTTTTCATCTGTAATCCCTTCGTAGCATTGGTTCCGTGACCTTGAGCTTCCACCCATTTGAAAAAGGTCTTAAGATGTGTGAGGTAATTGTTTTGTGTGGCAATTGAGATATTGTCTCTAAAACAGTAATCCTGAATATCTTTTTTTTCAACAAGCTCAGTAAGCATCGTTTGGCCAACGTGATTATTGAAAGCCTTGAGCAATTGCTCGTAATTGATGTGGCTCTTGGGGCCTAGGTCTGTCCGGTCTTGCAGAAACTGTGTTATACTTTCAGAAAGTAGATGCCGGATTTCTTTCTTTTCTTGTATCGTGACACCATCACGCCAGGCAATAAAATTAAAATTATCGAATCAATAGTGTCCTAAACGTTTTGAGTTTCTTTTAAATATAGCATTTCTAAGTCCGCAGGGTATATTATTTTCTA
>JAEPNO010000004.1 GCA_017643365.1 Balneolaceae bacterium | reverse complement strand
TCGTTAAACAACTCTATCTAGCCACCATGAATGCCCATACTAAATGGAGTGGTACCATGTTCGGTTGGAGCTCGGTTCGACGAGATTTAGTAGATTACTTCGAAGACAGATACTTAACCCCTGACACACTTAATTGAACACTCCCGATTTAGATTCATCCTTATCTCTTTTTTTTTCAAAAACTCGTCTACCAAAATACTCAATCCAAGTACCTCAAATTAATTTTGATAAAGAACTAAGTGGTTATAAAGCTTCAGATCTAGATGCACTTGAAAAATCCTCTTTAAAAAAATTCGCGCACACACTTAAAATAGTGAATGATTACAATCTTGAGATGTCGGGAATCATTAATGCAATTTACTTAGAAACATTATCAAACCCTTTTAAATTAGATTCTAAAATAGTTAATGATCCTCATGGAATCGCATCTAATATTCAACTTGCTGAACATCAAGACATACTTAGTAAGATTAAGAATCTACACAATGTGTTAGTTTGTAGAGTAAATGCTTTCGATTCTATGAAGGGGGAATTGAAATTTTGCACTAATTACAATACTAGAATACCGGATTGTCAAAAGAAAAATTCTTACGAAGCTATAAAATATTTTTGCTTAAAACGTGACGAACACGTGATAAAAGCAACTGAAAAATCCTATCACGTCTTATTCTTTCGGCAAAAGATTAGTGACATCGAAACATTATCAATTGGGTCAGTACGTAAAGATGCTTTACCTGATTGCATAAGTGTTGCAACTGATTTTTATGAACGGAAAGAAAATAGAGTAAAAAAATTTACAGCAGAAGAGATCAGCAAAGTCATGAGAATTGCTAAGGCTTATATACAAGACAATAGTCTAAGCTCATTGAATAGTAAAATTGAAGATATACTTAGAAACTGTGAAGGTTGTCCAGGCTCACGTAATACAAAAAGGAAGTGGATAGAGTATTATGGCAAAAAAGCCAACCTTCTCGAGGATGCAGCTAACTGACGCACCGAAAGTCGAAATCCACACTTACTACATTAAATTCCATATTAAAGCCCTCTATAAATCCACATTTAAGTGTCATTAAAATAAGTGCGAACATTAATTAATGTATACACATGACACTGTACATACCTTCGAAAGACGATCTCGAAAAGATCGTTGAAACCACAGTCTCTAAGACTGTAAAAGAAGTCCTACCTGAGGCTATCAGGAAGGCTACCCGTAAACGCTGGCTCACTACTGATGAAGTGATGGAAATCCTTCAGGTTTCGCGAAGACAGGTTCAAAACTATCGGGACGAAAACAAGCTCGCCTTCAGTCAGCATGGAAGAACTATTCGCTATGACATCGATGATGTTGAAGACTTCCTGTTAAACCACAAAGTAAAACGGATCCAATAATGAATGCTCTAAACAACACTAAACAAAAAAAAGGCGCTGCCCCGGAAAAGACAAGCGCCGCTAAAATGTATAACACTATAAATATAGCCAACTCTGATCGCCTGAGCAATTCATTCTTTGTGGGCTTTTCACTTGGTTCTGTAACTAATCATAGAACTAGGGAGCAGCTTCTCTTAGAGTTTCTTGATCCCTGTATTCAAGAAACGATGACTTACTTTGAGCTATCCTCTTTCTTTGATGGTCTTGTTAAAGCATTAATGCTAGGAGGTCATAGTGAGTAATTTAAGTATACCGATTGGCACAAATCTCAACCACTTCAATATCCTTGAAAAGACGGTTCCCTCGAATAGTTATAAAGTTGATGAACATGATCTTGAACTAACTGATCGTGTACAAGATTGCTTGCCAGCGCTATTTCAGGATTACATAAACTTTGCCAAGCCTCTGACCGATGCACCGATTGAGTTCTTTATCACTCCTTTTCTCGCAAACATTGGAGCCTTGATAGCAAAAAGAAGAAGCATTCAGGTTGGTGGAATGCAGCTCTACCCCGTCATCTGGACCGTACTCTTTGCTGGTTCGTCGACTCAGCGAAAATCTACTGCTTTGAACCTGGCAAAAAAGCCATTTAAATCACTCGAAGATAAATGGTCGAAAAAATTCTTTGACGAATACAATGAATGGAAACTAGCAAAAGATAGCGGAGCCCCCTTATCTCCTGAACCTATTCGACGAACTCTTTATATGTCAGATAACTTCTCAGACGTAACGTTCTGGGAAGTTCTACGAGATAATCCGGGCTGTATATCTGTCGCAAGCGAGTTCTCCAGTCTATGGCTTGAGCTTTGTAAGTCTCGAAATCAGATGCAGGACCTAGCACTATCCATATTCGACTCGGAAGATTCCGTCAGGCGATCAACTAAGAATAGTGGACACTTTGAGCTTAATAACCCTGTGTGGAATATTGCAGGTGCCACCACACTTGATCGATTCAGGGATGTGTTGACCCGTACTGAGAGGAATTCGGGGTTTCTTCAAAGGATTCTACCGGTGTGCAGCGTCAATTCAGACCGTGAGTTTAAATCACTTACTGAGTTACCCCCTCCCGATCCTGTTTTCATGAAAACACTATCTATAGTTATAGAGGAGCTTGAACACCTACCGGAGAGAAAGATTGGTCTCACTCCAGAGGCTAGAATAAAATTCAATGAATGGAGCCATAAGCAACATCATTTGAGTAAAGAGCTTGAATCATCAATTCCAGATATAGGAGGCTATCTGTCCCGCCTAAATGCATACGGACTAAAAATTGCGCTAATTTTTCAGACCTTGGATGATCCTGAAGCAGAAATTGAGGAATACATAATTGAAGCTTCAATAGAGTTATGCGATTGGCTATTAAATCATATCACATACATGCTTGATAGGAATTACATCTTCAATCGATCGTATGCTAATCGAATTAAAATTCGATCTCTCCTGGAAAGGCACAATGGTTCAATGAGTCGAACTGATTTGATGAATCTCTCCCACTTAGATAAAACTCAATTAGACCAAGCTATTGTGAATGAAATAGAAGCTGGATTTATCATTGAGAAGTTGATTCAAACAGGATCTTGTCCTGCAAAGGAGTATAGCCTAATGAAGAGAGGTCAATAATGCAGCTCGAAAATACACCTGTGAATACTAAGCCAATTAAGCATATTAAGCCCCTTGCTCTTTTTCAAGACATTGTGAGTTACTACATGGGTTTCGGTTCTAAACCGAAACCCATACCTCTCTCTAGTTGGCTGAAAGCCTGTAAGGAAAGAAACCGATATGCAGACAAAGTATTAGCTTATCGAATCTGCTTTGAGCCTTCCATAAAGAAAAACCTGCCTATGATTACCGTAGGTGGGCTATTTGAAGGTGGACGTAAGCTAACTCATCTAATTAAGCCCACTGGCTGGATAGCCTTGGATATTGATGCTAAAGATAATCCAAACCTACCACCGGCTGAAGAATTGAAAAGGGAGCTTTCGAATATCGAAAACCTCGCAGCTATCTCGCTTAGTGTATCAGGTAGAGGTGTTTGGGCGCTCATTAAAGTTAGGTACCCGGAAAAGCAGAAAGAACACTTCGGTATGATTATGAATGATTTTGAATCTTTAGGTATAAAATTAGATCGTACTAAAGGCGCGAATCCGAATGATGCTAGATTTTACTCCTACGATCCGTATTTGATCATTAATCCGGACTTCAAGGTATATGAAAAGCTGCCTTCTAAAGTAATGACCACACAGAGTGCTTTAAACTATGATAAGAGCTTCTCTGAGAGTTATGTGAAGACTGTCATTCAAGGTGAACTAACTAGAATAAGTGAGGCACCAATGGGTAGCCGTAACTCCACTTTGTTCAAATCATCGAAACGTATCTCTGACTTCGTTAAATCAGGAGCTTTAGAGCGCGAATCAGCAGTTGATATGATTCACCATTCAGCACTCTGGACAGGTCTTTGTGAGACTGAAATTCACCAAACCATTAACAGTGCATTCTCAGGTTTGTAGCCGAATCAAGTAAAAGAGCATAGGGCTTAATATGCTTAGAATGCTTAATAACTAAATCATTAAAAAGAGGAAATTGATATGAAAACTGATAAACTCAGATGGACTCGCTTTGAAGGCGAGAGCAGTCAAGCCTTTGATGCCTTCACCATCTATCGTGATGTGGGGCCACATCGATCCTACAATAAAGTGCTCAAAGAGCTCGATGCTAAAGCCTCTTACATACGTCAGATCCAACGCTGGGCTCGAACCTATAAATGGAAGTTTCGGGCAGATAGTTACGATGATCATTTGGATGGCATCAAGCTACAGTTCAAACACAAGGAACTCGAGAAACTACATAGAGAAGCACTATCCCATTCCCGGGAAGTGCTTCAGAACTTGATTGATATCACAAATGGGGTGCTTCCTGCAAGTAGAGGAACCGTAGACGGAATCGAGTCTTACTTCAGGATAATTGGCTTAATACGAGAATCTAATGTACGATAGTCATCCGATAATCCTTCAAGTCGATGCACTACCAAAACACTTACAAAAGTATAACGATAGGCACCGAAGTTTTTGACGAGTAATCAAGTTTTAGTGGATAAATAATACGATAGGCCTTCACATAAAAGCAGGGTGATAGCAGGGTAACACACTGGCGGTTTTGGGATGCTTATTAGTTTGGAAAGAGACAGGGATAATTCAGCTCTATAGCTTGCAAAACAGTGTTGCTGCTGTAGTATTTATCCGATAATCCTTCACCAAAAAGGTCGGGAAGTGCTCGGGAAAGACTCGGGTAAATAAGTGTATTTTTATGCTGAAATTTATGAAGTGTAATATTAATTAGGCTGTATTAGTACTATAACTAACTATTTATTCTTCAATAAAAAGAAAGGCGAACAGCAGGCAAGGTAGGGTTTAAACAACCAATCAACCATGAAACTGTATCATATTAACAAAGAATCTATGCTTCATTGTGAAATGATTTTTTCGATGAAACCCTGGATGGGTCAACTCAACTTCGATTCGTGGTTTCATCCTAATGACTTCATTAAGATACACAAACCCTCCAAATGAACTATGAAAAAGGAATCTGTGGCGAGTATTTTGATAAATTCTTCTTTGTAATTCATTACTATTTTGATCCGGATTTAAATATGCCTTTTTCCAAGAAAGGTAGTCTTCAAACAGTTGCTCCGTTTGTTCCCGAAGAAGGTCATTTGAAGCCCCTTTAATTTTGGATAGTTCAATCGTTGACGCGTCGGGTGCAAGATACTCCAACAAATTAAGGATGAGCAATTTTCGAAGGTTTAGTTCTTCTATTCGATGCCATTGAACTTCCCGAATCAAGAATAGAGCTTTTTTAAATGCTGAAACTCTAAGATCATGTAATAGCTTAGTGTTTTCGGTTGACAAATTTACTTCAAACTCTACCCTACTTCGTATAAACAGAAACTTACCAACTAGATTTAATACAGCTCCTTTTAGAGTATCATTACCATCCCCAAGCTCCCCATTCTTGAAGTTTTTCTTTTTGATAGTTACTTCCCCAGCGTCACCCTTTTCTTTTATTTCATATTCTCTATCCTTGAAGATCCGTAGTAGTTCTAAGGCAATTAATAAGTCTTGAATTGCAGGAATATCAATCGAAGATACTTCTATGTTATCCTTGACTTCTAAAAGACTAATCTTACGATTGTAATGACGTTCGACTTTATTCAGATAATTAATCACACTTTGGCGAATTTTCTCTGTGTCTACGGATTCATTTGTATTGGATCCAGTAACCTGGTTTCCTGTCCCACCTGAGTCAGGATTGCTAGCTAGTTTTTGTTCTTCACTTTCTTCGAAGTTATCATTATCTAGAATGTGATCTCCACGCTCAGCTAGAAAATTATAGATAGAACCTGAATGACTTCTATTATGCTTTTGATCAAAATCATCTTCACTTTGAGTATTAAACTCTTCTTTAGAAGTGGTCTCATAATTCTTCGAGGAGTCATCATCTGAGGTGTTGGCAGCAGAGTGTTTACCTGAAGAACTCGAAGAAGAGGTTGTCTGTTTTGAAGAAGTTCTGAAATCAGAAAGGTTTACAATGTTCAGCAAATCAGCCCAATCACTAGCTTCAAAATCTGCTTTGGTCAAGATCTTGTTGAGCTTAGCTTTGGTCGGATCCGGGTTGCATCTGCCTAATGCTTCAAAGGAATGTATGATGGAATAATTTGATACACGCTTATTCTGTTCATCTCTAAAATAGATTCGGATACCTAACGCTGCAGCTTCAGAATTGCATTCTACTTTTATAAATGTTGCATCTACTTTTACTTTGATCGTTTCTAGTATTCCACCAAACTTGTCTTCTATCACTATTTGACCGTTTGATATACTGTATTTACCTAGATAAACTGTAAGCGAAGTACTATCTAATTCAGTGTAGTCTATTCTAACAGGATAAGAGTTACCAGTGTTTTCTTCTTTATCCCTATCTGATCTCGTCGAAATCGTCGTAGCATTCGCAGACTTGACATCAATCCCAAGTTCATTAAGCCAATTACTCGAACCATTACGTTGAAGTAATAGGCTTACTTCATCATTAATTGCTGGTGCATTTAATCCACCCATTCCGGCAATAGTCGCATTGGCACTACCAAAGAGTAGATACTCTTTATCAAAGGATGTTTTAAAGTGAACCAATTTTGCATGTAATCTATTATGCAGTTCATTCACATCTTTCTTCACCTCTGACCACTCCATAAACCTTATTCTTTGCTTCCATTCATCTGTAAGTTTATGTGGCAATAATTCTGACTTTGAATCGACGCAGCATCTCATTGTTGACGGTTGATATTGCGTATAAAGATCTTGAAGAAGTTGCCCTTGTTTATCGTAGTAGGGTGATACAACAGTTAGCTCTGCAATGCTTTCACTTGGAATTGAGTTCCTAAGTTGACTGAATATTGACCTCTCCCTTGTATTTGCTAGAAACTCAACTTCAATCCCCGAATGCTTTAAAATACCCTTTGACTTATCAATTGGTAAATCCTTTACCCAAGGACTAAACTGCTTTATCCATCTAAGCTTTTGTTTATTTCCCCCGTATAAGTTCGCTCCAATTTTGTCGAGATAATTCCAAGCCGAACCAAATAAAAAAGCATTTTCATTGTCAGTAGAGTCCAAATGGAAGGCTGCCCATATCTCATCGTTAGTACTCAATCCGGAACTTGTAAGATTTCCAGAACCAATCAATAAAAGCCCATTTTTTTCTCCTGCCAAAAACATGATTTTGGGGTGAAAAGCACCTTTAGAATAAATTGGGCTTGTACTGTAGGTGTTCCCTCGAAGTAATTCTTCACCACTTAAGGACTGATTGGCTTTCTCCAAACCACCCCCATCTACCAATACCAGTGCATTTTGTATTCGATTCGCTCTAAGTGTGCGCATAACCCTTTGCTCAAAGAATAGATAATCAAAACTGAAACAGGTCATTACACAGGAATGATATTTCCTGCTATCGTTGCCAATTAACCGAAGTATATTTCTCCTCTCAATCAGCTCCATCCCATAACCTATTTCTTAATCTCTCACCGGATTTTGTTAGTGTATAATCTTTGGTTAGATGACCAACATCAATCAGAAATTGTACCAAATTACCTATTCTAGGACCTGTAAAAGATTCATCTAACTGATCCATATAACGAATGGTATGCTCTTCAATGATAAACTTCTGTGTGGATTGACTGCCATTCCCCATTTTTCGAAAAGCTACAAACTGATGCCTGAGTATTATCTTACGCATCAAAAAATCAGCTATAAAATCTCCAAGTTGCCAATTCAACTTGGGAAGAAACTCTTTTTCAAAATACTCTACCCCTGCACCACTCTTTAAGAGCCCATATTGCTTTCCATATTTATGTAATTTATCGATTTCAGTTTTATTTTCTTTAAATAGACTAAGTATTACAGATAGCCCATTTGTTGCTTTCTCAATGGAATTACTAGATTCAATTGCACTGGCATATGAATTTGAGCCACTTTCAAAATCCAGCAGTATCTCTTCGAGAGTTAGGCTGCTCTTGAATACTAACTTCTCAATCATCGCATCTGCTACTTCCTCTATAAATGTACTTAATTGAGGGGCTCTTGGGGAATAATTGATTCTGAGATAATCAAGTACCCCATTAAGCATAGCACCACATGAATACTGCCAATACTCATTAAACTGGTAAAAATACCACCCGACTAATACCGGTATTTTTTCTGATTTAAATGTACCCTTAGAACTGTAGCAGTGTCGAATGAACACACGTTCTGAGTAATCTTCGCCGGACTGCTCGAGAAAGTTTAGCAGAAATTTGATTGTACTTCTACGGAAATCTGAGGTGGATTCTTTTGATCGCGGCAGATCTTTTTGAATAAGCATTCGGGTTAGTAATCGCTCTTCTTCGGTACCAGCCGGTATCGATGTTAAACTAAAATCTCCCAACAATTCTTCAAGTTCTGATCTAGTCACTTCCCCTTTATCCAGACTTTTGAAAAATAAGCTTAGACCTTCTTTAGAGATATTCTGAGTAAAGGCTTTTGCTAAAGAGGCACCATTAACAAATTCAAGAGACTCACTTTCTGTACGAATATAAATCTTATTCTCAATAGCATGATTGGTAATCAGCCCAATATCCCGCATAGAACCGAGATAATACTGACCAAATATACCAAGTGGAAATTTCCAGTATGTGCCTTCAGTATCGCCATCGGGTTTATAGATCCCATCTCTTAGACTAATGACCGAATTGTCACCAGCTAAAACTCCTTTTGAATAATTACTACCCGAAATACTAAGAGTATCTTCACTATTGAATTGTGCAGCCAACGCAGTTAGATACTCTGCTTTTCGGATGAACAATTTAAACTCTTTTGGGTCGGTACTACCAACTCGTTCACTGTATTGATCTAAAAGCCAGCAATAATAGCTGTAGTACCGCAATCTTCCTGTAACGTTGTTTAATCCCGGCAAGATCATTTGGAAAGTAACATCAGATGTATTCTGATTACCAAGAGGATCTAAGCCTCCAATTATAGTCATTCTATCTCCGAAAAACGGAATGATGCTTTCGTTTTTTTGAATGACTTTAATAGCCACTGATTACCCCTAATAATGATTAACTAATTAATCTGATAAGCTATCATCGATTATTTCTTCTTTCTCTTTTTTACCACCAAATTGAACACTTGGCAAAAGAATTGGTGGCATTCCTGATCCTGCTGTTATTTGCGAAACCCAACTTCTAACAATACCAAATAGCATGCTTGGTGCGCTCACCGTCATATGAAAGTGCTTTTCATCTGAATCCAATTCACCGTGTATCTCAAAGAATCCAACCAATTCAAATTCTAGAGTTAAAGGACAAATGGAGTCTTTAATTTCTGGATCTGGCAATATCTTTGAGTTCAATTTTACGATGAACTCGTTTCGATTATCAGGGTTAACTTTTATTACCGGCTCTGGTTGTGGGATATGAAAAGAAATGTCTGCCTTTTCTTCGGGTCGGTCATGACAGAAGTTAATCTTTAGGATCTCATATCTCTTAAAATGAATGGGAGAGTTCATGATTAACCTGCTAATCGATAGATAGGTGCCTGCTTGATATTTGACTTCACTTCAACTTTCTCAAACTTCTCATAGTTTGTCCAGTTGTCTAAGTTGATAAGCTTGATACCTAACTCGGCTTCTATATCCATCAGAGTATCGGTTGTAAAGTTGTGGGTTCCACTCAACCATTTACTGATTTCAGATGGAACTTTACCCATTCGTTCTGCAAATTCTTTTTTCTTAAGTCCTTTCGACTTTATGGCATTCGCAATTTTAGTTGCAAGAGTCATTCTCTTATCTGTTTTCGCTTGCTCTTGCGGATCGATTCCTGCAAGTAGTTCGCTTAAAAGTGTATTGTTGGTTGTTATGCTCATGGTGTTATTACTAATTCCCCTTCTAGTTCTAATTCATCGTCCGAAAAACAAAGATATTTAGTATTCATTTTTTCGGTGATCTCTTTAGATACTTGTTTTATTAGGTTAGCTTCATAATTAAGTTTCGGATCTTCTTGATAGGTACGTGTCGTCTTTGGTCCTCCGCCACCAAGAATAATGACTGAGTTTCCCATCCTAACGCAATACAGCCTTAAGTGTTTTTTTGGTGAGTCGTACAATGCAGAAACCCCATCTCCGGGTTTGCCTTCACGTAGTTTAAAGTAGTTTTTTTGAGCCCCAGTCTTTGTAGCAATAGTTCGGAGCCTTTGCAGTATGTCGTTGATGTCTTCATGATAACCTCCAATGTTCTCTTTCAGGAATTGATCGAATAGATCAATTCCATCACTGAGTTGCACAGTGTACACCGTAGCTTTGCTGCCGCTTAATTCGCTTTGTTTAACTAATGTGAAATTCACTGTGGATGACCAAAGTACACTTTTTTTTGAATAATTTCACTTATAAGTGAATTTATAATGTTTACTAACATATCTATTAAATATCACTCTTCTCATACAACTCCTCAATTTGACTGAATACAATTTTTACGAACTGCTTTACGATTTTTCGATCGATTAGCTTTTCACCGTGCACACATTTATTGAGATCTCTTCTGTATTGGTTAAGTATAGAAGCAGGTGTTGAAAACTTACTCTTTTCGCTCAGAAATGAGAGTCTTTCCCCAAGAGATACATACTTACTTTCATACTGGGGGTAATTACGAGTCAGAATATCACTAACTGCTATTTCGGTGATAGTTCTTAGCATGATACCGGCAGAAAGATAATTTTGAAATGCAATACATTGCTTTAGTTCATAGACCAGTTTTTCGAGCTTCTCTGGCAATTCAAGGTATTTTAAAATGATGGGCGCTAATTCGATTTGTGCATACACATACTCACTTGGATTGAACCACTCAAATAATAAATCCCATTCTACTTCTTGCTCACGTTTAGTGTTAAATTCCGGCTTAATTTCTTCTTCTAAGGCTCTGCCAAATGCCCGAATATTTTCATTAGAGTCCCGTTTACAGCTCGCTACAAACTCATCACCATATTCAATATATCGTTTCAAGTTTGATCGTAGTACTGGATCACTTATTTGAGGCAATTTCCTCGATTCTGTGAGCTCTAGGAATAACTCAGCTCGTTCTTCACGATACTCATAAATCAAATCAGACGTTGTTACATCACTTTGAGTTAATGATATTAGTAATTGCTTTAATAATTCATCAAGCCGATTTAATCTTTCTTGTACTTTTGCCTCATTCATCACTTCCCCTTCAACTCTACTTTTATTATTCCAACTAGCTTACTTAGATTACAAATCTTCTGCAGCTCGTTTTGGAGCATCTTTTTCGAACTGTTGCTTTTCTTGGATTAATGCCAAATCCCTGAAAATAACTGTATCCCAAACATGCTCCTCTAATGATAATGATGGAGCGTCATCAGAATATATTTTAATATTTCTTAGCTCTTCAAGCGTAGGTCTCCTCTTTTCTTTAAATCGTCCAGATTTTGTGCCTAATAGTGTAACTACTTGAGTATTAGTTTGATATTCTAGTCCGGCTAACTTCTTATCTGGGTTCCCATATGTCCACTTTGACGTTTTTTCAGCATTTGGAAATCTGGTAGTAAAGGTTTTGAATATGTCTTTATTTTCATCATCAAAACCAATATCCAGTCTATACATCGAATCATTAAAAAAATAGCCCGTCAAAGATGAAATTGGGTAATAGCCGATTTTAAATTCAGAAAATTTGTTAACTATAAGTTTTTTCTGATTGAATTCTAATTCCTCAATAGATACCTGATTATTAAAGTATCTAAGAAAATCTTCTATCCTCATTTTTAAGTTTATACCATTCAGCCCATAAACATTTAAATTTTCACCGGCGCGCCTGTTTTCGTTTGTTTCATAATTTATTGCTTTACGATTGAGCTCAGTATGCATTATTACTAGTGCATCCCATTTTATATCATTGTTGTAGTCTTTAGTACCTAAAACTGAAGCCCAAGTACTATCACCATACCATGATTTCCCTTCTAGTGCTTTCTCACCTCTAGTCCATGAATCATTGTTATAAGAAACACCATATGCATAACTAAAAGTCTCAAGCAATTTCTCATCATTTTCAGAGAAGTTAATCCCAATTCGATACAGAGAGTCATTAAAAAAATGAAGATATATACCATCTATAGGATAATTACCCACGTGAAAAAGCTCGTTATACTCTTCTTTTTGCATGTAACTTATATAATTAAATATTAGATGATTATTGTTATCATTTTCAACTTTACTAAATGGTTTAGCAAGCTCCTCAATTTCTGACGTTTTCATTCCAAAATTAAATTCTTTAAAGCCATTAAATTCATCTAGACGTTTTGCTACTTCTCTTTTGAATGGCTTTTCTACTGAGATATTTGTGTTTTTTTCAAATTCATTACTACTCATAAAATCATTTAAGCCAAACCATACTAGCAACACCACTAAAAACATATAAGTTATCAATGGTAATTTTAAACTAGATTTTGGTTTTCGCTCCAGGTCAGTAAATTTTATTTCATTATCATCATTTTTTTTCTTTTCACTACCACTATTCATATTTGGCGCTGAGTAATATTGTTTTTTTGTCTCATACTCATGCCAACCGTATGATTTATCTCGCTCTACTGATGAAGACTCTCCAGTTGTATTTTTATTTGAATTAGAGCTGTGTTCACTATCATTATTCTCTAAATAGACTTTTAAAAATTTATATCCTTGATTTATCTCGATAAGTTTATCGTTGGCTTTTTTTCTTAACCGTTCATTATGTTGATGTTTATCCGGATGCCAAACATGTGCTAGATCTCTATACGCCTCTTTAAGCTGTGTCAGCGTATAATCCGCTTCAAGGTTAAAAAGATCTCTCATTCTTTTAAGTTTTTCTGAATCCCCCATCACCCTACCTCCAGCATTTGTTTCACTAATTCCATAACCAATCGATCGCAAACTTGTTCTCTTAAATCAATCCGCGCATTGTTGCGATTGCAGATGATATATTGCTTTTGATTGATTTTAGTTACCATCATTTCACTATTTGATAAATCTCATCAACTTTTTTGACAACTCCTTTGTTTTCGAGCTTTTCAAGAATACTCTCCATTATATCCGTCATTGCAACGGTAGTTCTTTTAAAACCAAGCTGAGTAGAAACGCTTCTGAAGATGTCATCCGAAGTTGCTCCATAACTGTGCTCTATCACTTCGATTATACCAGCCTCAATTTCCAGTGGTGGAATATATTCGAATTTTCTATCGAAGGATTCAAGGTTCTCTCTATTCCGTGGTTTTACTTTAATCTTGTTATCAACATGCAATATATCACCACTCTTTTGAATCATGTTTTTTGAAACTGCATACCTAACACCATAATCAAATGCTTCTTGAATCCTTTTACCTGCTCTTCCAATATCTGCTGATGTTCTCAGACGATACAAAACTACATCTTTATGTACCGGTGATTCATCTTTTACAACCTGAAGGATCCAGTTTGCATATTGAGCACTTGCATATTCATGAAAACCCTCTCTGTGTATATTTAACACAAAACTAGATGTGACATAGTCGTTATTATTATTTAGTGGCTCTTCTAAGCTCGAATCTTGCGATGAATTTTCTTCCCGAACTACAACTTCCTTTTTAGTTTGAGCTCGGTGTTTTTTTCCATTTTTTCCCTCGTTATAGTTCGCTATAGATTTTTCAACTGCATCTATTAATCTCTTTGTTTCACGTTTAGGATTATGGAACCAATCTGTACTCCATATTCGATGAAATGTCCAACCTTGTGCTTCGAGTACTGCTTGACGAGTTTTATCTCGATCCCTAGCCAATCTACTGCTATGATACGTAGCTCCATCACATTCAATCGCAAGCACGAACGTTCCATTTAATTCAGGATGCCTTACACCTATATCTATGAAGAAACCAGCAGAACCTACTTGTGTTGAAATATTGTATCCATGGTCGAGCAATACCTGAGCAACCTGCTCTTCGAATATTGAATCTGCCTCATCTAATTCAAGTTGTGGAATTTCTAGGTCACGAGTTTTCGCGAACTTTAAAAATCGTTTTAGTGCTTTTACTCCTACAGCTTGAGTTCTAGTTAAGTCTATATCATCATGTGTTAGATTTGAGAAAATCACACATTTTCTCCTTGCCCGGGTAAAAAGTACATTTAGTCTTCTTTCACCACCATCTTTATTAATAGGTCCAAAATTCATTGACACCTTTCCATTTACTTGCTTACCATATCCAATGGATACAAAAATTACTTCACGCTCATCGCCTTGTACATTCTCGAGATTTTTAACGAAAAAAGGTTCTGCATTCTCTGAATTGCTAAAATAAGCTTCGATACTAGGGTCTGTGTTATTTATCAACTTTGCTTCTATTCTGTCGCTGATTGCCCTTGCCTGCGCCTGGCTAAATGCAGCAATACCCAGAGACATATTTGGATGATTCCTTGCATGCTCAAAGGCTGCCTTTGCCACTTCATCGGCTTCTTTCGGGTTTATCCTTCCACCTTTCCCCGGCAAATAATGAGTTTCTGGTAAGTGCCGAAGTTGCAAACCTCTGCTATCGTCTGTTTCATAAGGGCTTGGAAAAATGAACAAGTTACCATCGTAATATTCATGATTTGAAACCCTAATTAGCGACTCATGCTTACTTCTATAATGCCATCTCAACATTTTCTCGGGCGCATTTTTAGCAAGAAACATGGTTAATATACTTTCGACATCACCTGTTTGTACTTCATAAAATTCATCTTCATCATCTTTTGTCTCTGAATCATCACTCAGTGAATCAAAGAAACTTGTTGGAGGTAGTTGTTTACTGTCTCCTACTACTACAATTTGTTTCCCCCTTAGTATAGCGCCGAAAGCATCCACAGGTTTAACTTGGCTAGCCTCATCAAATAAGATGAGGTCGAATTCAATTTGCCCCGGTGGAATATATTGAGCGATAGACATTGGGCTCATCATAAATAATGGTTTAATAGCCTGAATTGCTTGACCGGCTTTCTGCATTAATTTGCGAATGGCTAAATGCCTACGCTTCTTTGCAAACTCTCCTCGAAGTAAACCTAGAGCTCCAACCGACAAACTGCCATTATGATTAGGCAGACCTTCATAATGTTGTAGCGCTACTCTTAACGTATTAAAATCAAGTATTCTATCTTCGTTACTAACAAACTTCTCAATGGTAGTGTTATGCGTTTCTCCATCAAAGCGGTTTATGGCTTCAAATTCTTTGGTTGCAATTCGAGCAATTTTAGTAAACCAGACATATTCAAAAAAGTAAGTGAGGTGTGATTTTGCAAGGTTCCAATTCTTAAGGATTGGTTCAAACACCTCTAATCCATTTTGTTTAAGGATATCGATCTGCTTTAATAGTTGGATATAGTCATTTAATTCTCCTTCATTCTCGCCCCAACCAGCCAGTAAGTCTACTGTTCTATCAATCTCTTGGTGATCTACTTTGATAGGTTCGTTTGTTTCATCATTTTCATACCCTAAAACATTGAAAACATGAGCTATTTCCCCTTTAATTTTTAAATAATCTCTTTCTAATTCAGAGTCTGTTTTCAGATCCGATAATTGAGAGCCATAATCCGTGTACAAATTATAGATTAAAGAACGTACCTCTTTAGGAGTTTCTTCACTATTAACCTCTTCCCTCCAAGAAATGTATTTCTCTAACAGCTTCCAGTTTGTGCCCAACTCGAAACTTATTTCAGGAAACAGTTCTCCAAAACTCTCTTTTATAGTTTGTTTTTCCTTTAAGAAGTTTTCGTGTTCCAGTATGGCGTCAGCAATTTCTAACAATTGATTACTAGATAATTTCTTTGGCTCTTTCAGTAAAGACATTAGAAAGGATGCAGAATTTCTGTAAGCACTATAAATAAACTTATACCACTTTTGTCCATGCATAACGACGTTCTGCCGATGATTAAATACATCAGCAGACCAAGTATTCGGTATTAATAGCTCTTTATAACTATTAAAGGTCTTCTCCGCAGATTCAGCTTTTTTCAGAAATGCATCTAATTGGGTAATCTTATTCTTAAAACGATCATCATTTTCGTCGGATACACGAATGTTAGGTCTATTTTGAAGTAGCTCTACTAATCGAATGATCAAATGAACATCCAAAAAACTATCGATCTGCTTTACGTCATCAAGTAATGAGTATTTGGTTCTTAGCGAAGAAGCATTGGTTTTTAGCTGACCTGATAATTCATTGATTTGTTTGATCAATTTACCTACTTCATAAAAATCGAGCTTGCTGTTCGTTACGCCGAAAAATTTGTTTTTCCCTTTCTCCCCGTTCTTATTTACTACAAATTGTGCCTCTTCAATTTTACGATGCAGGTTCAAATATTGAGTTTTGTTTCCAATTTCGATCTTTTCCAGATCTATTTCGGGAATATGTTCTTTACCTATTTTTTCTTGTGCTCTCAGGTAGTACCCGTATGCTTGAATGGGAGTAAAATCAGTGTCTTTAACTTTTGAGTTTACAGCATTGCAATACTCTACAATCCGCTCTCTGTCAAACTCTGCCTGATTTAATAATTGTTCAAATTCCTGACTTATCCTTGGTTTCGAGAGATTAAGTGTTTTCTCTAACTCCTTTAAAACTTCTTTCTTTTTTGCTTTGTGGCTATGCAGTTCCAGCATTATATCGCCTAAGCCTGTATTGGAAAGTCTCTTAGCAACAACATTTAGAGCTGCCAATTTTTCTGCCACAAATAGCACTTTCTTACCCCGTGCTACATAATCGGAAATAATATTGGTGATTGTTTGCGATTTACCTGTACCGGGCGGTCCTTGAACAATGGCATTAATTCCAGCCCGTAACGACCTAATTACTTCTTCCTGAGAGCTATCTGCCGGCATTATATGAAATAGATCATCATACTTAATCTCTCCTTCCTCTCCTCCTAATACTCCTTCTTCATAATCAAAACCACTACCTAATAATGAACCTATAACTTCATGGTTTTCAGGGCTATGAGATTCCGGCCAGCTTTCAGGATCAAGATCTTTATACATTAGAAATTTTGTAAACGAAAAGAATCCTATTCGAATGTCATCCTTTTCTACCCTCCAACGTTCACTTTCAGAGATTTTCTCTGAGATTTCTTTAAAAAGGCTTTCTATATCAGAATCATCTGTATCAAATGAATCGATATCGTAATCGATACCGAACTCTTTTTTCAGCTTGTTGAATAGTGAAATATTTAACCCGCAATCATCTCCGTTGTACTGAACTTTGAAACGGCTCTTTACCGATACTCTTGTTAACTCAACCGGAACCATTAACAAAGGAGCAATTCGTTCGATATCAGAGGCATCACTTTCGTACCACCGCAATGTACCTAGGGCAAGGTAAAGCAAGTTAACCCCTTGTTCCTCGATAGAAGTTCTTGCCATTGAATTGATTGATCGTAGCTTTCGCTGTAGCACCGCTTCGGTATGGTGCGTTTGAAGCACCGTATCAGTTAATTTCGAATTATCAAAATTCTCGTCTTCAATGGGCAGAGGGATATAGACTTCATTTTCAGCTCCATTCTCTTCATCACCTTCAAACAAATCTTTCTCTTTCTCCGGTATGGGTGCAAACGTCATTTGCCTACCGTCTCGAACTAATATATCAAACACTTCTTTTGAGCTCTCTTCAATAACAGTAAGAGAGAATCGCTTCGATTCTTTATAGTTAATCAATCGATTTCTTAGCGAGGAGTCTAATAACTCTTGTCTTGCTTTCTCTAAAGCTTCCTGTACATTTGCCATTTCATTCCCCTTTTTGCTATCCAGTTTCTATTTATCAACTATGAATTTATTCATTTACATTATTATTCAGCTTAAAAATCACTTTCACCCATTCATCAAATTCCAAGTGTTCAAATATGCCCAAAGTCTCAGATTGCCAATGCTGTTTTAAATGAGTTTTTAATCCTCTTTCATTGCTAAAGGAATTTGAACATATCGGACAGTGTATTAACTGATCCATTGGTTCGATATCCACATAATCTGTTATATTTTTCGTAGAACTTTTAATAGATTTTTTAGATCCATTTTTAGGTAATCCCCTTTTTCTCATGATATAATAAGTTCTACGATTACCTTCAGTACGTATGTATACTTTTTCAGTAGAAGTTAGAACTGTTAAATGCGGACTTTTCCCTTTTGTTATTAAGCATATTTTCAAAAAGCCTTCATCTGAGTTAGCTATGTATGCAGTATTAAGATTGAGTTGTTCGGTTGGGTACTTTGATCTGGTCACAAATCGAATAACTTCACTGTACCCATCGTCTGGATTTTTATAAAAACCCTTCCACTCGATAATGTGAGATCTATTACCATTTACAATTGGTTCATGCGATTGTGGATAGAATTTGACCCATAAACTTCTACTTCGTAATGATTTTGGCATCTCTTTTAGGAAGCGTGGCGACCATTTTCCTTTTTGAGTATCAGTACAGGGATGCTTAGTCCAAGGCGGACCAAGTTCATCAAAAAAGACTTTCGAACCGTATTCGTTTTGATAATAGAAAACGGTGTCTCCACAAACCGGACAGGTAGCATTTGGAATAGTGAAACTTTTAATAATTCTGCGTCGAGCACTTTCACTTAATGTACTGTTATTCCCATTGGAATAACTTCCACTTCCCGAGCAACCCCCGGATAGATGTATAGGTACCGGTGATCCATCTATATATCTGAATACAATCTTACCTCCACATTTACTACATCGCGGCATTTTCTCACACCCCCTCCAGAACTTCTTGCACCAGCCCCTTCACTAAGCGTTCATTCACCTTTTCGTGCTGTTCTAGTTTGGCTTTGAACGCATCACAAATGGCAAAGAGCTCTTCAATACGCTGGACGATGCGGTGTTGTTCTTTGAGTGGGGGGATAGAAATAAGAGAATTTTGCATATCCTTTTTATTAATTGCTGGATAAGCTACTCCTACCATTTGAGCATTGACGTATTCAATAAAAGGAGTGCTCAATAAATACCAGTAAGCATATTTATTGTAAACTCCTTGAAAAGTATTTATTACTTCAAATGCAGTGCTTGCAATAGGCTCAAAATCGAAATCATTATTAACTATAGCTACATTCAATAAATAAGGTCTCACAGTGGAATATATCACTGATCCTTCCTTAACTAACCTACGGGCTCGTGACGGAGCATTTTCAGAATCTATGTTTTCAACTTTAGAGCTATCGATTTTAAAGCTTTCGTTATCAATTGAGCTGACATCTAAATAAGAAAACTTAGAATCAGGAGTTTTGGTACCTATATCTCCATAAGTCTCCCCTAACCTACACCACTCCCAACTCTCCGGTATCTCAAATGGAATTTCATTTTCATTAACGGGAGGTAAAGCTTTGGGCTTTCGGATTTCACCTTCTTCGTAGAGGCGTTGTTTTTCTGCTTCGATCTTCTTCAATAGCTCGCTTGCCGGTTCATCGTTGGGGTCTTGGGGGACCAGCCGACCGCGGACGGCTTCGTTGAGGATGTTTTTCTTTAGGTTATCGATGGACTCCGGCGTATGGTAGAGCGTTTCGAAATTGGAAGTGATGAAGTTCCATGCCGCTTTGGAGGCTTCGGTATCTGGGGCTTGTTGTACCTCCGCATTTACTCCCAGTTGCAATTTCTCGTCCAGCTTGGTTTGAGCTTCCAGCTTGGTTTCGAGTTCATCCACTTCCGCAAACAACGATTCAATCTTGGCTACTATGCGGTGTTGTTCGGCGAGTGGGGGGAGTGGCAAGACAGTATGTTCAATCTTAGTTTTTGATATGTTTGGTTGAGCTCCTCCAGCACCTTGATTTCTAAAATCCTCTCTCATCGCTAACAAATAGTAAAAGAGATAGATGTTATAAAAACCATTAAATACTGTACATGCACAACAAGCTTGATTAGTAGTTGCCTCAATATTAAGAATACCAAGTTTACCAATTGTGGCTCCATACATGGCAATTAATACATCACCCGGTTTACACAATCTAACTGAAGAATTTTTGAATCCTTTTTTGGTAATATACTCTTCAGCTTTATTTATGAAACTATCATTTAGTTCACCAGTTTTAAGCCATGGAATATTGCCACCGTAGTATTCTGTGTTTCCTCTAGACGGAGTTGCTCCCGCGCCCCAATCACCAACTTCTCCCAAGCGAGTCCAAAACCAATTATTGGGAAGGTTTGAAAAATATTCAGATTCATCTACTACTGGTAGTTTCTTATGCTTTCTAATTTCCCCTGATTCGTAGAGGCGCTGTTTCTCTGTTTCGATCTTTTTCAGAAGTTCGCTTGCCGGTTCATCGTTGGGATCCTGCGGGACTAGCTTTCCCCGAACAGCTAATCCCAAGATTAGAGATCGTAATTCGCTTAATCCTTCTGGGGTATCGATTACCACATTAAATTCTTCCAGTAAGTCGGACAGGGTCATTATTCACCTCTCCCCAGCCCTCTCCTCAAGGAGAGGGAGTTTATTTCTCGATTATTTAAGACCACTTTTTGAGTACAGGATGTTGGAGAGGTAGATTTCACGCCAGTGTCTCCTTCAATTCGTTCAACAACGAGTGGCTTAGCTTCTGTATCTCCTCGTTCAGGTTGTTTCGCTGCGCCAATAAAGCTTCCACATCGTACGTCTGATTCTCCTCCGAGTTCGGGTTTTTTATATCCAGATTATAGCCGCGTTGCTCAATCTCTTCGGCACTCACCTTCCATGCCTGATCGCTTTCTTTGCGGTCGTTCCACCATTCCTTTTCTACCTCAAACTCTTCAATGCGAATAGGCTTGGTCTTGGAATAACTCTTGTAACCTTCTGGGTAGCGGTGCTCAAAATACCACACCTCTTTGGTGCTGCCTCCTTTCTCAAAAAACAGCAGATTGGTGTTAATGCTGGTGTAGGGTGCAAACACACCTTTGGGTAAGCGCACAATGGTGTGCAGGGTATTTTCTTTCAGCAATCGCTCTTTGATGCGGGTTTTTACCCCTTCCCCAAACAAAAAGCCGTCGGGTAGTACTAAGGCACATCGTCCGCCTTCTTTCAGACGGCGTAAAATCAGCACCAAAAACAGATCGGCAGTCTCGCGCGTCTGAAACTGCGACGGAAAGTTCTTTTCGATCCCGTCTTCTTCCTGTCCGCCAAAGGGAGGATTGGTCAACACCACATCCACACGGTCTTTGGCTTTATACTCGTTGTAGGGTTTGTTGAGGGTATTGCCATGACGCACATTCGGCACCGGAACGCCATGCAGAATCAAGTTGGTGGTACACAGCAAATGAGGCAGGGCTTTCTTCTCCACCCCTTGAATTTTGGTTTGCAGCGAGTCTAAATCCTCCACATTACTCGATTGCTCTTTCATGTGCTCGATGGCATCCACCAGAAAGCCTCCGGTTCCACAGGCAGGATCTAACACCGATTCACCGATCTTCGGATCCACCATCTGCGTCATGAATTTGGTAACTGCACGAGGCGTGTAAAACTCCCCGGCATTGCCTGCACTTTGCAAATCTTTGAGGATCTTCTCATAAATGTCGTTAAACTGATGACGATCGTCTTTTTTGTTGAAGTTTACCTCATTCAGCTTGTTCACAACTTGTCGGAGTAGTGTCCCCGATTTCATGTAGTTGTAGGAATCCTCAAACACCGATTGCACCACAAACGCCAACTTCGGACTGTGCTCGGTCAGCTCCATCTCTTTCAGCGCCTTAAACATGTCGTCGATGAACTCTAGCAGTGCATCCCCGGTGATGCCTTCTTCATCTGCTGCCCAGTTCCTCCATCGGTATTGATCAGGCACCGGCGAAGTGTAGTTGTCGTCTACCAGTTCTTGTTGCAGCTCGTGATCGTCGAAGATTTTGAGGAAGAGCATCCACCCCAGCTGAGAGATGCGTTGTGCGTCGCCGTCCACCCCGGCGTCTTTGCGCATGATGTCTTGAATGGACTTAATTACGTTGCTTATGGACATGAAAAGAATTAGGAATTAGGAATTAGGAATAGTTTTAAGAAAATCATTCAAATGTCAGATTGATTATTCAGTTTCTACAACTACAACATCTCCGATTTCGAGATCTTCCTGCGTTATTGGAGTTCTGATTATTTCAAATCTATTTCTCCTGCTTTTAATTGTAATTATTTCAACAGAATCTAAGCTCATATCATTATGAAGGTAGAAGTCTTCAAATTCGACAAAGCTGATCGAATTATTAATTCTTAAAAAATGGTATCTATTTCTTTGGGCTCCATATTCTGAAGATGAAACAACTATAGTATCGAAACCATCAGCAATCTTTGAAGCAACATAAAGCCGAGTAAAAAAGTACTCATTAAAACTATTTTCACTTTCAATTGTTAATTCTTTGGAAGATTGATTGCTGCCTTTCAAATAAAATACTTTCAACTTTGGGTTTTGATAGAAATGGGGATATACCAAGTGAGAAACTATTTTTGATCCACTTGGAATTAATTCACAGTCTTTAACAAGCAATGAAAATAACGCCTCGTAATATATAGATCCAGATTGATGTCGATTAATTAAATCCATGCTAGGCAGACTTTTATAGACAGTATTATCACTGGTTATTAATAAATCACCTTCACAAAAAGTCTGAACTTTATCCGAATTGTTTTCAATTGTTATTTCGGTTACGGTCAAATATCTATCATCCAATGTAAAAGGATTAGAGTCTTTAGCTTTGTAATCACTTGATACATAGATATCAGGATTTTTATAACCAAATAATCCTTCTACTGGAGGAATATCTTCATAGATAGTATTGAGGATTGTATTAATTTCAATTTGGGTAAGCCCTTCATCTAATAATTTAGATTGCAATGTTTCTAATGCAGATACTTTACTGGAATCATTTGCAGTTGAAACCCCTTCAACTCTCGTAATTATTGAGTTATGGCTACCATCATTCTTATACCTATTGATTTTATCATCAAAGAGACGAGTATCAATTGGTTTGACCTCAATAGTCATGTTTTTTTCATTGTCTATAAAAGACACTTCACCTAATACCTTGGTTTTTAAAATAGTATTAGTGACTAAAACCTTATCCGAATTATTTAGATCTCTTGTAATACTTGTTGGCACACATGCATTAGATACAACTAGAATCAAGATCACTAAGTTTAATGGCTTCATTTCAGTTACCCCGTTTTATAAAGTTCTTCTTCAATTTCGTGAACGGCGTTCATGTAGCCGTCTTTACCGCCAAATTCCTGTACGATTTCGATCATGCTACCGTACTCAGTGAAGGGAGACAGATTCAATACTTTAATGTCTTCCAGGTTCTCTAAGCCTTCGTCCTCATACTTTTCCAGTAACCCTTCCAGTACCTTTTGGGCAGTCTCGGAGTACTTCCCGAAGTAATTGCGCTTCTTTACGTTGTTTGCTCGTTCCTGGCGCGTAAGTGGTGGCTGATCGAAGGCAATGTGACAGATCAGATCAAAAGGATCGAGCTCCTTATCTACTTCTTTCTTCAACTCAGAAAAAACCACACCTTTCTCTTCTAATTCCTCTACGATCGCTGTTTTCTTTTCGGTGTCTTGCCAGTGCTTCAGGAAGTCATCCAATGAGCTATATTGTTCGCTAATCTTTTTGCGAGAATAGTCTTTCAATGATTCCGTAACCAGCTTTCCATCATCATTATAGAATTGAACACGTTGATTAATCACCTTCACTTCAACGTTATCAACGTAGAATTTTCTTGGTTCAGGGGGATCTATTATCACCCCGCCTTCACCCGGTTCTATGGTTGAACCCGGCGGTGGATCTACTAATGTTCCCGGTTCTTCCCCACCCGTTTCAGAATCGTCAGTCGGGTCTTCAACTTCAGGTGGTGTTGGATCATCATTCGGCCCGAAATTATGCGCCTGAACCGGTTCGCCGTCAAAGTCAGGATCTGCAAAGTGGCGAGTTACATTCCGGAAATCCATGATCGTAAAGTACAGCTTACCGTAATCCTCAGAGATTCGCGTACCACGACCAATAATCTGCTTAAACTCTGTCATAGAGCCAATGTTCGCATCCAATACAATGAACTTACAGGTGGGTACATCTACGCCGGTAGTCAATAATTTCGAGGTAGTCGCAATCACCGGATAGGTTTCTTCTTCATCCATAAACGGATCCAAATTCGCTTTACCCACGGCGTCATCCCCGGTTATGCGCATCACATACCTACTATCGCGACTCACATACTCAGCATTCAGATTCACTAATGCAGAGCGCATCCGTTCAGCATGATCAATGTCCCTACAAAAGATGATGGTTTTGGAGAATGGATCGGTAGCTTTCAGGAATTCGCTGACTTTTCGAGCTACCAACTGTGTCCGCTTTTCCAGCACCAGCTGTCCATCGTAATCTTTTTGATTGTACTCACGATCGGGAATGATATTTCCATTCTTATCAGTAAAACCCTCCACCGGTCGCCAGCCATCGGCATCTTTATCCAGAGTAAAGCGAACCACTTTGTACGGGGCAAGAAAACCATCCTCAATGCCTTGTTTTAACGAATAGGTATACAATGGCTCCCCAAAGTAATCGATGTTCGAGACATTGTTTGTCTCTTTAGGTGTAGCGGTTAAACCAATGTGCGTTGCGCTATCAAAATACTCCAGAACACGTCTCCATGCTGAGTCGTCGGCAGCCGATCCGCGATGGCACTCATCAATAATAATCAGATCAAAGAAATCACGAGAGTACTCTTTAAAAATATCGTCTTCTTCCTCATTTCCCGTCACCGCTTGGTAGAGCGCAAAGTAGATCTCATGCGCCTTACTTAATTTCCCTCGCTGAATCTTGTGCACTTTCCCTTTAACAGGACCGAAGTACTTTCGAATCGGGTCGTCCACTAAAATATTTCGATCAGCTAGAAACAGAATGCGTTTATTCTTGCCCGACTTCCAGATACGCCATATGATCTGAAAAGCGGTGAGCGTTTTTCCTGTACCTGTTGCCATCACCAACAAAATACGCTGTACCCCTTTCGCAACCGCTTCAATTGTTCGGTTTACCGCAATCTCTTGATAGTAGCGTAACGACCGACCTTCACTATCAAAATGGTACGGCTGTTTAATAATCTTTTCCTGCTCTTCATCAATTCCTTTCCAAAGCTTGTAACGCTTCCATAACTCATCCGGAGATGGAAATTCATCAAGAGCAAGTTGACGTTCGATGGTGCCTTCTGTCTTTGTACGATCGTACTCTATAAAGCCATCACCATTCGAGCTGTATACAAAAGGGATATCCAGAATTTCAGCGTATTCAATTGCCTGTTGCAATCCTGCACCCATAGAGTGCTTATTGTCTTTAGCTTCTACAACTGCTAGTTTATAGCCTCGCTTGTAGGATAGCAGGTAGTCGGCTTTCTTGCCCTTATCACGTTTAGCCATTGAACCGCGCACACGAATGCGCCCATCGGTAAAATACCGCTCCTCTAGCACTTGCGACATCTTATCCCAGCCTGCATCATAAATAGCAGGGGAAATGTACCGCGAACGAATTTCCTGTTCTGTAAGTTCTTTTTTTGATTCCATCCCGAAAGTTCAACGATAAATTTATATCATCTAACCTAAATAATAACTTCTAGAAAGGACTACTAAATAACAAATGTTAAATTTTGTGATATTCTGTAAGTAGTTGGTTTGGGAAGGGTCTAACTTTTTTGAGATATTTTTAAAAAGGGTGACACATTTTGTCACCTTATCGATTTATCGTAGTTGATAAATACCTCACTAGCTTAATTGGAAATAGGAAATGAATACAAAAGTTGTTCGAGCCATAGATGCTTTCCTGGATGCAAATAATAAAATTGAGACAACACCACCTGAAGTTGCTCCATATCTTGAAAAAAAAGGGATCCTAAAAAACTCCAAACAGCGGTCTGGTAAAGAATTACGTGTTTTATTGAGGAATGGTCAAATACCTAATGCTATACAAAAAGGTAACAGGTGGGTTATTAGAAGGTCAAATTTCAGGTCACCTGTTAAGATTAAAGACACCGATTCTAATTTAACGCATGCTAATGAAGTAAACTCAAAACCAACTGTTAAACATCAAGACGATACTTTAAACACTACTGAATCTTTTAGTTGGCAATGGTGCCAAGACAATTCTGATACTATACTTTTATCGGGACTATCTATTCTTGAAAGTTCTAGCGCATACAGCTTTGATCATAATTTTACTTTAGCCTTCGGTAACTACCTTATTTCAGATCAGAATGAAAACTGGAGCTATATTGGTGAAAGTAATAATCTGGCTAATCGGATTAAACAACATGGAAAATTAAAGACTTCCACTTTTTATAAGAATTACATAAACGCTAAAAAAGATCACCCCTCACTAGCTCAAGATATTGAACTACATGATTTTAGAGTACAATATATTTCAACTAACATCGGTCGAAAAGAGCTAGAAGAATTTGGCATTGTTAACCTTCCAAGTAACCTGAATCGGTTTCAGTTAGGAAAACGTAAATCAGTAAAAGGTGATACCAACGCTGATATCTGGAAAGCCATTCAAAACCAAACAGACCAATTACTCAAAGACGGGACACAAGTCATCGTTAACTTAGGTATTGTACCTTGGAACACAGCAAATCCTCCAAATAGAGCTGGTATTTATTGGATTGAGCACCCGGAAGATGGTCTCATTTATATAGGTGAATCGAGCAATCTTTTTGAGCGATATAAAGCACACAGTAAGACAACATATTTCTCTGCTTTCCGCCGTAACACTGCTGAAAAGCTGCTAGGTTTTACTCTAAAGGAAAAAAAAGGAAAGCGTAAATATCTTTCTGAAACAGAGGAAGCTACTTTAGATCAATTTATAAGTGAATGTAGCATAAAGATACTTCCTGTAGCATTTGGGCGCTTCGAACTAGAGGAATATTTGATTGCTCTGAAAAAACCATTATTAAACCGAAAGGGAAACTCTAGTAAATTGACTTAATTAAATATGTATTGCAGTAGTAACCCCAAACAACGTAGTTACCTTCGTATGTTCGAAAGCTCTGATGAACCCTATGAACCGGTTCTTCGTGGAGATGGGTTATCTGTAGAAACTGCCTTTAAAGAAACGATTCTTCCTCTCGATGTATTCGATGATTATGATCGCTACTTATGCCCATTACATGGCGTAAGAGGTTTAGACTGGACGGTTGTAGATGAAGAAGTCGTGGCAACAGGTATTCGTCACTTCTTTGTAAGCCTGGTAATTATCCGCCTCAACAACGGTGAACTTCATAATTATTACTTCAATAAAAGTTCCAACTTTAAGGTGTTGTATGCCGATGAATTGGAAGAAAGAAGAAAAGCTCGGGAAGAAAGTAATGGTTGGTTTGTAAACGCTTTAAAAAGACATGTCAAGAGCTTGCTAAGGAGAGCTCAAAGAAGGTGAAAAACAGAAGTTAAATAAGCTTTTGTTTCACTATTGTTTCACCTATCTAAAACTAAAAAACCCTAAGCTACAGTATTCATATAACTTAGGGTTTTTATAAAGCTCCCCTGAAGTTGCAAACCTGCGAATATTGTTCGAAATAAAATGGCCTGTTAGGGTCTTAAGAGGCGGTTCTAATGGAGCTCGTTTTGAAATTGACCTCAAAAAACTCCAAAAATCACTCCCATTTTTCAATCATGCGAACACAGCGTTAACACGAAAATATGTTAACCCACCTGCCAGGACTGATCAAAAGAATACGCGGTCCTTTCAGGCAAAGGAGTTCCGAAAATTATTGGACTCTGGGAAGGTTAAAAGCCGTGCAGAGCTTGCAAGAAAGTTTGGGGTAAGTCGGGCATGGGTTACGAAGGTGCTAAAAAGTCAGGAATAAGTATTCTTATCAATTATTTGTTTATACAATACTTACTTAAAAAATCTGCCAAAAAACCTTGTATTAACTTAACTTTTACTCATATTTGACTCCATTCTCATTCTGGTACAGTTTTGACTAAGACTATTGCTTTACTTTGAACAAAGAGAATAGGGAGTGCTTATGCATAAAGTTAGAATACTCTATGAAGCTGGATTTGAAGGAATAGGAGTAAGTCCAAGGCTGATAAAAAAATTCAAAGCTCAATACAGTCGAGAATGTAAAATAGAATGGGAAAATGACCAACATATTGAAGGTCGAATTGTTCCTGTACCCGCAAAATATCACCTTCAAGAAGTAGTTATTGTTGACAACACATGGCGTGATCTATATTGCGAGAATAAAGAATATGGATTTCTTTCTTTTCCAAACCTCCCTTTCATTAACAAGATTTCTCTACAAGAAATAAATACTGAAGTAGATGAAAAAGATGATGATCCTGAAATTCCATTGATTACATATGAACTGGATGACAAGGTTATAGTTTTCAAAAACCAATTGATTTATTTGGATGAACTCGTTTTTAAAGTGACTAATATTTCACCAAACATAGAAGCTGGAATCTTAACCTACGACACAGAAATAAAACGAAATTATTTACCAAAAAATACTGGTACTTCTGGAGGTAAAACACAAGAGTCCAGCACCTTAGAGGTAGTGGTTAATCCTCTAGTTGATCCTCAATCTATCAGTTCATCGTTCAAATCCCGTAAATCTGTTTCCCATAGTTCATTAAATCAACTTAAAGGTATAGATGCCGTTATCGAACGTCTTCGTATTGAGGTAATTTACCCCTTTAATGACATTCTGGATCAACAATTATATTCTGATCCTACTCCTATCGGTGGAGTACTATTATATGGTCCTCCAGGTACAGGTAAAACGCAGATCGCTCAAGCTATAGCTGATGATTTAGACCTTCCTTTAGTTCGAATGGATCTAGGAAGTATAGGGTCTCCTTATGTACATGAGACCTCATTAAAAATTGGAGAGAAATTTGAAGAAGCGGCGTCTTATTCTCAGGGAGCAATTCTTTTTATCGATGAAATTGATGCCATAGCCGGGCATCGCTCCGGTATGAGCACCCACGACAAGGAAAATGTAAATACTTTACTACAGGAACTCGATCCTAAAAAACGTAAAGCCCATGTTCTGGTTATTGCTGCCACGAATTATATGTCGGAGCTAGATACTGCGGTTTTGCGATCCGGTCGTTTTGATACAAAAATTGCAGTTCCTCCACCCAATGCTAACGGTAGATTCGAGATACTAGGTTCTCTTGTAAAAAAGCTAACTGTTGACAAGAAAATCACACATCAGTACTTAAAAGATCTCTCCAAAAGAATGATCGGTTTTGTGGGGGCTGATATTAATACCTACACTGAAAAAGTAGTTGCTCAACAGCGTCATAGAATGAGGCAAAAAACAACTTCTACCCCTTCAATAATCATATCCGAAGATTTTGAAGAAGCATTTAAATCTGTTACACCTTTATGTGAATTAGAACTTAATATTTCAAGACCTACCCTATCAATCGAGAACTTATATGGTGCTGGAAAAATCTTTAATCAGCTCAAGCAAGAACTACAATTTTCGATAGAACCTGAATTATATCGTCAGGATCTGCCCGCGATTCAGGCTAATGGAATCTTGCTACATGGAAAACCTGGTACAGGTAAAACCTCTCTGGCAAATGCAATTGCTAATGAACTCAATGTATTGTTTATGGAAGTCAATCTAGGAGAACTCAAATCTAAGTATGTTGGAGATACAAACAAGAATATTGCCTCACTCTTTGAAAAGGCAAGACTATTTCGTCCCATTCTTTTATTCTTTGATGAAATCGATAGCTTGGGTAATAGACAAGCAAGTGCTGAAGCTCATCAAAATGATGCTATAAATGCTATGCTTACCCAGTTGAGTGGTGCAAATGACAATGATGGTGTACTATGCATGGCCGCTACCAATTTATTTGAGGACATTGATCCTGCTTTAAAACGTACTGGCCGTTTTGGACTTCATGTCGAAGTCACATACCCTGATGAGGAAGGGTATCGAACTCAGTTTTCCGGGCTATTAAGCTCCATTAAAAATACGGTAGGTGAAGAGACTATCGACCGAGTAGTAGCTCATTTTGCGAATCCCGACCGTCCATATTCTCAAGCAGAAGTTACCGGGTTCTTCCAGCAACTGCTAAGATACTTACATGTCCACACTAAAGATGGAAATCCGCTCACCGATGAAATAATTAACAACCTGCTGGAGACCTCTCATGAGTATTAATTTAAAAAACGCACGTAAAAAGCTCCTCTCCTCTCAGAAACAAGGTGAATTTGTACGTATTACTTTTCCTGACTTTGATCAGGAGGCCTATTTTCATGAAGAGTATCCCATTGACCTGAATTTTATTGATCGTTTTGGCAACAAGCATTCTTTACGATATCAAAAGGACTATGTTGAAGTGGACAATAAACTTACACCAATATCTGAGCTTTTAGATCTCATATACGGAATAACTGAACCTGATGGATTAGCGGTTGCTGAAACTTATGAAACAAGCTTTACAAGAGTAGCTGACTTTTGTGACACCCCCTCCTACCATGCTAACTTGGCAGGCGGATATAAGTCAATGAGAGTGTGGAAAGAAGGAGATGCTTCGGATAATATTATACGTTACCATTGTTTGTCTTCGGCAGGATACTGCATAGCTACCCGAGATGTCGTTATTAATGAAATAGGAATACAATGGGAATCCTATGGGGTACTACGAATTCATCCAAATATTCTCCAACAAAATCCTAGTTCGGTATTGGTAACCTGGGATCCTTTAGTGGCCGATTATTTCAATGAGCAAGGTATAAAGGCCCTCTCTCTGCCAAGCCAAAATGAACTTTCCCATTTCAATTACTCTGATTTGCTTTCTGAATCAGATGTTTACCTACTTGCAGATCATGAGGGAGTCACTTTTGATTATTCTATCTATCCGTTTGCAGAACTTTGTCTTAAAGCTGGCATTTCTGTATATCGAATCAATTCAGCAGGAGCTTTTGGTAAGCAAAAAGCCGAGGATTTCTTGACTAAATTTGGGATTGAAGTCTTTGAAAACAGAATCAGAAAATTCTCCCATTCCCTGAATCCTGGAGATGTCCCTTCTAAAAAAGCATATAATGCCGCACGTTCTCAAAGGATTCCAGAAATTGACCCCGCGCAAGATATTCAGGGAAATAGGTTTTTCTATCAGATTGGTGATACAGACTCAGTGGCGATATCTAATCCTTTTCGTATTCTCGAGGATCGTGACCTTAAGGTCTTTGAATTTGTTGAATTCCGACATTTTGAGCCATTTCGTACAGTCTGTACACCAGATATTATTCAAAGGATCCAAGAAGAACGAATTGTTCCATTTGATGAATTATTTACATCCACTTTGGATTTCATAAAGCGTTACATATACCTCAAAGAAGATTCATGGTATTCGGTTCTTTCTGCATGGATTCTTGGTACCTATTTTTACAAAGCATTTCCTGCGTACCCATATCTACATTTCCAAGGAATAAGAGGAAGTGGAAAAACAACGGTTCTTGATGTAATTGCTGCACTTTCTTTTAACGGGGAAGTAAAAACCAAAGCTACTGTTGCTGCAATGACAGAACTTGTTGATTTGGGTTGTGCCACATTGTGCGTTGATGAATTCGAGGATTTTTCTTCCTCTAAAAATACTCATGATGATCTTTCCCGATTTTTAAACGGTGGCTATAACTACAAAGGAACATATACTAAAAAAGCTGGGAAATCCTCTCAGACACTTCATACCTACTCTCCAAAAGCTTTTGGTGGAACTGGGGGAATAAATCTGGATACTCTTTCCTCTAGAACAATCCCCATACCCACAAAGGAAAAACCAAAACAGATTCAACTCGATGGGTTTATGGAGTTTGACCGACAAGTAGAACATCAGCAAGAATTAATAAGAACTTCAGCACTTGCTCTTCCACTTTTACATACCCAGATTATCCTAAATACCATTGGATCGATCCCCACTGATATTCAAATGCCGATATCCGGTAAAAAACTGGACAACCGAAAATTTCAATTGGCTACCCCCCTTATCGTGATAGGAAAGATCATTGACGAGATGGCGGGAACCACTTCGAATGTAGAACAAGATATTTTGTGGGGTTTGGATAGTCTTTGGAATATTGAACTTACCCAAGATTTGAAGAAAGAACTGGTTTTAGGAAAATTGCTTCAAAGCTGGTCTGACGATTCAGAGTTTGATGCTTATGTAATGGACCATGGGTATTGTTGGTTTCCAAAAGATGTTTGGGATGGAACTCCAATCCGGGAGTTCTTCCCAAGCAATACTAAGCTGTATGCCTGGTTGGAAAAAATGGGTTCAATAAAAAAGGGAAGTCATCATTTCCCTCATTTACCCCCAAATAACAATGGTAAGCAAAGTACCTCTGGTGTTGGATTACCCCTTAATCTAAATATTGTCAACCGTCCATTTAGTTCTTGGTTTACAAAAACGTAGAATTTGATCCACTAATAAACTTTCTAAATTTCTAAATGACCTAAATAAAAGACCCTACTCTAGGTTTTATCCAATATATGCTGAGTAGCCAGATCAAATGCTTCCTGATCCGACAATCGGGATTGATAAAAATCCTTAAGAGCGCTTAGATCGAGCTGTAAGGCGTCCGCAGTTTCACTTTCATTGGACTTATTCAGTGTCTTAACTCGATAAACAAGACCTATAGCTAGTGTTCGAATCTGGTCAAAATCATCCCCATAAAGCTGAAGATAGTTAACCTGATGGTCTAGTATATAGACCACATCACTGATTGCCGTTGAAGAAATATTATGTCCATTGGTATCAAGAAATTCCTGCCACAATAAGAAATACTGCTTCCTTAATTTCATGAGTAAAGGGAAGCGTTCAAATAACTGCAAGTAAACCTTAATCAACTCAATGTATTCTTCCCTTTCCTGAATCTTGAACTGGTGAATATGATTAAGAACACGAAAAATTTCATCAATGCTATTTACTTGAACTAAATCCGAATTCTGTAGCCATACTAATTTGTCAGTCAGACTTTTACCCCGCTGATTAATCTCAAGCTCTATACGCCTTATAATATCTATCGGGTTATTGCTCATGACTAATGATCAAAAAAAAATGACTTTTTTTCCATGTTAATTTGACTTACCCACGTACTTCTAATAGAATTATATATGGGACGTGTGAAAAGTCCCTCGATTAATGAATAACTAAATATACAGGAGAACAAAATGCATTATGACAGCATACCTTCCGAAATAAAAGACAGAGCTCAGTGGGTGCTCTGAAAACTCGTCGAAAGAGACGGTAAATCCACTAAAATTCCTTTCCAAGTAAATGGGGACTATGCCAGTGTTACCACCCCTTCTACCTGAAGCTCATACCAGGACGCCAAAGAGCACTATCTGGCACATAACAACCAATACAATGGTATTGGCTATGTCTTAACCAAAGAAGATGGAATTGTAGGGTTTGATTTTGATGACTGTATCCATGACGGGAAACTTTCAGAGGAAGTTCAAACTCTTATTGAATCGCTAGACTCCTATTCCGAGATATCACCTAGCGGAACCGGAATTCGCATCCTTGCCAAGGGTTCCATGCCCAATGGAGCAGTGAATCGGTACAAAAGTATCAAAGGAGCAAAAGAGCTTGAGATTTATGAGCAAGCAAGATATCTCACGATTACGGGACAAGTCTTATACGGAAAGCTAAAACCTATCAAAGAGATTGACGATTCTTTCTGGAATCTGTTACCCAAAGACAATTCTTCCATTCCATCGCTCAATCGAAGCGGAGAATTGACCAACGGGGATCAAAGAATCATTGATAACCTGCTTAAAAATAAAAACGACGGTCAAGAATTCAGAAACTTGTATGTGTATGGCGACCTAACCCAATACGAGGGTGATCAATCCAGAGCTGACTTACGCCTGGTTCACTTCTTCTCCAAATGGTGTGGATTTGACGCTGATCGCATCAACCGTCTTTTTCGATCATCTAAGCTAATGCGTCCAAAATGGGATAAGAAGCATCGTTTAGACGGAGCTACCTATGGCCAGATGACCATTGAAAAGGCACTATCGAACCGGCATATCCATCATAAAAGTGAAATCGAAGGCTATTTAAAATACCATTACGATTTCAGGTACAATGAGGTTTTGGATCGAGTAGAATTAAAGCCAAAGAAAGGCAATGAATGGGAGCTCCTATCTAAGCGAGAATTCAACTCGTTACATCGTAAGATTAAAAACGATGGAGGAACAATCGGAGCCGAATCACTTAATTCACTGCTAGAGTCTGACTTTTCACCGACGTACAATCCTATGATAGAGTACTTCACGAAAAATTCAGTGTGCACTGGAACTTCTGCAATCGAACAATTAGCAGCAACTGTAGCAACAACAGATCAATCATACTGGACCACATCACTTACCAAATGATTGGTTGCCGTAGTAGCAGGAGCGCTTGAGGACGAAAAAGTAAATCACACTACCCTCATCTTAATGGGTGACCAAGGACTGGGTAAGACCACTTGGTTCATGCGTATGTTGCCCAAAGAGCTGCAAAAGTACTCTTACTCGGGCCCGATTGATCCGCGTGACAAAGACACCACTGTAAACATCAGTGAGTGTCTCATCATCAATCTGGATGAACTTGAATCACTAAGCCGAGCTTCCGCAAGCGCCATCAAAGAGATCATCACAAAAAGTGACATTCGAATACGAAGACCCTACGGTAGATTTGCAGAGAAACTAATTCGTAGAGCATCATTTGTGGGAAGTATAAATGAGGATCAAATCTTAAATGATACCACCGGGTCAAGACGGTTCCTCATTCACGAGGTTATAGATCTGGATTATCAGCATGATGTTGATATTGATGCGGTCTGGGCAGAAGCGTATAACCTGTTCAAATCAGGATTCAAATACTGGTTTGACAAGGATGAGATCAAAGATATCAATGCGCACAACACCTCCTATGAGAAGGTAAATGCACTCGAAGAGGCGTTGCTCTCTTACTACGAACCCGCCCCTTGGAACGACCAGGATACCCAACATTGGGCTGCCTCAATGCTTCTCAATGACATGATTGAACGCGGTTATATTCATCCTCGAGAGAGTGCTTCAATGCTAGGACGCCTTTTGGTTAAGCATAAATATGAGGCAAAGAGACCTAAGAATGTGAAACTATACGCCGTTAGAATACCTAATGGAATCACAAGGAATACCTTATTCAATGAATAATCGAAATAACAAGAGTCACCGTATAGATCTGCCGTATGGTGGCTCGTCACAATCGTCTAATACATACAGCTATGAGGATTGCCGTATGATAACCGTATGGCATTCCGTACAGACACAAACACAATTATCGCTCAATACAGCGATTAAACAGCAATTATTAACCTTTACCGTATGGCAATAGTTTATTTAGTAAAACAGCAGGCAAAAGCTCAGGTATTATCTAAAAAACACAAACTCTTTACCTGGTCTTACCCTAACCCTACGGTATTAAAATGGAGACTATATATATGGGATCGTTAAAATCTAAAATGAATCAAAAACCAAAAATCTACCAAATACACTCAGGAAAGCGTGGTTGGAGTAAAAAACTGTTGCAAACCTATGGATACTATACCGTATTCAACACCTGATACGAAAAAGGAACCTACCGTACGGCAAAGGAATTCGGTGTCACACCTTGGGTGATCAATTACATTGCTATTCGTGAACGTTGACGCCGTCCAGAGTGGCTAGCCCCATCTATTTCGAAAGGCGTGCAACGAGGAAGCATGAAAGCCGAAAATTACAAAACAATACGTTTTACAAATCGTACCGAGCAGGAATTTCTGAACCTTGTTAGAGTGAAAGGAAAAGACCATGGTTTTACGCACATGAGGAACGTTTACTTCTACGTTGAAGAAGCGGATCGTGCGAGAAAATGAAATGCGAAAACCATGGATAATCTTGCTTTAATGATGAAATCAAAACCGGGCTATGAAGAGAGACATATTTGGAAACTCCGATATACGTTTGATTTGTTCTTAGCTGGAATTATTAACTAATACAATGGAATGGGCGTATAGCTCGCTCATATTGAATTAAACCCAATCTTGCGGTAATTGCCGGGTCCCATACCCCCGGCAATCTACCCAGATTCAAAGCAATTAAACTCTCATCCAGAAATTGACCGTTTTGGTTTGAAAATCGAATTATGAAATTTTTTTGGCTAAAATTTAAAAACTCTCCTATAGGATTTTTGAATCTAAAAAAGAGAGTCACCCCTCTTTCATAAGTCCTTCTTCCCGCATGGAAAGATAGCCGTCTCTGGTTAGAATGATGTGATCATCCACAAACACTGAAAATAGCTTTCCAGCTTTTACCAGCCGCTTTGTAAGTTCTAAATCTGCTAAACTCGTTTCGAGCTTCCCACTTGGATGATTATGGGCTAGAATGATACTTGCCGCGTTTCCTAGTAGCACGAGCTGAAACACTGTGGCAGGATGTACAATGGTGGTATTTGGGCTGCCTGTGGAGACTTTACTCCATCCAAGGACTTTCTTGGCATTGTTTAGTAAGACAACTACAAATTCCTCCCTGAATTCAAGAGTGTCTTGATCCCATATTTCTCTAAGAAATCTGGCTGCTTCCTCCGGTGATTTTATAAGTGGTTTTTCCTGAAAGGTCGTGTTGGTTTGGTATTTGAGTGAGACTTCAGCAACTGTATGCATGGTGGTTGGATTGGTTACAATTTATGAGGTTTTGCCTCACTCTTCTTATACCCAATTGCCCCCCATTCTGAGCCTTTTTTGGGTATAAGAACAATGGTAATTATGCCATTGAACTCTTATTCCAAGTCTTATGAACCTAGAACCTTTCTGCTTTCCGGTGACTCAGCGAGTGGTAGCTGTAGATGACCAGAAATCTCCCATCATCAATCTGGAAAACCCAGATACGTTTCTTTCCAATGGCTATAAAGCCATCGTCCGGGAGGATACCAACAAGGTTATTTCCATTGTGAAAGACACCTATAAAATTGTGACCAACTCGGATCTGATAGACCAGTTATTGCGTCAATTGGCTACCTGTGGTCACAGCTTTAAAATCGATCCATCTCATTCCTTTGTGAGCAATGAGCGGATGCGTCTTCAGATTACCTTTCCCGAGCTTCGGCTCCATGATCGGGAATCGGATATAGCCCTCTCAGCTTTCATCCATAACTCCTACGATCAGAGTGAAGGGGTACGCTTCTATTTTGGTGCTATTCGGGCGATATGCTCTAACGGTATGGTATGGGGCAAGGTGCTTTCCAAGTACTACTCTCGCCATACCAAAGGCTTTTCCTTCAATAATCTGGGAGAAAAGCTCGCCGAAGCTAAGAGCTACTTTCCGGAGATTCAGGAGCGCATCAATCGCCTAGAACAACTTCGGGTAGACGAGCAGCTTCTGGAAAACGTCTCTGAAAAAATCTCCAAACGGCTGGCTGAGCAGTGTATTGCCCAGGAGGAGATCGGGCGCATTACTCAATGGAGACTCCTGAACCGGTTGACCAATCATATCAGCCACCAAATGGAACCGCATCTTCAGGCACGTTATCAGGAAAACGTAAGCAAGGTATTTGCTCTATGAACCTGCCGAAGTACCTGATTAAAATTGTCATCATCATTATAACCGGAGGGAAAAACACATGAAAGACTTCATCAATGCAGCTACGGAGTTTTTCCGGCAAACGCTACGAATACTCCTGTTAGGAGAGCAGCCCAACGACGACCAAGAGCCTTCCGAGTAATCGGAGGGCTTTTTTATTTCTAACACTTTATCCCACTAACCCACTATGCAAACACTACAATCTCAGCTTCCCTCCCAAGACTGGGTACAGGAGCGAGCTAATTACATCGGAGGAAGTGATGTAGCTACGATTCTCGGTGAGAATCCGTATTCGACACCCCTTCAGCTATGGCTCCGAAAAAGAGGCGTAGTCCCACCCATTGAGGAAACGCCCATTCTCAGGTTCGGGCATTTCTTCGAGCCCATTCTTAGCCAACACTTCGAGGATGTAACCGGGCTTAAAACCCGGCAGGTAAATAAAACCTACCAGCATCCAGAGCATTCATTCTTACGAGCGAACATCGACCGAATGGTTCTCGCCGATAGTTCGAAAGGATTAGCCTCAACAGCTGTCCTTGAACTGAAAACAACAACCAGCCAACGGCTTAAAGCTTTGGATGGTGAATACCCGATAGAATGGATCTTACAGATCCAGCACTATTTAGGAATCACAAGCTATGAGCTTGCCTACTTGCAAGTGTACGAAAGGGACACCTGCGTATTCCATGATCCTGTGCTTATCCAGCGTGATGATAATCTCATTATTGAGAACATGGATCAGCTTATCCACTGGTGGAACATCCACATGATTGGCGGCAAACAGCCTGAAGCCATAAACGGAGAGGACGCTTTGCTCCTCTATGGTACTTCTGATGGCTCTACGGTCGAAGCTACTCCAGAAGATTACAATTTGTACAAAGAGCTTGTTCAAGTCCGTGATCGTAAGGAAGAGCTGGAGGAAATGGAAGAGCACTTGAAAACTAAGCTGAAAGTCCGGCTGGAAAACAGCGAAAGCCTGGTACTAGCTGGCAACAAGCTGGTTAGTTGGAAGTCGAGCTCACAAAGCCGATTAACTACCGGCGAGTTTCGCAAGGCTCATCCAGAACTGTACAAACAATTTCTACACACAACACAAACAAGGAGGTTTTTATGCCACTAATTGTAAAAGACGAACCCCAAGAGTTCCCACTATGCCCGGATGGACTCCATGCAGCCGTATTGGTTGACACCGTTGATCTTGGCCAGCAGGAAAGTCCTTGGGGAGCTAAACACAAACTCTCCCTGGTCTTTGAGACCCAGCTCACTGACGATGAGGATAAGCCTTTCATACTCGTTAAACGCTACACATGGAGCCTACATGAAAAGAGTAATCTTCGCAAAGATTTAGAGCGTTTCAGAGGTCAGAAGTTCACTCAGGTAGAGCTAACAGAAGGGGTTGATCTGGAAACCTACATTGGAATGAGCTGTAATATTCTGGTTGTTCACAATGAGGTGGAAGACGGGAAAGTGTATGCCAATATCGAGTCCGTTCTACCCTACAAGAATGCCAGTGGTAAAGTGGCATATTTTGAGCTAAAGCCTTCTGGAAATTATCAGCGGGTTATTGAACGTGCGGATTATAAGTCTCCAGAGGAATATTCAAAAAATGGAGTTGCAGTATAAGAGAAGCCTTCGGGCTTCCTTTTTTATTTCACCCCTATTAACAATTCTGAAAGTTCAAGCTCTAATGCTTCAGAAAGCTTATAAATCGTGAAAACCGTAGGCATAGTCTGGCCTCTCTCAATTAGATCAATCATGTTTCGGTGAAGATCGCTTTCAAGAGCCAAATCAAACTGTGAAAGCCCAGCTCCCTCTCTTGCTTTCCTAACATTTAATCCAATAATGGCCTGAATTTCTTCCTTGGTTTTCATGAACCAAGTATCAGGGAATTCTAGGCTTGACTATGCACAATATATTGTGCAAAATATTCTAACCAAAATTTCAATATCACAATGAAAAAAACTAACACATATGATCTGAGTTTAAGGAAAATTATCTCGGTTTATCTCCGCATAATTCTCATGTCTATGACTGCAATGCTCCTAATTGCCTGTAACAATACGCCTGATGAAAAATTTAAAATTGTTCAAAGCTTAAGCGAATTTGATTCCGGCAGTATTCGATATGTTGATTACCGTGGCGGCACCTATTCGAATCTTTCATCCATAAGTAGACGTGTTACAATTCGAGTTTCCTTTATAGAATATGGAGGCAAAGTAATGATTGGAGACAAAAACGCTCATTTGTTAAAGTTCGATTTAGAACTAATGAATGTAGAGTTCCCTTCAGATTTACAATCTCCGAGAACTCTAAACGATGAAATTAACCTCAACACAATAGGCATATTCATGCAAGCTAGAGAAGGTGTTACGATTTCATCTCAATTTTTTGATGAATCGCAAACCAACTCTCGACTTGGTGGACTTACTGTAAATCAGCTCAAAAACTACGAGGTTCTTACCGCATTTTCTGAGGAAGACTGGTTAAAATTCGAGACAGAGTTAAACAATGTAGATTCATTCATTTTCATCGTTCGGGAGCCAGAAAATGGTCCATTTTACAGAGAAGACATTTCAGTTTCTACCTCGGGTTAGATACTGGAGTAAAGAGAAGTTTTACTTCTCTTTTATATTTAGAATTGAAAATTCAACTAACAATTGTATTAATTTTTATTTCCATGAAATGTAAATATTGCGACAAAGATTCTAGAGACTGGTTTTTTTTCTTTTGGCCTATTCGAGACCATTGGTGTGCGGAATGTGGAGCCCATCTGTGTGAAGATCATAGAATTTTAGCATATCAAGCTAACCTGGAGGATCCTGGCTATTCTACTCCAATGGATTTATGCTCTGAATGTCAATTTGAACGAGATAAAAAATCTGATTCCATTATTACAGTCCGCAGTAGTCATGTTGGAAATCATAAAATAGTCCAGAATTTATCTTATTTAGAAACAATACTTGAACATGATGATTTTGAAAAGGCAATATGGGAACTCAAATTCAATGCCTTCTTAAAAGGGGCTAATGGGATAATAAACTTGAAGACCATCCCTCATCAGCATTCGGACAGCAACTACATCTTTAAAAAGTGGACAGCTTGTGGAGATTTGGTTGTAGTTGAAAAAAATAGAGATGAATCTCTGTAAAGTTAATTTCTGAAAAAAAATCCTTATCCAAATTTTTCTATTTAGCGCTAATGGTATTAGTACTGACGATGAAATCTAACTGTTAACTAATACCCATCATCAAAGTATTCATCTAACCCATCTTCCATTAAATCTTGTTCAGATATTTCGTATTCTTCGAATAACTCTTCTTCCTCAACTTTTTCCATTTCTTGAATTTCATCAACTGAAAAAGTTAAGTTGAGTAGCTTAGGTTTATTTTTTTGAAGCTTTCGTCTCATTTTTTCAAAAAATTCTGCATCGATTTTTGATTTCTTTATTTCACTCAAATAAACACTTTCATCTGGCAAATCTAATGCTAAATCTTCATGTTGAATATAATTAAGTAGAGCTCGATAGGACGAATAGTTACTTATATTTGAATTCAACGAAAATAGAAGATTTTCAATATATAAATCCCTACTAATTAATTGCTCTTCGCTATGGTATTGCTCATAAGGATTAAATATCATTGCTTTTTGGTAATAACCTCTGGATGATGGAACAATCTCTAGTGATCGATCAATTGCCTCTAAGGATTGATAAGGGGATTGATTTAAAAGCAAACTCTTAGATAAGAAATATTGAACTAGCCCTTCTTCATATTTACTAATTCTTTTAAAAGAATTAACTGCCTTCTCAAAATCGTTATTCAGAAAACTAATTACTCCACAGACAAACGAAAAATTATGATCATTAACAGCGTCCATTAACCTTATAGTTTCTAATGCCTGTGATTGTAATTCTAAAAACTTTTCATTTTGTATGATAAAATCATCAGATGTAAGTATTCCAAAAGCTTTAAAAAATTTGAAATATGCCCCTCCCCAATCGCTTCTGATCACAGATTTCAATGCATCATAGAGATAATAATTTCCCCGTTCTATGAAATTTCTAGACTCCAAAAGAGAGTATTCTTTTTTCGCAGCTGTCAATTCTACTAACAGCTCCTTTGAACTAAACTGATCACTAACTGAATTGAGGCTTAGATCTACCATAATATCTTCAGCCTTTACTGACCTTTTCAGAAAAAGACCATCCAAAGATTGTACCCTACTTAAAGCTACATAAGCTTGGCCGTTGGCAAATGTCCCAGTGCCAAAATCTATTATGAGTTTGCTAAATGTCATTCCTTGACTTTTATGAATCGTAATTGCCCAGGCTGGTTTTAAAGGAAATTGCTTATAGGTTCCTATTCTTTGTGCTTCTACTCTATTAGTAACAGAATTAAATGAATACTTAACATTATCCCATACTTCTCTATCTACTTGATATATATTGCCATTAGTTAATTCAACCTGAATAGAATTTTCCGTCAAATAGTGAACTCGACCAAGTGTTCCATTGACCCACCTTCCTTCCTTATCATTTTTTATAAATATTATCTGTGAACCTATCTTCAAATCCAAAGTTTGATCGGCTGGATTTACAGCAGTTTGAAAATTCCCTTTAACAATAGCTTGGAAGGAATGCGATTGACCATCAAGAGCCAAAAACTCTTTTTTATTAATTTCATTTGCTATATCTACACGTGTAGTCAAGGCGAGCACACCCTCTATAGGTTTTCGAACCCGAGTATTTAATATTTGTAAGTCATTATGATCAAATACTCCCGTTCTAATTCTATCAAGCAGTTTCACGAAATTTTCATCACGCTGTCTAAAAACTTGATCAAGTTCAATTGTGATAAATTTAAAATCGTTAAAGGCTTTAGCCTGGAAAAAATGTGCGGATTGGTAAAACTGTTTAATATACCTTTGTTCTTTTTCTTTACTTACAATCGGCTCTAATTGGAATAAATCTCCAACAAATATCATTTGCTTTCCACCAAAAGGAAGTTGAGGATTATTCGAGTTTATCCTGAGCGAATAGTCAATTGCGTCCATTAAATCTGCTCTTACCATAGATACTTCGTCAATAATTACGGTATCTAAAGATTCTATGAGCTTTCTTTTCTCAGAATTTGACCAAAATGCTTTAACTGCTTCATCGCGGATTAAAAGCATGCGTGATGGCAGCCCAAAAAAAGAATGGATTGTCATTCCATTTACATTGAGGGCTGCAATTCCAGTAGGAGCAAGAACAACCATGTTCTTATCAGACTCTTTAATAATTTGTTGAAGCAATGTTGACTTACCAGTTCCAGCTCTTCCGGTAAGAAAAAAAGACACATTTGTTCTCCTTGCAAATTCTAGCGCGATATTAGCATTTGAAATTTTCAATTCAGTTGGGCTTTTAGTGCTTTTACCATAGACTGCTCTTCATCTGAAAATTCGACTGGACTTTGCCAAAATTTATTCCAAGCTTCATTTAGTGTTTTTATAATCAGTGCATCTTGATTTTCAGATGCCAGTTTGCAACCCAAACCTCTCACTCCTTCAAGTGTGTAATTAGCTGATAATTGAAGAAAGCTGTCAGGTAAAGCAATATGATATTCCTGATCCGGAGTTGTACCTATAACACTAACAAATTGGCCCCACTCGATTTCAATATTCTTTCTTTCGGAATTGAAACCTATTAAATCTAATGCATAAAACATGGCTTGCATTCTGGCCGCGGATGGTGGGTGCGAGGTTTTCTGAAAATGAGGAATCTGATAGAGGCTCCAATCCATTTTTGCACACATATGAAGATTGCTCCAAACGAAAGCCGGTCCTAGTGTTAGCGTGGCAAATAAATCACAAAAAAATTCTTCCGACCATTTATCAACCCAAGAATCTCTCCAAACAAAGTGCATATTTAGATTTGGTGAGTTCTCGAATTGATTCATTTGAAGCCTACTAATTTCTCCCTTGAAATATTTCTTTACGTCTCGATTAAGTTTCCCTCTTGCTAATTTTATGGCATCAGTATTGGGGTTATCAACGGAAATTAGTGGGTGACATATTTCATGATAAAGATCAGGTAGATGAAGCAAAAAATCGGACTCCAAAAGAGGCATACATACAAAATTGTAATAAGGAAAAATTCTATAGTAATGTTGCGATAAACAGGAAACGACAGGTGATTGAGTAGGATACTCAATTTCACTACAAATTTGTCTTATTAGCTGATTAGCATAATCATCGTCGGCATGCCTTCTACTAATCGCAGCCACAATTACATTTTCTAAAACATGCAATTCACTTAAGATGGCTTTAAATTTCCTGAATTTTTGTTGGAGATTTTCGGGTTTTGAATAGTCCTGATTATGAAGGAGTTGGACTAATTTCTGAATAGTCGATTCTATCTCTACAGTTGCCTTTGCAATTAAAGACTCAAAATAAATACTGGACTCTTTAGCTCCTGGAAACTTACTCTTAAGTATCCTCGCTTTTTGAATATTCTCTAAAATCGCACCATCAATATAATCTACCATTATACTTGTTTCATTTTAGCTAGTGCGTGTGAATACTCATTGTCTAAAGCAATAATCACGTGGTCTAGATTTTTTGCTAATGCTTCATACCTTCTCTCATCCAAATTTTCATTAAGAGTAGAATAAAATTGCTTTGGTGAAAGTCTATTTTCACGTAATTGACTTTCAATTATGACACTAAGTGTTTGTATCCTCGTGTCAATTATTTCTTCATCTTGTAAGTTTTCTATGAGCTCCTTTATTTCATTTAATTGCTCTACAGATAGTTTTTCAGCGTCATCCTGAATAGCTATCAAAAAGTCATTGATTATCTCTAGGTATTTGCTTGTCAGATAATATATAGTTGCATTTAGTCCAGTATCACTCATCATTTCACCTATTGTTGAATTGATTTCATTAAACCAATTTTCTGTGTGTTGTATGTACTACCAAGAAGATTTATCCTTCTATCAGTCATACTGATCGTGATTGGATTTCGAGAACAATCATCAGGTTTAGTATATGTTAAACAAGAAAGCTTGTAGATATCTTCTAGAATGTTACCAAAAGACATTCCTCCTTCTTTAAACTTGACATATAAAGGTTTGGATGTTCCTTTTTTGTTAAACTCTCTACCTGTAGTACACACATATGCTTCTTCTTCATTCATTACCAAATAGGTCCCTACAGAGGGATTTAATACTTCACCATTATCTCTAGATGCTTCCCAAATATCAAATTGGTTTACAACCTCATAGATTCTAAAAGGAACCTTTGAGGACTTTGGAATTTCAACGATATTTATTGAGACATCTTCGGGTAGAACCTTAGATAGAATCAGATGATCAATCGCCTTTTTTACACCCTGAATTTCTGATTTAAAAACTCGTCCATCTCTATGAATGGCAATATTTCTTAGAGGATCATCAGAATTTTCAGCAAAAACTTGAATGTGGTTAACAAGCATTCTACTTACTTGATCTTCTGTCAATTTTTCTTTGCTTTGAGACTTATCCCAGGTAGGTAAAATATTTTGAGAATATTTATCTATAAAAGTAAAACCTGCAATATGCTCCTTTACATCGATTCCAACAATTAAATCCGCATGCAACGGATCAGCTAATATAAAAGGCCATCTTTCATTGTTTAATAAAACCTGATTAATAGCAACACCAAACAGATAGCGTTCATATAATTTTTGAAATCTTCCTCTTTCACCACTCTTTATAAAATATTCTACCTCACCATTCACTTCCCTATGGCCAAAACAAGCGTTAAGAGTTTTAGTATGCATAATGCTTGTCATAACATTGAAATCACTTAAAGATTCAGAAACAACTAATGCAGCAGTTTCATCATGCATTTTTTTATCTCTTTCAAGATGACTTGGCAGTATAACCACAGCGTATGCTCGGTTAATCATGCTAATTTTTTGCCTTAATTTTGAAAGAATTTCGAATCCTATATCAAGTGAATTTGTTTTGTTTCTGTCATCATAAGGTATAATTTCAGGTTTCCAACCTGCATCTGTAGGATGCATTCTATCCACCATATTTGATAAGTCTTTCAGAAAATATTTCTCATTAGCAAAACTGTTATATATCGTCTCAGGAATAAGAATGTATTGCCTCATGAATGGACTATTTGTAAAGAAACCGACCTCCGAGGAGAGTAATAGCTTTTTTCTTTCTGAACCAAACCTTTCTTTTGAAACAGTTATGTTGGACTTTTCGCTATTCTCACAACCTAAGATAACCTCATTATTAAATCGTAGATTAGGCATCTTGAATGTATTCAAATCAAACTTTAATGGATTACTTGAAAGTTTGATTTCAGTATTTCCAAATTTTAGGTTGCTTAGAAATTTTTTTGCTACAATTCTGCTCTTTCTCCTTCTGTAAAATGGAGCAATAATAGATTTCCTATGTAATCCTCTAACCTCATAATCTTCTGTGTCATAAGTTATATAACACATAGCAGCAACTGCCCCTTTAGGCTGCATATCCGCATTCTTATTTCTATATATTAAAACAGAAGCACTATCTGCTAGTTTCGCAATGCCAGGTGGCATACTTCCATTATATACTTGCCGAATATCTTCAAGCAGCGTTAAAGATGTATCTCCTCTTTTGAAGCGATATCTAGAAATGCCTAGTGGACTGAGCTCATCAGGTTTTATTTCAAACCAAGTTTTACCGTAACGATAAATTAGACGTTTCTTATTCCGCTTTATATGATTGAACTCATTTTTTGATAATTGTGCTTTAAGTGGTTTTCTAGAGACATATTTTTTAGTGATATCTACACTAATTCCATAACCACCGGAAGGGAGCTCTACCACTCGTGCCAAAAAACCATCAAAAATATCTACATCCCTATTATTACCGTTATATGTATTCTTGCTAAAAAAAGCATCTCCTGTTCGCGGTTGCCATAAACGGTTATCTTTCCGAATCTCACCCGAAATATCGAACTGAAGAAACCTTAGTATAATTTGCTTTTCTGAGGGATCTTGACTTTCAAAATCGATGTATTGAGATTCACCAGTATCTTGGAAATACACGTATTCCCCTTTTTTTGCTTCAAAACCTTCGTTTGGAATAGCTTCGAGAATTTCCTGATTATCTTTTACAACTAAATAAGGCACATTATCTCGGTGAATAACAATCACAGGATGCCGCAATGAAAATGAAAGCTTTTTAGTAATGAACTGGATATTACTATCATAGTCATCACCAGTACTTCTAAGACCAATTACTTCAAGCAAACGATAGTTTGCCGATAAGTCTTTTAAATTTGTAATTGGGAATACATTAGTCTCTTTGTCCATAATATTATTATTTACAGATTGATTTGAATGAACATTTTTCACAGTTAGATGGATCAAACGTGGTTGGAAACTCTTCGTGTGAACAATCGCTATATTTTCTATTCGCTCCGACCCTGTACATAGCCAAAAGGCCACTAGCAATATTATTTTCTGTAGAACTCAAATCGTAGTCTGTGATAGAATAGCTACGAATTTCATTAACTAACAATTGAAACTCGGTTAGTTTGTAATGTCGCACATCATATTCTGACAACTCTTGAGGAAAGTCTTTATGTGGCTTGATGTCAATAACTTTGCTAAGTGCTAGAGCATAAGATAAAAGCTGATCTTGGTAAGTTTTAGCTGCAAAAGTATGTACTTTCCAATCAAAGATATGGGGAGGCTCGTCTTCGAAAAAAACGATCAGGTCCGGTCGCCCTTTGGCTCTGAATTTACTAAAAGGGTACTGAAGATCTCTTTGAGTAAGCCACTGAGTGCCTGTTCGCAAATAATCTATCAAATCTTCACGACTCATGAAGTTTCGAATAGATTGATGAATATCATTTCTCACTCTATTTAACACGGTTTTATCTAGTGCCTGATCATTGTCTAGGTCAATGATTGCTGAAAATTTGTTATAATCAGATAGTATTACGTTTGGTTCACGATACTTTTTATTTAACGCAAATTCATATTGTTCATCAAACTTTCGATCAGCGACCCATAAGAGCTTATCAATATCTAGCCCCCGATCTTTTCTTATCTTACCAATAATTACTTCACTTATAAGTTGATCAACAATTTCACCCCGCCAAGCATCAATTGTCTTCAGCTTGGATAATACAGTTACTTCTTTCCTAAATGGATCTTTGGCTGCGTGATGAGCTACTATATTGCTATAGTACCATTGACGGTTACATTTTTGAAATTGACGATATCCTGAATATGACCAGTTCACTTTCTACTTCTTATGAATTTTAGATACTGAAGCAGTTCAATTTCTTCATCGCTAGATATTTCACCTAGCTTATTGCTGACTATGGTTTGTACCATGGACTTTTCATTATTTATGCTATCATCTGGAACTGGATAACCTACTTTTTTCATAAGTAAGGAATAGGCAACTCGATATACTTCAGAAAGCTTAAAAAGAGTATTCGGGGAGGGCTGTTTTACTTTTCCCGATTCTAGCTGACTAAGATATGCATTAGAAATATCCGTTTTTTTTTCTACATCTCTGAGAGTAAATCCTTTTGATTCTCTTAGAGCTTTGAAATATTGTCCGTATTCAGGCATGCTCTTTTTATTTAGTTTTGCTATATATTTCAAGCAAAAATATATAGCACTGCTATAAATAGCAAGCAATTCTGATTTCTTCTTCAATTTATATTACGCTACTAGATGTAACAGTAAGGAATATTAAAAGATTAGTAAGATGACATTGTACTCATAAATTGCGTCATTAAACTTTAAAAACAAAAACTTCCCTTTTTATGTCAAAAAAAAGAAAGAAAAAAAACCTTAAGGCAGCAATCTACATTAGGGTTTCAACTGTTGAGCAATCAGATAATGAGTTTAGTTCATTAGATGGGCAAGAAAACCAATGTCGCGCCTGGATAGATCAAAAGAACCAAATAACTACCATTGGTTCACCTTCATTTAAAGTCACTGAAGTATATAGGGATACAAAATCGGGCAAAGATTTAAATCGGCCTGGTATTGAGCGTCTTATGAGAGATGCTAAAGAAGGGAAATTTGATCTAATTGTGGTGACAAAAATTGACCGAGTCTCACGAAGTTTAAAGGACTTCCTGAATTTCTTTGAAAAGTTAGAAGACTACGGCGTAGATATTGCTGCTGTGACTCAAGAAATTGATACATCATCTGCAGCTGGAAAAGCACTACAACGTATGCTTCTTGTATTTGCTGAGTTTGAACGAGAGATGGTATCAGAGCGAACAAGAGAAAAGAGAATTGAAACCGTAAAACAAGGGTTCTGGCCGGGTGGAACTCCTCGTTTAGGATACGACATTGTTGATCGAAAACTAATCGTTAATGAAGAGGAATCTGTTTTAGTAAAAGAAATCTTTAACCGGTACTTAAAGCTAAAATCATCCAGAGATGTTGCTAAAGCATTAAATGCGGTAGGTTTTCGAAATAAAGCATACGTATCTAAAAAAGGAAAGGCTAAAGGTGGTGGTAAATTCAATAACAGCTCAATCTTAAGTGTATTGAACTCACGTTTATATCTGGGGCAATATGAAATAGAAGGAACTGTTTTTCCTGGTATACATGAAGCTATTATTGAACAGGAAACTTTTGATCAAGTTCAAAAGCTCTTGCTGGCAAACAATGTAAACCCAAATAAGCATCAACCAATCAAAAGCAATACTCCAGCTATACTTACTGGCATTTGTACTTGTGGGTTTTGTTCTGGTGGTATGACTATTTCAAGTACCACTAACCGGGCTAAACAAAAATACTATTACTACAAATGTTCCGAGAAGAACAAAATGGGAAGTTCAGAAGATCATAATCCAAAAGATCTTTCCGTCACTACTCTAGATGATTTTGTAATTGAAACGATTCAATGCCTGTTGAAAGCTCCCGAATTAATGGAAGCCATGCGCAAGCGTCTAAAATTTGAAGGCGAAGATCAAATTCAAGAGCTGGAAAATAGAATTAAAAGAGTCCAGAACTTACTTAAGGCTTTGATAAAAGATAAATCCAATACCATGAAACTGGTCACGGATAATGTCAAATCTACTTTAAAAGAAACGTATGAGTCTCAGTTAGAATCCATTGTCCTAAACATTACTGAGAAAGAGGACGAAATCGTATTTCTTAAAGATCAACTTGAGCAAATCAAACTAAGAAAGCCCATTGGTAAATCAGCTCACAAACGAATACTGAATGAATTTATCCAGAAATACAATGAGAGTGATATTCAAATCAAAAGAGAATTGACCAAAGTTTTGGTGAAAAATGTAGAATCTTTTGTTAACCAAAAAACTGATGACGGGATCATCAATATAAAATACATCGCTGATAAGCGATTAGAAGCGGATTGGGCAGATATAAAAAATGCGAACACTGTGGGTGTTCGCATCTTTGATGGGCTTGGCTCCCCGGGTTGGATTCGAACCAACGACCGATCGGTTAACAGCCGATTGCTCTGCCACTGAGCTACCGAGGAAGATAATGTGTGGTTTAATCAATAAAAGTCGTTGGTGGACCAACGTCCGCCAGCCGGCGGATAACTGCCTCATTTGCCCAACCACTGAGCTACCGAGGAAGATAATGTGGTTTAATCAATAAAAGTCGTTGGCGAACCAACGTCCGCCAGCCGGCGGATAACAACGTACTCACTTTGCCACAAAAATGAGCGCCATTCCTTCGTTGAAGGGCGACAAATATAAACACATTATCAGCCCGTAGTCAACATAATTTATGTTTTTTTGTAAGAAACTTTTTCGAGGATCAATCCTTTTGCAGGGGCGGATTTGCTGGCTTTCGCTACCGCCTCCAAATCCAGCATCTTTTTAAAGTCTTTAACTGTGTAATTTCCTTGAGCAACAGCTACCGATGTGCCTACTAATCGGCGTACCATATTCCTTAAAAAGCGATTTGCTGTTATCTCAAAGACAAAGGCTTCACCGGTCTCTTTCCATCTCGCATTTTCAATGGTACTAAGTGTGGTGAAGTTTTCTTCGTTGTATTTACTAAAGCCGTTGAAGTCGTGCTCACCTAACAACAGCGCTGCACATTCGTTCAAAACTATAGGTTCTTTAATTTCCCCCGGAAACCACGAAATATGATTGAACAACGGTCTTGGATACTTAGCCACTCGATACGAGTAAGATCGGGTTAGAGCATCGAACCGAGCATGAAATTCATCCTCTACCTTTTCATAGGTTTTGATAAACACGTCTTTCCCCGCTAAGGAATTCACGCCATGAAGGAGTTTATACATATCCACATCGTCCGGAAGATCTACATGTGCAACTTGACCATTAGCATGTACGCCGGCATCGGTTCTGCCCTGCCCTATCAAATCAACAGGCTGTTGCAGTATTTTGGCAAAAGCTTTTTCAAGCTCGCCTTCTACCGTGATCGCATCAGGCTGAATCTGCCAACCGGAAAATGGTTCTCCATTGTATTCGATGATGAGCGAATAGCGAGACATGTTAGACTCAAAAGCCCCAGCGCAGTGATGCCGTTAAACCAGGCTCGCCGAATTCGTTGAGATATGAAAAACGAGCTTCAGGCATGTTCGAAACTAAGTTTCTGGCTTTTACAAAAGCACTTATCCCCGAAACAACCCGATTGGCTGCCATCAATGTTAGCAGCGCCGGTAATTGATTGTTATTTCGATCGATTCGCTCTCGCATATCCTGATATCGAAAGCGATTGTCATCTTCTGTCCAGTTCCATCGATTTTCCGGATTATCAGAGATTAAATTATCCCAGTTTCGGCTACGCAGCTGATAGTCGTTGTATTCATCAAGATTGTCGTAATTGGCCACAGCCAGAAAGAAATCACGGTTTTTAGTGCTGAGATCAATTCCAGCATTGGCTCGTGCATACGTCTCTAAATCCGATTCTAAGGTGTTTGAACGAACACTGATACCTGCATAACTCAGAATCATAATAGCATCAGCTGCCATATGATATTGGCCACGTTTCCAATTGGTTTTATCGATGTAGTGATGACCCCAACCCGGTACAACCAACGATCGAAGAAAAGCTCCTTTTGGAGAAATAGAATCTCGCTTAAAATCTGTTTCCTGAGCGCTTACAAATATCGGAATCAAAACTAAAAGCATGACTAATTTAAAATTTAAAATTTTAAATTTTGAATTAACGTGTTGTACTAATTTTGACCTACTCAAAATATAACTATGCAGTTTTTGTGTTTTTGTCTTTTTCGCGGATCCAATGTCGGAAGATGGAAACGGTAAATCCACCCATCAACAAAAAGGTGCCTGCCCAAACAACCGAGATAAATGGTTTTTTCTCAGCTACGATCAGAATCCACTCGTCATCATACGTTTCGTCCAAGCCGGTTATTGTTAGCTCGATGGAATCAGTTTGTGGATTCACTTTTGAGAATTGGAAACTCAAATCATGTGTGGGCAAATTCACCGGAGGCGACATCACGTAACTTTGTCCGTTTTCAGTAAAAATCGCGAATAATGGTTCGATCAGATATTGCTGACCACTTGCAGCGTGATTGATTTCGATCTGAGCACGGATACCGAGCGAAGTATTTGGTGGCAGATTGGTTGTATCGGCCTGAATGTAATTCACGAAGTTGAAAGAGAATCCTCCCACTTCGATAGTTTGACCTCTCTTGAATTCGATGCTTTGCGAACTGTCGACCGATGCGGCGGGGATATCCACATCCGAAACGTTCTGAATTTCGCCCTGCTTAGCTATCTGATTATTACGTCGCTCGATGTACGAACTTCCGGCAACATACAGATAGATATCACTCATCAATCCGGTTCTCACATCAGGATCAACCGACCAATTCACGTTCTGGGCATTTGATGTTGCGAGCATTGGATACACTTCAGGGTATAAATAGAAGGGGCGTCCACTGCCGTCGATGCTTTCAAATTTAATTTGATAAGTCTGCTGTCCGGGTCGGTTTTGTTGAGAAAGATCGTAGCCTTCGTAAGTAACCAGGTATTGGTTGTTGATCACTTTCGGTTCGTTCAATTTCAACTCGAGCATTTCAACAGTTTGGGAAACCGGAAATCCTCGTTCATCCACAACTTCTCCAGCTAGTACGGCTGCGTTGTAGTTTTGTGTGTTCGCATCTAATAATGCACGATTGTAGGCGCTGGATGCTAAAATCCCAACCAATAACACGCCAAAGCCCACATGAGTTAGCGATCCACCAATGAGTTTTGGTTTCTTTAGAGAAAGTCGGGCCATCACCCATGTATTTCCAACAATGGCGAAAAATCCGGCGAAGATGAACAACATGTAATACGGATTTCGTACTCCACCGAAAATTACCGTTGCAAGAGTTAGCAGCGAGGTAATCAAAGTTGGATAAATCAACGCTGACGCAAGCGTTTCGACATCGTACTTTTTCCAAAACAAGTATTGCCCAAACACCGTGAATATTGCCATTATGATGGCAATCGGCATACTCCAATCGTTATAAAAACTGATTTCCGGCGGAGTTGGATTTTCGTTGAACAACAGCCCCAAAATCGGCGAACTGGTTCCTAAAATGATCACGATTCCGAGAATCAATAAAAGTACTGCGCCGGTGAATGTCATGAACTCGCGACTCAGAATCTTGGATTCTTTTTCGGGAGATGGCAACTCTTTGTATCGCCAGAAAAACATCCCTAGTCCAACTCCGGTTACGACCAACATGAAAAGTAATAACTGATTGTACAATCCAAGATCGACAAAACTGTGTACCGATGAATCAGCAAGGATGCCGGATCGAGTTAAAAACGTTTCGTACACGATGAGCACATAGGCTAGGATAGCAAACAACAACGATGATTTCTGTGCCACCGAACTCTTGCGCTGTATAATCATGGTGTGTATGCCGGCAGTACCAATCAGCCAGGGAACGAGCGAAGCATTTTCAACCGGATCCCAAGCCCAAAATCCACCAAAAGAAAGCGTAACGTACGCCCAATATCCACCAAGGAAAATAGCTGTTAATAGCGATAGGTTTGCACCGAGTGTCCACGGTAAAGCGGGACCAACCCACTCATTGTATTTACGCTTCCAAAGCGCTGCCATCGCAAAGCAATACGGGATGGTCATCATCGCAAAACCAACAAATAGAATCGGTGGGTGAATCATCATCCACGGACTTTTAAGCAAGTCGTTAAGTCCGGTTCCATCCGACGGCATAAAATCTGGGTTTGCCTGAATGAAAGGCGCGTTTGGCATTTCCTCGGCCAAGGTTCTAAATGGTGATGCTCCAAAAGTGAAGTCGCCAAATCGCCAACCAACTATCATCGAAATTAAAAACAGTTGAGTAAGCGCAAGGAAGAACATTACCGGAGCTCTGTATGGTGCGCGTGTCCATTTCATTAAACCAATGCCGGCAATCCATGAAAAGAGAATCCACAGCATGAAACTACCTTCTTGTCCGCCATAAAAGGCCGACCACAAATACTTCGGCGCTAGATCAAGGCTAGTGTAGTTAAACACGTAATAGAACTGAAATTGGTGTTTGAAAATCAGATACACCAAAATGCCTGAGGCAAAAATCATGAACAGACCTTTAAGCCCGAACATCCAGTTTCCGATCTTCAGCTGTCGCTCGTTATTGCCTTGCGCAGCCCGGAAATAGAACACCATCGAAATCAAGCAAAACAAAAAGGAAAGCGTTATAGTTAGCTTTCCTAAAATCCCAATTACAGGGGCAAATACTAGCATAAAATTAGCTCTCTGAAGCTTTTACATATTCTGATGGATCAGCATCATTGTATTTAGACGGGCATTTCATCAACATTTCGCTGGCGTAAAAAACGTCGTTTCGCATCTCTCCAATTACAACCAAGCGATCCGCTTCTTCGAAGTTATTGGGCTTCGGTCGTGGATAAATCACTTTTTTCGTTTCACCGGATTCATCCGTCATATAAAACGAAAACTGCATGGTTTCTCTCGAGAATCCATATTCCTGTGTGTTATCCCAAACGCCCGGCACATGCGCGCCCTTCATTTCGGATGCCTTCTCGAAATCGGTATATGTGCTGATGCTGTTTCCAAAATTGATCATCAACATGGAGGTAAATGCGATGATGGCGATAATGCCTAAAATTAACTTCGGTTTCATGGTTCTTCGGAATTAAGTTTTTCTTCGAGTGATGCTACTTTTTTGTCTACTCGAATCATAAAAAATAAAAGTACTGACCAGATGATGAGCGTTACGCCCAGCACCACATAAATAAGATCGTTTGAATACATAAAAGCTACGATTGCGTTCATTTCTTCGACCGACTCCTGCCCTGCCCACACTTCAGAGTAGGCTTTGGTTAAGGTATCAACTGCGGTAGAATCGATTTGCATGAAAATTAAGAATCTTGTTCGGGGTTAATGTGATAACGCACCGTCTGATAGCGGTGCATGATGTCGTACACCCAAAACGCTAGTGCGATAAAACCAAGCATTGCCGGGTATAAGATAAACCGTAATTCAGCAGCCGTAATTTCTGAAAATGCAGGATTTCCGTCTGCTCCGGGATGCAAACTTGTTAATTGGCGCGGAACCACATACAATAAAAAAGGAATAGTGGTTACTGCGAAAATATTATAGACAGCTGCAATTTTAGCGCGTTTGTCTTCGTCGTCGAAAGCAGATCTAAGCACGAAATAAGCAACGTAAATCATCATTGCTAGTGCAGCTAAATTCATTTTCGGCTCGGCAAATGTCCACCAGGTTCCCCAGGTAAATCGTGCCCAAAGTGATCCGGTTAGCAGTCCGCAAAGTCCGAAAATCATGCCCACACGTGCGGCAGATTCCGCTTTTATATCAAATTGTGGATTTGGTGAATTGAGGTAACGAATGCTGTACGTGCAACTGGTTGCAAACATCGCAAACATGGCCATCCACATAGGCACATGAAAGAAAATATTGCGTGCGGTTTGTTCAAGAATAGGGATTTCCGGTATGTAGATTAGGAATCCGCCACCAATCACTAATGTAAGCCATACGGCCACTATATATTTCCAGATTTTCAAATCAAAAAATGGTTGAATTAATCACAGCCTCAAATATACAAAAAACCGCTGATTTCCTTTGAAAAATCGAACATTCCTTTTCAGAAATTGCAATTCCTTACATTTGATTTTTGTTACCTCTCCAAGCTTTTAAAACAAACCTTATTACCATGCGCTTTTCTTCCCGCTTATCATTTATAACTATGTGTTTGGGCATCTTATTCTTAGCACCCTCTGCATTGTCGGCTCAGCAAGCAAACTTCGAACTTGCCGAACGCTTTACCACTCAAAAAATGGAGAAACTCATCGGTTCAACCGATGTATTCCCGAACTGGATTGATGACTCCGACGACTTTTGGTACCAATGGGAAGATGCGCGAGGTAAAAATTGGTTTTACGTGGATATCGAAGAAAGAAATCAACGCGAATTATTTGATCGGGAAGAACTAGCCGGGTTGTTGAGCGAAGAATTCAAGCGTCCGTTTAATGCCACCGATCTGGATTTAAAGGGCTTCGATTTCGATGATGACAAAAACTTGTTCACCTTTCATGTGGATAGCATCGAGTTCGAATGGTCGATCCGAACGAACAATTTGGTAAAAGGCGACAGCCTAGAACCGGATAAACGAGAGCCTTGGCAAAATTGGTCGCCCGACAGCACCTGGGTTGTGTTCGCAAAAGAGCATAATCTTTATTTGATGAGTGGCGACACCTCCGACACTACCGAGCATCAATTAACTACCGATGGAGAGCGCTGGTTCAGCTATCAATGGAATCAAGGTGATACCACTTCAGATGAGAAGATGAGAGCTCGTGTGCGATGGTTCGATGATGAAAAGAAGTTTTATGTACAACGTACCGATAATCGAAAAGTGGAAGAGCTGTGGGTGATCAATAATTTAGGGAAACGCCCAAGCTTAGAGACTTATAAATACGCCATGCCCGGCGATGAAGAAATTGGCATCGATTATGTGGAAGTGTTTGATGTGGAATCAAAATCGCGCGTAATTATGGATACGGATAAGTGGGAAGATCAGAATCTTTCGGTAGATTTTTCGGATGTAGCCACCGGCGATTTAAACGGCAGATCATCGGATGTGATTTACATTGAGCGACTAAACCGTGCAGCCAGCGAGTTCGAGTTACTCAAAGGAAATACCGAAACCGGTGAAGTTGAAGTGATTATTTCAGAACGATCAGAGCCTTATTGGAACTGGCGCTTTCAGGATGCCGATGTAATTAACAACGGCGATGAATATCTGTGGTGGAGCGAGCGCTCGGGCTGGGGACATCTGTACCGATACGATGCAGAAGGAAATCTAAAAAACCAGATTACGTCCGGTAATTTCGTAACCGGCAACATCATGAAAATTGATACTGCTGCTCAGACCATCTTTTTTGAGGCTTACGGACGTGAACCGGGAAACGAGCCTTATTATCAACATTTGTATTCGGTTAAGTTTGATGGAAGCAGAATGACGCATCTTACTCCCGAGTATGCCAATCACCGTATTTTCGCTTCGCCTGAAGGCAATTATTTTGTGGATAATATGTCGCGCATTGATATGCCAACCAAAGCGGTAGTGCGTGATGGATCGGGCAAAGTGATCATCGATTTACAAGAAGTGAGCATCGACCGTGCTACCGAATTGGGCTGGAAATATCCCGAAAAGTTTAAAGTAAAAGCCGCCGATGGTGTGACTGATATATATGGTGTGATGTGGAAACCATTCGATTTCGATTCCACCAAAAATTATCCGGTTATTTCATATGTATATCCGGGTCCACAGGTTGAGCCTTATCCTATTCGCTTTGGTCCGTCCCGACATCAAACCTTAGCTCAAGTTGGCTTTGTGGTGGTTGCATTCGGAAATCGAGGTGGAACTCCACTTCGAAATCGCTATTACCACACTTATGGTTATGGCGATTTACGGGATTATCCGCTCGCTGATAACCGATATGGAATCGAGCAACTCGTAGGCAGTCACGACTTTATTGATGGCGAAAATGTGGGGATTTACGGTCATTCCGGCGGTGGATTTATGAGTACAGCCGCACTCCTCACCCATCCCGACTTTTACGATGTGGCAGTTTCCTCGGCCGGTAACCACGATAATAACGTGTACAACCGCTGGTGGAGTGAAACCCACAACGGGGTTAAAGAAACCGTTAAAAAGGTTAAAGAAATGGGCGAAGACAGCGTGGAAGTTGAACGCGAGGAAATCACATTTGATGGCCCTATCGAAACAAATACGTCGTTGGCAGCCAACCTTCAAGGAAAATTATTACTAGTTCATGGTAGCAGAGATAATAACGTACATCCAGCAAATACGCTCCGCTTAGCAGAAGAGCTCATCAAAGAAGGAAAACGATTCGATTTGATGATGTTGCCCAGCCAGCGTCATGGTTTCCGGGGTGAATCACGAGCTTATTTCGAGCGAATGATGTGGTACTACTTTGCTGAGCATTTATTGGGCGATCGCCGAACAAACGTGGACTTTAATATTCCCGAAGATTTGGACTGATTGATTGCCACAAAAGCACTAAACCCCGAAAGATGATTACTATCGGTCTGACGGGTTACCCGTCTGACCGTTTTTATGTTCTAGCCAAGAAAGCACAAAATCACTAAAAACTTACGAAGGTGGGTGAGCTTGTAGAACCCAACCGTTTAAAACTTGCTCTGGTGCTTAGAGTTGGGGCTTTTTGGGGTCTACACTTTCATTCCATACATAATTCGAAGGACTAAAGTCCTTCTCTTGGTAAAGAAGCATTCTCAGTTAACCAAACTCATTCTAAATCAGGTTTTTGCCACGAAAGCTCAAAATCACAAAAATATACGAAGGTGGGTGAGCTTGTCGAACCCCACCGTTTAAAACTTGCTCTGATGCTTCGAATTGGGGTTTTTTTGATCCCTATTTTCTTTACAAATGTGTATCGAAGGACTAAAGTCCTTCTCTTGGTAAAGAAGCTTTTTTTATTAACTCAATCCACAGCATCGCAGAGCATTGAAATATGGGAAATTCAAACAACAACGCCACGATCATAAATAAGAAGGGACTTCAGTCCCGCAATGACGCCCATTCGAATCCTGAAAAACACAATCACAACCCTGAAATCGAATAAACAACTTTTACCAAATGAAGGGCTTTAGCCCTTCATACCAACCTATGTTTCGAAGGACCCGCCAAAGGTATCTTCCGAAGGAATCCCATTTGGTCCTACCGGAAAAATCCTTCTCTTGGTAAAAAGCATTCTCAGTTAACCAAACTCATTCTAAATCAGGTTTTTGCCACGAAAGCTCAAAATCACAAAAATATACGAAGGTGGGTGAGCTTGTCGAACCCCACCGTTTAAAACTTGCTCCGATGCTTCGAATTGGGGCTTTTTTTGATCCCTATTTTCTTTACAAATGCAATGCGAAGGACTAAAGTCCTTCTCTTGGTAAAGAAGCTTTTATTATTAACTCAATCCACAGCATCGCAGAGCATTGAAATATGGGAAATTCAAACAACAACGCCACGATCATAAATAAGAAGGGACTTCAGTCCCGCCGCTAATGCTATTAGTTAATTTCTAGAATCTTTAAAAACATTACTCGATCCTACCACCATTTACCAAATGAAGGGCTTTTAGCCCTTCATACTAATCTGTTTTTCCAAGGACTAAAGTCCTTCTCTTGGGAAAGGTTTATCTCTTAACTCAATCCACAACAACACAGAGCATCGAAATAAGTAAAACAATGCTTTGCCACAAAAGCACAAAATCACTAAAAACACACGCATGTGGGTGAGCTTGTCGAACCCCACCATTTACGAGTTGAAAGGACTTTAGTCCCGCCGTGAATTTATTATCAATTTACCATCAAAGATAGCTATTCGATTACCACCCCAACTTCCTGTTGATAAACTTTCTCTTTTCGGGTGATGGTAAAACTCCAGAATATTCCTGCACCGGCCATGGCTGCTCCGTAAATCAGCATGAGCGTTTTCACGTTCACAAGTTCGAATTCAAGCACGAGCGAGGCAATCATTACAGAAATGGAATTCATGATGGTAAACAGTAACCATTCGGTTGAGAAAACTCGTCCGCGAAATATATCGATGGTTCTTTTTTGAAGTAAAACGGTGCTTGTAACCCAGTTCGCCCCGGAAGCCGCATGAGCTAGCAGAACGAACAAAATCATCACCCAAATCACATTGGTAAGCCCTACAATCATGTACATCAATCCGGCTAATCCGATGGCGGTGCCCATAAGCATCACCCAATCTCTTTCTTCGGTTACCAAGCGCCGGCCGATAATCGGTCCAATTCCAGTTCCCATTCCACGCGCGGCGTAAAGCAAGCCAAGCCCAATACTTCCCATCATTAAAATTTCTTCGCTCACAATAATCAACATATACACCAATCCGCCTAAAAAAGCGCTGGATGTCCCTTTGGCGATGCTCGGTCGAAGAATGTGGGGATTCCCAACCAGATATTTGGCCCCATCCACAATGCCGTTCCATGGATTGCGATTTTTGCGTTTATCCTCGGCCGACATCTCTTGCTGTGGAATCACTGCTCGATAGATAAAGTATCCCGAAAGCAGATAGGTTAGAGCATCCAAAATCAGCACCATTTCGATGCCGAGCCATTCGGTTGCAAATCCACCAAAAGCCATCCCAGTCGTAAAAATGATACTCCACGTTGCCGTTGATATGATATTAGCGTTCACCAATTCTTCTTTTGAAGTTACGTTTGGAATGGAAGACGTTTTAGCCGGTTCAAACACCGCAGATACCATCATTTGTAAAGAAGTGAGTACGTAGGCCAGCCAAAGCATCGATTCCGACTGTACCAACAGGATTCCCAGTACTGCCAGGGCACGTAATCCGTCACAAAGCAACATCAAATGTCGGCGGTTGAAACGATCGGTAATAAATCCTGCAAGAGGAGAAAATGCGGCCAGGCTCAGCATTTTTACTACGATTATGAGCCCGAGCAGAAACTCTGAATCCGAATATTTGGCAATGAGTGCATACAACGCGAGCAATCCAAACCAATCCCCAAAATTTGATACAGCCTGAGCCGCCCACAATCGTCTGTAATTCTGATTATTCCTTAAAAGATCGATGTATGGCGTAATTGAATTCGGCAATATTATTGATTTATTATGATCCTAACCGAAGGATGATGCTTGACGCAAATCAAGTATTCTTAATTCTAAATTGAATTATTCTTAATTGATTCCCGTACTTCCAAACCCACCTTCTCCTCGATCAGTTTCATCGAGATCTTCAACCTCGTTAATAGACAGCTGAACCACGGGTGCGATTACCATTTGTGCAATGCGATCGCCATGATTTACCGTAAAATCTTGCTGACCATGATTAATGGCAATCACTTTTACTTCACCACGGTAGTCGGCGTCGATAGTTCCCGGGCTGTTTAACATGGTGATTCCATTTCGGATCGCTAAGCCACTTCTTGGACGGATTTGTGCTTCGTAACCATGCGGTAGCGCCATTTGTAGTCCAGTTGGGATTAGTGTTCTATCTCCCGGTTTTAAGGTGATGGGCGATTCCAAAGCTGCCCGAATATCCATCCCGGCTGCCGAAGCTGATTCGTAAGATGGCAATTCCAAATCTGCCGCATGAGGTAATTTTTTAAATCGTACAGCTGTCATAATCGTTCTTTTTTGTAATCAATCAATCGAACCAACGCATTACCAAACAGAACTTTAACTCTGGCCTCGAGCGGTATTCGAAGTTCATCATTTAAAAACCATGCTCTGAATTTGCCAGAAAATCCGAAAGGTCCGTCGATGTTTTCGGTGTTCCCAGTGGTTAAATATGTTTGTACCGGTTCTTCCCAGGGTTTGTAATTTCGTTTTTCAAGTTCTGTACTGTTATTGAAATGGATGTAGCCCTTCCGCTTGGTCACGTATACAATCATTGAGTTTTCGAAATCGGTTCCTGCAAACATGCGCGAAAAAAGAAATATTACATGTCCGGCAGTTGCCGGCTCCTCCAAATCAAGGGTATCACGAGTTAGATCTTCTTCTTTGTAGGTTACCCAATTTTTTTCGCGATCAAAATCATACTCGATGTCTTTATAAATCTCTTCGTCGATGTTGTCTTTCCAGTAATATGAGGTAATCGGCAATCCATCATCATTCACTAAAAACAAACTGTGAAAGTGATCGATTTCGGTGCCGATAAACGGGATTTTTGGATTCGATACAATCTTTGTAACCAAGTGTTTATGCATTTGTCCACGAAACATCGAATCTGGCATCATGGTCACTTCCACCTCGCCTAGCCGCAGAAATCCGTACTTCACTTCGTAGGTCAAAACCTCTTTATACTCAAAAAGATCGTTGATGGATGGTGGAGCAACACTGCTATTGGTTTGAGCTACACCATGATTTGTTGACAGCGTTAACATCAACAAAATCAACATCAAAAAATGTGAACTAAAATATCTCACTGATCGTCTTCCATCAGCTCATGTTCTTTCATGAACGTTTCAAAAGCTTCTTCATCAAAACCAACCAACACAGATTCTTCAAACACTAAAACCGGACGTTTAATCATGCTTTGATTCTCGAAAAGTAACTGAAGCATTTCCTCGTCCGAGGGATTCATATCTTTGATTTTCAGATTTCGATAGGTAGTTCCACGGCTGTTTACCAATACATCCAGCCCCACTTTGAACTCCAAATCCTTGAGTTCATCCATTGTTAGTGGCTCTTTTTTCACATCAATAAATTCGAACTCTATTTCTCTTTCGTTCAACCACTTTTTGGTATCACGAATTTTATTACAATTTGGAATGCCTATAACGTGTAACATGTGATATATAAATGAATAGTTTTGTATTTTCTCAAAGATACAACAAGCCGACGTAAAAGTTAGACCGGAGAGAGCATTCAAATGCACAAACCTTTTGTTAAATTGTTAATTCTCGTAACCCTTTTTGGTACGGGATTTTCTTGCACTAATGATGATGCTCAATCGAAGTTTGAAGCGCAGGCATATAGCGAACCGGCTAATTATACCGAGACCAGCTTTCAAGGGGATATTGTTAGAAACGACACCGATGATTGGAGAATTTCACCATTATATCTTGGGCTTGCGAGTGTTCAACCAATATTCCCAAATCCTGTTCAGTTTGGCACCAACGTAACGCTCGAAATCGATATAAAAGGTGCACCTGCAAGTTCCAGTATCGAAGTTGGTTATCTGAATCAATCCAATCAGTGGATATTTCTGCAGCAACAGGATCTGCAAAATGATTTCGAACTCATCACTTTTTTGATCAATACCCGTCAATTCGGAAGCTCACTTTCTCAGGCTCAGGGCTTAAAACGAATGCTGGTTTTTGATGGCAACCAACGCTTGATTTCTTACGGCGACATTCTGATTCAATAAGGTTGTTTTAGGCTAACCGAGGCTCTATCTTCAAGCCATGCGAAAACTATACCCGTCAGAAAAGCTAGTGTTAGCAAGGTTAATTTTTCCAGAGCCTTACGAAGTGATTTTGGAAGAAACCGGTCTACCTACTGGTGCATTGCGCGACGATTTAATCAACTTGATAAACTACCGATTGATTGAAGTGGTGAACACCGAAATCGTGAAGCACGACACTTCCGCTTTTTACGATTCTGATAACTTACAGGATTTCACTTTTCGCGCAACCAAAACGGGGCTGAAACAAATGCGAGAATCAGTATGAATTTTAAAGTAGAATTTGGCGAAAAATCGCTGGAAATCGACATCGACAGAGAAAACGGACAATATTCCGTGGGTGGCAATGAAAATTCTTTCCAGTTTGAAAAACAAAACGGACGTTTTTATTTACGAAAGGGAACAAAACTGTACACCTTAGATAATGTAAAGGTAGAAAACTCCTCCGTAGAATTTTCGATCGACGGCTCTTGGTATAAGGCTGATGTAAAAGACGAGCAACAACTATTGTTAGACAAGCTCGGATTTAAATCGGCGGCTGCGGCATCCGAAGGCAAACTGGATTCCCCAATGCCGGGCAAAATACTCGACATTATGGTTGCCGAAGGCGATGAAGTTACCAAAGGTCAACCGGTAGCCATTCTCGAAGCCATGAAAATGGAAAACGAGTTAAAATCACCTGTTGATGGAACCGTTGTGAAAATAGTTGCCGAAGTTGGGCAATCGGTGGAGAAGAAAACACCAATTTTAGAAATAGAAGCTGTTGGATAAATTTATTATAAAAGGTGGAACTCCACTGAAAGGAACCATCGCAATTAGTGGCTCGAAAAATGCCGCACTTCCCGTAATCGCCGGAGCTCTTCTGGCCGATTCACCCGTAACCATTCATAACATTCCGCGCCTGCAGGATATTTACACCTTCAACAATGTGTTGCGGGTGGTTGGTGCCAAGGTTGACTTCAAAGAGCAGGAAAACACCGTTGAAATCGATCCGACTTTAGTATCATATCTCGAAGCACCCTACGATTTGGTTCGCAAAATGCGTGCTTCTTTTTATATGTTAGGCGCTTTAGTTGGAAAGCATGGCTACGCGAAAGTATCGCTACCGGGTGGCTGCGCCTGGGGACCTCGTCCTGTGGATTTGCACTTGAAAGGCATGGAAGCCATGGGCATTAAAATCACCTTGGATAAAGGTTACGTGATTGCCAAAGCCGATCAAGAATTAAACGGCGAGAGCTTCACTTTAAAACCAAGCAGTGTTGGAGCCACCGTAAATCTGTTGCTGGCAGCTGTACTTCGAGCCAAAAAATTCACCATCAACAATGCTGCTAAAGAACCGGATGTGGTTCAGCTTTGCAACTTCTTGGTAAAAATGGGCGCCAACATAGAAGGAATCGGCACCTCTGCCCTCATCATTCGAAAAGTAGAGAAATTGAACGGCGTTGAAATCAGCAACGATCCCGATCGAATTGAGTTGGGAACCTATATGATTGCCGGTGCCATGCATCCCGATTCTGAACTTACTCTTACCGGTTGTAATGCTGATCATTTAGGAAATTTCCCTGATTTACTTCGTCAAACCGGAACCGAAGTCACTATTGATGGAAGCACCATCCACATTAAAGCGCCTAAGAAACTAAAACCGGTTTCGGTAAAAACAGACATCTATCCGGGCTTCCCCACCGATCTACAAGCCCAATGGGCAACCATGCTTACTCAAGCCGAGGGAGAATCATCGGTAACCGACAGCGTTTATTTTGATCGATTCAGTTACGTTCCTGAGCTCACTCGTTTAGGCGCCAACATGCATGTGGATCAGAATACGGTTCACATCAAAGGTAAAACGCCTTTAACCGGTGCCTCGGTGATGAGTACCGATCTACGTGCCAGCGTGAGCTTAGTGTTGGCAGCCATGATTGCTAAAAATACTACCGAAGTACTACGTGTTTACCACTTGGATCGTGGTTACGAATCGCTGGAGAATAAACTTAATCCGGTGGGTGCAAAAATCACCCGAGCTGAGGATAATTAGGTTAGCCTGAGTTAGGAATTTAATGACACAACATTGTGAGATTAAGAATTAGAAGTATTCGAGCACTAATTCTCAATTCTTAATTCTTAAATTCTAACTCCTCCTCAATATTCGTATTTCATTCGAGCTATTCTCCCCCTATATTAATAAGTGATAAAAATCACAGACAAGAGTTTTTTATATCGCATTATAAGTATTGCTTTACGCACAAAATACATATCAAAGAAAATTCTCAGTTTCGCTGTTTGCAGATGAAATAAGCGATCACTGTACCGAATTAATTGGCTTTTGCTCATTACTAATTATCGTTTTTAAGCAAACGCTAACTACTGATTCCACTCAGGAATCCTCACCAATTTTTAAAGAATTAACTGGCAAAAAAGAAGCCGGAGACGCACAACTACTTCCACAATTCCTAACTAATGATGTGTGGAAAGTAACAGGTACCATTAAAAAAATAAGAAGATGGCTGGTTGTGACCGGGAAAACGTGCCGACAAAAAGTTTATCCAGATGAAAAATCAAATTATCATACACTCTTCGGGAAATCAGACCCGAATTGCGCTGATCGAACAAGGAGAATTAGCGCAACTCTTCATAGAATCAGAAGAAAATCAGCGAACCGTTGGCAACATTTATGTAGCTCGGGTTCATAAAGTAATGAGCGGCATCCGCGCCGCTTTTATCGATATGGGGACGCCAAAAGATGCGTTTCTCCACTTTTCCGATGCCGGTGACCACTTAGACAATTACATCCGTATGTTGAATGGCAAAAATGCCATTCCTTCTTCATTGGATAAGGAAATCAACAACAAAGAAAACATGACCAATGTTCAGAAGCAGTTGCTTGCCGGCAAAGTGCTTAAGAATGGTCAAAAGTTGTTGGTTCAAATCGTTAAAGAACCGATTGGCTCGAAAGGTCCTCGTGTTTCTACCGATATCACCATTGCAGGCCGCTTTTTGGTGTTGATCCCGATGGGAGATTATATCGCCGTTTCGAAACGCATTAGTAATTACAAAGAGCGTAGACGTTTAAAAAGCATTTTAAGTAAAATGCTACCGGATGGTTTCGGAGTGATCGTTCGAACAGTGGCACAAAATCAAGATACACAGGCGATCGAAGACGATTTACGTACCGTATTGAAAAAATGGGAAACAATTGTTGATCGCGTTGATGCCGCGAAACCCCCATCTTTGTTGTACAAAGATCTGGATATGACGGAAAGCTTGATTCGTGATTTGTTTGCTAAAAATTACGACCGAGTACTCATCGACGATCCCAAAATGTATCGGCAGATTAAAAGCTATGTGAGCCAGATTGCGCCACACATGGTGCCCAATGTAGAGCTGTATAATCGCAAGCAGCATATCTTCGATTTCATGAAGATTTCGGAAGATGTAAACTCCATCTTCTCCCCACGCGTACGCCTGAAAATGGGTGGATATTTGATTTTTGAGCAAACCGAAGCAATGTATGTTGTTGATGTGAACTCTGGTCCGTACGCAGCCAAAGAGCGACAAGAAGACAACTCGCTGAAAACGAATTTAGAAGCAGCTCGCGAAATCGCAAAACAACTTCGTTTGCGCGACATCGGTGGAATCATTGTGGTTGATTTTATCGATCTGAAGGATGATAAGAACCGGAAGAAGATTTACGACGAGATGAAAAAGGAATTCCGAAAGGATCCTGCTAAAACGAACCTCATTGGAATGAGTGATTTCGGTTTGGTTCAAATCACCCGCCAGAGAATTCGTCCGAGCGTTGTGAATTCCGTTTCAAAAGTGTGCCCAATGTGTGGCGGATCAGGTAGCGTGGTTAGCCAAAACACTATTATCACCGACATCGAAAGTTGGATCAGCAAATTTAAGCACAGCACTAAATATCGCGCTTTGGATTTATATGTGAATCCTTATCTCAAATCTTATCTAACCAAAGGCCTGTTTAGTCGCCGCTGGAAATGGATGACCAAATACGGGATGAAAATCGCCATTATTGCAGATGAAAAGACATCCCTTAATGAGTTCCATGCTACACTTGCCGGATCGGATATAAATATTACGGATGCCGTAATAAGCGGGGCTTCTATCGATGATCTGCTAAATAGACAGGAACTCGAAGAGATTAACAGCGGGCAACACGATCGTAGTAATCTGGATATCACCAAAAAACCACAACGACGTAATAGCGGGAATTCAAGAAATTCTGGCAGTTCACGAAATAACAGTGGTGGTGGCTCGTCGAATAATGGCGGACGTGGAAATAGAAATACCCAGAGAAACGCCAACTAGACAGGTTGGCGTGGTATTTGCCCATTTAGGTGAAACCAAAAAAAATTATGAGTGTATTTAATTTACATGCCACTACCGTTGTTGGCATTATTCACAACGGCGAAGCAGCAATTGGTAGCGACGGTCAAGCTACGCTAGACAAAACTGTGATGAAGAGCACCGTTAAAAAAGTTCGAAAATTACACGGCGGAAAAGTGCTGGCAGGCTTTGCCGGCTCCACCGCCGATGCTTTTACCCTATTCGAGCGCTACGAAGAGAAACTGAACGAATATAACGGCAACATGCAGCGTGCCGCTGTTGAACTGGCCAAAGACTGGCGAAAAGACAAATATCTACAGAAACTGGAAGCTCTTCTGGTTGTGATGGATCAGGAATATGCCCTCGTGATTTCCGGACAGGGCGATGTAATTGAACCCGACGATGATATTGTTACCATCGGAAGTGGTGGCAGTTATGCCTTAGCAGCTGCCAGAGCGATGGTAAAACACGCTCCTGAAATGAAAGCGGTTGATATTGTATCTGAAGCATTGCGCATTGCCGCCGACATCGACATTTATTCCAATCATAACCGAACGTTACTAGAGATTAAATAACATGATTGAAGCAAAGAATTTGACTCCCCAGCAAGTTGTAAGAGAGCTTGACAAATATATCATCGGGCAGAAAGAAGCCAAGAGATCGGTAGCCATTGCGTTGAGAAACCGCTGGCGCCGAATGAATGCCGATGAAGAAATCAGAGAAGAAATTGTACCCAATAACATCCTGTTGATTGGACCAACCGGTGTAGGTAAAACCGAAATCGCTCGTCGATTATCGAAATTAGCAGGAGCCCCATTTGTAAAAGTTGAAGCCTCCAAATTTACCGAAGTTGGATATGTAGGTCGAGATGTGGAATCGATGATTCGAGACTTGACCGATTACGCGTTGAATATGGTAAAAGACGAAATGCAGGAACGCGTACAGGAAAAAGCCGCCGAAATGGTGGAAGAACGCATTTTGGATATCCTCATCCCTCCTGTTCGTAAATCGGCTACCAATCCCCAAAAAGATGCTGTTGGCTTTAACGTAAACAATGCCTCGGATGAAGAACTGAACGAACGTACCCGAGAACGTTTCCGCGAGAAATTGAAAAATGGCGAGCTTGACGATCGAAAAATCGAGATCGAAGTAAAAAGCTCGAAAGCACCAATGATGCAAGTTTTTGGTCCGGGCGGCATGGAAGAAATGGGCGTGAACTTGCAAGATATGTTGGGCGGATTAGGTAAAAACAAGAAGTCGAAGCGAAAAATACCTATTTCTGAAGCTCGTGAGATTTTATTGGATGAAGAATCCGAAAAACTGATCGACCACGAATCCGCAGTGCAAGAAGCGCTTGAGCGTGTACAAAAGCAAGGGATCGTGTTTATCGATGAGATTGACAAAATTGCGGAGCCATCCACAGGAGCCGGAAAAAGCGGTCCTGATGTGAGTCGACAAGGTGTGCAGCGTGATTTACTCCCCATTGTGGAAGGAAGCACCGTGAATACCAAGCACGGCATCGTAAAAACTGATCACATTTTGTTTATCGGTTCGGGCGCTTTTCATGTATCGAAGCCATCAGATTTGATTCCGGAACTTCAAGGCCGTTTCCCGATTAGAGTAGAATTGAATTCGCTTACCGAAAGCGACTTTATAGAGATTTTATCAAAACCAAAAAATGCGTTGACCAAGCAGTACATCGCCATGCTGGCCGCCGAGGGTGTAACCATCAATTTTACGGATGACGCCGTTAATGAACTCGCCCGAATCGCCGCATTGGTTAACTCGCAAGTAGAAAATATCGGAGCTCGCAGACTACACACCATTATGTCGTCGTTGTTTGACGAGCTTCTCTTTGCTGTGCCTGATGACATAAATAGCGGAGAGATTAATATTGATAAGGCTTACGTCGAAAAACAATTAGATGGCTTAGTAAAAGACAAAGACTTGAGTCATTACATCCTTTAATGTGGATTTGATGATGTAGTTTTATTACAATGGAAACCGATGAACTAAACTTCGCGTATTTAGGTAGTATTTATGACAGCAATAACACGATTTCAAATGACTATTAAGAGATTCCTGATTCCGAGCGCAATCATTTCCATTGTATTATTTTTTCTGAGTTTTACCGGTGTTGACCAAGTCGTCAAATCCGAAAATGACGACACCACCAACCTTACCAAATACGTGCAAGCACAACGTAGCATCGTGCAAAACTACTTTGGATACCCCGATGTAGACATGATGTACCGCGCCAGCATCCGCTATATGGTGAACGCAATTGAAGACTCAACCCTTCAAATCGACGGCACTCCCATCGACACAACTTTTCCGGGATTGGATGTAAGTTCGATCCGCGATGCCTACGAGAATTTCGAATCGGCCTATTTATACGTGGCTAATAACAGCCCTGATGAGGATATGAAACGATTGACCGAAGTGGCCATCCGTGGTTTGTTCTCTACCCTCGATCCTCATTCGGTATTTATCGAAGCTAAAGAAAGTGAAGTTGACCAAGAGAATTTTGCCGGAAAATTTCAGGGAATCGGAGTTCAGTTTAATGTAATTCAAGATACCATTACGGTGGTAACCGCTATTGCCGGTGGGCCGAGCGATCAACTTGGGATTCAATCCGGTGATCGAATTATTGAAATTGAAGATTCATCCGCAGTTGGATTCGACAACGAACAAGTGGTTAGCCGACTTCGTGGTGAAAAAGGATCTAAAGTTCGTGTAACTATAAAACGTCCGGGTGTTAAGAATCCTCTTAAATTCACCATTACTCGCGATGACATCCCATTGTACACTGTTGATGCCGCGTACATGCTCGACGATGAAACCGGATACATTAAAATAAATCGTTTTGCTGCCACCACACACGACGAGTTTATGCAAGCGATGGCAGGTTTGAAGCCTAAAGGAATGGAGCGATTGGTGCTCGATCTACGTGGTAATCCGGGTGGATATTTAGGTCAAGCTGTAGCCATTGCCGAAGAGTTCTTCCCAAGAGGAACCGAATTGGTGGCTACCGAAAGTCGACACAATCGATTTACCCAAGAATATTATTCACGTAAGGACGGAATCTTCAAAGACAAGCCGGTAATCGTGCTTGTGGATGAAGGCGCTGCATCTGCCAGTGAAATTGTATCGGGTGCACTTCAAGATCATGACCGAGCGCTGATTGTTGGTCGCCGTACTTTTGGCAAAGGCTTAGTACAACAGCAATATGAATTGATCGACAAGAGCATGGTTCGTGTGACTATTTCTCGATACATGACGCCATCCGGTCGTGTGATTCAGAAACAATTTACTGAAGGCGGTGGCGAAGAGTACGCCTACGAGATTTATCAACGTAACGATAATGCGATGAACGACGCTGTAGAGTTTGTGGATCAGATTCCTGATTCGTTGCAATACAAAACCGATGCCGGTCGCACCGTGTATGGCGGTGGTGGAATCGTTCCTGATTACATAATCCAACAAGATACTTCGCGATCTGGATATATGATTAATTTCGCGATTCGTAAGAGAGTTTCTTTCGATTTTGTACGCGATTATCTCGACAAAAACGGTGACGAATTCCGTGCAAAGTGGGAAAACGATTTTGAAAGCTTCCGCAAAGACTTCGAATGGTCGGCTGAGGAAATCAGTGACTTCAAAACACGTATGGTTGAAGAAGGATTTATTGTTACGGATGACGTAAACTCACCAAAATTCGAAAATGATTCGCTTTTTGTGCCTCAAGGCTATTTCGAGGAAGTACAATGGATGGCTGAAGGCAGAATGAAAGCCGAAATTGCACGCCAAATTTGGGGTATGCAGTATTTCTATCCGGTTGTAAACGACTATTTCGATACCACGCTAAAAGAATCGATGACCCTTTGGGATGCCTACGGACGATTAGAAGCCTTGGCAAAAGGTCAGGCATCGTTGGACGACATTTCCAACCTCGATCCTGATGGTGGGAAATAAGAGAACGCTTTATTTATAAAGATTTCTAAAGCCCGTTAACTGCGGGCTTTTTTTGTGGGGATGAGTTTTGAGCCCAACCCATCATTTCGCTGAAAGCGGGGTGATGGAAAATGAGATAAACCACCGATTCTTAGCATCAAGTTAATTCCATCAGCCGGGTATTCACCCGACAGATGGATAGCTTTCAGATAAACTTGTTTTCAAACTCTGCTCCGTAGGTTTACAATGAATGCCAGTTACTTTTTAAGCCTTTCAGTGATTTCTCCCCATCATTTCGCTGAAAGCGGGGTGATGGAAAATGAGATAAACCGTCCACTTTTTGCTTCAAGTTAATTCCATCAGCCGGGTATTCACCCGACAGATGGATTGCTTTTTCGAGTTAATAGGGATGAAACTAAGTAATCATTTCCCAATCGCTAAAACGCTAAAGAATAAACTGATGGTTGTACTTTACTCTCGATTCGCTTTTATTCATGCTATTCCAATTATTTGATGGGATAACAATCATAATACTTAATGATGTAACTGGGATAACATGAATTGTGTGAGTTTACCTATGTTGTGATTCTTTATAACAAACCGCCAACCAATGATAAAATTCTTCAGAAAAATTAGGCAAAACTTGCTTTCAAAAAATAATATTGGAAAGTATCTGAAATATGCAATAGGAGAGATTCTTTTAGTTGTCATCGGGATTCTCATTGCGCTTCAGATTAATAACTGGAATGAAAATAAAAAAGCGAAGTTGTATGAACACAAAATGCTTATTGAGGTACTTGAAGACTTAAAAAGTGATTCTACTCTTATTCAGACCCAATTTAGAAGAATTGAACGATTTGAAGAATCTATAGATCAAATTACAAATGATCCCACCTTATTAAAAAACAATCCAGAAATGATAAGCTTATTTGGCGGAGTTTATTTAGTTCAAAATACCAAAGCTATTGAGACAATTAAAAGTGGAAATATAAATATACCCTTTGACGATGAACTCAGAAAATTAATTAATAATCATTACCATCGATCTAAATTTTTTTTGGAACTTTTATCATTTGAAGACAAAGATTTTCGTGAATTCAGATCAATCCCATTACAAAAATCACACTTTATAGTACAAGTTGATTCAACCTCAGAGGCGTTTGACTTATATTCAAGCCCACTAAATTATGAGGGGACAATAAATTCTAGAGACTTTAAGGATTACTTACTTTTAAGAAAATCCAGAGTGATGAGATGGAAATCATTTTATGAAAGAATTTACATATCAACAATGGAATGTATAAACTCAATATCAAATTATTTAGAATAAATAGTAGCTCCTTCTATTTATAAATGATTTCTAAAGCCCGTTAACTGTGGGCTTTTTTTGTGGGGATGAGTTTTGAGCCCAACCCATCATTTCGCTACAAGCAGGGTGATGGAAAATGAGATAAACCACCGATTCTTAGCATCAAGTTAATTCCATCAGCCGGGTATTCACCCGACAGATGGGTAACCTATGCTCGTTATTAGGAATGAAACTTAGAATTCAATTCTCAATAGCTAAGACGCTAAAGAATAAACTGATGGTTGTACTTTATACTTGATTCGCTTTTCTTCATGCTATTCAAGTTATTTGATGGGATAACAATCATAATACTTAATGATATAACTGGGATAACATGAACAATGTACGTGTTATGCTAATGTTGTGCCCCATTAAAAAAGAAAGCCCACCGCACGGTCAAGCACATTTCCTGCTCCGTGCCTCCGCAGCAAAAGAGCTCGCCCTTCCCCACCGCCACCCGAACAGAATCTTTACATTTTATACACAGTTTTTTGAGATATTCAAAATAAACTGACTATTTTAGTGGCTGAATAAACAACGTCTGAAATGAACAGAATTAAGGAAGTGTTAGAACAGAAAGGAATCAAGCAGACTTGGTTGGCTGAGAAGCTCGGGAAAAGCTACAACATGGTAAATGCCTATGCACAAAATCGACAACAACCACGCTTGGAAACCTTGATGGAGATTGCCGAAGTCTTGGACGTTGACGTGAAGGAATTAATAATATCAAACAAGGAAAAATAGATGCCAGTAGACTTTTCAAAAATATTAGTGGTTGGTGTTTCTTCGAGAGCACTTTTCAATCTCGAGGAAGAAGAACAAATCTTTAGAGAAAAGAATATTCGTGGTTTTCGGGAATACCAATTAGCCAATGAAGATAAGCTACTCGAAAAAGGAACTGCTTTCCCATTGGTTGAAGCATTACTAAAACTAAATACACACGTTGAAAAACCAATTGTAGAAGTTGTAGTGATGTCAAGGAACAGCCCTGAAACAGGAGTCAGAGTTTTAAAGGCAATTGAACATTTCAAACTTCCAATTACAAGATGGGCATTCTCGGGTGGCGATCCACTTGCACCTTTCATTGACGCTTTTGATGTTGACCTTTTCCTTTCTCGTGATGAAAGTGATGTTCAAAAAATCATTGATACGGCAAACTGTGCAACTGCATTGATTTACGACCCACCAGAAAATTTTGAACCTGAAACAGACCGAGTAAAATTCGCATTTGATGCCGATGCTGTTGTCTTTTCGGAAGAATCTGAACAAATCTATAAGGAGCAAGGCATAGAAGCATTCCACAAGCACGAAAAGGAAAACGAAGATGTTCCCTTGAATGATGGACCTTTTGCAGTTCTACTAAGAAAGCTATCAGACATTCAAGACGATTTACCTGTAGAAAAAGAACTTTCACCACTTCGTATTGCAATTGTAACCGCACGGAATTCGCCAAGTCATATGCGAGTTATCAAAACGCTTAGAAAATGGAATGTTTATGTGGATGAAGCCTACTTTATGGGCGGACTGCCAAAAGCAAAAGTATTAGAAGCCTTTGGTGCTCACATCTTTTTTGACGACCAGCATACACATTTGAGCGATTCGAGTAAGAAAATACCTTGCGGACGAGTGTTGTATAAATCGAATTCTGTTCTCAAAAATTACGAGAAGGAAATTATTGTTGAACCGAAGAAAGTAAAAGAGAAATAATATGCCAACACTCAATTGGATAGGAAAAGACAAGGTGGTGAGCCACCACCAAGATGTACCATACCGAGTATTGGAACATAAATACGGTTTTACAGCAGACAAAGGCGAACAAACCGAACCAACTAACAGCGGAAACAAAATCATACACGGAGACAACCTTGAAGCACTAAAAAGTCTATTACCCGAATACGAAGGAAAAATAAAGTGCATCTACATTGACCCACCTTACAATACAGGAAATGAGAATTGGGTGTACAATGACAACGTCAACCACCCAAAAATAAAGAAGTGGTTAGGTGAAGTAGTTGGTAAAGACGGAGATGATTTGAGCAGACACGACAAATGGTTGTGTATGATGTACCCAAGGCTAAAGATGCTTCATAAACTTTTGAGTGAAAATGGAATAATATTTATTTCGATTGATGACCACGAATTAGCACATCTACGTTTGTTGATGGACGAGATTTTCGGCAGAAATAATTTTGTCGAATACTTCTGTTGGACAAAAACATCAACGCCACCAAGTTTAGCAAACAAATCAAGAAAAACGGTTGAGTATGTTGTTTGCTATGAAAAAAAGAAAGATAATTTAAAATACAATGCTGAACTTTCTGATGGTGGAGATGCCCCACTTCTAAATTCAGGAAATCCTGAAGCAAAGATACTCTTCCCAAAAGATAAAGTTTACTTCAAGTTGCCTGATGGCAAATATGAATCAGGGCAATATGATAAAGCATTTCTTCATAACGACATAATCATTGAAGATGGTTATTCAAACGTAGATTTTGAGCTTACGGCACAGTTTAAGTGGGTTCAAGATACCGTTGATGCAGAAATTCAAAAAGGAACAGAGTTCATTATTAAAAGTGACAAGTTTTCTATAAGGTTTTTAAGAGCAGATAAATCATTTAAAGCACCTACTAATTTATTCAAAGACAAATATTTAAATACAACAATAAATAAAGTTGAAGATAACGTTGATACAAATGAAGGTGCCAAAAAAGTGTTGAAGCAAATATTTGGTAAAGACATTTTCAACTATCCAAAACCATATTCCCTAATCGAATTTCTTTTAAAAATTGGGAGTGAAAAGAACTCAATCGTACTTGATTCATTTTCAGGTTCAGGTACAACAGCACACGCAGTATTGAACTTAAACAAGCAAGATGGTGGCAATCGTAAATTCATTTTGGTAGAAATGGAAGATTACGCCAATGAGATTACGGCAGAAAGAGTAAAGCGTGTAACTAAAGGTTATGGTTCAGGCAATAAAAAAGTGGAAGGCACAGGCGGAGCATTTGACTTCTATGAACTCGGCTTGCCATTATTTGACGACAACGAAAATCTAAATGAAGAAGTCGGCTTGCCAAAAATCCGAGAATACATTTGGTTCTCAGAAACTCGTACCTCGTTCACAGAACCCAATGCAGAGAATTACTTCTTGGGCAAAAAAGAAGATACTGCCTACTACTTCATTTACGAGAAAGACCGTTTGACCACTTTAGATTATGATGCTTTGGAACTCATAAAAACCAAAGGTGAGCAATACATTATTTATGCGGACAACTGCCTATTGCCAAAAGAGTTTATGGCGAAGAAGAACATCATTTTCAAGAAAATACCAAGAGACATCACAAGATTTTAGATTATGGAATTAAAGAGCTATCAACAGAAAGTAATTGAAAATCTTGAGGAATACTTGAACTATGTTCAAGAGCAAAAAGATTTAGGCAAAGCCTTCAACCAATATTGGGAAGATAAAATTGGTCCGTACAATCCGTTGGATGGTACAGGTATGCAGCCCTATAAAAATAACATCCCGAATGCAGCACACGTTTGTGTGAAAGTTCCAACAGCAGGTGGTAAAACCTTTATTGCCGTAAATGCTTTACATTCCATTTTTCAGGCTTATGATTCCAGCAAACCAAAAGCCGTAATTTGGTTAGTGCCTTGGAGTAACCTTCTGCAACAAACGGTTGATGCACTTTCCAATCCAGAGCATCCGTACAGACAAAAACTCAATACACTTTTCAATCACCGAGTAGAAGTCTATCAAAAAGAAGATTTGTTGCAAGGCTCGAACTTTAACCCAACGGTGGTAAAAGACCAGTTGAGCATTTTTGTAATGAGTTTTGCCAGCTTGCGGGCAAGAAACAAGGACGACAGAAAGGTTTACCAAGAAAACGGTCAGTTAGAAGCCTTTTTATCGCAATTCAAAAGCAACGAACATATTTTAGACGGTGTGGATGATACCGCACTTATCAATGTTTTGCGTTATCTCAATCCCGTTTTGGTAGTGGATGAAAGCCACAATGCCGAAAGCGATTTGAGTGTGGATATGCTCAAAAATCTAAATCCTTCTTTCATTCTTGATTTAACTGCAACACCAAAAGACAATAGCAACATTGTAAGCCTTGTTCCTGCTATTGAATTAAAAAAGGAACATATGGTAAAGCTTCCTGTAATCGTTTACAATAATCACGATAAAACGGAAGTCATCAACAATGCTTTGCATTTGCAACGCAAGTTGGAAAACCTTGCAAAAAAGCAAGAAGCCGAAGGCGGTAAATACATCAGACCCATTGTACTTTTTCAAGCACAACCCAAAACCAATGACGACAATACGACTTTCGAGAAGTTGAAAGAACAGTTGTTGAGTTTGGGTATTCCTGAAAATCAAATCAAAATCAAGACTGCCAACATTGACGAATTGAAAGGCATTGATTTGATGAGCAAGGAATGTGAAGTTCGCTACATCATCACCATTAACGCCTTGAAAGAAGGTTGGGATTGTCCATTTGCTTACATCTTGGCATCATTAGCAGACAAATCAAGTGCAGTAGATGTGGAGCAAATTTTAGGTCGTGTATTGCGTCAACCTTACGTGCAAAGGCACAAGTCATTTCAGTTAAACCTTTCATACGTGTTAACGGCATCTGCCAAATTCAATGAGACATTGCAAAGCATTGTAAAAGGCTTGCAAGAATCAGGATTTAGCGAAAAAGATTATCGCAAAGTTGATAAGATGACCGAAGAAGAAAAGAAAACGGTTACTGCAGACCCAGTTGAATCTTTCCTTTTCCCAGAGCAACAAACGGAGCAAGTAGAAGATGAAAACATCGACACAAATCGAGTAACGTTTGACCCGAATGCAGATGAAGAAGAACCAGAAACAACAACGGTAATTGATGAAATTGAAGCTATTGCGGAAGAACAAAATCGACAGTTAGAAGAACAAATTAAAGAACAGGAGCAACAGCCTGTTGACGAAAATATTTTTCAAGAAATGGGTGATAAAGTAAAACGCTACAAAGTAAAAGAAGCGTACAAGGAGTTTATAGACAAAATTGAGTTTCCGCAGTTCTTCATCAAAGTTACCGCAAGCGACATTTTTGGAACTGACGAAGAATTACTAAACCGAGAATCTTTGCTGAAAGACTTCAAACTTTCAGACGAAGACATCAAAATAGACTTCGACCAAATCTCTTCTGACTTGTATAAAATCGACTTAGAAGAAGCCAAGAAAAACGAGTACAGACCTTCATTCACGAAGATTGAAGACAACTTGGTAAAAGACCCAATTGCAGAATACATTTTGGCAAAACCAAAAGAAAACCAGATTACAGACATCACTCATCAAATGATGCAGATTATCGGAAATATGTATCCGATTCCTGACCAAGAAATCAAGGTTTACATCGGTCGTGTTCTGAATAGTATGAACACAGAGCAGCTAAGAGATATTTTGGTTCGCAAATGGAGTTATACAGACAAAATCAAATCAAAAATCAGACAATTAGCGGACTCGTATGCTGAAGGTCGTTTTATGGATTTAATCAAGTCTAAGCGAATCAATACCAAAGGAAATTGGAATTTGAGTAAGGAGATTGTTCCAGGAAATACAGGTTCTTCGATTGGTAATTCACTTTACGAAAAAGAAGGTTCAATGAACAACTTTGAAGAACGTGTAGCAATGGAACTCGGAACATCTTCTAACATTGAGTTTTGGCATAGGAATTTGGAACGTGGAAAAGGATTTTACATCAATGGATTTAAAGCCAACCACTACCCTGACTTTATTATGCGGACAAAGTCAGGTAAAACGATTTTAGTGGAAACTAAAGGCGACCATTTGGACAATGCCGACAGTGCTGCAAAATGCCGACTTGGAAACGAATGGGAAAAACAAGCAGGGAATGACTTTGCTTACTTTATGATTTTTGACAAGAAAGAAGTAGACGGAGCATATACGTTGGACAAAGCAAAAGAATTGATTGGTGGAATGTAAAGCCAACGCTCAGTTCAAGCACATTGCAATCCTCGTTCCTGCGGTTGCAAAGAGCTTTCACGCCAACGCTGACAGACTGAAAAGAAAAATAAAAACGGGGCACAACAAAACCTATACGCAATACCCTTCGGGATACTGCGCATAGCCAAACCGTTTCTCACCAAAACGAGCAGAAACATAGTTTTAAATTAGGTCTCACCAACCAGCTACTCTAGCCTCGATAACTCCCAAAGTTCCACCTCTTCAGAATCACGCCAAGTCTGGTTCCGTTTCGTTTTACTTGAAGCCGATTTCGCTCTTTTTTTATAGCAATTTTCCAATTTGAACCGCCCCCCTTCTGCCAGTTCTTTTTCTATGGGATGCTCTTCTGCCGCTCCGGTTAATTGTGCTAAATTGGAAAATAATAGTACGATTTTACCGTCGGGCAGGAGTCGCTGTTTGGCACCGGAGAAGAACTCCTCAAAAAGAGTGTCGTGGTAGTACATGGCCTCGTCCAGCCTGTTTAAGTCATGCGATTTAGGTAACCAAGGTGGATTAATTACAATCAATTCGGTTTTTTGATCCCACTTACCAAAGAGGTTTCCATTATCTAATTCAATCTTTCTTGAGAGCTTCGTATCCCCCATAAACTCTTTGAAACCAATTATCGCATTTGTGTTAACATCGGTGCCATACACCTTTTGAAAACCATATTTCATCATTTGTAATGAAAGAACTCCACTTCCGATCCCAATATCCATTGCTGACTTTTTTGGTCCTGAATACCGTTTCAGCCAGTTATCAAAAACAATCAAATGATCAAAACGAGTGGGGAAATACACTCCGTAATAGGGATGAATTTTATTCCGAAGTACAGGAATTGAAACTCCCTTAATGTACCATTGCCAGGCGCTGTTCAGGCCTTGAATTTGTGGGAGTGTTAAATAAAATTGGTTGGATTCCGGATACAATTTTTTCAACCAACCGATTGCCGGAGATTTCTTTACAGCCAACGAATGATTTTTAACCTCCATCAAAATGCGGTTCGACAGTTTTTGATATTCAGCTCGATATTCCCTTTGCTCAAGAAAGCTCTTATTGGGCAAGCTCTGGTTAAGATGCTTCTTCAACTCCTTAAGTAGCAACAATCCACTGCTATAATAATCCGCGATGATAACATGATTACCCTCCATTAAAGCCTCAATCGTGAGGCTAACATCAGCAGATTTACGAAACTGCAGTGAGTTTTTATGAGGGCTAACAGGAATTGGCTTGTCTACATCGTTACTCATCGTCTTGTATGCCTTTGTATTAAATGGTTGGATGCTTCTTGAGAATCAATGTACACTAAAGAAGTTTAAAGAATGAGTGAATCCGGGTTTAAAACATTTTGAATAGCGCGGTCTCTTAGTTAGTGAGCTCCATCAGCCGGGCTAACCCCTACAGATGGGTTGCTTTCTAGACCTTTCAATGTTTTCCACTCATCATTTCGCTGAAAGCGGGTTGATGGAAATGGAGATAAACCACCAATACTTAGCTTCACGATAATTCCATCAGCCGTGCTAACGCCCGACAGATGGATTGCTTCTGCCAAACCTCAGGTATGATAATTTGTATTCTACATTCATTCTTTCAACTCTGCATTCACAAATCCATAACTTGCATATTCAATAATATTTAAATAACCTGGTGCATAATTACACCAATTTATCATAGTAATGGGACGACAAAGTATTTCATTTACCGAGCCAAACGACGAGTGGCTAAAGGCTCAAGTTCAGAGTAAGGAGTATTCAAGCAAGAGTGAATTAGTGAACGATTTGGTTAGGCAAGCTAGAATGCAACAAAGAGAGATTGACCTGATCAAACTAAAACTTGAAAAAGCTGAGCAAAGTGGGTTTAGCTCTCAATCACAAAAAGAAATCTTAGCTGAATCTAAGAGATTGCTTAATGGCTAGATACCGACTTAGCAATGCCGCTAAAGAGGATCTTATTCGAATACATCAATATGGCGTACAGAGGTTCGGAGTAAAACAAGCAGATAAATATTTCAATACTTTCTTCGAATACTTTGAAATGATTGCAAGTCAACCTCTATCCAATGCAGCAGTAGATTTTATTAAACCTGGATATAGACGATGTGTTTGTGGCGTAGATAGTATTTATTACAGAATAAATGATGAAGATAACATTGTGGAAATAATGGCCATAATTGGTCGGCAAGATTTTAAATAAGCAGAGTTGAGTCTCCTAACTTATTTCATTCCAATTAAATTCTTTGTGAAACATTAAAACAGAACCAGATTCAATTTTACCTATCGATATTCTGGAATCACAGTTTCACATACAGTATTTAGTAACATTCACTTTCTTTAAATTCTAGAACTCAATTTTTGCTACTATCGCAATCAAATCGAGAAATCCGTAAATTGAAAATTATGAATATTCAAGCTTTAAAAATTGAACTTGCAAAACGCATTCTCGAAACAGAAAGCCAAGAACTTTTAGGTAAGATTCTTAATACCCTAAAAAACGAGCATCCGGATTTTTGGCTTGATTTATCTGAAGAGGAAAAGGCGGAGATTGAAATTAGTCGTAAACAATTCGAAGAGGGTGAATCAGAGTCTTGGAAGTCTGTTTATAAGAGACTTGCATGAAGGTTTTATTTTCAAAACTTAGTGTTTATAAGTTAGAAAAACTTTGTGAATACCTAGTTGAAGAATTTTCTGAAAACTCGAAAAAAAGATTTCTTGAAAAGCTAAATTCAAGAGTTCAAACTATAGTAGAAAATCCTCAAATCTACCCTACTAGTACAATTGATCATAAAATTAGGAAGTGTGTAATAACGAAGCACTCCATATTACTCTATGAAATTCAATCAGATTGTATTCACATTTTGAATCTAATTGATAGCAGACAGGACAAAAATGCAATCCATGAAGAAATTCTTAAGCACTTTAGTTAAAATCTTCCCAAAGCGGACACTCAAATTGGTTAAAGAGAATTCTTTTTGAAATTATCCGACTACGTAAAGAAAAGAACCGGAGTACCATTAGGTCAGAGTGGCTCCCTTCGAAATATGCTACACCGTTCACTGGGAGCCGGAAAATTTTCAATCTTTTGGCAATACTGGAACCCCATCTGGGGGTTTTATCTCGGGAAGTTAATTTTCAAACCGCTTAAATCCTTCTTGCCCAATGCCGTGTCACTGTTAATCACTTTTGTTGTCTCCGGCTTTATCCATGACCTGGTAATCATAGTGTTAACTAAGCAATTTACCTTACTACTCACCCCTTGGTTTTTATTTATGGGACTTTGTGTAATCATTGGTGATTATGCCAATATCGACTATTCAAAATATGCATGGATTATTCGAGCCACTATCAACATTGCAATCATTTTTAGTTGTTTGTTCTTTGCCTATCAGGTTAAAATCTGATTGTTGATCTTTTATCTCTCTATTTTAGGATGTCAACATACTTTTGAGAAATTTTTCATAAGTCATTCCAAACCATCATTTCGCTGAAAGCGGGGTGAAGGATGGTATAGTACGTAGTAGTTTCATTTGTTAAATCCATCAACCGGGCATTCGGTGGATACTCTCTCTGTAAAAGTATGCAAGTTCGGTACCTATCCGCTTTTTCTTTTCTAGTTTTGGATTTAGTATCATCCACACCAACAAAATCCAAATCTATGCACAGCAGAAAGTTACTCCCACTCCTTATCGTTTTTGTATTCACTTTTTCGGTTCCGGCTCAGGTCTACCATCAACATGGAATGGTAGTTTCCGATAACCAAGTTGCTTCCGATGTGGGAGCCAAAATCTTAAAGAAAGGCGGTAATGCCGTGGATGCAAGCATCGCAACGGCTTTTGCTTTAGCGGTAGTTCATCCGCAGGCCGGCAATATCGGTGGCGGTGGATTTCTTGTGTATATGGATGGCGATGGCTCTTCTACGACCTTCGATTTTCGGGAAAAAGCGCCCTTAGCAGCTACGGTAGATATGTTTATGGATGAAAACGGCGAATACATCCCGATGATCAATCACAATGGGTTGTTGGCAGTTGGCGTACCGGGAACCGTTGCGGGATTATGGAAAGCGCATCAACAACAAGGAAGCATGCCCTGGGTTGAGTTGCTGCAACCAGCCGTTGAGTTAGCTGAAAATGGATTTCCACTGAGTTTCGCACTTGCCCAACATGCCGAACGATTTTTCAATTCGGATGAGGATGAATTCATGCAGAATTTCTTCACAAATGCTGAAGGTCGACCGCTTAAAATGGGCGAAATTTGGAAACAACCGGCTCTTGCCGAAACCTTGAAACGCATTCGGGATAACGGTCATGATGGATTTTATAAAGGGGAAACGGCCCGACTTCTAGCCAAACACATGGCCGAAAATGGCGGGATCATCACCGAAGAAGATTTGGCGAAATACGAATCTATCGAACGCGAACCGATTCGAGGAACTTATAAAGACTACGACATCATTTCGATGCCTCCACCCTCTTCCGGCGGTGCGAGCCTTATCCAAATGATGAATATGATGGAGCAAGTGAACTGGGATGAAATTGAGTTTAACTCAACCGAGTATGTGCACATTGTGGCTGAAAGTATGCGTCGAGCGTACGCCGACCGTGCTGAACACATGGGCGATCCTGATTTTAATCCTGAAATGCCAATTGATCGATTAATCTCTAAAGAGCATGCCCAAAACCGCTTTACGAATATTAATTGGGATAAAGCTTCGGTGAGCGATTCCAGCAAATTTGGTCAATTGTACGACGGAAAAAATACAACACACTTTTCGGTGATGGATAAAGATGGCAATGCCGTTTCGTTAACTTATACGCTGGAATGGAGTTATGGTGCCCGAACAGGATCGCCTGAATTGGGATTTATCCTTAATAACGAAATGGGTGATTTCAATCCGGTTCCCGGCGAAACGAACTCGCGAGGCCGAATCGGATCCGATCCTAATCTCATCGCTCCCGAAAAAAGAATGCTTTCCAGTATGACACCCACCATCGTTGCTAAAGATGGTAAGCCTTATTTAGTAATTGGTACGCCTGGCGGACGGACGATCATCAACACAACTTTTCAAACGGTGTTGAATGTGCTGGAATTTGATATGCCGATAAACAAAGCCATCGAAGCGATGAAAATTCATCACCAATGGCTGCCCGATCGTATTCTATACGAAGGCGATTTACTTTCTCCTGATACTCGTAAAGCGCTCGAAGCAATGGGACACACTCTTGAGCCTCGCTACCGACTTGGACGCATGATGGGTATCGTTTGGGATCGAGAGCTAGGCATATTCATCGGCGCTGCAGATTCCTCCAGCCCGGATGGTGGCGTGTCGGGGTATTGAAATTTAAAATTTGATGGAAAACCCAATATTCATATTAATCTCTGAGTTCCACTTGGTGTCTCGACTGATTTCAGTATAAATACCATTTTGAGAAGTTCCCAAAATATATTCTTCAGGAAATGCGTCTCTTTTTAAACTCAGATTCAATAATAATCGTGTACTTAAAGGGATAATAAGTCCTGTTGCCATTGAGTAACCGGTGTAGGATTTGTCAAACGAACTTTGATAATTACTTACTTTATACGTGCTCGAATATCTAAATAATCCTCCTTCAATAAACAGGCGAGTAGATTTATTATTTAACGTGATTGGATGATAATACCCAGCACCAAGTCCCAATTTTATACTTCTATCGTCGATTTTAAAAGCACCAATATCATTATAGTAATCAAATAAATTTCTACTGGTTATGATGTTACTGATACTACTACTTAAAGCAATAGTGTTGGTCAAAAAATATGAGAAACGAAGATCGTAACTTAGATTCTTGAATGATTTTTCGAATTCGTGGTTGAAGTTTCTGTCACGTTCTGCGCCAAGATATCCAAAATTAATCGATGTTATTATTGAACCTGAACTGATAAACTCGGCGGATTTACTCTCGCTTTGTGCTTGAACCGGATCTACAATCAGTGAACAACTTATAAAAACCAGTGTTGTGTAAATATATTTTTTCATGGCTTTCTTTCACTTATTCTTTAAAAATTGAATACCAATGGTTGCTCTTAGAGCTTTGGAATCAAAGACTAAATCTTTCATACTTGATTCCCATTCCGGACCTATTTCGAAGAATAGACCGGCAGTCTTGTTCAAATTAATATTAACTCCGTACTTCAAAGCAGGTCGTATTCTAAAACCATCAGATTTTGTAGATCCAGTTGCGTCTGCTAGTGCTATATTATAGCCTAACATAGAATTTCCTTCCACATACATATTAATCTTAGACCGATTGAGAACATAATGTCGGTAAAGAGCTCCTGCCCCCAAATATGAAAGTGAGAAATTATATCGATCTGATACTAATACCTGTGTTTGCCCAAGTAAACCAATCCCAGAACTTTCTGATAATAAACTTATTCGTTTGAAGTTGAGAGAAAATCGGGTACTACGAACTGAGTGATATTCATCATTCGTCGAGTTATAAAAGTATTGTTTAACACTGTTTATATTTGAGTTTCCAACCCAAATTACATCCCCTTTCTTGAAAGAGTAATCGGTATCCTGAGCGATACCCGGCACTGCAATTAATACAGTTACTATTAAATATAGTGTGGTTTTTTTAATCATCATTTAAACCATGTGCTGTTAATACTGAATCTAAATCAAAATTACGTATAGGGTAGACAACCGTTTTTTTGTATACAGAAAAACTGCCTGCAAAAAACCCTATTACATTCGCCTCGTCCTTCGGTAAGATTTCACCATCAGGACTTATCTCATCAATTGTAGACACTCTTTTTAGGTAGGTGGAATCCTTTTGATTAGCTGCTTCACCATATTCCAAATAAATATCTTCCCAATTTCCAAAGGGTGCGATACGATTATTAAGAGCTTGGTGATTTCTCCATAATCCATTACTGTAAAACGAAAATCTTCTCCATTGATTAACTATAAGATCTTTTCGAAACCAAGGTTCTGTTAGATTAATCCACCAACCAGTTTGAACTGAATCTATATCACTTTCTGATAGCCATGCGCCATAGGAAAGACCTGTTCTTAAAAATGAGCTACGGTCTGAAAACCTAAATGATTCCCATGGTTCCATAAAGAGTAATTCCCGATCAATACTAGAATTTTTTTGTGTTTCTGAGATAAATGTATTCTCTGGAAACTCAAACTTTGTCCAAAAGTGTGATTCACTTTCCTCTCTTGGTGTTCCATCTTCATAGTGTTTCAATTGTACTTTTAGACCAATACTATCTGGTATGAAAATGTCTACCTCTTCAGGTATATATGTAATAGATTCAAATTTTCTACCGTCAACTAATGTTACGTTGAGCTTATATCGATGCCCTGGCAAAATCTTCAATTGACTATTAACATCGCCATAAACACTATTACTTTCGCGTTGATATTGAATTGTTTTAGAAAATTGAGAATCTAATGGACCTGAAACTTCAACCAAAGCAGTCGAATCAGTATAAAATTGAAGCTGAAAAAGCCTTGAAGTAAATACAACTTGAGCCAAATGTGTTGGGCTGTATAAACTAGTTAAGTTTTTCAGTTCTTTATAGTTTTCAACAAATCTAGCATCAGAAACGTAACCTACTACAACTTGCGGGTGGTAATGAGTAGTATCATTTGATACATCAAGAAAACCTGATATAAATGGTGTTTTATCAGGGATGATTTTATGAGTTTTGCCAACTTCAGTTGTTGCATTAACACAGCTATAGGTAAATATCGTAACGGCAGATAAAAATATTCTAAGTCTCATAATATTGAAAATTTGAATGCTATACAGTGTATAGCATTCATTTGTCTTTACTTAAAATTATGATTCAAGTCCAAATTTATATTTAAACTCTCCATTAGATGTGCTTCTTGTTATAAATAATTCAAAGCTTCCATCAACTAGTTGTCTCACATTTTCAAGTGTAACTCTCCTAACACCAGAATCAAGCAATGGGTCATCACTACTACCATATCTATGGTTTCTTGTTGTAAACCCAGTTTCAACAACTTCCCAGGTACCAGTATCCATATGAAATGTGTTTACATCCATAATTCTAGTATCTTTACGACGTGTAGACATATCCGCATAGTCTTTATCATCATCTACTAACACGAATCTCCAAGGCCCTGATGTTCTAGTTAGATTAAACAATGGGAAATAATCCACACTTTGTACATCTACAATTCCGGGAAGTGGAGTTAAATATCTATAAATTCCTTCGAATGAATAATACTGCCCTGCATAATTAATATCAGGAACTTCATAAAACACATTAAATGGAAAACCCTTGTCTGCCCCTTCAATAAATGTGTTAACAACAGATGCGGTATAAGGATTTAATCTTGCAACAGGATCAAATCTATATTTATAGCTAACCGGCATATTTTTTAATACATCATCACTTTTCTTCGAAAAGAATTGTAAATCAGAGGCACTTCCTCCATCACCAGTAACAGCAAGTTGAACACCTTTTAAAACGAAATTAATATGATCTGTTCCCCACGTTCCTGTTGATTCCCCCCTACTCCAATCATCTACTCTTACTTCTGGGGGATCATAACCACCACCTCCACCACCACCTGATGGTTGGCAACCATCTTCAGTGGAAGAAGTACTCTTTAGTTGAATTTCACAAGGCTCTACTGGGACTGTCTCTACCATAATAATTGATGGGTCATCAATTGCCTTAGATTTAAACATTGATTTTTCGACCGAAGAAACCAATCCAGTTTTGTCAAAAGTTAGTTCAATTACTCTATCGTGATCTGAAATATGATTGCCTTCTATTGTAATAGGCCATATTTCATTACCATATTCATCATCTTCCAAATAGAACTTATCAGGGTCTAGTGCAATCCATATATCATCGTTACTATCTGCCATCTTAGCTGCCATATTTTTACTGTTTTTAAATGGCCTCACAGCTAAAACGAATTCATCAATTAGCACATCATCTTCAATTACTTTGAAGTGAGTGGAAGGAACTTGCTGGCTTTTCCTTTTATGTGGTAAATCTTTAATCAAAACTAAACCATCATTGGATTTTTCCTGATTAAGCTTAGTTTTTATTTCATTAACTAATTCTGTCCCATAAGACTCGATCAAGTTGCCCTTGATTTCTTCAAATAGTTCAGAGTCAAGAGTCCCCCTATCTCTAAGTTCAATTATAGGTTGAGCATCAATAAAACTGATCTCTGATTCTATCTCACCAATATTTAATGGTGAAATACTGTTCTGTTGACAAGCAATTAATAGTGTAAATACTATTAAAAACCCCTTCTTTTTAAATATAAAGTTGTTAGCTTCCATTGTTATACATTTAGTTGATATTTGTGTAACACATTCCTAATGTGGTTTCGTCATTGTACGGAACCACATTTTTTTTTGCAAATATTTTATTCTTAACACTCTGCTTTACAGTTACATATACGCATATTTACGCATTTATTATTTTATTTGTAACAAATTCATCTAGCAGTACTCTTTTAAAGCTATCCCTCTTGAGCTACAACCCTTGATATCTGCTACTTACCTATACTTGTTTCCGGTAATTTCCGATTTAATTCCCTAATTCTTGCCGAACATTTCTAGCGACAAAATCTCTTTTCATCAATTCATTATTCGCTAAAGGTTTTTCGGCATTTGTCGGGAAACCTTTTTTTATTTAGCCCAACTAAATACTGATTATGAAATCAATCTTTTTACTGCTTTTCTCTTTGTTGTGGATTCAATCACAAGCTCAAGTTCTCACTTCTGATTCAACGCTGAATTCGGTTTTACGAGATATCGATACCTTTTATGATCAGCGATATTCTGAGGAAGAGCGTGAGCGATTTCCCTTGGGTTTTGCAAACGAAGCACATTTCCGTGAAGAATATGAATTCAACAAAGCATTGCTAGAACGGTTGGATCAGATGGATATCAATACACTCAGTTTCGATGATTACATCTCTCATTCGCTTCTGCGTTTTGATATTCATAATCAAGTTCAGCTTTTTGAGTTCAAGGAGTATTTGATCCCAATTCTTTCGGAAAGTGGTTTCCATACCCGTGTTTTATGGCGTACCAATCGCTCCATCAACAGCCAGGAAAGTCTAGAGCGTTATATCGCATATCTCAACGACATTCCTCGTTATTTTGAAGAGAATATCGAGCTGATGCGAACCGGAATTGATCTTGGAATTACTCAACCACTCGAAGGACTTCAGAACTATGGTGCCACCTACGATCCATATATTGTGGATGATCCGATGGAATCAATCTTTTTTAGGCCGATGAACGACAAGCCGGAATCATTCAGTCAGGCAGATTGGGAAATTGCTCTTCAATCGGTTTCAGATGCCATTAACTTGTCCGTAACTCCCGCCTATCGAAACCTAAAACTATTTTTTGAAAATGAGTATTTCCCCAATACACGTGATGGTCTTGGTGCAGCAACTATGCCCAATGGTAAGGCTTATTACGAGCACAAAACCCGTTATTACACCACACAGGATTTAACTCCTGAAGCTGTGCACGAAATCGGATTAGAGGAAGTACAGCGAATTCGAACCGAAATGGAAAGCATTATTGCTGATCTTAATTTTGAGGGCAGTTTCGCTGATTTCATTCAGTTTTTGAGAACCGATGCCCAGTTTTATCCGGCAACAGGCAAGGAATTACTTAAAGAAGCAGCCTGGATTGCAAAATCGGTGGATGGTCGGCTTCCTTCTTTATTTGGGAAACTACCGCGACAGCCCTATGGAGTGGTTCCCGTGCCGGATTATCTTGCTGAAAATTATACAGCCGGACGATATTCAGGTGCCCCGCTCGATTCTGATCGCGGAGGTCAATACTGGGTGAATACCACCAAATTGGAAAGTCGTACGATGTACACCCTCGAAGCATTGACCCTCCACGAAGCCATGCCCGGGCATCACCTGCAAATTGCCCTCACAGCCGAATTGGAAGATTTGCCTTCGTTTCGCCGAAATATGTACATCAATGCTTTTGGCGAAGGCTGGGGATTGTACGCCGAGTATCTTGGATATGAACTCGATTTATATCAAGATCCCTATTCAGAATTCGGGCGACTCACCTACGAAATGTGGCGTGCCTGTCGCTTAGTTATCGACACCGGAGTGCATTATATGGGCTGGACGCGCGATGAAGCGGTCGCTTTTTTGGGTGATAACTCGGCTCTTTCCATTCACGAAGTAAACACCGAAATCAATCGATACATCACCTGGCCCGGGCAAGCACTGGCTTACAAAATGGGAGAAATCACAATTAAAAATCTCCGTGAGAAAGCCGAAGCTGAATTGGGAGAAAATTTCGACATCAAAGAATTTCATGATGTAATATTGAGCAAGGGCACGGTCACGATGCAGATTTTAGAAGAGATTGTGGATCACTATATTAAAATTAAATTGAGTAATTAAAGTATAATTATTATACCTTACTGTATGCAGTTTGAATTTGATACCTCAAAAAGTGAATCCAATAAGTTAAAACATGGTATTGATTTTCAAACAGCTCAATTAATTTGGTTAGACCAATATTTAATTGAAATACCAGCTAAGTCTTTTGATGAAAAACGACGATTAGTGATTGGTAAAATAGACAATAAAATATGGTCTGCAATTATCACATACAGAGGTGACTCAAGACGAATTATCTCTGTTCGAAGAGCCCGAAAAAAGGAGATTGATTTATATGAAAACCTCTGAAATAGATCGAAAATTTGATAATGGAGAAGATGTACTTGATCATTTTGATTTAGATCAAGCCAAACGTCCTAATCTGAAAAATAAACGTGTTAACGTAGATTTCCCAAGCTGGATGGTTCAATCTTTAGATAAAGAAGCCAAGAGATTAGGAGTTACAAGACAATCTCTCATTAAGTTATGGCTAGCTGACAAACTAGAAGAAAAAACAGCGGTCTAACTCACCTTAACCCAAATATCTTTCCTGCTCTTTGAACGATGATTTGCTTCATCTCTAATGTTAGCATCGCCACTAAAAGCTGACTTGTTGGTACTTCGAGTTCATCGGCTAAGGTATCAATTTGGTATTCTTTTGCTTCGAGTTTCGTACAAATGGCAACACTTAGATCATCTAATTCCTGTTCCTTCCAGCTACTAATTTTGGGCTCCTTAATACTCACCGAACTTTGATCTGAATGATCCCCAACCGGAAGTTCTTCCAGGATATCATCTACAGTTTGAACGAGCTTCGCCGATCCATTTTTGATGAGATAATTGCACCCGGTTCCACTTGGGTTTTCGATGGTATGCGGGATGGCAAATACTTCTCTGTTTTGATCTAGTGCCAACTCAGCGGTGATGATACTTCCACCCTGAATTCCCGATTCCATAACCAAAGTACCATAGCTCAAACCGCTTACAATGCGATTACGAACCGGGAAATTACCGGCATCCGGTTTACTTCCCGGTGGATATTCGGTTAGAACGATCCCACCCGATTTCACTATAGCATTCGCCAAATTTCGGTTTTCTGATGGATACACCCAATCGATTCCCGATCCCAACACTGCAGCGGTTTTACCTTCAGCTTCCAGTGCGGCAGAATGAGCCGCTGCATCGATTCCTAACGCCAAACCGCTGTTTATGCATAGCCCGGCTTCTACTAGACTTTGAACTAATTTCTTCGTGGTTTTACGTCCGTAAGCGCTCGTATTTCTTGTTCCAACCACCGCGATGCCCGGCTCACTCAAAACGTCCGGATCACCTTTATACCAAAGTACCGACGGTGGATCGTAAATTTGCATTAGAAGTGCAGGATATTGAGGATCGGCGATCGTTAGAATTTCTGCCTTAAGCGTTTCCGTTTTCAGGATAATTTCGTCTACGGTGTCCCAATCGTCAAATGAAAGCAATGTGAGAGCTGAAGCTTCTCCTATTCCATCAACCGCACGCAGCTCGCGTTTAGAACGCTCAAAAAGTCCTTCTAAATCGCCTTTAAAATGTTGATGAAGCTGCTTTACCCGTTTCGGTCCAAATCCCGGAACTAAGCTAAGCGCCAGTAGAGTCCTGGTTGTCTTCGATTTGTTTTGCATCTTGTATGGCCGCCCAAAGAGTTTCCCTTAATTCATCCACCCCATGCCCCGTGGCTGATGAAATAGGAATAACGGGAATTTCGTCCTCAAAATGCAACTCTTCTTCTAACTTAAAGCCTTGTTTTAAATCCATCTTAGTGATAGCAAGGATTCGAGGCTTTTCTAAAAGATCAGATCGGTAGGCTTTCAGCTCGTTTATCAACGCCTGATATTCGTATTCGATATCGGTATCGGCAGCAACCATAAAGAGCAGCACATTGTTACGTTCGATGTGCCTTAAAAACTGAATTCCCAATCCTTTACCTTGATGGGCTTCTTCGATAATTCCGGGAATATCAGCCATAACAAAACTGCGGTAATCGCTGAATTTTACCACTCCTAAATTGGGTTCTAAAGTTGTGAAAGGATAATCCCCAATCTTTGGCTTAGCCTCAGATAAAGCTGATAATAACGTGCTTTTTCCTGCATTTGGAAATCCAACTAAGCCGACATCAGCAATCAGTTTTAACTCGAGTTCAACCACTCGTTCCTCGCCCGGCTTTCCTTCCTGGGCAAACTGTGGAGTTTGGTTTGTAGAACTTCTGAAGTGCCAGTTTCCTAAACCACCTCTGCCTCCCTCGGCAATAACCAATTCCTGATCTTGCTCGGTGATTTCACCTAATCGCTCTCTAGATTCAGCATCGTAAGCTACCGTTCCAAGAGGTACTGAAAGGATGATATCTTCCCCACCGGCACCCGTTTTCTTGTTTCCCGCACCATTTTCACCCGGTTTTGCCTTGATGAATTTTTTGTAGCGTAAATCCAGAATGGTGTTTAATTGTGGATTTCCCTTTAAAACAATGCTTCCACCTTTTCCGCCATCACCGCCATCAGGACCTCCACGTGGGATATATTTTTCTCTCCGGAAATGAGCGGAGCCATCTCCACCCTTTCCTGCGGTTACATAAATTTTAGCGTAATCTGCGAAGCGCATATTTTCGTTATTTGGTGATTCCTCTAGGGCAGGAATCTAGATCCCGAATCAGCTCCGGGATAACTGTGAACATTAAAGTTTTTCTAAAATGAAGTCGCTCATCAACTTCCAAAGGTGGCGACGAGTATTACCACCGTAAATTCCATGATTTCGATTCGGATAGTACATCGTTTCGAACTGAATATCATGCTTAATCAATTCCTCGACTAAGATTACCGCATTTTGATAATGTACGTTGTCATCACCGGTACCATGAATGAGTAAGTACTCACCTGTTATTTGATCCACATAGTTGATGGGCGATCCGGCTTCATAGCCTTCGGGATTAGTTTGCGGAGTACGCATAAATCGCTCGGTGTAAATGGTATCGTAATATTTCCAATGCGTAACGGGTGCAACGGCTATGGCTGTGCTGAATACATCATTCCCTTGAGCTAAGGCATTCGTACTCATAAATCCGCCGTAACTCCATCCCCAAATTCCAATTCTATCTGCATCCACATACGCGAGATCAGCAATTTGTCGGGCTGCTTCAACCTGATCTTCCGTTTCGAGAACTCCAAGCTGTAAATAGGTTTGGTTTTTGAATGCTTCTCCGCGAGCTCCGGTTCCTCGGTTGTCAACAGAAACGATAATATAGCCCTGATTTGCCAGGTATTGATGCCACATCGGGCGTTGACCGTATTCGAAAGCCCGAGTCACCGTTTGGCTTCCCGGACCGCCATACACGTACATCAACACCGGATATTCTTGATTCTCGTCAAAATCGGGCGGGGTTATCATGTATGCATTCAATTGTTCACTATTCACATCCATCACCAAAAACTCTTTGGTTTGAAGTGCAAATTCATTCATATTTTCAACAACATCGGCATTGTCTTCCAGTACGCGAACTTGCTTTCCTCCACCTTCGTGTAAGGTGATTACCGGTGGTTTGTTGTAATCAGAATATGACTGGATGTAATATTTAAAATCACCGCTCATGTTGATGGAATACCAACCGTTTTCCTCGGTCATGGCTCGTTTACGACGACCATCAACTCGTATCCGATAAAAATGGCGCTCCAATGGCGAAACTTCCGTACTCACGTAGTACAAATTGTGGCGACGTTCATCAAAACCGATGATTTCTGTTACATCGTACTCGCCTTTTGTGATCTGCCGGATTTCTTCTCCATCCATTTTATACAAATACACATGATTGTATCCTGTTCGAGAAGATGTAGTTAGAAATTGCTTTCCGTTATCTAAAAACATCAGATCATCGTGAACATCCAGCCAAGTTTCACTTTCCTCGGTAAGCATAACATTCGTCTCGCCGGTAGAAACATCCGCAAACAATAACTCTTCTTTATTTTGAAGTCGGTTCATGCGCCGGATAGCCAACAAGTTGTTGTTCTTTGTCCAGTTAATTCTTGGGATATACTGATCGGTCTCTTCACCAATATCCATTGTGATAGTTTCGCCTGTTGTAATATCAAACACGTGGATACTTACAATTGCGTTTTCCTCACCGGCTTTGGGATATTTGAAACGAACTTCCTCGGGATAAAGCTCTCCCCAGGTTTCCATCGTAAACTGCTTTACGTTGCTTTCATCAAATCGATAGAAAGCAATCTTATCTCCTCGTGGCGACCAAAACCATGCTTTCGCAAAGCCAAATTCTTCTTCATATACCCAATCAGCGGCACCATTAATAATGGAGTTAAATTCTCCATCTTCGGTAATCTGGAATTCTTCACCGGTAGTTAAATCCACCCAATAGAGGTTGTTGTTTTGAACAAATGCCGCGCGATCGCCATCAGCATTCAGTTCAGCATATTGTTGTTTTTCGTCGCTCTCGGTTAGTTTTTGCACCGTGTTTTCCGAGCGATTGTAGATAAAGTAGTTTGCTTTGGTTGATCTGCGCCAAAGCTGTTCTACATCAGTTTCGATGAGGATTAGGTTTTCATCGGCCGAAAATTCATAGCCTTGAACTTGGAGGTCTTCAAAATTTGAACCATCAAAAATAACTTCCGACTCACCATTAGTGATATTGAAGCGAGTTATGGTTTGTCCATCCGAAGCCGAGTAAAAACGGCCATCATTCATCCAACGCACATTATTGATGGTAGTTGGTGAGAATGTGCCATCAAAAATATGATCAAACTCGATGGGCTTTCTATCTTGTGCTGATAATGAAATGCTGGCACAAAAAACCAGCGCAATACATAAGTGTAATGTTTTTCGCATAAATACTACTTTTTAGTTCTTTGTAACGACTCCCCTAATCCGCCTTCGTTACAATGCAGACAGGCTATTACTTGTGTAAAACCATCTTAAGCAATTGTGTGAGCTTCTCTTTCATCTCATTTCTTTCGATGATTAAATCCAAAAACCCATGCTCAAGCAGGTATTCTGAAGTTTGAAAACCTTCCGGTAAATCTCTACCAATGGTTTGACGAATCACACGAGGTCCGGCAAATCCTATCAATGCGCCGGGTTCTGCCACGTTGAAATCACCTAACATTGCAAAACTAGCGGTTACACCACCGGTTGTAGGGTTTGTGAGATAAGAGATATAAGGAATGCCGGCTTCGTCGAGCTGTGCCAGTTTTGAAGACACTTTGGCAAGCTGCATCAAACTTAACACACTTTCCATCATGCGAGCTCCACCCGATTGAGAAATAATCATGTACGGAACGCCATTCTTAAGTGCATATTCTGCACCTTGAGCCAGTCGCTCGCCTACAACCGAGCCCATTGAGCCACCGATAAAACTGAAATCCATACAGCCTACAACAAAATCGAGGCCATTCATTTTACCAACACCGATTAACGCCGCATCCGACAATCCCGTTTTCTTCTGGGCTTCGGCCAAACGGTCGGTGTATTTTTTACGATCGGTAAACTCCAGTGGATCATCAGAAATGATGTCGCTGGCAATTTCTTTGTACTTACCCTCATCAAAAATGATTTCGAAATACTGTCTACTTCCAATTCGGAAATGATAACCACTGAGGGGATCTACAAACTTATTGTCTTCGAGTTCTCTACGGTGGATAGTTTCTCCCGTAGTTGGAACTTTAACCCAAACGCCTTCCGGCATTTCCTTTTTGGTTGAGGTTTGTATGTTTTCGTCTTTTCGTTTAAACCAGCTCATAAAATCCTTCTAAAATTTTGCCTAAAATAGGGATTTATACACTTAATTAAATATTCGAATTATTAACCTGGCTAGAGGTTATGTAATTCGGACTTAGCGCTTCCAAGTCTGTTTTTTCGAAAAACTCGCTTTCCGATTGATGGTTGAAAAGTTGAATTAAATTCTGTGCGCTAATTACATCGGTGCTGTAGGTTTCGATGCCTTCCAAATTCGTCGGATTCAATCGATTCAACCCGGTTCCGACAATAATATCACTTTCATTTAATGTAGCTTCAAAAGCAGCGATTTCCAGCACTTTCATTTCACTTTGTGCTTCCATCGAGGCGTTAATAACAAATTGCTGATGATACACATGAGTTCGCCGTGCGTCGATGATGGCATGTACCGTTTTGCCAGATTTCTCAAGTTGTGAGGCAGCAAACCCGGCCAGAGTGTTGGTCGCTAAAATTTCGGCCTCCGAATCAAAGAAAATTCCTTTAATGGCACTTGCCGCAATTCGTAATCCTGTGTACGATCCCGGACCGTTACTCACCAATACATTTTCGATTTGGTCGATGGTGAATTCATGCTCTTCCATCAGAGCTTGGGTAAACAAAAAGAGATGATCGGAATGTACACTCCGCCCTTGAATTCGCTTTTCGTGGATTTCTCCTTCAACTTTTTGATAAGCTACCGAACATACATCGGTGGAAGTTTCAAAAGCGAGAATCATCTCAACTCGTTCAACACTAACTGTCCGCGATTGTAAATCCCCACTGCTCGCCCTGTTAACTCGTTATCGAGGTATGGTGAGTTTCGAGATTTTGATCGTACGTTTTTTACATCAAACACCCACTTTTCGTTGGTATTAAAAAAGGTGAGATTTGCTTCCGCTCCTTCTTCAATGGTAAGCTCAGGTAAGTTTAAGATTGCACGCGGATTGTAGCTCATCTTCTCAACAAGTTGTTGTAAATCCAGCTTTCCGGTTTTGTGTAAACGCATATTCGAAATCGACCAGGCCGTTTCTAAGCCAATGATTCCATTAGGTGCATACATGAATTCCACTTCTTTTTCTTCGATGGCGTGCGGTGCATGATCCGTGCAAATTACATCGATGGTTCCATCTACCAATCCTTCGATCATGGCTTCCACATCTTCTTGTGTTCTTAGAGGTGGATGCATCTTAAAATTAGTACTGAATTTCTGCCGTTCGATTTCTTCATCCGTTAAATCAAAATGGTGCGGACAAACTTCGGTAGTAACCTTAATGCCTTTAGCCTTTCCTTGGCGTACTAATTCCACTCCTTCTTTTGTGCTGATGTGCGCCACATGTACGTGTCCGCCAGTGTATTCAGCAAGTAAAATATCACGAGCAATCATCACTTCTTCGGCGATTCCCGGAGTTCCTTCCAGTCCTAATCGCGTTGAAACAGCGCCTTCGTTCATGTGACCTGGACGAGAAAGCTCTAAATCTTCTTCGTGGTTGATGATCGGCACTCCCAGCATCGAAGCATATTCGAGAGCAATACGCATCACTTGTGCATCGTACACCGGATCACCGTCATCACTAAAAGCCACTGCACCGCCTTTCTTCATATCGCCCATTTCGGCAATTGATTTCCCTGCTCGATCTTTAGTAACACACCCAATTGGATGTACATCAACCGGCGTTTCATTTCCTTTTGAGATGATAAACTCAACCACATCACGCGTATGCGTAGCCGGACTCGTATTTGGCATGCACGCAACTGCAGTAAAGCCGCCAAAAGCCGCAGCTGCACAGCCCGTTTTTATGGTTTCTTTGTGTTCATATCCAGGCTCACGTAGGTGAATATGCATATCCATCCAACCTGGACTTACATACGCTCCACCAAAATCGTGGGTTTCCTCTCCTTGTTTTGCGTCTAATCCACTTCCAATGTTCGTGATTTTACCATCTTCGATTCGAAGGTCGATCGTTTCATCACCGCTGTGATTTTTACTGATTGGTCGGACATTTTTTAGGAGCATAGCTGGCTTTTAGCGTCGTTAAAAATTCGACTCAAATATATTGGAAATATCACTTAGAATCTGAGTTAATGAGTGGAGATGAACAGAAGTGTTTACGGAGCTTGTTAATCGATTCGTTCGAAGGACTAAAGTCCTTCTCTTGATAAACCTGTGCATCCTGAATCGCACCTTTTACCAAATGAAGGGTTTTAACCCTTCTGTAAAAGCTTACGACTACCGATTTCGGATCGTTTATCATCTTCATTAAGCTATGCTTGTTTCGAAGGACTGAAGTCCTTCTCTTGGGAAATCTGTATTTCACGAATCGAACCATTTACAAAATGAAGGAATTTAACCTTAAGAAACAGCTTACGACTACCTTTTTCGGATCGTTTATCATTTTCATTAAGCTATGTCCGGGTTCGAAGGACTGAAGTCCTTCTCTTGGTAAATCTGTATTTCCTGAATCGAACCATTTACCAAATGAAGGGTTTTAACCTTTTAGAAATAGATAATAAATGTGGATTTCAACCAATTATCAAATGAAGCGATTTAATTCTACTTCATCTTCTTTCATAAACATTTTAAACTCATCACTAAATGATCTTGACTTATGTATTTTCTCTTGGTGATATATATAATTTCGGACTTTTTCTAGATTTTCTCTCGAAACTGAAAACACACCATAGCCTTGTTGCCATCGGAAATCACTACTTAGCTCGAAAGTCTCGTTTATCCATTTAGAAGAACGACCTTTAAACCACTTTGCTGATTCAGAAATTGGTCGGCTCAACGTTTGCTTATACAGTATATGGATATGATTTTGATATCCATTGATACTATCAAGATGATATCCTTTCAAGACACTCTCATTTCGTAGAAATTCACATAACTGATTACGAATCGATTTAGTTAGTAATTCTTCTCGATTCTTGGTTGAAAATATCAGGTGGATCCAAACCGAATTATAAGTTTTAGGCATCGTTTCATTTACTTGGTTTCTATCTAATAGTTAGATCAAGCTCAACACTACTACTTACATTAAATTTTTTTATTTTCTATTTAATGATAGTCAATGATTATTCTTAAATAATTGTTAAAATTGAATTAATACCATTATTATTATCGAAGGACTAAAGTCCTTCTCTTAGTAAATCTTATTTTGGCATCCTAATTTTACCAAATGAAGGGTTTTAACCCTTCTGCAACAACTTACGACTACCGATTTCGGATTGTTTTTCATCTTCACTAAGCTATGATTTGTATCGAAGGACTGAAGTCCTTCTCTTGGGAAATACATCTTTCATAACTCATCCAATTTACCAAATGAAGGGTTTTAACCCTTCAGTAATGTAATCTTCAACCAATAAAATCCACTCCTTCCCAAAACCAAAATATTACACTATATTGTACATGATACTGTACATATTAAATAACAATCTCATGAAGGCTATTACATATACAGCTGCACGGCAAGAATTAGCGAAAACAATGGATAATGTGGTTAATGATGCCGAACCGGTGATTATCACTAGAAACAGAGATCAATCGGTGGTAATGATTTCGTTAGATGAATACGAAGCATTAAACGAAACTGCATATTTACTTCGATCCCCAAAAAATGCTATCAGATTGTTTGAATCTATTCAGGAGTTATCGGAGAACGGTGGTACGAGACAAGATTTAGTAGACTAAAATGAATTTAGTGTTTACCTCACATGCCTGGGACGACTATCAGTTTTGGATTAAAACCGATAAAAAAATTCATAAACGAATTAACCTCTTGATAAAAGACACTATTCGAGATCCTTTTGAAGGTATTGGAAAACAGGAACCGTTAAAACATAGTCTATCAGGATATTGGAGTCGGAGAATAAATGATGAACATCGATTGGTGTATAAAGTGGATGATAAAAACCTTTATATCATTCAGTTACGATATCACTATTAGTCTATTCACCCCTTCAAAACCACAAAATCTCCTTCAAACTCTGCGGCGATTTCTCCTTCGTATTCAACTACTGCCTTTGCAGTCAACCTTCCCTTTCCTTTTTCGGATAAATCTGCCAGAAATTGATTCACAGTCTCATCTTCCGGGATAAGAACCTTAGCCTCAAAATCACTTTTGATCGGTTTCGAAAAGGTGGATTTCCCTCTTCGACCAACAATTCGCGGATGTGGATCAAAATCTTCAATCAATAATTGAACATAGGCCCAGCAAGTAACAAAAAACAGGCTGTCGATACTTCCGCCAAACGCCGATCCCTGATGATTGACATTTGGGGCATGCGGCATCGCAATGCGCACTGATTTTCGGGATAAATCGGTAATGGTCATCCCCATAATTTTGGTGATAGGGATATTGTTTTCGATATAGTGTTGAGCTTCGGCTTTATTCATAAACTTTGATTATTCGGGCGTCAAAATATCCTTATCATTGGCGGAAATCCAATCGTGATATGTCGAAACAAATTCCCTTTTTATTTGATATTCCCACCGTTACCGAACTCACAGGTAAAATCAAAAATCTGCTTGAGCAAAACTTTGTGGATATTCTGGTTGAAGGTGAAGCCAGCAACGTAAAACAAAGTGCAAACGGACATATTTATTTCACGCTAAAAGATTCGGGTGCACAATTGCCTTGTGTGATCTGGCGAAATACTGCGCAACGATTAGGGCTGAATCTAATGGATGGGCAGCAAATTGTTGTGGGTGGCGATATTCAAGTGTACGCCCCACACGGCCGTTATCAAATGATTGTGGGGTTGGTTCAACAAGCCGGGATTGGAAAGCTTCAGCAGGCTTTTGAAGCTCTGAAAGCCAAATTGAAAGCCGAAGGTCTTTTCGACGACATCCACAAAAAGCCCATTCCTAAATACCCTAAAAAAATAGGCGTTGTTACTTCCAAAACTACCGCTGCTTTTCAGGATATCCGATCCACGTTAGAAAAACGATGGCCGGTTGCTGAAGTTCAGCTTTATCACGCCAGCGTTCAGGGAGTTAACGCTGCCCCGGAAATTGTTCACGGGATAAACTATTTCTCTGCCCATCAAAATGTAGATGTTGTCATTATTAGTCGTGGTGGTGGCTCATTGGAAGATCTTTGGGCGTTTAACGAAGAAGTGGTTGCCCGAGCTGTTTTTGATTGCTCAGTTCCTATAATCAGCGCTGTAGGGCACGAAGTTGATTTCTCAATTTCTGATTTTATTGCCGATTTGCGCGCCGCAACACCAACTCAAGCAGCAGTTTATGCCACACCCGATATAAACGAAGTGCGAATGCTGGTTGAGGATCTTCATCGAAAGGTAGAGTTGAATACAACCGGTGCCATTCAATATTATAAAGATCGAGTTGGTAGCTTATCAAAAAGTTATGCCCTACTCGCTGTTCAACAAAAGATGAAACTAGCTTCAAATGACGTTGTACGGCTGACAACCCAACTTCGACAAACAGTTGATCGACTTTTTATCTCACGTAAACACACGCTTGCAACCTTTACTCAAGCTGTTGAAAATCAGAATCCTAACATTCCACTTGAGAAAGGATTTGTTCGCGTTTGGCAAGATGACCATTGGATTCGATCAAAAAAAGATTACACCCCGGGAACGGAGGTTGAAGCCGAGTGGTTAGACGGAAAAATCCAATTTAAATAACGTGTTAGCTTGCGCTTACATATTAACTGCAAGTTACGTTAAATTGTAAATGATTTTAAAACCGGCTAAGCACCCCTTGGCTAACAATAAAATCTGGACTAATTTAGAATCGATTTAAATAAAGAGTCGGACAGATAGACTGTCTTACTTGGATTTAGCTAAACTGCAATGTTCAATTAACAGCCTCTGGCTATGTTTCCGTTTATAATCGTCACCCAATCCTGTTCTAAAAGTTACCTACTCGGCTTACGATCGAGTTGCTACAACTTTTTATGTTCAACGCTTTCCTTTTACAAGGGTGAAGATTTGAGCTATTTCTTCAAAAGCTTATTTGAACGGAGCTAAAACTACATTCCCTAGCAAACTTACTTAGGTATATTATTTAAGGCAGTTAGAACCTTTCTTAGGGAAAATTGCAGCTTAAATAGGCTGCATGATTCTTACCAGTGGATGTCGGATGTCCATTGCAACCCCATTTTTATATTCATCAACAACATAATTAAACTGTCATGTTTACAAAAAAAACAATCAATTTTCTGTCTGTAATAGCAATTTCGTTATTTACTTTTGCATGCACCAATGCCCAAAATGGCAGCTATGCAACCGATCCTGTTAAGGAAGTTTTGACTAAAGAAAAGCAAGATGCACTCACACCTCAGGAAGTGCTTGAAGGCCTAAAAGCAGGAAATGAACGATACGTCAACAATGATCTAACCTCTCGCGACTGGCAAGCTCAGGTTGCTGCAACAGCAGCCGGGCAGTTTCCGGAAGCCGTAATTATCTCTTGCCTCGACAGTCGAGTTCCGGTTGAACAAGTTTTCGACAAAGGTGTCGGCGATGTATTTGTTGGCCGGATTGCAGGCAACAATGTTAATACCGATATGTTAGGAAGTATTGAATTTGGTACAGCGGTTGCAGGCTCTAAAGTGGTTATTATCATGGGACATGAGTCATGTGGTGCAGTAAAGTCTGCTATCGACGATGTTCAAGTGGGAAATATCACTGCCCTCTTATCTAACATAAAACCTGCTATCGCTATGACTGACGATTACAATGGCGAACAAACGGTAGCAAATGGTGATTATGTAACCGAAGTTGTAAATAACAACGTACGCCATACAATCGAAGAAATGAGAAAAAATAGTCCAATTATCGCTGAACTAGAAAGAAATGGCGACATACTAATTGCTGGAGCTTTTTACGATTTAGATACTGGAAAAGTGACCTTCATTGATTAATTTAGTACCTAAGAATCAAGGGGTGTTGTGATGATATCGCAGCACCCTTTTTCAATTTAAATACAGGAGAATTTCATGTTGTTAAGAACCATTTCAACACTGGTTTTTATTTTACTTTTTACTCTTTCATCACAAGCGCAGGAGACCAAAATTACTCCATATGGGAACATTCGCCTTGCCTATGTCGGCAATACCGATAATCTCACAGGTATTGGAAATAGTGGAGATCCTGATTCCGATTTTTTCGCTGTTCGTATTCGCTACGGGATGAATATTCAACTAAATGAACAATCGTCTTTTAAAGCTCGTTTGGCAGGACAGTTTCGTGATTACACCGACAATTTAAGCTTTTCACTAAAAGCTGATGGTGGAGGCCTAAACCATGGAACTCTATCTTTCGATGAGTTTTATTATCAAAACAAAAATGCGTTTAGCACATTGAAAATAGGCCGGTTTCAACATACAGTAGCTATATTATCGAATGCACAACGAAGTGGATTTCGATTCCAAAGTAATTCTGTAAACGTGCATTGGAGCGATGGCCTTTATTGGAAAAATAAGTTCACCTCAGAATGGTACACTGAGTTAATTCTTGAATCTCAGCCTAAAAACAATACCACTTATCCATATAGAAGTGGACTCAATTTTGGGAATGCTGACCATAACATCACATCATACTTTGGACTAGAAAACAGAACTCGTGACGAAAACAATTTCATTCAAAAAGGATTTGGAGTTTTTGTAGCTCCAAATGCATATCAAAAAGGCGGAGATTACACGACCTATGCATTAGTTATGAGTCGCGCTGCGGTTGATATTCCTCGTCCTGGTTTATTAAGCGGTGGATCAATTCGCTTTGCCGGTGAACTTGGGCAAAATCTGAATAATGAGTTATCGGCTGGTACAAACGCAATTATTTCAGCTGGGATTAACCGATACGATAATAAGCACGATTTTATGATCGAGTTTTCGCGAACCGATCGTGAATGGTTAACGGGAACGGCTTATGCTGCCGCTTCAGAAGAACTCGAAATTCGATACAAGTATTATATCAACAACAAACTGAATATGGATGCCCGATACCGTGCACGGCATTCAGATTCATCCAGCGACATGATATTTTCGACCTTCGTTCGATTGACCTATTCGCTGTAATTAATTACTGATTTGTTTGGCGTAGCTCCCAAATACTTTCAATTCTACGGCCTCATTAGCTAGAGCTTCCAAAGCCTTTTCAGTATTCGGATCTGAGGTATTCGCCTCAATATCTACATAAAATGAATACCGGAAAGGCTCATTTATTTTTGGTCGAGATTCCAACTTACAGATATTTATTCCATGCCGATGTAATGCATTCAAGCATTCTACCAACGCACCTTCTTTATGCGAAGTCACCATCATCAACGAAGTTTTGGTCGGGATTTGAACATCCACACTTACATCCTCTTTGGATACTACCACGAATCGCGTAAAATTCTCTTTTTGATTGGCGATGTCGTGAGCTATCACCTGCAAACCATAATGATCGGCAGCGTGTGCACCTGCTATGGCAGCTTGAGATAAATCACCGTCGTCCATCACCTTTTTGGCTGAAATAGCAGTATCCAGGTACGATTCAACCTTACAACGCGGCAACTTTGCCAGAAAATTGGTGCACTGCTCAATGGCTTTTGGGTGCGATAAAATGCGTCGAATCTGGCTCACCTCGACCTGTTCTACCGCAAGCAGACAATGAACCACTTTAATGATTTCTTCGCCAACAATATGAAGATTCGACTCTCCCAAAATATCGTAGGTATCGTTGATGGAACCGGCAGTTGTGTTCTCGATAGGAAGCAAGGCGTAGTCAACATGTCCATCGATGAGGGCTTTGGCGGCGTCTTTAAAAGTATCATAACCGTAGCAATCCACATGTTCAAAGCGTTCATCAAAGTGTCGTTGAGCAGCCAAATGGCTATAAGCACCATCCGTGCCTTGATAACTAACGCTTACATGGCTTGCGTCATTTTCGTTTTGATGATCCACCAACGAATGCGTTTGATAGCGCACCGAATTGGTGATGATTTCTCGGAAAAGATGCTCGGCATAATATCTATCCAAGCCAATTTCGGCGGCAACGTCTCTTATCTTATTCAACAAACGCTCTTCACGTTCCATATCGCGAATGCCGGTATTGGTTGTAAGTTTGTAGTTCGAAACCTCTTTAACCAATCCCTGCCGCTCGGCCAGTGCCATCAATATACTTCGATCGATTTCGTCTAGCCGTTTACGAATCGACTCTAATTCCTTTTTCATAACCTATTCTGCATCAATGAGTGTGTGATGCTGAAGGTAGCAAAGTTGAAGTATAATTCTTGGTAAAAACTTTGCGCTTATTTCTGTGATGTGAGCTTGTCAGTTAGCACTGCAATTTGAAATTCGATGCGTTTCATCTCTTGCATTACCGCGTATTTATCCATTTGCATCCAGTGCCAGAGTTTTAACATAGCATTGCCCAATACACTCAAAATAAAACACATCCCCCAAAATGAAGTTTCGTTAGCTTCAATTGCGGTAAAAAATCGATAGCCTGTCCATACGGCTAATGCTGTGAATATGAGTTGAGCGATGGTAGCAACAATCATCCAGCCGGCAAATTTTGTTCGATATAAATTCATCCATTGGGTAAAAAGTCCCGGTTCTTCAAGTTCATGATAAAACTTTGCTTCATCTTGACTTAGCGATTCTTCGATTAATGCGTCAATCTCTTCCTTTTTCATGATTCCACCTTTTTGTTCTTTTGATTTAACGTTTGCTTCAAATATTCTCTGGCTTTAAACAATCTTGATTTCACCGTACCCACGGGTATTTGCAAAACCTGGCTTATCTCTTCGATCGAATAACTTTGCAGATAAAACATCGAAATCATCAATTGATGTGTTTTTGGCAATCGTAGAATTTCGAGCCTGAGCTTTTTCAATAAATCTTCGTGTGATTCAGCTTCTTCATCTATTTGATCAACCGAATCCACAATCTCTGATATCGCAAACACTTCACGGTTGGTACGTTGAGCTCGAATCCAGTCGATGGCTTTTCGCCGAGCAATACTTAATGCCCATACTTCGAAGCCAATTGTAAACTTAGTTTCACCAATCTTATCAATAATCGCATACCAACTTTCCTGGCTGATATCATCTACCGGAGCATTAATCCCAGCTTGAAATCGAATCGATGATCTAATTTTTGGATTGAATGCTTTAATCAGCTTTTTCAAAGCAGTTTTATCACCGCCTTGATAGCTTAATACAAGCGACTCGATTGGATTATATATTATTGTTTTCGCCATTTTCTATATAGTCGCTGAAAAAAAGTAAAGGTTCATTTTTTATTTAATGATTGGCCTAGAAATGAAAAATTAGATCGTTCAACTTCACAGAATCTTCACATTCCATCGGTATTTTCAATAGAATTTGAAAATTAATATTAGAGGATTATGACATTCATCATTACAATACTTGCTCTCGTGATGGTAAACCCATTTGCGGCAGTAAATAACGATCTAGCTACCAGAGATAAAGTTGAAATCGTGATCGAATCAAACGATCAAATGAAATTCAACTTGAACGAAATTAAAGTTAAAGAAGGTGATACCGTAGTGCTTACTCTAAAGCATGTTGGTAAGCTTCCTAAAGCTGCAATGGGCCACAACTGGGTGTTACTTGCACAAGGAACCGAAATGGGACCATTTGCACAAAAAGCAGTTCAAGCCCGCGATAACGATTATATTCCGGCTGAAGGCGAAGGAACCATCGCTTACACCGAATTAATTGGCGGTGGCGAAGAAACTACTATCGAATTTGTTGCACCAGCAAAAGGTGAATACACTTTCATTTGTAGCTTCCCCGGCCATTATGCACTAATGAACGGAACATTTATTGTTGAGTAATTCTTTGTAATTATTCAATCTCCTGACTCAAAAGCCGGCGGTATTCATCGTCGGCTTTTTTATTTTTACTGAAAAATGATGTCCTACATTTTTGTTTACGGCCTGCTAAAATCTATGTACGATAATGATGCCGCTCGCCTTATTCGCCAGAAATGCAGCTTGATTGGCGTTGGCGTTACTCCCGGCCGACTTTTTGATCTGGGATCCTACCCCGGCATCGTGTATGAACCTAATTCTAAAACTATCGTGTATGGCGAGCTTTATAAAATTGAATCAGACGAAGATGAATTAGTTCAATATCTGGATCGTTTTGAAGAATGCGGACCGGAGTTTGATCAACCCAACGAATATCGGCGAGAGATTATCCCTGTAAGCGTTGATGGTACTATTTATCAAGCTTCTGCCTACCTTTACAACCGGAACTTAAACGGACTCAAATTGATTGCTTCGGGTAGATACCAAGATCATCAAGGACATAGATAATTTCATGGAAAAACGAGAGCGTTCGCGCATAGGATTAAGCTTTTTAACAGGATTGGCAGGTGCCTATTTTTTATCCGATAGCCTAACTAACATGGGGTACTATTTTGGCTTGGATGAAATAACCTCAGCAACCAATGCTCGTTATTTGATGAACATTTTGGCCGGAATTATTACCGGTGTTGCAACGGTTTTCATCCCCCAAAAAAGCAGTCAGTTAAGAGCTCTAGTTTTCGTTGTAGGCTCATTAATTTTGATGGATACGGTAGCTTATCTTTCAACATCTATGCCTATAAGCGACATGATTAATCGGTTCTTGGTTTCAACAAGTATTGCGGTAACCGGTGGCCTTACTATTGCGCTTCAAAAAATGATCAGTAGTAAATCAAAAACTTGATTTTCATTCTTATTCACCGAACGATTCGAGTGATTGGCTTTGTTTTAGATGTCTCAACTATCACACATTCCTTTTACCATGTTCGGACTATTCAAAAAGAAATCAGAAGCAGAAAAATTAAACGAGAAGTACCAAAAATTGATGGAAGAATCCTACAATTTATCGTCCATCAATAGAACACTAAGCGATCAAAAAGCGCATGAAGCCAATGAAGTCCTCAAGCAAATTGATGCTTTAAATAAATAACTTTTCTGCTGTGTACTAGAAAAAATGAATTTGTCTATTTAAAATTCTAAATATTTGATTATGTTCAGAGTATGGTCAAATATTTAGTGCTTATCTCATTTATTGTAGTAGCTATACTCCTGCCATCTTTTTTGAAGGCTCAACCCCTCTTCGAGAAAGGCTACTACATCGATTTAAACGATGTGAAGCATTCCGGGTTCATTGATCGATCATTTCTGGATGAAATCCCAAATGATATCCGATTTAAAAGAACAAGACGGGATTCAACGATCGAGTTAAGCCCTTTCGCAGTTAAGAAAATTGAGGTTTCTGGTCTACAGTTGGTACCTCACATCGTTGAAATTGATACATCTGTAAATCATGTAAACGAGATTAAAGAACCGTCTTTTGAAAACCGGCATCTATTTTTAGAACTAATTGTAGAGGGTGGGATTTCTTTGTTTAAATATAAAACTGAAACGCACTCCTACTTTTTTATAAAAACCGGATCAAGTGATACCCTTACTCCTTTAATTTATAAACAATATCGAGGCGAGCGTGGTCTATACAATAACAATAACTATCGGGAACAATTAGATAGTATCGATGATTGCTTCAGTTACTCTAAAACGATTGATGATGTAAAGTATAATGAACAGAGTTTAATGCTCTTTATCGAATACTTGAATACTTGTATTAACTTCGCCTACAACCGAATTCCAGGAAGTAGCAACCATTCTCTCAGATATTTGAATATATCCGCGTTTACAGGAATCCGATGGAATAAAATGACTTCAACAGAAAGCGTAACTTCTGAAAATATCTTTACCTGGAAAGATTTTGGCTTCACCAATGTCGGCATCGAGTTCGAATATCTTATTGCGCCTTACCGAAACAGAATAGCCTCAATTTTAAGATTCGATTTCGCTAGATCTTATGATAGTTCCATTATCAACATGCCTCTAGGTAACCAATTTGTAGAAAAGAATATCGATTATTTGTACCTCACGTTCGGTTTTCGAGGCTACCTAAATACTAATTCGGCATTTAAGCTATATGCTGATGCAGGTATTGCAAAACCTCTGGCTATTCAAGATGGTATTTCGTTGAAATATGAAAGAAGTCCTAACTTTGTGTACGAAAATGAAAATCTGATCCCCACTTTTGGGCTGGGAATAACAACGTTGAACCGCTTCAGTCTAGAATCTAAAGTAGAATTTATAGATCGTACCATCTCAAGCTATGATGAATACAACACCATTAAATTCACCGCATTTACGGTAAACTTAAAATACGCTTTCAAAAGCTACTACTCTTTTTGGGAAAAGTAATAGATAATTCCGTTTGTTGGTTTAAAGACTTAACAGCCTAGCCGACTTTAAACTTCAGCTCTTCAATTTTCGATAGAATTTCATTTCGATCCATCTCGCGATAGCGTTCCGGCAGCAGTTCTTTCGATGTACATTCGATAACAGCGTTCAACGTTTGTAGCTCAACTTCTTCGGGATAGGTTGGCGGAATGAAATCAGCTAAGGCAATATCTAAAACAGCCGGAGTTACTACATCTAGTTTTTCAGCAGCGGCTCGGAATTTTGCACGGGTTAATGCGGCTTCCATATCGGCGCCGGAGAACGTCTTGAATCCCTCTTCGATGATAGCAGGGATGTACTCTTCCGACATTTTGAGTCCCGTTTTCTTCTTCATTGCTTCGAACAACTCTACCCGCTCTTCGTTGGTATGAGGCGGAAATAACGCTAAATGTTCTTCGGCTCTACCCTGTCGCTTTAAATCGATGGGCATCAAATCAGGACGTGCGGTCATCAAAAACCAGATAATTCGCCCACGATTGGTGGTATCACTCATGAATGTTGCAATCTGAGAAAACACGCGAGATGAAACGCCACTATCGCCACCAGACGAACGATCGCCCAGATAAGCATCGGCTTCATCAATCATCACCGCAACCGGTGCCATTGCTTTAAGTATGGATAAAATCTTTTGAAGATTCCCTTCGGTAACACCTTGCCACTGGCTTCGGAAATTCTTCAGTTTCACCATCGGAATCCCTACCTCGCTGGCAAAACAAGTCACTAAAAACGTTTTACCTGTCCCAACCGGACCACACACCAAGTAACCCATCGGCATTACATCTTGGCGGCCGTCTTTTAACGCTTGTACCGCCTGACGAAGGTGTGATTTAACATTGGCATGACCCGCAACATTCTCCAACGAATATTGTGTTTCTACAAACTCCAGCAAGCCGTACGCTTCTGCTTCAATTAATTCTTTCTTGTTGGTTGATAAACTCTCGAAAGTGATGGTTTCTTCATTCTCTCGGGAATTAGAAAGTACCGAACGGATATTCACATAATTCAAACCGGCCGTTTGTTGCGCGATGATCTCCGGCTTAACAGATGAAAGCTTTTCAAAATCATCCTCTTCCGTCTCAAACTTGATGAAATCCAATCTGTTTTGCTCACCGGGAATCGTAATTTTGATTTCGGTGGTGTACGGATTTTGAATCAGCGTTTTATTAAGATCGGCAAGATTCTCAGTAATCAATACATTGGTGAAATCGGAAGCCAAAAACATAGGATCATGAGCCCATCGGCTTAAATATACAAGCGACGTACGGTCTTCATTTCCGGTTGAACCGGCATCGCTCATCGGGATGATCGTCTCGGCGTAATCGATGATCAAAGCGATACTTTTCTTTTGATCTAATCGAAGTCGGAAATACTGCTCCAATAAAGAGAACACTCGTACCGGATCTTTTGGCATTTTCTTGGCGTAATCGGTGCCAACGAGGCTGTCACGACCGGCAATAGCCTGATTAAAATCGATTTGTGATTCTTTATCACGGAAGTAAATACCCGAAGAGCGATCGTAGAATATCACGAAATCACGGGCTCCGAAAAATTCATCTGATAAAAACGATTTTAGGCGATGAAACTCGGTTCCGTCTTCATCCTTTAGAGGAACCAAATCGTGTACGTTTCCATGTAACAAAAATGTGTTAATGGTTCGGCTAAGATATTTTCGCGCAAATTCCTGCGACCAATCCGGATAATTATCAAACATAGTTACTTCGTAAAATTTTCAATTGTTTAAATCCTTTATCCAAATTTAAAATTGAAAATTGGATTTAGAATTTCGGAAATGCTCATTCTATGAGAATGAGTTTCACCGTTTCAATTCGGCTTTGAGTTGCTTTGCTAATGATGAACTTTTTGCCCTCGATAAGCAACTCTTCGTTCACTTTTGGGATACGCCCTAAATGATTTATCAGGTAACCCGCTACGGTATCGTACTCCGAAGGTTCCAAGGGAAGTTCAATTTCTTCAAATTTTTCCGTCAGCACTTCAATCTCTACACTACCGCTGATTACGTAGGTATTTGGTGATAATCTCTTCATGAGCTCATCGTCCTTATCATGCTCATCCTGAATATCCCCAACCACTTCCTCGAGCAGATCTTCGATTGTTACCATTCCGGCTGTACCACCATATTCATCCAGTACAATAGCTACAGATAAATCAGATTGCCTGAATTCGGTTAGCAAGTCTTTCGATTTTTTGGAAGATGGAATTAATTTTACAGGTCGGATAATTTCGTTTAAAGATGTGGGCTTATCGAAGAAATCGGAAGCAAAAACCACCCCAATCACATCATCAATCGACTCGCGAAAAACCGGCAACTTAGAATGACCGGAGTTAATCAGTAATTCTAGGGCTTCATCAACCGGGGTATTTCGCTCAACGGCTAAAATTTCAATTCGGGGAATCATCGAATCTTTAACACGCATATTCGAGAGCTCGAGAACATTTTGCAGAATTTCGGAATCATCTTCGTCCAAATCGCTGCCACCGCCACTTTCTTTTAACTCTTTAAAAATAAGCTCAACATCCTGGCGACGGTAAAAAGATTCTGTCTTTTCAGCATCCGGCACAAACCACTTAATTAACACGTTTGATGAACTGTTTGCCAAGCCAATTAACGGGCGCAATACATAGTAAAACACCCGTAGTGGCACTGCAATTACGTTCATCATAAAATCAGCCTGTGCTCGGAAAATCGCTTTTGGAATGATCTCCCCAAAAATCATTATCAACACAGAAGCGATAAGTGTTTGCACCAACAAAATCTCTACTTCAGAAGGTGCGTGATTAAACCATGCGATAGAATAATTTGTAATCGGCGCCACCAAGAAAATAGCCATCAATGTAGCGTAAAGCACATTTATGATATTATTACCAACCAGCGTAGTGGTAAGAAAAGTATCGGGGTTATTCTTAAAAAAGTTGATGGAGCTCGCCAGCATATTCTGCTTACGCGAGGCTACTTCGAGCTTCAGCTTATTCGCAGAAACGAAGGCAATCTCAGATCCCGAAAAGAATCCACTTAAAATGATGGTGAGTACAATCAGAAGCCATTCCATAGTTAGTGGCTCCCGAAGTTATTATTTGTTGATTTGCTACCCGATGGAGGCTCGTCGCTCATGAACTAATAATTGGTTCCTATTTACCTGAGAAACTTGGTTTTCGTTTCTCTAAGAAAGCTGTTGTGCCTTCTTTGAAGTCTTCAGTAGCAAAAAGCTCGCCAAACAATGACGCTTCCGTCTGATAGCCATCATTTTGTCCGGCTTTTGCTACAGCTTTAATGGCACTCTCTAATGCAAGAGGTGCTTGCTTTGCAATTTTGGCAGCGAGTTTGGTCGACGCTTCGAGCGCTGAATCAGCTACTGAATTCACCAATCCAATTGATTGGGCTTCATCCGCGCCTACAAATGAACCGGTCATCATTAATTCCAGCGCTTTAGCTCGGCCGCAAAGTGCTACTAATCGCTGAGTGCCTCCGTAACCCGGAATCAAACCGAGAGTAACTTCCGGAAGACCAAGTTTGGCCGACGTTGATGCTACTCGAATATGGCAAGCCATGGCCAGTTCACATCCTCCACCTAAAGCAAAACCATTTACTGCGGCAATAACCGGCTTTGAGAAATCTTCAATTTTTTGGAATACTCGATGTCCACGAGTGGATAAATCGGTTGCTTGCACTGAGGTGAAATCAGCAAATTCTTTAATATCGGCGCCGGCAGCAAAGGCTTTCTCTCCTACTCCGGTAATAATTACAACTTTTATAGCCGAATCATTAGCAGCAGTAGAAAGTGCTTCGTCTAAATCTAGGAAAACCTGATTGTTTAACGCGTTTAGTTTGTCGGGGCGGTTAATTGATATGGTACAAATGCCCTGTTCGTCCACTTCGTACAGAAGCGATGCAAAGGTGGTGCTCATTCCGATTATTCTTGAACTCTTTTCTTTTGATTTGTTACCGAATTTACGTCATCCGATAATTCATCCAAAATAGAATCGAAGTCTAATTCTGTTTCCCACTCGGTGGTGTATTCAGGAGTAATATCCTGATCCAAATCTTCGATAAGTTGAGAAGTTTCATCCACTTCGGTAAGTAAATTATCCAATTGGAAGCCAATTTCTTCCGGGTTACTCATCGTCATAGATTGTTCGTAGATGTACCGAACAGCGTCTTCGATGGTTTCGAGGTGAGTTTCGCACACCAAATATTTTTCCTTGGCGATTTTAAATTTGTTCAATCGCTTTTTCATTATTGCAACCCGACGCGCTTTAGTGCGCTTTAACTTTTCGGATTCGATCGACTTAATCTCTTCGATTTGGCGGATCACTTCTTCTTTCAGGCTACTTTCGAGAGCGGTGTTCAAATACACTTCGTAGCGCTTAATTAAATCCAGTAAGGTGATGTAATTAACTAGAAGTTCGTCAATTTTCTTTTTGATGTTTTCGAGCAATCCTTGGCTGCTGTACGGAAGCTTTTCGAAATTTTCCTGTACTAAATTAGCAAGATGTTTGAGCACCAAGAACCGTTTCTTGCTTGCTGGATCCAACGCTTGAAAGGTGTCTTTCTCGCTGGATGTAGCATGACGTTCTTTAATCTTTTTCAATTCCAGATTCTTCCGAAATCTTGGTAAGCGAGGAATCACCCCTAAATACATCAACTCGATACCAAACACAGTGGTAAGCAATAAGTTAGAAACGTCCATGCTAAGGTTGCTCACAAAAAGCGCACCAATGGTAGAAACCAATAATGCCCCCAAATTGATGGGATTTAGAAAAGCCTCTCGGGTGTAATTTATATTCAGATCTTCAGTCGACATTAATTTTCGCTTGCGGAATCTTCCACGTTAGAGTCGGTTTGTTTTGGTGTACCAATCGTTTTAGAAGCCGATGATTTTGGAGTTTCTTCGATTTTGTGTCCGATCGTTTTAGTTGCTTTAATTTCGTCTGCTGTCTTTTCGATCTCAGAATACAGCATTCCCATTTCGGCTTTTACCTGCTTGAGAGTGTCTTTAGCACGTTGCTTTTTTAACTCTTCAGCATGTTCTTCATCTTTTATTTTCTGCGCCGTCGACGAAAAATCCTCATCGTCCAAGCTGTCCATAGCCACATCGAGCTTCGCCTCGGTGAGATTCACCTTTTCCTTCACCTTACCTAAAAACTCATCAACGGTACCTAAGAGTTCATCAGCATTCATATTATCTAAAGCTTGAGCGATCTTACCCTTTTTCTCGGTTTGGCGTAATCGCTCTTTAGCTTCTTTTATCTTTCGATAATGCTCTTTGTACTCTTGTTTTAGGCGTTCCCGTTCTTCTTCTCCGTGGCTACTCATGGTGATCAGTTTTTAGTTTTTGCACCCACAGATTTCTTCGAAGCTTTTTCTTCTTCAGCCGGTTCGTCGTCCACAGAAATTGATCCTGATGAAGTTCCCATTTCCATTTTAAACTGCTCAACTAATTCATGAGCACGAATTTTCTCCGCATTGGCTTCAATTTCCATCGTTTTAGTATCAATACTGTCTAAAGCGATTTCCATACGAGCTTCGTTCTTAGCAGCTTCTTCGTTGATACGAGAAATCATTTCGTCGTGAGTTTGGTCAATGCCACCCACTTCAAATTGTTCTAGAGTATCCGCAATTTTAGCTTGCCATTCTGCACGCTCACTGGCACGTAAAGCTTCTTTAGCCTCTTGTATTTTACGGTCTTTCTCACGCATAAATACTTTTTTCACCTTAATCGCTTTCTCATAAGCTTTATCAGCAAATGCGAGCTGATCTTTGGTGTGCTCGAAAGTCTCTTTGGCCTTTTCAAGTTGCAAAGCATAGCCTTCGGCAATGTCGTCGCGATTGGCTTGAATGGCAGACTTAATCTTAGAAGTTAATTCCTGAATTTGTTTTTCATTTCTTTTGGCTTCTTTTTGAAGCATAATCAGATTCGCCTTTACAGTGGCAATATTCTCGTTCATTTGTGGAATCTGATCGTTTAAATCTCTGATATTCTGTTCAAGGATCAGTTTTGGGTTCTCCATGGAACTTACCAAACCACCGAACATAGATTTGATTGCGCGAATAAATCGTTGAAACATTGTTCTATCCTTTGTTTTATGCCCTTTTAGTGTGTAGGATCTAAGTTAATTGATTATTATTGTAATTCAATATGCTAAAGCTCAAATGCCCGAGTGCCGTTGCTGTCGCATATATGAGTAACCAAAGGTTGAGCCTCCGGCTTCTCATCTCCAATCGAAAAAGCACTAAATAATTGTTCAGTAACTTCGTCAATTACAGTGGGCTTGTTCGTGTAGGCTTTCAAAATTGTTTCACCTTCTTCAATTTTGTCGCCAATTTTCTTTTCAAGCACTATTCCGGCTCCCGGATCGATAACATCAGTAATAAGTTTACGACCGGCACCAAGTTCAACAGCGGCCATTCCAACACTGTAGGTGTCGATTTTCTGAACAAAGCCGGTTTTACTTGATTTCAATTCGAATACAAATGATGGTAGCACAAATTTATTCGGATCTTCTATAAACGAAACATCTCCGCCTTGTTCGGCTACTATATCTTTCCATTTAGAGAACGCTTCGCCGTTTTGAGTCTGTCTTTTACTCAATGCAATTCCGTTTTCGAGCGAATCTGCTTTACCACCTAAATAAATCATTGCTCCAGCAAGTAAATGCGACAAATACGCCGTATCCTCCGGACCTTTTCCTTTCAAACAATCGATCGATTCTTCAACCTCCAACCAATTTCCGATTTTATAACCGGTAGGCTGATTCATGTTGGTGATGAAAGCGATGGTCTTTTTATCAAACTGTTCCCCAATTCCGACGAGCGTCTCAGCAAGTTCTATTGCCTGTTCCGATGTCTTCATAAATGCACCGCTGCCGTATTTCACATCTAAAACCAGGGCATCAATTCCTTCTGCAAGCTTTTTCGACATTATGCTGCTTGCGATAAAAGGAATGTACTCTACTGTTGCAGTAACATCTCTAAGTGCATATAATTTCTTATCTGCCGGTGCGATTTCTGCGGTTTGTCCGGCAAGTACTAACAAGTGTTTTTGGATGATTTCTTTGTATCGGGGAAGATCCATATCGGTAGAAAAACCAGGAATGGAACCCAATTTATCTAATGTACCACCCGTATGTCCTAATCCTCGGCCGGAAATCATTGGAACAGGAACGCCTGCGCTAGCGACGATTGGCGCCAGAACCAGCGACAGTTTATCACCTACACCGCCGGTAGAATGTTTATCAACTTTTTTGCCCGGAATATGGCTGAGGTCAACAATTTGCCCTGAATGGAGCATCGAGTTGGTTAAAGCAGATGATTCTTCTGTATTTAACCCATTTAAAAACGACGCCATCAAAAAGGCACTTACTTGATAATCTTCGATATCCCCGGCTAAATACGCCGATACAATGAAAGAAATTTCATCTGATGTAAGATGAATTTTATTCCTTTTTTTGCGAATAAGTGAAACAATATTATAATTGGTGCTCATGGGCTAAGTATAGCCTAAAACGCACTTATTTTCTCATCAAAACAGGAATTTTCTTTGATCAAATTACTGGCCGATCAAAACCTTTACAAACTCGACCAATTTTTACCTAAAGAGGTTGATGTTACTTATTACAACCCGAATGAACAGACTCCATCCCCAAAAGGATTTGATGCCTGGCTATTGCGTACCGTAACTAGAGTTAATGCTCAAACTTTAACGGACCCGCCTCCTTCCCTACAATTTATAGGAACGGGTTCAGCCGGAAGTGATCATCTTGATATCGAGTATCTTGAAAATCACCAGATCAAAGTGGTTGATGCCAAAGGTTGTAATGCTCAAGCTGTTGCAGAATATGTTTTAACAGCGTTGATAATTCTTCAAGAAAAACATGGAATTGACTTCCGAAATATGAGAATTGGAGTTATCGGTGTGGGCGCAGTTGGAACTGCGGTTTCTGATCTATTATCGAGATTTGGTTGCGATCTGGTTTTATACGATCCACCCAGAGCATTGCGTGATCCAAGTTTCAAATCAGCTGAAATGGTGGAGCTTCAACAATGTGATATACTAACTTTACATGTACCTTTTATAGAACATGGGGAATGGAAAACGCAGAATATGATCGATGAAAATTTTCTTGCCGGAAATCGATTTGAAGTCTTTATTAATGCGGCACGTGGAGGAGTTACCGATGAGAAAGCAGTTCTCAACGCGTTTGAAAAGGGCAGAATCTCTTATCTAATAACAGATGTTTGGGAAAATGAGCCAACTTTCAATGTTGAATTAGCAAAAAATAGTTTCATAGCCACTCCTCACATTGCCGGCTATTCTGAGCAGGCCAAACTGAATGCCAGCTCAATGATTGCAGAAAAACTCTGCTCTTTTTTTGATTTGGATTTCGCGCCCAATTTGAGGCATGAGGTCAAAGAAATACTATTGGCTGAACTCACCTATTCGCTATTGGATTTGATCACACGATGTCATCCGATGTTAGAATACGATGCTGCACTTCGTGATTTGATTGGTCGAGATGATAACGCAAAATTATTCGCTAAACTACGCACCGATCGACCTTATCGCTACGAATATCCAAATATACGGTTGAAAGGAGTCAATCTTTCAGAATTTCCGGTGTTAAAATTGCTTGGGGTTAATGTTTAATCTTTTCTACGGCGGCTACCTTTGCTTCCACCACCGAATAAGATTCCGGCACCCAGTACAAATCCGAAATCGTACCAGCCACCAACATTGTTTACGGCATAAATCGCAACTTCATCGTCGAATAGGCTAACAAAAAATGTAATTGGAGCGATACAACCATGCCAAAGTCCACTCCAGAATCCATAGGGTTCACCGGTAACAAAAGGTTGAACGTCTACTGCTTGCGCACAAGCTGTGCTTAAAATCAGAATTGATAAGACTACCCAGTAAATTTGCTTCATAGTATTCTCGATTATTGTAGGAATTCGTTAAAATCAGTTTTGCCGATTTATGTACTATCACAATTTTAAAAAGTTACAATTTGATACTGCTCGCTTATTTTTCCGCTAAATGATACGATCTGTTCAACCTCAAGATATCGCTTCAATAACATCGATTTATAATTACTACATCGAGCATACAGCAGTTACTTTCGAAGAAAGCGTGATCGATGAACAAGAAATGAATCAAAGAGTAAACAATTACTCTGAGTCGCTTCCTTGGCTGGTGTTTGAAGAGAACAAACAAGTTATCGCCTATGCTTATGCAACACCTTGGAAAGGTAGAAGTGCCTATAGATTTTCGGTGGAAACGAGCATTTATGTCGACCAAAGTGCTCACAAAAATGGGATAGGCACAGCACTTTATACCAGTTTAATCGAAAGGCTAAAGGCACAGAACTATCATGCTTTAATTGGCGGCATAACACTTCCAAATGAAGCCAGTATTCGTTTGCATGAAAAACTTGGTTTCGAAAAAATTGGCGAGTTTAAAGAAGTCGGTTTTAAATTTGGTGAGTGGCGAAATGTCGGATATTGGCAATTAATTCTTCCAAATAATAAAAATCAATCATTCTAGTTTCATAGCTGAACAACCTTGTATATGAAAGAAAACCTTCTCCTCTCGATATTGTTATTATTACTTGTGCTTGGAGCTTGTAAACCAAACACAATGGAAGAGCCAACAGCTAACGACCTTGATAAAGAACACTTATTCAACTTAATGGATAACTGGTACTTATGGAATCATACGTTACCTGAAAATCCTGACTTAGATTCTTACGAAAACCCGGCAGACTTATTAAATCAAGTTCGTTTTAAAACTTATGATCGATGGAGTTCGGTAGGAAATGCATCTTCATTTAACAGTTATTACGAAGAAGGAACCTATTTCGGCTATGGATTCTCCTATGGCTTTAACAGTGATAATGAACTGAGAATTAAATACGTATACGATGACAGTCCGTTTGCCAGAGCGGGAGTTCAAAGAGGCTGGATGTTAACGCATATCGACGGAACCGATGTTCAAACTATCACAGATTGGAGTGGCGTATTCGGCGATGAAACCCCCGGTTTTACACAATCATTTACCTTTAAAAATGCATCAAACGAAACCGAAGATCTATCAATCACTAAAGATGTTGTTACCATAAATTCGGTGTTATATGCCGACACACTTTCTGTGGGCACCGAAACGGTTGGCTATATGGTATTTAATAATTTTATCGAACCATCCCGTTCAGAATTAGATGATGCTTTTATCTGGTTTGCTTCGAATAATATCAGCAAGTTAATCCTCGATTTACGTTACAATGGTGGTGGTAGGATTTCAGTTGCAACCTATTTATCGAATTACATCATCGATGAAACGGATAGTGGGAAAGATTTATATCGTTTTGAACATAACGATGATAAAACGGACAACAACGATGGTCGGAAATTAACTAGTAGAGGTGTTCTCAATATTCATGAACTGATCGTTTTAAGCACTGAACAAACGGCTTCAGCCAGTGAATTGGTGTTGAACGGCTTAAAACCACTAATGAATGTTACCCACATTGGAACCGCTAACACCTATGGCAAACCTGTTGGAACTTACAGTTGGTTCAGCCTCGACGAGACACAAGTCTATTCCATAATCAGTTTTAAATTTTTAAACAGTAATGGAGAAGGAGATTTTTTTGATGGAATTGAGCCTGATTTCAAGGCTTGTGATGATTTAAAATCAAATTGGGGAGATACTTCCGAATTAATGTTAGCTGCAGCCCTTCAGTACATTGAAACAGGTGAGATGGACGAATGCTCCGTTCAAACTAAACTATTGAACAAAAACAAAAACTTGCCGGTTGAAGGGTATCACCCGGCCGCTTTGCTAAATTAAAGTTCTAAATTTTAAACAGTTTTCTAGCTGTAGAATTAGTTTGTTCAATAATCTCCGATAAACTGAAGTCAAAAATATCAGCCAGTTTTTGAGCAGTGAATAGCATGAACGAGGGTTCATTTCTCTTTCCACGTTTTGGGGTGGGTGACAAATATGGAGCATCGGTTTCCAAAACCATCTTATCTAATGGTAACTCTTTTACAGTCTTGTCTACACCGCCGTTTTTAAACGTTACCACACCACCAATTCCTAGATGAATTCCCAAATCAATGGCTTTCTTACCTTCATCAACAGTACCATTAAAACAATGCCAGATTCCTGTTAAATTTCCATCCTGTTCCGCTTCGATGATCTCTAATAAATCACTCGTACTCTCGCGGTTGTGCAAAATAATGGGCTTTTCAGTTGCCTTGGCTACTCTACAATGCGCATGTAAACTTTCTTTTTGTTCGGCCACAAAATCAGTGCTCCAGTAATAATCTAATCCTGTTTCGCCGACACCATAAATGTGTGCGTTACTGCATTTATCATGTAGTTTTTGTTCAAAACCATCCTCAAGTTCTTTTACATCGGCCGGATGCAAACCCGACATCTCATAAAATCGAATCGATTCATGAGATAATTTTTTCATTTGTTCATTCGATGAGAAGTCGATTGCAGGCATAAAAATTTCAGTGATTCCAGCTTCTGCAGCACGATCTAAAACTTCATCCAGATCTTCTTCGAATTGAGGTAAATAAATGTGCGAATGCGTATCAATCATTTGTGGAATGATAATCGATTAACCCGATAATTGGTGTTTTTTCGACTTTATCGATGATCAAGCCTTTCTTTCTAAAGTATTCGCGAAAATACTCTTCAAAAACGCCAACCGTTCCACCTGCAAATCTTATTGATTGCTGAGCCAGTGCATTTTTAAAATGATTTTTAAGCTGATCAAAAAGTGGTTCGATCGCTTCAAAAACCAATCTTTTAAGATAATCCTGATGTAGAGGCTGATCAAACTCAGCTGACGATATTACATCGCCTAATGCTTTTGAGGCTATTAGTTTAGATTTGATTGGATCTTGAAACTGAACAAATAAATCGTCGATACTTAATCTTCTTCGGGCTTGTATCACATTTTTAATTTCCGATGGCACATCGCCAGCAAAAAAATCGGATAGGACAAGTGCTCCAATATGAGCACCGGAACCGAAATCACCTTCAGGGTACGCTTTTGAAGGCATCACATCTACTAGTTTACCGTTATCCATAAAACCAGCGCTTGAGCCTGAACCGGAAATAACAACGATACCGGTTTGTTTGGCGAACAAAGCTAATCCCGCTCCTTCGATATCAGTTTTAACCGACACTTCTGCTTTTCTAAAGGCTTCCGAAAGAATCTTTTTTATTCTATTGGCATGTTTAAAATCACCACAACCTGCCCCATAATAAATCACTTGTGAAATTTGTGAAGTGTTTAACAAAAGTGAGAGTTCATCAAAAATTACAGATTCTATTTCTGCATCTACTTTTAATGATGGATCAAGCCCTGAGGTGCGAACAATTTGATGATCATTCTCTTTAATAAGTGCCCAACTCGTTGAGGTAGCACCTGCGTCGGCGATTAATATACTCATCCGTTTTTCTTTGAAAGATAATCATTATTTCGTCAATCAATCAGCCTAAGTGAATGTTGATTAATTTATATAACGTGAATTTATTGGCTATCACCTATCCCGATCTGAGTCATGATGTTAACAAATTATTTTACATAGTATTATGACCATCATAATGTGTATTTCTGTAATCTAAAAGCTATTTTTGGTGCTCGGAAAAGGCGCACCAAGCCAAGTCAATTTTTAATACAATCAATCTTCCCAACTAACCATGAACTCATCGCATTTGATTCGTCCGGATTTTGAGAAATTCGAAAAAATTCCAACTAAAGTTTTTGATTCTGCAAAAGTAGCTTCAATTTATGCAGCCCAAGAAATTGCAAATCTTATCAAGCAAAAGGAGAAAGAAGGTGAAAATGCTGTTTTAGGATTGGCTACCGGTTCCACTCCTACTCAAGTTTATGACGAGCTCGTTCGTATGCACAAAGAAGAAGGCTTGAGTTTCCAGAATGTGGTTACTTTTAATTTGGATGAATATTACCCAATGGAGCCGGATTCTATTCATAGTTACGTTCATTTTATGAACGAATATTTGTTTGATCACATCGACATCAAAAAAGAGAACATCCATATCCCGGATGGTACACTTGAGAGAAAAAAAGTTTTTGAGTTTTGCGCGAATTATGAGGAGAAGATTGATTCCTACGGCGGCCTCGATATTCAGATTTTAGGAATTGGTAGAACCGGTCATGTTGGATTTAATGAGCCGGGTTCATCAGAAAGTTCAAAAACCAGATTAATCGCACTAGATAGTCTTACTATTCTAGACGCTGCCAGTGGATTCTTTGGTGTTGAAAATGTGCCACGACGTGCAATTACCATGGGTGTTGGCACCATCATGAAGGCTGACCGAATTTTCATTATGGCCTGGGGCGAAGGAAAAGCTGGTATTGTACAGCAAACTATTGAAGGTGAAATTACTTCACAGATACCGGCAACTTTCCTTCAAGATCACGATAATGTTGAGTTTTTACTTGATGATGCTTCATCAGCAAAGCTAACACGTTCGAAAACACCTTGGTTGGTTGGTCCAATTGAATGGACTGATCAAATGCTCAAAAAAGCCGTTGTTTGGCTAAGTAAGTACTTAGAGAAACCTATTCTTAAACTCACCGACGAAGATTATAGCGAGCATGGCATGAATGATGTCCTCACCGACATTGGGCGAGCCTACAACGTGAACATTCGTATTTTTAACGAAATTCAGCACACCATTACCGGATGGCCGGGTGGCAAGCCGAATTCTGATGACACCTATCGCCCCGAACGAAGAGAACCGGCGAAAAAACGCGTGCTTATTTTCAGTCCGCACCCCGATGATGATGTAATTTCAATGGGCGGTACATTTATTCGTTTAGTTGATCAAGGTCATGAAGTTCATGTCGCATATCAGACCTCTGGAAATATTGCCGTATTTGATGATGAAGCCATTCGTTTTGCTGATTTTGTTACCGACTATCACGAGCAATTTGGTTTCGAAAATGAAGATACGAGCAAGCTTTTCGAAGAAGTCCGCGCTTCCATCAAAGATAAAACTCCAGGTGAAGTAGATTCAGATGCCGTAAAAACCATCAAAGGCCTAATCCGCCGTGGCGAGGCAAAAGCTGCTTGTCGATACGTGGGCATCCCTGATGAAAACATGCACTTTCAGGACTTACCGTTTTACGAAACCGGAAAAGTGCGGAAGAATCCAATCGGCCCTGAAGACATCGCTATTACAAAGAAGCTCATTGAGGAAATCCAACCTCATCAAATTTATGCCGCAGGTGATTTATCCGATCCCCATGGTACTCACCGTGTGTGTTTAGATGCCATTTTCGCAGCTCTTCGCGAACTTAAAGACGAAGATTGGATGAAAGACTGCTGGACGTGGTTGTACCGTGGTGCTTGGCAGGAATGGGATATCGAGGACATCGAAATGGCCGTGCCACTTAGCCCGGAAGAAACCGATCGAAAGCGAAGAGCTATTTTCAAGCATCAATCGCAGAAAGACCGTCCGCTTTTCCCTGGAACTGACAAACGTGAATTCTGGCAACGTGCCGACGACCGTACTAGAAATACGGCTCAAACCTACGATCAGCTTGGGTTGGCAGAGTATGAGGCTATGGAAGCTTTTGTGCGCTGGAAAGAATTGGACTGATTTAGTTCAGTCATCAACACTTTTGAGGCGAAAGGTTACACTTTCGCCTTTTCTATTTCATACAATCAAGAAGAACTTGCAAGCGAATCGAGTATCAATAAAACATAATTATTTGTCGAATGAGCTCTGATCCAAGCGGTATTTATAATTGTGGATCAGATTCCAACTTAGAAAGTAGCTGCCAGCATAAATACAGCGCACGCGGCACGTGGAAACAGCCTTTGTAAGGTCCGCCCTTAAAGTGATGCGTGCGTTTTCCCTCTCGGCTCAAATAGCCAAACCATTCTCCATATTCAGCATCCGAAAAGTGAGTGAAACTATAATCAACCACTTGCTCGAATTTCTTAAAATCCGATTCATCCTTAGTGATCGAATAATTTAGTAAATGAGCATACATCGCCTCGGTGTGTGGCCACCATAGTTTCATATTCCATTCAAGTTGAGTTGGGGAATGCCCCTCAGAATCGAGGAAATAATACAGCCCGCCGTATTCATCGTCCCAGCCCTTATCGTGCGACCATCGAACCATATTTATCGCAGTTTTCGATAGTTCCGCATTCTTTGTATGACCGGCCCAGTGCTGTAAAAACCAACCCGCTTCACTGGCATGCCCGGGATTAAGTAATCGACCGTCCATATTGTTTACAAATTCACCATTAGGAGCTACTTGCTCAAAAACAAGTTGTCGAGCCGGGTGAACGTGCAACATCACTCGATCGATGCATTCATTAATTTGAGTTTCGAATTCGGAAAAATTAGCGCCTGCAACTTCCTCAATCAGGTTTAAAAGTATCATTGGGATGGCAAGTTGAACTAAAGGTTCAGCGCCTTCATACGTGGGCTGCCCAACTTTCGAAAGATCCTTCGACCATTCCCAAACTTTTTTAAACAAGCGCTCGGTATGTTGCAGATACGATTTATCACCGCTGGCTCTGCTGTATTCGGCCAACGCCATAATCCAGAAACATTCCGAAAAAATCTTACGCTGCATCCAGAGCCCTTTGCCTTGTTCATTTACTGCAAAGTAAACACGATCATTTTCGGTGAGCGTTTTATTCAGCAAAAAGTCTGCACCGTTTTTTGCCAGTTTCAGCCAATTCGGATTTCTCTCAACATTTCGATAGAGTTTACTAAACATCCAAGTTTGCCTGCCTTGCAACCATACATGTTTGCGAGTATCGTACACCTTTCCCTGTCGATCCAAGCAATTATAAAATCCGCCATTTTCGAAATCCGGAGAATGCGTTTCCCAAAATGGAAGTACCGACTCAAAAAGCTCATGTTCGAATTTATCTAAGTAGCCCGATATTTTTAACTGATCCATGAATTATAATCCCAAGTATTGCCAAATATCTTGATGTTGAGTGATTTTGATTTTATAAACGGATACGAACATCGCACTTTTTTACAAATTATGTCCACTTAAGAATACCATACTTCTTGATTTAAAATTTTACTTCTTCTATCTATTCTAAAAATTGCCGATTGAATGCAAAAATTCATCTTTCTGGCTGTAATTTCAGCTTTTCTAATTCCAAATAAATCAACCCAAGCCCAGAACATTGTGTGGGTAGAATTAACCGATTCGGTGCAACTTCCTGAAGGAGTTCGCTACTTTGAAGGTACACGAAGTTCACCAGCGTTTAAAGGTTGGTATTTCGAAGTTGATACGAACAACGAAGACATTGCACTTGTGCCTTATTTGGCTGAAGGTGGGACAGAAACCATCACTAAATTTGCTGCTCGGAAAAATGCCTACGCTGCAATAAACGGCGGTTACTTCGGGGGCGGTATTAGTTATTCAACACTAGTTCAGCCGGGACAGGTTCAGGCACAAAATGTGACTTCAGTAACTAGAAACTCTCAGTCCTACCCTGTAATTCGAAGTATGTTTGGCATCAAAGAAGATCGCTCGATGGCTGTTGATTGGATTTATCATTTTGGTGGAGGTGTCGAGAATTTATATCGTTTTGATGCTCCCCTTCCCTACGAAGAATCGACTTCTAGTCCAATGGTGGCCCCAACAAAAGAAAGTGGTGAGGTTTACAACGATGCCTATTTGGGCGTAGGTGGCGGACCAATTTTAGTGAAAGGCGACTCAGTTAATGTGAGCTACAACGAGGAAATTTTCTGGGGATCGGGGGTCGGGCGAGATAATCCGGATCCTCGTACAGCGGTTGGTTATACACCAGATGGAAAAGCGATTTTAATGGTTGTTGATGGCCGACAGGGCTCGGTTACAGTTGGGGTAAGTTTGACCGAATTAGCTCAAATCATGATTGATTTAGGGGCTACAGAAGCTATTAATTTGGATGGTGGCGGTTCAAGCCAAATGGTGATTGGCGATCAGTTGATTAATCGTCCCGGCGGTTCTCGCTTCGAACGACCTGTTGCCACTTTTCTGGCCATCATGCCGGCCGATTCTATTCCAATTTTCCCAGTGGTGGGTTATGAACAAATTTTAGATACAGGTGATGAATCCGTTGAAGTTTCGAGCGGATGGGCAGCTTCAGCAAATGCCGGCTTTTATGGGGACACACCCTCGTTAATTACTCTGCAAGGTGATGGCTCAAAAACGGTTACTTTTCGTCCGGATTTACCGGCTGAAAACGCTTATGAACTCTATGCATGGTGGGTTTCCTCATCAAACAGAGCAAAAAGAGCTCCATTTATTGTGCAACATGCTGATGGCATCGATACGGTATACGCCGACCAAAGCACCGACAATGCACAATGGGTAAAACTTGGTGAATACAATTTTTTGGGCACCTCGGCAGATCAGGTTACCGTTTCAAATTTTGGTGGTGAAACAGGATCGTATGTGGTTGCTGATGCTATTCGGTTTATTGGGGTTGAAAAGCACGATACCAACACCGAGTTCGAACATAGTATTTCGCAATTTGAGTTGTTGCCGGCCTACCCAAATCCATTTAACCCATCTACAAATATTCAATATGCTTTGCCATTTGATGGTGAAGTAAACATAAATATTTACACCATTAATGGTCGGTTAATTTCTACATTACACCAAGGGTACCAAAGCGAAGGCACACATCAACTTCGTTGGGATGCATCCAACAGAGCCAGTGGCGTTTATCTTCTATCGATCGAATATAAAGCCAACGGTTTTGCACAGCATCAAACCCAAAAGCTTACATTAATTAAATAAGGTTTTTTCTTGAGTACATTTTCTATATCTGAGTTCAAAAAAAATGTGTGGTCGTGGATTCCATCGCTTTACTACACGCAGGGAATCCCATATGTGATTATTGTTACCGTTTCGGTAATTATGTACAAAGATTTGGGGATTTCAAATTCCGAAATCGCGTTCTATACCAGTTTATTGTCGTTGCCATGGGCATTTAAACCGGCTTGGAGTCCTTTCATCGACATTTACAAAACCAAGCGCTGGTGGACCTACACCATGCAAGCTGTAATTTCGATTTCATTTGCAGGTGCAGCACTTACTTTGGGCACACCGTACTTTTTCGAGGCTTCGCTCTTCTTCTTATTCATTGCTGCTTTCAGTTCTTCCACCCACGATATTGCCGCCGATGGTTTTTATATGCTTGCCCTGAGCGATGACAAACAATCCTTTTTTGTTGGGATTCGATCGACCTTCTTCCGATTAGCGATGATAAGCGGTGAGGGCTTATTTGTGGTTCTTGCAGGTGTGATCGCAACTAAAAGCGGAAGTTCTACTTTCTCGTGGATTTCGATTTTGGGAATTGTAGCAGTACTCATGTTTTTGATGTCGTTTTACCATCGATTCATGCTTCCTGCTCCCGATTCTGATTATGCGGTTAAAACTGAAGGAGAGTCACCTTTTCAAGCTATTGCAAAGACTTTTGTCGACTTCTTTAAAAAGGAACAGATCATTCTAGCAATCCTTTTTGTGTTGTTATATCGTTTGGGCGAAGGACAACTTGTGAAACTTGCAGCCCCATTTTTGTTAGATGCTCGTGATGCGGGTGGACTCGGACTTACCGTTACCGACGTTGGGATTATCAACGGAACATTTGGCTTAATCGCACTTACAATCGGTGGAATTTTAGGTGGGGTGGTAATTTCTCGCCACGGTTTAAAAGCATGGCTCTGGCCCATGATCATAATCATGAATTTACCCAATGCCGCCTATTGGTACATGGCAAGCACTCAGCCGGAATCATACTGGTTGATCAGCTCACTGGTGAGTATTGAAAAATTCGGCTATGGCTTCGGTTTTGCTGCCTTTTTGATGTACTTGATTTACATCGCTCGCGGAAATTACAAAACGGCTCATTATGCCTTTGGAACTGCACTAATGGCACTTGGAATGTCGTTATCAGGAGCGGTTAGTGGCTTTATCCAGGAAATGGTTGGCTATGAGCAGTTTTTCATTTGGGTGTTGATTTCATCGATCCCAATTTTTGTACTCACGCCTTTTGTTAAAATTGATCCGGATTTCGGGAAAAAGAAGGATGAGGAATAATCGACATACACTTTGGTACGTCTATAATTACCAATTTTGATAATTGCTAAGTAGCTCGTTTTATACCTTGTAATCGTGCGAAATGCATCCAAATAACGACTATAAATTCAATGAAGTAACTACATGAAATACATCACAAAACTAACCTTTACACTTACCGTTTTTGCATTCTTAGCGCTACAAGCGAACGCACAAATTTCGGTAGTTGGTGAGCCCGAAGTACTGGTAAGCAGTTCAGATTCTGAGCTTATGAATCCCAAATGGGCTCCAAACGGCCAGTTAATCGCTTATACCTCAGCCCGTAATAGTGGACTTTGGGTGTTCGATTTATCAACCAATCAAACCAAACAAATTACCAGCGAAACTGCCGGTTTTGGGTATTCATGGTCTAGTGATTCGAAATCCATTCTATCAAGAGTTTCGGAATATGAAGATCGGAGACGAAAGCACGCAGTTACCGTGTATGATATCGAACCCGGCACACCCGAGCGAATCACAGAATTTAGAAATAGAATGACAGCGGTGCCAAAATGGACCAATTCAGATCAACATATCGTTTTAATTACCGACGATAATATCGAGTCGTTTAAATCGGGCAAGGAAATAGCTCCCGGAGCACAAAAAGCGGTAAATCAGCGCTTTTACGTGTTAAAGTCTGGAAGCATCGCTACGGGTCGTATTCCTGAAAACTCAACGTCTGATATCTCCCCTTTCGAGGATGCCCAATACATCAATCTTGAGTTATCACCTGATGGCTCCAAGCTCGCTTTTGAAGTGTATGGCGGAAATCTTTATGTGATGAATATTGATGGCACCGGTTTGAAAGATCTCGGTAGAGCAAATCGCCCAAGATGGTCGCCCGATAGTGAGTACGTAGTTGCAATGATCGCCAAAGATGATGGGTATTCGTATTCAGAATCTGATGTTTATGCCTTTGGGGTAAATAACGATGCTCGAATCAATCTAACCGAAAACACCAACTTGGTAGCAACCAATCCTGATTGGTCTCCGGATGGAAATCGAATCGTTTTCGATAGTCCTGAAACAGGCAATATTTATTTACTCACTATCAATAAGCAGTAAGCTCACTTGCAATTTCATCATCTTAAGTTTTTATGAAAAAATTCATCGCAATACTATTCGCATTTATTTACGCAGCGAGCCCTTTGCAGGCTCAAGACGTAACCGGCTTAGAAGGCTTTAGCTTGTTTTTAGATCCGGGACACAGCCGTACAGAAAATCAAGGTTTATACAATTATTCGGAAGCTCAAAAAGTACTACGTGTTGGATTAGCGCTTCGTGAAATGTTACTCTCTCAAACCGATATCGACACGGTTTATATGAGCCGAACCAACGACAGCCAGTTGGTTTCATTATCGCAGCGAACCGATTTAGCCAATTCTCTCGCACCTGATTTCTTTCACTCAATTCATAGTAATGCAGGATCAAGCACAACGAATAACACCTTATTTTTGTACGGTGGCTGGAGATCGAACGGGCAAACGGTCGAGAAGACTCCAAAAGGCGGCAAGGCAATGGGCGACATCATGGAAGATATACATACAAACTCGATGCGTATTCCAACCATTGGTAACTGGGCCGATCGGAATTTCTATCAGGGTGCTAATGTAAATCATCATACCAATCAGTGGCCTTACCTATTTGTAAACCGAACAACCGATATGGCATCTGTGGTGAGTGAGTCGGGTTTCCATACCAATCCTGATCAGCAAATGCGCAACCTGAATGCCGAGTGGAAACGACTTGAAGCTCAGTCTTTTTTCTGGGTTACTCTGGAATATCTTGGTGTTGAGCGTCCACAAAAAGGAATTGCTGCCGGTTTTATCACTAATTTTGATAACAACGCCCCACTTAACGGAGCAACCGTAAGTATTGGCGATTCCAGCTACACTACCGATACCTTCGAATCTTTATTCAATCAGTACACTTCCGATCCCGAGGATCTTAAAAATGGGTTTTACTATCTCGAAAATCTCCCCATCGATTCTGCTCAGTTAATCGTTCAGGCTGAAGGATTTTACAGCGATACCGTTGGCATAAAAATTGACTCTACCGAGTTTACGTTTACCGATGTTTCCCTCATTTCAAGCGTTGCACCATTTGTTGTTGAAACAACCATTGGTGAAGATGGGAGTATAAATCCGGGTGAGGATTTGGTGATCACTTTTAGCCGAGCTATGAACACTGCCTCGGTTGATTCTGCTATCAATTTGTTACCAACAGCTGATTGGTTTAGAAGCTGGAATAGCGCCGGCAACGAACTTACTATAACCACTGGTGATTTTGATTTCGAAAGTAGCTACATCTTAACCATCGATTCTATGGCTATTGATAGCTCGCCATTTGCGCACAAACTTGATGGAGATAACGACGGTGAGCAAGGCGGTACTTTTGTACTTGAATTTGATACCGGTCAGGAAGATATCATTGCCCCTACGGTTTCCTATATTTATCCAACCAATACAAGATTCAGTGAGTTGAATCCTATTGTTAGTGCTACGTTTAGCGAACAACTTGATACTACATCCATCGAAAGTATGATCGAGTTGCGTAAAGGCACATACGTTGTTCCGGGCACCGTTAAGTATTATGTAGTAGGCGACAAAAGCGTACTCAATTTCTTCCCTTCTGAGCGATTGGATAAAAATTCGAATTACAAAATTGAACTATCCGGTGCCATCAGCGATACCGTTGGAAACGCCATAGGATCTGATGTCATCCGCACATTCCCAACCGGCGATCAAGAATTCAATAACATCACAAGTGTCGATCATTTCGATGCAGGTGTAGGCTCTTGGTGGCAACCATCGCAAAGTGGAAGCACAACCGGCTATACTCCAAACGAAACATCAATGGAAGCATCTACTGAAATAGTGAATGTGCTTACCGAAAGTACCGGTGCCTTAAAATTGAATTACGGTTTCGATACCGATGTTACAAGTCATTTGATTCGCGAATACCGGCATGTTGGCCTCCCCAGATTCTCCAACACCAAAATCCTACAATCTTATGTATTTGGTGATGGAAGTGGCAATAAAATCAGATTTATGGTTCGCGATTCTAACAGCCAATTGGAAGGCAGTGAATGGTACACCGTTGACTGGCTAGGTTGGAAACTGCTCAGTTGGGATATGGCGCAAGACAGCGTTTTCGGTTGGGCAAATGGCAACGGCGTGATAAACGGGAATGTGTATGTGGATAGTTACCAGGTAACATACACGCCCGGAAGCCCTGAATTTGGTTTTTTAATTTTTGATGATTTACGTGCGGTAAATCAAGGGCTAGCTACTTCGAACGAGCAAGTTGGTTCTGAAATACCAACTCAGCTTTCTTTGGATCAGAATTACCCAAATCCATTCAATCCAAGTACCAATATTAACTTTGGGTTACCGGATGCAGGAATCGTCAGCCTTAAAGTGTATGATATGCTAGGTCGCGAAGTAGCCACCTTGGTCGACGGTCATCAATCAGAAGGATTCCATTCCATCAGTTTTGATGCATCTTCACTATCAAGCGGAGTGTATCTCTATCGTTTAACCACCCCAAACAGCGCTGTGGTTAAAAAGATGACCTTGATTAAATAGAGTTTCCAATCTCTTTTTCCAACCTTGCCAAGGTTTAAAACTTTTATCTTACCAACCTTACTAGGGTTTAAAACCCTAGTAAGGTTATTCATCATCCGGTTCCAATGCTCTGCGTTGGAACCATTCTTTTCTCGCCATGTACATTTTTATCACAAAAGCGTATAAGATTTTTCGGATGATGGAGCTTGACGTTTAGATTTACTACATTCGCTTCGTGAAAATTCTTCGATCACATACCGGATTACTTACAATTTTAAGTATCGTCTTAAGCGTTACCATGATTGTTCCTGCCCAGGCAATGATGCTTTGGTGCGGAATGGATATGTCGGAGACAAGCTCTATGATGCAAATGCACTCCGAAATGAGTTTGCATGCTGAAATGAATACTTAGCAAACCGATTCGATGGCTCATTGCGATAGCACTAATGCTTCCGCGGAAAAGCCAACTACTGATGATGGTTCAGAACATTGCTCCATCAATATCGATTGTAATTGCATCATCACACAAAAATCTGATATCCCGCCGTCAACGGTTTTAACACAAACATTGACTCTAAAAGCTCAGATTTCTAGCGATCTCTTGATCGAAATTCTTACGCTTTCTGATTCAAACGAAGCTTTTCCTCCTCCCCTTTGGAATTCTGCGTCCTATTCACCGCCCTCTCTCTTTCTCTCCAACGAAGCCTTTCTGATCTAGCCACTACGTTCAATCTCTGAACTACTTCCTGCTAAGATTGTCCACCATTCAGGATTATTCTGCGCCTCGGAATTCTTACATCTGCTGATAATTTCAGCCTTGGCTAAATCAACAAATCATGCTTAATAAAACCATACGTTTCTTTCTCGAGAACAAGCTCGTTGCTGTTCTCCTGCTCTTGCTTCTGGTAGGCTGGGGAATGGTTGTTTCACCTTTCGGCTGGAATATTGGAGCCCTGCCCAGCGACCCCGTTCCGGTCGATGCCATTCCTGATCTGGGCGAAAATCAACAAATTGTATACACCGAATGGGCCGGTCAATCGCCACAGGATGTGGAGGATCAGATCACCTATCCTTTAACCACTCAGTTGCTCACCGTTCCAGGAGTAAAAACGATTCGCAGTTCTTCAATCTTGGGCTTTTCTAGCATTTATGTGATTTTTGAAGAGGATGTCGAGTTCTACTGGAGTCGTTCACGTATTCTCGAAAAATTAAACTCTTTACCGGGCGGTACTCTCCCCGATGGCGTTCAACCGGCTTTAGGACCTGATGCCACTGCACTAGGACAAGTTTTCTGGTACACACTTGAAGGTCGCGATGCATAGGGGAAACCTGCCGGTGGTTGGGATTTACAGGAATTAAGATCCATTCAGGATTATTTTGTTGGCTACGCGCTTTCTGGCGCTCAGGGTGTAGCCGAAGTTGCTCCAATCGGCGGATTTGTGAAGGAATATCAAATAGAAGTGAGCCCAATCACACTACAAAATTATGGGATTTCGCTTACCGAGATTTTTGATGCTGTTCGAAAAAGCAATGTGGATGTGGGCGCACGTACCATCGAGCTCAATAATGCTGAATATCTGGTTCGTGGATTAGGATACATTCAAAGCCTGGATGATCTTGAACAATCGGTAGTAAAAGTTGTAGATAACACGCCCATCAGACTCAAAGATGTGGCTTTCGTTACCATGGGTCCGGCGATGCGGCGTGGAGCCTTAGACAAAGCCGGAGCCGAAGCAGTTGGCGCTGTGGTAGTTGCAAGGCAGGGAGCAAATCCCCAGGCAGTTATTGATAATGTTAAAGCCAAGATCGAAGAAATAAGTGCGGGTTTACCCTCCAAAGAATTGGTCGATGGACGAACTTCTAAAGTCACGATCGTGCCCTTTTACGACCGCTCAGAATTGATAGGCGAAACCTTAGGCACTTTAGAGGAAGCACTTACGCTTCAAATACTAATCACCATCATCGTAATTGTGATCATGGTGATGAATTTGCGCACTTCTTTCCTCATTTCGGCGATGTTGCCCATCGCGGTGCTCATGACCTTCATCGCCATGAAATACGGGGGGGTAGATGCAAACATCGTGGCACTTTCCGGAATTGCCATCGCAATCGGAACTATCGTAGATATGGGTGTGATTCTGTCTGAGAATATGCTGCGGCACATCGAAAATAAGACCGACCAAGAATCATTGCTTGAAGTCATTTACACCGCAACCACCGAAGTTGCTTCGGCTGTGTTGACTGCGGTAACCACAACTATCATTAGTTTTCTGCCCGTTTTTACGATGGTGGCTTCCGAGGGTAAATTGTTCAAACCGCTGGCCTACACTAAAACCTTCGCGCTTATTGCTTCCATCATCATTGCCATCACACTTATCCCTCCATTTGCGCACTGGTTATTTTCGTTCCGCATTCAAAAACGATGGATTAAATTTTGCTGGAACGCTCTTTTAGTATTTGGAGGAATCGTAATACTTTTTGTTGGACCAATTTGGGCTGGATTTGCCATCATGAGCTTTGGAGTGATTAACGGACTGACGGTATTTCTGGACCAAGACTATAGTAAAAAAGCCATTTTCCTAAATAATGCCTTGAGTGTGATTATTGTAACCTGGCTCCTTACTCAATATTGGCTTCCACTCGGACCCGCTGCTGCCTTCAGCTGGAATTTATTCTTCGTAATTCTGTTGATTGGCTTGATCTTAGCCATTTTCTGGGTGGTGATTCGATACTACGAAACGCTCATTTCGTGGTGCCTGGATCACAAAATCGCCTTTTTATCCATCCCTACTTTTTTAGTGATGCTAGGCGTGGTTATATGGCTGGGCTTTGGCTCTGTTTTCAACTTCATCGGAAAAACCGGACTAGAAAACACACGAGCTTGGTCGACGGTTGAAGAAAAATTCCCCGGTCTTGGCAAAGAATTTATGCCTGCTTTGGATGAAGGCGCATTCCTGCTGATGCCAACCACCATGCCTCATGCCGGTGTAGAAGAAGCCATGGACGTGATGCAAAAAATCGATATGGCCGTTTCCGCTATTCCTGAAGTTGAATACGTGGTTGGTAAAATGGGACGCACCAATTCTGCCCTCGACCCCGCTCCCATCTCGATGTATGAAAATCTGATCGAATATAAATCGGAATATAAAACAGATGCAGACGGTCGAAGAATTCGTTTTAAAGTTGATGAAAATGGCGAGTTTGTATTCGATGGAGCAGGTGAGTTGATTCCCGATTCTGATGGAAAGTACTACCGACAATGGCGAGATCATATTCAATCTCCCGATGATATTTGGAATGAAATCATAGCTGCAGCCAAGATTCCGGGCACCACTTCAGCTCCAAAATTGCAGCCCATCCAAACGCGTTTGGTGATGCTCCAATCAGGAATGAGAGCTCCGATGGGGATTAAAGTAAAAGGCCCCGACCTGGAAACCATCGAAGCATTCGGACTTCAACTCGAGGAAGCACTGAAACAAACTCCGGGCGTCAATCCATCGTCTGTTTTTGCTGATCGAATTGTTGGCAAGCCCTATTTAGAAATCGATTGGAATCGAGAACAACTTGCGCGTTACGGACTTACCATGCAGGATGTGCAGCATTTTGTTACCGTTGGTATTGGCGGGATGCCGGTTTCAACTTCCAACGAAGGCAGAGAGCGATATCCTATTCGGGTTCGATTTGCCCGAGAATTCAGAGACAGTCCGGAAGCAATTTCTGAGTTATTAGTGCCTACCAAAACCGGAACTCAGATTCCACTTTCACAATTGGCAAACATCGAATTTCGACGAGGTCCACAAGCCATTAAAAGTGAAGATACTTTCCTGATTGGCTACGTTATTTTTGATAAAACGGATGCCTTTGCAGAAGTAGAAGTAGTTGAAAATGCACAGCAAACTATTCAGCAATTTATCGATGATGGTTCTCTAGTGGTGCCTCCCGGAATCAGTTTTGAGTTTGCAGGAAATTATGAAAATCAGGTTCGGGCAGAGAAACGCCTCGGTATAATTTTACCTATCGCTCTGCTGGCCATTTTTCTGGTGATGTATTTTCAGTTTAAATCTGCGGCCACTACGGGCATGATTTTCACCTCCATTTTTGTGGCCTGGGCCGGGGGATTTATTTTGGTGTGGTTGTACGGCGAGCCCTGGTTTTTGAATTTTGAACTGTTCGGCCAGAATATGCGTGATCTCTTCCAAATGGGATCCATCAACCTAAGTGTTGCCGTTTGGGTTGGTTTTATCGCGTTGTTCGGCATCGCGTCTGATGGCGGAGTGGTTATGGCTACCTACCTCGACCAATTGTTCGATAAAAAGAATCCTCAATCTAAAGAATCGATCAAAGCAGTAGTTATTGAAGCGAGTTCAAGAAGAATTCGTCCGACCTTGATGACCACCGCTACTACCATTTTGGCACTTTTGCCTGTGCTAACCTCAACCGGGCGCGGCGCTGATATCATGGTTCCCATGGCTATTCCAAGTGTTGGCGGGATGATGCTACAGATTATCACACTTTTTGTAGTGCCGGTGCTCTACGCTTTTTGGAAAGAAATTAACCTCAAAAGGAGTTTGAAGAAATGAACATCAAACTAAAAATTATCTCATCGGTTTTATGGGTGGGAGTCTTCGTTCAAACGGGATTTGCTCAAAATCTTGATGATTATAAGATCGAAGCTGCTCAAAATAATCCACAATTACGGGCGGTGTATTTTGAGTATTTGTCTGCCTTAGAACAAGTTCCGCAAGTTGGAGCCCTACCCGATCCCGAGCTGAGCTTCGCATGGTTCGTTCGTCCGGTTGAAACTAGATTGGGACCCCAACAGGCTCGGATTTCAGTAACACAAATGTTGCCTTGGTTTGGCACTCGTAAACAAAATGTATCAGGTCGCTTACTTGCAGCGAAGGCGAAATTTGAGCATTTCCGTGAAACCAGAAATCAGCTTTTTTACCAAATGGAAGTCCTTTGGGCAGAGCTATTTGAAGCCACTGAGAAAATCCGATTAGCAAAAGAAAACCTGGAGATCGTAAACACGCTGGTGAACGTGAGTCTTCGAAAATACGAAACCGGACTCGTACCTCAGGTTGATGTGTTGCGTGCTCAGATCGAGCAAGAAGATTTAAAAACTAACATCGCTTTGCTTGAAGATGACCTGGAAATAGTGATGAGTGCTTTTAACAAACTGCGAAATGCACCTCTTCATTCAGAAGTTACAGTTCCGAAAGCACTTCAAGAATCAAATGGCATAAGCTCTCGTGAAAAAGAAATCCGAGAACAAGTAATTTCAAACAACCCGGATATTCATCGTTTGCGCTTATTAGAGCAGAAAGCAGAAGTGGATGTGGAGAATGCATCGAACCAGAATAAACCAAGTTTTGGTGTTGGGCTCGACTACATTGCCACCGGAGAACGAACCGATGTACCAACCTTAGCGGATAACGGAAGAGATGCAGTAATTGCCCGACTGAACATAAAAGTGCCTCTTTTCAGAGCAAAAAACCGAGCGAAAACTCAAGAAGCAACGTATGCACTTTCCGCAAGTCGCGATCGAATTTCTGATCGAACTAACCAACTTGAACAAGCTGTAATTGCAGAGATTCGAGCTCTTCGGGATGCACAACGCAGGTACGAATTGTACGACGAACAACAAATTTATCGTGTGCAACAGGCTGTAAATATCATGCTCCAATCGTACGCCACCGATAATTCCGATTTTGAAGAAATACTTCGATTACAGCGAAAGCTTTTTGAATATGAACTGGAGCGAATAAAAGCTAAAACCGATCAATTTAAAGTGGTTGCCCGGCTCGATTACCTATCCGGTAGCAACAACGTCTCAATGCAGGATATTAATTACTAAAACAACAATCATGAATACAAAGTACTCTTATTTATTGATGGCGATCTTCGGATTAGCCGGTGTGGTTATAGGCGCATGGCTTTTTGGTGGGGAATCAGAACCTCAATCTCTGGACGAACATATTGCTGAAGTGCATACCAACGAAGCCGGCGAGATTGTATACACGTGTAGTATGCATCCGCAAATCCGGCAAAACGAGCCGGGAAACTGCCCAATTTGTGGAATGGACTTAATCCCTGCAGATGATAACAACGTGAGTGAAAACCCGAACAGTCTTGTGCTGAGCGAAGCCGCTGTGGGTCTGGCTGAAATCGAAACAACTCCTGTAATTTCTGCTATTGCAAGCGAGGAAATTCGGTTACCCGGAAAAGTGAGTATCAACTGGAATAATAGTTCGTCAGTCACCTCTCACCTAAAGGGCCGGATAATTGATTTGTATGTAGATTTTGAGGGTGATTTTGTGGAAAAAGGTCAACGAATGGCCTCGATATATTCTCCTGAGTTGATGGCTGCGCAGCAGGAATTGCTGGAAACCGCGAAGGTAAAAAATCAGAATCCAACGCTCTATAATGCGGCGCGACGTAAACTCGAGCTCTGGGAGCTGCCGATATCTACGATTGATGAAATCGAAGAAAGTAAGCAAGTGATGGAAAGTGTGGACATCGTTTCGCCCGTTTCAGGCTATGTTGAGAGCATTTTTGTGGATCGAGAGCAACACGTGATAGCCGGTTCTTTGATGTATCAAATTGTTGATTTAACCTCGGTTTGGGTGCTGTTTGATGTGTTTGAGCAAGACATCGCGAAGATAAGCAACGGTCAGAATATCGAATTCACCACCGCTTCTTATCCGGGTAGAACATTCACCGGAATGGTGGACTACATCAATCCGATGGTAGACAATGCTCGCCGAACCGTTGAAATTCGAGTTCAAGCTGAAAATCCATCACTTCAACTCAAACCAAATATGTTGGTTGAAGGTGTAATAACAGCGAGTAACAAAGAAAAGCAGCTGTTAATACCTCGCTCTGCCGTTATGTGGACAGGAACCCGATCGATCGTTTTTGTAGAAGAGCCAAATACTGAGGAACCTACTTTTACCGCTCGTGAAGTTGTATTAGGCGAACGTGTTGGCAATCAGTTTATAGTTTTGGAAGGCTTAGGTGAAGGCGAACGAGTGGTAACCAACGGCACATTCAAACTGGATAGCGCCGCTCAACTCGCAGATAAATTAAGCATGATGAATCGAACACCGGGCTCGGGGGCAAATCGAAGCGGTCACGAAGGGCATGCCATGCCGGAAAATACTCCAAGCACTACTCAAGACCATTCCGATCATCAAACTCAACACGCTTCAACAATTCCGGAAGAATTCAAGAATCAGCTAAAGGATGTTGTTTCTCACTATCTGTCGATGAAAGACGCCTTTGTTGAATCTAACAGCAATCAAGCTTCCGCCTCTGCAACAGAGATGCTAAACAGCCTTTCTGAGGTAGATATGGCTCTACTTAAAGGAGACACTCATCTTGAATGGATGAGGTTTCTGAGTGAATTAACCACTCACATCAAAGAAATTTCAGGTAACCCAATCGACAAACAAAGAGCTGCATTTTCAAAACTCTCTCCAAAATTAATTGAAGTGGTGAAGCACTTCGAAATAAACGGCGTGTTTTACCAACAATTTTGCCCAATGAGTAACGACGGTGAAGGCGCTTATTGGTTAAGTGAACAAGAAGAAATTGCCAACCCGTACTTCGGTTCTCAAATGCATAACTGCGGCGAAACCATAACCAAAATTGAATTTTAATCTAAATACTTCTTCTTATGAAAACTCTATACATCCTATTCTTTACTTCACTTTTTGCAATACAATCGGCGAATGCTCAACATGAATCACATAGCCATAATAAGCACCTAGATGTGTTGGTTGAACATTATTTGGTTATGAAAAGCGCCCTCGTTCAAGATGAATTTGATCAAGCTAAAACTGCTTTTACTAAGTTTGCCAAGGAAGTTCGCAACAACGATGAAATGAATAATCATCAAGAGCATGCAGCGAAACATCAAAACCATCATGGCATGATGCTCACCGCAGTTTCAAAGGCTGATAGTGCTGAAACGATTGCAGATTTCCGTGTTGTTTTTGCCGATCTCTCCAAAGAATTATTAACAGCGCTTGAAAATCAAAATTACGAGCATCCTTCGTTGTATGTGCAGTTTTGTCCAATGGCCAACAACGGAAAAGGTGCGAAATGGATCAGTAACGAAGAGAAAATTGCCAACCCATTTTACGGGCAGATGATGCACAAATGTGGCGAAACGGTTGAGAAGATCGACTAATCTATTACTAACTGATTAATTTAAATATCAAATACTATGGAATTTCTACCTGAATGGGCTCCCAATATTCACCCGCTAGTTATTCATTTTCCAATTGCATTAATAATTCTAGCCTTTGGAATGAGTATAGCCTCGCTTTTTGTGTCTGAAAAATGGTGGGATGAACAAAAAAACACACTACTCTATATTTTAGCCTCGATCAGTGCTATTGCAGTATTCTACACAGGGAAATCAGCTGCGGACTCTATTTTCTTAGTTACCGAAGCTCAAACCGTTTTAACCGAACATGCCGATTGGGCACTTTGGACAGTCTGGTTTTTTGGGCTTTATAGTGTGCTGAGAGTAATTCTACATAGATTCGATTTAATTAATCGGAAAGCTATCAAAGTAGTGATGGTCTTTTTAGCACTACCGGGACTTTTCTTTTTGTATGAAACTGGAGAGTATGGTGGCAAAATGGTTTATGGATATGGAGCAGGAACCGGTCAGCTTCTGTCGAATGAGCTTGAAGAATCGCTGAGTACTGATAGTCTCGTTACATCAAGTTCTTCGTCATTTATTTATGACACAAATGACAAATGGAAATGGACGATTAGCAAAAACGGTGTTTCTGAGTTACTTCAAAATTTTCATTGGGTTTCAGGTTCTGTGAGTGATCTCTCTCCTATCACTTTGCAATCCAATCAAAATCATCTGCTGCAACTTAGCTTAAAGGATGCCATCAATTCATTTGTGACTCACTCCAGTTATCAAAACATCCAATTGGATGCATATCTAAACATGGATGATTTGTCTGGTTCCGTCAAATTGATGCATCATTTCGTTGATATGGACAATTATGACTATGTCTCGATAGATTCTGATAGAACTGTTATTCAAGGCAGAGTAATTAATGGCAATGACACCATTTTCGAATCTTCATCAACCTATCAAACCGGAGTGCTCTTCATCCGAGTAGTTGGCGATGGAACTCATTTCAGAGGATACATCAATCAAGAAATGGTGGTACATGGCCACGGTGATGCCCCTAACCCCGGCGCTGTTGGTCTCCTAATTGAAGGTAATGGCACTATTCTCATCGATAAAATAGAATTAACTCAACTTTAAACTCGAAAACCTAACCTAATACAAGTATGAAAAACTTACTATTTACTATCACTTTGATCTTCTTCTCAACTTCACTTATTGCTCAAAACATGGATCACGACCATGAAGCCATGATGAAAGAAAATGCAGTAAAAGAAGTACTTAAAGCTTACAAATCGGCACTTGAAAATTTGGATGTGAGCAATACTCAACACCTATTTGCTGAGGATGCGACCGTTTTCGAAAATGGAAAATTTGAAGGCACTTATCAGGATTATTTGGATAATCACATTGGGCCAGAATTAGGTCATTTTAAAGAATTCAGTTTTAATAATTACGAAGTAAGCATTCGCTTAGAAGGTGATATGGCCGTAGCTCATGAAACGTACACCTACAAGATCGTTTTAGATGATGAGGAACCTCGTATAGTTGAACGTCAAGGAGTAGCCACATCTGTACTAAAAAACTTTGATGGTGAATGGAAAATCATTCAAAACCACGGCTCAAGCAGAACTATAAGGAACTAATTTTAAATGCCTTAGTATAAGTTCATAGTTTAAATTTTAAATTTATGAATGAATTCTTAGAACTCTATTCTGAATCCGCTAAAACAGCTTTGGGTTTCTTTTGGAAATCCGGCTGGGCATTTATACTGGGCTATTTTGTTTCCGGGATGATACAGGCCTTTGTACCAAAAGGCAGTATGACCAAATACATGGGTGAGGCAGACTTCAAAAGTATCTCTTTGAGTACCCTTTTTGGATCTGCATCGTCTTCATGTTCGTTTGCAGCATTGGCCGCAGCACGGGCTCTGGTAAAAAAAGGAGCTCATTTTATAGCTGCTGTAGCGTTCATGTTTGCATCCACCAATCTGGTGATTGAGCTCGGTATTCTTATTATGATTTTTTTGGGCTGGCAGTTTCTGGCGGCTGAAATCGTCGGTGGCTTAGTTTTGATCGCCATAAGTAGTGTAATTATCAAATTTACTTATCCTAAAAAGTGGATGAACGCCGCTCGCGAAAAAGTTGAAGATGAAGGTGAGGAAATGAGTGATGACTTCAACTGGAAAGAGCGGATTAAAAGTAAAGAAGGCTGGCAGCTGGTGGGCCATAAATTCGTAAACGACTGGAAAATGGCTTGGGAAGATATTCTTATCGGTTTTACGATTGCCGGATTTGTAGCTGTGTTAGTGCCAGAGGATTTCTGGGCAGCTCTCTTTTTAGTGGATGCCACACATCTCCCCGATTGGCTAGTCACTTTAGAAAACGCTTTGGTGGCACCTTTTGTGGCTGCATCAACCTTTATTGGTTCGATGGGAAACATCCCATTGGCTACTGTTTTGCAAAGTAATGGCGTTTTATTTGCTGGAATAATGGGCTTTATTTATTCCGATTTGATGGTTCCACCATTGGTTAGCATCAATGCGAAATACTACGGATGGCGTGTAGCGCTTTATATTGCCGGCGTTATGTATATAAGTATTGTGTTAACAGCATTAATCCTGAATGGTATATTCGGTTGGCTGGATATCATCCCCGAAACAGAGCGCGTAGTGTCAGAAATTACCCGGTTTAAAATTGATTACACCTTTTGGATGAACCTCGTATTTGTTGTAATTGCAGGATGGTTGAGTTGGCAAAACCGCCAATATCTGAAAGAAAACACCATGAAAATGATGGATATGGAAGGTAGTGGTCCCATTAAACGAGGTGTTGTCTACACCTTTATTGGAGTAAACTTAGTTGGGATTATCCTGTTCTTGATGTACTAATCCCAAAATTTTAACGATTTAGGGTGCTAGAATTTCCCCCCCCCAATCTTTACAGGGTTCTTAACAATCTTCTCCGCCAACCTTTCCAGGGTTTAAAAACCTGGAAAGGTTAGAAGAAAAAAACTACTTATCCGGCATTTCTGATAGCGATTCTATCGTGCCATGTTTTAGATAGAACTCTTTAAGACCTTCAACTATTTGCATGGCCATGCGGTGCTGAAACTCAGGATCGATGAGTAGAATTTCTTCCTCAGGATTTGAAATAAACGCTGTTTCCACTAATACATTCGGGAATTCAATCGGGGCATTTAAGGTGAAGTTAAAAGATCCCGTAAGGCCGTAGTCAGCCAGGCCAAGCTCAAGCATCTTATCGTACATAATTTCCGCTAAGGGCTTGAAAGCAATGTGCTTGTAAAATGACCCAGTTCCTCGAATATCCAACGGATTACTACCGTATCCTATCGAATTGGTGTGGATGCTAACCAGTAAATCGGCGCCGGCGTCCAGCGTCATTTCTCGACGTTCGCTCATGTACACATAGCTATCATCGGTTCTCGGAAGAACCACTTCTGCGCCCTCTGCTTCCAGCATGTCTTTTAAAATCATCGAAATTTGAAGGGTTACATCTTTCTCAACAAAACCTCCTGCACCCAAAGAACCACGATTATCTCCACCATGACCGGCATCAACAGAAATAACACGACCAGCAAGTGGATTCAACGGATTCGTAATTACGGGTGGTCGATTGATTTCAATATTCATTTGAGATCCCCAGCCATATCCCACCGAATATCCCCAGTTTTGGCTGTGATTAAGTTCAATTTCCAGTCGAAAACGGTGATCCTCAACCTGAACCCAATTTACTTTTTTAATCCCTTCGCTACTTTTGTGCTTAATTTTCCAATTCGTGTTCGAAGTTGCCCCAAAAATATCCACATAAATCATATTCGGGTTGATATCCTGCCAAGTGATATATGGCAGTTTTTCGGAAAGTGATACACGGATTAGATCCGATTCAAATCTACCCGAAACTCGGATGTTACCCGTTAAAGAGCTCACCGGTTGGCGACGATCCTGCTTTAATTCCACAAAACGCATTGGTATCCACGCACTTAGTTTTTCCGATAGCCGAACGCGATAATTTCCCTTTTTCTGTCCGTCGATATTGAGCAAAACTCCTTTTTCCAGATAACCATACCTAGCACCACCTAATCGATCGGTTCCCATCCCGATATTTAGATAGGCATCATCAACCACAACTTCAGCTACACGAGGAGTACCATTGAATGTAACGGTGTGTTCGCTTTTAACTTTTTCGTAGCCGAACAATCCTTTCTTCATCTTAAAAGTAATGAACTGATTGTACACCAAGTCGCTATCCAACACTTTATAATATCCACGATACAAACCTGCATATCCTGCTTCTTCTTCAGGTACTTCCTGCATCGGAATATTTCGCTTAAACCCATCGATATTAAATACTACTGATTCACCGGGAGTGCCCACAAATTGTACCTCAAGAAGCTCGCCGGCGGTAAGCCATAAATCACTGTCGGGTTTCATGTTCAGATTTGAAATCACCTTTCCATAAAATTCAGGCATTTCGCTAGTTGGCCGAACTAACATTGCATGATAATTCAGCTCCTCCCCATTCATGGCAACCCGGATGTGAATATCCGTAGAATCATCAGTGTGCTCAATCATGTCGATAAAAGCCCCGGTTTCGTACACTTTCACTTCCTTTCCGTTTACATAAGCTTTTGCATTTGGATGCGTATTGGCACCAATTCTATAGCGCGAATAACTGTATTGAACTGTATCAGTTTCCGGAATAACGATGTTCAGATAGAGCGAATCTGACTGCGAAACTCCAACTCGAACCATGTTTGATTGAGCAGTTAAAATGGCAGAATTAGCTAACACTAACACGCCGGCAAGTAGTAATAATTTTTTTAGATGCATGGAATTAATTGTAGAGATAGTAAGCTTGAGATTTTTCGCGGAATGATTGAACGTCTTTATCAAGGTATTCTTCGATATCTGAAACCAAATAATTTTCACTGAACTTTAGTCGAATTTGGTCGGTACCATTCACTTTATCAAACATCGACCAGCGATTTTCGGCTTGTTCAAATACATCAACTTCCGGGTAAAGCTGATGATGAACTTGCATGAAATAGAATTGGAGTTTCAACAGTTCAGCTTGGTCAAAATCAGAGAAATGAATTTGAACACCGTGTAATTCTTTACCCTGATGTTTCGCATAAAATGGCTTAAAAACTGTTGGACGGAAAATTACTCCCGGTAAATTCAATTTATTCATTTCGTTAGCGAGTTCGGCTTCATCAATCCACTCAGCAGCATACACCTGAAATGGCAAAGTGTATCCAACACCTTCTGAAAACACTCCGAGTTCTCCCATCACTCCGGTTGCCACATAAAAATAAGCCGAATATTCGTGTGGAATATGTGGCGAAGTTGGAACCCATGGTAATCCGGTTTGATCGAAAGTCATGGAACGGCTCCAGCCTTCGAGTGGAACCACCTTGAGATCAACTTTTTTACCGCTATCTAACCAACCTTCTTCGTTGATCATTTTAGCAACCTCACCCGGCGTTAGCCCATAGATATAAGGCACCGGAAACTGGCTAACAAAACTCACATAGCCCTCTTCCACAATATTCCCTTCTACTTTATTTCCACCTAATGGATTTGGTCGGTCCAATACAATAAACTCAATTCCTTTTTCAGCTGCAGCATCCATCGCTAAGCCCATCGTACTTATGTAAGTATATGATCGCGAGCCGATATCCTGAATGTCGTACACCAATACATCGATGCCTTCCAGCATTTCGTCGGTTGGTTTTCGGGTTGCCCCATATAAAGAAAAAACAGTCACTCCGGTTCGCTCATCCAAGTACGTTTTCACCTTATCACCGGCAGCATACTCGCCTCGTACTCCGTGTTCAGGTCCGTATAAAGCGCCAAGCTCCACACCTTCGGCTTGATCGATTAAGTCGATGGTTGAAACTAGAGCTGAGTTTACTCCAGTAGCATTTGTGATCAATCCAACACGCTTGCCTTTTAGGAGTTCAAAATTATTTTCGGCAAGGACCTCAATCCCCGTTTTTACCCGTTGGTCTTGCTGTGCTTTTGATTGGTTGCACCCAATAGAAAAAGCGAAAATGAAGCATAGAAAAGCAATTCGAATCATAGAATAAGTGACTTAATTTTTAACTGATTTTTAAGGTATACAATCTATGTTAAAAGTTCTCAGAAGCGTTAAATTTTTGGCATTTTTCCTGTAACTTAAAGCCATGAATGACAAATATTTACAAATCTTACGGTCACAAAGTACACGCCGGAAAATTGCGCAATTATTTATGATGGGTTTTCGGGGGGCTGATGTCTCAGAAAACTCACAGGTTTTACGTGATATTAAAGAGGAAAATCCCGGCGGTGTTATTCTATTCGATCGCGACATGGTGCACAAAAAACCCGTGCATAACATCCAATCGCCCGAGCAACTTCAAGCACTCACAAAGAAACTTCAAGAAGCTGCCGATTTGCCTTTATTGATTGGGATTGATCAAGAAGGTGGAATTATCGAACGACTTAAACCGGAGTATGGATTCCCTGAAACGAAGTCGCACCAACATTTGGGCGAACGCGATGATCTGGATTATACCCAAGAGCAATCTGAGTTGATCGCAAGTGTGTTGTCGGATGCGGGCATCAATCTAAACTTTGCCCCAGTTGTAGATTTAGCCATTCAACCTAAAAGCTCGATTATTGCCGGACGAGAACGATCTTTTGGTCGGGATGCAGCAAAAGTAACGAAACATGCTGAGGCGTACATTCATGGGCATCGATCACATCGAATTTTGACCTGCTGCAAGCATTTTCCGGGACATGGAAGCGCATTAGGCGACACACACGCCGGTTTTGTAGATGTTTCTGATACCTGGCTGGAAGAAGAGTTAGAGCCATATCGAGCATTAATTAACAAAGATTTATGTCAGATGATAATGACGGCGCACATCTTCAATTCAAATTGGGATGCGGACAATCCTTCTACGCTATCGGAATTCGTATTAACAAAAATGCTACGTGATGATTTAGGCTTTAACGGCGTGGTGATTTCGGACGACATGCAAATGCGTGCCATTTCTGATCACTACAGTTTAAAAGATTCGCTTAAATTGGGATTAAATGCCGGCATTGATATGTTCTGCTTTGGCAACAATTTGTTACCTGAACCAGTCCTGCTATCCGATGCCATTGACGCCGTTGAAGAACTCATTTCCGATGGTGAAATTCCGCTTTCACGCATCGACGAATCGGTTGCACGGATTCTAGAATTAAAAGGTAATCTTTAGATTCCGTTCTTTCTTAAGTGGTAGGCTAATATTCCTTCGATCGGTTTTTGAACAATCACTGCAGGTGGATTGAATCCCTTTTCAGTAAGTGCGGCTGTTAGTGTTTGTTCATGAATTTTGGCGATGGATCCCACAAATCCAATATCCATTTTCGAAATACGGTCGCCGAAATATCCCAGCTGTTGATCGATGAATTCGCTGAAGCCTTCTTTCACTATTTTTTTGATGAAAGGATGATCGGGATAATCGGCAAGCATCCGAGCAAAGGAAGCTACAAACTTATTGGGCGCCGGTTTTTGATACACGTTTTCCAAGATGGTATCAAGGTTCATATTGTGCTGGCTCTCTAACGCCGATCTTAAATCTTCGGGCATGGTTTCGTAGAAATAAGCGCGCAAAAGTTGTTTACCGAAATGTCCACCGGAGCCTTCATCGCCCAACGTAAAACCGAGAGAAGGAATTTTTGTGGTGATTTTCTCTCCATCGAAAATACACGCATTTGATCCCGTACCTAAAATACATGCCACCCCGGGATCATCACCAAAACAGGCAATCGCTGCGCCCAACAGATCAGACTCTACTGCAATTTCAGCAGATTTGAAATAATTCTTTAATGCCTTGCCTACTTCCAACTGCTTGATTGGGGAGCTACAGCCTGCCCCGTAGAAATAGATTTTATCTACTTGGTCATCAATCTTCGAAGCTACTTGTTCTCGTAAAACATCTGAAATAAGGAGCTCATCTTTGAAATAAGGATTCAAACCTTCAGAGTGCAAAGTAATTTGCTCACCTGATTTTTTACTGAAAATCCATTCCGTTTTGGTCGATCCGCTGTCGGCTACAAGTATGTTCATCAATTCGTTTAATTAATTGTTGCAAAAATAGTTATCCCGTGTTTCCATTCCCAATCAGAAGCCGTTATTTATGGCATCTTATAAACAATTTACTTTCTGATGACAACACTTAGCGGAATTTCGTCGGGCAAGCGTTTGGTCTCTTTAGATTTCTTTCGGGGCGCTACCGTTGCAGCAATGATTTTGGTTAATAATCCGGGTTCTTGGTCGCACATGTACGGCCCTTTGAAACATGCTCCTTGGCATGGTTGGACCCCGACAGACCTGATCTTTCCTTTCTTTCTATTTATTGTCGGTGTATCCATTGTCCTCGCATTTACAAAAGCTAAGGCCAAAGGCGCGCAGGATTCCGATTTAGCGCGAAAAACTTTGATCAGAGCTGCCAAAATTTTCGGTTTAGGATTGGCTCTTTCTGCTTTCCCCTATTTCTCTTTCACATCGGGATTTTCACTCCACCCAAACCTGATCGACATTCGCATTCCCGGGGTATTACAGCGTATCGCTATTTGCTACGCAGTTGGAGCTTTTCTTTTTTTATACACCAAGCCGAAAGCCCAAATGATTACGCTCGGTTCCCTTTTAGTTGGCTATTGGCTGGCAATGACCTTGATTCCCGTTCCCGGTCATGGCGCCGGGGCCATTCATCTCGCTGATGGAAACCTTGCTGCTTACATCGATCAATTATTGCTTGAAGGACATACCTGGAAAGAAAACTGGGATCCTGAAGGATTCCTGAGCACTTTTCCCGCAATCGGTAGCACGTTAATCGGTATTTGGACCGGTCGAATGTTGATGAAAGATCACGAATCAGAATCGAGTCGAACTCTTCAATTTTTTGTTTGGGGATTCATTCTGATCATCCTCGGGTATGTTTGGAGTTGGGTTTTTCCTATCAATAAAAACATCTGGACCAGCTCGTATACGTTGTTTACCGGCGGACAAGCAATGTGCTTTTTCGGGCTGGCTTATTGGTTTATAGATGTGAAAGAGAAGCAACGATTTACTGATTGGGGCGTTGCATTTGGGCTGAATGCCATCACCGTTTTCTTTTTAAGTGGAATCATCGGTCGATTGATGTTCCTCATCAAATTCAGTTATAACGGACAAGAATATGCGTTAAAAACATTCTTGTATGAAGTTGTTTACCGCTCGGTTGCTTCGCCGATAAATGCCTCGTTACTGTATGCCATCACTTGGATAATTCTGTTTTACTTGCTGGCGCGCTGGATGAAGAAAAAGAATATCATTATCAAGGTTTAGGTGGTGTTGTGGGGTAATCGTGTGAAGGACTAAAGTCCTTCACTTGGTAAAGGTTCTAATCTAGCGTGGTTTTGCAAACCATGCGTTGTCCAATTAACAACCTTTCTAGGGTTTAAAATCCATCGTTTTCGTTTTGCTAACCCTTCTAGGGTTTGGAACCCTAGAAGGGTTAAAGAAGAAGTAAGGTTGCTAAAAGAAGGAGAAGGAAATTCGATATTCATCGAAACCCTAGAAGGGTTAACAAATGAAGAGATCACCCAGAAATTTCAGCCTGATAAAGGCTATCCATTCGGGCGTTGAATTCTTCTCTTTCCAGAATGCGATCACGTTCGATGGTGTCATCCGGTTCTAATTGATGCTCCCATTCAAAGGTATGAGCTTTCCAATCGAGGATTTCATCTTTACCTAAAGTCATAACGTTATAACCCGGTTCGAAACCCAGCCAATTTCCACCCCACCATGCTGCTGATCCGGCCTGACTAGTAATGTACCAGACATCGTTAAAACGAAAATCTTCGCTGATGTGTGTATGTCCTTGAAGTAGCGCTTTTACTCCATGCCGTTCTAAAATATTGCGAAGCTTTTTGTTGTCTTTTAAAATCAGGTGATTCATTGCCTTCAAATCAGGATCAGCATTGATTTGACCAAGGTGATTAAACACAGCGTAATGAGATGTGGCAATCGTCGGCATGTCTTTATGAGCTCCTAAATCGTACCGTAGCCAATCTAATTGCTCTTCCCCTATTTTATGTTCATAAGCCGGACCGTGACTTAATTCAATCTCATGAATGGAATTAAGCACTACAAAATGCCATCCCTTATGATTGAACGAATAATATGCATCATCCATACCGAGAGCATCCATAATGTATTTTCTTCCCATCCCCAGATGATCAACCGGAACCTTTCTTCTAGAAGAAAGTCCGAGCACATCATGATTTCCAAGGCAAGGGTAATACGGCATGTTCAACCCTTCGCTGATTTCTTTGAAAAGTCGAATCTGCTCGTCGTATTCATCCATTTCGTTGTACAATCCATCAAACACCATATCGCCGCCCATCAATACAAAATCAGGCGGTGTTTGTAGTGCATTAATCGAGTCCACACATGCTTGATACCCCAAGTGGCCTTGCCGGCGAGAAGTTACATGTGTATCGGTTAGATGAACGAAGTTAAAAACCTCATCATTGGTTAAGCACCCGGCGGAAATTGCTCCGCCTATTCCAAGAGTGCCCAGTCCAATTTTTTTGATGAAATTTCTTCGATTCGACATCTTTATTTGATGAGCATCATTTTACGTGTTAGAGCAGTACCATTGTAGCGCAATTGATATACATACACACCGGTTGATAATCCTGATGCATCAAATCTGAAGGTATGCGATCCGGCGTTTAATCTGCCTTCGTGGATTGTTGCCACTTGCTGTCCCAACAAATTGTAAACAACTAACTGCGCATTGCCACTTTCGGGTAGTTTAAAACTTATCGAAGTTGCGGGATTGAATGGATTCGGGTAATTCTGTTGAAGTGAAATGGTTGATGGAAGCTCTGTTGGTTCTTCATTACTCACAACCACACCAGCCTCTTCAACTTCGGTAGGTTCGCTTTCAACATTATTTCTACTGGCCGAAGTAATAAAATACCAATAGCTATGCTCCGATGGTGGGGCAACATCGGTGTAAGAAGTTTGCCCTGTTACAGCAATCATATTTTCAGGAGATGCCATGGCGCTAATTGCATCCGGTTGCTCTGCTGCATCCACACGATAGATGGCATACTTAAGCAAAGTATCTTGATATACACTCGTATTTTTAGTGTTCATATCCAATGAAGGACGATCCCATTCTAAATGAAACGTATTTTGTGCTTCGGTATCTCTGTTTACAGTTAAAAGATCCGGAGTTGCCGGTGCAGTAGTGTCTTTCCAATCCATGATTGGTTGTAGCGCAGGAAAACGGTAGTAATTTGTTTTAAGCGTATCAGCAAAGCCTTTTGAACTGTATGTTGTTAGATTGCTTGATCGAAAAAACACGCTTCCGGTAATCTTATCATTACCACGATTATGTTGAACTTGCCTAGGTATTTCATTTGCGGCAAATAGTGATCCAGAGAAAGTACTACTACTTGAGCGATACAATCCATGTCCGGGATAGGTATGTCGGTCGTAGGCAAATGCCTCATCTGCCCACCAATCCGCTAGTTTCTTATAATCCTGACCGGTTCCAAACCGGCTAATTGCCCAATATAATTGAGGAGTTATATAGTCGATGGTTTGCGCATGAATCCATGCTAAGGCATCGCCATAAATAACGCTGTATGCATCCATTCCGCTAATACCGGATGGTACACCCGATTTCCAGATTCCGAAAGGACTTATTCCAAACTTAACCCAAGGTTTCACCTGTTGGATGGAATCATGCAGTGCTTCTACAAAAATATCGATGTTATTTCTGCGCCAATCTCCTTTATTATCGAAGCCACGAGGGTATTGAGCAAAAGTTGAATCATCCATCGACTCGTTATCGTTACTTCCCATATTATTTGGTGGATATGGATAGAAGTAATCATCGAAATGTATTCCGTCGATATCGTACCGGTTAACTACATCCATCACCACTTGTACGTTATAATCGATAACCTCAGGTAAACCCGGATTCATAATGGCGATGGCATCGTTCATAACCATCAACCATTCAGGGTTTTTGTTTGCAACATGCATCGAATCTCGGGCAGTCGTTCCTTTAGCTTTGTAATACTCAGCTTCGGCTTCATATTTTTTTAAGAAAGATGTTAAGCCTTCATGCTCTTCTTCGATATTTTGCACCATTGCTTTTTGAGAAAAATCATCCGGTATTGTTCTCATTGCTCGGTAAGGATTCAACCACGCATGTAATTCCATTCCTCGTTTGTGAGCTTCTTCTATCACAAATTCAAGAGGATCCCAATATGGATCCGGTGCCCTTCCTTCTTGTCCGGTAAGGTATTTCGACCACGGCTCTAAATCGGATGCGTACAATGCATCGCCTTCGGTTCTGATTTGAAAGAACAAGGCATTAATGCCCACTTCTTTCATATCGTCTAGGCGGTCTTTTAAACTTTGTTTTTGAAATCGAACAGGTAAAGATCCTGACGCCGGCCAATCTAGGTTTACAACAGTGGCCATCCACGTAGCGCGAAACTCGTATTTAGGTTGATCACTATTCTGCGAAAATACGGCAGCAGAAAAGCTAAGGGTAAGAAGTAAAGTGAGTAAAAATCTGAACTGCATTGTTTTTGGATAACAGATTGGAATAAAAAAGGCAGCACATAACATGCTGCCTCTTTGGTAACCTATAACTAAAATTATTTAATTAAAGTCATTTTGTTGGTCAAACGTACGCCGTTTGATTGCATTACATAAATGTAAACACCTGAAGAAAGTGCAGAAGCATCGAATCTTACAGTATGCTCACCAGCGTTCATGCGGCCATCAAGAATGGAAGCCACTTCACGTCCGGTCATGTCATACACCTTCAAAGTAACTGCACCCGGTTCGTTGATTGTGAACTGAATGTTAGTAGAAGGGTTGAATGGATTCGGGTAATTTTGCTCTAGGCTGTAACCTGCAGGAATACCACTGATATTTTCTTCTTCGTTAGAAATAAATACCTGATCGGTAGTGAATTTTTGGAGATCAACAGTAGTTTCAGCAGCACTGAAAGCACCAACGTAAGCCGTTTTACCATCCGCTGAGAAATCTAAGCCACGAGGACGAGCATTATCGAAACCGGCAGCAACATCTGCACCGGCAGCCCAGCGAATACTATCTAATGGTGCTTCGTTATCAGTACCAATATCAGCAGGATCAAACGCATACCAAGTTTGTGGTTGGTAAGGAGCGTTAGGTACATCATTTAATGAACCGGAACCTGCCCATAGGTAACCTGTTACTGGATGGATATCGAAGCTTTCTGATTTCATACCGCGAAGTACAGTATCTGGAGTAGCATCGAAACCACTGAATTCATCCGGACGAGTGTATTTTAGTACAGCGCCTAGAGTATAACCAGCCCACCAAATGGTATTACCATCAGCAGATACTTGAAGGTCACGTGAGAAACTGCTTCCTAGAGTAATAACCTGCTCTGGGTTTTCAAGGTTAGAATCGTACTTCCAAATTGGAGTGTCTGCAGCACAAACAGCACCAACGTAGATGTTGTTTGCAGCATCAGTACTAGCTTCAGTAATTGCACAAACATCAGGAACATCAGCTTTCGCAATGCCTTGGCCTGTAACATGGTTTACTTTATATAATCTGTTAAATTGAGAAATAATGATATCGCCATTATAATCTGCTTCAATTCCACGACCAGAATACCCTACATATGAATCACCTGTCCATACTCTACCAAGTGTATCAGCAGGGGTATCGTCAGCATATGTGATTACTTTAAGTGGAGAGAAACTTGCCGGAGTACCGTCAGCATTGTATACATATACAACTCGTGTACTTAATGTATCAGGCACACCATCGTCACCTAAGTCACGGTTGGTTACAATTGTTTCTGTGGCAGAAAATGGTTGAATCCAAATTTTGCCTTCGCCGTCAACAGCTACTCCATGAACTTCTAAGAAGAGATCATCCCCCATTGGTACAAAAGTAGTGTCATGCGCCCATTGTGCGCTTGCCATAGCCGGTATGAGCAGTAAGCCCAATAGAGCTATTAGTTTGTTTATTTTCATAATATATCTCCTAGTATCAGTGTATCGATAGTATTTAGATTAGTTATCGGTTTGATTGTAATTAAAATCCGAATATACCTGATCGATTACGATCATACATATCCAGTAAGTTAATGCTCGTTTCTTCGCCTTGAATTGCAACAACGGCGAATTTATCGTCGCGCCAGGTTATACTGTACGCTCCGTCTTTTATCATATCGTTATGGAGTTGCTCATGTCTTCCATCCGGGTAAAGTTTAATGATCCCCGGTTTATCAATGCCGTCAATTTTCGGTCCGGTAGCAATTAATAATTCTCCATTTGACGCAAAAATCATAGAGGCAACAATTCCTTTGTAATGATTGCCAAAATCGAAATAGAGTTCGCCCGATCCTATGTTACCCGATCCGTCGATTGTGAATTTCCAAATGCTTTGAGTGCTGTCTACTAAACCTCCAACATACAATTCATTTTCGTTACTGTAAAATGCTACCGATGATAGGATTCCTTCAAATGGGAATTTGGATTCGGCGCGAGTAGTGGCATCAAATCGATGTATTTGATCGCTATCTCGCCCAACAACCCATAAATAGCCATTATTATCGAATACCATGTCACGGATTTTGAATGAACCTGAAGAGGAAGCAGCCCAAACCCCTTCTCTAGCCCCATCACCAAAGGTTTTTCTGAAAATAGCCCGAATACTTTGCTGAGCCATAAAAAGCTCGCCACCTGGGCCAACTACTAGCGACGAATACGCGTTAAATCTCATGGTACTATTGGTGGGGCCGTTATCATCCGGTGCTAGTACAGCATCCGTTTCTATAGTTCCATCTGGCGATATTTTACGATACCGAGTTTCTTTATTTCTTGTGAAAATCGCATAAACATTATTGTCTGCATCAACAGCAACCGGGGTAGTTGGCTCATCTTCAGAAGTTAGACCGGGATAAACTCCAAAAGGTTGAAAAAGAGTATATGGATATGGATCGCTGAAAAATTCTTGGCCACGTAAGGCTACTCGAACCGGTAAGTTTTCACCAAAATTTTTACCGGGACGAACAATCATCTCCGTTTTGGAAACCATTTTAAGTATGCCGGCTGAACCGCCAAAATCTATAATCAACGAATCCGGATCAGCAGAAAAATTCGTTCCGGTTACGATTACAGAATCAACACCGGCCAGATAACCACCTGCCGGACTGATGTTTGTAATTTGAGGGCTTGGTGCGCTCGACTCGTATTCGGGATCGTACACACTAAATCCATCGTTACACGAATACCCACCCACAATAAGTGAAAGAAAGAGGATGGCAAAAACTGATTTTTTAAACTTCATTATCCGATACCTATTAAAATCCTATTTGTGCACCAAAGCGTTGTACTTCACCAAATACACCGAAAGCAGTGTATGAGTAATCGACACTTAAAGTAAGTGAGCCCAAAGGTTGTTTAACCCCCATACCTAAACTGAAACTTTCTTCGTCTTTCGGGAAACCATGCCCCCCTCGTATCACGAAGCGATCTACAAAGGTGTATTCAAAACCAAAAAGCAGTTGTTCGTCGTAGTCACGGGCATTGTTACTATCAATACTAATCAACAATGAATGGATGTCTTTGTCGATGTTGGTGACATCCAAAATATCCATGGAAACACCCATTTTAAAAGTAAGTGGCAGCTCTGCTGACTCGACATCATATTGAGTTTCAGGTCCAAAATTTCGAATTGCCATCGCTAAATTCAGGCTTTCAAAACCGGTTTTATACAGTATTCCAAAATCGAGAAGCTGAGAATTAGCTGAGAATGATTGATAATTATATCCACCTGCACCATCTAAACTGATTGGAGCGGAGCCAAGATCTTGACTTCCATAGCGGAAGTTTACCCCAATTGAAAATTTATCGGTTAGTGCGTTAGCATAGGATAATCCTAACACCATAGCTGAAGGGCTAAAGGTACCTAGATCAACATAACCGCCTTCTTCAGTTTCTGAAAATGCTGTTGCCAGAATATCACCATAGTCAACAGATATAATATTAAACCCAAATACTCCAACTTTACCAGAACCAGGCTTATAAACAAATGAAGCTGAACTATGATAAATATCAGCAATCCATTGAACGGCGCCAACTGTTGCTGCATACTTACCATTAAACTGGGACATTGTAGCAGGATTGTACAATGCACCATAAGCTCCCATATCTAACGAGGTAACGGCATCCGACATACCTGCAGCGCGCGCTGATGGAGAAACACTAAGAAACTTCATTGAAGTTTGCGCTCTTTTACTTTGAGCATGTGCAAATCCGGTAGATATTAAACTAACCAGTGCAATTAATATGATACTTTTGAATCTCACGCTAATACCTACCTATAGAATAATTACTATTTTACGGATGATTTCTCTTCCAAACTCGTCGTCGAGTGGATCTTTATTGATAAATCGTGCAATGTAAATTCCACTTACTACTTCCTGACGAGAATCAGTTTGTAAATTCCAAGATGTTGACCCCGAACCGTTCGTGTGTTCTATCGTTTTAACACGCTCACCTATTTCGGTGTAGATTTCAATAGTGGCAATTCTTGGAAGCCCAACAAAATCTATTCGTCCAAATTCAATACTCCTGTCTAGATCCAAGCTTAGTTCCGATGCCGCTCTTGGACTATATGGATTCGGAACTACTCGAATTTCTGATAATAATTCGCCCGGAGGGCCTAGTAATCGAACAGGATCGTAACTTTGAGAATAATATCGATTACTAATTAAGCGATTACCGGTTGGTGTAGATCCGGTATTATCAGAATTCACCGCCCCAACACTAACAATGTAGTAATAGTAATCTCGGCCACGAATGGGAGTTTCTAACAAAAAAGCCCCCGGGTTGGTTACTCGATCTGCTTCTCCATCACTTATTTTTCTTTCACTTGCATCAGCTACGTATAATAATTCGTATTCGTTATCAACAGCACCTGTAGTTCTGTAAATTTGAAATCCTTCTAATGTTGATGCATTACCATCAAATTCCCACTCTAACCGTATCCCATCACCTGCTGAAAATAATTGAAATAACGAAGGTGGTTCTGGAGATTCAGGTATTGCATAATCCGATTTGTAGTTTTCAATCGCACGTTCAAAAGTTTGGAACAACGAATCCCTGCCTTGAAATACAACTTGGTTTTTCTCTATTGCGCTTATTTCACCATTTTTAAAGGCAGCCCCGGTTGTACCGGCTAGTTCACGAGATATTCCTGATGATGCTTCTGCTATTACAATGGTCACACTGTCACCAAAGGCGAGGTTATAAGGTCCGTAGCCGTAGGTATAAGCTTGCCCACCGCCTTCACCTAGTGATGGATCGCCACTAGGATCAATAAATCCTGCGTCTCCACTAGGTTCTACCACGTAAGCGTGGCGAGGTGTTACACGACCTCGACTCATCATGGCGTATTCTTCTTCCATTTTATTGGCATCAAACGGGTCGTTATTAAAATACAGTGGATCATCGTTATGCTCGTACGACATTGTAAACGGCTGATTCGGATCATCAACTGGGTTATCTACTGAGCCGGGTGCTTGAAGGGTAACGGTGCCCACAAAGTGATATGCACCCAATCGGCCGGTTGTATCGTCAGGAGCTAAGAATCCTCCGGTTGTATTGGGTACAAAAATTGGAGCCCCAATGTTATCGTAATCAACATCAGCATTTGGCCAGTAACCGTGCCATGCAAAGGATGCTCGGAATTGTTCCGGCTCTTCGGGTCGCCAACCATCTCCGCGTTGATCGTTCATTGTGTTAATTCCCCAACCGGAAGCATTACCAATGGTATAGCGGGTAGCTTTTACGGGAGCCATTCTATTTAAGAAATAAGGAATAAATCCTTCTAAATCCTGACCCGGAAGTTCGATTTCGGGATCAGAATCGATATTACCGGTATTAATAAAGGTATACTCGAGTACGTGATAATTATCGTGATACTGTTGGCTAAATTGTTTGATGGTGCGTTTTACAGTAACTCCTATCAAGGTATTTACTACAATTCTAATTTCTCGATCAGCTTCCAAATCAGGATCAACCCGTTCGTTTTGCACATCTTTCGAAATAGAAAGCACACCATCTACATATACTTCAGGAGGCGGGAATTTACTCACTGTTTCTATACTCACTGGATAGAATTCGCCAATACCGGTTACACGCGGCCCAACATGTACCACTCTTTTGTTCCAAGTTGTAAAACCATCGTTAAAATTTTCAACGCCCAGCCAGAAGCCTTTCATCGCCAAAGCATCCTGTCCGGCATAAATAGCAGGCCATTGCCAACCGCCCTGTTGGGCACTAATGAATCCACTTTCGATTTCTGAACCAATACTTGCGTAATAATTATGAAACGAACCCGCGGAAAGCCATCTATTTTCAATTTGTGCAAACGCATCAGCTGAAAGAAAAACAGCCACAAAGAAAACACAAATATGGATATATAAATTCTTATTTCTCATGTTAAAATGACGTTTTAAAATCTTACCTAATTAAAATGAAAACTTGATGCCGAAACGAATGGTCCGCGGATCAAGGAAATTAAAAAATTGTTGATCTGGCATATTGATGTATGCTTTGTCGTCGAGTACTTGGCTAACAAAACCGCCATCGGCTTTTACATACTGCCCGTTTACAAATTGGTAGTACTCTCTTTCGCTTGTATTGAAATAAAGTGCACGGCTATTCGGGTTAGTAATAGTAGACAAATCTGATGAAGCTTCGATTGGTACGTACTCAACATCCGAAGGACGGTAATCGCCCGGCTTATCAGACCCCGGTACACTTTGATTTAGCACCCCGATTTCATCTAGTTTGTCCTCAGGTAAATGCAACGACCTCATATAATCCAAGTAATCGTTACCGTCGATTAAACCGGAATTGAAGATGTTGAAATTACGACGATTGATTACGTTCGAAATATCTGCAAAGAAGCTGATATTAGACCCATCTTTTAAATTGAAGTTCTTGTTTAATCGTAAACTGGTGCCCCAGGTATCTTTGTACTTTAGGTTATTCGATAATCCCGGAATGTTACCGCCGCCTGTATAAGTAAAGTAATAACCAGCCTTCCAGCTAACTATAGGCACTAATTGCCAACCGCCAAGTGGATGACCTCCCAATATTTCAGGTCCCAGATCTTCTGGTGTTCTGAAATAAAGCTGCAATCGTGCAAAAGGACGTGGTATTGGGCGTGTTATAGCATTTGAGTTAGTTTCGCGATCATATTCACGCTGTTGGAAAGGGTTCTCATAATTTACTAGTGTGCCGAAGAATCCACGTTTCTGAACATCGTAGGTATAATTGATCTCGCCCCAGAAATATTTACCTCTTTGTTTTCTAAAGGTAAACTCGACTCCTCGAATATCGCGATAGAAAAATGGTTGAATGGTACTGTAAGAAAATCCGCCTCGTGCTACGTAAGATTGAGATGCCGGATCGTTCGTAATATCTTTGTAGTATCCACTAATTCTAATTAGATAAATATCTAGCAGGTTTTGTTCGAAACCAACTTCATAAGCTACCGTTTTAGCAAGCGGGCTATCCGGCGAAGCTAATCGAGTAACCGTATTCGTGTTAGGTTCGATTCTTACCAAATATAATGTTGATGGCTCAGGCAATTGCAACGCATGCCCATAGTTAAAGAAAAGCTTGCTGTTATCCGTGATTGGAAATGAAACTCCTACCCTGGGCTGTAAAAATAATTGTGGCTTTACTCTGGAAGTTGAAACCGTATCTAATGCAGGGGCAAAACCCGGAGCAAAAATCTCTGAATAAGGCTCATAATCATACCAATCTACATTTGGGTTCACATAGTCGAGCCGAAGCCCCAAATTTGCAATCATGCCGTCAAATTCGATCTTATCCTGAACATACCCCGCAATGCGATAGGGTTTATTATTCCATGTGTTATTCACATTACTAGATTGCAGATTCTTATCGAAACGACCATAGTTAACCTCACTATGCGTTCGAACAATATCGATACCGGCTTTTACCAAATTAAATCTGTTCATTTGGCTTGTAATACTCGCCTTAATCGTAAGATCAGATACCTGACTGCTATCGCGTGATGTACTCATCCCGATACCCATTCGCATTCCCGATGCAATACCGAATGACGTTGCTTCGAAGAAACCAAAAGGAGCTTCATCAAAATCTACACCACCAATGGTTACTGCAGTGGTTGAATCGCGATAGTCTCCCGGATTGGTTGAATTTCTTGAGAAATAATTATTTATGCTGATTTCATAGAAGGTGTTCTCATTTAGCGAATGCGTAAACTCAGCACCAATATTTGCATTAACACGTTCCGATGGAGCCCAATAATCGCTGGCATATAAACGAGTATCAATAAAGCTTACTTGATCCATGCTACTTGCTATTCCCGAAGGTGATACAAAAAAGCCGGGATCCCCGGATTGGCTGGCACCGGTACCGGTTTCAAGGCTGTATAAACCATCAATGGATAGCTTCATTCCATCACCAACATTACTGGTAAGCCTTGTTTGAAAGGTTGTTTGCTTGTACCGATCTCTGGAAAGTGGCACGATATACATGTTCTGTGTTTGGCGAATCGAAGAACTGAATCGAAGATTTCCAAGTTTTTCGCTAATTCCCGGAACTGGACCGCCAATGGTCAAATCAATTTCATAATCGGGATTGGTGATTGCAAAGTCTTTGCGATGCTGCCATAAAAATGCTTGTTGAGCCCCTTCTGGAGTTAAATCGTTCGTTGGGTCGTCATCAGCTAATAGCGATTTCGAAAACTCATTCCATCCTTGAAATTCAGGGTAACTGTCTTGTGTATACTGATCCCAAGCACCGTTTTGTGTTCCGGTCCATGCAACGTCATCATCTAAATAAGGGCGCAACCAATAGGAATTAGGATCGTTAATTTTTTGGCCCACATTTTTTGCCTGAGGCGGGGTAACTCTGAATAACCCCTCAACTGTGTAGCGATCCGGATTACCTTCTTTACTGGTTACGTTAATCAAACCCGATCTTAAATCGCCATATTCTGCATTAAATCCACCAGTTTGAACCTGCACCGATTGAATTGAGGTAACACTAATACCGGTAAACGGGCTGTTATCTCTACCCGATCGCAAATTGAAACCATTAAGATTAAAAGCCACTTCATCGGAACCGCTTCCACGAATGCTTAAACCTTCAACCCCGGCCTGTAGTCCAATTACACTAGCTACACTTGTTACAGGAAGTGCTTTAATATCATCTGTACTGATGTTTGCCTGACTCGAGGAAACATCCTTTCGAACAACAGGTTGTTCTGCCGTTACAACTATTTCTTCTCCTTCGATAGTCTGTTCCGACATTACGAAGTCTTGTTCAGTAGTTAACCCGGTGTTTACTTCAACATTTTCGATTATTGAAGTTGCAAACCCTATGAAAGATGCCCGCAATGTATATACACCCGGATCCACATTTAGAATTTGATAATATCCATCTGCTGATGATGCGGCACCTTGTACCGTACCTTCAATAAGGATACTTACTCCGGGAAGTGGCTCACCTTCGCTGTCGGTAACAAATCCGGTAATTTTACCAGTTTGAGCAACTACCGAGCCCGAACACAAGACGAAAATGAGAAGTGTTAATAGCCTGTTTTTTACCATAGTGAATTTACAATTGAGTCTGTAGATATGTACCTATCCGAGACCCCAGATTTGATAAATAATTGATGTACGAATTGTATCAAAATATCGACCACAAAGGAAAGCCTTTCTGAATTTTTCATTTAAAAAAATGCATAATCGTCTTTTTGATTTTAAATTTGCAAAACTTCTAAGAAAAAATTCGTTTTTTAAAATTATAGCAGTAAGTTAGCTGATTGACAAAGTCGCTAATCACCCATCATGCAGCACTTTAAGTCAGTCTAATCGCAATTATTTGTGCCCATTGTGCTCTCCCACATTATCTTTTTATAATCAATTTTGTCTAAAACTGTGCGTGAAATGAATCTTACCTATTCAAGTTATCTCGAGGTTGAAGCCTTAACATCTATCCAAAATTTGAAGTCGAAACCGGAAGAACATGATGAGATGCTTTTCATCATAATTCATCAAACCTACGAGCTTTGGTTTAAACAGATTTTGCACGAATTCGGCAAATTAAGAAATGATCTGAAAAAGGGAGAAACGTGGCATGCAATTAAGACGTTAAGGCGCATCTTAACCATAATGAAAACATTGGTTTCTCAAGTTGATATTTTGGAAACAATGACTCCCCTAGAATTTAATAGCTTTCGATCATTTTTAGGTCAATCTACCGGTTTTCAATCGATTCAGTTTAGAGAGATAGAAATTCTATGCGGATTACGATTGCCGATGATGTTAAAAGCACACGAAGGCGATGATAAAACCATCGAACTTTTGAAGGCACGAATGGAAGAATCTACCATTTGGGAAAGTTTTGGTGAGTACCTAACTCAGAAAGGTTACCCGGTTAGTCCGGTTCGTGAAAATGAAGTTGGATTGATGTTTAATACCTCCGATGAGATTCAAAAACAGCTCGTACAGGTAATGAAAACAGCTCCCGAATTAGCTCTTGTTTGCGAGTTATTGGTAGATTTTGATGAAGGTTTACAAGAATGGCGCTACCGTCATGTAAAAATGGTTGAGCGAACCATCGGCAGAAAAAAAGGAACCGGAGGCTCGGCAGGCGTCGACTACCTCAAGAAAACTACCAATCATGCCATATTTCCGGATCTTTGGGCAATTCGGACTGAATTTTAACATAGAATTCCTATCATCCGAACTTTCATTCAACGAAAAGTATTAGCCTAGAAATAAGTTTTAACCTTCATTATTTATGTCTGAAATCGACCAGCTTGCGAAACGCCTCCAACCACATTATTCACATTTTGATGTAGCAAACCGACTTTTATTTACGGGGCATTCGCATCAAGCCTGGCCCGATGTTGCACGAGAAGGTCAAGTTGAATATTTCGACATCTGCGCCCGCGAAGTAGATAGAAAGTGGGACATTGCCATGGAAAAGACGGAAGTTCTCAGAAATTATTTGAGAGAGTATTACGACGATCCCGATGGATTCTATTGCCGGGAAGAAAGTACTCACTTTCTGATGGTAAGCCTGATGAGTAGTTTCGACTTAAAGAATAAACCGAAAATCATTACCACGGATGGCGAATTTCACTCAATGCATCGGCAACTCAAACGCCTAGAAGAAGACGGACTCGAAGTAGCACGAGTTCCGGTTAATCCGGATGAAAACTTTGCAACTCGTATCATCGAAGAGATTGATATCCGGACGTCTGCAATCATGCTATCAAGAGTGTATTTCGAAACAAGTCTGATTAACAGTCATTTATCAGAAATTGCTGCGGCGGCACGTGTTCAAGGCATTCCTGTAATTATCGATGATTACCATGGCACTAATGTTGTTCCTCTTTCGCTGCGCGAAGCAGATTTGGAAGATTGTTTTATACTGATCGGAGGCTATAAATATCTACAATGGGGTGAAGCTAACTGTTTCTTACGTTTCCCTAAAGATTGTGAATACCGACCTGCAATTACAGGCTGGTTTGCCTCTTTCAGTACGTTGGAACATCCTCGCACCGATGCACCTGTTAACTACGACCATTCCGATCAACGTTTTGCAAGTGCTACCTACGATCCTTCATCACAATTTAGAGCGGCTAAAGTTGTTGATTTTTTTAATGATCAAGGCCTCACACCGGATATCCTGCGTGCACAATATGAAGCGCAAGTTGGAATACTGAGAAGCTTATTCTTGCAGCAAGATTTTGATCCAAATAAGATCAAATTAACCCACAACGAAGCTCTCTCCAGAAATGGTGGGTTTTTGTCACTAACATCTCCAAAAGCAAGAGAAATCAAAGCAGATTTGATGCAACGGAATATCTACACCGACGCTCGAAATGAAATCCTTCGTTTAGGCCCCGCACCGTACACAACTACTTCGCAAATCGAAGAAATGATGGGTGAGTTAAAAGTATCGGTAGAGAAAATTTTGTAAGGAATGGGTTTGAGATTGATCTGACTTCAATAAACAACAAAGATCAAAACGACAAATCTCAAACAAATGGCAATCTATAATCTTGAAGAAAGAACGCTTGATTTTGCAAAGCGTGTAAGAAATTTTGTTAAACAAACTCCAAAAAATGTCATCACAATAGAAGATACCAAACAATTAATCCGCTCATCTGGCTCTGTTGGAGCAAACTATATTGAAGCAAATGAAGCGGTTAGTAAAAAAGATTTTGCCTTTCGAATCAAAATTGCTCGAAAGGAAGCCAAGGAAAGTCGATATTGGCTAAATCTGATTGATGATAATTCAAGTTTAGAACTTAATAATGAGAGGCTTGCATTAATTGATGAGGCCACTCAATTACTAAAAATATTCAGTTCAATATTAGTTAAAAGTACCTAGCTTGATTAATTATTGATTCAATATTGTTTGAATTTTGATAATTGAAATTTGGAATTTAATATTGCACCTCACATAATTTGCACATATATTTATATGTGTCCTGATGTGACAAGAACTGACACCCTCCCCCACTATATTTGAGAAAAATCAATAAAGCACAAAAATATGGCTAACGAAAACAAACTTAAAGCACTCGACATTGCCGTAGGGCAAATTGAAAAACAACATGGCAAGGGAACTATCATGAAATTGGGGGATAGCGCTTCGCAAGATGTTGATGTAATTTCAACCGGATCTATTATGGTTGATTACGCGCTGGGCGTACAAGGCGTTCCAAGAGGAAGAATCACAGAAATTTACGGTCCTGAAGCTTCCGGTAAAACAACCTTGGCGCTACAAGTAATTGCCCAGGCACAGAAAAATGGTGGCTATGCTGCCTTTATTGATGCGGAGCACGCTTTCGATCCTCGATATGCACGTGCACTCGGCATCAACACCGAAGAATTGCTGGTTTCGCAACCAGATAGCGGTGAGCAAGCTCTTGAAATTACTGAGACATTAATCCGTTCCGGGGCGTTGGATGTAATTGTTGTGGATTCAGTTGCTGCCTTGGTACCACGCGCTGAGCTTGAAGGTGAAATGGGCGATTCTCATATGGGTTTACAGGCTCGATTGATGTCGCAGGCACTAAGAAAAATTACCGGTATCGTAAACAAAACTGCTACTTCTTGTGTTTTTATCAACCAGGTACGTGAAAAGATTGGAGTGATGTTTGGTAATCCTGAAACAACTACTGGTGGACGTGCACTTAAATTTTACTCTTCGGTTCGATTAGATATCCGTAGAATTGGCGCCATCAAAAAAGGTGACGAAGTAATCGGTAACCGCACCAAAGTAAAAGTAGCTAAAAACAAAGTGGCTCCTCCCTTTAAAGTGGTGGAATTCAACATTATGTATGGCAAAGGGATTTCAAAGATCTCTGAAATTCTGGATTTGTCTGTCGAATTCGACATCATCCAAAAAAGAGGAAGCTGGTTCCGTTATAATGGCGAGCCAATAGGCCAAGGCGCTGATGCAGCGATGCAATTCTTGGAAGAAGATCCTGAATTATGCGATAATATAGAGAAAGCCGTTCGCAAAAAATTGAATGGCATTGAAGATGAAGAACTAGTTTCTGAATCGGCAGCAACTGTAGAAGTGTAAATACAGTATACTTAGATCTTAATTAAAAGGCGTTTAGCAAAAGTTAAAACGCCTTTTTTTATATCTTTTGATAGATTTGCTTGAGGATTTTATTGTATAAAATTGATGGCTCAAACGGCTTTGTAATTACATCATTCATGCCGCTCTCGATACACTTTTTTGCGTCATCTTTAAAAGCATTGGCAGTTAACGCAATGATTGGGATATCCAAATGAAGCTTATTTCGAATGTATGATGTTGCTTCCAATCCATCCATTACCGGCATTTGCATATCCATCAATATAATATCATAGTTCTCTTTTGATAATTGTTCAATAGCATCCTTACCATTCTCCGACCAATCGTAACTAACACCCCATTTATCTAATAAAGTAAATGCAAGAAGGCGATTGATGCGATTGTCTTCAACAAGTAAAAGTTTCAGTCCTTGAAGATCTAATAAATCGGTTTCGATTTTTTCCTCAACCTTAACTTCAATTTTTTCAGCCTTTCGCAGAGGTACACGTACTTTAAACTCGGTTCCAACACCAGCAGTACTTTGTACATCTATTTCTCCTTTCATCATTGATACAAGATGGCGAGTAATAGCAAGTCCCAGACCTGTTCCTCCAAATTTTCTGGTTATACTGGTATCCGCTTGTGAAAAAGCATCAAATATTGATTTTAGATTCTCTCGTGATATTCCTATTCCGGTATCTTTTACACTAAATTCGATTATAAACTTATTATTTAGCGACTTTGTGAGTTTTACACTCAACTCAACCCTACCCTCTGGCGTAAATTTAATTGCATTGTTGATTAAGTTGGTTAAAACCTGATTAAGTCTGTACGGGTCACCGTATAAAGCATTTGGGATATTTGAATCTACAGTGTAGTGGAAATCAACGCCCTTTTGATCAGCTAGCAGTTTTTGAGCATAGAATAAACTATCTAACATATCTCTTAGGCTAAACCCAAGCTGTTCTAACTCCAACTTACCTGACTCTATTTTTGATAAATCTAGAATATCGTTTATCAATACAATCAGATTCGATGACGAAGTGGAAATAGCATTCAGATATTTTGCCTGCTCGCTATTAATCTTGGTTTGCCTTAGAAGTCGCGACATCCCAATTATTGCATTCATTGGAGTTCGAATTTCGTGACTCATATTTGCTAAAAAGGCTTCTTTTGCCTTCGAAGAAGCTTCTGCTTCAACTTTCGCTTTCTTGAGATCTTCCCGAATACGTCGTACTTCAGTGATATCACGTGCAATGGCTAATATGCCATCGTATTCTCCATCCTTATAAATTAGTTGAACTTTTTGCCCAACCCATAATTCTTGGTCATTAATATTATGCAGCGGAAATTCGAGATAGGTTGATTCATTTCTGTCTCTTACCTGCTTAATATAGAATGCACCCACTCGTTTTTTATAGTCATCGCGAACAACATCGATGTATCTCATATTATAAACTTCATCCTCAGAAAATCCGGAAAGTTGAAAACCGATTGGGTTTACATAGGTGAAGAATCCTTCTGCATTCACGCGATATATTATATCAGGAGCTGTTTCAACCAGTGTTTTATACGCCTGTCTACTATATCTAAGTGCTTTTTCGGCTTCTTTTCTCTTATCAATTTCAAGAGAGATGAACTCTGCTACTTTGAATAAATCGTTCGAGTCCCAGTCGGCATCGTGAATCTGAATTTTGCTTAAATTATTTTTAAGCTTTTCAACTACTTGTGTTTGAATTTGAAGTTCTTCTCTTAACCGATTGTTTGTTATCGACAGTTCTTCGGAGCTTAAATCCATAGCTCTTTCAAGCAATTCACGATCACTATCATAATGGCCGTAGGATTGATCAATCGCCTTGAGGAGGGGCATTATCTCTTCAGGGACGTCGTTGATGGAACCCAGATATTTCCGAATCTGCCTTTTGAGCAGCTTATTATTAATAGAATCAGTGTTCTTCAATCGAATTAGTTTTCTGAATATGTAGTCAGCGTCATCGTTTGATTGTGCAGATCACAAGTTGCTCCGGTCGAACTTGGCGCGAGTTCACCGTATGAGTAAAATCCACAATAAAATGCCTGATCGCCAAAAATTTCTTCAACAGCTTCAATTTCTTCTTCAATACGTTGATCAAGTACAATTTTTCGGCCAACGCAACTGATTAATAAGACTAATTCCGGATTTATTGGCTGATCCTTAAAATAATAACCATCGCTGGCGGCTTTCGAAGCACCATCAATCAACCGATCAAAATTCGATTTCATAAATCGTACGGTTGCACCTTCGGGAATATCGCCTGCGAAAGTCATAGACTGATCAACTTCATCAACCGAGAGTATCGTTCTAACCAAAGAAGGTGAATCTTCTGTTACACGCATACTAAGTGGGAATAACAACGCTGAACCCGGTAGTTCTTCGGCTTTTGGGCCAAGGTATTTTTTATATAATTCGAGTGCGTTTTGATCATCAACCTCGTAAAGTATATTTCCTTTCGACTTAGTTACCTTACGATGTGGACCAAACTCATCCCATCCACCATGTGAGCCAAAACCAACTTTTAAGTCATCGCCATAAAAACCGATTCCCACTATGTTGCCGTGCTTAATATTTTCGTTTAGACCAACCAAGGTGCCTTCAAATTCGGTGCCGTCACCGGCTAATCCACCGGTTACCGGTATTTCGATTGGCAACACAGAATTCGTTCCTTTTACAAGTTCAGAGCCATTCACAAGTTGGCCATCCGAAATTATCAAGACGTGTTTTAGATTATCGGTATATAGTTTTTGGGCAATTTCTTTACCAACTGTTTCACTATTTCCGTAATCCTCAAAATTAACAAGCTCAGTTCGGATTTTAGTTTTTTGAAATGATATAGCGGTGGCAACAATGGTCTCATCATTCACTGTTAATCCTGAAATTTCGCCGGCGGTGCTACAACTCATTAATTGTGCGTTTGGGAATTGTGTTCTTAATTCTTGTAATGCTATTTCAGCCCCAAGTTTTGATTTTGACCCGAAAGCCAGAACTAAATTGCACTCCTCTGGCTCAAAGTTTTTTGTTGATTTAGTTGATGTCCATCCCGATTCATCTTTGTAAATTTGCTGAGAAATTTCCATGTCCATCCTTTTTTTTATTATTTACATAAATGAAACCAAATACTAAACGGGATACCATTAAAATATTTGAATCATTGGGCAAGGAATGTGCACTGATTAGCAAAATTGAGGTACAAAAGAAGAATTCGTATAGATTCACAGTATTTGTTGAGAATATTTTTCTTGTAGGAGTTTCTGATCAAACTCTAACCCACTTTGATCTACACGTTGGAAAAGAAATTACACATGCAGTAATACAAGAAATTGAGTCATTCGAAGATCAATGGAAAATTAAGGATTACTTTATTCGATTATTAGCCCGTCGAGATCACTCAAGGCAGGAATTAGTTCAAAAAGCCATAAAAAAGGGGTATTTGAATTCTGAAATAGATGGAATACTCGACGAATTGGAAGAAAAAAAGTACATCCGAAACGATGTGTTTGCTCAAAAATTTGCCCACGACAAATTCCATTTTAATCACTGGGGGAAGCAAAAAATAAAAATGGAGCTTCTTCGAAAGGGCATAAAGACAAATGATATTGAGCAAGCTTTAGAAACGTTATCAGAAGAAGAGATATCGCAAAAAATGGAATATCTTGTTCAAAAAGCTAAGCCTAGATTCTTGCGAACAGAAAAGACAAAAAGAAGAAAGAAATTATTCGATTTTTTGATTAGAAAAGGCTACGATTCAGCGCTGGTGATGAAAGAGCTCCCATCACTGTTAAAAAAAATAGAATCATGAGAAATATCACACTCGAAAAAATAGTCCGTTTCGGCATTGGCGTTACCGCCATGGGTGTTTTGGGTTTGATATTATACAATTACAGCACCTTAGTTGCTTACGTAGTGCTTGCAATGATTCTAAGTTACATTCTTGATCCATTTGTGAATCGATTGCAGCGCATGGGCATGAACCGTACGTTTGGAATAACCTTAACTTTGTCGGCTGTAATCCTTCTACTGGTATTTATTTCAACAAATGTATTCCCATTGTTTGTTGGCGAAATGATTGAATTAACCGAAAATTTAACCATCGATCGAATTGAGCAAATTGCCTCCGATGTTGAAGCAAAATTAACCGAAGATTTTAGTTTTATCCCTCCCGGTTTTCTTGAAGAAAATGTCACTCAAATTGCAGCCGAACTGTTCGATTTAGGCAAACTTTCAACGGTATTAGGCGATGCTGTTGGCTTATTCACTAACATTTTTTCAGCAGTACTAGTTGTTCCTTTTGCGGCATTTTTCTTTCTAAAGGACGGAAGCAAAATTCGCAGAGATTTACTTCAACTTGTACCTAATAAGTATTTTGAAACCACATTAACTCTGATCGATAAAATCGAAAAGCGACTTGGCTTGTATTTCAGAAGTGTATTGGCTCAAAGTTTTATTGTTGCCTTTCTATCCTGGACAACCCTAAGTGTAGCCGGTTTAGAAAACTCTCTTTCGGTTGGGATTTCGGTAGGGATTGCCAATACGATTCCCTATTTCGGGCCGATAATTGGTTACGTGTTATCAATAATCGTTTCTATAATTGAAACTGGAGACTTTTCGCTGGTTTTGGTGTGTATCATTGCGATTTTCATCGTGCAGCTAACGGATAACTTAGTGCTTCAGCCATTCCTGTTTTCTCGCTCTGCCGATATGCACCCGGTTGCTATCTTATTTATCATTTTAATTGGTGCTGAAACTGCTGGTATTTTAGGGATGTTAATTGCAATTCCACTTGCTACCGTAGTTAAAATTACCGTGAATCAAATTTCGTGGAGTTTCAATAATTATCAGGTATTTAGAATACAGAATACTCCGCCTGCTATTAATAGCAGTTAGCTTCAATTAAGAGTGTAACATCCCCTTTTTTCTTCCTATCTTTGCACCCGCACATCCACAACGCTCATTGCTAACTCATTTTGAAGAAAATCGTCGTTTTTGCCTCAGGTTCGGGTTCAAACTTTCAATCTATTATTGATGCAACTATTACCGGGCAAATACCGGGCGTTATCGCTGGCTTAATTACCGACCGGGAAAACATTAAAGCTATTGATAGAGCAAAAAAGCATCAGATTCCTTTCCAAGTTGTAGTGCCATCTCAATTAAAAAATGAGAGTGAATTTGCAACTTCCTTACTTGATGTTTTATCTAATTTTGAAACTGATGTAATCATTTTGGCAGGTTATCTAAAAAAAATTCCTGCAGAAGTTATTCGAGAATACGAAGGTCGAATCTTGAACATTCATCCATCGTTGTTACCCAGATTTGGCGGCAAAGGATTCTATGGGTTAAAAGTTCATCAGGCAGTAGTTGATCAGCACGAAAAAGAAAGTGGTTGTACCGTGCATGTTGTGACCGAAGAATATGACGACGGTCCTATTTTGGGGCAATCTAAAGTTGAAGTTAACGTTGATGACACTGCGGAAAGTCTTGCCCAAAAAGTGCTTGCTCTAGAGCATAAATTGTATCCAAAAGTAATATCAGATTTCATAAAAACCATCAAATAACAATGGCTTTAAAACCTCTAGCTCAGTTACCTGAAACACCTCTAACCATCAAACGAGCCTTGCTTTCTGTATCTGATAAAACAGACATCATTCCGCTGGCAAAGGCATTGCATAACCAAGGTGTGCAGCTTATTTCTACCGGTGGAACTGCTAATGTTATTAAAAGAGAAGGAATCCCGGTTACGGATGCATCCGAAGTAACAGGTTTCCCTGAGTGTTTAGATGGACGAGTAAAAACATTGCATCCGCACATTCATGGCGGATTGCTGGCTAGAACCAGTTACGAACCGGATAATGTTGAGTTGGCAGAACTTGGAATCGAGCCTATCGAGTTAGTGGTGGTAAACTTATATCCTTTTAAAGAAACCGTAAACAAACCGGATATTACACCGGCAACTGCTACCGAATTCATCGACATTGGTGGCCCCACTATGATACGAGCTGCGGCTAAAAACTTTGCGCATGTATGTATTTTAAGTTCACCCGATCAATATTCCGCTTTTATTGAAGAGCTAAACAACGAAGAAGGAATCAGTTACAACTTGCGCCTCAAAATGGCAAAAGCTGCATTTACTCACACTGCTGATTACGACGTAGCCATATCAAATTACTTTACGGAACTTGTGAATGAAAACCCGGCCACACAATTTAGTGTATCAGAGCCATTAGCTCATCCTCTGCGATATGGTGAAAACCCGCATCAAAATGCAGCGGTTTATGGCACTCAGGATGAAATCATCGATTGCTTCCATGGCAAACAGCTTAGCTACAATAACTATCTGGATGTAGATGCCGCCTTAAATATTATTTCTGATTTTGATCCATCATTCCCAAGTTGTGCTATCATCAAACATACCATCCCGTGTGGTGTTGGAACAGCATCAACATTAAAAGAGGCTTACGAAAAAGCATTTAGTACTGATACCGTTTCTCCTTTTGGAGGCATAGTTGTGCTAAATAATGCGTTGGATTTATCAACCGCTGAAGCCATCGACAAAATCTTCACCGAAATTATCATTGCCCCTTCGTTTAATGAAGATGCACTCGAATTGTTGACTGCCAAAAAGAACCGTCGGTTAATTCGCATCAAAAAAAATGTGTCGAAAAGTGAATCGTTTACTTATCGTTCAATTTTTGGCGGCGCTCTCAAACAAGATGCCGACCTCGAACCATTTGATCACGCTACTTTTAAAGTTGTCACCGACCGTGAGCCATCAACCGATGAACTGCAAGACTTACTTTTTGCATGGAATGTAGTTCGTCATGTTAAATCGAATGCAATTGTGTATGCCAAAGAGGGCCGAACCCTCGGCATTGGATCAGGACAAACTTCTCGCGTTCATTCTTCCGAAATTGCGGTTGCAAAAGCTCAGAAAGAAGGCTTATCGCTTGAAGGAGCCGCAATTGCAAGTGATGCATTTTTTCCGTTTTCTGATGGAATTGAGGCGGCAGCTGCGGCTGGAGCAACTGCTGTAATTCAGCCCGGTGGCAGCATCCGCGACGAAGAAGTAATTGCTAAAGCCAACGAACTTGGACTGTGTATGATTTTCACAGGCAAGCGTCATTTTAAGCACTAAAATCATTTAAAAACAAAGTACATACTGGCATTCGCAAATAGAGTATCAAAATTGTATTTTCAACCGAATTAATATCGTCACAAAAACCTATAGTTAAGCACCTCAAATGTCCAATCGGCAAGGCATCCCTTCCCCATTCTCAGTTAAAAAACAGCCTAAAAAAGGCTTATTCGATTTTCTTTATACCGACATCGCTATCGATTTAGGTACAGCGAACACACTTATTTACTCTCGTGGTGAAGGAATCGTTTTAAACGAACCTTCGATCGTAGCATTAAATCAGCAGAATATTCCTGTTGCTACCGGACACGAAGCGCGATTGATGCACGAAAAAACGCACCGAAAAATCAGAACTATTCGCCCACTACGTGATGGCGTAATTGCTGATTTTGAAGTTGCTGAGCAAATGATTCGTGGAATGATCAAAAAGGTGAAGGTGAAGTGGTATTCGAGCACACGCCAAATGGTGATTTGTGTGCCTAGTGGAATCACAGAGGTTGAACGACGTGCGGTACGTGATAGCGCAGAGCACGCCGGTGCAAAAGAAGTTTTTCTAGTTGATGAGCCGATGGCCGCTGCAATTGGTATTGGGTTAGATGTGCACGAGCCGGTAGGTAATATGATTGTGGACATCGGAGGTGGAACAACAGAGATTGCTGTAATCGCACTTTCGGGCATCGTTTACGCACAGTCGGTTCGCCTTGGTGGTGATGAACTGAACGAAGATATTATTAACTATTTCAGAAGAAATCACAATCTGTTGATTGGTGAGCGAACTGCTGAAAAAATTAAGTGTGAGATCGGATCTGCTGCTCCTCTCGACGAAGAGCTTGAGATGATCACTAAAGGTCGTGACCTCGTAAATGGTGTGCCAAGAACTCGTCATATCACCTCGAAAGATGCGCGTGAAGCAATGGCAGAATCGGTGAATACCATTGTAGAATCCATCACAAAATCACTTGAGCAAACCCCGCCTGAATTATCTGCTGATATTTTGGATCGAGGTATTATGTTAACCGGAGGTGGTGCTTTGTTAAAGAATCTTGACAAACTGATCATGGAAACCACTGATCTTCCGGTTCATATTGCGGAAGATCCCCTTACCGCTGTTGTTCGTGGTACCGGTGCCATTTTAGAAAACCTCGAATATTACCGACCAGTAATCGACTCATAACCATGCTGAATGCAGTTTAGAGTATTTAAAGTTGAAAACGCTTCCGATTATATAATTACTGCGTTAATTCTAGTCTTTGCACTGGCAATTGCTATTAATCGCCATCAAGATGGACTAAATAGCTTACGTCAAATTTCTATTACTGTAGTAAGTGTGCTTGAAGAACCTCTTTCGAACGTGAGGGTTTATCGACAGGCTTTGCGAACCAACACCTATTTACAGGAACAGAATATTCTGTTGCAAGATGAGCTTAGCCGTTTGCGCGCAATTGAACAAGAGAATATTGAATTACGGAAGCTGTTAAACTATCAAAATAACAGCAATTTTGATCTGCAGCCTGTGCGATTTGTAACTAAAACGCTCAATGGTATCAATAACACCTTTACCGTTAATGCGGGATCAAAGCAAGGTGTAGAAGTTGGTATGCCGGTAATTACTTCCGACGGATTGGTTGGCAAAGTGATCATTACCGCATCGAATTATTCTCAGGTAATGCCATATTTCAACAATTTGTTCAGAGTGAGTGCTCGTATTCAACAAACACAGTCGATGGGGATTGTGAGTTGGCCGGGAGATAATATGTCGGAACTGGTGATGGATTTTGTTCCAAAAACTATACCCGTAGATTCTGGTTTTGTAGTTGAAACCAGTGGATTTGGTAATGAATTTCCTGGTGGAATCCCGATCGGAACGGTACTTTATACCGAAGAAGAAGAAGGCAAAGACACTCAAAAAATTTATCTCTCTCCTTTTACCTCATTATCTGAAGTATCGGAAGGATTTGTAATTAAATTCCAGCCTGATAGCACACTAGATTCATTATCTATCCAAACTCAGAGTCTATTTAGATGAGTAATCAGTTAATACGACATATCCTGCTCGGTATTTTCTTTGTTCTGTTAGATGTGCTGTTCTTTCAGCATTTGTCGGTTTTTAATGCCACGGCTGATCCACTGCTTTGCTATTTACTGTGGATTATTCAAAAGTACGATCGAGTACCTTTACTGATAATGGCTGCCAGCTTAGCATTGCTACAAGATGCATTATTCGATTTCTGGGGAATTATGATGTTCTCTAAAACGCTCACCATTTTTCTTGTTTATAATTTTATCAAACGGAAATCAGAGGCACAGCTTTTGCTATGGCAGATATTTCTCATCATTTTTATGGGAGCTCTCATACATAACATCATTTTATTTGCGTTAAGCAGTTTCTTTATAGCATTTGCCACTTCGTATTCCCCCTTTACAATCATCTTCGGAAATACGTTTTACACGGCATTGATAGGATTATTAATCTACATTTTCAGAAAACGATAACGTGGATTCTCGAAGCTCAAATAGAACCCGTACTTCCATACGTTCCTTGCAAATTATCATACTAGGGTTGTGTATGGTGGTATTAGGACGGGTGTTTTATTTACAGATTATTCAATACGATACGTATTCAGTGCTCGGAGAAGAGAATTCTATTCGGCAAGAATATGTGAGTCCATCCCGTGGCTTGATATTCGACCGAAATGGAGTGCTGCTAGTAGATAACGAACCGATCTTTACTATTACGGTAACCCCGTCAAAGTTCGATCGAGAGAACATCCCTTTGCTTGCAGGTTTGATGAATGTGTCTGATTCGGTAATTACCGAGCGGGTTGATGAAGCTCAGCGCTACAGTTGGTATCGAAATTCTCCCCTACTCACCGATGTAGATTTTGAAACGTTTTCGAGGGTTCAGGAAAACCTCTGGCAACTTTCCGGTATCGGGCATGAAATTGGAAGTAAACGGCATTATCCTACCAATTTGAAAGCGTCCCATTTGTTCGGATATCTTCGCGAAGCTGATCGACAAGAATACGAAGCTACTGAAGATTTAAGGCTGGGCGATAAAATCGGGAAGAGTGGACTGGAGCTTGTGTATGAAAAAAATCTGCGTGGCGATCTTGGAATTGAGTTCCAAAGAGTGAACGCCTATGGGCAAACGATTGGCGAATACGAAGGTGAACGTGCCGGGCAGAGTCCTCAACAAGGTGATAATATTATCACCACCATCGATGCCGAATTACAAGCCTATGCCGAGGAATTGATGCAAGGAAAAAGTGGCGCAGTTATAGCTATGAATCCAAATAATGGTGAAATCTTAGCTTTGGTGAGCAGCCCAAATTACGATGTAAATCGTCTCGCAGGTCGCTTGGATCGCGATTATTGGGTAGAAATAAATACCGACACAACGAGGCCTTTGTACAACCGAGCAATCTCTAGTCGGCAACCTCCCGGATCTACCTTTAAGCCGTTAATGGGCATGATTGGATTGCATCTTGGGCATGTTAATGAAGAAACTATAATTGCGAATCGCGGAGGTTATCAACGCGGACGTTTGTATCGCGATATTGCTCCTAAAGGCGACTATGATCTTGAAAGAGCCATCGCCTATTCCAGTAACACCTATTTTTATGCGTTGATGGATAAAATTGCGAGCAGCGGTCAGCTGAACGAATGGCATGATCTTGTGCAGGAATTCGGCCTCGGCGTTCCAAATGCTATCGATCTCCCTAGCGCCAATCAGGGAATTGTACCGGATAGTGCTTTTATGGATCGTTGGTTTGGAAAACGACAGTGGGGGCTCGGTGATCTTATTAATCTAGGAATTGGACAAGGGATTCTTTCGGTTTCGCCGCTTCAAATTGCGCAAATGACCAGCTCCATAGCCAACGGTGGTTATAAAATTCAACCTCATATCGTGCATTCCATCCAACGAAGTAATGGGGTTTTTGAATACACGCCTATTCAGTACGAACCTATTGATTGGGTTAAGGATGAGTATCTGGAAATCGTAAAAAACGGAATGCGTCGGGTGGTTGAAGAAGGAAGCGGACGCACTTACGCTAAAACGGATAAAGTTGCGATTGCTGGTAAAACCGGAACGGCTCAAAATCCACATGGATTCAGTCACGGTTGGTTTACATCCTTCGCCCCCTTCGATGATCCGCAAATTGTAGTAACGGTGTTTTTAGAAAATGCCGGATTTGCCTCAACGTCTGCAGCACCCATCGCCGCGCTGTTACATGAAAAGTACCTTACCGGTGAAGTGACCAGAAAATACGTATACAATTACGTGATGAATTGGGTACCAAAAGAAGATAATTCGCAGAGGTCGGAATAATGAGTAACCCTCGCGAGTTCAACTGGATTATTTTAATCACCTGGATAATACTTACCGTTATCGGGTTAATTGCTATTTACAGCGCTACTCAGGGACCGGTTTCTGAATTTCTACCGGCTTTCATTCAAAACAATTTTGTAAAACAGTTGGCATTTGTGGTTGTGTCGGTACTGTTAATGGCCGGCGTTCAATTCGTATCTCCCCGAACCTTTATACAACTTTCCTACGTCGCCTATTTTGTTGGAATTGTGCTAATGATCCTGACCTTGTTTTTCGGAAACGAAATAAACGGTGCAAAAAGCTGGTTCCGGATTGGACCTTTTGGGTTCCAGAGCAGTGAGTTCATGAAAATTGCTACCATTCTTGCAGTAGCAAATTACCTAACAAGTAGGCGTAATATTTCGGTTGAGAATATTCGCTATGCGTTGGTATCTGTTTTGATCATTGCAATTCCAACTGCATTGGTTATCGCACAAAACGATTTCGGTACGGCAATCATTTTCATCGCTTTGATTCCGGTGATGCTGTTTTGGTCGGGCTTACCCTATGGGGTTTCTCTTTTTATAGTCTCACCGGCTCTAATACTTTACCTCACTGTTATTAATTGGCAACTAGGTTTGCTATCAGCTGCACTTTTAACCGGCATTATCTTCTTTATTCAACGCCGAAAATGGTTAACCATCACCTCTTTTATTACCGGCATTTCAACGGTTGTAGGAGTTCGTTTGGCGCTCACTGAGGTTTTACAACCTCATCAAATAGCAAGAATTACCGCCTTCACCAATCCATCATTCGATCCAACCGGAGCCGGCTGGAATGTGATTCAAGCTAAAACGGCAATTGGGTCGGGTGGCTTAAGTGGAAAAGGTTTTCTTGAGGGAACTCAAACTCAATTACGATTCTTGCCCGAACAGTGGACCGATTTTGTTTTTTGTGTGATTGGAGAAGAGTTCGGTTTCATCGGCGCCGGATTAGTTGTGATCCTTTTCATGATTCTCTTCCTGCGCTTACTTCGCATAGCCGGTACTCATAAGCATCCTTTTGCTCAGCTAGTAACAGTTAGTGTAACCGCCGTTTACTTCATTCACTTTTTTATCAATGTGGGGAGTGCAACGGCACTTTTGCCGGTGATTGGAATCCCGCTACCGTTTATCAGCTATGGAGGCTCTGCATTTTTAACCAATACCCTGATGCTGGCCATCATCCTGAATATGGATTTCCATAAACGCGAATTCAGTATTTATCGCTGAGTTTTGTACACTTTTTGTGTCCCAAGCTTAAAGCTTTTGCGGTGGTGAGGGGTAAACCCAAAATCTTTTAATCCCTTTTTGTGGATGGGAGTTGGATATCCAACATTGGTATCCCAACCAAACTCTGGATAAATTTTATGCAGCTCTGCCATTATGGAATCTCGATGGACCTTAGCTAAAATTGATGCCGCGCCAATGCTCATGCTTTTGTCATCTCCTTTAACCACACAGGTGTGCGGTATAAGCGATGTAGTGTATCGGTTTCCATCCACCAAAAGATAATCGGGATTCGCTTTAGCAGCTTCGGCACAAAAACGCATGGCCTCGATAGAAGCCCAAAGTATATTTATCTCATCAATTCTTGATGGTGGTCGCTCCTGAATGGTCCAAAATGCGGCTTTTTCTTTGATGAGTTTCACCAATTCAACTCGCTCATTTTCCGCTATTTTTTTGCTATCACGTATTTCGGGAATATTTGTATCGGGATGAAAAATAACCCCGGCAGCTACAACCGGTCCGGCAAGGCAACCTCTACCAACTTCATCCAATCCCATCACTCGTTGAAAACCTTCTGCCCAGAGTTTTTTCTCGTAACTTAACCGGTCCTGAATAGCATTTTTAATCATGCCCAAAGATAGATACTATTCTACTTTTCAGGAACTGTTGTTGTAATCTTTCCATTGTTTAAACAAAAGCTATAGTATGGATTTTAGATATTTCGAATGGGACGAGAGGTTTAACCAACATCAAGGTAAGTCCCCATTTGATACACTTTGGGACTTATTTCAGCAATTGCTCACCATTGCCAGTGGAGAAGTAAGCCAGGCTCTATCGTGGCTTAACGAACTGGACAAACAGTACAACATCACCGACCAATTTGAAGATGGGTATGGGATGGGTGATTTTATCGAAGAATTGATGGAGCGCGGGTACATTGAAAATAATGAAGACGCCACCGAAGTTATCATCACCAGGAAGACTGAACGCAGCTTACGAAAAAAATCGCTGGAGGAAGTATTCAAGAATCTAAACAAAGGTGGTTTTGGCGGGCATAAAACCTCCTACAGCGGACGCGGACTTGAGCGCCAACCCGAAACCCGGCGATGGAGTAAGAACGATGATATCGGGCAAATAGATTCGTCGCAAACCATGTTGAATATGCTGAGACACTCCAGCATCGATAATTTCAATCTCGAAGAGGATGATTTAGAAGTGTACGAATCCGATCACTATACATCGGTGGCAACCGTGCTTCTTATCGACCTAAGCCACTCGATGATACTTTATGGTGAAGACCGCATCACACCCGCTAAGAAAGTGGCTATGGCGCTCTCAGAGCTGATTATGAATAACTATGCCAAAGACTCTCTTGATATCGTTGCTTTTGGAAATGAAGCCTGGCAAATATCGGTAGAAGATCTGCCTTATTTAAAAGTTGGTCCATATCACACCAATACTAAGCAAGGGCTTGAAGTAGCGCGACATATTCTTCAACGTCGTAAATATGCTAACAAACAGATTTTTATGATTACCGATGGAAAGCCATCCTGTATGTTCGAGAATGGAAAATTATACAAAAACAGCTTTGGCTTAGATCGCAAGATTGTAAACAAAGTGCTGGATGAAGCGGTTAAATGCCGACGGGATAAGATAAACATCACCACTTTTATGATTGCCAGTGACCCCTATTTACAGAGCTTTGTTCGAGAAATGACCGAAGCTAACAAAGGAAAGGCCTACTTTGCTTCGCTGGACAATTTAGGCGGCTATATTTTTGAAGATTACATCCGTAATCGTCGGAAAAACGTGAAATAAAAAAAGCCCTATCTCAACGAGTAGGGCTTTAAATATTCTTGCTTGAAAAGCTATTTAGAACATTCCGAGTTCTTCCATCACAGCTTCAGTGATGTTATACTTGGCGCTGTATTCTTCAGAAGCATAAAGGATTACTAAGTCGCCGGTAGAAGTTGTAGTGTTTAGCACGTACGTTAAAGCCATGCGTTCGGCTACAACATTGATTGCATTTCCGATCTGCTCAAGAAGCGGACCTACCAATTCTTGTCGCTTTTGCTCTAATTCGGTTTCCGCTGTTTGTTGAGCTTGAACCAACTCTGCTTGGAGCTGACCTAAACGCTCTTCTTCTTGTGCTTGTGCTTCGGCAGAAATCACCCCAATCTTTTGTTGGTAAGTAGTTACTTCAGCCTGAAATGCTTGCTCTTTCTGCACTAATTCTTGTTGCTTACGCAGCGCAAAATTCTGAATACGTTGCTGAACGGCTTTCATTTCCGGCATATTTGCCAAAATAGCTTGCGGATTTACATATCCGATTTTAACGTCTTCGCCACCTTGTGCAAGTGCGGTGTTAGTTACTCCAAACCCGAGTACCATTACGATAGCAGCGAGCGATAATGTGATTGTATTTTTCATTGTATTCTTCAAAGGTAAGTAGTTTCTTTTATTCTGATTTAAGCTCTTCTAACACCTGATTGGTGATATTTAAACGTTCGGCGTTGGCGTAAAATACGATGGCATCTCCGTAAGATGTCCCTTCATTTAATACCAAATCGATACTCATGCTGGTTGCAATCTTTTGAATTGCAGCATCCATTCGCTCGATGATAGGTTGCATTAATTGCGCTCTACGCTGTCTGATTTCATTCAGGTAACTATCACGCTCAGACTCCAAATCCTGATTTTGTTGCAATAATTCTTGCTCTTTTGCTTGTTGCTGTTCCTGAGTAAGAGCCAATCTTTCCGACTCATAATCAGTGAATTCTTGTTGCAGTAATGTTGCTTTTGCGATGATTTCCTCATCACGTTGTGCAATCAGAGCTTGTATCTGCTGATCGATAGCAGCTACTTCTTCCAATTGTACCAGAACCTCGTTTGGGTTCATGTATGCAATTTTCACTTGAGCCTGAACCGCCCCGAAAGTTGCTACAACTGCGATTAGTAATAGTATCCGTTTTTTCATTTGCCTTTTTTTGCGCGGTAAAATACCGCTTGTTCGTGTAAAGTGTTTACTCAATATCAATTCCGAGTTCGATCAAAATCGACTCATTTAAATTCCATTCATTTCGGGCGTATACCAGATAAATATCACCCGAGCGGTCGAATACGAAATCAAATCCCTGTTTTCTTGCTACTTCGCTTACCGCGGTAAAAATCTGTCTCATTATAGGTTCGAGAAGCTCATCCTGACTACGAAAATACTCTCCATCCGGTCCAAACTTCTCGTTTAAAAACGCATCCCTGGCTGATTTCTTTTGTTCGATTTCTCGTTTTTTTTCTGCTCGGATGTCTTCGGTATACAAAATTTCTTTTGCCGCATAATCTTCTTCCAATGCAGTAATCTCAGCTTCCATTTCTTCGATCTCTTGTTGCCAAGTATCGCTCAATAACTGCAGCCGTTGCTCAATACCGGAATATTCCGGGATATTCGATAGGATAAAATCAGATTCGAAAAATCCAATTTTCTGGTTTTGCGCCATCACCGTAGTGCTTAGCACCATCAGCGTAACGAATAATCCAATATGGAGAAAACGAGTGTTCATTAGAATGGTGACCCAATGTTGAATAAGAATTCCCATTTGCCAGGTAAAAGCGTTGAGTTACTTGATGCACCCTGAACGCCGTCTAATCGGTAACCATAACTTAAGTCAACCAAGCCAAGAACCGGTAAAAACACTCTTGTACCAAGTCCAACCGATCTCTTTAAGTTAAAAGGATCGAAGCTTTCGAAACTTTCGTAAGCATTACCTGCATCCATAAATACATAAGGAATCAATTGTAGTTGATCGGTAGTTACAGCAGGATAGCGCAATTCTAAGGAATACTTAGAGTACAAACGTCCACCAACTTTTTGTCCGTCAACCACCGGGGCGATACTTTCGCTTAATCCTCCCGGATAGCCTCGTAAATCGATGTTATCATACAAGAAACTTTGGCGTTGCTGCAACTGTGTACCACCAACTAAGAACTTCTGAATGTTACTTCTTCGGCTCTTCGTTAAATAACCGATGTAACCGTAATCAGCTAAACTTGTTAGCACCAATTTGCCTGCAATAGGCACGTGATGCTGGAATTCTGATTTAATTTTGTAGTACTCAGAGAATCCCGGGATCGGAGGAGCCAATTCGCCGGAGAGTGTAAATTTAGAACCCGAATTCGGCGAGATGAAATTATCGAGAGAGTTTCTTTCAAGAATCTGCTTGATTGAAATTAAGCTTGAAGTTCCATCCGCTAAAAAGGTGGTACTACTGCTTCCTTGAATGTCGTATAACTGATAGCCCAATACCGTTCTGGTAGAGAAGAAATCATCCGGCCATCTTAGTCGCTTACCCAAACTCACACTTGCTGAGAATAATCTGTTTTTCTCAGCAGTAGTGCTATAGTTGATCAGGTTATACGATAGGTTTACACCTAGCGAAGTTGGTTCTCCATTTAACCAAGGCTCCACAAATCCGAAGCTGTAACTTTGATATCCGGTACCGGTAACCTGAACACCCAATGAAAGAGTTTGTCCATCACCGGATGGGAAAGGCGTAAAATCACCTTCCAGCGCTCTTTTCAAAGAAAAGTTATTGAAATTTAAACGAGCCGAAACGATAGCACCAATATACCTTCCGCCGTAACCTCCGGAAAATTCGAAGTTACTGGTACTTTGCGATTCATCGAGATCGAAAGAAACATCTACCGTTTTGTCTTGCTGATCAGGAATCACATCAGGAGTAATGTTTTCGGGATTGAAATAGCCTAAGGTACTTAGCTCACGGATAGATCGAACAATGGCATCGCGACTGTAAGTATTACCCGGAACCGTTCTTAGCGTACGGCGAACTACATCATCGTGTGTTTGAGTGTTTCCAGTAAATGAAACACGACGGATGGTTGCAATTTCATCTTCATATAAATCGAAATGGATGTCCAACGAATCCTCTCCCACTTTTGTCAACGTTGGGAAAGCTTGGAAAAACAGATAGCCGATATTTTGGTATAAGCTATTTAGATCCGTTGAAGTCTTATTGAAGTTCACATTTTGATCGTATTTCTCTTCGTTGAAAATATCGCCTTTCTCAAAACCAAGCGACATTCTGAGTTGCTCATCGGTATATACACTGTTACCATCAAAAGTGATGTTTCGAACCTTGTACTGCGGTCCTTCCTCGATATTCAGTTGTACTTTCACACCTTGCTTTTCGCCATCGGCGTAATCAAATACCCAAACTGAATCAGAAACTATGCGAGCATCGATGTATCCTTTTTTGCGATACAGTGCCAAAAGCTTTTCCTGACCTTCTTCAATATCTTCTTCTTTGTACACTTTCTTGCCGAAGATTTTCCAAGGTGCATCTTCCTTCAAAGGTTTGATATTTTTCAACATTGTACGGTTCGAAAATGCATCAGCACCTTCAAAAATAATGTCTTTTACTTCTAATCTGTCCCCTTTGTCGATCTCGAAGATGAGAACAGAACGGTTTTCAGTTTCGGTAGCTTCTACTCTGGTTTCAACTTTTGTGAACCAAAATCCTTTTTCTCTAAAAAACCTGCGTATGGTTTGCTTCGATTGAGCTACCGTTGCATCGGTGATGGCCGTGCCGGGGATAAGTACGATATCATCTTTCAAATCACGGCGTTCAGACCGTTTGATGCCTTCCAATTTGTATTCTAACAAACGCGGCTGTTCTTGCACTCTTATCAGTAAGTGAACGCCGGTTGCAGTTTGTTCGGTAATAAAAACTTGAACATCTGAGAATAGCCCAACTCTATACAATCGCTTAATTGCATCAGGAATTTCATCGCCGGGATGCGTGATGGTGGTTCCTTCATTAAGCGAACTTGCGTTTACAATAAACTGAGTTCGGGTTGATTCGTTGCCTTCTACGCTAACACTTAGAATGGTGTATTGCTGTGGAAATGATTGCGTTGGATCTGTGATTTCAAAATCCTGAGCGAAGGTGAGTTGAGAGTATCCTGCGAGTCCAAAAGTAAAGATTGCTAAAAGTAAAACTCGATTCGTGAAGTTTGTCACGCTGTTGCTTGCCTGTTGATGATTCGTTTAATTTTTCTGTAAACGGGAGTTAGTGGCGTTTTCGTCTTCACCATTTTTAATTTTCCCAAATCTGCGATCTCTTTTTTGAAACGAGTTTATGGCCTCGTAAAGTTGATCGCGCCTGAAATCCGGCCAGTACCTCTCTGTAATATATAATTCAGAATATGCCAGCTGCCATAATAAAAAATTACTGATTCGATATTCCCCACTTGTGCGAATAATCAAATCAGGATCAGGGACATCTGCCGTTGAGAGATGATCCGTAATCATTTGGTCGTTAATCAATTCCGGATCTAATCGACCTTCGTGTACATGTCGGGCAATTTTTTTAACTGCTTCAGTAATATCCCATCGGCCTGAATAACTCAAAGCCAAACATAATTGCAGCCTTGTATTCCCCGCCGTTAGGTCGATGGCTTCTTGAAGCTCATCCTGACAATCTTCAGGAAAACGATCCATCTGCCCGATAGTAACCAGGCGAATATTATTTTCATGAAGATTTTCTGCTTCTTTTCGGAGTGATGAAACCAATAATCTCATCAAACCACGAACTTCAGCAGAAGGACGACCCCAATTTTCGGTTGAAAATGCATACAGGGTTAAATAGTTAACTCCCAGTTGAGCACACGCTTCGGTGATATCCCGAACAGAATCAACGCCTACTTTGTGCCCGTGCAATCGAATACTGCCTTTTTTCTTTGCCCAACGGCCGTTACCATCCATAATAATGGCAATATGCTCGGGTATTTCCCCGGTATTAGCCAACAAAGATTGTTTTTCTTTGTCGTCTTTGGTTTGAACTTTTTTAGTAAGTGTAAGCTCTTTCAAAGAGGATGGATTAGTGACTGATTTCAAGCCCTCAAAATTAGAGTATTACTCGTCTTTAATCAAGCTTTAAACTAGGCTCAAGAGTCTAATTTACGGCCTAAATCGATCATTTCGAGCAAAGCCAGAGCGGCTTCGCCCCCTTTATTACCTTTAGTCCCCGCTCGGTCTAAGGCTTGTTTTACATCATCGGTAGTTAAAACCCCGAAAGCTACCGGTTTTTGATAGCGCAAATTCAAATCGATACAGCCTCTTGTTACTGCGTCACATACGTACTCAAAATGCGGCGTGCCACCTCGAATTACAACACCTAATGCAATAACACCATCAAGCTCTTTTTTCTCTAACAAATACTGAACTGCCAGTGGAATTTCAAAAGAACCGGGGCATCGTGTTACAATAATATCATCTTCGTTAACTCCATTACCTTTTAGTGCTGCGAGAGCACCTTCCAACATTTGATCGGTAATATTCGAGTTCCAGCGAGATACAACGATGCCCACTTTTGCATTCTTAGGGTTGGTTTTACCTTCTAAAAGTGTGTATGCCATGCTAATTTGCTTCTACAATTTGTTTTCGTTGATTTGTCATACGTTTCATTTTCTCAACATACTTTGCGGCTATGCTCACCGTACCAATATGAATATGAGCGCGCTCCACGCTACCGTGATAGTCGCTGCCACCGGTCATCAGTAAAGCACGTTGCGCTACAAGTTCGGAATATTTTTTCTGAAATGTATAATTGTGACTTGGGTGAACACATTCTATACCGTCAATTCCGGCACTAATAAATAATTCTATATCTGCCGTGGAATATAATTTTCCGGGATGTGCAAGAATAGCAGCCCCACCGGCTAGTTTTATGGCCTTAATCACTTCTTTATAATCAGGATACTGATGATCGATGCCGCCCAATTGCTCTGTACTCAAATATCGCTCGAAGGCCTCAAAGTAATTCCGAACGTAGCCTTTTTTAATTAAAAGTTGAGCTACATGTGGCCGCCCGATATTGGCGCCATTCGCAACCGCACGTACTTCTTCATAATCAATTTCAACACCATTACTGTTGATTGTGGTAATGATCCCTTTAATTCGTTCTCGCCGACCAACGCGTTGTTTCAGCAATAATTGAGTAAAAGGCTCCGATTCAAAATCGAAATAGTATGCCAATATATGCGCTTCGTTGCCATTAAAGGCAGAAGTGATCTCAACGCCGGGAATTAGCTCAATATCAAGTTTATCAGCATGATCTTTGGCCCTTAAGTAACCTTCGATAGTATCGTGATCGGTGATTGATAAGGCAGATAGATTCCGTTCTTTAGCTACTTCAACGGCTTCGCAGGGTTGAAGGCGCCCATCAGAACAAGTGGTATGGATGTGTAGATCTGCTTTGGGCAACATCAGTTGTTACCGCTCAAAATAGATTCAATTTGCGAATCGTCGTTTATCAAATCTAAAGCATCTTTTAACTGATTATCAAACTGAAGAGATGCTTTTGTGCGCTCCGTTTGCCCATTATATCGTGAAACCAGTTCCAGATGAAGAATTTCCCGAATCAATGATTCATATTCTTCAAACATTTGCTGTTTTTTGAGCTCAATGGCATCTTGTAAACCGGCTATATGAGGGCCCGCACTATTGATTCCCTCCATGCTTGCCTGTAACTCATCCAATAAATACTCTTCTTCTAGATGCATCTCAAAATCGCTTTCATCTAAAAAACTCAAAAACTCATTATATACTTCATCAGTAAGTTCATTTGCTGTGTACGATTCGTTCACATTTTCGAACTGAGTCGCAAAATCAAATACCGAGCCTTGTTGATAAAGTGCTACTTCTAGTAAGCCCGCCGTTTCGATTTCTTTTATGATATCAGGTTCGATACCTCGTCCTTCATTCACGGGACGACCGTTTCGTGTGCTAAACACACGGTTCGCTGTTTCTTCTCGGCTGATGGAGGCATTGCGCGCATTATGGGTGTACGCCACCGACTGTATACTTCGCCCACTTGGTGTGTAATATCTAGAAATCGTAATTTTGAGCGAAGTGTTATACGGCATTGGCTTAACAATTTGTACTAAGCCTTTACCAAAACTTCGTTCGCCTAAAATAACCGCCCGATCTAAGTCTTGAAGGGCGCCGGCTACTACTTCACTTGCGCTTGCACTTCCACCGTTCATCAGAATAACCACAGGTTTGTCGAACATCACAGGTTCTTGGGTTTCGTAGCTTTGATTGTATTCAGCAATGCGGCCACGAGTTTCTACCACGGTTATACCCGGCTCTACGAATTTATCTATGATTTTAACTGCTTCCTGAAGAATCCCACCCGGATTATCTCTTAAATCCAGCACCAAACCTTGCATTCTGCCATCGGCATTGAGTGCCATGATTTGGTCGCGGATTTCATCCCCGGAGTTCATCCCGAATTGTGCAAGTCGAATAAATCCGATATCAGAATTTGGCCCAATTCTATCAGAGAAGGTCACATTCTTTACTTCAATGCTTTTTCGTTCGATTTCAAACTCCAATAGCTGATCAAAACCAAAGCGCTGTATTGAAAGCACCACCGTCGAACCAATTTCTCCAACGGTTAGATTTTGCACTTCCTCAGGCTGTAATCCTTCGGTCATTACTCCATCTATTGCGAGAATAATATCACCCGCGCGAATGCCCATATTATCTGCCGGACCGCCTTCGGTTGGGGCTACCACTACTACTTGCCCATCGCGATACCCGGCCTCAATCCCAATTCCTGCATAATTACTGCGCGATAAGATCTCCGCTTGCTCGTTTTGCGCTTCGTTGTAGTAAACGGTGTAAGGATCTAGCGTTTCGAGCATGGCATCGATCCCATTTCGCATTAGAACCTCCGGATCTACTTGATCAACATATTCCAGAGCTACGTTTTCATACGTTTCGCTGAAAATGGTAAAGTTCTTTTTTATCAGGAAATAAATATCCGTCGGCTGGAAGGCAACTGTAAGGGCACCAATAACAAGTAAAACGCCGGTAATTTTATACCTGGCCGACCAATTTTTCATTAATGTATCTATTTAATTTTAAGAACCTGACCTACATAAATTCTAGAACCTGAAAGATTATTTAATCTTCTGAGTTGAGAAATAGAAACGCCATGAGATTCTGCAATTTCGCTTAGGGTGTCGTTTCTTCGAACGGTGTAAGTAGCACCATTATTTGATGAAGAACTCGAACCTGCCGATGCGAATATATTTTCGCCGCGCTTCTGTTGGCTTTCAATAGTTTGCTTCTCTCTAAACGATAGCGTATTCACTTTTTCGTAGTGTGCTTTTAAATTATTTGGAACATACACTTTTAAATTCTGCCCAACTCGAATGGTATTTCCGATGCCGTTCCAACTTCTAATTTGCCAAGCCCGAACATCGTACCACTCAGCTATATGGCCAATGGTATCGCCGGTTTTAACCTTGTAAGAAAGACTACTGGAGTTTGCCGGTACACTAACTGTTTGCGTTGTTGAACGAGTAGTTGTTACTCCATTTCGCTGGTTCGAAGGCCTGTTAGCACTTAATTGAGCAGTACTGCCCGCCGGTAATGGAACAGCTAATACCTGCCCCGGGTAAATAGTAGTAGTTAGATTTTCGTTACTGGCAAAAATCCCGCTAACAGTTGTTCCGTATTTTCTAGCTATTAATCCAATCGACTCGCCACTACTAACTGTGTGCATCGTAATGCTTTGGTTGGCTGTTTCTTTTGGGATGTCGTCGTAAGCAGCAAGAAACTCGTTTTTGGTACCCACCGGTATTTTCAAATTATACTTGTTTCCCGGAGGTGTAGCCCATCGTAGAAGCTCGGGGTTTAATCGCTTAAGATCTTCAGTGGAGATATTAATGGCAGCAGCTAGTGCATCCAATGGCATCAATCCATCCACTTCAACTACATCGTAAGCGTAAGGCTCTTTTCCATATCGTTTTTTGAAACCGAATTCTTCCGGCGACATATTGATCAACGTTGTAGCGATGAAGCCGGGAACGTATCCTCGGGTTTCGCGGGGTAAATATGGATAAGCTGCCCAATAATCTTTTACTCCGCCAGCACGTCGAATTGCACGATTCAATCCTCTTGGGCTGATGTTGTAATTCGCTAAAGCGAGATGCCAATCGCCCCAAATGTTGTGTAAATCTTTTAAATGGCGAGCTGCAGCACGAGTTGCTTTTTCAGGGTCACGACGCTCATCTACCCACCAATTCACTTCCAAACCATAAACACGGCCTGTAGCTTGAATAAACTGCCACATTCCAACTGCTGAAGCCCAGCTACGTGCGGTCGGATTAATTCCACTTTCGATATAAGCAAGATATACTAACTCCGGTGGCAATCCTTCTTCTGCGAAGATTCTATCCATCATAGGTTTGTAAACTTCAGCACGCTCTCTCCAAACTTCCATTACTTCAGGTCGGCGAAGAGTGTAGTACACCAAATGGCGATTTACTTGTGAGTTTTGGAGTAACGGAACCTGCGTTTTTGGGATGGTAGCCTCAACCGGAAACTCGAAGTTTTCGGTGATGGTCATCTCATCGTCCAGAAAATCTTGCTGGATGGTAAAAATCTCGCCTTGGGGCTCATTTTCGTTATCGGTGATACCATAAAAGCTGCGGTACTCACTCACTACAACTCTTGATAGCTCAGCAAATCGGCGATCGTTTCGAATTTCTGGGTAATCATCTAACAACTGCTGCGAAGCCTGAATTGCATCGTTTATATGTTCTTCGGCTTTTATTGGATTGTCATCTGCCTGTGCCTGTAACGACAGAATGTGAATCTGATAAATATCAGAAACTCGGCTCATTACATCTTTTTGGAAGCTATCCAATTGGATAAGCGCCGGCTGTAACGGGCTTTCTTCAAGTCCACTTTGTTTCTCCATCGGATTGTTATATGGTAACAATCGTTGAGGCATATCATTTTTAATAACTTGTGTGGAATCTTGAGCTTCCACAGCGTTCGCTATGCCAAACGAACACATTAAAATTGCTAGTAGAGACTTCTTAACCATAAAATTTCTGTAGATTATTTCGACTAATGTAATAATTATCGTTTAAAAAAAGGTAGAATACCGTCTAAGGGATTCGTTATTTGCGCACAATCTCTAGTTTAAAGCAGATTGCACGCGCTCGTTTCTTGTCAATTGCTTCTCAGTTCCTGTCCATTGCTGTACTATTGGCCAACGCCGGCCAGCACCAAAGGCTTTTGCTGATAGCTTGAGTCCGGGGGCTGCTTGATATCTCTTGTGTTCGTTTCGATCAACGAGCGTAAGCACGCGATCTACCAACGATTCTTCAAATCCACGAGCAATAATTTCTTCTCTTGATATCTGATCCTCAAGGTAGTATTGCAAAATGGAATCTAAGGTTCCGTAATCGGGCAAAGAATCTGAATCTTTTTGATCAGGACGAAGTTCGGCACTCGGTTCCTTCTCGATGATTGAATTTGGAATCACTTCTTTCTTGTAAAAATGCTCGTTCAACCAACGGCACATATCGTACACTTCGGTTTTGTACAAATCAGAAATCACACCTAAACCACCGGCCATATCGCCATAAAGTGTGCAATAGCCAACCGCGGTTTCCGATTTATTACCGGTATTCAAAAGCATGTGCCCGAATTTATTTGAAATCGCCATGAGGATATCCCCTCTTGAACGACTTTGCAGATTCTCTTCCGCTACGTTTAATTCCGTTCCTTCAAACAAATCAGTTAATTGGTTTAAATAGGCATCAAATACCGGCTTAATTGCAATATTTTTCAGCTCGATGCCCAGATTCACAGCAAGTTGTTCAGAGTCGGTAACACTTCCGGAACTCGAATATTGTGAAGGCATGGTGACTGCTAACACATTTTCACTTCCTACTGCTTCAGCAGCAATTGCAGTAACCAAAGCAGAATCAATTCCGCCACTCAAACCCAGCGTAACTTTGTTACCAAGTTTCGACTTCCGCAGATAATCTCGCACACCTAAAACCAATGCGTGAAACATCGTTTCGATAGGATTAGGAGCACTTCGTTCGCAATCGGCATATTTACCGGCTTGCAATTTTTGTTGATCAGGATTATAAACCACATCAACAAAAGTGGACACAAATCGCTCATCTCGAGTTACAATGTAACCATCGGGGGCAAGGGCGAGCGAATCGCCATCAAAAATAAGTTCGGTATTAGCCCCAACCTGATTTACATAAAAAAGAGGCAGATTTAATTCGCGCGCATGTTTTTGGAGCATCCCAACTCGGGAAACGGGCTTTCGCTTCGTAAACGGTGATGCTGAAACATTGATAATCGCTCTGGCACCTTTTTCAGCCAAAACTTCGGCTGGGTTTACCGAATAAGTGTGGTATTGAATCTCATTGTCGTTGTACCAAATGTCTTCGCAAACGGTAACTCCAAAAGGAATCCCTTTGATCATCACCGGCTCGAAATTTGTGCCCGGCTCGAAATACCGCAGATCATCGAATACATCGTAGGTTGGTAGTAGCGCTTTATGTACGGTAGCTTGAATGGCTCCATGCGAGGCAACAATTGCCGAATTGAAGCATTTGCGCCCCACCCCAGTTTCGTTTGGGGTGATGTTGCCGAAAATCACCGTGCACTCGCCGGTTGCGGCTACCACTTCTGCGGTAATTTGATAGCATAGATTTCGGAATACTTCACGCTCCATCAAATCCATAGGTGGATAGCCCGTAACTACCAATTCGGGCAGAATTAAGATGTCGATTCCATCCGATTCTGCTTTAAGAATGGAATCCAAAATCAACGCACGATTCCCAATCAAATCCCCGATTGTTGGGTTCAATTGTTCCAGACGAATATGTAAGGCTTTTTCAGACATCTGAAGAAGATACGTATAAAAGAACCGCTAAATCGAGGGCGAATACTACGATTTACTTAACCAATAACATTTTTTTAGTGATGATTCCGGCCGGAGTAACTAACTGGTAGAAATACACACCGCTTGATAATGTAGAAGCATCGAATTGTACCGTGTGAGCTCCAGCATTTTTAGCCTCGTTTACCAACATGGCAATTGAACGTCCAGTCACATCAAATACTGATAATTGCACTGTACCGGCGTTTTCGAGCGAATAGCTAATGGTTGTAGATGGATTAAACGGATTCGGATAATTCTGATCCAAAGAAAAAGTGTATGGTGTAAATTCGCCAACTTCTTCGGTAGAAACAGCCTCTCCCCACTCAAAACGAACCCAAACCGGGAAGTGATCGGACGTCGTACTTAAATAGCTACCGATGTAATCAGGATTTTCTACCTGCTCGGTTCCTTCAAAATATTCGTCGCTAAGTTCTGATGAAAACACAATGTGATCGATCATTGATAAGCTGGTGTAGGAAGTAAAGCCGCGTTCTTCAAGCGTACGGGTAACAATAGTGTACTCGGTGTCTTGATCGAAATTAGCATACGGCGAATCGTTGCTTCCTACGGTTGATTGAAGAATCTCGTCGTTGAAATCACCAAGAAAAATCACGTTATCGTCTGCATGATTTGCATCGATATATGCTTTTAACTGGTTTGACGCATTAAACCGTTTGGTGTAATCTGATTGTGTTCCAAATGCTTTGGCATGAATATTAAAGGCGTGAATTTCTCGAACTTCGCCGTTAATCGTAGCATTAAATTTGAAATAAAACGGGAAACGGCCATTGGCCCAATCCGATTGATTCATTCCGTTTGTGATGAGCTGAGAGCTTCGGCGCTGAACTGTTGCCGATTTATATAAATAGGCAGTTTTTTGGGTTTGACTATAGTTAGCCAATATTCCGTCATATTCGGTCAGGTCATCTACAAGTGTGTTAAAGAAACTAGAACTTGAAATTTCTTGCAGTGCGTACACATCTGCATCCATGGTAGTGATGAGCGTCTTCACATTTTCGAGCTGAAGGTTTTCATCGTCAGGACCTGATCCATCCAGGCCAAACCACTCTACGTTCCATGTAACAATATCAAAGGTGACATCCAATGGAGTATCTTCGCCCGGAATTACCACCGCTTCGATATCTAAATCTTCAACAAAGCGAGGCAGTAATTGATAGATCCCCGCAAATTTACCAACTACTCCTGTGATGTTGGTTGCAGATGTGGGCGCTTCGGCATCAACTAAGTTGGTTGAATTATCGATTCTAAGTTCAGCCTCTCCATTACCATCTCTTATAGGATAATTCGTATTCGCCTGAAAAACTCCATCAGCCGTAATGGTCGTATTCGGAATAGTAACTAATTGCGACTCGTATACTCCGGAATTCATTTCTGCGATATTGATGATAGTGGGCTCAGGGGTAACCGCTTCTACATCAAAAACCTCGAAAAGGATATTGTTGTCATCGTCGGTTGCAGAAATTTGAAGTAAGAAATCGGAATCTGGACCGGCGATTGGCTTAAACACATTTAGCGGACCCGTAACTTGAATGGAATCGCCTATGATTACTGCTTCGTGCAAATCACCCCAAAATACGGCAATACCAGCGGTTCTATCTTGCATATAAACCGGACCTTCAAATTCATTGGCAACTGTTACACGCCCTTGTACCGAAACTCTGGTTCCTAGAGGTAATTGGCGAGCGTCGGCAATTGAAATCACATCGCCATCTTCAATAGCATCTCCACTGATGTTTGCCGCAAATGACGGATGATTTACCGCATTAGTGATCAAAGTAAATTCCGATACATGCGCGCCGGCTTCATCCGGTGTGTAGGTGAGCGTTAACGATACCGACTCGTTGAAGGCAAGGCTATCGGTTGTGTTTTCGGTGATTGAAAAAATGGTACCTGCAACTGCTACACTGTCGATGCCCAATTTATTATTCCCAACATTTTTAATGGTAATCGTTTGGGTGCGATTGGTTCCCACCAAGGTAGTTGGGAAGGTGATGTCGCCATTATTTGCTAACTCGATGTTATCAACACTCACTAAAACGGTGGCTTCATCGGCCGGTTCGATGTAATCTGTAATCAATACATCGTCGATGTTCATGCGATCCGTACCGCCCGATTGCACAAATTTGAATCGGATGTTTCCATCAATTTGAACCGGAATGGTATACAAAGTCAGATCGGCTGGCGCTGTGATTTCATCCCCAATATTAGTCCAGCTGGAACCGCCATCTACCGAATATTGAACCTGAAGTGCTGCACCATTTGCATTACTGCCATAGTGAGCCAAATAAAACGAAACCTCATCCGCGCCATTTGGCTTATCAAATTCCATGTAAATGTTACCCATGCGATCGTCACGACGATCCATACGAACGCTTTTTGAGCCATTCTTTTTGTCGTTGCTTAGTGATCCAATTAAGGCATCATCTAAATACCAACTACCGGAAGCTAATTTGTCGTCAGAACCTTCTGCATAGGATGATTTTTCTCCTAATTCAAAATCTTCAAAAAGTTGCGCGTGTACTGTTACTGTGGAAAATGTGATCGCAAACAGGATAGCTGCGCTTCGCAGAATCAATTTCATATTACCTAGTGTCCTTATTATAAAAAAATGAATAGTTCTACAATATAAGGAGACTATTGTTACGATATTGTAAGAAGTTTGCTCAACGGTGTGCTTTTACATTTCGACAAACAGGATTGTTTTCATCGGCATTCGTATTCAGTTTTTTCAACTTGTTTTACTAGATTCTCACTCTAACCAAATACTATTATGCGCAAAACTTTCTTACTGCTTTTCAGCTTCGTTGCTACTTCAATTTTTGCCCAAAGTGGCACTGAAATCTACCTTTTCGATCTCACTAAAACCGAAAATGGGTATTCGATTTCCAATCCCAAAAACATCACCAACAATCCCGGCTATGATAATCAGCCTTCTTTTCTTTTGGATGATTCCGGAATTCTGATGGCAGCCACCCGCGATGGCCAAACGGATGTGGCATTGTATGATATTGAAAATGAGAAGCTTAATTTTTTGATGCACACGCCCGGTTACTCTGAGTATTCGCCCATCCAAACACCGGAAGGTGCGTTCATTTCGTTTGTGATTTTGAGGAATAACGGCGAGCAACAATTCTGGAAAATCACACCGGGTTACGAGGATCCAATAATTTTGGAATCCGAGCGCATTGTTGGTTACTACGCTTGGTATGATAGTGATCGATATCTCAGTTTTATTTTAGCAACCGATACTTCACCCGCAACAGTGCAGTGGCATAATTCCAGAACGCTGGACAAAAAGATATTAGGTGAAAACCCCGGTCGGTCGTTCCACAAAATGAAAAACGAAAATGCACTGGCCTACATCCTAAAAAAGGAAGACGTATGGGAGATTCAAGCTTACTATCCCGAAAAAGATGAATCTCGATTTATCACGAATACCGTACCGGAATCGGAAGACATGGCACTCACTCCTTCCGGCGATATTTTTATGGGGAAAGATTCAGAGCTATTCTTTTTTGATGGAAATCGTTGGGCGTCAGTTGCTGATCTTAGTCAATATAATCTAACCGGAATTACTCGCTTGGCGATATCAAATGCAGGCGATAAAATTGCAATTGTTGTAGACGAATAATCCTTAGAATCATGAAGCGATCACTATTTTTTTTACTTTTTAGCGGTTTGATTCTGAGCGCTTGCGTAGATCAGCCCTCATCCAATATTGAAGAAATCACTAAAAACTCACCCAATATTACCGGTAAAGTGGAGTATCTCGATTCTCCCTATGTAACCGCCGGAAACCGAGTGTACATGGTTGGGCATCAAAATGGAACCTTTCCACCTATAGGATGGCACATCACAGGCGAAATGGGCGGTATCTGGAATCATCCCATAAAGTTAATGGATGGATTTAGTACTGCAATTACCTTCGGTTTCGATGAACCCATTCTACTGAACAATGCCGATTCGTTTACCAATTATCCCTACGCCAATCGCCACGATTATACCATTGCCGAGAAAAAGGTTACAGTACAACAATGGAACTATGTACCGGACGACATGGAAGGCATCGTTATCGAATATGTGTTCAAAAATAATTCTGATAAGGATGTGTCTGGCCAATTAGAATTTACTGCCTTTTCCGATTTACGGCCTACTTGGTTGGGTGAGCGAACAGATATGGTTGATGCGGGTGATGCCGTAGAATTGCGTGGTGATTTAGTACTATTCAGAGATAGCGAAAATCCTTGGTTTGCTGCATTTACATCTGATAAAACTCCAACAAGTGCCGCTTCTAATTTTTCTACGCACCCCGGAAATGGCACAGCCGGCTCAATCACCTATGAATTAGAAATTCCGGCTAATTCTGCGGTCACTCAACGATTTTTTATCGCAGGTTCTTATACTGATCAAGAATCTGCAATCGAAACGCTGGAAGCCTTGCAAACTAATCCACATGAACTATTGACTGCAAAAAGGGATCGATACGAAGAACTTCAAAATCAGAGCAAACTCACCATCCCTGACAAAGAACTAGAGCAAGCCTTTGAGTGGCTCAAATACAACTCCGATTGGTTGGTGCGTACGGTTCCCGAAATTGGATCAGGAATTGGCGCCGGCATCCCCGATTACCCATGGTGGTTTGGGGTTGATAGCGAATATGCGCTGCAAGGATATATGATGATCGGCCAGACCGATGCCGTCTACAACACCATTGAGTTGCTCGATTCCGTTTCAAATGCAATAAATGGTAACGGACGAATCATCCACGAGATGTCGACCAACGGCGCGGTATTTAATCCGGGTAATATCAACGAAACGCCTCAATTTGCTACGCTGATTTGGCAAATCTATCGCTGGAATGGAGATCGGGAATTTTTGGAGCGCTACTTCCCTACCATTGAAGCCGGCTTAACGTGGTTGCTCGAAGAAAATGACGACAACAACAACCTGTTTCCTGATGGCTATGGGATGATGGAAATCCACGGGCTCAGTAGCGAGATGATCGATGTAGCGTCCTACACCCAGAAGGCCTTTGCGGATGCCGCTTTTATGGCCGATGAACTTGGTAAGACAGAATTGGCTTCATCTTATCGAGAGAAAGCAACTAAACTGGCGAAACTGATAAACTCAGAATTTTGGTCGGAGGAGTTCAAATCTTATGCCGATTTTATCGGTACGGATGAACAAGCCCTGCATTTAATCGACGATGCCATTATCCGCGCCGACACCTTAAACAAACCGTGGGCGGTAGAAGAACTTAAAGCCACTCGGCAAGCGATTTTGGATAATCCATCTGATGAAGAACGTCCTTTTGTAGTGCATCATAACTGGGTAGTAAACACCCCGATGGAAGTGGGAATCGCTGACCCCGAAAAAGCCTTGAAAGCGCTAGAAACGGCCGAACAATTTGTGAATCCCTTTGGCGTATTCGTGACCGGCATCGATCGCGATGAATCGGCCGGATCGGATGATGGCTCTTTTCAAGGAAGTAAGATCTTTTCTTACACCGGAGCGGTGATGACGCTCCCCACCGGAGTTCAAGTTGTGGCAAAAAACAATTACGGTCGCCCCGATCAGGCACTGAATTACCTGCAACGCATGACTAGAACTTTCAGCTACGCACTGCCCGGAAGCATGTACGAAGTATCGCCCGATTACGGTATGATGACCCAAGCGTGGAATATCTACAGCTTTGCCGTTCCGATTGTATCACAGTTTTTTGGGATACAACCGATGGCTTCGGAGCAAATTGTTTATCTAAATCCTCAAATGCCGAGCGAATGGGATGAAGCCAAACTCGAGAATGTGATGATTGGTGACAAATCCTTCACTTTTGAGTATTTGAGAGATGGCGAAAGCCAAGAAATGGTGACCACTCAGAAAGAACCTATCTGGGAAATAGGTATGATTATGGAGGGTGATACCACCTACTTCAACAATCGAGTGCTGAGTCTTAATTGGTAAATAAGCTTATTAATTCATAATAAGCGTAAGGACAATTCATGAATTGTCCTTACGAGTACCTATTTATGATTTCGTTTCGAAAAGCATAACTAATAGTCATCCCCACTTACAACCTCACCATCTATCGGGCGCGAGCACGGCTGATGGATGCTAAGTGAAGCGAATTAGCTCCAGGCTTTATTAAGAATTCCATCACCCCGACTCCGTCGAAATGATGGGTAGCCATTCAACCTCACCATCTGTCGAGCGAACGCACGGCTGATGGATCCTAAGTGAAGCGAATTAAACAGTCATTCCCACGCAGGTGGGAATCTAAAGCTCTAAAAAGGCATATCATTCTTTCACGATTTCAGATCCCTGCCTCCGCAGGGATGACTTAGAGATAGTTCGAAGCTCCTGCAAGTTTCCATTACCCCTCTTTTTCTGTAAGGACAATTCATGAATTGTCCCAACGAGTACCTTTTTATGACTTCGTTTCGAAAAGCATAACTAATAGTCATTCCCACGCAAGTGGGACTCTAACGCTCTAAAAAGGCCTATCATTCTTTCACGATTTCAGATCCCTGCCTCCGCAGGGATGACTTAGAGATAGTTCGAAGCTCCTGCAAGTTTCCATTACCCCTCTTTTTCTGTAAGGACAATTCATGAATTGTCCCAACGAGATACTTTTCATCGAAAAGTAGGGTAAAACAAAAAAGGCCGAGTCTTCACTCAGCCTTGTGTTCTCACTAACCTTAGATTGGAGGTCATCGCAATCCATTAGGTACACCTTTACAAATTCTGCTCACAGCATCGTGGCTATGCAAACTTTCGAGGTGGGCACATCGCACCACAAAATCGCGGATGCTGTTGTAGCTGTCTAATTCTTGATAAAGCAAACGAGCTGCATCTTCCACAAACTTTTGATACGCTCCGTTTAGCTCGGCAAAAGCTTGCTCATCTTCGCGCTTTACCATTACCTGAGTTTCGGTTTTCAACGCTTCGCGACAAACCTGCACTAAATCTTCCACAAAAAATTCGTCTCTAAGTGCTACAGTTACTTCGGTCTCACTGCGTTGACTGTGAGGAATAGCCGCCACTTCACGAGTCTCACGGGCGTGTTCTGCCAGTTCGTACGAACATGGGCAAGCACTGCTATAAACAAACTTCAAATGCATGTGTTTGTGGAATCGATCGTAATTATCTAAGTGCCCTTCGAACGAAACCTCATAATATTGATAGCCTTCCATCCCAGAACGCAAACTTTTCATAACCATTGGATAAGAGAACGATAGTCTTAAAAACGATTCCTGCGATTCTATGTCCTCCTTGTAAGCCTTCAACACTTTTTCGAGCATATCCAGCGAGAAAACCTCGTCTTTAAATTTGTAGAACGTGCGCATAATGCGACTCATGTTGATGCCTTTCTTATTGGCATCCAGGCTCACGTAGCCATCCACCGATGTCTCGAGCGTGATCGGTTTACCATCTCTGGTTTTGAACTGTAGCGGAATTCTGAAGTTTGAGATCCCCACTTGTTGAATAGGCACATTCGCCCCTTCGATTAATGAAGCAGGACCATTTTGAAGATCCGGTAGAGAATCCTTGTATTCGGGAGTAATAGTAAAAGTAGGGTCGTAAAATCTACGTACTTGGTTTGAAATCATAGCTCTTGCGATAGTCGGTTATTTAATAATAGTATGCTTAAAAGGACAATATTCGGCGATGTTTCGTTCGGTTTCGAACAGTTCTACCGAATACAATACACTCCCTTCGGATGCAACGGCTTCCACCTGATCTTTAAGCTGATCGAAAAAAACTTTTACCAAATTTTCTGAGGTTGGAATAATGTTTTTCAGAAAAGGAACATCTAGATTTAGATTTCTGTGATCGCATGGATCAAGAATCTGATCTTTCATAATCTGTTTTAGTTTCCCCAAATCGATTACATATCCGGTTTCGGGATCGGGATTTCCGGCTACGGTTACCTTGATGATATAATTATGACCATGCCAATTTGGGTAATTGCATTTGCCATAAGTTGATGCGTTCCATTCCTCGCTTTTTTCCGGATTATGGAGGCGATGCGCTGCGTTAAAATGTGCTTGTCGAGTTACAAATACCAAAATATTATACTTAGTTGGTTACCGCCCAATGTGTTAGGCGTTCAAATCTAATAATTTCTATCCAATATTAATCCAATGATCCTTTCCAGCGTTCGGGCAACAATAAATTATTACAAAAAAAGGAGCCCCGATTCCTCGGAGCTCCCATTGTGATCAGCACACCTCACAATTAAGTGAGACGTTTCTTGGAGTAGATTTGTATTAAGTGGTCATCTTAATTCTACTAAATTCTTTGCCTCTTTTAATTATCCGACCAACGAACCCATGCACCGGTTGCCCAGTTGGTGGTTCCGAAAGCACCTACATGCGTTGCATTCACGTTAAAGAATCCATCCGACGGAGGAGTAGCACCTGTCATCGGTTGGGCTACTGAAAAATCGAACGATCCGGCATTATTAAAACCGGGATTCTCCGCCAAAGTTTTAGCTTGAAAATCGGTTGAATCGGCAGCGCTGGCAAAACCATCATTATTGAAAAGAATGGTGTTGTCGATAGAAAGCGTTGTTGGGAAATTCGCTCTGGTATCGTCTTCAATCTTAAAAGCGAACCCATCAAAATCGGTAATCACAAAATTCTCAAGAGTCCCTTCGAACTCCTCACGCAAGCGCATTCCGTAGTTTTTGTCTTCGGCATCTTTGGTTGAACCGTCTTGTTTCAAACCAACTAAAGTCACGTTGTATAAGGTTGGCGAAGTTGCTGCACCGATTCCTAAAGTTTTTCTACCATCAGATTCAAAACCATTATCGGCACCGGCAGTTTGCACCGCTAACCAATACTGACCTTTTCCATTCCAGCCTTCATCCATATCGAACGAATCATCGTCGTTGAATGCAGAAATCAGATATTTTGCATTTACAGAGCCACCAAACCATTCGAAGCCATCATCGGTGCATTTGTACACTTGAATGTATTCGAGCGTGGTACCTGATCCTACAGAGTATAAACTGAGTCCGTTTAACTCGGATCCTTCCACAAAAGAAAATCCAACGTACTCGATACGAACATACTTTAGCGAGCCGCTGTCGTCAGCGTTGTTATTGCCACCGTATTGGATTGCATCAGGTAAGCCTTCAACTTCTCCTTTGCCTCCTTCGATGTTATTCACACCTTCACCGGCTAGCACGATTCCGCCCCAATCACCGGGCTGTTTGTCGGTACGAGCTGATGTAAATACAATCGGGCTGTTGGCGGTACCTTCGGCAACTAATCGCCCACTTGCTCTTGGTGCATCAAAATTGGTGTCATCAGCAGGAAGTGTGATAATCGCTCCTACTTTATCGATGTCGTTGTTGTGATATTCGAACGATACAGTAACACCGGCTTCGATGGTAAGCGTAACACCGGGTAGTACGTAGTATTGACCGGTTAGTGTTTGATCAGAATCCCAAGTGGTGTTGGATGTGATCAATGTGCCCGGCAGAGAACTGTATATCTGCGGAATATCACCTTCGGGATCGGTGCCTGTAGAAGTTTCCTTACAAGCAGAGATCAGAAAAAGTACGCTAAGAGCTACTAATGAGAGAGTATTTGTGATTTTTTTCATTGGTTGATGTAGTTATTGTTAGTTGAAATTGAAACTGATACCGACTGAAAACGTTGTTCCGATTTCATATCGATTCGTGGTAACATCACCTTGTTTGTAGTGTATGTCGTCACCCAGCAAATTTTCGATACTCACATTAACTGAGGTGTTTCTGATCTTTTTTGATAAGGATATATCCAGCTTGTTGAACGGTTGTTCATACTCGTCGTCGGGCTGTTCTTTATTTCCTACTGCTGATATTCTTTTCCCAAAGGTGTTGAACGAAACGGTAAGGTCTGAATCGATCTGTGGGATTGCATAAAACGCATTGATATTAAAAGTGTATGGCGATTGACCAAACATCGAGCGCTCGGTATTCGCAAGGCGTCCGGCGGCTTGGTCATCATCATAGCTTACATTCGACAAGATGTACGAGAAATTGGTATTTACTCTAAGGTTTGAACTCAGGTCTTTTCGCCCCTCTAATTCAAGCCCGTATAAATTGGATGACGCCACATTATCGTATTTAACTTCGTTGTTTTGAGTGATGCGGTAGAAGACTTCGATCGGATTTTCGAACTTTTTATAAAAAGCACTTACCGCAATTAATTCACCGGCATTTGGAAATACTTCAAACCGAAGGTCGTAATTATATATTCTGGTTCGCTCAAGATCGGGATTACCATAAACAGTGCGTCCACCCACGAAATCCTGGAAATTGAAGTTCGAAAGCTCTCGGAACTCAGGTCGGGCTAGAGTTATAGAAAAAGCACTTCGAAGGTTTACTTTGGCACTTGGGCGATAAGTAGCGTTCAGTGCAGGTAAATAATCTAATTCAGCAATTAATGATTCATCGTCGATAAACTGAGCAGAATACTCGGCACGCACACCACCTTCGATATTCCAGTTCGCGTTTGGGCTCCAATTAAGCGATGCGTATCCACCAAATAACTCTTGGTAGCCTTCGTATGAATCGCGAGAGCTGGATGTTTCAATGAGATCTAATTTTCCTGAGCTTAAATTGTCTGCCGTAAAGATTTCTTCGGGTGATGCCGTTTTTTGCTCCTGTGGAAAGTTGCTGCCCAAATCCTGATACACCAACTTATATGAACTGAACGAGCGGTCTTTAATCATTCCAACACCGCCGGTTTTAACAGTTATGCCTTCTGTCGGATCTAGTGTGTAATCAAGTTTTGCAGTGTAGTTGTTGTCGTCTTGATAAGAGAAAAAATGCGTATTACCTCTGAAAGGGAAAATCACTTCAAAATCACCGCTATCGTTGGCACCATACTGCGTAGTTCTACGATCAGGTAAATCTCGTACTGCTTTAGAATACGTAAGTGCCACTTCTAATTTAGAGGCGAAGAAGTTCTCGAAATAGGTTTCGCCATTTAGTGTGCTTGAGTAGACAGCCCGACGATCGAACTCTGCTACTGTTTGGCGATTTACACCATCAAAATTATAGTAAGTCCCTGCAATTTCAGAGAACGAGTTATTCAAGGAATTTGAGTACAGGTTTTTAATACCCAATTTGGTGTTGCCATTGGGCTTTACAAATAGATTGAGCATTGCACTCAAGCTGGCATGTTCAGTTCCTGTATTTCTAGTGTAATCAGAACCTAGAAAAGCTACATTTGTCGACTCATTATATTGATTGATGTAGCGCATATTCTCATCGAATCTCGATGAGGTTTCGTACTTGTACGAGAGATTGGAAACCACACCAATCGGCATCTTATCCTGATTGAGTATATCAGCATAATTCACACTGATTTTTTGGCTTGGCAACGATTGGATTTGTTTTGATGACCAAGTGTTGTTCAAGTTATTAGCTATACTCACTTTTTCTTGATTCCCCGAAATCTCACTGTCAGTAAGCTCGGATGGCAGATTGCGGTAACCATCATCGTACCCCAAAAAATCACGGCTTCCACCATTATAGCCTAGATAATTCTGCATTGAGTAATGGCTGTTAACAGAAGTTGAGTAAGAAACCCCGATGTTTTTATCGTTGGGAAATTCTTTGGTTACAATTTGTACCGATCCACCTGAAAACTCCCCCGATTGATCGGGAGTAAAGGTTTTTTGTACAATGATATTCTCAACAATTCCGCTGGATAGAATATCAACCGGGGCTTCCTTTTTGTTTGGATTGGTGGATGGAATCGCCGAGCCGTTTAGCTGTACATTCGAATAGCGGTTCCCTAAGCCACGCACATAAATATCTTTGCCACCTACTACCGAAACACCGGCAACTTTTTTCATGGCCGAGCCTACATTGCCATCCGAGCCTTTCGAAATTTCTTCAAACGAAATACCATCCTGAACAGGAATTGATTTTCGCTGGATAGATAGTAAACCGGCTTCATTATTTTGAACTACTTCTGCTGTTACAACAATTTCGTCTAGTAATTCTGATTCCGGCTGTAAGGCTACATCTAAGCTAACTGTTTCGCCATCACCTACTACAACTCCGGTAATTCGCTGGGTAGAAAAAGATAAATAACTTACTACTACGGTATATGTACCCGGCTCTACATTTCGGATGGTGTATCTTCCATCGATATCGGTGGCTGTACCTTTTATGGTACCATCAATAACAACGTTTACACCAATAAGTGTTTCGCCGGTTTCGCTGTCTACAACGGTACCGACAATTTTTCCAGAGCTTTGCGCAAATAGATTTGCTGTGAGGAGTAAGGCAAAGATCAGAACGGATGTGAGTTTAATTTTTTTCACGAGTATGTGCTGATATGAATTTTGTTCACGTTTTTTTAATCGTGAACAAATTAGCACACACTCTTTTCCGTACTGTTACCTGCCTTTTATGTTTTTGTTATCGCATGGTTAACTGAATGTGTCCCGTACGTTAACCTAATGTTATGAGCTTGAAGAATCGACGTTTTTGGTATCGTTAGCTCCGCTTTCGCCTTCGTCAGTATTATCATCAGATATTACCGAATCAACATTTCCACCGATTTTTTCGTCCGATTCTGATTCAGATTTATTTTCCGAAACTGTTTCTTCGCTTGTTTCCGAATCTTCATCATCACTCGAATCTTCGCCGTTGGTATAGGCTTCGTAGTTGGTTGGCTTATCGAACGGACGTTTACCGATGAGCTTCTCCAAATCGGATTGGAAAATGATTTCTTTGTCGAGAAGTTCTTTAGCCAGAATTTCGAGTTGCTCTTTTTTATCAGTTAATAGTTCTACGGTACGTTGATACGCTCCATCCACAATTTTCTTAACCTCTTCGTCGATGATTTTGGCTGTATCTTCAGAATATGGCTTATTGAAATTGTAGTCGCTTTGCTTGGAATCGTAAAACGAGATATTCCCGATTTTATCATTCATCCCGTACACGGTAACAATGCTGTACGCCATTTTGGTGATGCGTTCCAGATCGCTTAAAGCACCAGTCGAAATCTTACCGAATATAATCTGTTCGGCAGCACGACCCCCTAATGCCATACACATTTCATCCAGTAGTTGGTCGGTTTGATGCAAATACTGCTCTTTTGGCAAATATTGAGCATAACCCAGTGCGGCAATCCCTCTCGGAACGATGGATACTTTAACCAACGGATCGGCATGCTCGAGATACCATCCGGCTACGGCATGCCCTGCCTCGTGGTACGCCACAATTTCTTTTTCTTCCGGAGAAATGATTTTATTCTTTTTCTCCAAACCGCCAATCACCCTATCAATGGCATCGTGGAAATCGTCCATATCCACTGCCTCTTTATCGCTACGCGCGGCAATCAACGCTGCTTCATTACATACGTTGGCGATTTCTGCACCTGCAAATCCGGGAGTTGCAGCTGCTAATTTCTTAACATCCACTTCCTTTGAGAGGATAAGTGGCTCTAAGTGAACTTTGAAAATTGCTTTTCTGCCTACGATATCCGGTTTGTCGATCGAAATCTGGCGATCAAAGCGACCTGGACGTAACAATGCGTTATCTAATACATCAGGGCGGTTTGTAGCAGCAAGTATTATCACACCCGAATCGGTGGCAAAACCATCCATTTCTACCAATAGACTATTCAGCGTGTTTTCACGCTCGTCATTGGCGCCGGGCATTTGTCCACGTCCACGAGAGCGACCAATTGCATCGATCTCATCAATAAAAATAATACACGGTGCTTTTTCTTTCGCTTGCTTAAATAAATCGCGAACACGAGCTGCACCTACCCCAACAAACATTTCCACAAAATCGGAACCTGATAGCGAGAAAAATGGAACTTCGGCTTCACCGGCAACTGCTTTTGCAAGCAATGTTTTACCCGTTCCCGGCGAACCTACTAACAATGCACCTTTAGGAATTTTACCACCCAGTTTGGTGAATTTGCCCGGATTTTTCAGGAATTCTACAATTTCTTTAACCTCTTCCTTGGCTTCATCTAAGCCGGCAACATCTTTAAATGTAATTTTGGTATCGGTCTGTTTATCGTACAACGAAGCTTTGTTCTTCCCGATATTGAGCACTTGCTGTCCCGGGTTCATTCTTCTGAAAATGAATACCCAAAATCCGATTGCCACCGCAATCATGATCAACCACATGAAAACACCACTAAACCAGTCTTCTTCTATGCGAACTTCATATTCAACGTTGTTTTCGTCGAGAATGGGTCGAATATCATCACCAGGAATCATCGTTGTTACGAATGCTCTAAATTCTTCGCCGGATGAAGGGATATTTAGTGGATTATCTGATTCTGCAGGAAGATTGATAATTCCGTCGCTAATGGCTTTATCGTTGTACTTGCCATAAATATCTACCCCGTTCTTTATAATAATTTCTTCTACATATCCATTTTGAACGTCGGATAGAAACTTGCTGTATTTAATTCCGTTTCCACCTTCCGGGTTTAGAAAGATGATCTGTACAAAGATCAAAAACAGAATAATTACCAGAAAGCCCCAGGTAGGAAACTTAGGAGCATTTGGTTTTTTGCCACCCAATGGTGGTTTTATAGATTTTTTCTTGTTGGGCTTGTTCTCAGCCATTAAAATAAACTCTTAATTTTTTTTCTAATATAGGCAATCCCACTTTTATTTATGTAGGATTTAGGCATCTAGTAAATGGCAAAAAACGTGCCACGAAACATGCTATGACAATTCATCAAAACCGATTAGATCGCCTTCTGCCGTCTGTAATATTAACCCATCTTCTTTGGGAGTCATTCGTCCGATTACAGAAAAATCGTTAAAATGTTTAATAAAGTGATCTACATCCTTCTCGGGGAGGGTGAAAATCAGTTCGTAATCTTCGCCACCAAATAGTGCGTACTTATCAACATCCTCTTCCATCTCATCGGCAACTTGTCGGGTCTCTACTGCCACAGGCACTGCTGCTTGATATAAATGCGCTCCAAGATCTGATTGCCTGCACAGGCTAGTCACCTCTTTTATGATGCCTTTACTTAGATCGATCATGGCTGTTGGTGTTACATCGTGTGCGCGAAGTGTTTTTATAACATCTAAGCGAGCAACCGGTAGTAACTGTCGTTCTACCACAAACTTGTAATCTCCTAAATCAGGCTGAGATTGTTGATCGCCATGTTCCTGCCAGAATTTCTTTTCTCGCATCAATATTCGTAGTCCTGCAACGGCTGCGCCAACATCGCCGGTAACACAAATGGCATCACCTTGCTTGGCGTTGCTTCGGGTTACCAAATCTACTTCGGCCACTTCACCTTGTACGGTTAACGAAAACACTGCATTTTGATGATTCCCTGTAAGATCGCCACCAAGAATAGCCATTCCGAATTGCTTACAAGCACGATCAATGCCTTCGTACAATTGTTCAATCATTTCCACCGACATGCGGTTTGGCAGTGCCAAATTTACAAGTAATCCTTTTGGCTCCCCATTCATGGCAATAATATCAGAAACCACTGCTGTCACCATTTTATAGCCAAAATGAGTGAATGGCATATAGGTTGGGTCAAAGTCTGCTCCTTCTACAAAAGAATCAGAACTGAGGAGCTGAAGTTTATCGGCGGATGCTTTAATCACAGCGGCATCGTCACCGGCAGCATGAATTACCGCCCCAACCTCTGCGCCTTTATAGGTTTTGAGTTTCTCGAGAAGCTTTTCGCGACCGATTTCCTGAATGGGAGTGAATGTAGTACTCATAAGTGGTATAAATTAAAAAAGGCATCCACGTAATACGCAGATGCCTGAATATGTTGAACGAGAAAAATTACTCTTCGCGTTTAGTTGAATAGTTGATTCGGAAAGTACCAGCTTGCTGAAGTTCTTTTTGAACATCAGAAAGTAGCTCGAATCTTGAATTCTCATCTACACGAAGGGAAACGATTAATCTTGGCTCTTCTAATAGTTTATCATACATGATATTTCGGATAGCACCGATATCATCTATAATTTGATCGTCGATTTGCACTTTATCGTCACCAAGTTGATTTCCCGGAAGGCGTTCAGGTCCCATATAAATATATGATACTAAACGCTTTTCTTCGATTTTCTCGATTTGTGAAGCTTGTGTTAAATCAAGCTTCACTTTCAAAGTAACCTCACGAAGTACGGTGGTTACCATGAAGAAGAACAGAAGCATGAATACAACATCAGGCATTGCTGATGTAGGTACTTCCTGCTTGGTTCCTGCTTGTTTCTTTTTAAAATGACCTGCCATTATCCTTCCTCCGCTGCAATTGAAATTTTCTTAGGATACATATCCTGAATTTGCTCTCTTTGAGGAGATTCCGGCTGAAGTCGATTGAACTCAACGCCATAATTTGCACGAGAAGCTGCGTCACGTAACTCTTTGTAGGCACCCATTACTTCATCCAACATATCAATGTAGATTCGGTACGGAGTTTCTTTTTGAGTTTTAAGTGAAACAATTGCTGCCTCAGGCGAAACTGCGAGCGTTTCATCGTTATTTGGATTGTCGATGAACTCCATCAGTTTTTGGCGAACTTCGTTAATAGATACAGGTTGTTCATCCATAAGGATTAAACCCTGAGCATTAACCAGAATATTCATCTGATTTCGTTCTCGAATAGGTGGTGGATCTACTTCCTCATCTAAAGGCGGAGGCAACACCATCCCGATCCCGGTATCCACGTTAATAGTGGTGGTAACCAGGAAGAAAATGAGCAGCAGGAAGGCGATGTCAGCCATCGACGAGCCATTAATTTCCGCTCCTTCTCTTTTTTTCTTTTTCATTAGCATAGGTATGCTCCGGTTTTAAAATTTAAAAGTACCGCGTAAACCTGTGATTACCACAGAAAAAACCATGATACCCATCATTGCAATAGTAGTAAGTACACCGGCTTTAGGTATATCACCTAAAACACCGTATGCAATACCAAAGATCGCGAAGGGTACAGCCATAATAACAATACGTTTTACATCCTGTTTTCCTTGTGCAAGGCTTTTAATTCCCGATACAATCATCGAGACAATGCCTAACCCAATTAAACCCATGGCTCCAATAACGGCTATTTGTACAATTACACTGCTTTCCATAAAGCTTCTCCGTTTTTGGGGTTAATTATTCAGTTTCTGAGTTGGTTGCTGCATCTACTGCAGGAACAAGCGGCTTACCTTCTTGTAGTAAAATAATAGAATCAATAAGAGTAATAGAGCTTTCTTCCATCTCGGCGATTAAACGGTCGATTTTAGAAACACAGTAGTTGTAACCGATTTGAAGAATAATACCTGCAATTAGACCACCGGCAGTGGTTAAAAGTGCAGTTTTAATACCACCTGCTACAATAGATGGAGAAATATCAGATGCAGCCTGGATATCATCGAATGCCTCGATCATACCAACTACGGTTCCAAGGAATCCGAAGAGCGGTGCAATAGCGATAAAGAGTGATAACCAAATAAGCCCTCTTTCAAGGAAACTCATTTCGATAGAACCGTATGCTGCAATTGCTTTTTCAGCAGCATCGATACCTTCGTGTGAACGCATTAAACCAGCTTGAAATACTGAAGCAACCGGTCCACGTGTTTGAGCACAAAGTTGTTCTGCAGCTTCAACGCCACCTTCTTGAAGAGCTTCCTGAACGTTTACAATAAACTTCCGTGTATTGATGTCAGCAAGGTTAAGGGTAATAATTCTTTCAAGAAAAATAGCAAGACCTAAAATCAAGGTAATCAATACGGGCCACATCCAGCCACCATCATTACCTTCATTAAACTTCTCAACAATTAGATTAAAAAAGCCTTCGTTAGCTGGGGCTTGTAATAGAAAGAGAGCAATCGACGATGTCATGTTCACTCCGAATATTTTAAATGTTAGTATCTAAGATTAGTGAAGCGAAAGGATATGCCATTTTGAAATAAATGTCAAAACGCGAAAATGCTTAAAAAGTGAACTTTTAGACAATATTTAGCCCTTTTTTAATGCAAAATTCTTGTTGCTTTTAATGATCTTTTAAAAACACTAGAAAATAGCGCTTACAACAAGCTTTATGGTATGGATATCAGATCGCTCTGCAACTGTTCTACCATCGTAATTAAATGTAATTCGAACTAAATTACTAATACGATATCCGGCATTTATATTCCAAATCAAATGTTTACCCGCGCCGGTACCTTCGGTTAATTCGTAGTTTGTAAAAGTATTTGTTGCTCCGGTTACTTTTGTGTTTCGAAATTCGACGTTACTGCCAAATTGAATTCGATCAATTAAAAAAGCCCTTGTTGACAGTATGGAGCGAATTATCTCAGCGTTTGTGTCAGAATTGAATTCCGATCGATTTACTTTTGATGTATATCCTGCTTGTAACCCAAACTGTAATGATCGCGAAAAACGAACTCTATATCCGGGCTCAATTTCCCAGCTCTTTATATTATATGTCCGCTGCACCAGCTCCGTACTGGAATTTTCTTTGACCGATCGAGAAAAAGAGAGTTCAATCCATTGGTGTGAGTTGATTCGGTATTCATTTTCGAACATCAGGAGTTGATCGAATGTTTTTACTATTTCTGATGTCCTTTTATTTAGTGACTTTGAGCTACTATAAAATGCTGAACTTTCCCATTTTTCGGTCGGATTTATCCTCACTCTTTGCGACCAACTCAATCTGCCTTGAATGGTTAAACTGTCGTCGCGAAATGTATCTAATCGTAGCAGATAAATATCATTCTCATTGGGATTCGTTGTGTTTTCAAAAATATCGAATCTGCTTTCCAGCTCTAACGATTCCAGTACGTTATTGGCATCATTATCTGATCTATTACCTCTAAATGGTGACCACTCAAATCCATTTCTAAAGCTTAGCTCAGTTGTTGGGATGAGCTCATCCGAAGGCAAAAATTGAAGTATGTAGGTCCCTTCATTTGGCGATAATTCAGGGAAAAACTCATCAATTTCTTCGATGCCATTTTTATTGTTATCTATCCATACATATTGCCCCAATTCCGGTCCCACTTCAAAATAAGTTTCTTGTGCAATAGAACGGCGCTGAGTACTCACCGAGTACCGAGATCGTAGATTCAGACGCTCGGTTTCGATCTGGTTTTCAGAATTAATTAGTAACGCATTTGTGTTTCGCTTGCCTTGAATTGCTTGGTCTGCAGAGAAATTTTTATTTCTAAATCTCACCTTATTATTTGTGGTGAAAAACTCTCTCACTTTCCATTCCAATCCATATTGCTGTTCAATTGCAGTGTATTCATCAACAAACTGTTCGTTTTGGAGGATATCCTCATCACGATAAGCAATACCACCGGAAATAACCCCCTGCTCAAATCGGTAGGCTAGGCCCGGTGCGATTTCATAAAATCGAAATGAATTTCCTGTCAAATCATTATCGCCAGATCGGTCGCGTTTATTTTCATGCTCTACATTTACGTAACTACTTAATCTATCGGACAATGTGGTTTGTAAAATTGCCTGCTGTTTTAACCAGTTATTTTTAAATCCTATTTGATTGAATTCTGTAGATGAAAATTCCTGATAGTAATTAAATTTCGAATTTGACTGAATTTGAGCGTCTATACTTACTGATTGCCTCAAACTTTCTTGCCCGGGTAGCGTTAGCCGACCGGCACCCAGATCTATATCAATATTGTTATTTATGAGAGCGCCAATTGAAAGTTCATCTACTTTTTCACCACTAATTTCGTTTTGGTTGATATTCCACTTCCGATCAAATTCTACTTCTCGAGTTCGTTCGAACGCCTCGAAATTTTTACCGCTTTGGCGATGACGATAATCGAAATCGAAGACCGTAGCACCCAATTCTAAATCACTAGCTTCAAAACCGCCGATCAACGCAAAATCTGCATTGTCATCATCATCCAACGATGAAAACCGGTTTCTATCCACATCGCTTAAAGCAAATTCCCCATACCACCTAATATTTTCGGTGATTGAATGTGCCCCCGTTATCGAAATCATTTGATGCTTTTCGGGCGCAGGCAGGTTTCGAAAGGGCTCATAACTACCTTTCCCCGGGCCTTTCCATTCATAAAGAAGTCCATTTAATGCTGAGCCAACTCTCACATACGAACCATTTCCTTGCCCCACATTCGAAAATCGAACCGCTAAATTAGAGGAATTCGATCCTGCGATATTTTTGAAAATTTGATAAGATTGCCCATTATATAATGTATCAACCAACGCATAACGGATATTAAAGGCGTCATCGTCCGGATTTGCAACAATTCCGGAAACTAAGGCATTCTGAATGTCGTCTCCCACCGATTCCAGCACATCAATATCATCTCTCGATAAGCTTTGCTGAGAAAGCAGATCATTCCCATCAGCCATTCGGATTACACTTACACCAAGCTCAAAACGATCATCCCACAACTTCTGGCTGGTCTCTCCGGCTAAAAGAGTTCGGCTAAATTCCTGATCTACATATTCATATTCTACAAAGATTCGAGTTTCATCCTTTATAAATACCTGATCGGTGAAATAGATTTCCCCAAGGCCATAATCGATTATATATTCGTTTTCCTCTCCTCGTTCTACAAGCTCTCCATTAATGTAAACGCGCTCGGTTCCCGCAAGAATAATCACAAAAGGCTCTCCATTTGAACCTGTCAATCGGTATGGACCCCGCGTTCCTTCAATGCCTTCAAATCGTTGTGTTGTAAATGTTCCTCGTACCGATGAAACAGCAAACTTGGATTGATTCAAATCGCCCGAATAGCTGCCCGATGCGCCTTGAAGTCGGCGATTTAATTTCCCAAAGGTGGTTTTGGTGAAATTCACATCTACGTCACCCATTTCTAATTGTGCTTGCTCAGATCGAAGTCGAATCAACACTCTATCAAATTCACGGATTGATTGTGTGGTGCCATCCGGCTGAAAAGGAATACTTTGATCCGTTAAAATGGCATACAGTCTGATATCGTCGGTAAGTTGTCCCTGAAGTTGAAACTGAAGTCCACTTTCGAGGGCAAAATCCTGGTTTGAGCCTACGATAATCCCTCTGCTTAAACTCCCGGATTGTTGAATATCCGAAGAAAAGCCGGAACCGGGACTGCTACTCGGCCTTGAAACCGAATCTCGATGTTCTAGCTCGGGAATGTATTCAAGCATTACATTTTTTTGATACTGCCTGCTCAAGCTAGTCGGTAATCGTCCATAATATATAGACAAAGCCTTTTGATTGACGATACTCGCTGAATCAAGTTTAGGGAGATAAAATTGCCCCGTTTCTTCGTCAAAACGCCAATCTGAAATTAGAATACTGTCGGGTAGAGTGCGAATAACGATGGAATGTTCGTCTAGCCAATTATCAAAAATAAGAGTGGTATCAGCTTGAGGAATGGGTATCTCGAAGGACTCAAATAACAGCGACTGAGCCCGAACGGAACTGAAGACCGCGCAAAAAAACAGGCAAATAAATAAGAGTAGTGCAAACCGTTGTACCATCGGTGCCAATCACATTCTGCAATCAAACGACTGCGTTGAGCATTTAAATAAATGGTAGCGGTATTTCTGCTTATTTGGAATTAAAAGAGTTAAGGCCTTTATCCAAAAAGGATACAAATTTTTCGGATGCCATGTAACCCAACTCCTGCGCCATCACTTGTTTGTTGGATGGATCCAGAATTACGTAGGTAGGCAACGCAACATTACCGGTTAACTGAAACTGAATTTGCTGATTTTTCTGCGCATCGGCGCCGCCATCGGTATAGAGTTTAACCAATTTCATTTGATTGAACCGCTCCCGAACTTCGGCCAGAGGAAATACATTCGATTCCATGGCGCGACAATTCGTACACGTGTATCCTGTAAAATCGATAAAGACAGGTACACCTTCACTTCTTGCTTCTTCAATAGCAGCTTCGTAATCCGATTCCCAGCCATCATCGGCCGAAACGGAACCTGTTCCACCCATAGCGGCGATTGTGCCAACTACGCTCACGTCAGTTTGCATTTTTGGAGGAAGCCAGCTGTCCCAAATCCCTAAAGATGCACCCATCAAACCGGGGATGAGATAAAAACTAAACAAAAGAAACGGCATGGCCAGCAACAACCTTCCGGTTGAAATATACTCCGGCTTTTTTTCGTGCTTGAGTACAAATACGCCAAGCAGATATAATCCTGCGATAAAGAAAATGGCGATCCAAAGTGCAATGGCAAACGGACGGCTGATGAGTCCCCATCCTAACACCAAATCAACATTTGAGAAAAACTTGATGGCGGCTGCCAGTTCGATAAAGCCAAGTAACACTTTTACAATATTCATCCACGAGCCACTTTTTGGCAACGATTCCAACCATTGAGGGAACATGGCAAAAAGCACAAATGGTGTGGAAAAAGCCGCTGAAAATCCGATCATACCAATGATTGGGTAAAACCATTCTCCACCGGCAGTTGCAGCAAAAACGGCTCCTACAAATGGTGCCGTACAAGAAAATGAAACGGCTGCGATGGTAAAAGCCATAAATAAGATGCCTAAAACACCACTACTTTCATTGCTTTTGCGATTTAAGAAGTTTGTAAACTGATGCGGTAGTTGAAGCTCGTACATCCCAAGCAAACTCAAACCAAAAGCTACTAATACAATTGCAATAAATGTATTTATGAAAGGATCAGAGGCAAAATTCTGTGCTGCTGATGCCCCAAATATTGCTGCTAAAACAAAACCGATTAAAGTAAAGGTGATGATGATTGCGAAACCAAATAAAAGAGCTTTGCCTACTCCTTTGCTGTCGTCGCTTTGTTTACTGAAGTAGGAAACAGTGAGCGGAATCATTGGAAAAACACAGGGAGTTAGCAGTGCCGCAAAGCCGGCTAATATCGCAATCCATATAAAAGAGAAAATTCCGTCATCTCCAAGTCCGGATGACTTTACTGCCGATCCGGAATCAATTGTACTTGATGTCGCACCGCCTATTGCTGCCTCTAAAGGAGTTTCAGAAACTCCTATTACATCAACAGTAACGATTATGGATTTACGTTTGGGTGGAAGACATACCCGATCGTCACACACTTGATAAAACACTTCGATGTCGAGTGTTTGAGTGCCGGTCATTTCGGTTTTTACGGCAACGGGTACTTCAAAATTAGCAAAGGTTGTGTGCCAGCCTAGATCGGCTTCAAAGTTAGGATCGAATTCGATATCAGCCTTCGATTCGTTTACTTCATCAGCAATAATAAAATTGTTCGATTTAGCAGAAAATGCCGTTGGATATGGTCCTGCGTCAGGATCGTTGAGCACAGAATAAAGGTGCCATTCGCCTTCGATCGAGGCATCGATCTTTATAGAAAAGCTTTCGCCGGCTAACACCTCTTCAGGGGCCTCAACCACTTCAAATTTTACCGGGTCGGGGATTTGGGCGAATAAAAAAAATGGGGATAACATCAATATGATGATCCCCATTAAACGTGTTGAATTCTTTTTCATCGGGGTTGCTTGCTGGTTTATCAAAGCGTGTTAGAATGATACGAGACTAAGTTTTGCTTTCAAAACTGCTGAAATAACAATTTTGTAACAAAATGAAATCACCCACCATTCAAGCAATCAGATGTTTGGGTTAGTCGTCTTTAACTACCCAGAATTTCACTGTTGGCTTTAAATCGCCAAGTAAGCTTACAGTAGCAGTGTATTCGCCAAGTACTTTCACATCAGAATCGATGGAAATATCACGACGATCAACAAAGATTTCGCGCTCTTGTAAAGCTTCAGCAATTTGTACGTTAGTTACAGTACCGTGAATTTTGTCGTCTTCACCGGTGGTAACTGAGATAGTAAGCGAAGTTGCTTCCAGAATTTTAGCAAGATCTTTTGCTTCTTTCACGGTAAGATCAGCCTGAATAGCTGCACGCTTCTTCATTAATTCCAATTCAGCAATAGCTCCTTTTGTAGCTAAAACTGCTTTCTTTTGTGGAATTAAGAAGTTGCGACCGTAACCATCTTTAACGGCTACAAGATCACCGGCACTACCTAATTTATCGATGTCTTCTTTTAAAATAACTTTCATTGGTATACTCCCTGGATATTAGCGTAAGTTTTCAGCTACGTATGGCATAAGCGCTAAAAAACGAGCACGTTTGATAGCTCTAGTAAGCTGGCGTTGGTGTTTTGCACTTGTTCCGGTAACACGACGTGGAAGAATTTTTCCTTGGTCGTTGGTGAAACGTTGTAGTGTATCAACATCTTTGTAATCGATGTATTCTAACCCAGCTTGGGTGAATTTACACTGCTTAACTTTACGTACGCTTTTCTTTGGGTGTGATGGATTCTTAATCATGAGAAATTTCCTTTAATGTTGCGATTACCCTTCTGTTTCTTCTTCAGCTACCTCAAAAACATTCGGCACTGCATTTTTCTTTACTAACTCGCGGTGACGCATCATTTTTGCATCAAACTTGAGAGTAAGGTAACGCATGTAGCTGTCTTCAATGCGTAAGAAACGCTCAACAACTGGTATAGCATCGGCGGGAGCTTCAAGATACATGTTTACATAGTATCCGCTGTTTTTTTTGTCGATTTCGTAAGCAAACTTACGTAATCCCCACTCGTTAACTTCTTCAATTTCTGCGCCGTTGTCGGTGAAAAGCTTTGTTACCTGATCAACAGCTGCTTTAGTCTGTTCGTCTTCCAGAACAGGGTTTACGATGTACGTAAACTCGTAATAGTTTTTACTCATAATGTTTCTTTGGATGTTTCCGTTTATTTGAAAACAGTTACTCTGGATTTTCCGAGTAACAGAGAGCCTTAAATATACACAATTTCTAACTTAGTATGCTAGCTTCCATACTAAAATGTTTAGCTCAACAACGCTTCTATCTTAGTAGCCAATTCGATGTCTTTTGCGCTCACTTTATTTCCGATATCATGTGTTTGTAAGGCAATCCCAACCTGATTATACACATTTGTTAAATTCGGATGGTGCCCTAAGCTTTCTGCTTCGAAGCCCACTCTAACGATAAAAGCCAAGGCTTCTTTAAAGTCGTTAAACTCGAAATCTTTTTTAATCATATCGTCTTCGAATTTCCATCCATCTAACTCAGATAAAAGCTTAATAATTTTTTCTTCTTTTAATGGTTCCATAATGCTTTTTGTTTGATTATCTATGCCTGCTAGAACATAACAATCAAAATGAACGTTTTTGGGCTTAACAAACTTTTAATTTCAAATCTTTTATATACTTTAAAGCTACTTTTTGAATACTCTTGAGTTATGCTATTTTCAGTCCGATAAGAGTTCAAAACCCAAAATTCTTAGAGATGCCACAAAAATACAGACATATACTAAAATTCGTATTTCTTCTTTTCGGGATAGTATTCATCCCAGATTTACTGCTTGCCGCCGAAGGTAGTGGTAATGGAATAGATGGAAGCGGTTTAAATTTACTTTGGACCATCCCCTTTGCCGGAATACTGCTTTCTATCGCGATATGCCCACTTGTAAACGAAGAATGGTGGCATCATAACTTTGGGAAAGTTTCTGGCTTCTGGGGCTTGTTACTCGTTATCCCGATGATCATCACCTTCGGATTCGACGCAACTCTCTACGAAGTACTTCACGCTTACTTACTAGAGTATTTTCCATTCATAATTCTTTTATTAGCGCTTTTCACTATATCCGGTGGAGTAAGAATAAAGGGATATTTAAAAGGAACACCCGAAGTTAACACTGCCATCCTGTTAATAGGTACAATACTTGCCAGCTGGATGGGCACAACGGGTGCAGCAATGTTGTTAATCCGCCCAATTTTACGCGCCAACGCTTGGAGAAATACCAAAAAGCATATCGTAATCTTTTTCATATTTCTTGTAGCAAACGTAGGTGGTTCTTTAACTCCACTAGGCGATCCTCCATTATTTTTAGGCTTTTTGCAAGGCGTAGATTTCTTCTGGACTACAACTAATTTGTTCTGGGAAATGGCTTTTGTGTCGGTAGTGTTATTGATAATCTATTACGCTTGGGATAAGTATCTCTACAAAAAAGAAACCAATACTGCACCGCTCGACGATGGAAGTGAACCACTCGGACTAGAGGGCTCGTTCAACTTATTCCTGATTTTAGGTGTGGTTGGCGCTGTATTATTCTCAGGTTTGGTGCACCTTGGCGAGTTCACGGTATTTCATGTTCATGTTAAATTTGAAAATGTTGTTCGTGATGTAGCTTTGTTGTTTTTAACCTGGGTTAGCTGGCATTTCACATCAAAAGAAAGTCGCGCAGCAAACGGTTTCAATTGGTTCCCAATTCAAGAAGTAGGGAAATTATTTGCCGGGATTTTCATCACTATAATTGCGCCTATAGAAATGCTGAAAGCTGCGAATAACGGCGAGGGCGCATTACAGTTTATCAATAATGCGGTTTTCGATGGTTCAGGAGACCCTATTAACACAATGTTTTTCTGGATAACCGGACTATTATCTGCCTTTTTAGATAATGCCCCGACCTACTTGGTGTTCTTTAATGCTGCTGGTGGTAACGCAGAAGTTTTGATGTATGAAATGACTCAAACACTGGTCGCAATTTCTGCAGGTGCCGTATTCTTTGGCGCGCTAACCTACATTGGTAACGCACCAAACTTCATGGTAAAATCTATTGCCGATCAAAATGGTGTAAAAATGCCAAGTTTCGGTGGGTATATGATTTGGTCGGTAGGTATATTAGTGCCTGTGTACTTATTAGTAACCTGGATATTTATCTAACACCTTGCATACCAACTATTTTCAATACCGGGCGATAGTTATTATCGCCCTTTTTTGTTTTGGAACACTACTAAACGTAAATGCTCAAACAGTATCGGAAACGGATTCCACAGAGTTCGCTTTTCTTCCTGCCGTAGCCTTTAATTCAGATCTTGGCCTAATTGGCGGGGGAGTTTTTAATTGGTATATCTTCAAAGATAATGTAGAACCCTTTTATGGTTTTATTAACCTAAGTGCGATTGTATCAACCAAAGGCTTGGCATCGTTTTCTTTGTTTTATGATAAACCACAAGCGTTTGATCGGAATATTCGACTTACTTCAGAAATTTATTCATCCAGGTTTTTTGAAGATGCCTACTTCGGTATTGGCAATTATTCGATCATCAAAAGTCCACCAGAGAACCTTCCGGTTTATTATCAATTTAAATCGTTTACAGCCGGCTTTCGTTTACAGGGTAGATTCCCTCTCATTCGTCCAACACAAGCCTCTCAGCTGGATGCCAATCTTATTATCAATACACGCTACGAAACCCCTTGGGATAATGGCTCAGATCGATTAATTACCCGTGACGCTCCTCTGGGAATTGATGGCGGTGTTACCTCGATGATTGGTGCGGGATTTATATGGGAAGCTCGCAACTCCGAATTTCAGCCTACTACAGGAACTTATGCAAGTACCAGTCTCGAAATTGGCAACTCTCTTTGGGGAAGCACTTTCGATCTTATCGTTTTTGAAAGCGAATTGAGACATTACTTCACTTTTTTTCTGATTCGAGATATTACATTCGCAAATCGCGTGATGGCTAGATTCACAAATGGCGAGGTTCCCTATTGGAAACTCTCCTATGCAGGTGATGAAGAAACGTTACGGGGTTTTGAGAGCCGACGGTTTTCCGACGATCATGCCGTTCTTTTAAACAGCGAACTTAGAACATGGCTCTTCGGAATTCCCGAAAATGATATGAGATTCGGTGGTACATTGTTTTTGGATGTTGGACGAACATTTGCTGAGGGCACCGATTTTAGCACCATAAAAAACGATCTAAAAACGACCTTTGGCTTTGGCGCACTCGCTTCTTTTTTCACACCTGATTTTATCATAAGATGCGATTTTGGCTTCTCAGAAGAAGGAACCGGCGTTTATTTCACCACCGGTTTTATGTTTTGAACTAACCGGCTGTTTTCGACAATTCGGATTTTGGTGGTCGCTCAATTCTAGAGTATAAGGTCAGATTCTTATCTGTAAAAAAGCGGAGTAGAAGTTTCGACCAAGAAGTGTGATAATAGAGAGTATCATAAAACTCAGGGGCCATTTTTCGCAATTTTGGTAATTTATTCCATGAAATTCCGGGAAAGTCATGATGTTCGTTATGATACCCGATATTAAACGTGATTTTATTTAGCCAACCGTAGTACGAATATGTTTCCTGATCTTCATGAACAACGTAATGCTCTTGTATCCAGCGAGCACCCAGTGGATGTAATCCTAAACCAAAAACGGTTGACAAAAAAAGATAGAAAAACGCATATGGCCCCATGAAATACAGAATGGCCACATCGAACAAAATAACAGCTGCAACATTCACATAGGCCCATTTGGTTACGTAATTCATGGTGTGCTTCCGAAGTGGACGTAGAGACACTGCCAAAGGCTGTAACAGCATCCATAAAATTTTTCCAAAAGGAGTGTTTTCTATCAGTTTCGCTTCCCAATGCAAAGGGAGATCAAAATCCATATCGTACTCACCTTGATGAGAATGATGTTTGATATGCGTAACTGAGAATATTGCATAGCTAGGCGTACATGAGGTAAGATTCGCAAGAATTCCTGACAACATATTTGCGGTTTTATTCTTAAACACCAGATGATGCGTACATTCATGCTTCAGACAAAAAGCGGAGTGATTAAAAAAAGCACCCACAAAATATGCGGCTCCAATCACCCACCAAATGGAGGCATCGTTTACCAAATATGCGATGATTAATTGACCAAAAAACAGAAATAATATCCAACCAAAAGTAGCCGGATTTCGCCCATACAAAGTTTTTACCTCGGGATGAGCTTTTAGAATAGCTCTCCGTCGTTTAACATGCGGATCTATAGTATCGGTTTGGATGTAATTTGAATCGGGCATTATCTATAAATTGAAAGAGTGAATCCTATTTGGTAAAATTTGATCATACTAAAAAGTAGATCAATCCTGCACCACCTACTACCCAGCAATAATATGCAAAGTAATGAAAGCCTTGTTTCTTTAAAATTATGATGAGGTATTTTAGCGCATAGTAGCCGGAAATAAAGGCGGTAAAGAAGCCAACCAATAAGCTGGAAATCTGTGAATTACTAATCCCAACTTCTAATACTTCACCCATTTGCAGGATCATGGCACCGGCAATAACAGGGATCACCATCAAAAAAGAGAAATTCGCAGCTTCTTCCCTGCTGATACCCAAATATAACGACGTTGAGATCGTAGAACCCGATCGACTTATCCCCGGGATCATAGCAAAAGCCTGTGCAATACCAATCAAAAAAGCCTTTTTAGTAGTAATTTCCCCTTCGGGATTCTTGCTGAATTTGGTTAGAAATAAAATTATCCCTGTTACAATCAACATCCCAGAAACCAAAATCGGATTCATAAAAATGCCCTCGATATAGTCTTTGAGAGTGAATCCTACTATAAAAGCTGGGATCATACTTATCAGGATAAAGCCGATTACCTTCACGTCTTTGTCGGTTTTTGCAATCGATGGCGAACCTATAAAACGAAATAGTGCTTTTATCAGATTAAGTATCTCAGTTTTGTAGTAAATTACGATACTGCAAAGCGTTCCAAAATGAACTACCACCTCGAATGTAATTCCCATTTCGGTATCGCTATTCAGTAAATATCGCCCTAAAGCAAGATGACCAGAACTACTAATTGGTAAAAATTCTGTTAACCCTTGAATGAGTCCCAGTAAAAAAGATTGTAAAATGTCCATTGACGTTTGAAGGTTAAGATGAAAGGCGAGAAATTAAGAACTTAATTAATAGATAACTACCAAACTTATACAATGAGCGAGCAAACTATTGACATGGAAGTACTGCAGAAGAAAATTGAAAGCAGCAGTACGTTTATCGATGATATTAGAGTAGAATTGGACAAAGTAATTATTGGCCAACATTATATGATCGATCGGTTATTGATTGGATTGTTGACTAATGGGCATGTATTACTTGAAGGTGTACCCGGGTTGGCAAAAACGCTCACAGTTTCATCGCTTGCCAAAGTGATTGATACCGATTTTCAGAGAATACAGTTTACTCCTGATTTATTACCTGCCGATTTGATTGGTACTTTAATTTACAATCAAAAAGAAGGTGATTTCTTTGTTAAACAAGGGCCTATCTTCGCAAATATCATTCTTGCGGACGAGATCAACCGATCTCCGGCGAAAGTTCAGAGCGCCTTGCTCGAAGCTATGCAGGAAAAACAGGTTACTATTGGCGAAGAAACCTTTAAGCTCGATGAACCATTTTTGGTGCTTGCCACCCAAAACCCTGTAGAGCAAGAAGGAACCTATCCCCTACCCGAAGCTCAGGTAGATCGTTTTATGCTAAAGCTGAAGATTGGGTATCCGACCGAGAACGAAGAGTTGGAAATCATGCGACGAATGGCAAAAACGGGTTCTAAAGTAGAGTTATCTAAAGTGGTGGATGTTTCTACCATACTAAAAGCCAGAGAAACTGTTAATGAAATTTATATTGACGAAAAAGTAGAGAAATACATTGTTGATTTAGTATTTGCTACCAGAAAACCTAAAAATTACGGGCTGGATGATCTTGTTGATTTAATAAGCTTTGGAGCTTCACCACGTGCTACCATTAACTTAAACCTTGCTGCGCGAGCACATGCATTTATGGAGCATAGAGCCTATGTTACACCAGAGGATGTTCGCACTATTGCAATGGATGTGTTAAGGCACCGTATCATCCCCACATTTGAGGCCGAAGCTGAGGATATTTCTGCAGAAGATATCGTAGAAAAAATTATGCAGAACGTATTAGTTCCATAGTTCGATTTCTAATTTTTAATATTTCAATAATTCTATTATAGTTTATTGTAGATTTTACATTAGACGATAGAGAATTATGAAAATTAAAATGGTTCCAAGGGGGAACATTTCAAGCTCGAGAAAAAAAAGCTCGAAATATTCGCCATTAACTGAAGCTTTGTCAAAATTAAAGCCCGGTGGCGATGCTGTTCAGGTTAAGTATGCCAATGAAAAAGAGCTTAGCTCGGCACGTAATGTGGTGTATGCATATAACCGCGAGAACAACAAAAAAGTTAAGAGTAAAAAAGACTCGCAGAATAAGATTGTATTCTTTTATTTGAAGTGAGTTTTATTCAATTTTTTATTTAGATATTAAAAAAGCCCTGCATCTTGCGATACAGGGCTTTTTAATTTCAATAAGAATTAAGAAGTATTAGTCTTCTTTTTTCTTTTTCGCTTCGGCTGCTTCTTCAGCTTCCATCTTTTGCTTTAAAGCAGCAAGGCCACTCATTTCACCAAGAGTCGGTGCTCCTGTTTCCATGTTAGCTTCTTCTTCTGCTTTCTTAGCCGCTTTAACCGCTTTCTTCTGATCAGAATCAAGCTGGCTTAAATCGATAGATTTACCTGCTTCGTCGAACTTCAATACGAATGCTTCAACTTCCATTCCTTCTTTAAACTCAGGCTCTACAGCTTTCGTTAGGTTTAGGAATGCTTCAGCACCGTTAGTCAATTTCACAAATGCACCACGATCGGTTACTTTCACAACTTCACCTTTTACTTCGGTACCCGGAGTCAATTCACGTGCGTAAATTTCCCAAGGATTTTCAAGCACTTGCTTGTGACCTAATGTGATACGACGGTTGTCGAAATCTACACCAAGGATAACCACTTCGATCTCCTGATCTTTGGTCACAACCTCGTTCGGGTGCTCCACTTTGTCTTCCCAGCTAAGGTCAGATACGTGAATCAAGCCGTCGATGCCAGGCTCAAGCTCAACAAACACACCAAAGTTGGTTAGGTTGCGAACAAATCCTTTGTGCTTAGAACCGATTGGGAAGCGCTCAAGGATGTCTGCCCATGGATCGTTAGTTAATTGCTTAACACCAAGAGAGATTTTCTTCTCGTCTTCGTTGATGTTCAATACAATACATTCTACCACATCGTCTTTCTCAACTAGTTGAGATGGGTGCTTAATGTGCTGAGTCCAGCTCATTTCAGAAATGTGAATCAAACCTTCAACACCTTTTTCAAGCTCGATGAATGCACCGTAATCAGCGATAGAAACTACACGGCCCTGAACTTTCATTCCTTCAGGATACTTGCCATGAATTTCTTCCCACGGATGCGGCTGTAATTGCTTCAATCCAAGAGATACGCGCTTGCTACGCTCATCAAAATCGATAACCGCAACGTTTAAGCGCTGATCCAACTGAACGATTTCGCTTGGGTTGTCAACACGTCCCCAAGAAAGATCGGTGATGTGAAGTAGACCATCTACGCCACCAAGATCGATGAATACACCGAAGTCGGTAATGTTTTTAACGGCACCTTCAAGTACCTGACCTGCTTCGATCGTATCAAGAATCTGCTCTCTTTGCTCTTCAAGATCACTCTCGATAAGCGCACGGTGAGATACAACAACGTTTTCAGCAGCCATGTTTAGCTTAACAACAGCAAATTCCATTGTTTTACCAACATATGCGTCGAAATCGCGAACCGGACGGACGTCGATTTGCGAACCAGGTAAGAATGCGTCGATTCCAAATAGATCAACAACCATACCACCTTTAATACGGCGCTTGATAAGACCTTCAACCACTTCGCCGGTTTCGTGTGCACTTTCAATTTTTTCCCATGCAAGCAGGATGTCTGCTTTACGGCGAGATAGAATTAACTGACCTTCTTTATCTTCAACACGGTCTAGGAATACTTCTACTTCGTCGCCGGGTGCCATGTTTTCGAGCGATTTGTTCGAAAACTCATTTACGGCAATAATACCTTCAGATTTAAATCCGATGTCGATTACAACATATTTCTCGTCAATAGATACAATACGACCGGTAACAATTTCTTTTTCTTCAATGGTGTTTAATGTATTCTCATACATTCCCATTAATTGGTTGTACTCATCGGCAGTGTATTCATCCGATGGGCTATCCAATTGATCGTAAGTGTAAACTTCTCCTTCAACATCGCCACTAAACACATGCGTTAGTGCTTCTTCTTTCACTTCTTCAGCTTTCTCTTCAGCTGTTGATTCTGTGGAGGTAGATTCTTGAGTTTCTTCAACTACAACTTCTTCGGTAGTTGCTTCTTGTTCGATGGTTTCTTTTTTGTCTTCTGACATTGTACTGTTTTGTTAATGTTTTACCTCACAACCGACTTTCGGAAGTGGGATAAGGTTATTGTTTTGTTGTGGCTATTAAATGAGGGCGAATTTGCTCGCAAATAAAGGCTACTTGTTCTTCAAATGAATACGAAGTGGTATCTATTTCAATAGCATCTGGTGCTTTCTTTAATGGATCTGAATCGCGATTGGAGTCTATGTTGTCTCGCGAAGCAATGTTTTCACGAACTTGATCTAGACTCACGTCTGTTTCGCCCATTTCTTTTAGGCGACGTTGTGCTCGAACTTCCAGATCCGCAATCATAAAAAACTTCAGTTGTGCTTCCGGAAAAACAGCCGTTCCAAGATCTCGACCATCCGCTATATAGTGATTTTGGGAAACTGCGTGATGCATCAATTTGTTGATAAACACGCGCACTTCCGGCATCGCTGCAACGGTACTCACAGAATTATTTACATCCTGAGAGCGAATTTCAGACGAAATATCATCTCCATCCACAAACACATTAAAGAAAGCATCAGAATATTTGAAACTGATATTGACTTCATTCAAAGTATCAAAGAACTTATCTCTGTTCTGATCAGACTTGTTATAAATCCAGGTGGCAGCACGATATAGGGCTCCAGAATCTAAATATTGTATATCTAATTTTTCCGCTACTGCTTTCGCAGTCGAGCTTTTACCGGATCCTGCCGGTCCATCTATAACTACTATCATAACAGATCAGCTAAATTAAGTTTATTCCTTTTTATATTCAATCATTTCTTGTTTAGTATTTTAGGAACCCGTAATTTTCGAGTCTTCAAAACTTTTGGACACACAAAGAGAAAATTTAATTATCCATGCCACAAAATAAATCAGCTATCAAGCGTGTACGTCAAAACAAAGTTCGTAACGAGCACAACACTGCACGTCGTTCTAAAATGCGTACGCTTGTAAAGAAAGTGCTTAGCGAGACTGATAAGGCGAAAGCTGAAACTGCATTAAAAGATGCCGTTTCTTACTTAGACAGAATGAGCGTTAAAGGAATTGTTCACAAGAACAATGCCGCTCGCACAAAAGCACGTCTCACAAAGCACGTAAACAACTTGTAACTCCATTCCCGAACCCTAGAGGTAACCACCCATGAAAAATTCAAAAGCAATGCTTGTAATTTTAGATGGGTTCGGTATTGCGGAGAACCCCGAGGTTAGCGCTATTGATAAAGCGCACAAACCATTTTACGATTCACTAGTAGAATCTTGCCCACACACGCAACTACTTGCAAGCGGGGAACATGTAGGACTTCCAGATGGCCAGTTCGGTAACTCCGAAGTTGGCCATTTGAATATCGGGGCAGGTCGAATTGTTTGGCAAGCCTTATCTAAAATAAATAAAGATATTCGCGATGGAGATTTCTTCAACAACGAAGAGCTCATGCGCGCAATCGAAGCCGCAAAAAAGAAAAATAAAATCCATGTAATGGGTTTGTTTTCTGATGGCGGAGTACACAGCCATAACGAACACTTGTTTGCAATTCTAAAGTTGTGTAAAAAACATGGCATCGAACATGTTTATGTTCATGCATTTACTGATGGGCGCGATACCGCTCCACATTCCGGCATCGATTATGCCAAAGAATTCCAAGCAAAAGCCGACGAAATTGGTGTAGGCGAGCTCGCTTCGATAGTTGGTCGTTACTACATCATGGATCGCGATAACCGTTGGGAGCGAGTTCAAAAAGGCTACGATTTATTAGTTCATGGCAAAGGAGAAACGTTTTCTTCAGCGGATGAAGCTTTTGAAGCCAGTTATGCCAATAAAGTAACCGACGAGTTTATCAATCCGGTACTGTTGAATACCGATCCTGAATCAAGAATTGCGGAAAATGACACTGTTATCTTCTACAACATTCGCGGCGATCGTGCTCGGGAAATCACGCGCGCATTTACCGAAGATGGATTCAACGAATTTGAAGTAAAGCCTGATCTGAATCTGCATTACACTTGCTTCACCCAGTATGATGCAACTTTCGAAAACGTTCATGTTGCCTATCCCCCACAGATTCTCACTAATACCTTGGGCGAATGGGTTAGTAAAAAAGGGTTGAAACAGTTTCGCATTGCCGAAACCGAAAAGTATCCGCACGTTACTTATTTTTTTAATGGTGGCGAAGAAGAACCAAACGAAGGCGAAGATCGATTAGTGATTCCAAGTCCAAAAGTGGCAACCTACGATCTTCAACCCGAAATGAGTGCCCCTGAAGTCGGTGACAAACTGGTTGAACAACTCCAACGAGACTTCTACGATTTGGTGATTCTCAATTTTGCCAATCCCGATATGGTAGGCCACACAGGCGATATGGATGCAGCCATTGCCGCTGTTGAGGCCGTAGATATTCAGTTAAAGCGTGTGGTTGAAACTGCCAGCGAACATGGTTACCGAACATTGATCATTGCCGATCACGGAAACTCCGATCAAATGGTAAAACCCGACGGTAGCGCACACACAGCGCACACAACATCTCCGGTGCCCGCTGTTTTGGTAAATTACCCGGAAGAAATTGCACTTAAAAAGGGAATACTTGCCGATGTTGCCCCTACTCTGCTCAAATTAATGGAGCTCGATCAGCCTGAAGAAATGACAGGCACTGCCCTTTTTTAAGCAATCTAACGTCATTTAGTTTGCTTTTACTTACCTGCTCTACTACATTCGAATTGAAATGAACTAATTTTACGATTGGCTCGTTTTTTGCCCTAAAGACTATAGAATTTTTCATTATTAAAGGACTTATCACATGGAGGGTAATTTTTCAAGTAAGGTTCGTGACGTCATACAATTTAGTAGAGAGGAAGCTTTACGACTTGGTCACGATTACATTGGAACTGAACACTTAATTTTAGGCATTGTTCGCCTGGGAGATGGTGTTGCCGTACGAATTTTAAAAAATCTGGATTGCGATTTATTCAAGCTTAAAAAAACCATAGAAGATACCGTTCGTGGTACCGGTGGCTCTGTAACCGTAGGCAATATTCCGCTTACCAAGCAGGCTGAAAAAGTACTTCGAATCACTTATCTGGAAGCAAAGCTTTATAAAAGCGATACGATTGGCACCGAGCATCTACTTTTATCTCTTTTACGAGATGATGAAAACATAGCCGCTCAAATTTTACAACAATTCAGCGTTTCATACGACGCTGTTCGCGAAGAACTTGATTTAATTATATCCGGAAAATCTCGTGAAGACTCGGATGAAGGCGATGCTCTTACTGCAAGCGCAAGCACGCCTCCTTCTAAAGGATCTCAGGGTTCCGGAAGCGCAAGAGAAAAACGAATGGACAAATCGAAAACTCCCGTGCTCGACAATTTCGGGCGCGATCTCACTCAAATGGCCGAAGAAGGAAAACTTGATCCTATTATCGGTCGGGATAAAGAAATTGAACGCGTAGCTCAAGTATTGAGTCGACGTAAGAAAAACAATCCGGTTCTTATTGGTGAGCCCGGTGTTGGTAAAACTGCCATTGCCGAAGGCTTAGCTGCCCGCATCATTCAGCGAAAAGTATCACGTGTATTGTATGATAAGCGCGTGATCGCACTTGACCTTGCTGCTCTGGTTGCCGGCACAAAATACCGTGGACAGTTCGAGGAACGCATGAAAGCGGTAATGACCGAGCTCGAGAAAACCGACAACGTAATTCTATTTATTGATGAGCTGCACACCATTGTAGGTGCTGGTGGCGCAAGTGGTTCGTTGGATGCATCAAACATGTTAAAGCCTGCTCTCGCCCGTGGTGATATACAGGCAATAGGTGCAACTACGCTGAACGAGTATCGTCAGTTTATTGAGAAAGATGGTGCCTTGGAACGACGTTTCCAGAAAATCATGGTTGATCCTACTACAGCTGAGGAAACGATTGAGATTCTAAATCAAATTAAAGGTAAATACGAAAAGCATCACAGCGTAAATTATACACCGGATGCTCTAGATGCCTGTGTGAAATTAACCGATCGATATGTTACCGATCACTTCCTGCCGGATAAGGCGATTGATGCTTTGGATGAAGCCGGAGCTCGTGTTCACTTAGCGAATATCACCGTGCCTAAGCACATTATCCAACTGGAAGAAGAAATTGAAACCACCAGTGCCGAGAAAAACTCGATGGTGAAAAAGCAGCGTTTTGAAGAAGCTGCCCGATTGCGCGACAAAGAAAAGCGTTTAATCGAAGACCTCGAAGTGGCACAACGAGAATGGGAAAAAGAAAGCGAAAGCATCGTATTTGACGTTGTTGAAGAAGATGTAGCTTCTGTAATCGCCATGATGAGTGGTGTTCCTGTAAACAAAATCAGCCAGAACGAAGGGCAAAAACTCCTCAAAATGAAGGAGAGTCTTGCCGGAAAAGTGATTGGGCAAGAAGAAGCCATCGTGAAGCTTACCAAGGCTATCCAACGTACGCGTGCCGGATTGAAAGATCCATCTCGTCCGATAGGTTCATTTATTTTCTTAGGACCAACCGGTGTTGGTAAAACAGAAATGGCGAAAGTGCTTGCAAGATATCTATTTGATAAAGACGAAGCGCTCATCCGAATTGACATGAGTGAGTACATGGAGAAATTCTCCGTTTCCCGCCTGATCGGAGCGCCTCCGGGATATGTAGGTTACGAAGAAGGCGGTGTACTCACCGAGAAAGTTCGTCGCAAGCCATACAGTGTTGTATTACTTGATGAGATCGAAAAAGCACATCCGGATGTTTTTAATATCCTGCTTCAGGTGTTGGATGACGGGATCCTAACCGACAGCCTGGGTCGTCGCGTAGATTTCAGAAACACCATTATTATCATGACATCGAATATCGGTGCTCGTGATATTAAGAACATGGGTAAAGGCATCGGTTTTGCAGATATCAACGAAACAGCCTTCGATTACGCTAAAATGAAGACCACCATTCAGGATGCGTTGAAGAAAGTATTCAATCCGGAATTCCTGAATCGTATTGATGATGTAATCACCTTTAAGCCGCTGGAAAAAGGCGACATCTTTCAGATTATCGATATTCTTTCTGAGGAGCTTTTTGCCCGGATTAAAGATGTTGGATACAACGTGGAGATTACCAAAGGCGCGAAGGATTTTATCACCGAGAAAGGCTTCGACCCTAAATACGGTGCTCGTCCGCTTAAGCGTGCGATCCAGAAGTATATTGAAGATCCATTGGCAGAAGAATTGCTAGAGCATAAAAAAGCTGAAGGTTCTACCATTAAAATCAAAATGAATAAGAAGCGAGACGACTTGGAATTTGACTGGGTAGAAGCTGAAGCCGAAGAAAAAGCTCCGGAAGCTTCTGATTCTAGCGATGAAACCAAAGACGAATCGGAAGAAGCGAAAGCCTGATGAACGTTGAACATCCAACGTCGAACTTATAACATTAAAAAGCCCTGCTCTATGAGTCGGGCTTTTTTTGTTTAAGGAGTCGAATGTACTTTTTAAGAAATTCGCTTTTTTTCATGTTAATCACTTTTGGCAGATAATGATTATACTCTTGATAATTGAATAAAATATAAGTTTCATCGATTGTTGTTTTCTTGATTTAACAACTATGGCGGTAATTATGTTTTTATTCTGAAAACAGACAAATGCAGTAAATAGAGCATCTTTTAAAACATAGATTCTATCATCTAAGCTAATACAATTTAAATACATGAAAAATACGAGTAATACAGCGCCACTTTCCTTTTTGGAAAAAACAGGGTATGGCATGGGCGATATGGCCTCCCAATTCTACATGGGTTTTTTCAATATCTTTTTACTGTATTACTACGTGGATGTTTGGGGTATTTCCCCTACAGGAGTGGCTACTATGTTTTTAGTAACCAAGGTAATTGATGCAATCAGCGATCCTACCATGGGTATCATTTCAGATAGAACAGAGTCTAAATGGGGAAAATATCGACCATTTTTACTTTGGGTAGCAGTTCCTTATGCCGCCTTGGGCTTTTTGTTATTTTTAGGTCCTGATTTATCACAAACGGGAAAATTAATTTTCGCCTATGTCTCTTACTCACTTATAATGCTGGGCTATACGGCAATAAATGTACCGTATTCTGCTCTATTGGCTGTTATCCACCCGCTTTCAGAGGAACGAACGAAGGCTACACAGTTCCGTTTTATTTTGGCCTCTTTAGGTACCATTTTAGTTGGGGCAACTGCAAAACCTTTGGTTGATTTATTGGGAGGTGGTGATGAAGTATTAGGTTTCCGACTAACTATTATAATTTTTGCTGTTTTAACTGTCGTTCTTTTCTATTTCACCTTTTTCACCACTAAAGAGCGAATTCGACCCAAGAAACATGAATCTAGTATTAAAGATGATTTAACTGTGTTAAGAAAAAACATTTCATGGATTATTCTTGCCTTCTGTAGCATTTTAATTGTTGTTGGTTTGGTAGCAAGAATTTCTTCTACTGCTTTTTTTACTAAGTACAATATGGAACTAGGTACCGAGAAAGTGCTCTGGTGGATGGACTCTACTACCCTCATTATCACCTTTGGCTTTGTAGGACAATTATTCGGAGCGTTGATAACTCCTTCATTGCTAAAAATAGTTGATAAGCGAAAACTGATGATTGCAAGTAATCTTCTTTTTGCAGGATCTACACTTGCCACTTTTTTTGTTCCCACTCATTTCTTTATCGGCACACTATTACTGTATAGTGTAGGAATTTTCTCATTTGGTATAATCATTACGCTGCTTTTTGCTATGTACACAGATTGCGCAGAATATGGTGAATGGCTGTCGGGACATAATAGTGCCGGGTTAACAGTTTCTGCCTCGATGTTTGCCTTAAAATTTGGTTCCGCTGTAGGCAGTGCAATACCGGGCTACATCTTAGGCTGGTACGGCTTTGTGAAAGACCAAGTACAAACGTCGGAAGCGTTGTCAGGTATTGGCACGATGTGGAATTTTGTACCTGCTGTATTCTTCCTTGGGGCTGCATTATTAATGGTTTTCTACAAATTAGATGGAAATACCATGCAAAAGGTGGAACACGATTTATTAGAACGACGTGGAGAAATAGCTTAAGAATTCAGATTAGGCCGGTTAGCAGGAATCTGATCGGTAGCTAAGAATTATAGCTGCAAATTTTCAATGGGACTTTGGATTTCTTTCACACTTCGAGTAGTTACGTGCGTATAAATCTGAGTGGTTGAAATGTGTTTATGGCCCAGTAACTCCTGTATGAAACGAATATCAGTGCCTGAATCTAACAGATGCGTAGCAAACGAATGTCGAAGTGTGTGCGGGGTTGCTCTTTTCTTAATGTTGGCAAGTTTCCGGTGTTTTCTCATCAGGTTTTGAATAGAAGCGCTTGAATATTTACCACCGTTTTGACCTTCAAAAAGATATTCTTTAGGATTGTATTCGGTAGCATATTGCCTTAAAAGGACTAGTACTTTTGGCGATAACAGTGAATATCTGTCTTTCTTTCCCTTTGCCTGATGAATCCGAATTTGCATGCGATTAGAATCTATATCACTTATTTTGAGATTAAGTATCTCCCCTACCCTTAGTCCGGCAGAATAACACAGAGTGAAAATAGATTTATGCTTTAGATTGGTAAAAGTATTCAAGAATCGTTGCACTTCTTCAACCGATAGCACCTCCGGTATAGTTGAAGGTTTTTTCATTTTGATATTGAAATCAAAATCGATGGGTTCTTTTAGAACTTCATGATATAAAAATTTAACAGAAGCTAAGAGTTGCTTCATCATCGAATAGCCGTAATCATTTGCTTTTTTTGATTCATAGAAAAACTGAGAAAGGTGCTCTGAATTCACCTTTTTAATATTATTTTCGTTCAGATAATTCAGGAACAGATGTAAGCCATTTGTGTATGCACGAATAGTACTTTCACTAAAGTTTTTGAGCGTAAGCTGATGTTTGTACTTTACAAGTAATTCACTTTTCTTCATGTTACTCTATTTATCTAATAGAATAACAACAATAATACTTAAAGATGAAACTGGGATAACATGAACTTAGTGCGTGTTACGCCTATGTTGTATTTAATAAGACAGACTTTTGGATCTTCCCAGGTTTATTGCTACGCATCGAAAATTGAGGATTAAGGTCGTTACTATAAAAAGAGTATGGAATTGGACTTAAGAACAATATCGGACTACCCAAGCTTTCGATCAGGATCGTGTGAGAGTTACACTATCAAATACGAATATTGATTCGCATAAAGCTTGCCGAAGTTATGTTATTTTTTTGACAAAGTCAAGAGTTAACATAAAAAAGGTTTTTATAGTAACGACCTTAATCCAAAGAAATTAAATTTACGGGCAGCTTTTAAAATAACGACACCTTATCAGCAACTGATAAAATGCATAATTTTAAAAACATAAACCTGAACCAGAGATGCTATGTAGCGTCCGTTCTGACTACGTAAATGGGGATATTACCAATGGCTATTGACCATTTACTAAACACAACAGCGCGCATAAAACATAGCGGTAAAAAGTTATAAAACCAAATTTTTGTCTTATTTTTAAGTCAAATAACAAAAATGAAATTAGTGGATATTTAACCGCTACATTTCATGCACGCCACCGTTGGGCTTCATTGTTGTTCATGCTACCTAATGTAGGGAAAATAGCCGAATATCTGTATTAATATTGAAAATCGAAACTATGCGACTTTTAATTCAATCTATTTTATTACTCATCACCCTAAGTTTTACAGGTTCTTGTAATGAAGATGAAGGTTCTGATGAACTAATTGATTCGGGCTTCATACAATCCAACACCCCTGTTTTTGAAAGTCCTTTCTCTCTAGCGGCAGATCCCTCCTTATTAAGAGATGGAGACAAACTATATATGTATTATTCAGCAGAAGAAATATCTCCCAACGAGCGAATATTTGGAGTTGTGATTTCTAACGATAATGGAGAAACGTGGACTACCCCTGATGGAAATAATCAAAGAGACTATCCTGCCTTTTTTAGTCAACCAAATGGGTGGGATAATACACTTGAAACTGTAGACGTACTTAAGGTTGGAAATGAGTATTGGATGTATTATTCTGGATATCGCGAAGGAGAAGCTGATAATGAACATGTGGAAAACTACGAAATCGGCTTAGCTACATCAACAAATGGAATTGATTTTACTCGTCATCCAAAAAGTGTAGATCAACCTCTTATACCTCGCAATACATCTGGCGAAAATACGGACGACCGCCATGCTATGACAAGCCCGGGAGTAGTGTATGATGGCGAGCAATTTTACATGATTTACGCTGGGTGGAATGTAACTGATGACTGGAAAGGGGCCAATGCAGGAATCAAAATTATGGCAGCTACATCCAACGATGGAATAAACTGGAGCAAAGTCAATACTCCTCTCATTCAGCCGTCTGAGGTTACCTATAGTCCTGATATCAATGAAGCTACTCTTATGAAGTCATCAGATTATTGGTATGTCCCTTTTTCAACCGGTAATAGCATTGGAATGGCCAGATCTACAACATTCTTAGGAAACTATGAAATTTACTCCGAACCAATAGCAACAGCTAACTCACTCTCATGGGCTACAGAAGTTACAGCACCTGATGGGCTTATTGAAGATGGGAAAATAAGACTATGGTATCATGGCGTATCAGAACCAGCTTTTGGCCTTGGGTGATTGGCTACTCTGAGAGAGACTATCCTTTCGATTGGAAATAGACATGCAGCACAAGATGGTGCAAATAACGAAAGCCCAACATATGCTATGAATGAATGGGGTTTTATCGGTGAGGATATTTTCTTGGGGATTGGGAAGTCCGCCACAATTAATAAATTTAAACGAAGGCGTGGCTATGTGCGAGACAAGAGATTAGTGCTTTCTAATCCCCACTCATCATAGCTGTGCGTTGTAAGTAATTGAAAAACAACCCTTGAAAAACCTAATCAATAAAATAAAAAGTTCAATTTCGCTTTCCGCACAAGCTGAGGAATATATCTATTCTATTTCCAAAGAAAAAAAGGTGTCGAAAGGAGAAGTTTTAATCAGAGGAGGTCAAACTGTAAACAAGACTTTCTTTGTTACTCAAGGTAGTCTACGTTCGTTTTGTGTTGACAAGGAAGGCAAGGAACATACGCTCCAGTTTGCAATTAAAGATTGGTGGATTAGTGATTTTATGGCAATATACAACAATGAGCCTGCTTCACTTACAGTGGAATGTATCACTGATGCAACCGTAATTGAATTCAACGCTCAGAAGTTAGATGAGATATATCTTCAATTTCCAGAATTTGAAGCGTTTCAAAGAAAAAACTTAGAACGGCATGTAGTTAGTTTGCACAAAAGAATCTTAAATCAATTGCAGTTAACAGCATTAGAAAGATATAATCTATTCCTTGAACAATACCCTAATATTGAACAACACGTTCCCAATTATCACATTGCATCATATCTAGGCATAACTCAACAAAGTCTGAGTCGAGTGCGAGCCGAAAAAGCAAAAAAGTAGATTTATTACCATAGGGTAATTTTTATCCAAAAGCACTCTCCTACTTTTGATATTCAAATCAAAAACACAAAAGTTATGCTCAAAAAAATATTAGGTTTTGCTCCAAAATTGGAATCGGATGGATCATACAGCCCATCCAAAATGGCTTTAAAAATGGGAGTATCTGACAAAACAGATTTTGAAAATATCACCTATCAAAAATACCAAGGCAAAAAATCAAAAATTCTGGTCATTTTCACAGAAGAAAAGAACTTAAAAATGAAAAACGGTAGATTCTTCTCCACAGGAAATCACCCAGTAGAAGCTTTGTTACCTATGCTTCATTTGAAAAATGCAGGATTTGAATTTGAAATTGCCACTCCAACAGGAAAACCTGTAGTTTTTGAAATGTGGGCTTTCCCTAAAAAAGATGAACATGTAAAAGCCATCTACAATGAAAACAAAGCAAACTTTGAAAAGCCGCTTAAGCTTTCTGAATTCATTAAGTCTTCATTTGATCATTCAGAATCGTATGCTGCTGTTTTTGTTCCAGGTGGACATGGCGCAATGATTGGTATCCCTGAAGATAAAAATGTAGCGACAATTCTAAGGTGGGCAGATGAAAATGATTTATTTACGATTAGCCTATGTCATGGACCAGGAGCATTCTTATCAACCACTTTGGATGATCAAGAATTCTTATACAAGGGATATAATATGGCTGTGTTTCCAGATTCAGTTGACAATAAAACACCAATGTTCGGTTATCTTCCTGGAAAAATGCCATATGGACTAAGTGAAAAATTAAAAAATCTCGGTGTCAATTTGATGAATACTAAAATGGATAAAACAGTCTGTCGAGATAGGAAATTGATTACTGGATCAAGTCCATTGGCATCAAATGAATTAGGGAAACTTGCTGCAAAAACATTATTAAAGGAATTAAACTAAAAAAATGGAATTACTAGATAAACTTAATTGGCGTTATGCCACAAAGGCCATGAACGGTCAAAAAATACCTCAGGAAAAAATTGATAATATCATAGAAGCGATATCACTTGCACCAACTTCCAGTGGTTTACAGCCTTTTGAAGTATATGTTATTACTAATCAAGAGGTAAAAGATAAAATTAAAGCAGTTGCGTGGAATCAGTCTGTTGTCTCCGATTGCTCACACTTATTAGTATTTGCAGCTTGGGACACATATACTGAAGAGAGAATTAACAAGATGTTTGACTTAGTTAATGAGGTTAGAGGATTTAAAAATGAAGGCTGGGAGAATTATAGACAAATGCTTTTAAAAGGTTACCCTCCAAGAGACCCTGAGATAAATTTCAATCATGCAGCTAAACAAGCATACATTGCGTTTTCACAAGCTATCGCAGCCGCAGCATTTGAGGAAGTTGATGCCACCCCTATGGAAGGTTTTGATGCAAATGCAGTAGATGAAATCTTAAACCTAAGAGAAAAAGGGTTAAGAAGTTGTGTTTTGCTTCCTTTAGGATACCGGGACACAGAAAATGATTGGTTAGTCAACCTTAAAAAGGTTAGGAAAAGTAGACAAGATTTAATTACTGAAGTAGAATAAAAACTACTTACAACAAGGTATAAAAGCAATGGCGGTTTGTGAGTAATCTCAAACCGTTTTTTGTTTTAATTCACTATCTTGCTAACTGGAAGTTAGTGCACATTAATCCGCAACTGCTTTTATACAAACCGTTGTGCATAATTTGAAAAAAACAGAATGTCAGATTTAAACAGAAGAGAAAAATTGAAATTGGAAAAGTTCTTTGAAATGGGAGGTGGCTATGTCCTTGATTTCTCGAATAGAACTTTAAGCGATTTTGTTTTTGAGACTTTGAATCTTGAATTCTATTCTGACAACTATGCTGACTTTGGTGATTCAAAAGCAAATAGAATAAGAGCTATTTGGCAGAAAGAAAGCAACTACAAAGTCGGTAAGTTAATTTCTGAAATGCTTGATTATTGGAAAGACAAAAAAATAATGTCGTACGTTGAGATTACTCAGCCCGAACAAAACCTCTTTGATGAATGTCAGAAAATTGCTCAAAGACTATTAGCTGATACTGTCGTTGAAGAAATAGATGTAATTAGAGAAGTGCCTGACGACAAAGATTTCAGCTTACTAGCCAAGTCGATAAGAGAGAGTATTGATAAAAATGAACCAGAAGCCGCATTAGATAGACTACATACATATGTTATGAAGTTTATCAGACAGCTTTGTGAGAATCACAACATAGAAATAAAAAAGGACGAATCTTTAAATGCGATTTTTGGGAAATACGTAAAGTTTATAGTTGCCCAAGACAAAATCGAATCTAAAATGACGGAGAGAATCCTAAAGTATTCAATTCACGTCATTGAAGCTTTTAATGACATTAGGAATAACAAAAGCTTTGCACACGATAATCCAATTCTAAATTATTCTGAAAGCGTCTTGATTTTTAACAATGTAACGAACTCAATAAAATTTATTGAATCGGTTGAAAAAACTTTAGAACAAGAAAATAAAATAAAGGAAACTGAATCGGCAGATTGGGAAGATTTGCCTTTCTGAAAATATTTAAGAGCCTATGTAGCAAAGTAGATGTAGTAACCAGTTATCTGTTTGACCTCAGTAAGTTTCTGTTCTTCGCATTAGTAATAGTGTTTGTAGAACTGATAAAATCTGAAATTATGGAAAAACTGAAAATGATTATTCGTGAAGCAACCCTCGTGTGAAGAATGGAGCCTTTGCTTTGGAAAATCAGTAACTGATGAACAATCGACTTTATTAGGACAGAGGGTAAGGGGGTTCGAGTCCCCCGCTTCACACCATTTGAAATAAAAAACTATGCACAACAATGTATATAAAAAATAGGCGAAACAGTAATAAAATCAAGTCTTTTGGCTCGTATCAAAGTTTGTGCTTAACTGAAAGTTCGGTGCTTCGCAACCGCCTACTTTTCATATACTAACCGTTGTACATAATTTTGAGAACCTTATGAGAATTATATTATTTACATTATTTCTTCTTAGTTATAATTTACTTATAGCACAAGATATACCTATAATTGAAACGGTTAAAATTCATTCAAAAGAGCTAAATCAAGATCGAGAAATATACATTTATACACCATATTACTACAATGAATACTCGTTAAAGCATTATGAAGTAATGTTTGTCTTTGATGCTCACAGAACAGAGCTTTTCAATTTAGCGCATTCAATAAGTTACTTTTTAGATAAAGAAGATGTAAACAGTGAATTCATAGTAGTTGGAATACCTGCTAATTTGAAATTAGAAGATTATGGTCGAAATGATGACTTTCTTCCAAAACCTGTGTACGATAAACAAGGTTTTTTTTATGGCAAAGCAAATCAAAAAGCATTTATGAATTATATGTCCAATGAAGTGATTCCCTACATCGACAAAAATTACAGGACCTTAAAAAGCAGATTAGCTATTGGACACTCTTTGAGTGCATCATTTGTTATTTCCACTTTAATACATAAACCCGAGTTATTTGACAGCTTTATAGCAATCTCACCAAACTTTTCATACGACAAAGAAAGACTTGCTAATGAATTTATAGATTTTAGTTTTAATGAGTTAAAAAGTAAAAAGTTTATTTATTTATCTAATGCTGATGAAGAAAATTATTGGAGTCGCTGGAAACCTGCCCGAGAAAAAGTTTACAACTTCCTCAATGAAAGAGAAATAGAAAATATCTATTTCAAAATTTCTTCTTTTATAGAAAAAGGGCATTCAACCTCTTTTTTACCTGCCTTAACAGAAGGGTTATCTTACTATTATCAATATCAAAATGTCAATGCAATAGAAAGAAAAGTTACGATTAAAGTTAAAGTTTCTAATAAAAAAGATAAAGTATTCATTATTGGGAATCACAAGAATCTTGGTAATTGGGACGAAGAAAGGAAATTGGAAATGAGTAAAAGTTCCGACTTTGAGAGAGAAATCACCTTGTCTATGCTTCCTTCTGCACAAATTCGTTTTATTGGTGGTAGCAATAAAGGGCAAAAAGAAGCTATAGTGAAAGACTATGATTTAGCTGAATTCTTTTATATCCCAATAAGTCCTGAAAACAATACTAATTATGAATTCGAAATCCTCGGATGGAATGAACAATAAAACTATGTACAACAATGGCTATAAGTAATTGCTAGTTCTCGTCTACTTTGGAAATCCCGCAGGAATTTCCAACTTGATGTGTATTAGCAAAGTTACGTGCTAACCCACGCAACTACTCATAGCCTAGACCGTTAGCTGCAAGGCAAAAAAAGAGACGACATGAGAACATTAAATCAATTTGAGCGGACAATAGTTAATCGAATTGTCAATTACCATAATCAAGGCATTTTATCAAATTATGCTTCGGTCATTGACCATTTACTTGACAACAAGGACATCTATTTGGACTATAACGCACGGACTGTTGAAGTTCGGGCGGACGTGCAATTCTACAACGCTGGAAACTTGGTTGACGTTGTCGAGCAAATAACTGCTGAGTTGGTTACAACAGTTAACCTACTTGACGACCTTGAAAAAAATGGCTATGTGACCACATACCTACAAGCGGCCAACAACGGACAAATTCGCTATGGACAACTGGTTGTAGGTAATCAGCACATACCATATCAGTTTGTTGACCCTGACTTGGTTAACATGCTACTTGACTGCTCATTCAAAACCATATTGGTCGGACAACCACTCATTGACTACGTTAACAACGGCTTCCAGACAAATGACCAAGTAAGCCAAACACGCAACATTAGAATTGCTGTCATCTCTTTGGTGGCAAGCGTGATAATGAGCGGTGCGGGACTTTATTTCAGTTACAAAGGACTTGACAACTCACCGACCCAAATAGACCAGGAGACCATTGACAAACTGACAAAACCTATACTGACAATTGACGAGCAACTTGACGACATTGAGACCTCTATTGACAATTCAGAGAAGGAGATAATCAAAGTGCTTAAAGAGGACACTCTTAAAACACGACAATTAAAATAAAAAAAGAATAAAAAGCCCAGCAGCTAACATAGTGTAAAGTATATGGGGCGGACGGTCACTCCGTGACAGTCACGCCCCAGCCGTAGCTGCATTGCTTGTGGGACAATGTCGTGCCGACAAAGCCCCACATACTTTACACAGAGCCGTTAGCCACAAGCTGAAAATAAATCGAACAATGAAACTATGATAGGAAATGTATGGAGAAAGTGGGATTTACATTTCCACACACAAACATCATATGATTACCAAAATAAAGGTGTATCTGACCAAGAAATTATCGACACCCTTGTTGCAAATAATCTTGAAGTTATAGCCATAACAGACCATCACGTTATGGATGTTCAAAGAATTGCAAACCTTCAAGAATTAGGTAAAGGAAAAGTAACGGTATTACCAGGAATTGAATTCAGAGCAGAACTTGGTGGTAGTGATTCGATTCATTTTATAGGCATATTTTCTGAAAAAAGCGATATTGAAGACATTTGGATTAAACTTCAATCGACTTGTGGAATTACAAAAAAAGATATTCAAGACAAAGGTGGTGACCAATATATTCATTGTGACCTTAAAGAAACTTGTCATTTAATACATTCTTTGGGAGGTTTAGTAACAGTTCACGCAGGAGGTAAAGCAAATACAATAGAGAACATTACTAATACTTTGCCTTACAAAATGGCTTTAAAAACAGATTTAGTTTTAAACCATATTGATATTTTAGAATTAGGTCAAGTGAAAGACCAAGAAGATTATAGGAACATTGTCTTTCCTGCAATCAAAGCTCAAATTCCAATGATTATTTGTTCTGATAATCATAACATAACAGATTATCAAGTCAAACAAAATCTTTGGATAAAATCAGAACCAACCTTTGAAGGTTTAAAACAAATATTATTTGAACCTGAATATAGAATACATATAGGTGCTAACGCACCTATTCCACCACCTATTAGGATAAATAAAATTGTTTTAGATTTTCCAGCTGACTCAATGTTTGAAAATGAAAGCTTTTGCTTATCGGGAAAGAATGAAATTAATTTAAGTCCAAATTTCACTTGTATTATTGGTGGTCGTGGTGCAGGGAAAAGTACAATATTGAATTTGATTCACGAAAAATTAAAATCAGGTGAAAATCAATTCTTTTCGACCAAAAAAATTCGTGATGTAAATGGAAATATATTATCCATAGAGGATAGTGTTGACATAGACAATGATGCTGACGAAAAATACATTGAATTCTTAAGTCAAAATGAAATTGAAGATTTCGCACAAGACTATCATAAATTAACAAGTGCTGTTTACGGACGTATTCTTAAAAGGGATGAATTAGGACTTATCTCAAATAAAGAAGAAGTATTAAAGCAATGTTTAGCGAGTTACAAGAAGCATATAATAAATGTTAGGCGAATTGAAACTTTAAAAACAGAATTAGAACAGAAGAAGAAAGAACTAGCGACAAATAAAAAACTTGTTGAATCATTTTCGAGTGAAGAATACAAACGAATTAATGCCGAATTAAAAGATTTAACAGTAGAAATCAACCAACTGAAATCATCAATTGAAAATTATAATCTATTAGTAGCTGACTTATCAGAACTGCAAACAAAAAATAGTCAAGTCGAGCCAAAAAACGAATATGCATTAGAAATAGAAAGGATTGTTAAGGCATTAAAAGAAATTACAGACTCTACTGCACTTGTTAATTTTTCAGCATCAATTTCAAAATTGTCCGAATTAGAAGCACAGCTAATCATAAAAAAAGCGGAATTAAAAAAATATTTATCAGACAAGGGTCTTACAGAAGAAAATCTAAAAGATATATCTAATGCAAACATCTTGATTAACTCTTTAGAAGATGAGATTCAAAAAAGAGAAGCCGACATAAATGTTTTACAATTGGAAATTGATGGGTTTGATGAAAACATTTCTATAAATGCAAGTTCGGATTATCAAACAGAAATTGAAACTCAAATAAAGTCAATAAGTGAAATCCTTGAAAATCTAAAAAACACATCTGTAAAGCCCATTTCATTGAACTTTGATTTTGATGAAAATGCTGCAAATGATAAAATATTTAGTGATTTCAAAAGTTTATTTGAAGGGCAAATTGCGAGAAGTAATTACAAAAGCGACAATGTCTTAAAAGATATTTTGTTTTGTGTTTCACCAAAAGACATAACAACTAAAGAAGTTCTTATTGAAGCACTAAAAAACTATCCTAGTGCTTCTAACGCAAAGGGGTTTTTAATTGAGTTATTCGGTTTAGATTCAAATTTTAAGGCATATAAGTTATTGACAAAAATGACTTACCTAAATTATGTTGAATTTAAAATGGTAAAAGTACAGTATGATGGAAGACCTATTGAAAAGTCATCCTTTGGTCAAAGATGTACAGCCGTATTAGTCATTTTACTATTATTAGGGAACAACCCAATAATAATAGATGAACCAGAAGCTCACCTCGACAGCCTTTTAATATCAAATTATCTTGTCGAAGTTATTAAAGATAGAAAGAGAAGCAGACAAATAGTTTTTGCAACACACAATGCAAATTTTGTAGTTAATGGTGATGCAGAATTAATACATATTTTAAGTATTGATGAAGCGAGTCAATCAACAGTAATAAAGAGCACAACCATTGAAAACGAAGACACAAGAGAAACATTAATCGGACTTGAAGGCGGATTTGAAGCTTTCAAAAAACGAGAGAATAAATATCAATATCGAATAAAGTAAAGCCAGTGGCTAACAATGTATATAAAAAATAGGCGAAATAGTAATAAATTCAAGGGTTTCGGCTCGTATCAAACTTTGTGCTTAACCGTAGTTTAGTGCTTCGAAATCGCCTACTTTTCATATACTAACCGTTAGCACCAATTAAATATGACAAATAGCGATACTAAATATTTTGAGCTTAAGGACAGCGGTGACTTCATTAGAATCGACCTACTAAAACTGTCACACCCAGACGCTGAATTGGATTGGGATAATAATTGGATTAAATCCAACGTAACGGTCAAAGCAGGGGCGTTCACAGGTCAGTTTGACGCTGAATTAATGACCACTGATTTTGAAAAATTCAAACAAGAACTTTCTCGACTTTATGACAAATTGGATGGAACGGCACTATTTGACACATTAGAAGGACAGGTAGTTATTAAAATTAAAGGTGACGGAATTGGACATTTTGAGGCAGATTGCTCAGTAATGGATTTTGCAGGAACGGGAAACAAACTCGAATTTGAAATAAATTTTGACCAAACAATAATCACTAAAATGGTAAATCAGCTTGAAGGTATAACCAATGCTTTTCCAATATCGGGAGATTTGAAAATAAAAAATGGATAAAAAACTGGTGCTAACAATCGCTAAAAATCATAACCAAACCAACCTAACCGATTTACGCTTTTTAGCGTAGCGTTATGCACAATTGACGAAATGAATCAAATTCAAGCAAAATATGAGAAAAGTGAGTATTCCAACGAATCGCATTTGACAATAAATGTGGACGGAAAATCTTTGGACAACATTTTGCACGAATTATATCCTGACAAAAACTTAATTGGACTCGTACCGACTTTACTTGATTGGTTAGAAGACTCAAAAGAAAGAAAACTCGTTTGGGATAGATTTGACAGTAAACAAAAACAAGTCGTTCCAATTTTGATGTGTCCTGATGATATTGACTTATGGTGTACAGTGATAAATGTAGAAATTGAGAAAACTGAAGATTCAGTAAAATGGTTAAGAATAGGACTTGACTCTGGAGGTCCTGATGATATGCCAAATTCAATAGGAACGAATGTCGAATGGTTTGATAAAATTGAACCAATGGAATTTAACAAAGTTGAATATGAAAAATTTGGTTCGGACTTTAAAATTGAAATCGATAAAGATGAAATCAAACGACTAATAAGTTTTTGGATAAACAGAATTGACAACAAAGAAAAAATTCCACAGTCTGTTAAAGCATTTAATTTCGGAATTATAGAAACTGAAAATGATTATCAAACCTATTTAATCGGAACGAACGACTACGATTCGGAAAATGATGACTGGGCTTGCCAAGAAGATTTTACACCAAAAGAGAGGTATTTAAGTTTAGGTATAGATTCAAAAAAATGGAATTGGGAAGAAATTCAATCAATTGTTAAAACTGGGGTTGAACAATTTATAGAAACTCGAATTTCACCTTTGACATTCGTCCATAAAGCCGAATATTTAACAACAGGATTTGATGATGGAGAGTTATTAAAAATAGAACAAAAAGTGCATAACAATGGCTATACGACAATGGCGGCTGATGTGCAAAACGATAAAACAGTACATAAATCAAACTTTTGGTCAAAGCTGAAAAGTTTGTGGTCTTAAACCGCCACTGCGCATAGCCGAGACGTTATCAGCAAAAACCTAATCCATGCTCTTCCTCATCCGCCAAATCCGCAGAAAGCTTATGACTGAAAATAAATTCACAAAATATCTGCTATATGCAATAGGTGAGATCATTCTTGTCGTGGTTGGAATACTAATAGCAGTACAAATTAATCAAGCAATCACCTTGAAAGAAAAAAGCAAACGGAAGATGGATTATGTCCATTCCATGATTGAAGAGATTCAAAGTGATACCACGGCTATCAAGAGAATGATAGGATATAGTCAATCCGAGTTGGATAAACTTGACACACTCAAGTCAGATCTAGCTGAAATGTCGATTCAACTCAAAGATTTGCCCAACATAGACTTTACACGAAATCTAAGTACACTCTCTAACTTCAATAATACCAGCTTTGTAGCAATGTTGAATGCCGGGGATCTGGAGTTGTTTACTGGAGAAGAGCGAAGCGCACTTGTAAAATTCAATGCGCTGCAGGAAAGGTACATCAAGGCTAATGATTTAAGTACGCTCGTGCTCTATGAGACACTCAATCGACATGTGATAAATGTCGGGTTTGGTGGTATTCTACCCGATAAATTGTACGCTGAATACGTGGATGAAAACTACTTTAAAAAGTACGCATCGACCATGAATGCCCTTACACTTCAAAGAAGGTTTTTATTGAATGTATATATGACTCGATATCATAACCTAATGGACGAGTCTGTTAAGATGTTGAATTTATTGGAGTCACTCAAAGAATAACGGAATCATGCTATTCCTCCTCCAGAATATTTTTAGAAAAAAGCTGATAACAATGTATAAACACAATAGCAGGCGAAGTGCAAAATGAAAATATGTCAATAAAATGATGATCAATAGAAAACGAAAAAGTTCCCGAGCAAAAGATTCTACTGTGTTTATACTAGAACGTTGTGCGTCATATGACAAGCGACAGTAACAAAGAAAAACGGGAAAGCTGAAAACCGATTAGAGTAAGCACCTAAACTAAAACTGACAAAATATGAAATCAACTTTTAAATTTCTAATTGCTGTGATTTGCTTTGCAGTATTTTCGACTATTTCAGTTTTCGGACAAACGACTGAAGAACAAAAACTTTCGTATAAAACAGGAAATCCAGCGGATTGGCCAAAAGACCAAGATGCGGTTGTATCTGCACCAAATAATCATAAAATACTATTGGAAAATGATAAAGTAAGGGTTTTAGAAGTAACTGTCTTACCCAACGAAATTGAACCTGTTCACCATCATCAATGGAAAAGTGTCTTATATATTATAGAAGCTGGGGATTTCATTGACCGAGACGCAGAAGGAAATGTGATTATAGATACCCGGAAGTTACCTGAACCTCTTGTTTTTCCTTTGACAATGTACAAAGACCCTGAAGCACCTCATACAGTAGAAAATTTAAGCGATACGAAAACTATTCGGCTGATAAGAGTAGAAATGAAAGAATAAAATACGAACGCACAACAATGGCTATAAGCAATTGCTTGTTCTTGCCTACTTCTGAAAATCCTCGCGGATTTTCAGTTTGGTGTGTACTTGCAAAGTTTCGTGCTAACCCAGGCAACTACTCATAGCCCGAACCGTTACCTGTAATTAACCAAAACCAACCATATGAAAACTAAATCCGTTAAAAATCTATTGAATATCCTATATATTTTAATCCTGATTATTGGAGCATATTATGTTTTAACGAGAGCATTTTCTATGGTTGTACCTTCTCAAGAGTCTTATGGAGATTATTACTTTTCCAGAGTCAATGTTTTACTTCCACATATAATTTTAGGAATTATTGCCATAATAATTGGACCCTTTCAATTTATTCCTTCATTTCGGAATAAAAACATTCATCGACATAGGTTATTGGGAAGAATATATTTGGTCTGTGTAGTACTTGGAGGAATTACGGGAATGTATCTGGCTTTGACATCACAAGTAAATCTTGGTTATAAATTTGGATTAATGGCAATGTCATTTTTTTGGGCTTCTACAGGATTGATGGCGTTCTTTTCTATTAAAAAAAGAAAAATTGAATTGCATAAGGAGTGGATGTTAAGAAGCTACACAATAACGTTTACCGCATTTGTATTTACGAGGTTGATTATTGATGTCTTACAACCATTAGAAATAGCTGAACCAGTAGATATTTTCGCTCTATCTGTTTGGTCGAGTTGGGTTATTCCTTTACTAATATTAGAAATGGTTATACAAGGGAAAAAGATGTATAGCTAAAAGTTGACGATATCAATATTTCCTTACTATAACAAAGTGTTTTTTATAATGACCAAAAAGAAATAGAATTGGATTTAGGACAAAAATGAACAGAAAATAACTACAGGTAACAACGTATATAGCTCATAGCTAATCAGTTGCTTAATCGAAGTTAAGGCATATTTGGAAAGTCGCCAAATTTTTAAATTTGACGACTTTCCAACAAAAAAGATAAATAGTAAAATTTAAAAATCTGGCTTGTGCTTAATCCGAAAACAATTTTCTAATTTACACGCTACGAGCCATATACAAAACCGTTCATTATCAGAAACCGCTAACCAATGATAAAATTCTTTAGAAAAATTAGACAAAAAACGCTGACTGAAAATAAATTCAGTAAATATTTGCTTTATGCAATTGGAGAAATAATACTTGTCGTTATCGGAATTTTGATAGCATTACAAATCAATAACCTAAACGAGGAAAAAAAATCAAGGACAAAAGAAGTTTCATACTTGAAAAACATTAAGACTGACTTGGTAATAACCAATTTAGAAATTGACCAATACATATCCAATAGAACAGAGCGTGCAATTTCTGCCAGTAATGTTGTTGAACATTATAATGGAAGACCTGTCACAGACTGGAATGAGTTTAATAAATATACCATTGACGTATATACTTGGCAAAGGTTTTATCAAACAGACAATACATTTCAAGAACTTATGAATTCGGGAAATTTTGCAATTATTTCTAATGATTCCATAAAAAATGAATTACTTACAGTTGATAAGCTTTACAAAAAACTTAAATATTCCGAAGACCATTTTAGATATGATGCAGAAATAACCTTATATGAGCCTTCTTATGGAATGACTGATATATATTCGTTGTCCAACAATTACTTCTATCAAAAATCAAATGGAACAACGGGTTCTTTAGGTAATTTAGATGAAGATGATTTTCGAGAAATGTTAAAAGACCAAAAACAGAAGAATGGATTTGCATTTGCGGCTATGTACTTTAACGGAATGAATAAAACTCTCGAAATGATTAAAGAAAGAAATAAAAATATTATTTCGTTAATTGACAATGAAATAGAAAAATAACGAAAGCACAACAATGGCTATAAGTAATTGCTTGTTCTCGCCTACTTTGGAAATTCCTGCGGAATTTCCAACTTGGTGTGTAGTTGCAAAGTTAAGTGCTAAACCACGCAACTACTCATAGCCGAGACCGTTGTGCGCAAGCTGAAAATAGAACTAACATTAACCAATAGAATTATGAAAAAACTAATTGCTCTGCTGATTTTAATCCAGTCTAGTGGATTTGTAATTGGACAAGAGAAAAGTGAAATTTCTGTGAATTTCAATCACTTTGCTTTATCAGTAAAAGATTCTGATCAATCTGCGGAATTTTATAAAAACGTACTGAATTTGAACGAAATCAAAAATAGAACAATCATTGAAGGAATTAGATGGTTGTCGCTCGGCGAAGGAAAAGAATTGCATCTGATTTCAATTCTTAAAGATGAGATAAAAACGAATAAAGCAGTACACTTGGCATTGACTACATCTGATTTTGACTTGTTAATTGACAAGTTAAAGTCAATGAATATTGAATATTCTGACTGGCCTGGAACTATAAATAAGATAAATGTTAGAGCTGACGGAATTAAGCAGGTGTTTTTTCAAGACCCAAATGGTTATTGGATTGAGGTAAATAGTGTCGCCGAACAAAAGAATTAAAAGCCAGCGCACAACAACGGCTATAGTTCATTGCGGCGGAATTTCCTCGCGGAAATTCCTGCGTGTTTGCTAACTTTGGTTTACGGCGGAATAGTTCTGCCGAACCATTCCGCAACGAAACCATAGCCAAGACCGTTGTGCGTCACCCTAAAAACCCACCGCACATTTAGCACATTTGGTTTTTTGCCGACACAAAAGCCATCTCTAAAAAACCAAAAGAGCTAAATCACCCACCGCTGACAAAGACGAATTGTTGAAAACTTTATTTAAGAACTTGCTTAAATAAGAAAACTATTTATATCTTTGTTGCGTTATTAAATCCTAAACAGGAATATTATGGAAAACAATCAATCGTGTATCAGAGTGTTTGCCGACAAGGTGCAGATAGACAATTGTCGTGAAATACTTCAAATCAATGACAAGGCATTCAGCCAACTGAGTGGACTTTTAGCATTGGCAGGGAACGAAGTAAGGTTGAAAATCTTATTTCTATTAGAAGAAGAAAACGAACTTTGTCCTTGCGACCTTTCAGACATTCTCGGTATGAGCATCCCTGCCGTTTCGCAACACCTCAGAAAACTAAAAGACGGAAACGTAATTGAAGGAAGAAGAGAAGGTCAAACCATTTTCTACTCTTTGAAACAAGAGCAACTGACTTTACTTCGTCCATTTTTTAAACACATCATAAACAATTCAAAAAAGGAAACAGTATGAACAAGAAAAACAACAGACTTGTCGGAGCGGGAGTGCTCTCGGCAGTAGCAGCATCACTTTGCTGCATTACACCTGTATTGGCTCTTATTTCAGGAGCCTCAGGAGTGGCATCTACATTTTCGTGGATGGAACCAGCAAGACCTTATCTTATCGGTATCACCGTTTAGGTGTTGGGTTTTGCTTGGTATCAAAAACTTAAGCCACGAACAGCCGAAGAAATTCAATGTGATTGCGAAGAAGACGAAAAGAAACCTTTTATGCAGACCAAAACGTTTTTGGGAATTGTAACCGTATTTGCAGCCTTGATGCTCGCTTTTCCAAACTATGCACACATTTTCTATCCTTCAAACGACAACAAGGAAGTTGTAATCGTCAATGCTTCTGACATCCAAACGGTAACTTTTGATGTAAAAGGAATGACTTGCAATGGTTGTGCTTCACACGTAGAAAATGATGTGAACAAATTGCCAGGCATTGTTAAGGTAGATGCGATTTATGAAGAAGCGACTGCCAAGGTAGAATTTGACCAAACCAAAGTGAGCGTTGCACAAATTGAAGAAGCCATCAACGGTACAGGTTACAAAGTGGTTGGCAAGAAATAGTATTTTTTTGCCTTTTGTATTTAAGAACTTAATTAAATAATTACACAATGAAAAAGAATTTAATTCTATTGAGTGCTTTGTTCCTAATTGGAATTACTCAGGTCAATGCTCAATGTTGCAAACCGACTGACAATAAAGCACAAACAGCAAATGCAACACAGCAAGAAGGTAAGAGCCTGAAATTGAAAATCACGGGAATGACTTGTGCAGGTTGTTCCAACCATATTTCAAATGCCCTCAAAGAAGTGGACGGCATTATTGACCACAAAGTGGAATATCCGGGCGATTTGGCAGCTATACAATACGACCCGAAGAAAACAAATCCTGATGCAATCATCAAGGTTATTGAGCAGACAGGCTATAAAGCCGAAATCATTAAAGAAAATAAAAAAGAGAAATCATTATGAACAAAGAAACCATAAAACTCGACATCACAGGTATGACCTGCGACCATTGTGCCACAGGCATTGAAAAATTGCTTACCAAAAACGAAGGCGTAAAAGAAGCCAAAGTGAGCTATCCAAAAGCTACTTGCGAATGTTCTTTTGACCCTTCAAAAACGAGCAAAGAAGAAATCATCAGCACAATCAATGACACAAAAAATTATCGTGTAAAAAGTGAAATCCCTGAGAATGGAAACAGCGTAAATAATCAATTTGATTTAATCATTATCGGTGGCGGTTCGGCTGCATTTTCGGCAGCTATCAAAGCCGAAAGTTTAGGTTTATCGACCTTAATGGTAAACGGTGGTTTAGACTTTGGTGGTACTTGTGTAAATGTGGGTTGCGTACCTTCCAAAAATCTAATTCGTGCAGGCGAAACGGCTTATCACGCTACGCATTCCAACTTTGAAGGCATCAAACCAAAAGGCGTTGATATTGATTTTGCTCAAATCATCAAAGACAAGAAAAAATTAGTAGCCACACTTCAGGAGAAAAAATATATGGATGTGGTGAGCGATTTTGAAAACCTGACTATGCTAAAAGGTTGGGCAAAATTCAAAGACAATAAAACCATTGTAGTGGACGGCAAGGAATACAAAGCCATCAAATTTTTAATAGCCACGGGAGCTACTACCAACATCCCAACTATTGAAGGATTGGACAAAATTGACTACCTGACCAATGTTTCTCTTTTTGACTTGGAAGAAAAACCCGAAAGCCTGACCATTATGGGAGCAGGTTATATAGGTTTGGAAATTGCAATGGCATATAATCGTTTAGGCGTAAAAGTCCGCATTATTGAATTTACCGACCGAGTATTGCGAACACAAACACCTGACATCAGCGAAGCATTGGAAACCCAAATGCGAAATGAAGGCATAGAAATTCTGCCCAATTTCAGAGCGGTGAAATTCGAGAAGAACGGAAACGAAACGATAATTCATTGTAAATGTCCTGACGGCTCATTTACCCAAATTGTTGAAAAAGGCAAGGTTGTTATTGCCACAGGAATAAAGCCAAACACAAGCCAATTGGGATTAGATAACCTTAGTTTGGAACTCACCAAAAGCGGACAAATTGCGGTAAATGAAAAGATGGAAACCAGTCTATCCAACATTTATGCAGCAGGAGACGTAACCAACACCCCTGCATTTGTATATACAGCAGCGTTTGAAGGAAAAATTGCCGTTGAAAATGCTTTCTCAGGAACAGAAAACAAAGCCGATTATTCTTCTTTGCCTTGGGTGGTGTTTACTGACCCACAAATTGCAGGGGCAGGTTTAGACGAAGCACAGGCAGAAGCCAAAGGCATTCCGTTTGAAGTTTCAAAATTGGAACTGAAAGACGTTCCGAGAGCCATAGCAGCAAACGACACAAGGGGATTTATCAAACTCATTCGCAACACCGAAACAGACAAACTGATAGGCGCAAGAGTAGTCGCACCCGAAGGCGGAGAACTCATCCAACAATTAAGTATGGCAATCAAATACGGAATAACTGTGAAAGACTTGGCAGACAGTTTCTACCCTTACTTGACTTTGGGAGAAGGCATAAAATTAGCAGCAATAACTTTCGGAAAAGACGTATCGAAATTAAGTTGCTGTGCCAGTTAATCCGACCCAAAGGCACACACTCTTGCAAGTCGCACCAGCCTACGCTTGACCAAAACCTGCAAGAGAGAGTGCCTTCCCTACCCCAAAAAATCCTACCTTTGAAAATTGACTAAACCGACTGAAAATAAAGGGCGAACGCACAACATTGTGTATAAGCAATAGCGGGTGAAGTGGTAAATCAAAGGTCTGTACTTTTAATAAACTTTGTGCTAGCCTGAAAGGTTTGTCCTTTCAAATCCGCTACTGCTCATACACTTGACCGTTGCGAAGCAACCCCTCCCAAAATTCAATAAATGAAACTGATTGAATTTAAATGACTTTTCAGAATCTGACACTCATAAACTGAACGAAATATTCGTTAAAAATACGATTGCTAAGCATGTATAACCGCAATCTAAAAAGCAACTTAGTATCCCATCAAAAAAAAACGGTCTGAGAGGTACTCCGTCAAACCGTTATAGTTACTCTTATTAAACTTTGTGTTTCGTACTAAACTACACCAAATAGCTTCCGCGGGAATGACAGGTTCGTGTATTTAGCTTTACTAGCCATTCATCAACCCGTCATTGATCAGTCGTCGTTACTTTTTCAATAAACTAATTGCGAAGCCACCGCCTTCAGCTAATTGAATAGTTAGTGAAGAAGAACTGTCGATTTCAATTTCTTCAATCTCAATGGAGGTAGGATTATCATCCCAATGCGCATCTTCAGCATCTTTGTAGATTACTACATCGTACTCGCTATTTGAATCAAGGAAATCAAAGTTGATGGTTAGCTCGCGGGCTTCTTCGTTAGTGATTCCACCCACAAACCAGTTTCCGGTTTCGCGTTCTTCACGAGCGATGGTGACGAAATCGCCCACTTCTCCATTCAACACAATGCTCTGTTCCCAATCTACCCCAACATCGCGGATAAACTGAAAGGCCGGCTGACCTTCATAACTCTCGGGTAAATCTGCCGCCATTTGAATCGGACTATATATCACTACATATAAAGCCAATTGTTGAGCTAATGTTGTATTCACCTGATTTTCATCACGATATGGTTCAAGCTTGATGTTGAAAATCCCCGGCGTGAAATCTATCGGTCCAGCCAGCATTCGAGTAAAGGCAATTTTTGGCAAATGATCCGGTGGATTTCCGCCATCCATTGCCCAAGCGTTAAACTCTTGTCCACGCAAACCTTCGCGGGAAATCAAATTCGGGTAAGTGCGTCGCAAACCGGTCGCCTTGATAGGCTCATGAATATTCACAGCCACTTCATATTCTGCAGCTTTCAACATATGGTGATTGTAGTGATTCACCATCCATTGCCCGTGGTGGTATTCTCCATCCGGAATAATTGGCCCTACATAACCCGACTTTACCGAATGCATGTTATACTTTTGCATTAGCGCATAGGCAGTATCCATTTGCTGCTCATAAGTTCTTGGTGCTGCTGAAGTCTCGTGATGCATGATGATCTCCACACCTCGTTCGGTTGCATAGCGCACAACTTCGTCGATGTCGTAGTCAGGATACGGCGTTACAAAATCAAATACTCCTTCGCGATCGGGGAATCCAATCCAGCGTGCCCAGCCGGTGTTCCATCCTTCTATCAATAGCCCTTTAATGCCGTTTTCGGCAGCAAAATCGATGTAGCGCTTTGCATTTTCGGTGGTGGCTCCATGACGAACAGAAGTTGCTTCGTCGGTATTCCACGTGCTCATGTCCTGTGTTTGCTCATAATCCCAGGTGGCAATTCCAAGGTGCATTTCCCACCATATTCCCATGTATTTCATCGGGGTGAACCAGCTCACGTCTCCTAATTTATTCGGCTCATTCAGGTTCACAATCAATCTTGATTCAATCAAATCGCCGGCGTTATCTGTTATCTGAATGGTTCTCCATGGTGTAGCGAACGGAAGTGCTCGTTTTACCGCGTGTCCAAATCGTTCGGACTTTACCAGGCTGCTTATCATCGAAAGATTGGTGGTATCAACGAGTAGTGTCATCCCCGCATAATCCCACAAATTTGCCTCGTGGAAACTCAAGTGCGTGCCGTCTTCCATACGCATTGTAACGGGAGTATTCACCGAATTTTCGGGGATGTGTGTGGCAATTAAATTCGCAAGATTTGCACGATACGGATCTACTTCAATCTCAGAAAATTTCGATTCAGTGTACAACTGCTCGTAAATGTCCCAATCGCCCGGTTGCCACCAAGTAGTATGATCGCCGGTTAGATTAAACTCTGTGCGTTCGTCGGATATGGTAAGTGTATCCTGCCCATTTTGCTCGTGAAAATAGTATCGAAAAGCCACACCGTCATTGTAAGCACGAAAGTATAAATCAATTTTACGATTTGGGAGACCTTCTTCTTCCAATTCTACTTTCATCTCGTTGTAGTGATTAAGCACTTCACGCTGCTCGCCCCAAGGCATTTCCCAGGTTTCTTTGGTAGTGGATTTCTTCCCTCCCACCATCACAAAATTACCAGCCATTGGCGCCTGATCGTTGAATTCGAAACCCATGGTAGATGTTTCGATAATTTCCTTGCCTTCTTTGGTCACACGATAGGTCGGCGCCCCTTCATCGTTCAATTGAAATTCGATGGCCAGATTCCCAGAAGGAGACTCTAAAGTGGTGTCGGTTAATATACCTGAGCATCCTAAAGTTGTAGCGATGGCAAATATCAGCAATACAGCGAATAGTCGTAGCATAGCACTATGGTTAGAGTAGTTTTTATTAGTAAGTGAAGAAGATGGAACTTAAAACTGAGCTCGTAAATTCAGCATTTTATCAAGTCCTAATATGCTGTATCGACCGTTACCGGCGCGTTCCATAACAATCTGATGTGTCTGACTCATCGTTCCGTTAATCTCTTTTCGGGCAATTTTTCGTGCCGAAACATTAACGGTGTGCGCCTGTAAATCGGAGAATGCAGAAGAACCTGAACCTGTGATTACAACGATTATTTTGTCCTCAGGACTGTAATTCGCGTAAATCACGCTCGTATTCCTAAAACTTGTGGAGCCAACGCGTTCTTTACTTCTGATTTCATAAGCAGCTGCTCGCCCACCGGAGTATATAGTTACGAACAATCCATTTTCAGAAAATGAAACGCCTTTCACATCTTGGTCAAATTCCAAAGTTCCTAAATTATTCCCAAATTGATCTAAAATTGTGACTTCATCATCGCCCCCTTCTTTCATTGTTGCAATAGCAATTAATTCGCCGGATGCCGCAACATGAACTGTTCTAATCGCACGATCTGAACTCGAAAAAATATCGAGAACCTCTAGATTGTTTAATACAAACTTGGCACGAGAACCTGCTACTCCGTTTCTGATGATTTTAGGATTATAAATCACCATGGTTTTACCGGTCACATTGGTGGCAAACTCCGATATGGCTTCTCCACCCTCACTCTGCGAACTGTTTGACACGGATTTGCTAATATTTCCGAATGAATCGTAGAACAGAAAATTGGCGATATTCTCTCGCACAACTACATTTCCATTGGGAATCGCATAGGCTGCCAGCGAAGGATCAGGCTCTCCAGGATGATTGTAATCGGCTTCGAGAATGGTGGTAGTGCCTTCCATTACCTTAATTCCGTCTTCCGACACCGAGGCTTTTAACACATTGTGAATGTAATCGGTTGTGACTACTTCTAAATTTTGAGCAACAACAACACTAGAGAATATTGAGAAAAAAATTACGACAAATACGCTACGTAACATGGAGCATTTAAATTAAATTAAGGCTTTAAAGAAAGGGATTTTTCAAACAAAGTGCTTTATTTGCTTAGGCTTTTTTTAGAATTGACTATCTTCCCCGATACTTGAAAATATTTACTATGAATTATCATTTAATTACCGGCGGTTGCGGTTTTGTTGGCCGCAATTTTGTTAAACGACTTTATAAAACTACCAACGATATCATCCTATTTGTTGATGATTTATCGGTTGGAACTCATCCATCAACTTGGCTTCCCGAAGGAACTACTCATCATAAATCCGAAAACGGATTAGAGATTTTTGGGGATGACGAACGATTAATTTTTCTCAAAGCAGATATTCGTGTTTTGCTCGAGCACATGATCGAGGACAGCGATTATTTAAACAAAACCTACGATTTGAAGATTGATGGCTTCAAAGATGTGTTTCATTTTGCTGCCATTGTTGGCGGTCGTGCTACTATTGATGGCGATCCGATGAAAGTGGCGCTCGATTTAGCGATTGATGCACTCTTTTTCCGATGGATTTGCCTGAATAAACCCGAGCGAGCACTTTACCCAAGCTCAAGTGCAGCCTACCCTGTTGATTTGCAAACCGAATCTGATGCAATCGCTTTATCAGAAAGTGACATCGACTTTACACGCATGGGCCAACCCGATATGACTTATGGCTGGTCGAAGCTCACCGGAGAATATCTGGCTTCCATCACCGCTGAACACTATGGCGTTTCGGTAACTTGTATTCGTCCATTTTCCGGTTTTGGGGAAGATCAGGACCTCTCGTATCCAGTTCCCGCAATTGCACGACGTGCTGCTCTTAAAGAAAACCCATTTGAAGTTTGGGGAAGCGGTAAACAAGGTCGTGATTTCGTGCACATCGAAGATGTGATGGACTGCACGCTTTTAGCGATGGATCACATTAAAGATGGAAGCGCCATCAACATTGGAAGTGGAAAACTCACATCATTCCTCGATTTGATACAGATTTTCACTTCATTTGCAGGTTACAATCCGGACATCAAACCCTTGCTCGACAAACCGGTTGGTGTACACTCACGCTACGCCAACATGGATTATGTTACCAACAAATTGGGCTGGAAGCCGAAGCTAAGTATTGAAGAAGGAATGCGCCGTGTTTATGAAGTAGCCGTAAAAAAATATACCTGATATGCCCAAAATCGTATGCTTTGGTCCAGGGCCAAAATTTAAAGGCGGAATTTCGAATTACAACACATCACTAGCTAAAACGCTGGATAAAGATCCTGAGAATGAAGTTCATATCGTATCGTGGACCAATCAGTATCCATCCATCATCCCGCGCGAATTTGTTGATAAGTCGAGCAAATCCGATTTTCTGGAAGGCACTCGCATTCAGGTTAAATACATCACCAATTACAACAATCCGCTGAGCTGGAAAGAGACGGCGAAGTACATCGCTTCCTTGAATCCTGATAAAGTAATTTTCCAATGGGCGATTTCGATACAAGGAATCCCCATGGGGTCGATTGCAAAATGGTTGCGAAAGAATTCCTCGGCAGAGGTGATTTTTGATCTACATTTCGTGGTTCAAAAAGAAGGAAGCACTATTGACGAACGCCTCACCAAAATAGGGATAAAGCATGCTGAGACGTACATCACACACGCATTCAAAACAGTAAATGAGCTAAAAGCCCTTTTCCCAAACATGGATATGTTGGTGAATGAAGACGGAGCTCGATCAGATAAAAAAGGCCAACGAAGTGTAATTAAGCTTTTTCACCCGGTATATGATTTGTATCAACCCGATCCTAACTTCGATGTGGAATCTTTTAAAAAAGAACTCGGTCTAAAAAAGAACGTATTTCTCTTCTTTGGATTCATCAGGAAATACAAAGGATTGCACAATGCGATCAAAGCATTTAAGAAAGTAGCTGAGCAGCGGGATGATGTGTCATTCCTGATTTGTGGCGAGGAGTTCTGGGCTACACTCGATACTTCGAAATTCACTACTAAACTAAAGCGGTTTTTATTTGGGATTGCTCAGGCTCTGTTTTTAAAGAATAAAGAAAGTGAGCAAGATTATCGCCCACTCAAACTTGTTGACGAACTCAATCTCTCAGACTCGGTAGTTGTGAAAAACGAATTCGTAGCCAACGAAGATGTTCACAAGTATTTTCAAGTGTCTGATTGCAGCATCTTGTACTACCTCACTGCAACACCCTCTGGGGTTGAATCGCTCACTTATAATTTCGAGTTACCAATTTTGGCAACTAATGTAGGGCACTTCCCCGAAACAGTTAAGGATGGCTTTAACGGTTATTTAGCGGAAGCTGAAAATATAGATTCCATGGCAAATCAAATGCTCAAATTTTTAGATTCACCTATACCAAAGGAAAATGTGAGTAAAGCAGCAGAGTTTATGAGTTGGGAAAATTATGTGAAGGCAATCCTCAATAACTAAATGAAAATTATCAATAGTGTCCTAAACGTTTTGAGTTTCTTTTAAATATAGCATTTCTAAGTCCGCAGGGTATATTATTTTCTATTTC
>JAEPNO010000049.1 GCA_017643365.1 Balneolaceae bacterium | reverse complement strand
AAGAGCCGTCTGCGATAAACTGTTGGATGGTTTGTTGTGCATTCTGTACAACCTCCACTTCCGCAAAAGCATCGGTCTTGTCGAAAATCACATATCCGATTAAGAAAGTATCTTCACTTTTAATAGCTTGGGGTCCTCGACGGAACTCAATGCTTGCAAGTTGAGATAAAGGAACCTGCGCTCCTGTTTTAGTAGGAACTAATAACTCGGAAATAGCTTCCGGACTGTCTCTGAATTCTCTTGCGTACCGAACACGAATGGGATAACGCTCCCTGCCTTCAATCGAAGTAGAAATGGGCATTCCACCGATCCCAACCGTTACGAAATGTTGTACATCCTGTACTGTGAGTCCATATCGGGCAAGTTGGGTGCGATCCCAGTTTATTTCCAGATAGGGCTTACCAACAATTCGATCAGCAAATACGGACGCAGGATTTACTCCCGGTGTTTGTTTCAATACCTCTTCAAGTCGAAGGCCAAAAGCCTCAATAGTTTCTAAATCAGGACCTTTTACTTTTACCCCCATAGGCGCTCGCATAC
>JAEPNO010000048.1 GCA_017643365.1 Balneolaceae bacterium | reverse complement strand
TGGTGTCCTCCCTGGGTTTATTAGTCTCAAAACTCTAATCTAGGTGGGGACATCCTTTTTGTAAAGATCAAGCGTTTCAAGTCGGACGCAGGTAGGATTCGCCAGAAGGTTTGTAGCCAATAAAATTAATCCGTTACTTCAACAAAACCGAGAACCTGCGCCGCTTAAACGCCGGGTCGTTATGTGTACTTAAAAACTGAAAGATAAATTATGAGAACTCTAAGACTTCAAATTTTCATATTAAGTTTCTGCACATTAGTGAGCTGTCAGTTATTGAATTCTGGAGACGTTGATAGCGTAGCTCAGGTAAATACCGGCAGTCAGGAATACGTACTCACTGATTCTACATTTATTGATTTAACAATAAAAAACTTATCTAATTCTCCAATTTATTATAATACCTGCGATAGCAGAACTATAGAAGAATGGCAAAATGAAAAGGTTACACAATCTATAATTTTTACAAATCCTTGTAAATGTAACTGTGTAATTACAGTTCAACCAGGTGAAGAAAAGGAACTCTATATAAACGGGTATTTTATCAATCAGCATAAAGAAAATTTAACACTCACAGAAGAGTTT
>JAEPNO010000047.1 GCA_017643365.1 Balneolaceae bacterium | reverse complement strand
GCTCGGTTCGACGAGATTTAGTAGATTACTTCGAAGACAGATACTTAACCCCTGACACACTTAATTGAACACTCCCTTTATTTTTATTCATTACTGCATGTCCACTCAGGTTAAAAGAATAGGAGCCATGTAACATTTCATATCCAGTTAAGTAACCATTTTGAATTGCGGGCTTAAATGTTAAATCAACATCACCTGACAACTCTCTATCAGCTGCATCTATTGACAATACTTCCATTATTTGAGCAGTCAATAATTTATTATCGTCCATATATTTACCCCAAGGTCCACCATTAATTATTAAATCATCACCTGAGCCATTTAACCAATGGCCAAGTAATTCTCTTCCCCTTTCATCAAATATTGAACCATTTGTGCCTTTTTCAAAATTATTATCTCTCCATCTTCTTCTAGATGAATCATCTTTTTTGCTCTTTTTATCATCATTAGCCGAAGCAACAGTCCCCGCAATCATATTCCTACCCATCAAATTCGCCCCAACAGCACCCCAGCCTGTTCCTTTCACTTCAACACCTGCTTTCTTTGGCCTTTTTTCGTCAACATCTCCATCTGCTCCGGGCACATTAGGTCTCATCCCCGTTGGATCTACCAAATTTAGAGGGTTATTATGCACGTAATGGTAGGGCGTCCAGCCGGGGAACTGGTCTTCCAATGGATCGCGCTGCATGAATATCCCGGTTATAGGATCGTACGTTCGGGCGTTCATGTAGTCAATGCTCAGGCTCGCTTCAGTATCCCGCTCGTGGCCTGTGAATTTGTA
>JAEPNO010000046.1 GCA_017643365.1 Balneolaceae bacterium | reverse complement strand
AACCGAGCTCCAACCGAACATGGTACCACTCCATTTAGTATGGGCATTCATGGTGGCTAGATAGAGTTGTTTAACGATGGCATTTTCACTGGTGAAAGCACCTTTGGTTTTGGTAGCCTTGCGCACCATACGGTGATAGCTTTCGATGGGATTATTGGTGTAAATGATCCTACGCAGCGCTGGCGGGTATTTATAGAAGTTCGTCAAGCGCTCCCAGTTTGTATGCCAAGAGCGAAACAGCACCTTATATTTCGCCCATCGTGCCTCGGCTTGTTGCAGGTACTGTGCGGCAGCGTCGGCATTCAAGGCCGTGTAGACCGCCCTGAGATCTTTGCTGACGGCTTTATAGTCTTTGTAATTGACATACTTGAGGCTATTGCGCATTTGATGCACCAAGCATAACTGCACATCGGTGCGCGGGAAGATATCCTCAATGGCATCGCCGAAGCCGACCAAGTTATCGATGCACGCCACAAAAATATCGCTGAGTCCACGCGTTTTAAGCTCATGCAGCACTCCACGCCAAAAACTCGCCGATTCATGCTCGCCAAAGTAAATACCGAGCACTTCTTTGCTACCTTCGGTGGAGACCGCCAGCACGCTATATACGGCTTTGGTGACCACCTTACCCGCCTCGCGTACTTTAAAATGCATCGCATCTAACCACACCACAGGATACACCGAATCCAACGGGCGAGCTTGCCACTCCAAAATGTCGGGCAGGATCCGATCGGTAATGGCGCTAATCGTGGCCGGGCTTACCTGCGCCCCATACATGTCTTCCAAATGAGCTTGGATGTCCCGGTAACTCATGCCTCGGCTGTATAAGGACAGGATTTTTGCGTCAATATCGCTGCTTAGGCGACGCTGGCGTTTGGGCAAGGTCTGTGGGGAGAAACTCGCCTGGCGGTCACGTGGGGAGAAAATCTCAAATCCGCCCACTGAACTTTGCACCTGCTTCGCCGTTCGGCCATTACGACGATTGCCCTGGGAGGACTCCTGATGTAAATGCGCATCCATTTCTGCCTCTAAACTGGCCTCAATGACGCGTTTGAGTAAGGGAGTTAATACTCCGTCTTTGCCCGTTATGGGCTTGCCTTGTAGCAATTGCTGCGACATCTGAGCAACTAAGGCATCTAATGGGGATTCTTCACTTTTTTTCTTAGTCATGTGTCTATAGTAATTATGACACACTTAAATAAACAGTCTC
>JAEPNO010000045.1 GCA_017643365.1 Balneolaceae bacterium | reverse complement strand
ATTTGAGTTGCACAACACCAAAGAAACTTTCTCTCTATGACAAATATAACATTGTTTTCTCAAATCATTTCTAAGTTAGACCGGTTTTCGTTTACAAAACTGGTCACCGCCCACCAAACCGATAAGCACCAAAAAGGCTACACCAGCTGGACGCACCTGGTGGCGATGCTTTTCTGTCAGTTTGCTAAAAGCCAGTCGGTGCGTGATATCAGCAACGGACTCCGCAGTGCTACCGGTAATCTCAATCACTTGGGCATCGAACGGGCTCCCTCCAAATCTACGATCAGCTATCAAAACAAGCATCGCGACTGGAGGTTGTTCCGCGATTACTATTACGGGTTGCTTAAAAGTTTAGGACAGCAAGCGGGATTCAAGCAAGTAAAATTCCGAATTAAGTCCAAGATTTTGCTGTTGGATTCGACTACCATTTCTCTGTGTTTATCGTTGTTTGACTGGGCCAAATACAAAACCCGGAAAGGAGCGGTGAAAATGCACACACTCTTGGATTACGATGGAAATCTACCCGCTTATGTGACTATTACTGATGGCAAAACAGCCGATAACAAAGGGGCCTATGATATTCCGTTGCTTACCAATAGCGTGATTGTAGCTGATCGGTTCTATAATGACTTTTCGTTGCTGAATGTTTGGGACAGCAGTCAGGTCAAGTTTGTCGTTCGCCACAAAGAAAACCTGCAATATCGTTCGATTAAAGAATATGAGCTACCAGAGGGACGCCACGAACAGGTGCTTAAAGATGAACGTATTGTATTGACCGGCCCCAAATCGAAGAAGATGTACCCTGGAAAGCTGCGAAGAGTGGCGGTTTGGGACACCGAAAATGAACAGGTGATTGAACTGATTACCAATCAGTTGAACTGGACGGCCAATACGATCGCAGAGTTGTATAAAGCCCGCTGGCAGATCGAAATCTTCTTTCGGGAAATCAAACAGCTTTTGCACATCAAATCCTTCATTGGAACGAGCGAAAACGCGGTGATGATTCAAATATGGACCGCATTGATTACGATCCTTATCCTAAAGGTGCTAAAAGCCATGGCCAACCATCGATGGTATCTGTCCAATCTGGTAGGATTTATTCGCTTAAATCTGTTTGTAAAGATCGATCTTCAGCGATGGCTGGATCATCCTTTTACCCAAGACCTCGGACCGCCTACAGAGTCTATACAGGGGGTTCTTTTCTGAAATAGAAAATAATATACCCTGCGGACTTAGAAATGCTATATTTAAAAGAAACTCAAAACGTTTAGGACACTATTG